>BGOS01000001.1 GCA_003569365.1 Anaerolineaceae bacterium
CGTGCATGACGCGCACAAGCAGCTGCGCTGCAGATTGAATGAAGAGTTGGTAACCACGCGCCCGCTGACGCGCGCCGACCAGACGCAGCTGCGCGAGTGGGTGGAACGCCACGCCCATTAACTGGCAGCCCGCGGGCGGGCGCGCTGCTGGCGGACTGGCCCGCAGCGCTCGCCGACTTTGTGTGTATTGTGCCGCGCTGGCAAATGCACAACCCGCGGCGCCGAAACCACAGCTACCGCTGCATCATTGCCCGCCGGCAAACCGCTGGCTAGGCCGCCGCACAACCTAAAGACCGCGCTTAGCTGCCCGCTGCAAATGCAATGCCCATGCAGTGTGCTCTTCAAGCAGCGCAGCTGACGTTTGCAATCGACCCGGAACTCGGAACAGCCTCCATTGTCACAATCTGATCTGCACGAAAGACTGCGCTGGTGACCGGAGCCGCGAGCGGGCTTGGCCTGGCCATTGCCCGGCGCCTCGCTGCGGATGGCGCCCGGGTGGTGCTTGCAGACCTCAACCCGGCAGGCGCCGCCGTGGCCAAAGAGCTTGGTGGGCTGTTTGTGCACGCGGACCTCGCGCAGCGGCCAGACTGCCGTGCACTGGCAGATGCAGCGCTTGCCCAATCCGGCACCGTGCACATTCTGATCAACAATGCCGGTTTTCAGCACATCGCTCCCATTGCGGATTTTCCGGAAGATGTGTGGGAGCACATGCAGGCCGTGATGCTCACGGCACCCTTCCTGCTCACGCGTTACCTTTGGCCGGCCATGCAGGCAAACCGCTGGGGGCGGATTGTGAACATCTCCTCTATTCACGGCCTGGTTGTGCCTCGCTGCACAAGGCTGGCTATATTGCTGCGAAGCATGGACTGATTGGCTTGACGCGCACCAGTGCCCTTGAAGGCGGCGCCTGCGGCATCACTGCCAATGCCATCTGTCCCGCGTTTGTGCGCACCCCGCTGGTGGCGAACCAGATTGCCGCACTCGCAAAGACGCGCGGTATTTCCGAGGCAGAGGTGCTGGAAAAGGTAATGCTGGAATCAGCTGCAATCAAACGCCTGATCGAGCCGGAGGAAGTGGCGGATCTGGCCGCCTATCTGTGCAGTGCGGGCGCCGGTGCAATTACCGGCGCCGCCCTGACGATGGATCTGGGCTGGACTGCAAGATAACCGCGCGCACCGCTGCAGCGCAGTTAACAACATAGTTGCTGCGCACGATAAACCACAATCTGCAAGAACAAGATGGTATCGGATGCGTTACTTAACTTCTATGCACGCTTGTGTACGCCCCGCGCAGCTAATGCCCAAAACTTTTTCTGCGCACTGCGCCAGGCAGCGCACCCGAAGTAACAGATGAAAGCGGCATCAAAACAAGTTGTTCAGCCACCGCGGCTGCCTAAATTTCTTCAGGTGGAAGCGGTTGAGGGTCTTGCAGACCATGGGGAATATGCTTCAGTGTCCATTTCCGGCTGCAACCTCGCCGGGCAAAATGCCGCGAATATTCACTTTGAGCAGGTGCATCTGCGCCGCACCGGCTTCAATCAAACGCAGCTGCCCAAGCTGCGCATGCTGGATGTGCGCATTGAAGATTCGGATTTATCAGGGGCGGTGTGGGAACAGGCGCAGCTGCAGCGCGTTGAGTTCATCGGCTGCCGGCTGCTGGGGACGCAGCTGTTTGCAGCCCGCTTGCAAAATGCCCTGTTCAAGGAGTGCATCTTTGAAAACGCGCTGCTGGCCTCGGCTGCCTGCAAATCAGTGCGCTTCGAAAAGTGCGCCTTGCGCAACGCGTCTTTCGAGTTGGCGGATCTTGCGGGCACTGTGTTCCAGCAGTGCGACCTGACAAACGCGGACCTGCGCGGAACGCAATTGCAAGCCGTGGATTTCCGCGGCTCTATCCTCAATGCGGTGCAGGTGGGCGCCAAAGACCTGGTGGGTGCCATCATTGACTCAGCGCAGGCACTTCAAATAGTGGGCTTGCTTGGAGTAACCGTCATGGATGGCCATGAATGAGTTTGTGCAAGCTCGGGCTGTTCCAAGTGCTCTGATGATGCGGCTGGTTGCTCAATGCTTGGGGTGGCAACCCGGTGTTTGGTTGAAGGACACAATCACTTGCAAGAACAAATAAGGCAATTCCTGCTGGCTACGCATGTACTGGCCGGATTCACGGCCCTGCTGAGTGCCGCCGCCGCAATTGCCAGCAAGAAAGGCCGCGCGCTGCACCGCACAACCGGCAGGGTTTATTCGATCGCCATGGGGTACATCGTCTGTTCTGCGTTTCCACTGGCAATCCTGCGCCCCAATCCATTCCTGTTTGGCGTCGCGTGCTTCAGCGGCTATCTGGTCTGGACCGGATACAGGCGCGCCACCCAGCGCGCACCACAACTGACCAGAACTGACCAGTGGACCGTGCTGGCTGGCGGCGGCGTAATTGCCGGCATGGCCATTTACGGTGCCTACATGCTGGCAACCGGCGAAAGTCTGGGCGTTGTCTCACTTGCTTTTGCGGGCGGCTTGACAATATTTGTTGCGCAGGATATTCAATCGCTGCGCAGTGGCGCGCCACTGGGAAAATTCCGGATTGCCCGCCATTTGCAGCGCATGCTTGGCGGAACAATTGCCACAATCACGGCGGTTCTGGTTGCGCAGGTTGTGCCGCAGCTTGCGGGCACTTCCATCCCGCCCTTTGTGGTCTGGCTCTCGCCCACCATTGCCCTTACTCCGCTGATTGTGTGGTGGAGCTACAAAACGCTCGCGCCAAAATAGGCGCACTAATTAACCAGTGCCTCTTGGATTGCTTCTACCGGCACCTATCGGCAGCTTGTTTGCTATGAGTCCGGAACCGCTGCTGCGGCCACAACTACTCTGCTAACATTATTGGCAGGCGCGCTCAAAAATGCCCTGGATAAACCAAGTTTCCATCTCTGAAGCCACTGGGCTGCTCAAGGCGCAGCTTGATCAGGCCATGCAGCGCGCTGGACGCGTTTGGCACATCGTCAACATCATGTCGCTCAACCCGCACGCAATGCGCGACAGCCTGGCGCTGTATGGCACGCTGATGATGGGCCAGTCCCCGCTGAGCCGCGCACAGCGCGAAATGCTCGCCACAGTGGTTTCATTTGAAAATCAGTGCCACTACTGAACGCAGGGGCACGCCCACGACCTCCGGGCTGAGGTCGGAAAAGTTACGCCCGCCGCGGCAGAGGCCGATGCTTACGTGCACGCCGTGGCTCGAGACTGGCGCACTGCACCCCTGTCACTCGTAGACCGCGCATTGTGCGAGTTTGCGGCCAAGCTCACGCACACCCCGGGCAAAATGCTGCCGGCAGACCTGGATGCGCTGCGTTCGGCCGGGCTTGATGACCGCGCCATCCATGATGCGGTGCAGGTGATTGCCTACTTCAACTATATCAACCGGGTTGCAGACTCTCTCGGCGTCGAGCCCGAAGACTTTATCCAGCCTTGGGGGAAACCTTAGCGCCGCGCTCCGCAAACTGCCGCGCTTGCAGCTGCCCGGCCACGCAACACAAAATAAATTTGGCGCCTCTGATCAGGTGCGCATAGTTGCTGCCACCATAATTAACCGCGCGCCATTTGCTGCAGGCGCGCAGCAATAAATTGAGCGGTGGCAACCACTGCCGGCGCTAGCCGCTGCTGCCGGCCGCAATCGCCTGCAGCAGCGCAAAAAACATATCTTGCCCGCTGCATGCTTGACATTTTCTTTCGTCCCCCTAATACTATCTGTGTCGGCCTTGAGCTGCTGCACCCGCAGTAGTGCCATGCGCCAAACCGCACGCACCAGCCGGATCACCCCACATGAAAATCACCGATGTAAAAACTTTTGTGGTGGGCAACCCGCCGCCGCACTTTGGCGGACGCTACTGGATTTTTCTCAAGCTCACCACAGACGGCGGCATCGTGGGGTATGGCGAGGTTTACTCCGTGCCTTTTCACCCGCACGTCGTCGCCAAAATGATTGAGGACGTCTGTGAACGCAAGGTGATCGGCAGCGACCCGTTCAAGATCGAGCGGCTTTGGCGCAACATTTATTCCAGCGGGTTTACCCAGCGCCCGGACACTTCGATTCTGGGAATTCTGAGCGGAATCGAAATGGCATGCTGGGACATTGTGGGCAAGGCACTGAACAAACCTGTATACGAATTGCTCGGTGGCCAGGTGCATGAAAAGCTGCGTTCGTACACCTACATTTACCCGGAGGAGCGCGACCAAACCGGCGTGTACCATGATCCGCAGCTGGCGGCCGAACGCGCGTCCGAGTATGTGCAGCAGGGGTTCACTGCAGTCAAGTTTGATCCCGTCGGCCCATATTCCGCCTTTGATCCACGCCAGCTTTCACTGGAAGCGCTGGATCTCAGCGAGCAATTTGTAAAACTTATTCGCGCGGCCGTTGGCAACAAATGCGACCTGCTGTTTGGCACGCACGGGCAAATGACGCCAGCCGGCGCCATCCGGCTGGCTAAACGCCTGGAGCCGTATGACCCGCTGTGGCTGGAAGAGCCAACGCCGCCGGAAATGCCGGAGGAGATGGCGGTTGTGGCGCGGCAGACCAGCATTCCAATTGCCACCGGTGAACGCCTGACCACCAAGTATGAATTTGCGCGAGTGCTGGCCAACCGCTCCGCTTCCATCTTGCAAATTGCGCTGGGGCGCGTGGGCGGCATACTGGAGGCCAAGAAGATTGCCGGCATGGCCGAAGCCCACTACGCGCAAATTGCACCGCATCTCTACTGCGGCCCGATTGCGGGTGCGGCTGATATTCAGCTGAGCACTTGCATCCCCAACTTTCTAATGCAAGAATCGATTCTGATGTGGGGCGGATTTTATGCGGAAATTTTGCGGGAACCAATCCAGTGGCAGGACGGCTACATCATCCCGCCCAGCAAGCCGGGCCTGGGGGTGGAGCTAAACGAGGAAGTTGCGGCGCGCCACCCGTACAAGGGCGACAAGCTGCACCTTGAGATGCACGACAAACCAGTCACCAACGAGGTATTTTAATGACAACTGCGGCAGCGCCACACTCCGCCAAAAAGCTGGGCTTTATCGGGATTGGAAATCTCGGCATGCATCTGGCCGGCAGTTTGTTGCGGGCCGGCTATGCGCTCACAATTTTTGACCTGAACAAAGCTGCCGCTGCAGCGCTGCTGGCAGCCGGTGCGCGCTGGGCCGACTCGCCGGCAGAAGTAGCCAAGGCCTCCGACACAGTCTTCACCTGCCTGCCGTCCTCCAAGGCAGTCAGCGCTGTTGTGAGTGGGGCCAACGGCCTGCTGGCCGGGCTGGCTGCGGGCAGCACCTGGATCGACATGAGCACCAACGATCGCGAGGAAACCATCCGGCTGGCTGCGCTGGCAGCCGCCAAAGGGGTTGCCGCGCTGGAGGCACCCGTAACCGGCGGTGTGCACAAGGCAGCGGCCGGGGACATCACGGTGCTGGTGGGCGGCGATCAAAAAGTTTATGCGGCGCACCTCCCAATGCTGCAGGCGATGGGCGGCGAAATAATTCACATGGGGCCCTTGGGCAGCGCAGCTGTGATCAAGGTCATCACAAACATGCTGGCGTTTATTAATCTGGTGGCGGTGGGCGAGGCGTTGATGCTGGCTAAGCGCGGCGGGCTGGATCTGGCGCAATCGTTTCATGCCATCAAGGCCAGCTCTGGCAACAGCTTTGTACATGAGACCGAAGGCCAGCTGGTGCTCAACGGCAGCTACAACATCAACTTCACAATGGATCTGGCGTGCAAAGATTTGGGCTTCGCGACGCAGCTTGGCCGCAGCTTTGGCGTGCCGCTTGAAGTGGCGGGACTGGTGGAGCAAACCTTCATTCGCGCCCGCTCACAATACGGCGGCGGTGCGTGGTCATCACAGGTGGTCAAGCTGCTGGAAGATGCACTGTCGACCGACTTGCGCGCGCCCGGCTTTCCCGCCGAGTTGTAAACCCGGGCTGGCCCGCTTGCGCTGACTTGCTGCCACAAACAAAGCTCTGCTATCTGCATGCCCGCTGCTCAAGCCAAAAATGTCATCATCGCGTGCATCGACACACGCAATCCCCCGCAGCGGCTGGCAGCGTTTGACGGCCTCAACGTAAACCTGCAGCTGGTAATCGGGTTTGGCAATCCGCAGCAAGCCAGCCTGTTTCAAGCAGCCGATGCCATCATCACAGAAATGCATCCGGTTACCGCTGCGCTGCTGGGCACATTGCCGCGCTGCAAAATAATTGCGTGCGCCAGCACCGGCTATGACTATGTGGACATTGACGCCGCGGGCAAGCGCGGGATCTGGGTCACCAATTGCCCCGGCTATTGCACGGACGAAGTTGCAACCCACACGATTGCGCTGTTGTTGTCGCAGGCGCGGCGCCTGCCCCAGGTGCGCCAGCTGGTGCGCGCAAACGAATGGGATCCGCGCCCGGTGCGCCCGCTGCGCCATGTAAAAAACCAAACGCTGGGCATCATTGGCTGGGGGCGCATCGGTAAGGCTGTGGCCGCCAAGGCGCTTGCGCTCGGCTTTGTAGTCGTCGCGCACGATCCCTTTATTGAGGCAGCGCAGATGCTTGCCGCCGGAGTGCAGCCCGCAAGCCGGGAAGCCCTGCTGCAGCAATCAGATTATGTAAGCCTGCACACGCCGCTAACTGCTGCCACCCGGCTGATGCTGAATGCACCAACGCTTGCACTCATGAAGCCCGGTGCGTACTTAATCAACACAGCGCGCGGCCTGCTGGTTGACGACGCCGCGCTGCTTGCAGCCGTAGATAACGGAAGACTCGCCGGCGCAGCGCTGGACGTACTGGCAACCGAGCCGCCCGCGCCAGACCACCCGCTGCTAAACCACGAACGAATTTTTATTACCCCGCATTGCGCCTGGTGCTCGGAGGAATCCGACGAAGCCGTGTGGGAATGGGCAGCCGGTTACGTGGCCGCGGTGTTTCGCGGGGAACGCCCGGATGCAGCGGTCAATTCAGTAAACAGCAAATAGCTCTCAAGCGCGAAAGAAGTTTTACAGTTGCTTCGGCTGGCCGGGCACCTGCTGCAGTGTGGCCATCAATCAATCCGGATCCCGCCGTTGGCTGTTTACAAAGCAGCCTGTGCCAGTGCCAGCGCCCCAAGCACGCCCGCCCGGCTGCCCAGTGCCGGCGCCACAACATAACGATCGGTGTGCTCCAGGATCTCACTGCTTGCACATAGCCATTAGCACAGCCACCAGCTTCCGGCGCACCAGCGGCAGCAACTGCGGCTGGCTGATCACGCCGCCGCCCATGATGATGCGCTGCGGCGACGAAGCACGCAGACATAGTTTTGCGAGCGCCAGCGCCAGATAATGCGCCTCAAGTTCCCACGCCGGATGCGCTGCGGGCAGCGTCTCTGCTTTCTGGCCCCAGCGCTTCTCCATCGCAACTCCGGTCGCCAGCCCTTCCAAACAATCGCCATGGAACGGGCAGCTGCCCGCAAACGGGTCAGTGGCCAGATCATGCGGCACACGAATGTGGCCCATTTCCGGATGCAACAGGCCAT
>BGOS01000002.1 GCA_003569365.1 Anaerolineaceae bacterium
GTGCAATGTGGCCAGCTTGGCCAGCGAGCGTGTAAGCACCGTCACCTGCGCCTTGGCACGCACCGCAGCCAGCACCAGGTTGCTGCAATGAAGCCCAGTCCGCCGGTCACCAGCACACGCCGGCCGGCAAGTGCCGCGTAATCCATGGCTGCTGCGCTCACACAATTGCTGCGCTGGGTATGTGGGTGATGAACCGGCCACCCGCCTGGGTAAATGCCTGCTCTTTGGCCATAATCTCGCGCATGTGATTCCACGCCAGCACAAATGCAAAGTCCGGGCGGTCCGCGGCAAAGTGCTCAATTGGCAGCACCGGGATGTGCGTGCCCGGCGCATACAAGCCCTGCTTGCCGGGCGTGTTGTCGCAAATGTAGTCCAGCAGCTGCGGCCCAATGCCGCAATAGTTCAGCACCACTGTGCCCTTGGATGAAGCTGCGTAACCCGCAATGCGCCGGCCACTTTGCTTCAGGTCATACAACATTGTGAACAGCGCTGCGCGTGATTGGCGCACGCGCTCGGCAAAATCCACGTAGGTTTGCAGCAGGTGCAGGCCATGCTGGCGCTCAAGCGCCAACTGCGTTTGCACACAAGGTTCTGTGGCGCGCTGCGCCCCGGCACGGCAGCCGTACACGCGCATCGAGCCGCCATGCACCGGCAGCGCCTCCACCCGAAAGATGCGCAGCCCGTGCGCCGCAAACAAGCGGCTGAGCGAGAGCACGCTGAAATAAAAATAGTGCTCGTCGTAAATCTGGTCATACGCAAGCTGCGTGATGATCTCAAGCAGGTAGGGATCTTCAAAAATAAAAATGCCGTTTGCATCGAGCAGCACATCCAGGCTGCGCGCCAATGCATTGAGATCCGGAATGTGGCACAGCACATTGGCACCCACCACCAGCTGCGCAGCGCCGCGCTCTGCCCGCAGGCGCGCCGCCAGCCCCGGCTCAAAGAATTCGCTGATCACATCGAGGCCGCGGGCGCGCGCGGCTGCCGCCACATTGCCGGACGGCTCGATGCCAACTGCCGGCGCATGGGCAGCCAGCTTTGCCAGCAGAATGCCGTCGTTGGATCCAATCTCCACCACCGGCAGGCGCTTGTCATAAAGCAGCTCGGCAGCAACAGCATCCGCCAGCTGCGCAAAGTGCTGCTCCATCACGCGCGAGATGGACGAGAAGTACGCATAGTTGCCGTGAAACAACTGCGCCGGGTCTACCATCTCAATCAGCTGCACCATCAGCGAAGTCTCGCAAAAGCCCACGCGCAGCGGAAATTTAAATTCCGGCTGAGCCAGCTGTGCTTTTGTGAGAAATGCATTGGCAACCGGCATCATGCCCAAATCTAAAAAGGCATGCAATGGCTGGCCGCTGATGCGGCACACGGGCATGTTAGTCATAATGGCAGCGCTGCGGGGCTTTGGTCATTATACTTTGGGCACAATCCGGCTCACGCAACATCCCCGGAAACAAGCTTCAAAATGCGGCGCGCGCGGTTGTCCCATGTATGCTGCGCAACAGTAATCGCGGCCGCAGCGCTCAGGCGCTGCCGTAGCGGCGCGTCCGCCTGCAAGCGCAGAATGGCAGCTGCCAGCGCGGGCGCGTCGTCCGGCGGCACCAGCAGCGCATTTTCCTCCGGCACCAGCACCGTGCGCAGCGCGGGCAAATCAGAGGCCACAATTGCACGCTGCGCTGCCATGTACTCAAACATTTTTAGCGGCGAAGTGTGGTTGCGTGAGATTTCAGTGAGCCCGGAATTGGGCAGTACAAGCACATCCGCTGCGGCCAGAAAGTGCGGCACTTCCGTGGGCGCCACGTGGCCCGCAAAGCGCAGGCGCTGCGGGTCTGCACCGTGCGCCAGCACCTGCAGGCGCGGCAAATCCTCCGGCGTCCCGCCCACCAGCACCACACAGCAGCCCGCCGGCAGCAGTTGCGCCGCCGCCACCAATGTCTCAACGCCCTTCCATGCGTACATCTGCCCGGCATAAAGCGCAATGAAGTCCGCTGCGGGCAGCGCAGTATGTGCGCGCGCCGCTGCTTGTGCGCGCGGCGCAAACAATTGCAAATCCACCGCGTCGGGGATTACGTGCACCTTTTGCGGCGCGCAGCCCAGCGCAATGTAGCGCTCGCGCAGCACGGGTGTGAGCACGGCCAGCCCATCCAGCCGCTTTGCCAGCCAGCGCTGCAAACCCAAGCCGGCAGCACTGGCGGGAAATGTATGCGCTTCAAAGTAAACCCGCCGCCGGCGCAGCACAAGACACAACGCAGCGCTGAGGCTGTCGCGGGTGTAGTAAACATCCGCGCTGGCAAACAGCAGCCACAGCAGCAAGGCAATGTGATACGTGAGGTTTTGGAGCGCGAATGCCAGCGCATAACCGCCCGGCCGGCCGGCGGGCAGCCATTGCACCAGCGGCATCAAATCAAGCGACGGCAGCGCACGGCGCGGGACGTCGCGCGGCAAGGCATAGTGCGCGCGCAAATCCACAGTGCCGCGCAGCCAGGCGCGGTTTACGCGGCGCGCGTGAACAAGGCGCACCTGCACCAACGCCGCCAGCGCAGCGCAGGTGTGCATGATCTGAATCGCGTGCGCCTTTTCGCCGGGCAGGCGCGAGTTGGTGAGATACAGCAGGCGCAGCGGCGGATTATGCGCCACGCGCTGCCCGCTGGCTGCAATGCTGGACGCAAAAAATATTCGGGGCTTTGCGCACCCGGCGCTGCTGCAAGATGGAAACTGCCGGCATCATGGATAAGCCTGCCCGAGCGCCACTAGCTGCGCAGCCACACTTTCAACATCTGCGAAGGTGAGTTCCGGAAACATTGGCAGGCTCATGATCTCGCGGGCAGCGGCTTCTGTGTGCGGCAAGGTGCGCTGCACCCGCACCCGGCCGGCATACGCGGGCTGCAAGTGCACCGGCACCGGGTAGTGCACCAAAGTCTTGATGCCGGCAGTTGCCAGGCCAGCGCGCAGCGCATCGCGCTGTTTTGAACGCACAACATATTGATGGTAGACGTGCCAGCCCGCGCTGGATGGCGGCAGCCCGAAGCCGCTGTTGGCAAGCAGGCCTTGGTAATGACAGGCAAGTGCCCGCCGGCAATCGTTCTCCACATCCAAGTGGCGCAGCTTCACGCGCAGCACCGCCGCCTGCAGTTCGTCAAGGCGGCTGTTCACGCCGGCAGTCTCGCTTACATAACGCTCGCGCCAGCCATACTCGCGCAGGCTGCGCACGCGCTCTGCCAGCCCCGCGTCACTGGTAGCCACCATGCCTCCATCCCCCATGGCGCCAAGATTCTTGGTTGGATAAAAACTGAACGCAGCCGCATGTCCCCACGAACCCAGCTTGCGCCCGTCAAGCGCCGCGCCATGCGCCTGCGAGCAATCCTCCACCAGCAGCGCGCCGTGCTGCGCCGTCAGCGCGGCAATCGCGCCCAAGTCCGCCGGCCGCCCGTACAAGTGCACCGGCACAACAGCGCGAACACTGTTTTGCTGCAGGCATTCCTGCAGCTGGCCAGCGTCCATTGTGTAAGTGGCGGGGTCAATATCAATCAGCAAGGGTGTGGCACCGCACATCTCAATCGCCGCGACGGTTGCCACCGCTGTGTGTGAAACTGTGGCCACAAGCTGGCCGGATCCCACGCCGGCGGCGCGCAGCGCCAGGCAGAGTGCATCCGTGCCTGAGCCCACGCCCACTGCGTGCGCAGCGCCAATATAAGCCGCAAATTCCTGCTCAAACGCAGCTGTTTCAGCCCCAAGAATGTACCAGCCGCCGTGCAACACACGCTGCACCGCAGCATCTATTTCCGTTTGGTGCGCAAAATAGTTTGCGCCCGGGTTGCTCTGGGGGATATTGATCACAATAAAAAACCGCGCTTGCAATAGGGATTATAGACTTGCAACTGCGCTGTGGTTGCCACAGGGCGACGCCCGATTGCGAATATTCAGCTCACTTAAATCTTGGCCCAGCTGCAAGTTGAAACGCCAGCAGCTGCGTGCGCAACCCGCCTGCCATGAAGTCCATCATGACCCCACTGGCAGCGGACGCCCGCCGCATGTTACTTGAGCGTGATCAGGCCCAGCTCAACCCAGCCATCGGCAGCGGGCTGCCCGCCAGCGAGCGTCACGGCAAGGCGCTCACCACTGGCGGGGTCATAGAAGCCGGTTGCAATAGTGTAAGCACCGGCCGGCAGCGCGCCGAGATCGAGGCGCACATCCTCGCTGACAACTTCTGCGGGCGCCCACCATGAGGTGGGATAGCCGTAGTTGGCGGGCATCGAATCGATTTGGGCAACGACTTGCGTGCCGCTGCGCACGTGCACAAAAAACTTGTAGTCTTGCAGCATTGCCTGCTGCACCTGCCAGTGCAGGCGCAGCTGTAGCTGGCGGCCGTCAAGCAGCACATCGCTTCCCAGCAGCTGCAGCGCGCTGCCAAATGTGGCCTGCATCGCAGCTTGCATTGTCGGCGGCACAAAGCTGCGCGTGCGCGCCGTGATGACCACCGGCTGCGCTTGGCGATATTCGCCGGCCAGCGGCTGCGCGCGTGCATCAAGTAATTGCAGGCTCAACCTGTAGCTGCCGGGCTGGATGTCCGTGGGAATGCGCAGCATTTGGCTGCCGGGCATGAAGGCGCCCACCGGCCACTCGTGCGTTGGATAGCCCGGCGCCAGCTGCGTATCTGCTGCAAACACGGTCTGGCCCGCTGCAGTTTGCAACTGCCAGCGCACCACCAGGCCGGCGGGCAGCGCCGCACTCGTGCGCCACACTGCGCGCACTTCCAGCGGCGCACCCTGCGGCTGCGAATCCACCACCGCCAGCGAGTCCAGTGCGACGCCATTCGCCCAGCCGGCCGCAGGCGCTGCGGCACCGCGCACTTGCGTTAGCGCGTAATCCGCGGCCGCATGCTGCGCATCGGGAATGGTCTTGATGTTGCCGGATGCATCGTAGACACCAAAGCGAATGAACAACGGCTGGTCCGCCGGCAGTGCGCTGCGCAGCGCGAGCGTGAGCCGGCTGAGCACAAGCTCGCCGCTGCGCTGCTGCCCGGCCGGCAATGCGGGCACGTCTGCCTGTGCGTAAAGTTTGTCTGCGGCATCCACCAGCTGCGCAAAGATTTTGAAGTCAGCATCCGGCGCCACATCCACGCGCCAGATTAGATCCAGCAGCCAGCTGCGCTCATCGGGTGGCGCACCGGCCACCGGCCGGAAACCCAACACGCTAGTGCCATTCGCAAACTGCACCGGGCGCGGCAGCGCCAATGTTGGCGCAAACTGCGCTGCCGGCGGCAGCTCCGCAAAACGAAAGCTGCCGCGCACTTCTGCATTCGCAATCAAACCATCACGGCCGGTGTAGTCAGCCGGCCCAATCACAATTGCACCTTGCGCCGGCAGCGGCAGTGCCCGCCCATCCCACACCACGCGCACCGCGCGCCCTTCCGCCAGCAGCGCCCAGCGCCGGTAACTCTCAAGATCCGTGGCGCTGAACGGAACTGTTGCAAGCACCGCGCGCCCGGAACTGAGCGCCAGCTGCTCCGCGTAACGCACAGCCGCAATGTGCTCCGTCAGCGCCGGCCCGGGATAGGTGCGGTCATGGGTGGCAAAGAATCGCAGCTGCGTGCCGACTAGCAATGCGAGCAGCAGGGAACCCGGCAGCAGCCAGCGGCCGCGCAGCCAGCCGCCCCAATCGGCAGCGGCAGCCGGGCCGGAGGCACGCTGCCCCGTGCGGGCCACGCCGCCAATTACGGCCCCTTGAATCAAAAATGCGCTGCCATACTCCGGCCAGATGTAAGTGTCGCGGTACTTCATATTGAAGACCAGCGCCAGCACGGGCACGGCAAAGAAACAAAATACAAAGACCGGGCCGGCTGCGCCGGGCTTGCGCTGCAGGCCGCGCACCACAAACCACGCTGTGCCGGCAATGGTGAGCAGTGGTTGAATGGCCTGCACCCAGCCCATGCCCCAGCCGCCCAGCAGCGTGGTCATGGTGGCGGCGGTGTATTGCAAGCCGCGGTTGCCGCCCACTTCGATGCCGCCGGCTAAAGCGCTGAAGTCAGCTTCTTGAAAAAGTGCGTAGGCCCATGGCAGCAGCAGCACGCCAGCAAGCGCAGCGCTCATAATGGTCTGCGCCAGCAGGCTGCCGCGCCGCAGCGGGAACTGCAACCAGGCCAGCAGCAGCAGTACCGCCGTCAACGGCGCCAGCAGCACCGACGCCGGATGGCATTGCAATGCCAGGCTGAGCAGCGGCAGATGCGCAACCCGCGCCCACGCCCGGTCTTCGCAATAGCCCAGCAAGCCCGTGAGGCAAAACGCCAGCACAAACGGCAGCCCGATGACGATGTTAAGAATTTGGCGCGAAATAAAAACCGCCTCGGGGTGCACGGCGAAGAGCAGCGCTGCCACAAACCCGGCTGGCGTACTTAAGTAGCGCCGGCCGAGCAGGTACACAAGTGCCACAGCTACAAGGTTGAACACGCCACTGTAGATGCGCGCGAGGCGCGGGTCGGCATCCAGTGCGTACGGCAGCGCGTAAAGGTACACGCTCAGCGGCGAGTGGAATGTGCCAACGGACATGGACGGCCCGCGCAGGTCCAGCGCATCACCGCGCACAATGGCAAGCGCCTTCATGGAGATTGCGGTGCCGTCGATGCCCAGTGGCTCGGCGCCAATATCAAACCAGCGCAAGCCGGCAGCCAGCAGCAAAATTGCGGCTGCGAGCAGCAGCCGCGCCAGGCGCGTCATGCGCACAACTCTTGCAGGCTGGCAAACAACTTTTCTGCCAGCGCCTGCTCACCATGGCTGGCAACCACGCGGCTGCGCAAGCGCACAGCCAGCGCTTGCCGCGCTGGCACCGCCAGCTGCAGCGCATCCAGCAGCAAAAGCGCCACATCATCGGCCGCGCCATCCACCGCCAGCAGTGCCGGCGCATCTTCCGCCAGCAGCGCTGCAAAGGTTGCGTTGCGCACCACCGTTGGCAATCCGCAGCTAAAGCCTTCGAGCACCGCCTTGTCCATGCCGCCCGTGCCGCACAGGTTTACCGCAACAGCAGCAGAGTGGTAAAGGGCCGGCACCGCCGCAAATGGCTGCGGCCCGATAAATTGAAAGCGGCCGGCGAGCCCGCTTGCGGCGGCAAGCACCTGCAGTTGCTGCAGGTACGCAGCCATCCCCGGCGCATGCGCGCCGCCTGCCACCACAAAATCCACATCCGCGTGCACAGCGATCACACGCTGCGCCGCCGCAATCAGCAGCTCGTAATTTTTTACGGGTGCAATGCGGCCCACCGCCAGCACCAGCCGGCGCGCGCCCGGAAGCGCCGGCGCAGCGGAGGGCGCAAAGCGCGCAGTGTTTATGCCGTGCCCGATCACACGCAGCTTGGGCGTGGGCAGCCGGAAACTTTCCGGCGATGCCGTGAGCACGCGATCGGCCAGCAGCGTTGCGATGCGCAGCCCAAGGCCGGCATGGCGATGGGTATACCAAAGCGCCACCGGCCAGCCGCGCAACTTTGCCAGCGGCGCAACTGCCATCACAAACTCAGGGCTGAACTGGCAGAAGACCACATCAACTTTCAGTGAAAGTGCAGCGCGGTAAAAGGCGCGCGCCTGCGCGGGCTTGCCGGCGCCCGGCTGCGTACCGAGCGCGTGCACGCGCACATTCGGGTGGAGCTGTGCCGGCCCGCTGGCAAGGCAGATGACCTCCACGCGGCTGGCATGCGCGGCGAGCGCATTCAGCCAGCCAACCACAAAGCCCACAAGCGAGTCGCTTTCGTCCACCTTGTAGGTAATGAAAAGAATGCGCATTGCAGGCACTGCTACGCAGCGGGCGGCGCCACTGCCAGTTGCTGGCAAGCGCGCGCAAATTCGCCGATCACGCGCTGCTTTTCAAAGCGCGCAACCGCAGCCGGCGCAGCCACAGCCATGCGGGCTTGCAGCGCTTCATCGGACAACAGCTCTATGATGCGCGTGGCAAGCTCCGCGGCGCTCCAGCCGGCAAGGAAGCCATTCTCGCCATTGCGCACCAGCTCGCGCGCCATTCCCACAGCGGTGCTCACCACCGGCGTGCCGCATGCCAGCGCCTCGGCCACCACGCGCGGGCCGCCTTCGCTGCGCGAAGCGCATACCAGGCAGCGCGCGCTGCGGTAAAGCTCGGCCAGGGCAGTGCTGCTCCCCTGCCAGCCAAGCCAATCAACGCAGCCTTCCAAACCCAGCTGCGCAGCGCGGCGCTGCATTGCGGGCAGCAACGGCCCATCGCCCACAACCGCAACGCGCAGGCTGCCGCGCACGCGCAGCACCTGCGCCAGTGCGTCCAGCAGCAGCAGCCCGCCCTTGTTGGGCGTCATGCGCGCCACAAACAAAACATCGCAGCGCTTGCTGGCTGGCGTTGGCTGCAGCACATCAAAGTCCAAGTACAGGCTGTGCAGCACCAGTACTTTATGCGCAGCAATGCCGTAGGTGTGCAGCAGCGCCGGCAGCTCCTGCGAATTGACAACGCGAAAGGCGCGCGCACGGTTGCGCGCCCAGCGCAAATAAACGCCGGCTGCAATGCGGCGCACACGCTCGCCGCTGCTGGCAGCCTGCGGAAAACCCTCCACATGGTGTATCTCGCTCAGGTACGGCACGCCGCTGGCGGCAGAGAGCCGCGCCGCACCGATGCCGTTGAGAAAGAAGCCATAATCATGGCTGATGATGAGTGCGTACTTGCGCTGCGCAGCAAGCTTGCGCCCCTGGCGCACAATAAACGCCGGCTGCAGCAAGCGTGGCGGCGCTGCCGGCCAAAAATGCACATTGCCAAACAACACGCGCTGCCCGGCTGCGGGCGCTGCCGGCGTGAGCACATCAATGCGCTCCCAGTAGCGCGAAAATTCTTCAAGCGTACTGGTAAACGCACCGGTGCGCCCGCTGACGGCCGCCGTGTCACCGCTGAGCATGAGCAGATTCATGGCGTCTGCGGTTTGGCCGGGCAGCGCAAGCAGCGCCGCTTCGTATGCGTCCACCAATGCCGGCCAGGAAAAACGCGAGAGGCTGCGGGTGGCGGCAGCTGCCAGCTCTTGCGCAGCAGGTGCATCATTCAGCAGCTGCGCCAGCACTGCTGCAAGTGTCCGCCAGTCACCCGCCGGCACAATGCGGCCGGTAACGCCGTC
>BGOS01000003.1 GCA_003569365.1 Anaerolineaceae bacterium
GCAGTGGCGCTTGTGGTCGAGTGGCTATGGCGTGCTCAGCTATGCCTACAGCGGCACCAATCGGCAGGTGTTACGCGCATGGATGTCGCAAAATACGGGCAGTGTAGGCAGCGCGGGCACGCTGGTGCGGCCGCGAGTGCGGGTGGCGGCGCAGCTTGCGGAGCCCCTTATTACTGATGATTGGCGCGGCAAAGCCGCTGCCGGCAGTGGGTGGGCCAGCGCTTACTTGGGAAGATGCGCTGACGCCCATGAACAAGCCGCTGATTGCGGGCCTAACAGCCCGGCCGCCGGCGGAGCTGGTGGTGGAAGTGTTGGCCGGGGACACTGTGGTGGCTGTGGATCGCAGGCCGCTAACGGTACTGCAGCCCGATCAATGGCTGCATGGGGCGGATTATTTTGATGCGCTGGCGGCTTTGTGCACGCGGATGACAAGGCGCTGGATGCGCTGCTAAAGAGCGTCAATGCGCTGCTGCAGGCGCGCACGCCGTTTGGCGGGTCGCAGGGATATAAGCAGGATTCGCAGCATGTGCATCAAGTGGCAAATGCCATCTCTGATGTTCTGCGTGGGCTCAGGATCGAAGTGCGCGCTGAGCCGTTTGGCGTGGCGGATGCCGTCCACAGCCTTCAACGCCCGCCGAAATTGTTGCCGGCAAAAGTGCAACCGCGCTGGAGCTGGCGCTGCTTGTGGCAGCCTGCCTTACCAAGGCTAATTTGGAAGCCGTTATTTTTCTGGCGGTGGACCAGGTCTTTGCGGGCTATGCGATTAACACCGGCGGGGCCGGATGAAAACTGGGATCCGGGGCTGCAGTTGAGTGTTTGGAATATGTGTGCGGTGAATGCGCTAGTTGACCACACCGTTGGCACTTGACTTTCTAGTTTTCTAAGCGCTTGGTGCAGGCATTGCGTGTAATGCGTGATGAAGATGGTGAAGCGCGCGGCGTGGAAACATTGCAACACGAGTTCGATGGGCGATTCGAAAGTTCTACATACGATGGTGGTGGTGCGGCGTGCTTGGACGGAGGGCATTACTAAGCGGCCGTTGCCGGTTGCAGTGCAAGTGCCGGAGAAGACGGGGGGCAAGAAGGAGCCAGCTACCGTGAGCACAGGTGCCAAATAGCGGTGTCGGCACTGAGGTTGGCGATCCGCGGAAACATGGCTAATGATGCTGCGCCGGACGAGGCTAAGAGCGAGGACAAGAAACGAGGCTAAGAACGAGGCTAAGAACGAGGCTAAGAGCGAGGCTAAGAAACGAGGCTAAGAGCGAGGCTAAGCGAGGCTAAGAGCGAGATTAAGAACGAGGCTAAGAACGATGCTAAGAACGATGCTAAGAACGAAGCTAAGAGCGAGGCTAAGAGCGAAGGTAAGAAGACTGGGAACAACGAGAACGAGGGCAAGACTAAGGCCAACACTAAGGTCGTTAGGGATTTAAGTGTAGACCCCCTGACTGCAGCGGAGCTTGCAACAATTGCAGAGGCGGTGCAGGTACAGTATGACATCTGGTATCAAGTTGCGCGCTGGGCGAAGGGATTCCAATAATTTGAACCCTTTCTATCGGAAGTTGTCATACAGTATCGGGGCAGTTGCGCGCCCAAGGAAGGGAACCGTCAATTAAGCAGGCAACCTACGGACTGGTTCTGCTAAAACTGGCTTATCAGGCTGGTTTCCATCCAAGCTAGAGCAGCAGTACTATGCTGGTATATGAAAGGCGTAGGCGATAAGGAGGACGACTGGGCGGCTGTGATGCGGGCTGCTTTGGAGCTGCCTGCTTCCGCTGCGGAACCAGGTAAAGCTGCTGCGCGTGAAAACCGTCGTACCAGAAGTTTGAAAAGTTTGATGCAGTGGCTGACGGCAAACAAACCGCCCGATTTATCCGGGTTGTGGCGCTGACGTACGACGGCCTGGTGATTGCAATTTGCCTGAGCGCTTATTCTGGGTGGCTGGCCGCTTAGGCGGGTGGCACCCGGCCAGCGGCCTCTGCGGCAGCCGGAGCGGAAGCCACCACGGATGCGCCGGTGATCACCGTGACGCCTACGCCGATTCAGGCTCCCGCTAGCGTGGTGGCGGCTGCACCTGCCCTGCCCACAGCACAGCTGCAAGCCACTGCGGCGCCTCAGGCCACCGCAACTTCCAAGCCCATAATGACCTTGGTGCCTGCAGATACGGCCACGGCCACACTAACCACAAACGCCAGCGTGGACTGCCACAGACAGGCCAACCAGGCAGCCCACCAAAACCAAAGTACCCATCGTGCCGGTAGTGCCGGCAACAAGTGCGCCGGCTGCCAGCAAAGTACCGGCGCCTACCGCGCTGCCAACAGCTACGCCGGTACCAACCGAGGATATTGGTGCATTGTCTACCGACGAGCTCATGCTGCGCGGCGATGCGGCGTGTGGCGGGAGTGATTGGTTGAAGAGCGGAGGCTGCAAAAATGTGGCTGCCGCGCGGCGCTGGTACGAGTTGGCTGGCAACGGCGGCGAATCGTGGGCTTGGACCACAATTGGCCACACCTATTGCGGGCCGAAGTGGGGCAGTGAAAACCGCTGCGCCGATGTGGCTAACGCGCGAATTTGGTTCGAGCGGGGGGCTGCGGCTGGAGATGCAAATGCGTTGGGATGGTTGGGGGACACTTATTGCGGCCCAGGTTGGGATATTAACGGAACTAAGTGCGCCGATAAGGACGGGGCGGTTGCCTGGTTTCAAAAAGCGGCCGCAGCGGGCAAGACTTATGCGATGGTGAGTTTGGGCAATATAAGTTGCGGTGATGGCTGGCACTCTGATTCAGTTGCACACTGTTTGGATCAGGTGGGCGGGCAGCAGTGGCTTGAAAAAGCCGCGCTGGCGGGCGACGGAAATGGAATGGCGTTATTGGGAAAATTCTATTGGATGAACTATGCGGATGAAAAAGCCTGCAGCTGGTTGCGCAAGGCGCTGGCGTCGGACACCATCGGCGGTGGCACGCGGAGTGTAGTGAGCAGTTGGTTGCTTAGCTGTCCGAAATAGTTCGAGCGCCTCAGATTTTCTCACCGGTTCGCGTCAGGGCGCTGTGCGGTATGGGCAGGCTCACGCAGAAAATTAGGCATATATTGCGTGCTTGGGCGTGGCGGGCGCAAATTGTATTCGTTAGCAAGCGCGGCACGTTGTGTGTGGTGTTGTAGTAACATCAGGACTTGGAGATAAGCTGAGTGCGGTAGAGGAGCCATGGATGAGTGATGAACTAACAAACGATGAGCGCGCCGAGCTTGAGGCACTGCGCAAGGAAAAGAACAAGACTGGCAAGAAGGGCCTGTACCTGCAAGTGAGTCAGAAAGGTGCAGTTTCGTTGTACGGTATGGGGCGGTTTCCAGTGACCCTGTATAAGGAGCAGTGGCTGAAGGTTATCGCGCATATGGAGGTAATCCAGCAATTTATTGCGGATCACGACTCTGAGCTGAAGACCAAGGAAGCCAACGGCTGAGCCGACCTGTGTACTTTGGCGCCTGGCAGCCAGAGAAGCATTCCGGCATTCGGCAGTGTGCTGCGCGTACTCGAGCGCAGGGGCCAAGTTGTTTGAGCGTTGCTCCTAATTGTTGCAATGTTGCTGCTGGAATGCAGCGCACGCAGGTCTGGTGATGCCACCTTTGGTGTTTGGCCTGCTTGTCGCATTGTGACTGCGAACCGACGCTTTTATGCAGGCGACTGCGCGCGGGCGGTCGCATAAATGTTGCCTTATTGGCTGGCAGTAACAAAGTGAGACGTGTGAAGAAGAACTCCACGGGATGTATGGGTTTGGCCGTGATGGCTGTGATCCTGTGCGCGTGTACTGCGCGGTGGCCGGCTTCAAACCAGCTGTCCCCGGCAACTGACCCGGATCAAATGGTTATGACGGCCACGCCGGTGTTGCTAGCGGCCACCCGCGCGCGGCCTACAGCCACGGCTGTGCTGGCTTCATCTGAAGCAGCCGAGCCAACGGCGCAGCAGTCAGATGCATTAAGGGCGAAGCCCCAATCTGATGAATTAGTTTCACTTAGTTATAAGTGGTTTTATAGAACTGAGTGGGCGTGGGAGACCCAAATACCGCGTTTCTTTGTATGACTATTACAAGCAGTTGCCTAGGCTTCGCACTACCAACTATTCAGTGTATGTGTCACATCCTTTAGACGATGAATATATTGCGTTGCTGGCTGATGAGATAAAGGAGGCTGCGGCGAAAGCTGCTTACACTGATTATGAGACTGTGGAATTTGCGACTGCTTTTGTGCAGAGCCTTCCGTTTACGGATGATTCAGTCACAACCCCCTACGACGAGTATCCACGCTATCCGGTTGAGACATTGGTGGACAACGGGGGCGATTGTGAAGACACATCCATTTTGCTGGCTGCAATTGTTGACAAGTTGGGTTACGGCGCTGTTTTGATCATGCTGCCACAGCATGTGGCTGTTGGCGTTGCAGGCGAAGACACCATTGAGGGCACATATTACAAATACGATGGCAGATCATTCTATTATGTGGAAACAACTGGAGAGGGTTACAGAATTGGGGAAAGCCCGGAGGAGTACAGCGGTGCCCGGGCTTCTGTATATCCCGTGCAGCCAGTTGCCATACTGACGCATGAGTATGTCGCAGCGCCAAATGGTGATCAGGTTGGTGTGCAAGTCACGGTGCACAATGTTGGAACTGCGCGTTCCGGGCGGGTGGCTGTATTAGCTGGATTTGCGTCGAGTGAGTGGGTGTTTAATGCCCAAGAGAGCGGCCTTGTCCCGATAGAAGCGGGCGCCAGCGCCACAGTCAGCCTTAATGTGAGAATTCCGCAAGAACGGCATATAAGACTGCTCGTTCAAGTTTTGATTGATGATGTCGTTGTTGATGAAAGCACCAGTGGCTGGTTGGACGGCGAATAGGCGGTGGTGAGTGGTGGGCGGCGGGTAGTGCGGGCGGCGGGTGTCGGGCGCTTAGCGTTTGTTTGCAGCGGGCGGGCCGTAGCGCCAGCATAAGTATGGTGGTGTTGGCATGTTGGATAGTAATGGCAATGTTTGACAAGTGAAGAAATATCCCTGAGGTGTGGTTGGTGTGGTGTTTGTGGTGCTGTGTGCCTGCGTAGTGCCGCTACCTGCAAAAAACTGCTGCCTGTTGCGCCCGAACCGGAGCAAATGGTTGCCACGCCTACCCGAGTTCGGCCGGCAGCTACCCGCGCGCTGCCCACGACCACCGCTGTGCCGACACCATTGGTGGATACGGTTGCGGTGGCACCTGTGCCAGGCGGGCAGGGGCTGGCACAGGTGGTGTAGCGCCATTACGATTTACTGCTCACGCTTTTGGTCACGCAGGTTTCATCAGCCAGATGCGGGGCGGGCGGTTAGAGCGGGTTACATTGGAGGGAACGCTCACAGCTAGTCCGGGGCTGATAACGGCCAGTGCCGGCTGAGCCATGCTGTCAAACCCCAAAAGCGAGCCAGTGACTGCATTGGCCTTCAGTGCGCCGTCTACGTAAATTCGGATCAGATGGAAGAAGCGGGCGCGCCCGGGTGCCTCGGCGCCTGCTTCAGCGTGTGCCCAGTCAATGTGAATCGACCGGTTGTTAATTACTATGGACGCATGCTGGTGCACGCGGCGACCGAGCACGCCGGAACAAGCATTGAGCTGGGTGGAGTCGCCAGCGCCGACGGTCCACTCGACAGACAGCGGCGCGTCAATAATCCAATTGCGCAACCTGTCTGAATCCTGGGCGCTACGGAGGTCCGAGTATTCATTTTCCACAAAATACTCGCCAGTAGACGCTATTAAGGGGGACCTCCGATGCCAAACCACCCAGCGCGCCCCGAGGGGGCAGGTGCCTGAAGTTGATTTGTATGATGTAATAATCTTTTCAAAGCACGTATCCCAGCTGTCTGCCTGCGCCAAAACAGTGAACAGCGGGATGCCTAAGTCGGTGTCCAATACGCCGACTTTAAACCGGTGGTATTCGGACAGCCAGCGCTGCTTAGTGAGCCACAGCTCCAATTCGGCGCGCGTGTGCTGCTGAACCTCGTCGGCATTCAAGGTTTTCTGTACGGAGAGCGCACTTGTGCGGGCGGTTTTTCGCAGTGCGTTGCTGCTGATTGCAGTGTCTCGGATTGCGTAGCCTTGTGCGCCAAGCAGCCGTTTGGCTTTGGCGCGCGCCTGTTGTAAGTCCATGTGCTGTTTCATAGTGCTGTCCTCCTGTTTAGTGGCCTGAATCCGAAGGGATTTGCAAGGCAATTTCCTGCTTGTACTATGGTTGGCAATTTTTGCAAAGCATTGCTCCCAGCTGTCGGCGTGGTCACCAGCACAAAGATATTGAATGGCCGGAATTCCTTTGTGATGGTGCCCACCTTAAAGCGAAAGTTCTTCTTGAGTTTTCGGCATTGTGAAAGGCTCGCCTGCAGCTCTGCGCGGCGCGCGGCGCTTAGATCAATGCACTTCAGCGCCTGCCGCAGCCCGGCGCGCTCGATTGATGCTTCACGGCGGATCTTATTGCTGCTCCTCTCGGTGTCCCTGATTACTTTCGCGGTTGGGCCGAGCAGTTTCCGGGCTTTTTGCAGGGCTTGCGCATGGGTCATTGGTATTTTCATTGCCATGGTCCTCCTACTGGTGTGCCGAAGAATAAGAAAGGTGGGCAGAAGCACCGATTAATTTACTAAGCACTAGCGCACGGTGCGCATGCAGGGTTGTTTGCGCGCCCCGGCTGGCGCTGTTTATTGGGATCCAGCCTTGGAAATAGCCGGTGTTGTTTGGGGCTTGTTCCGCTCTAAATGATTGTTTAGGCATAGTGCCCTCCTGCTTCCGCCCCACTCACCGCTTGCGCGGTGATGCCAGGACGGAAAAGGGCATTGCCGACGCTTTAGCAGCACTTGATTAGTCGCCCTGCAAGTTGTCATTAACTCGGCGACGCCTGTTTGCGCACAGGCAACAAAAAAGCCCTCCAAAGGAGGGCCGACGCTTTACCCGTTTAGTTGCTCACTGGGAGCCACATCCGCTTTCGCGATCCACCTTGCCCGGGGGGCAGGTTGGCATGGGCGTCGGCCCAAATCTGAATGCAAGCGTATGATATCACTTATTCAGATGTTGTCAACCCAATTTTGGAAAAGAATTTTGGCATTGCAATGCTCCGATAATGGCGGCCGGGTGTGCTGGTGCTTGTGTGGCGAGCCATGCCCGAATGTTAATTGAGCAGGTGTGCGAGTACGGCAACAGTTGTGACAATCTTTGTTTCGGGTCGCATGGCTGTGGCCATAACAGTTTGGCGTGTTGTAAATGGCGTTGGATGTGCGTCCTTTGGGTAGCTTAGTTGGGACTTTGCTGTTGCGCAGTGATCGCTAATTCCAAGAAATTGCCCATTTGGAGCTGTGGCCAAACGAGTGTATAGTGCCGCTCGTTTGTTTTCTTTTCTTTCAGGGAGGCTGCCATGCGCGCCGGTCCAGACAGAAAACTCCTCGCAGAGATCGCCAGGCAGTACCGGGGCTTGGAGTGCGGCAATTGGATTGCGGCCGCCCACAAATATAAACGCGAACACAACTACCTCGAAGCCACCCGCTCCTACGCGGCAGCGCGGGACACTTTAGCGTTCCAGTCCGCGGGCTGGCAGTGCGTTGAGGCGTGGCGCGCAGCCATGGCTGCGCATGCGCTAAGCCATTACCCCGCGCTGGGGCTGCAACTGCTGGATCCAATCTTCTATATGCGCTATGGAATTCCGCGCATCCGCATACCGGTGCCGGATGGCGCAGGGCTGGACCCGGAGGGTGGCTGGCAGGCGGAGCACATGCTGGAGTACTTGCGTTATTTCCTGCTGGATCACGAATACATGGCTGAGGATTATGAGCGCCTGGCTTGCCGGCTGGCGTGCCAGATTGGCAGCCGTGAAGGGCGCTACGGCGATGTGAACCGCGCGGAATTTTATTTTGGGCTGGCGCGCCAGTACGGCGGCCAGCACTGGGAGACCCTGGCCGAGCTGGGATATGGCTATCTGGCGGCACAGGACTATGATGGCGCGCTGCGCGAGTTGCTGTTGCTGCGCAAGTGGCAACTGCGTGCAAGGGCGTTTGAGGCGGCCACGTGGCTGGAGATCTGCCATCTGCATTTTTATCTTGGGCACAGTGCAGCGGGCACAAGGATGGTGCGCGATTACCTGCGGCACTGTGGTGGCAGGCCCGCGAAAGAAGAGCGCAGGCTGCTGCGCTTTGCCTACAGCTGGGCCAGCAACCATCATCCGGATCCGGCGTTGGTGGCAGCTTTAGACCGGTGCACAGAGAAGCACTAGGGCGGGGCGCCGGCGGCGGGTTCGCCGGCGGGTGTGGTTGTGAGCATTTCGCAGCTGCCGTTATGGCCGCGCTGCCAGCGCGTGAAGAGCCGGAAGGCGCCACCGAAGATGCGCACCAGTGCGTAGTACAGCCAGCGCGGTGCGAAGTCGTCACGCGCCAACAGCTCCAGGAAGATGCGGTCCACTTGCGCTCTTGTAAGCGGCAGGCCGCAATCCAGAAACTGATACAGCACGTCGTGCAGCAGAGAGGCGTAGTAGGCTTTGGGCTTGCGCGTGTGCGGGTTGGGAATGCCATCCGGCGCGCCGCAGACAATGTCCCAGATTACAAACTTGGGCGTGCAGCCATCCCAGCCGTAGCCGGCCGGCACGCGCGCGTCGCCGTTGGGCCGGATCTCCAGCAGGCGCCGGCCGCCTTTCTCCTTGAAGGCGTAGCCCGTGTGCCAGCCGGCCGGCAGGTGCGCGCGGATGTTGTAGGTGTAGTCCGCTTCCAGCTCAAAGATCCATGCGGCAGCGGAGCGCGACATAGCAGGTTAGCGGCTGCGGCTGGCGCTGCCGGGGCATGCGCGGCACTGGCTCATGGTGTGAACGGCAGGATGATGTTGGTGAGCTGCCACGTCAGTCCAGTGCGCGTGAGCACCAAGCGGATGCTGCGCTCAGTGCTGATGTTTAGCCGCATTGTGAACTGGCTGGTGCTGTCGTAGGTAAACTGCGGTTTGGCACCGGGCGCAGCGGGCGCTTCGGTTTCGTTTTCCGGCGCTTGCTGCTGCTGCGGCAGCCGGCCCGCCAGCAGTGTGGAGAGCCCGCCCGGGGTGACATAACCTTCCACCAGGCTGTCCACAAGTGTGCCGGCCAGCGCTAAACCAAATACGCCGAACGGATTGTCCGCCACACCGGCGGGCAGTTCGCCCAGGATTAGCGCATTGATTTGCGCTTTGAGGTTTTCGCGCAGCACCGGAAAGTCCACGTACTGTGCCAGTTTTCCGGCGTCCCGGGCTTCGAGTGCGGCCCTGATTTGGTAGAGCGTGATGAACGGCCCGGCTGCCGTGTAGGCCAGCAGTGCGCCGGCAAGCAAGGCGCTAATCAGTACAGCTGCTTTTTTCATGTGCTAAGTCCGGTGTGGTTGCGGTTTGCGATTTACCGTGTGAGCCATATCATAAACTGAGCGGGTGCGCTAATTCTGATGATGCTGCTCAATGTCATCAATTCATAATTGATTGCTGTTGGAGGTGGCTTGCAAATTTTGAAACCCATGATCGAATTTTGAAACTCTGTCAAACTCTAGATCAGAAGTTGGCGCTCCCCACACCTGCCTGCGCCGCGCTGCCATCTGGTTGGCAGGTGTTACCATAACGGGCACGCAGCGGGGGCGTATAACATGGCAGACCAACCAATCCGGAGTTTTCAAGTAATGCCCGTGCCGCGGGCCGGGTTCTTCGGGCGGCTGTTTGGCTGGGTGCCGCGCGCGGCAGCTTTTGTGGAGCTGCGCAACCTGCTGGCCACAACGCCTTGCGCAGACGTGCAAGCCAGCGATGTGACGGCTGCGCTGGCGCGCGTGCGGCTGGACTGCCGCAGCGCAGTCAAGGAGCTGACCGCCATCTTTGAGCAGGCGGTGCTGCTGGCTGCGCTTGACCACAACCTGACCGAAGCCGACCGGCACGGCCTGCAGAATGTGCAGCGCGCGTTCCAGCTGACAGATGCGGAAGCGGCTGCCGCCACTGAGTCCGCCGTCGGTTTGATTTACGAGCGCAGCATGCGCGAGGGGCTGCTGGACAGCATTTTTACGGAGGCGGAAAGTGCGCGCCTGAAGGCCATCGCCACCGCACTGGGCATCGCGCCCGAGCAAAGCAAGCGCCTGTTTGATGCGGTCGCTGCAGTGGCGGTGCAGGCTGTGTTCTCAGGCGCAGTTGCAGACCGGCGCCTGACCGGGGCGGAAGATGGGCAGATTGCAGCGCTGGCCAAAGCGCTGGATGTGAACATGCTGCAGGATGCGGAAACCGCGGCGGCGGTGGCGCGCTACCGGCTGCTTGCGGCTGTGGAAGCGGGCAGCCTGCCCAGCGTCAGCGTCAACATTCTGCTGCAGCGCGGCGAGGTATGCCACTTCAGCGGCGCGGCCAGCATGCATGAGGTCCGCACCGTCACGCGCCGCATCAATTACAGCGGCCCCACCGCCAGCATTCGCATCATGAAGGGCCTTAGCTGGCGCATGGGCTCGCTTGCGTTTCAAAAAGTGACCACGGATATTATGGCCCAGCTGGATACGGGCACGCTTTACATCACCAGCAAGCGCTTGTTCTTTGATGGCAGCCAGCGCAACCGCAGCCTGGCGCTGGGTAAGATCACCAAGTACACCGTATTTAAGGACGGGCTGCAGATTGAGAAGGACACGGGCAAGGACCCGTACTTTGTGGGGACAGGAGATTGGGAGCTGGCGGGCGCCTGCCTGGATGCGGCGCTGGGAAAACTGCACAAGTAACCGGCGGGGATGCCCGCGTACCGGGTGCTTGTGCTGGCGCGGGCTGCAACGCACGGCGGGATGCAGCCCGCGGTTATCCGGGCTGCACCATCTTGGAGACTTCGCCCAGCGAGTCGCCGCGTTGGCTGCCAACCATAAACATGGCCTTTGGCAGTGCCACGCGCGCCGCATCAAAGCGCCGGAATACTTCCTGATTAATCTCACCTTCAATGCGCTGCGTGCGCCGCCAATGTTCCAGGCGCAGGTTGTCCACATAATAGCGCAGGCGGTAGGCGACAAATGTGTCGTTAAACATCGTCACCCGCACCTGCGGCGCAATCCAGCCGGGCTCGGTGCTCTTGTATTTGGTGGCGAGGTAGGTGCGCATTTCATCCGCTAGGTCAGCCAGGCGTTTTTCCATGCCGCTGGATTTAGCAACCATCCCAAACATCTTGCCTAGGTGCGTTTCAAACCAGTCGTACTTAAAACCCCACGGTGCGGCAACCATGGCGAGGTCCTCGGGAAACAGATCCGGATCAGCCTGCAATACCTCTACCCAGGCACGCGTTCGATTAATGAGCGTGCGCGGATTTTCCTGCCTGGTAATCTGGTGCAAGATCGGTTGCAAAAGCCCGTGCTGCATGGCCTCCGGGCTGGTGACGATGCGGCGCTCGCCGGTAACGGTGTAGCCAATTTCGCCCATTAGTTTTTCGCACTCTGTCCGCAGCTCGGCGCGTCCGCTGGCGGTTAGGTGTCCTGAGGCCATCACGCGGCTTACTGTGGATGAAAGCCCGCGCAGTTGTTCGTGCATTGCCAGCAATGCCAGGTTCAGCTGGTATTCAGCTTTAAGGCGGACGCGCGCCACCACCCGTTTAGAGTAGCTGCCGGGCTGTTCGCCTGCCGGGCGCAGGCCCTCAAACCGGTCGAGGGATGCAATTTTTTCCTCCACTTTGCCGATTACATCCGGATGGCCATTGGCTACGTCGCGCAGAATTTCGATTATTTTCTTGGGGTCTTCGGTGCGTTCGGTGGCAAAAGCCAGCTCAATTGCATGGAGTGCTGAAGGCCGGTTCAGGTTGTGCAGCACCGCCTTCGCCATGGTTGAGTTCGGAATGTAAATGTCATTATGATTGTGGATGTTATACAGCTGCGTTACGCGTACGCCAATGTTGTTGATTACGGCAGTTAGCTGCATATCTTGCAAAAAGATAACGTCGCCGGGTCGAAAGGGGGTATCCACCAGGAGCACCATGCCGCTGAAAAAATCCCCCAGAATGTTCTGTAGGGCAAATGCCAGCACAAAAGCGCCGCCGCCCAGCGCCACCCACACGCCGCTTAGGTCTATGCCCAGGTTACCCAGTGCCGCCACCAAGCCAAGAATGTAGATCAGCGGTGTGCCAATCCTGCCCAATACGGGCAGGAGCAACTGCAGCGCAGCCGAATCACTCTGCGCAGCGCGGCGGCGGGCGTTGTACAAGAACACATCGAGGAAAACATGGGCAACTGTGTAGGTTAGGGCAAGTACAAAAGTAATGCTGAGTGTGCGGTCGAGCCATTGCAGCCAGATGTACGCGGTGCCAAACGCCAGCGTAGACTGACGGATGCCATAGATACCGACCAGTACCGCAAGCGGCCGCGTCAGTGATCCAAATAGTGCATCATCCAGAGTGCTGGCTGAACGGGCAACAAGCCGGCCAATTACCAGCGTGAATAGCAGATACAAAAAGATAATGATGCCCAGCCAGGCGAGCAGCGACGCTAGAAACAGCTGCCAAGGCAAAGGGCCAAAGAAGTTGAAGATTATCGGTTGCATAGAGACTCTCTCCCCAAAAGGGCGCGGGAGCGCAGCGGGTATTTAATAAAAACAGGCCATAGAGCGGCTATGGCCTGTTGGGAGGAACCGGACAATGGCTATCGCCCCATTAAGAAATCGGCTTCGGTTCCATTCTGGTGCATGCGGCGCGCAGGCGGTGCTTACAGATCAACCAACCGGTGGCGCAGGTTCTGGCGCTAGAGGCGCACTATGACCTGCACTCTCTCCCGACGCCGCGGGAGCTGGTTCGGGGGCATCCTCTGCCACTGGCCAAGTCGCAGCAGGGGCCGCACTCGCTACCGGATTGGCCGCTTGGAAGCTTTCAACTTCAGCTGATTTGCTAAGCTCGGCCGCCATGTCGAATGGTTTTTCAGTGAACATCTCCATGGCAGGCGGAGGCGCGGCGGCGCCCATTGCACTGGTATCACCTTGTGCAGGCGTGTTGCCTGGCATTGGTGGTGCGGTGGGTGCGCCCATTGCAGCGGGATCACCCGGTGCAGGCATGTTGAGTGTCGGCGGTGGTGTGTAGGTTGCGCCCATTGCAGCGGGATCACCGGCTGCAGGCATGGCGCCTGGCATTGGGGTGCCTGGCATCGGTGGTGCGGTGGGTGCGCCCATTGCAGCGGGATCACCTGGTGCAGGCATGTTGAGTGTCGGCGGTGGTGTGTAGGTTGCGCCCATTGGAGCGGGATCACCTGGTGCAGGCATGTTGCCTGCCATTGGTGGTGCGGTGGGTGCGCCCATTGCGTTGGGGTCACCGGCTGCAGGCATGGTGCCTGGCCCGGTTGCGGGCATGGTGCTTGGCATTGGAGCCGTGTTGCCGGGCGTTGGCGCCGGGCCGGTTTCGGGCGCAGGGCTAGCAGGACTTTTAGTCATAAGAACTCCTTGCTGCATGTTGCAGCACTCGTAACTAATTTGCGTTGCCAGTATTGGCTTTGCAATCGATTTACAGACGCAGGTTCTAATAAATGAGATTGGGCTCCGGCTTGGCTCCTTGCTGTTAGGGTAGGCTAATGTCTGTTGGATTTTATTTATAAATATACCACGCTTGTCAAGGGTTCAGACTTTGTCAAAGCTGCTTTGGGGTGCCCACGCCCGAATCCCGGAGGTTGGCTGGGTGCCGCGTCAGGATGTGGCTGGCGCGGGCAGTTACGGTCCTGATTTGGACTGGGTAACCTGCATAAGCGGGGGGCGGCACAGCCCGCGGTACGCTAAATTGGTGCTGGAGCACCGCGCGGGTGTATCCGGGCAGGGGCATGGCCCTGAGCATCGCGTGGCGCAAGTGCGCATTGGATTTGGGAGCCGATAGCCGTTGCGCGCGTTCGAACTAGAGGTCTGGTCCGGTGCAGATGCGGGAAGCTGATAAACAGGGTCGCGCTATTCGCGCACGTAAATGGGATTGCTGAAGATCCACGCGCGCATGCGGCCGTGGAACTTGATGCTTGCTTCAATGCGATAGACCCCGGGCACAGATACTGTGTAGTCGAGTGCGTCTGCTTGCACTGCACTGGCAACCGTGGTGCCGTTGTGCAGCAGGCGCAGGTTGCAGAGCGCTGGCGTGTGCGCATGCAGCTGCAGGGCGGCTCCGGTTGGCAAGCGCACCTGTGCCCCCATGTTTGTGGTGGTGGCGCCAACCGTGGCGCTAAAGCGAAAGCCGCGTGTGGCAGCGGGCGCGTCGTAGCCCACAAAACAACTACCGGCGCGTAATGCAGCGTAAATTGCCAGCTCATCCGCGCGCCATTCGCCACGCAGCGGCTCCGGCAGCAGTAGGTGTGTGTTTACGGCACGGTAGAGGTGCTCATACGGGAAGACGCAGCGCCGCAGCGCGCCGAGGTTGTATGTATTGCCGTGCGCATCGGCATTGCCGATGGCGGTAACGGTTTGGCCGGCGGCCAGCAATTCGTCCCACTTGTGCAGGGCAGCCGGCGGCGGGCCGCTGATGCCGTGCGCTGGAAAGAAGGCGTAACGCGCAGCCGCTGTAGTGCTGGTCATGAGTGATTTGTACTCGCTCATGTAGTTCCAGATTTCGAGGCCGTGAAAGCCGTGCACATGCCAGTCTTCCCAGGCATAGGCTGCCTCGCCAAAGTGCGGCGCCGCGGGATCAAAGGGATGCGCCACAAACGCCAGGCCGCCAGCGGCGTTGACCGCGTCCAGCAGCATTTGCGGGTCAGATGTGTGAGCGGCCAGCTCATGCGGCACGCCGTACACCAGCAGGTGGCTGGATTGCGGCTGGCGCTGCATGTTGTGCATTTCTTCGCCGGTAAGCAGCAGCAGCTTTTTGCCAGCCGGGGCTGTGTGGTAGCCCTGCACGCCGTCCACCCAAATATTGTGGTCAGTGACGAGCAAAAAATCCAGGCCGGCGCGCAAGCCAGCCTGCGCCAGGTCAGCGTGATACAAGGCGCCGTCAGAGTAGGGCGTGTGGCTGTGCAGGTTGCCGGCGTACTCGTGCATGGGCGGGGTGCCCGGGCGCAGCGCTGCTACAGCAGCGGCGGGCTTGCGGCAGCTGCCGGCCAGCCAAACAGCTGCAGGCTTACCGCGCCAGCCTCTGAGAACTGCACGCCTTCGGCGCTGAGCAGCGCGTGCTGTTGCACCGCGCCTGGCCCAAAGCTGATGCGGCCTTGCGCATTGATGACGCGATGCCACGGCACATCCGGCGGGCAGGCATGCAGGGCGCTGCCCACCCAGCGCGCACCGAGGCGGCGGTGTGCGTCCGGGTTGGAGTGCTGCGGCGTGGGCAGCAGCTCCGCCACGCGCCCGTAGGTGGTTACGCGGCCGGCTGGCACGCTGCGCACCAGCGCAAAGACCGCAGCATTAAATTCCGGTGCATTGGGCGGCGCGTACACGGCAGCATATTAGCGGTGCGGCAGTGCGCTGTCAAGCAAAGCAGCGGCCCACAGCACGGCGACTTAACATGCGGCGTTATAATGAGGCTCGTTGCTGACCAATCGCGATCTCGCAGCCATCTTCACCTTGATTGCCAATCTGTTGGAAATCAAAGGCGAGGTGGTTTTCAAAACACTGGCCTATCGCAAGGCGGCCGAAAACCTGGAGCAAATGGGGCAGGAGGCGCGCGCGCTGTGGAGTGCGGGCCAGCTGCGCGAACTGCCCGGCATTGGCAAGGCGCTGGCAGACAAGATTGATGAACTGCTGCGCACCGGCCGCCTGCAGTTTTTGGATGAGCTGAAGCAGGCTGTGCCGGTGACGCTGGTGGAGCTGTTGCAGGTGCCGGATGTGGGGCCCAAGAAGGTGCGCTTGTTTTGGCAGGCAGCGCAGGTGACAACGCTGGCGGAGCTGGAAGCAGCTGCGCGTGGCGGCCGGCTTTCCGGCTTGGCTGGAATGGGGCCGAAGTCCGAGGCGAAAATTTTGGCGGGGCTCGAGGCGCTCAAGCGCCGCCCCAGCAAGCTGCTGTTGGGAGACGCGCTGCCGCTTGCCGGCGAGCTGCTGGCAATGTTGCGCGCGCTGCCCGGCGTGCAGGCTGCGGCTGCGGGCGGCAGCGTGCGGCGCATGCGGGCGCTGGTGGGCGATGTGGATTTGCTGGTGGCGGCCAAGGACGCAGCGCCGGTGCTTGCAGCGTTTACAAGCTATGGCGGCGTGGCGCATGTGCTGGCGCAAGGCGGCACCAAGGCCAGCGTGGAGTTTCACACCGGCTTGCGCGCGCAGCTGTGGGTGCATCCGCCGGAGCGCTTTGGCACGGCGCTGCAATACGCCACCGGCTCCAAGGATCACAATGTGCGCCTGCGCGAAATTGCGCGCACAAAAAATCTGTCGCTGTCTGAGCATGCACTAACGCGCGCCAACGGCAAAGAGCTGCTGTGCGCCAGCGAGGAAGAGGTATACGCGGCGCTGGGGCTGGCGTTTATTGCGCCGGAGCTGCGCGAAGACCAGGGCGAGGTGCAGGCGGCGCAAAACGGGAGCCTGCCGGTGCTGCTGGAGCGCGCGCAGCTGCGCGCCGACCTGCACGCGCACAGCAACTGGTCCGACGGCAAAGACAGCGTGCTGGAGCTGGCGCAGGCAGCCCATGCGCGCGGCATAAAAATATTGGCGATTACCGACCACTCGCGCAGCTTGGCAATTGCGAACGGCTTGAGCGTGGAGCGCTTGCGCGCACAGGCCGCCGAGGTGGCCGCAGCGCAGCACAAGCTGGGCAGCAGCATCAAGCTGCTGCACGGCACGGAGATGGAGATTAATGCGGATGGCTCGCTGGACTTCCCGGACGAAGTGCTGGCCGGGCTGGACCTGGTGGTGGCCTCGTTGCACATGGGCTTGAAGCAGCCGCGCGCGGAAGTGACGGCGCGCCTGCTGGGCGCCATCAACAACCCGCATGTGGATATCATTGGGCATCCCACCGGGCGGCGCTTGCCGGACCGGGAGCCGGCGGACTTGGACATGGAGGCAGTGCTGAGCGCTGCGGCTGCAACCGGCACGGCCCTGGAGATCAATGCCAATCCGGCGCGGCTGGATTTGGATGGCAGCCATGTGCGCCGGGCTGTGGCGTTGGGCGCATATGTTTCAATTAACACGGATGCGCACAAGGCGCATGATTTGGATTTGATGCCTTACGGCGTGGGCACCGCGCGGCGCGGCTGGTGCGGGGCCGCGCCGGTCATCAATACCTGGACGGAGAAGGAGCTGATGAAATGGCTGAGCACCTGAATCGAAAGCCGCCGGGCTCGCGCAAGCCGGCAGCAAAGAAGCCCGTGGCCAAGCGCGCGCCGGCCAAGCGCGGCGCAGTGCAGGCTGCGCCGGTGAAGCGTGTGCCGAAGCTGAAAGCTGCGCCCGCGGTAGCGGCCGCGCCGGCCCCGGAGCTTGAACTGGCGCGCGCGGCCGTGCGGGTGATTGAAGACAAGCTGGGCGAGGACATTCTGCTGCTGGACTTGCAGGGCATCTCCAGCTTCACAGATTACTTTGTGATTGCCTCTGCCAAAGGTGAGCGCCAGCTAAAAGCGATTGCGAATGCAGTGCTGGATGTGGCCAAGGCCAAGCGCCGCAATGTGGCGCACAACCTGGATGCGCAGTCTGCCGGCGGCTGGGTGCTGCTGGATCTGGGCGATGTGATTGTGCATTTGTTTTCGCCCGAGCAGCGCGACTACTTTAACCTCGAGGAGCTGTGGGCGGACGGGCGCGTGCTCTTGCGCGTGCAGTAAGCAGCGCTACTCAAAGACCCACGCCGCGCTGGCGGACTTCCAATCCTGCAGCTCGCTTTTGGCGAACCACAGCGCCACTTCCGCGGCGCCATTCTCCGCGCTGTCTGAGCCGTGCGTGAGGTTGCGGCCGATATCAATTGCAAAATCTGCGCGCACGGTGCCCGGTGCGGCCTGCGTGGGGTTGGTGGCGCCCAACACCTGGCGCACGGCCTCCACGGCTTTGTTGCCGCTCCACGCCATTGCCACCACCGGCGCCGACACAATGTAATCAATCAGGCCGTTGTAGAACGGCTTGCCTTTGTGGATGGCATAGTGCTGCTCCGCCAGAGTGCGCGGAACATGCATCAGCTTCAGCGCTGCAAGGCGCAGGCCGCGGCGCTCCACGCGCCCAAGAATTTCGCCCACTAGTCCGCGCTGCACGCCGTCCGGTTTCACCAGCAATAAGGTTGTTTCCACTAATTCATCTCCGTAAAGTTTAATGCGCTGAGTGTATCAGAGATTTTGGCATAGCCAGCCGGTTGCCTGAGCGGTGGCTGAGGCTGCGCGGGCAGTTGCACGCAGTGATCGCCGGTTGGCGCTGGGTTTATGGCAGCTGCTTGCACAGTGCGCTAGATCGATGCCACCTGGGGCAACGGATTGGGCGGTGCTGCGCGCTGCGCCGGCGGTGGATTGCGCAGCTGCGGCTGTGCAGTTTGGCTGCGGCGCCGCTGTTTGCGAAATTGCTTGCAGAGTTGTTTAGTGATTGGGCTGGCGCAGCGCGGATTGGTAGCACTGCAGCGCTGCTTGAACTTCGCCATTTTTCATGTGGGCGTCCCCCAGTATGTGCAGCAGTTGGCGCGTGTTTGGGCTGGCGGCTTGGGGCAGGGCTTGCAGGTCCGCAATCACCGCCTCCAGCAGTAAGCCGCCGTCCACAAGCGTGGCATAAATTGGCAGCGCTGCACTCGGGTTGCCGGCTTGCAGCAGTGAACGGGCGTGCGTCAGCTGCTGGCTGTCGGCGGGCGTGGCAGCAGCCGGCGCCGTTGCGGGCGCGGAAGGCTTGGCAGTGGTTGCTTGCACAGTTGCCGGTTCAGCATCCGGCACAAGCAGCTCTGGCCGGTGGCGGCCGGAAGTTGCGGGTGAGTCATCCAGCAGCCACGCAGGCAGCTCTTGCGCCATGGGATCGGGCTGCAGTGCAGCAGCTTGCACGGCAACAGAAGAAAGCGGCAGCCATTCCGGCTGGGCGGGTGCAGCTGCACCGGCAGCTGGTTTGGGCGGCACTTCCAGCAGCCAGTCAAAATAATGCGCAGCGGCAAGCACCTCCGCTGCGGGCAGCGCTTGCGGTGCGGGTGCGTTGGTTTGCATCCAGGCGGGCAGGCCGCTGCCCGCCACGCTGAATGGCGCTGGCCGGTGGTCATCGCTGCCAAAAAAGGCTGCTGCCAGCCGGTCAGTGTCTGTCATCGTGTCATTGTTGTGCGTTGTGGCCACAGCCCCCATAAAGTGGGGGAGAGCAGGAATCGTGCCACGCTGTGGCACCTATATTTTATGCAGTTTGCGGACTGCGTCCAAAATGCTTGTGTGGTCCGGCTCGGGGGCGGGCTTGCTGCCTGCGCCAAGCGGGTCATGCCCCGGCTGGCCGAGCAGTGCGCGGAAAACATTGGCAACGCTGGCGCTCAGCGCCGGCAAATGGTAGCCGCCCTCCAGCAGGAACACCAGGCGCCCGTTGCAGACGGTGTTGGCGAGAGCCTGCAAGCTGGCAGCAACTTGGTGGTAACCGGCGCAGGTCATTTGCAGGCTGGCAAGCGGATCGCGCCAGTGGGCGTCAAAGCCGGCGGACACCAGCAGCACATCCGGCGCAAAGCGCACGGCCGCCGGTAAAAGCACGCGCTCAATTGCCTGCAGCATGGCGCTGTCGCCGGCGCCGGCGGGCAAAGGAATGTTGATGGTGCAGCCTTTGCCGGCTGCGCTGCCGGTTTCGGTGATTGCGCCAGTGTCGGGGTACAGGCGCGCTTGATGCGTGGATGCGAAGAGCACGCTGGGATCGGCATAAAACAGATCCTGGGTGCCATTGCCGTGGTGCACGTCAAAGTCGAAGATCATTACGCGTGCGCTGCCGTTGCGCTGGGCATGGTGCGCTGCAATTGCGATGTTGTTGAACAGGCAGAAGCCCATGGCGGCAGCGGCGACGGCATGGTGGCCGGGCGGGCGCGCCACGCTGAATGCAGTGCGTGCGCGTCCGTCCAGCACCGCGTCCAGCGCCGCAATCGCGGCACCGGCCGCTTCAAGCGCGCACTCCACGGAGCCGCTGCACAGGTAGGTGGAGGGGTCGGCTATTCTGGGCGGCAGCGCTTCGGCAGCTTTTGTAATCTGTGCCAGGTAGCCGGCGGTATGCGCAGCGGTCACTTGGGCGGCAGTTGCTGGTACTGCGGGTGGCAGCTGAAGCGCCAGCTCAAGGCGCGGCACGCCGGCAAGCGCCGCGCCAATTGCGGTCACGCGTCCGTTATGCTCGGAATGGCCGGCCTCGTTGTGCGCCAGTGACGGTACCAGCAAGTAAGCCAGCGGTGCCTGCATGCGGGGAGTCTAACAGGTGCCGCCATGCACTGGCCGGCCGGCTGTGAATGGTAAAATGATCGCGTCACTTATTTATGAAGAAAATGATGCCGGCCGCCCTTTACGATCGCAAACTGCTCTTGGCCGGGGGCTGCTGTGCACGGCTTACTGAGGCGTGTGTCTTTGATGGCGCCAGCTGGTTGCGCGCCGCCGCCGGGCGTGTGCGCGTTTGCCAGCGGTGCCGCGCTGCGTTTGGCGGAGCTTGCAAAGCGTGCGCCGGCTAGATTAACCGCAGCAATCGGCCCGCGCCGCACGCTTCCCTTCAACTAACCCCATGCTAACCGGATATAGGCAGAGCCTGCGCGGCTCGCATCGCAATGTATTGCTGCTTTTCAGCGTCAGTGCGCTGCTCAGCTTCTCTGCGGATGGTGGCATTAATACGGTGCTCTTCAACCTATACATTCTGCGCCTGGGCTTCGGGCCGGATACCGTGGGCTTGATTAATGGCGTGGCGACCTTGTTTTGGGCATCGGGCAGCTTGCTGGCGGGTTGGCTGGGCACAGTCTGGGGCGTGCGCAAGACGGCGCTGGCGGGGCTATTGCTTACACTGGTGGGCGCTGTATTGGTGCCGGCAGCAGGAAGTGTGCCGTTTGCGCAGCGCGTGGCATGGCTGGCGCTTTGCGCACTGGTTGGCTACATCGGGCTGTCGCTTTACTTTGTGAATGCGCTGCCATATCTCCTGCAAGTTACAGATGTGAAGAACCGCAGCAATATTTTTGCAGCGGCGGCGGCGGTTAGCGCCACGGCAATGGTGGCCGGTGGACTAACGGGCGGGGTGCTGCCCGGTTTGTTTGCATCGGCGTTGGGTGTGACGATGACCAGCCCGGAGCCGTATCGCTGGACGCTTGCATTGGTGCCGCTGTTTGTTTTTGCAGCCGTGCTGGTGTTCATGCAAACGCGCGATCCAGCCGGGCACGCGGAGCAGGGCGCAGCTGTGGCGGAGGCTGAAGCGGGCGGTACGTTCGGCGCTATGTACGGCACTATTGCGCTGTTGGGATTTGTGCGGTTCCTGCAGGTGGCTGCTCTGGGTGGCGGGCTTACTTTTTTCAATGTTTATATGGACACTGAGCTGGCTGTGCCTACATTCTGGGTGGGCGTGGCGCTTGCGGGCGCGCGCCTCGCGGCAGTTCCGGCTGCGCTGCTCGGCCCGGCAATCAGCCGGCGCCTGGGTCTTGGCAATACGGTGGTGGTTGCATCTGTATTAGTGGCGGTGTTTGTGCTGCCGTTAGCACTGGTGCACACACCGCTGGCTGCGACCGCAGGGCTAATTGGGTTAATGGTATTTTCAAACATCCGCTATCCGGCATTTAATATTTACATGCTGGAGGTTGTGCCGGCCAAGCTGCGGCCAATGATGTCCGGCGTGAACGAAATGGCTGCGGGCTTGAGTTTTGCAGTGGTGGCGCTGGTCGGCGGCGTTGTAATTGTGCGCTATGGCTATCCAATTATGTTTCTTGCAGGTGGCGCAATCACGCTGCTGGGTTCATTTGTGTTTGCAGTGGTTCTGCGGCGGCGGGCCTTTGCGGCGCAGCTTGAGTAAGTTAGTGGGCGCGAGTGACTATGTGCAAAGTAGATTCGCTGCGGGCGTTGGGTTGCGCAGTGGGCAGGCTGGCTGCTGCCCGCCCGCTGGGTGTCCCGCTTCCAGTTGTTGCATCCCTAAATGGTAAACTCGAATTTGCATGAGTAGAGCAACGAGGTTGATGTTTATCAAGGTCGGTACGACGCAGCGCGTGGTTGCTGGTCTGCTTGTGGGTGTGCTGCTGCTGGCTGCGTGTGGCATGCTGCCGGCAGCGGGCGCTTATGGTGTGGCGGGCGAGCAGCCGGCATTTGAAACTGCGGTGGCAGCGGGTGTGGCTACAGCGCTTTTTGAAACACAGCAGGCACCGCAAGCAGCGGGCGCAAGCGGCATGGCGCCTTCGTTTGTCATGGAGCAGGTGTTGCGCGATGCGCGGGCGGACATCGAGCAGATGGTGGCGGTGGCGGTGGCCACGGCCGTGGCAGCGCGGATTGATTTGCCGGCGGGCGAGCTGCCTGCGGGCGGTGCCACCGCCGGCCCCGGCGCTGCATCCGTGGCTACGGGTGGACTGGTTTCGACGCCGACGCCAGTTGGTTCGCTGTTTGCCGTCAGTCCGATCGAGCCACCGCTGGCTTGCATTGACGCCGGGGCACTGTTTTTGGGTAATCCGGTGAAGTCTGTAAATCTGCGCACCGGCCCGGGTTCTGACTTCGAGGAGGCGGGTGCGCTGCGCCTGATAGAGTGCCTGCGGCTCTCCAGTCGCAACCAGCTTGGCAACTGGGTTTATGGCGAGCTGTGCACTTTGCAGGCCGACGGCAGCTGCCGCCGCGAGTTGTTTTCGGCGTGGGCAGCGCGGCGCTTTTTGGCAATCACTGGCGACGCCGACCGCCTGCCGGTCGCCACTCCGCCCGCCCCCTGAGATGGGCGCGCTGCCTGCGCGTCCCGTTTACGCGCGCGTTGATCTGGGCGCGCTGGCGCACAACCTGCGCGCAATCACGGCCGCAAGCGGCGGTGCAAAAATCATGGCGGTTGTAAAAGCCAATGCCTATGGACATGGCTTGGTGCCGGTGGCGCAGCTTTTTGAACGCTTGGGTGCCGACGCGCTGGCTGTGGCCGTGCCCGAAGAGGGCGCAGCATTGCGCGCTGCGGGTGTGGCTGCCCCCATTCTTGTGATGGGCGCGTTGCTGCCGCAGCAGTTTCCAATTCTGTTTGACAACGGGCTGGCGTTCAGTGCGACCGCGCCCGAAAGCCTGGCAGCAATTGATGCGGCTGCCGCTGAGCGCGGCGTGCGTGCGCCGGTGCACCTGAAGCTGGATACCGGCATGCAGCGCGTGGGCGTGCAGTGGCGGGCGGCCGGCGCGTTTATCGAGCAGGCACTGCGCTGCAAGCATGTGCAGATTGCCGGTGTGTATTCGCATTTTGCAGCGGCAGACGAGGCCAACCTGGCGTCAGCGCGGCTGCAGTTGGAATGTTTTCTGGAGGCGCTGCAGAATTTTGAGCGCCTGCGGGCGCCGCTGCCGCTGCGCCACATTGCAAACTCGGGTGCGGTGCTGCAATTGCCGGAGGCGCAGCTGGATCTGGTGCGGCCGGGCATTCTGCTTTATGGCGTGTATCCATCTGACGAATGTGCGCGCTCGATTGCGGTGCGGCCGGCGCTTGGACTGCATGCTGCAGTGACGCACGTAAAGCAGCTGGCGGCGGGCACGCCGGTGAGCTACGGCGGCAGCTGGCAAAGCGCGCAAGCGGTTACGCTTGCCACACTGCCCATCGGCTATGGCGACGGTTACATGCGTGCGCTCAGCAGCCGCGCGCCGGTATTGCTGCGCGGCAAACGCTACGGGGTGGCCGGGCGCGTTTGCATGGACCAGTTGCTGGTGAATGTTGCGGCAGACACGGTAGATGTTGGCGAAACCGCCACGCTGCTGGGCAGCGACGGCACGCAGGAAATCAGCGCTGCGGAACTGGCACAGCTGGCCGGCACCATCGCGTATGAGGTGCTCACGAACATTGGCGCGCGCGTGCCGCGCGTGTATGCGGGGCCGTGATGCAGCCCGCCCGCGTTCAGGCCGGAGCCAGCCCGCGCAAATACTCCCACGGATAGATGCCGGTCTTGTGGCCGTCGGTCCACAGCAGCCGCACCGCGTAATTACCCACAACCTCAGCGCCCTCCAGCTTCGCAACTTTTGCCGGCTTCAACTTAAACACCAGCTGCAGCGGGTCTGGTGCGGGCGCGGCATCCGGCGTACGGCAGCCGGCGCACGGGCACGCTTCGCGCAGCGCTTGCCAGCGGTACTCGCTCGTTACGCCGTCATTCCACGGGATCACAAGCAGCTGGCGCGGCTTGTCGATGCGGATGGCGGTGGGGCGGAGGGCGGCTTGCTGCATTGGGGCGCTGTGCGGCGGGGCGTTTTGGTGTGCGGGCGGCTGCTGCGCTGCGGGCGGGCAGCTAACGTGTAACCTGCAAATAGTTGCTGACGCCCCAGCCGTTGCGCGCAGCATCACTTTGTGAAACCAGATACCACCAAGTGAAGCCGGATGCTTCGCGCGGGCCTTCGCGCACTTCAAAAACTTCGTAGTCCATGGCCAGGTAGTTCACCTTGCCTTCCACGCCTGCCTCCACGCGCAAGCGCAGGCCTTCGCCGGTGTCTACAACTTTTACCAGCGCGCCCAGCTGGATCAGGCTGCCGGCTGGTGGCGGGGGAAACGTGGCGGTGGCTTGCACTGGCAATGCAATTGTGGGAGTTGCCAGCGGCTGCGCTGCGGCCGCGGGCGCTGCGCCGGGCGTGATAACCACAAAGATGGGCGTGACGGTGGCGCGCGCCAGCGCAGCCGGGCGCGTGATTAAGATGTAGGTCCACAGCCCGCCGCATGCCAGCATGCCGGCAGTCACCAGCAAGAGCAGCAGCCCGAGCGGCACACTGGCCGGCTGGGCTGCGCTGCGGTGTTCCCGGCCGGCGGGGTTCTCGCGCACTATTTAATTTCCCACTTCTTGGTCCAGTAGCGCGTAATGCCGTCTACAGACATGTAGATGGGATTGGCTGCTTCGAAGCGCTGCCAGTCTTCTTCCTTGAGCCCGGTCTCCAGCGCGCGCACGCGGTTCCACGCAATGTACTCCGCCAGCAGCGTCTCGCGGGTTATGCCGGCTTTGAGCCGGCCGCGCACAAAGTCCGCGGCGCTGATTACCAGTGAGGCAAGCTCTTCCAAGTGCGCGCGAACATCTGTGACGGCGCCGAAATGTGTGAGGTACAGGCACTGCAGGTCCAGCTGCATCAGGCGTGCCAGTGAAACCTGCCAGGCTTCCACATCAAATTCCGGCGGCGGGGCCGGCAGGCTTTGCAGCGCGGTGCCGGGCGTGCGCACTCCAGCTACATCGCCGCAGAAGAGCTGCCGGCCAATGCGGTACGCATTGTGGTGGCTGGCGTGCCCGGGTGTTGCGAGTACTTCAATCTCGAGGCCGGCCAGCTGCAGCACGGCTTTGTCTTCGCACGGCAGCACCAGCTGCGCGTCTATGGGCAAAATCTCGCCCCACAAGTCCTGCATGCGGTCGCCATAGATGCGTTCAGCACTGGCAATCAGTTTGGCCGGATCCACAAGGTGGCGCGCACCATTGGGGTGTACATGAATGCGCGCGCCTTGCTGCGCCCACCAGCCGGCCGCGCCGGAATGATCCAGATGAATGTGGGTTACCAGCACGTCGCGGATGGATTGGGGATCGACAGCGTGCGCTGCAAGCGCTGCCAGCAGCGTCTCCAGCGTGGAGCGCGGTCCGCTTTCAATCAGAACGTTGCCGGTCGGCCCCTGCACCAGGTAGGCAGCGGTGTTGTGCGTCAGGCCGCGAAAGTTCAAGTCCAGCGTGTGTACTTGCATGGCGTTGGATTTCTGGCGCGATTGAGTTTTGCGGGAGCTGCGGGGCGCTGCAATGCGCCTCAGGCTTCGTTGCCGGCAGCAGCAATAGCGGCAGCAGCCAGCGTGTCTTTGTCGGCTTTGCTCAGCGTGGCAGTGTGCAGCAGGTCCGGCCGCCAGTGAAAGGTGCGCGTGATGGATTGCGCGCGGCGCCAGCGTTCGATGGCGGCGTGGTCGCCGGTCAGCAGCACTTCCGGCACGGTGTAGCCGCGGAAGTCTGCGGGGCGGGTGTAGTGCGGGTACTCCAGCATGCCGCTGGCGCCAAAAGAGTCGTTGCTGGCAGCGTCGGCAGCACCCAGCACGCCCGGCAGCAGGCGCGTTACAGCGTCCAGCAAAACCAGCGCCGGCAGTTCGCCGCCCGTCAGCACGTAATCGCCAATCGATATAGAGTCTGTCACCAGATGTTCGCGCACGCGTTCGTCAATGCCTTCGTAGCGGCCCGCGAGCAGCAGCAAGTGCGGCTGCGCTGCCAGCTGGTGCGCAACGGCTTGCGTGAACTGGCGTCCTTGCGGGCACAGTAAGATGACGGGCGCGTTGGTGGCGCCGCGCAGGCTTTCGACAGCCGCAAAGACCGGCTCCGGTTTTAACACCATGCCGCCGCCGCCGCCGAAAGGCATGTCGTCCGTGACGCGGTGCTTGTCGGTGGCGTAATCGCGGATGTTGTGCAAGCCCACCTGCAGCGCGCCGAATTCTTGCGCGCGTTTGAGGATGCTTTCGTTGAGGTATGCGGCGCACACCGCTGGAAATAACGTCAGAATATCCACGCGCACGCAGGCATTTTACCATTCAGTCTGCGCTGGCCATGCTAAAATCATTTACGTGTCTGCGCCCGGCCAAGTTAATTTGCTGCTGGCTTCGCAGTCGCCGCGCCGGCAGGAGCTGTTGCGCCTGATTGGCCTGCCATTTGCGGTAAAACCGGTTGTGATTGATGAAAGTGTGCGGGCGGGCGAACCGCCGCTGGCTTACGCGCAGCGGTTGGCGCGGGAGAAGGCGCACTTGGCTTTGGAACTAAATCCCGGGACGGTTGTAATTGCTGCGGACACTGTGGTGGTGGATGGCGGCGAAGCGCTGGGCAAGCCGCTGGATGCGCAGGCGGCTGCGCATATGCTGCGCCGCCTGCAGCGCGCACCGCATAGTGTGCTGTCTGCGCTGGTGGTTGCTGGCGGCAACGGCGCTGCGCCGCTGCCGGAGCACTGCAGCACAGATGTTGTGTTGCGCAGTTTTACGGAGCCCGAGCTGCAGCGTTACATCGCGTCAGGCGATCCGATGGATAAAGCCGGTGCCTACGCCATTCAAAACGCCGAGTTCCGGCCGGCTTCCAATCTAGGCGGCTGTTTGGCGAATGTGATCGGGCTGCCGTTGTGCCACCTGACGCGGGCGCTGCGCCAAGCGGGTGTGGCTGTTGCTGTGGATGTTCCGCGCGCCTGCCAGGCGCACCTGCAATACTCTTGCCCCGTTCACCAAGACATACTTTTCTAGGCCGGCTGCCGGGTGTGGCGGGGTTGCTGCTGTGCGCGGCATGCGCTGGTGCAGCTGTGCCTGCGCCACTGGTGGCCGGGCAGCCGGGCAGCGAACAAGCCACGCTGCCGGCTCCTGCATTTGCCACCGCGCCGCCGCCCGATGCCGAAGGCACGGCAGCTGCATTTTTGGATGCGTGGCAAAAAGGCGACTACGCCGGCATGCACACACTGCTGGCGCCGCAGTCAGCAGCGCTGCTGGGCGCAGCGGAGTTTGCGCAGCGTTACCGCGATGCGCTGGATGGCGGCGGCATTGTAAGCGTGGAGGCCACGGTGCTCGCTGCCCTGCAGCAGGCAGCGCAGGCTGAGGTGCAGTTCAAGGTGGATCTGAAGACCGGTTTGGTGGGCAGCGTATCGCGCCAGATAACCATGAAGCTGGAATTTGCGGACAGCCGCTGGGGCATTGTGTGGGATGACGGCTTGATCCTGCCGGAGTTGAAAGACGGCGGTAATTTGATGATGGAGTACTTGACCCCCGCACGCGGAAACATTTATGACCGCAACGGCCTGGCATTTGCAGCGCAAACGGATGCGGTTGCGATTGGCGTTGTGGCGGGTGAAATTGTGCCAGAGCAGGAGGGCCAGCTGCTCGGTGAGTTGTCACGCCTGCTCAATGTGCACCCGGAGGCCCTGCGCAGCCGCTACGCCGATGCCGGGCCGGATTGGTATGTGGCCTTGGGTGAAGCGTCCATCGAGCAGGTTAGCAGCCGCTTTGCTGTGCTGAATAATATCTCCGGCCTGCGGCTGAACCAGTATCAGACGCGCTATTACATGGGCGGTGTAGCTGGAGCGCCGCACGCGGTGGGTTATGTTGCGCCGATTCCGGCAGCGGAGGTGGCGGCGTATCAGGCTGAGGGCTACTCGCCAGATGCTTTTGTGGGCGCGCAAGGGCTGGAGCGATGGGGCGAGAAGCAGCTGGCCGGCGAGCGCGGTGGCACACTCTGGGTGCGTGCGCCCAGCGGTGCCTTAAACATCAAGCTGGCCGAAAAGCGTGCCGGCCCGGCGCTAGCCATTACCACCACGCTGGACCGCAAGCTGCAGCGCGAGGTGCAGGCTGCGCTGCAGGGCATGACGGGCGCTGCAGTTGTCGTCAACTTCACCACCGGGGAAGTGCTGGCCATGGCTTCGTCGCCGGCCTTTGACCCAAACTTGTTTGATCCTTCCAACTACAACATCTCACAGTTGTCGCTGACGCTCAATGATCCGCTGCGCCCGCTCATCAACCGCGTAACGCAAGGGCAGTACCCGCCGGGCTCAGCCTTCAAGGTGGTCACGCTGTCGGCTGCACTTGAGTCCAAGTTGTTTGTGAAAGACCAGACCTACTACTGCGGCTATGAGTGGACGGAGCTCGGCGCAGACTTCGTGAAGTATGACTGGACTTACGAGAAGCAGGTTCCGGAAAGCGGCACGCTGAACATGGTGGGTGCGCTGCGCCGTTCATGCAACCCATGGTTTTATCATATGGGGTTCAGCCTGCACCGCTGGGCGGATTATTACCTGCCGGACATGGCGCGCAGTTTTGGCTTTGGCCCACCCACCGGAATTGTGGGGCTGACGCAGGCTGCTAATGAGGAAGTGGGTGGCGTGGTGCCGAGCGCAGACTGGGCTGCGCAGAGCAATACTGATTGGACGATTGGCGACAGTGTAAACATGGCCATTGGGCAGGGAGACCTGACGGTAACTCCGCTGCAGCTTGTGATGGCGTATAGCGCGCTTGCAAACGGCGGCCAGTTGCTGCGGCCGCAGCTGGTGCTGCAAATGGCGGCACCCGGCGCTGCGCCCGCATACAAGCTTGAGCCGCAGACTGTGGGCGCGCTGCCCATTTCTGCGGAAACGCTGGCCACAGTGCGGCAGGGGCTGTGGGAGGTTGTGCATGAACCAGCCGGAACTGCTTTCGATCGGTTCAAGAATTTAAAGATTCCGGTGTACGGTAAAACCGGAACGGCGGAAGACCGGCCGCGCCGGCCGCACGCATGGTTTGCCGGTTACTCGGATGCCAAGCAGGCCGGCAAGCCGGACATTGCTGCGGTGGTTGTGCTCGAAAACAAAGGCGAGGGGTCAGAGTGGGCGGCGCCCGTCTTCCGGCGCATTATCGAAACATATTTTTACGGCGAGCCAAAGAGTCTTTTTCACTGGGAGTCGGAGTTTGGTTTGACGGCGGTGCCTTCGCCTTTCCCCACCTTTGTGCCTTTCACGTACGTGGTGCAAGCCGGTGACAGCCTGGCCAGCATTGCGTACCAGAATAAAGTAACGATGGACGAGCTGATGCTGGTCAATCAACTTGCAAACCCCAATGCGCTTAAGGAAGGGCAGACGATCATCATTGCGCGCGGCGGACTGTCAGACATCACGCTTACGCCAGAATTTAACTTGACGCCGACACCGTAGCCGGTGCGTCAGGTCCGTTAAACAAAACCGGCGGAGCCAAGCGCTCCGCCGTTTTTTATTTGGGGTGGCCGCGCTGCGGCCGATGGCACTAGGCCTTTTTATTAGCAGTCGTGTTTTCGAGCTCCGGCTCGTCTTCAGCGTCATCTTCCCAACTGATGATCCAGATGCACAGGCCGGCCACCGCAACGGTGGCGATGATCAGCGCAGCCCATTGGCCCGGCAGCAAGCCCACATCGCGCGCTTCGTAAGAGATGATGGCCACCATGCCCAGCCCCAGCGCCAGCCATGCCGAGAGGCGCGGATTGTCTTTTGCCCAAGTGATGATGCCTGCCATGCTTTTGTCTCCTGTTATTTTGGCGCCGGGTTTAGCCGTGGCCGCTGCCGGCAGCTGTCAACGCCGGAATTTTACTCCATGCAGCTTGCACCTGTGCTTCGAGCGCGGCTAATGTGCCGGTGTTGTTCAGCACCACATTTGCCTGCGCAACCTTTTGGGCTTGCGGGGATTGCGCTGCCATGCGCGTCTCCGCCTGGGCAGGGCTCAGCGGCCGGCTGGCCTGCAGGCGCGCCCGCTGGTCTGCCGGGCTGCTGGTAACCACCCAAATCGCGCTGCACTGCGCAGCCAGCGGGCTCTCCAGCAGTTTGATGGCTTCGATCACCACCACCGGTTCGGTGGCAGCTGCTATCTGCAGCTCAACTTGATGGCGCACAATCGGGAGCACGATGGCTTCCAATTGCTGCAGGCGGGCTGCGTCTGCGAAGACGACATCGCCTAGTTTTGCGCGGTCGACGCCGCCGTCCGGTTTGATGAACTCGGCACCGAATGCAGCTTGCACGGCGGCAGCTGCCGGCCCGCCGGCAGCGAGTGCGGAGTGCACAACTGCATCCGCGTCGATGCCCAGCGCACCGCGCGTGCGCAGCATGCTCAACACCGCGCTTTTACCAGTTGCAATGTTGCCGGTGAGCCCGATGACGTATTTGCCGCGCTCGCCGGCTGCGGTCATGGGCGTTGGGCGGCAAAGATGCGCGGGCCGGCAGCAAACAGCAGTTGCCGGCCCGCACCAAGGCCGAAGGCCGTCAGGTTTTGGTTGGGTTCCAGCTGCGGCCGGATCTCGCGCTGCACAGCGAGGCTTGGGCTGGCCTGAATCGCGCCGGCCAGGCCGGTATCCACAAAGTAAAACGCAGCTTCGGGTGGCGGGAAAAATAGAATTGCCGCCGGGCCCACCAGGTCCGTGAGCTGCGGGCCGGATGCATGGCCGGGCCGGTCGTCTTGAAAGCGCGCCTGAGTACAGATGGGATCGTTTGATGCAGTTTGCCGGATGCAGTGGGTTAGGCGCCCGTCGCGGTGCAGCAGGAAGATATCGCCCTGCGCAAGGGTGAAGTCCACAACGTCTTGCAGTGCGATGGGCTGCGCGCCAAAAAGCGGGAGCGGCGGCTGCTTTGCGGGGTCTTCGGCAGCGCCGGTGGCGCCCATGTGGCTGACATCGTTGTAGATCCAAATTTGCCCGCCGGTTGCGTCCAGGATGTAGAGCCGGTTGGAAAACAATGCGAATGCGCCGGGCGCGCTCCAGCCCGTTTCCGGCGGTGCGAGCGGCAGTATGTGGGCGGGCGTGTTGTCACCGGGGCAGATAAGTAGTTTGCCGGTGGGGTCGAGTGCGGCAATCGCTTCTTTGTTGAGGAAGTTCGGATTTTCAAGGAGTGCCATGTCCACCAGCGTGGTTACAGCAACGTCATTGATGCTGCCGGCGCTGCATTTGAAGCCTTCGTCCAGCTGGTAACCGCCCGCAGTTTGCACGGCGCGGTAGATACTGTTGGTTTGCGCATCCAATGCGTAAAGCGGCGAGCCCAGCGCCAGCAGATGCGTGATGCGCCCCTGCTCTGGAAAACCGCGCGGCGTAATGTCGGTTACGGGCAGGCGCGCCACTTTGCTCAGCTGGTCCAGTTTCGCGCGCGCTTCTGTGCGCAGTTGGGCCGCCTCGGCGTCGCCGGGGCGCAGCAGATCAGCCTGGTCCAGCTGCTCCAGCGCCGTCTTCCAGGATGGCGCTGCCGTAAAAGCATCCGCGGCAGTCCGCGCTTGGGCCGCTGCAAACTGCGCACCATCCATGTAGGTGCGGAACTGGCGCGTGATGCCCAGTTGAATGTAGATGGTGGTGGTGAGCAGCACAATCAGCGCCGGCGTGGCAATTGCAATTGCAGCCAGTGTTGACTGGCTTACGCTGAACTCCGGTTCGCTGTCTTGTTCGGGCAGCATGCGGCCGGCCAGGCGGCGGCTGGCGCCACCCACGGATGTGCCGAGCGACTTCAGGCCGCGGTCGAATTGGTCCCGCGCCGCGGCCAGTGGCAGGTTTGCAAACCATTGTGTGGCCGCGCGCAGCCATGCAGCAGCGTACTCGGCCACTCGCGGGCGCTGGGGAAGAAGTTCGTCATCATCGTCATCATCTATTTGATCGTCTGCGCCACCATAGTCGCGCGTGTACTCTGCGACCGTCGGTATGCCAGCGTCGCGCAGCGCTGCTGTTTTTTCTGCTTCAGCCCATTGCGGCAGTGGATCGGGGCCGGCGGGTGTGGCAGGTCCATATTCTGCTTCGTCGGCATCCGCTGCGTCGCGTGCATGCGCGTCGGCTTGCGTGGCTGCGGGCAGCCCATCACCCAGCACGTTGGCCAAAGCCGCCGGCACCGGGTCACTTACACCAGCCGGCTGCTGGTTGCGCATCCGGTCCAGCAATTCGGCAAGTGTTTCGCCAATGTTAGCCGGGGCGGCGGGCTTGGTGGCGGACGCGGGTTGCACAGCAGCGAGCGGCAGCGCCCCCGCGCTTTGCAGATTTATTTCAGACAACATCGCTTCGGGCGCGGTCTGCAGCAATTCAATCGCATCTGTCAGGCGCCCAAATTGTTCTGCGCCGGCATAGCAACCCACAAGCGCCGTGGTATTTTCGCGCGCAAGATTATTCAGGCGCGCCAGAATGCTGCCAACTTCCTCGCCGGCCATGGCGCGCAGGATTGGCAGGCGCCAGCCGCTGGGTGCTGCGCGGCAGAGCAGCACCAAATCCCCCGCAGCAAGTTTGGTGTGAAAGTAGTGCAGCTCTGCGCCGCTGGCCAGGCCCAATGGCTGCAGGCTGCGGCCGGGCTCCGGGAACCGTTCCACATTGTCACTGTGCAGCACAAAGCTCTGCCCGGCGCCAGACTGGATGATGAAGAACTCATCGTCGCGCAGCACACTGCAAGTGATGCTGCCGTTGAGTGCCGCAGCCGCATCCTCGCCCTGCAGGCGGATCAGCTCCACATTCACAGCTTCTACAGCTGTGCGCGCTGCGGCCGTGACGGAGCCGCTCGTGCCAAAGAACTGATCATGCGCAACCATCAGGTACGGCGCGGGATCCGGGCCCGCCTTGCCGGTAGCGGTGCCAAGGTCGAGGCGCACGGTAAGCAGATCGCGGGTGCGGCCGCGGGCTGCGCGCTTGGGTGCTTGGGCCACCAAAAAGTTTGGCGGCTGCGCGGGGTCAAAGCCGCCGTCGCGCCAGCTCAGGAACCCAACTTCGAGCGTTTCAGTCATGCTGTTGGGCGCTGCCGGATTGCGGGCGGACCGCATGCGCAGCGCAGTGCGGTTTGATGAACGCGCGCGGTGCGGCGGTGCGGAGGCAGGCTGTGGGCCACGCTGGTAGGGGCAGCGGGTGCAATCAAGTGCCTATGAATTTTGGCTTGCGTTTTTGGAGGAAGGCGCTGACGCCTTCGGCGAAATCCGGGCTGCGGCCGGCAGCATCTTGCAAGTGCGCTTCATACTCCAGGGTGTCCGCAAAGGTGGCCTGCTGCGCATGCTTTAGCGCGCGCTTGGTGAGCCCCAGCGCGAGCGCCGGGCCGGCAGCCAGGCGCACTGCCAGCGTGTGGGCAGCCGCTGCCAGTTCCGCTGCGGGCAGCACCTTGCTCACCAAACCCAGGCGCTCAGCAGTCTGTGCATCCATGCGGTCATTGGTGAACAACATTTCCGCGGCATGCGCGGGCCCAATCAAGCGCGGCAGCCAATAGCTGGCACCGCAGTCGGGCACGAGGCCAATGCCAATGAAGCCAGCGCGAAAGCTGGCAGTTTGCGCGGCGAGGCGTAAATCGCAACTGAGCGCAAGCGCCAGGCCAGCCCCAACACAGGCGCCGTTAATCGCGGCCACCACCGGCTTTTCAAGTGCTTCGATCGCGAGCAAGAGCGGGATGTGGGCTGCCTGCATGTGATCGCGCAGCGAAAATGAGGTGCCGGGCGCGTTAGCAGTGAGGTCTTGCCCGGCGCAGAAGCCGCTGCCCGCGCCCGTAAGCACAACGCAGCGCACCGATGCGCTGCGGGCGGCGGATTTGAAGGCCCCGTGCAGGGCGGTCATGAGTTCGTCCGTGAGGGCATTCAGCCGGTCGGGCCGGTTAAGCGTAACGGTCAGCACGCCTTCGCTCTCGGCCGCCAGCAATATTTTGTAGTCACTCATCAGCGTTGCGGATGTTCACTGGTTTCAGCGGAACGCGTTAATGTTAGCACAATCGCCTCGTTTTTACGGGGCGGTTTACTGCTATACTGCGCGTGGAGACGATCATGAAGCATAACATCGAAATAAGCTACTGTACTTCTTGAGGCTTCACAAAACGAGCCACCGGTCTGGTGGTTGAAATTTTGGCGGAGTTTGAGGCGCAAATGGAAGTTGTGCGCTTGCTGCCCACAACAGGCGGCGTTTACGAGGTTACCTTGGACGGCAGTCTGGTCTACTCCAAGCTGGCTACCGGCCGGCACGCGGAGCCGGGCGAGGTGCTGGGGTTGCTGCGCGAGAAACTACAGCTTTAGGGCCGTGCGGTCGCGCACGTTAGCGTTGGGCTGGCCGCTGCCGGCAGCCCAGTTTAAACCAATCAGGGGACAACCATGACAAGAAGGCCGCGGGTGTTTTCGGGCGCGCGCCCAACCGGGCGTCAGCATCTGGGCAACTTTCTCGGCGCCATCAAGAATTATGTGGCGCTGCAGGCCGACCATGATTGCGTGTATTGCATTGTGGATCTGCATGCCATGACCACGCTCGAAGACTTGCACTTGCTGCGGGCGCATACGGCGGAGATGGCGCTTGACTGGCTGGCAGCCGGCATGCGCCCCGCGGACTCGATCATGTTCGTGCAAAGCCATGTGCCGCAGCATGCGGAGCTGCACACAATCCTGAGTATGTTTACCCCGCTCGGCAAGCTCACCGATCTTCCGCACTTCAAGGAAAAGGTGCGCCTGCATCCGCACAATGTGAATTATGGACTGGTGGGTTATCCGATTTTGATGACGGCTGACATCGTACTTTACAAGACCAACCTCGTGCCGGTTGGTATTGACCAGGAATCCCACATTGAATTTTGCCGGGAAGTGGTGCGCACATTTAACCACCGCACTGGCGGCAGCGTGCTGGTTGAGCCGCAGATGAAGAACACTGAGTATCCGAAGGTGCTGGGTACGGACGGGCAGCGCAAGATGTCCAAAAGCGAGAACAACCAGATTGAGCTGGCGCTGACGGCGGCGGAAACTGTGAAGGTGGTGCGTGGCATGGTGACCGACCCGGCGCGGGTGCGGCGCACGGACGCCGGCAACCCGGATGTGTGCAATGTATTCACCCTGCACAAAACATTTTCTGCGCCGGATGCGGTGCAGGAGATTAATGCCGGCTGCCGCAGTGCGGCGATTGGGTGCGTGGAGTGCAAGCTAAAGCTGGCGGAGAACATGAACAGCGGGCTGGCTGAGCTGCGCGAACGGCGGGCGGCGTTGGCGGCGCGGCCGGATGATGTTTGGGATGTGTTGCGCGATGGCGCGCAGCGCGCCCGCGCGCTGGCCACAACGACTATGGACGAGGTGCGCGCCGCTATCGGGCTGCCCTGAGGCTCGGGTTGCGGCAGCGCGGGCTGGCTAAATTACGGTAGCGCCGTGCGAGTGTTGATTCAACGGGTGACGCAAGCCAGCGTGAGTGTGGCAGGCGTGGAGTTGGGGCGGATTGCGCGGGGCTTGCTGCTGCTGGTGGGGGTGGGGCACGGCGACACAGTGGCGGTTGCGGACTGGCTTGCGGATCGCGTAGTTGGCTTGCGCATTTTTGAAGACAACGCCGGCAAGACCAATCTTTCGATCCTGGATGCGGGCGGCAGTGCACTTGTGATTTCCCAGTTCACTTTATATGCGGACACCCGCAAGGGGCGGCGGCCCAGTTTTATGCCGGCGGCGCCACCAGAGCTGGCCGAGCCACTGGTGCAGCGTTTTGCTGCTGGCTTGCAGGCTGCGGGCGTGGCGGTGCAGCATGGCCAGTTTGGCGCGCAGATGCAGGTGGCTCTCGTCAACGACGGGCCGGTAACCATTTGGCTTGAGCGCGAGACGGGCAGCCCGGATTAAGGCTGCGGGGCGGCAACGGTAATTTTTATGTAGAGCCGGCTGCCAAACGGCTCGCCCTTTGCGTCGCTCAAGCGCCAGTAGCCTTCATAGTCGCCCGCAGCGGCGGGCGCTACCATCGATACATTCACAACTGCCAGAGTGCCGGGCAGTGCCGGGTAAAGCGCATGTTCCACGGTTGCACCAAGGTTATTTCCATCTACAAAAATGACGCGGTGCTGCGGTCCCCACGCGCAGGTGCCCGAGTTGCGCACCTGCCACTGTTTATTCAATGCTGTGCCGGGTGCAACCTTGCTGAAGTCTGGCACGGTCAAGTCACTCACAAATTCCACATCGTCGCCGCAGGCAACGGCGGCGGCAACAGTGGGCTGCACAGTGGGGGCCGCAGTGGGCACGTTGGCTGCAGGGCTTGCGGCCACTGGAGTGGTGGGCGTTGCGGGTCCGGCAGGTACGGCTGCGCCGCATGCAGCGCAAAAATACACCGCAAGCAGGGCAATCCCCCACCAGCGGGCACCAGCCGTCGCGCGGTACTTTACGGTCTGCAAAGCTTGGTTGGCAGGCAGAGATTGCCAGCCGTTGAAAATGCTGGCGGATAAATTTGGGTGCAGTTTACAGCGAATGCGCATCGCCGGGTGGTTTTGGTTGTAGACACTGGTTTGACATTCGCTGGTGAGCAGCTATACTCTAAGTATTAATTGGGCTTATGCCCCGCTATCCTAATATTAAGGAGGTGATGTCTATGAGTAGTGACTGTAGTCGTTCGCGACTCTTTGCCGGGACATGCCTCCTGTCTTCGACAGGGTAAGTGTCCCGGCAAACAACAGGCCGTCCATGGGGGCGGTTTGTTGTTTTAATCCGGAGTTCATTGGTCGTCGCCAAATGAAATCCCCACGCCGCGTGCCATTTGCACCATCTCGGAAGTGGGATCCACCAGCTTAGGAGTCAGCGCGAGTGCATCCGTTAGCGCGATGTCGCCGATCCCGGCATCGCGATAGCACACCATGCGGCCGAAACCGCGGCGCGCAGCCAGCCGCACAGCGGCTGCCCCGTAGCGGGTTGCCAGCCAGCGGTCAAAGGGTACCGGACTGCCGCCGCGTTGCAGGTGCCCAAGCACGGTGCAGCGCGTCTCCAACCCGGAGGTGGCCTCGATCAGATCCGATACTTGTTGCCCGATGCCGCCGAGGCGCGCGATGTGCAGAGCGTCCGCCTGTGAGCGCAGCACTTGTCCGTTGTTTTTCAGGCGGGCACCCTCGGCCACTGCCAGAATGCTGAACAGGCGCCCGCGGCTGCGGCGCTCTTCCAGCTTGGCAATCAGACCGGCAATGTCAAATTCAATTTCAGGAATCAGGATCACATCTGCGCCGCCGGCCACGCCCGCTACCAGCGCGATCCAGCCAGCTTCGCGGCCCATCAGTTCGAGCACCATCACACGGTGATGGCTCTCCGCAGTTGAATGCAGGCGGTCGGCGGCGTCCGTGGCGGTTGCCACGGCGGTGTTAAAGCCAAATGTGACGTCCGTGCCGCCCATGTCGTTGTCAATTGTTTTCGGGACACCCACGATTGGTGCGCCGTGAGCAATTAGATCTTGGCTGATGCGCAGCGTTCCATCGCCGCCAAGTACGAGCAGCCCGTCCAGCTTGAGGCGCTCGATATTGCGCAGTGCATCGGCAGACACATCGATGATGGTTTCGGCGCCAGCTGTTGTGGTCTTTTTTGCAAATGGGTTACCGCGGTTGGCGGCACCCAGAATTGTGCCGCCGCGCGAAAGGATGCCGCGCACATCAGCCAGCGTCAGGACGCGCGCCCGGTCACTGTCCAGCAGGCCGTCAAAACCGTCTGGAATGCCAACAATTTCCAGGTTGTATTCGTTGCTGGCAGTTAACACCACCGCCCGAATTACAGCGTTCAGTCCGGGTGCGTCGCCACCGCCAGTGAGAATGCCAAGTCTTTTCAATTGGAAAATCTTCCGCGCTGCAGGCGCCATTATACTGTTGGGGGAATTATGCGCCGGTTAAAAATATTGATGTTGGCAGCGGAGGCCGCGCCGCTTATAAAAGTGGGCGGCCTTGCTGATGTGGCGGGCGCCTTGCCGGTTGCACTGCGCAAGATGGGGCTGGATGTGCGCGTGATGCTGCCGGACAATGGCTTGCGGGTGCCGGCCGCATATAAAGCGCGGCGGCTGGCGGGTGGTGTGCTGGCTTGGGATGGGCGGGCTGAGCGCGTGACATTGCGCTGCCTGAATGTTAGCGGCGGGTTGTGCTATTTGGTGGGCGGCCGGCCCATTGCGCGGGATGGCAAAGTGTATGGCGCCAACATGGCCGGCGATTTGCGCAAGTTTGTGTTCTTTGCGCTGGCAGCTTTGCGGGCGGCCGAGAGCCTGCAGTTCCAGCCGGATGTGGTGCATGTGCACGATGCCCATCCCGGGGCTGCACTTTATTTTCTTGGCACGGCGGGCCGGGTGCAGCGCTTCTGGAAGTTCACCGCGGGCGTGCTCACGATCCACAATCTTGCTTATCAGTTCAACGATGGTGCGGCTGCACTGGAGGCTGGCGGGCTCGCACAGTGCGTTGATGCGCGCATTCCGGTGCATGCGCGCGCTGGCTTGCTGGCGCTCGGCATTGCTGCGGCAGACGTTGTCAATACAGTGAGCCCCTCGTACGCCCGCGAAATCCGGCGGGTAGAGCAGGGCGCTGGCTTGCAGATGCTGGTGCGGGCGCGGGGTGCGCGCGTGTGTGGCATTCTTAACGGGTTGGACGGTGCGGTGTGGAACCCGGCAACGGATGCGGTGCTTGCAGCAAAATTCGATGTGCGCCGGCTGGCGCGGCGGCGCGTGAATCGGGACGCGCTGCGCGCCGAGCTGCAGCTTCCGGCAGCGGCCGGGCCTTTGTTTGCACTTGTGGCGCGATTGGACTGGCAAAAGGGTTTGGATTTAGTGTTAGCCGTGGCGCCGCTGCTGCGGGTGCTGGGTGCGCAGCTGGTGGTGCTTGGCAGTGGCAGCCCGGAAATTGCAAAGCAGCTGCGGCAATTGGCGCGCGCTCACCCGCGTGCTGTGGCTGTGCGCGTGGGCTTTGATGAAGCATTGGCACGCCGGATCTATGCGGGCGCGGATGTGGTGCTGGTGCCTTCGCGCTATGAGCCTTGCGGCTTGACCCAGCTGATTGGCATGCGCTACGGCGCAATTCCGCTGGTGCGTGCCACCGGTGGTTTGGCGGATACGGTGGTGGATGTGAATGTGGATGCGGTGCGCGGCACCGGATTTGTGTTCTCCAAGTATTCGGCCGCGGCTTTGGCTGCTGCGGTGCGCCGCGCGTGCAAATTATTTGCTGAACGCCAGGCATGGCAGGCGCTGCAGGTGCGCGCCATGCAAGCCGACTTTTCGTGGAAGCTGCCGGTGCAGGCGTACGCAGATCTATATGCGCGGGCTGTGCGCATTCGGCGGAACGGCGCTGCAAGGTGAGGATCATGGAGGGTGCGCAGTATCGGGAAGGTGGGGTTGATCCGCACGTGATTGCGGGGGCGGGCGTTTTCGGTTGGGCAGCCGCTGCCGGAGTGGCTGCTGCCGGCAGACAAAATTTGAAATCACCGCAAAGCAATGATTCCACCAGTCTCACCTTTGTTTTACTTTCCCCAAGTGGCTGCCACCGAGCTGCAGCCGGAGCTGCGGGCTGCCGAGCCGCCGGAGTATGCCACGGCTGGCAGTGCTGATCTTGAACCGGAGCAATTGCAACCGGCGCTCTTCGACAAGTCACTGCGCATGCTGCCGCGCGCGGGGCAGGTGTACGGCCCGCGACCGCAGGCAAGTTCCCGTGGGTATCCGCCGCCTGGCCAATTGCTTGACCGCCGCGCTTGACCCTGTAAATTTTCCGTAAGCAGTTTGTTTGGCGGGTGCTTTTGCCGCAGCGCCCGCGCCCCGCACTCAAGCCGGCCGGTAATCTGCCGATACTCCCCGCACGTGCTACGGAATTGACTCGCAGCCCCTAAGTTGTCGAGGTTCCGCTAGCCATAATTTTTTGTGCCAGCCGGGATGGCGCAAGCCGCTGATGGAAGCAGCGGTTTTATTGGCTCAGCTGGCGCACCAGCGCAGCTGGCGGGAGTGTTGCAAGGATGCTACACGGTAATAGTTCTCAACAATTTAATTTATTGCACCGGCGCAGCGTGGCGATGTTGGCGGCCGGTGTGTTTGCATTCAGCTGGCTGGCGCTGGGCGTACAAACATTGCCGGGCGTGCGCGGCGCGCTTTCCTCAACGTGGAACTCTGCGGTAGCGCGGCCGGCGGCTGCCCGCTCGGAAGCAGGCGCCCGGCTGCCGGCACTGCGGCTTGACTCCAATGCGGCGGCTGCTGCGGCATATTGTGGCACCGGCAGTTCGCTTGTCACCTTAACAGAAAGCAACGGCGGGACGGCCGTGTTCGAGGGTGGCGCTACGGATTCCTACACCGTCAAACTCGCATCAGCGCCAAGTAGCTCGGTGGAAGTGACGGTTGGAACAAACAGTCAACTTTCCACTTTGCCTTTGCGTCTGTTTTTCACGACTGCCAATTGGGCCACCGCACAAACTGTGACGGTGACCGGCGTGGATGACGTTGTGAAAGAGGGGCTGCACACCGCTGCAATTACCCACGGCACTTCCAGCACGGACAGCACTTTTAATGGCTTGTGCGTGAATGATGTCACGGCCAGTATCACTGACAATGACTCAACAGCGCCAGTGCTGGTAGTGCAGAGCGCGGGTGCCACAGTGGTGTCAGAGGGCGGCGATACTGACGGCTTCACGCTGGTGCTGGGGCAGGTGCCGGGCGGGCCGGTGACCGTAACCATTGGCCACGCCGGAGGCCAGTTCACCCTTTCGACCACAACGATGTTTTTTACGTCGCTGGACTATTATCTGGTGCGGTCTGTGCAAGTGACGGCAATCAATGATACGGTGTGGGAGGGTGCCCACAGCGGCGTGATCACGTTTACCGTTGAGAGTGACACTTTAGCGTACAACGGGCGCGTAATCCCAAGCATTACGGTTGCAATTGTGGACAACGAGTCTGGTGTGCGGCTGGAGGAGACGGGAACGGATACCGTTGCCATCGAGGGCGCCCATAACTCGCCGGACATGTACAGTGTGCGACTGGAAACACAGCCGACGCATCCGGTTACGATCGCAGTAAATGGTGGAACCCAGCTGCACTTAAGAACTGTGGTGGCGGCGCCACTTATACCTGTGAACGTGACAAGCCTGACCTTCACCAGCAGTAACTGGAGCGTGCCGCAAATGGTGTACGTGACCGGTGTTGATGATGCCGTGGTGGAGGGGGCACACACGCAGCAGATTTCCCATCTGGTGGACAGCGCTGACAAGTTCTATGACAGCGACGGTTTCTTTGGGGGCGTGGCGATTACTGGTTGGAGCACTGCCACGGTGGTGCTCAAGCAGGACTTTACCCCCACGCTGACGGCGGACATTGACGACAATGACGTGCGCGTGATTGTCGCGGAAACTGACGGTGGCACGATCGTAAAAGAAGGCGTCATTGGCGACAGCTATTCAATCCGGCTGGCGGTGCCGCCCACTGCATTTGTGTCGGTGGGAGTGGGCACCACCAGCAATCAGATCACCCTCAGTCCGGCTAGTGTCGGGTTCGATTCCACAAACTGGTACATTCCTAAAATCATTTCGATCGTTGCGGTTGACGATTCTGTGCTTGAGTCGCAGCACACAGCTGTGATTACGCATCGGGTGCAGAGCACGGATCCGGTCTTTGGCGGCACGGGCGTGAATAACATCCGCCTGGTGGTGCTGGACAATGATGCCATCAATTCGCCGCCTTCGGACTTCGATGGCGACGGTGTTTCTGACCGCACGGTCTACCGGGCGGTCAGCGGTGAGTGGGTGGTGCGGCGCACGTCCACTGGCGTGGGTGAGGTGAATGTGTGGGGCTTGGCTGGCAGCGAGGAGATCCCGGTTCCGCTGGACTATGACGGTGATGGCAAGACCGATCGCGCTGTGTTCCGGCCGTCTACAGCGCAATGGTTTATTTTCCGCAGTGGAAGCCAGTTGGCGAGTGTCACAACCTGGGGCATTGCTGATGGCGGCGATCTGCCGGCGCCGGGCGACTTTGATGGCGACGGTCAGGCCGACATTGCTGTATACCGGCGCACAACCGGGCAGTGGTTTATCCTGCTCTCGCGCACCAAAGAGGTGCGGGTGCAGCTCTGGGGCGATTCGCGGCCGCAATACCGCATCTACGAGGTGCCGTTGCCGGCTGATTACGATGGCGACACAATCACCGATTTTGTATCTATCAAAGTTCGACTGGCAACTGGTTTGTGAAGTACAGCGGCGGTGGATTCGATATTGTGAACTGGGGCGAGGGCGGCGGCGTGGATATTCCGGTTCCGGGAGACTATGATGGCGACCGGCGCGCAGATCTTGCTGTTTATCAGCCAACGCGCGCGCTGTGGGCGGTGCGCAGTCTGGTTACCGGCGCCATCAGTTCGGTCACCTGGGGTATTGCAGGCACGGATGATCTGCCTGTGGTTGGTGACTTTGACGGCGATGGAACTGCCGACCGCACTATTTATCGGCGCTCGACGGCGCAGTGGATCACTAAGTTTTCATCCGGCAGGCCTCCGATTGCAATCACTTGGGGCGAGGCGGCAAGCCGCGACTACCCAATTCCCGCCCCGGATTTTGATCTGAATTACCTCCCTTATTATTAGCGAATCCCCACTGGTTGGGGCCCCCACACAAGGAGCATCAGTGCCTGGGTCGAAAAGCCCGGGCACTTTTGTGTCTGCTAGAATCAGAGTTCGACAAACTGTGTTTCCGGATTGACCGCTCCAAAATAGACGCATGCTGCCTGGTACCCCCTTCCATTCCCGGACTGCTCCTTTGTGCGCTGCGCATAACTGGCGGCGTTGGGGCCCGTGCGTAGTGGCTGGTTCGTACGACCTGCATCCGGAGCGCGAATACTTTGCGGTGCGTACCAGCGCGGCATTGTTTGACGTGTCGCCGCTCTACAAATACGCAATTCGCGGGGTGGATGCAACGCGGCTGCTGAACCGCGTCATCACACGCGACGTTAGCCGCTGCCGGGTTGGCCAGGTGTTTTACACACCGTGGTGCGATGCTGCCGGCAAGGTATTGGATGATGGCACGCTGCAGCGCCTGGGTGAATCTGTTTTCCGGCTGACGTGCGCCGAGCCAAATTTGCAATGGCTGTACGCCAATGCCACCGGCTTACAGGTTGAGATCGAGGATGTTTCGGAACAGGTGGCAGCGCTTTCCTTGCAGGGTCCTTCAGCGCGCGCCATACTGCAGCATCTGTGCCCTGCAGATTTGAATGACCTGCGTTATTTCCATGTGATGGGCAGCCAGTTGGGCAGTGTGGCCGTGGAAATTTCCCGCACCGGGTACAGTGGCGATTTGGGCTATGAAGTATGGTGCGAGGCTGCGGCCGCCCCGCAGCTTTGGGATTTGATTTGGGAGGCGGGCATGCCATACGGATTGGTGCCAGCTGGCATTCTGGCATTGGATGTGGCGCGGGTTGAGGCCGGCCTGCTGCTGCTGGATGTGGACTACACGTCGGCGCGGGCGGCTGCGATTGAGGCGCGCAAGTCATCGCCCTATGAGCTGGGCCTGGGTTGGGCCGTGGACTTGCGCAAGGAAAACTTTGTGGGGCGCGCGGCGCTGGCGCTGGAACAAACTCGCCCGGCGCAGTGGCGCTTTGTGGGCATTGAGGTGGACTGGCTGGATGTGGAAGGATTATTCAATGCAGCCGGCTTGGCGCCGCAGGTGCCAACCCAAACGCTGCGCGCCAGTGTGCCGTTGTATCTAAGTGATGAGTGGGTGGGGTACGCCAGCAGCACTGTATGGTCGCCCATCACCAAACGCTACATTGGGTTGGCGCATTTGCGCGCGCCACATTTTGCCACAGGTACAAGTTTGCAGATGGAAGTGACGGTGGAGCACCAGCGGCGGCTGGCATCCGCGAAGGTTGTGGAACTTCCGTTTTATGATCCGCCACGCAAACGCAGCTGATGCTGGTTAATGGATCACAATCAGTGCCCCAACTTGATAAGGTGAACTAACGATGGCCAAGCGCTACGATGCAATTATTGTGGGCGGCGGTCACAACGGGCTGGTAGCCGCAGCCTACTTGGCGCGTGCTGGACGGGAGGTGCTGGTGCTGGAGCAGCGCCATCTAGTGGGTGGCGCCACGGTAACCGAAGAGCTGTACCCCGGCTTTAAGTATTCGGTATTTTCCTATGTTGTTAGTTTGTTGCGGCCGGAGATTATGCGCGACCTTTCACTGGCGCGGCATGGGCTGGAAATATTGCCGCTCGAGAGCACCTTTACGCCACTGCCCGGGGGGGACTATTTGTTGCGCGGGCCGGACCACGCGCAGACGCACCGCGAGATTTACCGGCACTCCCCGCGCGATGCGGACGTGTACGACGAGTACGGGCGCTTGATGGCGCAGATGGCCATGGCAGTCCGCCCGATTTTGGGCATGGTGCCGCCGGATCCGGCAGCGCCCGGCTGGCGCGATTTGCAGTCTTTGGCACAGTTAGGTTCGCACGTGCGCGCGCTAGGCGGCGAGCGCTTCCACGCGCTGGCCAAACTGATGACGATGAGTGCTGCTGATTTCCTGGATGAATGGTTTGAGTGCGAGCCATTGAAGGCGACGATGTCGGCGAGCGGCATCATCGGCACATTTCTCGGCCCGCGATCGCCCGGTTCCGCATACGTGCTGCTGCACCATTACATGGGCGAGATTGACGGCGCATTCCGTGCCTGGGGCTTTGCGCGCGGTGGCACAGGTGCCATCAGCAGCGCAATCGCCAGTGCCGCCAGGAGTTTTGGCGCTGAGATTCGCACAAATGCGGCGGTGCAGCAAGTGATTACAAAGAACGGGCGCGCCATGGGTGTGGTGCTGGCGGATGGCGAGGAAATTTATGCGCGCGTCGTGGCTTCAAGCCTGGATCCGAAGCGCACCTTCCTAAAGCTGTGCGCGCCAGCGGACTTGCCCACGGAGTTTAGGGAAGCGATCGAGCGCTTCAAAATCCGCGGCTCGTCCGGCAAGGTGAATCTTTCATTGGCTGCACTGCCTAACTTCACAAGCCTGCCGGGGATGGGCATGCATTTGCGCGGGTCAATTTCGATAAGCCCATCTATGGATTACTTGGAGCAGGCGTTTGATGATGCGAAGTATGGCGAGTTCTCGCGCCATCCGTACATGGATGTGCTGATTCCTTCGTTGATTGATCCGGGCATGGCGCCGCCAGGACAGCATGTAATGTCGTGCTTTGTGCAATATGCGCCGTACAACTTGAAGGGCGGCTGGACGGACGCGCAGCGCACTGCGTTTGGCGACACGGTTGTCAACACGCTATGTGAGTACGCGCCCAACTTGCGCGAAAATATTTTGCACCGGCAGGTATTGTCACCGGCGGACATTGAGTCCGTAACCGGGCTTACCGAGGGCAATATCTTTCAGGGTGAACTGGCGCTGAACCAGTTGTTCTTTTTGCGGCCGGTGCCGGGCTGGGCGCAATACCGGACTCCCGTGCGCGCGTTATATCAGTGTGGTTCGGGCACGCATCCGGGTGGTGGGATTTGCGGTGCGCCCGGGCGCCTCGCGGCAATGGAAATGCTGCGCGACGGGCTATGAGAAGCAGCGACTGCATCATCATCGGGGCGGGCGCCAATAGCTTGGTGGCAGCTGCGGTGTTGGCACGGGCCGGCCGCAAGGTGCTGGTGCTGGAGCGCCTCGACCGGGTGGGTGGCACGCATGCCAGCGCGGAGCTGCATCCCGGTTACCGTTTTGACACCGCTATGACATCTTTGGGTTGGCTGCCACCCTTGCTTAGCCGGCAGCTGCGCCTGTCCCGGCACGGGCTCAACGTGCATTGGGCGGGCATGCCGCTGCTGGCACTAGAGCGCGATGGGCACAGCCTGCCGCTGTGGCGGGATGAACGGCGGACGGTGCGTTCGCTGCGCATGCTGTCTGTGCGGGACGCCGAACGCTGGCCGGCGTTTTGCGCACGGGCGGCGCGGCTTGCGGGCTTTCTGCGCAGTGCTTACATGCTGCCGGCGCCGCAGGTTCCAAACCCCGGTTTGGGCGATGCGTGGACATTGGTGCAGCTGGGCCTCAAGGCGCGCGGCCTTGGCCGGATGGAGATGCTGGAGCTGTTGCGTGTGCTGCCGCTTTCGGTAAGCGAGTGGCTGGATGAGTGGTTTGAGTCCGACTTGCTGAAGGGAGCGCTTGGCGCAGGTGGTGTCCAGAATATTAATTTGGGCCCGCAAGCTGCGGGCACGGCGCTTGGGTTGCTGCACCATCATGTGGGCGCAGCGCTGGGCGATATTCGGCCGGTTGGGTTTGTGCGCGGGGGCATGGCGCGCCTTGGTGAAGCGCTGGCGGCTGCGGCGCAGGCTGCCGGCGCCACAATTGAGCTGAACTCTGCTGTGGCGAGTGTGCTTGTGCGCAGTGGGCAGGCAGCGGGCGTAGTGCTGGCAAATGGCAGCGAAATCAAGGCGGCCACGGTGGTATCCGGCCTTGACCCCAAACAAACTTTGCTTGAGCTGGTCGGTGGGGATTGGCTGGAGCCGGGCTTTGTGCGCCGCGTCAACAATATACGCGGAGAAGGGATTGCAGCGCGGGTGCATCTTGCGCTTGACGGCCTGCCGGTTTTTCCGGATGTGCCAAGCGGCGGGATGGATGCGCTCGGGCGCATCAGCATCAGCCCCAGCCTGGAGTATGTGGAGCGCGCGCATGACTGCGCAAAGTATGGCCGTGTATCTAATGCGCCGGTTTTGGAAGCTGTGATCCCTTCCCTGAGTGATGCATCACTTGCGCCGGCGGGCTGCCACGTGATGTCTGTGGCGGTGCAGTACACACCGTGGCACCTGCGCGCCGGCGCATGGAATGCGGAGCGCAGCACTGCGTTGCGCGACAATGTGGTTGCGCTGCTGGATGCGCATATCCCGGGCTTGCGCGCCCGCATACAGGCTGCCGTTGTCCACACGCCCGCAGACTTTGAGCGCGAGTTCGGCGCGCCGCGTGGAAATCTTTATCACGCGGATCTCACGCTGGACCAAATATTATTCATGCGCCCGATTGCGGGATGGGCGCAGTACCGCACGCCGGTGCGCGGGCTTTACATGTGCGGCCCCGCCAATCATCCGGGCGCAGGCATTACGGGCGTTGCCGGTTACCACGCGGCACGGGCCGTGCTGCATACCAAGCCGTGAGCAGCGCGGCGCTGCTGGCGCAATACAAGCCAGCTGACAATCTGGCGCTGGCCAGCACGCTGCCGGCGCAGTGGTACTTTGATGCCGCTATGTTGCAGCTGGAGCGCGAAAAAATATTTTGGCGCAGCTGGCAGCCGGTTGCTGCCAGCGCGGCGCTGCGGCGCCACGGCGACTATGTGACCTGCGACCTGCAAGGCAAGCCGCTGGTGGTAACGCGCGATGCAGCGGGGCGCCTGCGCGCTTTTTACAACGTGTGCCGGCATCGGGCCGGGCCAGTGGCTGCTGGTAAAGGCAACCGTAAAACCCTGCAATGCCGGTACCACGGCTGGACCTATGGGCTGGACGGGCAGCTGCTGACTGCACCGGAATTTGAGGGGGTGGGGGACTGGTCAGCCGATCAGGTGTGCCTGCCGTCGGTAAATGTCGCGGAGTGGGGACCGTGGGTGTTTGTAAATTTGGATGCCCAATGTGAAAGCTTGGAACAGAGCCAGGGACTCATTTGGCAGGAAGTGGCGGCTGCCGGGTTTGATGTGTCCCAGCTGGACCTCTTGGAGCGCCGCGAATATGTGGTGGAGGCTAACTGGAAGGTCTACATCGACAATTATCTGGAGGGGTACCACATTCCGATTGCGCACCCCGGGCTGTTTCGCGAGCTGGACTACGAGCAGTATCGCGTTGAGACGTTTCGCAACTACAGCAAGCAGCATGCGCCCTTTCGGGCGGCAGGCACTCCTGCTCAGGCGGGGCACGACCGGCGCTACTTGCGCGGCACTGCCGAACCGGATGCGCTGTACTACTGGTTGTTTCCCAACGTGATGTTCAACTTTTACCCTGACAATCTGCAAATTAATATTGTGCTGCCGTTGGATGCGCAGCGCACGCTGACTATTTTTGAGTGGTACTTTGCACAGCCCGGCACTGGTGCGGGCTGGGAAAGCATGCAGCAATCGATTGCATTCAGCGATGAAGTGCAGCGCGAGGACATGGAGATCTGCCGCGTGGTGCAGCAGGGCCTGCAATCCGGCGTCTATGAGCGCGGCCGGTTTTCAGTGAAGCGCGAAAACGGCGTGCACCACTTTCAACAGCTGGTGTACGCGCACCTGACCACCTAGGCTTTTTGCGCTTAGGGCCACCTGCGGGCAGGGTGCCGGTCCCGCGCGGGCGCGTTGTGGTCAATCGGCGGGGCGACCGTGCAAGGCAAGGTTGCGGTTGGCGTAGCGGCTGTCTGCGGTCACATCCTTGCCCAGCCAATCGGGCGGCAGATAGGCCGCACAGTCCGCGGCAGTTTGAAATTCCACCTCGGCGAGCAGCAGCCCGGCCAGCGCGCCGCTGAACACATCCAGCAGCACAATTTGCGCAGCGCCAATGCGGTAGCGCCGCTTCTGAACGCGCCGCTCGCTGGTGGCCGGCCAAAGCTGCGCAAATTGGGCGGCGTCAATGTGAATTTCCACCTCCGCGCGCTGTGCACCACTGCCGCGCTTGTAAGTGAGCACGCTATTACTGCCATGCTGGCGGACGCGCACTTCGCGGTCGTCCGTTTCTATGGCTAGATACCCCTGGCGTACTTCCTCAAATGGCCATGTCGCCAAGTCCGGCGGGGAGACACGCACTAAATACTTGCGCTCGATCTCTAGCTGCATGTGCTGCTGCTCAGGCGATTGATACCGATAGCGGCATGCCAAACTCCTGCTCAAACAAGTCGGTGGCGCGCTGTGTTTCCGAAATCTCAACGGTGGCACCGCCAACCGCTGCGGGCGTTGCCAGAAGTTGTGCGCGCCCGTCTGCAATTCGGATCTGTACTTTCTTTACGGCCGCGCTGCGGCTGCGGTCCAAATATTCCGCCAGCCGCAGCAGAGCACCCATCTGGCGCGCATTGCTTAGCTCTGAAGTGCTGAGGAGCGCTATCGGCGCAAACGCCTCGAGCTCGGCACGTCCGCGGCGGTGCAGCATACAGAGGGCCGCAATGGTTACCTGTTCGGTGTGGGTGTAGCCGGGAAGCGCGGCATTCAGAATAATGTAGGCTGCATGTTTGTGGTGATTGTGATAATCAATGCTGGTGCCAATGTCATGCAGTTGAGCTGCTGCCCACAAGCATTCGCGTTCGCGCGCGCCCAGCGCGTGCTCTGCGCTCAATTGGTCAAAGAGCGCAAGCGAGAGGCGTGCCACATGGTCCGCGTGCGCTTGGTTGGAGCTGTAGTTGCGCGCCAGGTTTAAGATGCTGAACTCGCGCAGGTTGCGCAACACCGGCGGGCGGCGCGTGCGCAAAAACTGCGAGTAGAGCAGTCCCTCGCGCAGCCCCTGGCCGCATACGGTCAGGCTTTCGGCGCCGGCCTGGCGCAGCGCAGCTGCCACCACCATTGCGCCGGCAAGAATTATGTCTTCGCGGTCATTGCGCAGGCCGGCAATTTGGCGGGCGCGCTCTTTGTAACTAAGCCCGCGCAGCTTGTCGATCAGCTTTTCCAGCCGGCCGAGTTTTAGTTCGTATTGGTGCACAAGGTGGAACGGATAGCTGCGCGTTTCGCGATCGATGCGCGCCAGCGTGCGCACGCTGCCGCCCAGCCCCACAAACTGCTGCCCGTTCCGCAAGCGCAGCCAAGCGATTGGTGCGAGAGTGTCTGCGATGTACTTGAAGAGTGCGGCGTAGTCTGTATCTGAAATCGGGTCGGTGTGGCAAAACCGTTCGGTAAGGCTGAGGGCACCGAGCGGTTTGACCGTGCCTCGCTGAAACGCGCCAGCGCGCACTTTTCCAAGCTCCGCGCTGCCGCCGCCCACATCCAGCACCAGCCCCTGCTGAATGCCAATGCTGTTGATTGCGCCAAGCGAGCTGAAGTAAGCCTCTTGCTCGCCGGTGAGCACGCGCAGGCGCAGGCCGGTCTCGCGCTGTGTACGCTGTAAAAACTCAGCCTGATTGCGCGCATCACGGACGGCCGCGGTGGCCACGGGTATTACGCGCCGGACGCCATTGGCCTTGCAAAATGATGCAAATACCCGCAGAGTGGCGAGCGCACGCTCAATTGCCGCGGGAGTTAGTAATTGGGAGGCGGCCATGCCTTCGCTGAGGCGGACGCGCCGGCTCAGCTCATCCGTTACTTTGAAGACGCTGCCCGGTGTGTAGTGGGCCACCAGCAGGCGGGCGGAGTTGGAGCCGAGGTCTATGATGCCCAGCGACTCGCTGAAGGGGGGCAACGCATTCACAAGCTATTCGCGGGCTAAAAGCTTGGGGGGCAGCAGCCAGTTCAAAATGCCGGCCGGAGGCTGCAACTGCAGCAGGTCCACGCGCGCAAGACTGCCCTTTTTCATTACCACCCGCCCACCACCGATCAGCCGGCCAATCAGCTGACTGAAGTCGTCCTCATGGCCGACAAGCAAAAGCGCGCCGGCTTGCAGGCGCGTGTTCAGCAGCCGTTCCAGTGCGGGAAAGTTAAAGCCGGGGACCATGCTGGGATGCGGCGTTACGGGCAGGCCGAGTTGCGCGGCAACGATGTCGGCAGTCTGGCGGGCGCGCACATACGGGCTCGTGACTATTTCATCCAGTTCAAGTTCAAGCGTGCTGATTGTGCGGGCGCTTGCCTGCATGCGGGCGACGCCCTCTGGAGTGAGCGGGCGCTGTTCGTCGGCACCGGCCCACGTGGTGCTGTCGCCGGCGAGGCCGTGGCGCAGAAAGTAGAGGCGCATCTAACGGGCCGCCACTGCGCTCGCCAGTTGTTGCTGGAAGGCTGCGGTGGCAAATTGCCCGGCGCAGACGGCTGGAAATGCTGCCTGCAATGCAGTGCGCTCGGTTTCACGCACAGTGATGTACGCATTAATGTCCCAGTACTGTGATTGCAAGCCGGGGTCGTCGTCCAGCGCCCGGCGCACCATGGCGCAAGCCACATCAGCATCATTCAAGTCACCGAGTACATCTTGGATTTGTTTTAGGGCGCTGATGACGGTTTTGAGCTCCGCGCCCAACAGCGGCCGGAAGAAGTCGAGCGCATAGCGCAGCTTTTTGAAATCAATGCGCAGGTCGTGCAGGTCGCTGAGCGAAGCGTTTTGTAAATGCGGCAGAAAAGCGCGGACTTCGGCCAAGCGGCCGTAGATTAGCTGCGGCGCGGCATCGCAGGCCAGCACCGGATGTGGCCAAGTTGAAGCGGAGGGGGGCGGCTGCATCAGGAAGGCACCAAACTCCAAAACAAAAGCTTGATGGTCGATGCCGTGCAAGTACTGCAGGGCTGTGACGCGGGCAGCTGTTTGCTGATGCTGGAAATATGCGATCAATGAATCAAGGCCACTTTGCTGGGGTGCTGGCAGTTGCGCGTGGTGGCTGCAAAGTTTCTCCAGCAGAACATCTAGATCGCGCACGTGCCCAAATACGCGGCCAGCCGTGCGCAGTGCGCGCGCGAATGGCTTCATGGCGCTTGCATCGAGGCTGCCGGCAAAGAGAGCGCTTGCGGCGCGCAAGCGGCGGGTGCTCACGCGCAGCTGGTGCACGTCTTCGGCATCTTCACGCCGCGCTAGATTCTGCGAGTGGTGCAGCAAGCTCGCCAGTTGCTGGCGCAGTATCAGGCGCGCAGTCTCGGAGACTGGCGCGTTTGGCAGCAGTTCCGGTTCCAAGCCCTTGCGCGCAGCGCGGGCTAGCGCACGCAATGCGGGTGGCAAGCGCAAACTGAGCTGCAGTGCCTGGCCGGTGCAAGCCGTGAAGAACTTAATCTCGCGCCTGAGGGCTGCCACGCCGGCCAGCAGTTGTGCGCCGCCAAATTCCAACACAACGCCGGGGGCGGGTTCATCGGTGAGGTGCATGGCAGCGGATGTGCGGCAGGCGGCAGGCAGCCGGGCCGCAATCCGCAGCAGGGCTGCCAGCCAGAGTTGTTCTGTTAATTGGGCCGCGGTTGTACCGGTAAGAGCTTGCAGGCGGCGTTGTACTTTGCCAAAGCTGCCGCGCTGTGCGCGCACCAGTGCCGCCACATTGCGCTGCATAGTGGCCGACAGGATAGTGAGCGGGTGGGTTTGAATCGCAAGTGCGCTGGCGGCAGGGCGCGCTTCGAGATTGTGCAGGCTGGCGCCATGCTGCAGGAGTTGCAGGCTGCGCTTGCTAAGGCGGTGCCGGTGGCCGTTTGGCTGAAGAAGCTGGCCGCGGTTTGAAGGACAGCGGCAGCCTCGGCCGAATTCGTGTGGTAGGCGTGCTGAAGTGCAGCGATTGTGATGGGCGCGCGGAGCGCTTCGTCCTTGGCAGGCGGGTGGGCGGCAATTATGCCGGCAGTGCCGCGCAAGGTGTAGCTGCGCTGCCAAGCGCGCACGCGCTGGAGGGGTATCTGCAGTTCTGTGGCGAGCGTTGCAGCGGGCACGCCGCGTTCCAGTTCGCGCAGGGCGTGCACCCGGTCGCGGGCAGCTGCGGAAAGTGGCTGGCGCAAAAGGCGCGCCAGCTCACCGCGCTGCGGTGGGGCGCCCGCGCGGGGCATCATTTTCGTTTCTTGCGAATATTGCGCTCCAGCTTGGAGGGCTCGGGAACTTCTGCGGCGGGGCGGGCAGTGCGCAGGGCAAGCAGCCGGTCCTGCACCGCCAGTGGTGTGGCGCCTTTTTGCGGTGTGTTGCGCTTGTACTGGCCGGTTGATTGCATGCTGCGGCTGGATGTGTTGTCCGCTAAATGCGCTTGCAGCACCGTGTCGCGCAGGTAGCGCTTGTGCGTGGCATCTTCGACGGGGAAGAGCAGCTCCACGCGCCGGTCCAGGCTGCGGGCCATTAAATCGGCGCTGCCAAGGTACACAGTTTCTTCACCACCGTTGAGGAAGTAGTAAATCCGACTATGTTCCAGAAAGCGCCCAAGCACGCTGGACACACGAATGTTTTCGCTGATACCAGGCACGCCCGGCCGCAGGCAGCAGATGCCGCGCACCAACAAGTCCACTTGTACGCCGTTTTGCGATGCGGTGTACAGCTGCTGAATTATGGCCTGATCGGTAAGCGCATTGGTTTTGAAAATTAGATGCCCGCCGCGGCCGGCGCGCTGGTGCTCAATTTCCCGCGCTATCAATGCTGTCAGGCCACTGCGCATATTTACAGGCGCCACCAGTAGTTTGCGAAAGTTGTGCTGCTCGGCGTAGCCCGTGAGATAGTTGAACAGTTCAGAGGCATCGGCTCCCATCTCTTCGTCGCATGTAAAGAGTCCAAAGTCTTCGTACACCTGGGCAGTGCCGGCATTGTAGTTGCCGGTTCCAAGGTGCAGGTAACGCCGGATGCGCTCGCCTTCGCGGCGCACCACCAGCACAATCTTGGAGTGGGTTTTGAGGCCCATCAGGCCGTAGGTAACATGCACGCCTTCATTTTCCAGCGTACGCGCCCAGCCAATGTTGCTGACTTCGTCAAAGCGCGCTTTCAACTCCACCAGTACGGCCACTTGCTTGTGGTTTGCTTGTGCATCCAGCAGCGCCTGCACCACGGGCGAGTTGGAGCCCATGCGGTACATGGTTTGCTTGATGGCAAGCACGTCCGGGTCGGCGGCCGCTTCGCTAAAGAATTGCAGCACAGAGTGAAATGAGTCGTAGGGATGATGCACAAGCAGCGGCCCATGGGCCAGCACGCGGAACACGCTGGCGTCGCGCAGCACGGCCGGCATGCTGGGCACAAAGGTGGGGTATTTCAGCGCTGGTTGTTCAAGGCCGGCGAGCGCTTCAATGTCGTGCAGGTCAAGCGCACTTTCAAAAGCATACGCATCGCTCGCGTCGACTTCGAGGTTTTCGAGCAGCAGCGCGCGCATCTGCTCAGACATGTTGTTGGCCAGGCACAGGCGCACCACATCCCCGAAGCGTCGCTCGCGCACGCTTTGTTCCATTGTTTCCAGCAGGTCGCCGGCTTCCAGCTCTTGGATGTGCATGTCTGCGTTGCGGGTTATGTGGAAGGCATGCGCACCAATGATTTCGGTGCCGGGGAAAAGCCGGCTGGCGTTCGCTGCTATCAACTGTTCCATCCAGACAAAGTGCTGTTCGGCGGATGGGCCGCTCGGTCGCGGTTGCGTCTCAGCCGGGTGCCGGAGTGGCACGAGCCGTGGCAGCGTATCCGGTACCTTTACGCGCGCAAACTGGCGTTGGCCGTCGCGGCGGCGCACTTCCACTGCCAGGTTAAGGCTCAGGTTGGAGATGTGCGGAAATGGATGGCCGGGATCGAATGCCAGCGGTGTCAAGACTGGGAAAACAATTTGCGAAAAGTAATCTTGTGCGCGCTGCATTTGTTCAGCGCTCAAGTCGGCGTAATCGTGAATGTAAATACGGCTGGCTGCCAGGAGCGGCAGCAGCTGCTGGCTGAAGCAGGTTTCGGCTTCGGCCATTAGGGCTGCAGCCTGCTTGCGGACTGCCGCTAGCTGCTGGCCCGGCGTCAATCCGTCCGCACCGGTTTCAGTTACGCCGGCTCCGATCTGCAGCATGAGTCCGCCGACGCGCACCATAAAAAACTCATCCAGGTTTGAGGCCAGAATTGAAATAAAGCGCACACGCTCCAGTAACGGGTTGCGCGTGTCTTGCGCCTCGTCGAGCACGCGCCGCTGGAATTCCAACAGGCTTAGCTCGCGGTTAATGTACAGCGCCGGCGCGTCGAGATCCAAGTGGCCGTTCAACGCCAAGTTGTCGGCAGCCGGCGCCGGTGCAATTTGAAGTTCGGGGCTCATCGCAAACATTATAACCATGCAAGAAATCTGCCGCGCCTGAACGGCCGGTAGCCGGGTTAAAACTTCAATAAATTTATCGTGGGCTGGCGGGGAGCGGGGCTTTAAAGGCGGTCTGGCAGCGTTGCCTCTGGTTTTCGGCAGGTCTAATGCGCGCTTGCGGGCGGGCGTGCGGCTGGGTATTTTTAGCGGTGCAACCGTGGATCAAGTGCATCGCGCAGCCCGTCCCCAATTAAATTGAAGGACAGCACGGTTACCATGATGGCAATACCAGGGAAGAGCACCAAGTGCGGTGCATTGAAGACGCTGTTGCGTTCTTCACCAAGCATCAGGCCCCATTCGGGAATTGGAAACTCTGCGCCAAGCCCCAGAAAACTCAGCGCTGCGGCGGACAGAATTGCACCTGCAATACCCAGTGTGCCGGCCACAATCAGCGGGGTTAGCGAGCTGGGCAGTACGCGCGCAAACAGCAGCCGCATGCGGGATGCGCCAAGCGCACGCGATGCCGTCACAAAGTCATGGTCCTTTACCGAAACTACTCCTGCGCGCACGACGCGGGCGTACACGGGTATTTCTGTGATCGCTATCGCCAGTAGTGAATTTATGAGGCCCGGGCCCAGCACTGCCACAATTGAGATTGCCAACAGCAGGCTGGGGAACGCCATCAGGATATCCAAGGTGCGCATGATCAGGTCATCCGGCCAGCCGCCGAGGAACCCGGCCAGTGCGCCCAGCAAACCACCCACCAAAATTGCAACCGAGACAGTGGTGATGCCTACTTGCAGAGACAGGCGCGAGCCGTACACCACGCGTGAAAATAAATCGCGGTTGTTGCCGTCGATGCCCATCAAATGCTGCGGTTCGCCGGCTGCGCAGCCCAGCATGTGAATGCAGGGCGTGCTGCGCCGCACAACATTCTCCAGCGGCAGCAGCGGGTCGAAGGGTGCGATGCGGTCCGCAAACAGGGCGGTCAATGTCAGCATCAACAGCATCACAAAACCCACTTGCGCGGAGCGGTGGTGCCGCAGCCTTCTCAGCGCGAGGCGCGCCGGCGATTCGTCGGCAATAGTCTGGCTGGCGACGAGTGGTAATTCTGTGGTGGTGGCAGCACTCATGGTTTTACTTTAGGCGGATGCGCGGGTCTAAGTAGGCGTAGGAAATGTCCACAATTAAGTTTGTGAACACGAATATCACCGCGACCAGCACAGAGAACCCCTGTATGATCGGATAGTCACGCGAAAGAATTGCCTCGACTGCGCGCGAGCCGACACCGGGCAGCCCGAAAATTGTTTCGGTGAGTACAGCGCCAGACAGCAGGCCGCCAATTTGCAGTCCGATGATTGTAACGATCGGGATCAGGGCGTTGCGCAGGCCGTGGTGATAAATTACCAGCCGCTCGCGCAGTCCTTTAGAGCGTGCGGTCCGCACGTAGTCCTCGCCAAGCACGTCTAGCAGGCTGGAGCGCGTCATGCGTGCAATTACAGACAGCGAAATTGTGCCAACCGCCAACGCCGGCAGGATCAAGTGCCAAAGCGCATCCTTGAGCAGCTTTGTGTTGCCGGTCAGGAGCGCGTTGAGGATGGCGGAGTTGGAGACCAGCAGGAGCATAAAGCGCTGGAAGCCCTTGAGGTTTTGCAGTCCCCAAAGTTTTGCAAGCGGCACAATTGATACGCCCGGGGACAGGCGCGAGGAAGGCGGAATGAAGAACGGCGTGTCTTTGAGAGTAAGAGAAAAAAAGTAGGCCAGCAGCAGCCCAAGCCAAAAGATGGGCATCGACACGCCGATGTTGGCGAAGACCATGGTGGCGGTGTCGGCTGTGCTGTTGCGATTAAGGGCGGCGACCACGCCGAGCAGAATGCCGAAGGTTGATGCAAACACTGTTGCGAGCACAGTCAGCTCGATGGTCAGCGGCAGGCGTTCGGCAATCACATCGGATACCGGGCGGCGATCGCGGATGGTGGTGCCAAAATCACCCTGCGCCACATTCAGCATGTAGCGCACAAATTGTTCCGGAATACTCTTGTCCAGCCCATAGTGCTGTTTGAAGATTTTGCACTTCGCTTTGGTTGCTTTTTCGCCCAGCATCACGTCACATGGATCGCCGGGAATCATGCGGGTAATGGTGAAGGTAACCACAAGGATTCCGATCAGTACGGGAAACAGCAGTAGCAGCCGGCGGGCGATAAAAGATGACATGCGGATGCGGAACCAAGAGCGCTGGAGAATTTGTATTTTACCGCAGCGGCATGCGCTGCTGGCAGATGATGTGCGCAGGGTTATTAAATAAAAGCAGGATGGGGTGTGCCCATCCTGCTTTTAGATTGAAGCAGTTCGCCGCCTACTCTGCGGGCTGGTTTAGGCCCTTCGGACCGAAGAAGTCCAGCCAGTACTGGTACACCCCGGTGTTGCCCTTGCGGAGCTCGTTGTTAAAGTCCCACATGCGCGCATAGCTGGCAACAACATCATTGCTGTCAAGCGTTGCATCATTGGAGAACTTGACACCGGCCCGGAGGGTGCAGGTCCACTCGGTGGCTTCGGCGTTGCCCGTGCACTTCTCAGCTAACGCTGGTTGAAGTATGGCAGTGCCGAACTTGAACGAGTAGAGCGTGTCAAAAATCTGCTGGCAGGCATTGATCGAGGAACCATCCGTCTCATCGGCACAGTCGAGTGAAACTGGTTCGCCATCCTGAGAATATACAAGTTGGCCAGTCGCTGTGGTCATTTCCTGATAGTTCTCATTGTAGGGACCAATCACCACGTTGCCTACTTTGCTGTTGAAAGCAAGCGCGGTCACGCCGTTTGCGATGGTGGTCATTGGTACGTGCTGGTCAACCAGAGCGTTGACCGTGTCGTATAGCTTTTGGCGGGCAACCGGATCGGAAAGCTTGGCGGCCTGTGCGATTGGGTCCATGATGTCCTTCCACGGTTCGCCAAAGCCCTTCGAGCTCCCCATAAGGAAGACGTCATACCAGTTGGTGGCGTCGGGGTAGTCCTCGCTCCAGCCAAGGAAGTACATGGCACGCTCGCCGGCGCGTACTGCTGGCAGGTAAGCTGCCCATTCTTCCATTCCAATTTTGGCATTGATGCCGATGGCTTTCAGTTGCGCCTGCACATCCTGCGCAATTTTGCTGGGCTGCGGAAAGTAAGGGCGGGTGCGTTCTGCATAAGACAGCAGCACTTCCTGCTTGAAGTCAAAGCCCGCGTCTACCAGCATCTGCTTGGCTTTCTTGGGGTCGTAGCCCGGGCCCGCATAACTGGCCGAGTAGCCCGGCGTTACGCCAGCGGGCACAAACTGCGTGGCCGCCACTGCACCGGCCGGGTAGAAGTTCTTGACGATTCGTTCTTTGTCAATTGCCATCGCAAAGGCCTGGCGCACAACTTCGTTGTCAAACGGTTTCATGTTGTTGTTGAAACCCAGGTAAAGAAAGTTGTTGAACTTCCGGGGATACAGCGTCAAGTTCTTGTCGGCGGCGACCGTCTTGTAATCATCCGTTGCAACGCCGGCAATACCGTCGACGTTTCCAGACTGCAAATCCAGCAGGCGCGCCGCTGCCTCTTTGCCCCATTTCAGGATGAACTTGGAGTTGGTCGGTTTGGTGCCCCAGTAATTGGGGTTGGGCACAAATGTGATGTGATCACCCCGCACCCATTCCTCAACCATGTACGGGCCGGTTCCCACCGGGTTGTCGTTGATCTTGGCGGCATCTCCGCCGGTTTCTTTCAGATAGTCATAGTCAAGCACTGGAAATGCCATGAGCGACATCTTCGACAAGAAAGCCGGGTCGGGCGCGCACATTGTGAACTTCACCGTCAAGTCGTCGACGGCTTCCATGGATTTCATGTTGCCGCCATAGTTGCAATCGGGTGCCATCACTGCCAAGCCCGGGGCTTTGTAAGCAGCGGCGGTTACCCCTGTCGCGCCAAGCTCGCTTGTGGCTTCCACCAGCGAGTTTTTGAGGACCTCACCATCGAGGTCGCTCGAAAACACATTCAGCGCATTGCCATACAGGGCCATAAAAGGCTCCGGGGCCGCGGCGCCATGCACAATGCTTGGAGCCAGCTTGTCAGTTCCAAAGCTCGTGATGGAATATTTGAGATATTCGTCATACAGGCTTACGTCTGCGTCGGTGCGTGCCGGAATGGAGCCTTTCTTTGGATTGAAGGCATCCTGCCCTTCCCGTGAGCCGGCGACTGCCAGCCAGGCTTTTGCTTCTTCCGGATGCGGAGCGCCTTTGGCCAGGCCAAAGCTGTCGCTCAGCCACATGAATACGCCGGCGTTGCCGGGTGCAGCCGCGTAACCATAGTCAGTGCCAACTTTGGCGCCTTTGCTGAGCATATAACCGTGCGCCCAATCGCCCATGATGGTCATGGCCGCTTTGCCTTCGAGCACCATGTCTGCCGCAGTAGACCAGCCGATCGATGCGCGATCTTCATTGGAATAAGACAGCATCTTGGCAAGCGTGCCGATGCTCTTGTCAAGGCGCGCGTCGCCCCACAGGGCTGCATCGCCCCCCATCAACTTTACATAGTCGTCCTGGCCATAGGTGGACAGCAGCACGCTTTCAAACAAGTGCGGTGCTTCAAACTTGTCCGCGCCACCCACGGCCAACGGAATAATTCCCGCGGCTTTGAGCTTGGAAGCTGCTGCAAAAAACTCGTCCATCGTGGCAGGCGCAGCGATGCCGTTGTCGGCCAGCACCTTCATGTTGAACCACAGCACATTGGAGCGGTGAATGTTCACCGGCACAGAGTAGATTTCGCCTTTGTAGGTGATTTGGTCCAGCAACAGTTGCGGCATATTTTTGTCGAAGCCCTGCTCTTTGAAGAAAGCAGTCAGTGGCTCCATCTGGCCGGCATCCACATATTGGGTCAGCTCTTTGCCCGCGTGTACCTGCCACGTGTCCGGTGGCTGGCCGCCCTGCAGGCGCGTCTTCAATACGGTTTTGGCGTTGGTGCCAGCGCCACCAGCCACGGTGGCATTCACAATCTCAACTCCCGGATTCTTCTCGCTGAAAATCTCGAACATCGCGTTCAGACCGTCGGCTTCGCCGCCGTTCGTCCACCAGCTGAAGATTTCCATCTGCCGCGCTTCGGGGGCGGGTGCCTCTGCAGCAGGCGCTGGCGCCTGCGTTGCCGGGGCGGCACATGCGCCCAGTAGCATTGCAGCAACTGCCAACGAACTCAGTATTCGGTTTGTTGTCTGATGTCTCATTACTAGTTTCTCCTCTTCCTAATTAGAATGGTCGTGAAATATCAAAGTACACAGCGCGGGGTATTTGGGGATTGCTTTAAGTTGGATCTCCTGAATGCCTAAAAGAAATTCTGATAAAGTGTACCACTATTGCGGCGCCCCGATTAGTCGAGGCTGAACGGCGCCTAATTAAAGCACTCCAAGGTAGGCTTTCTGCACGCTCTCGTTTTCGCGCAGCGCCGCAGCTTTGTCGGTCAAAATTATTTCGCCGGTTTGCAGCACGTACCCGCGGTCGGCAACCTGCAATGCCATGCGTGCGTTCTGCTCCACCAGCAGGATGGTGGTGCCCAGTGCATGCAGCTTGCGGATGGTGTCAAAGATACTGTCCACCAATACTGGCGCGAGTCCCATGGAAGGTTCGTCCAGCAGCAGCACTTTGGGCTTCGCCATTAGCGCGCGTCCCATTGCCAGCATCTGTTGTTCACCGCCGCTCAGTGTGCCCGCCAGCTGGCCCTCGCGCTCTTTCAGCCGCGGGAACAGGGTGAACACTTGCTCAAGCGATTGCGCAATCTCGCTGCGCAGCGGGCGCGTGAAGGCGCCCATCTCCAAGTTTTCGGCCACGGTGAGCCGCCCAAAAACGCGCCGGCCCTCCGGGACTTGCACGACACCTTTGGCCACAATCTCGTGCGCTTTGAAGTTGCTCAGGTCTTCGTTGTATAACCGGATGCTGCCGCGCCGCGGCTGCAGCAGGCCGCTGATAGTGTTAAGGGTGGTGGATTTACCCGCGCCGTTGCCGCCAATCAGCGTCACAATTTCTCCCTCTTCCACAGAAAGGGAAACACCCCGGAGCGCGTGAATTTCACCGTAATAGGTGTGGATGTTTTCCAGTACAAGAATAGACATTGGGGTTTGGTTGCCTTGGCGCGCTAGCTGGCAGCGGTGGCCGGGATTGAGCCGGCGGTGCGGTGGTCTTCGGCGGCGCCGCCGCGGCCCAGGTAAGCCTCGATCACGCGCGGGTTGTTTTGGATTTCAGCCGGATTGCCTTCAGCAATCTTTTCCCCGTAATCAAGCACGGCAATGCGCTCCGAGATACCCATCACAACGCGCATGTGATGCTCGATTAGCAGGATGGTTATTTGCAGTTCGTCGCGCAGGCGGCGGATGAAGCCCTTCATGTCTTCTGCCTCGCGCGGGTTCATTCCGGCAGTTGGTTCATCCAGCAGCAGCAATTTTGGCTTGGTTGCCAGCGCGCGCGCAATTTCAAGGCGGCGTTGATCACCGTACGGCAGGTTCTTGGAAAGAAAGTCGCCTTTGCCGGTGAGCGCCACAAACTGCAGCAGGCGCTTTGCTTCCGCCACGGCGGCAGCCTCTTCCGCCCGCATCGCCTTAGTATGAAGGATGGACCCTACGAGCCCGGCAGAGAGATGGATGTGCTGGCCGACCAGTACATTTTCAAGCGCGGTCATGTTGGCGAACAAGCGGATGTTCTGGTAGGTGCGCGCTATGCCAAGCTTGGTAATTTGGTCTGGGCTTTTGCCCGCTATCGATTGCCCCTGAAAAAGAATGTCGCCGCCATCCGGTTTGTAGAATCCGGTGACGCAGTTGAAAAAAGTTGTCTTGCCGGCGCCATTGGGCCCGATAACACTGAAGATGGACTTGTCCTCGATTTCAAGCTCAAGGTCTTTGACCGCCATCAAGCCGCCGAAGCGCTTGACGACTGTTTGCGCAACGAGTATTTTGCTCATTTGGGATTGTTAAATTTTGGCGCTGCCAAGTGCATGGCCGGTCTATGCCGGTATGGCTGCAGTCTGGTCACCATTCGAATTGTCGCCATCCCCATGCGCCTCGAGCTTGCGGGCTTCTTCTGGCCACAAGCCTTGCGGCCGGTAGAGCATCATCATCACCAGCAGCGCGCCGTATACCAGCAGCCGGAATTCCGCAAACTCGCGCAGCAACTCGGGCAGGCCCACCAGCACGAGCGCACCAACTATCACGCCGCGAATGCTGCCCATGCCGCCAATAATCAGAAGCGCGAGCACATTGATTGAAATGAGCAAGCCGAAGCTGTTGGGGTAAATGGCCCCCAGCTTGGCAGCAAAAATTGCGCCGCTCAGTCCGCCGAAGGCAGCCCCGACCGAAAAGGCCAGCAGCTTGGTAGCCACAAGGTTTATGCCAATGGCTTGCGCCACGTCTTCGTCTTCGCGCATTGCCATCCAGGCGCGGCCCAGGCGTGAGTCGCGCAAGCGCGACGAAATGAAGCCGGCAAGCAGGCAGCCAGCCAGAATAAGGTAGTAGAGTTTTAGTTGGTCGTCCAAAACCACTGTGCCAACTACCGGCTTGGCAATTAACTGAATTCCCTGTGATCCGCCAGTCCACGGACGCAGCGCGTCTGAAAGCGCCAGCAGCCGAATGATCTCGCCAAAGCCGAGCGTGACAATTGCGAGATAGTCGCCGCGCATGTTGAGCACTGGCACCCCGAGCAGCATTCCTGCCAGTACGGTGACGCCGACCGCAATCGGTAGTGCGCTCCACCAGCTAAGGCTTGCCAATCCCAGCTCGGGGGAGGTGAGCATTCCCATTACGTAAGCGCCGATTGCAAAAAATCCCACATAGCCAAGATCCAGCAAACCGGCAAACCCGACCACGACATTGAGGCCAAGACCCATCAGTACATAGAGCCCCACCTGGTCAAGCACTTCGCTGACGTATGTGCCAAGCAGCAACGGTAGCACCAAAAGCAGAGCCATGAGTGCGCCCGTGCGCATGCGTTTTTGGAGCGCGGTGGCGGGCAGGGCTGCCAGGTTGTGGGCTTTGTTGCGCCGCCGGTTTGCCAGCACGTCCAAGCCGATGACAACTGCAGCGATGGCAAGCGCGCCCGGCACTGAAAGGCCTTTGCCAGAGAATACCCATTCAACCAGTGGCGCCACATAAGCCCACTGGGAAATAATGATGCGCAGCAGATCCGCCAGCAAGCCGACGACACCGACAGCGAGCAAGACTGAAATGGCAGTGGAGCGCATGGCTGGCGAGAGAAACAACAATGCAGCAGCCGCCAAACCCATCGTCATGCCCGCCACCAGCAACAAAAGCATGCCTGGCACAGGGGACTGGCCGAAGCTAAGCAATTCAAACAGGGGCGGGGAGGCGCTAACAAATACATCGCGAATGTTGATGCTGGTTCCCAGCAGAACCAGTGCCGCGAGCAGGGCGCCCACAGTTACGCCCGTCAGCCCGCCGGCCGTGAGCATCGCACTGGAACTAACGCTGCTGAGCTGGCGCGCTGCAGCATAAGCGCTAAGCAGCATCGCGATCGCCACGAAAGCTTGGCCCATGGACACCACGCCGCCGATGATTGTGCGCTGGCCGAATACCTCGACCATGCCCACGAGCGAAAACAAAACAGCTGCGCCGCCACCAATTAGGCCAAAGCGCATGCTGGTTTGAAACACAGTGGCTGGTTGGGTTTTCATAGTTGGATGGTTGGGTGGGGCGCTCAGGCTTTCTTTGTTGCCAGCCGCTCGCCCAGAATTCCGCTGGGCCGGAAAATGAGCACGAACACAAGCATGGTGAATGCAATGGCGTCCTTGAGTTGGTTCGGCGCTGGAATGCCAAGCCCGTCTAAAAACAGGCTTGGGCCGACGGATTCAAACACGCCCAGGAACAGGCCGCCGACCATTGCGCCGGGCACATTGCCGATGCCGCCAAGCACGGCGGCAGTGAAAGCTTTGATGCCGGGCACGAAGCCCATGTAAAACTGCACTTGGCCAAAGATCAACGCATACAAGACTCCGGCTGCGCCCGCCAGAGCCCCGCCCAGTGCGAATGTGGTCGTAATGATGCGGTCTACATCGATGCCCATCAATTGGGCAGTTTCTTTGTCTTCTGAAACGGCGCGCATGGCCTTGCCCGTCTTGCTGAGCATCACAAATGCGTACAGCAGTCCCATAAAAACCGCGGCGGCCACAATCACCAACGCCTGGGTTACCAGCACGCGCACACCCAGCACAGAGATCGAGCCTTTTAGTATGGCCAGCTCTGGATAGCGGTCTATGCCTGAGCCATACAGGCCGCGGAAGGTGTATTGCAAAAAGAACGATGCGCCAATGGCGGTGATCAGGGGCACCAGGCGCGGTGCCTTGCGCAATGGCCGGTAGGCAATGCGCTCCACTGTGAGTGCAATTGCCATCGATGTGAGCATCGAGATTGCGCTCACAATCAGCAGGCCAGCCACCGGGTATGCCTGCAGGAAACCAATGTTAAACATGTAGCGCGCAAAAAAATATGCGGTGTAGGGCCCGCTCATGAATACTTCGCTATGGGCAAAGTTGATCATGCGCAGCACGCCGTACACCAGCGTGTAACCCAGCGCAATCAGCGCATAAATGCTGCCTTGCGCGAGGCCAAAGATAAAAAGATCCTGCCATTGAGCAAGTGTGTATTTGCCGGACGACAATGTTGCAGCTGAACCAGCAACGATTACGCCCGCCAGCCCCAAGCCCACGGCAAACATGACAACGTCTGTGATCGTCAAACGCCCCAACGAGTTTTTGCGCATGAGCAACTATACCTTGAAATAATAGAACAGGGGCAAGCTTGCGCCGGCCCCTGTTCTATTGTTTGAGTTCGTACTAAGTTTCCGAAGTACTTGGGCAAACTACTGCGAAATTTTCTTTGGGTTGGTGTCCGTGGCTCCGGTCGGGTTCCAGCTGGCCGGGTCCGCATTCACAATCTCATAGACTGCAATCTTCGTGTCACTGCAATCACCGGTTGCCGAGCACGACAGATTACCGGTAATGCCCTTGAAGTCTTTGGTTGCAAACATGGCGTCGCGCAGCGCTTGGCGGCCAAAGTGCAGCGTGCCATCGGCATCCGCCACTACAACCTTCTCAAGCGCGGCGAAAATGATGTTTGCTCCGTCGTAGCCGTGGGCGTGGAAAGCGGAGAGTGGAGCTTCACCGTACTTCTTCTGGTGCTTGTCCAAGAAGTCTTTGTAACCGCCGGCAAACGCCGAGAAATCCGGGCTGGAGTTCCAAACGCCCTTGGCAGCTTCGCCCGCCGCCTTCAAGTAATCAACCGAGTACATCGGGTCGGCGCCCATCAACTGTACAGTTTCGAGGCCCGGCACTTCTTTGGCTTGCGAAGTGATGAATGCCGCGGCTGAAGTGAAGCACGGGTAGTAAATCAGCTCGGGTTTGCCCGCAGAGATATTCGTGAGCACGGGGCGCATATCAGTGTCGTTGGGCTGGACTGCTTCACCGGCGACAATTTCTCCGCCCAGTTCCACGAATTTTTTCGCGAACACTTCTGCAAGGCTCTGGGAGTAGATGCTGCCATCGTGAATAGTGGCTGCCTTCTTGATGCCTTTTGTGGTGTAGGCAAAGGCAGCTGCAACCGCACCCTGAAGTTCGTCGTTGTGCGCAGTGCGCATGTAGCCGTCCACGTGCTTTTCAGGTTTGGTTAAATCCGGGGCAGTGTTGGACGGGGAGATCATCGTGAGTCCGGCATCGCGCAGAATTGGCGCGGCAACACGGGCTTCTGAAGAACAAGAGGTGCCAATTACGGCCACAATTGTTTTGTCGGCTGCCAGTTTCTGGGCAGCGGCCTGGCCGCCTTCCGCGTTGCAACCAGTGTCCTCGCCGGTCAACTCAATTGTGTGGCCGCGGAACTTGCCCTTGTCATCAATGGCAATTTCAACGCCGCGTTTGGAATCGGTGCCGAGCACGGCATCCGGTCCGGCAACCACCAGCGCGTAGGCAATATGCACAGACGCAGCGGGCGCAATTGTTACGCAGCCGATCTTGTCCGTGCACTCGTATGGCTTGGCGGCCGGCGCGCATGCAGCCAGCAGTGCCCCAAAGCACCCCAATACTAACAATCCTGGCAACCTTCGTTCGATCATATTCTTCCTCCTAATAGTAAATGAACTAATTGCTCATTTCCGCGCGAAGTCTACCTGCGGGATTTCTGAGTGTCAAGCGGGATGAATTGGGTGCAATGTGGGCTGACTGCGTCGATTAGCGTAATCTGAGCCAGCGCTGCTGTCTTCGAGAGGCCGGAATGTGGTGCCAATCCTGATGCTAAATTGAACAGATGTGGGATTGGGAGCGGGCAGGCAAGTTGCGAGTGAAACTGCGGCCGGATCATAGGCCACACGATTACCCCAATACTTCAGCAGGAAACAAAACAGGGGCTGGCCAATGCCAACCCCTGTTTTGTTAAGTCTTTGGCTGGCAGCAGCCCAAAGACAATATCAGACTACGGGTAAATTTTCTTCGGGTTGGAGTCCGCCGCAGCACCGGGATTCCAGCTTGCAGGATCCGTGCTCATCATTTCGTAGACTGCAATCTTGGGATCGCTGCAGTCACCGGTGGGTGTGCAGGTGAGGGTTCCCGTGATGCCTTGGAAGCCCTTTGTGGCAAACATTGCGTCACGCAAAGCCTGACGCCCGATGTGCAGGGTCCCGTCCGCATCCTTCACGCCCACCTTTTCCATGGCCGCAAAAATGATGCTGGCGGCGTCGTAGCCGTGGGCATGAAAAGCAGAGAGCGGTTTCTCGCCGTACTTCTTCTGGTGCTTGTCCAAAAAGGCGGCATAGCCTGATGCGAAGGCCGAGAAATCCGGGCTGGAGTGGTACATGCCCATCGCAGCAGCGCCCGCTGCTTTCAGGAAGTCGGGCGAGAAAATACCATCGGCCCCCATCAGCTTGACGGTCTCGAGGCCCGGCACTTCTTTGGATTGTGAGGTCACAAATCCACCGGCCGCTGTGAAGATTGGTAAATAGATCAGCTCGGGTTTCGCGGCAGCGATGTTAGTGAGCACCGGGCGCATATCAGTATCGGTCGGCCCCACGGCTTCTTGGGCAACGATTTCACCGCCCAATTCCACAAAGCGTTTGGCGAATACTGCTTGCAGGCTCTGGGCGTACAAGCTGCCATCATGAATGGTGGCTGCGCGCTTTATGCCTTTGCCATTGTAGGCAAACTCAGCCGCTACTGCACCCTGAATTTCGTCATTGTGAGCGGTGCGCATGTAGCCCGCCACGTGCTTGGCTGCGGAGGTGAGATCTGGTGCGGTGTTGGAGGCCGAAATAAGCGTCATACCCGCGTCCGTCAAGATCGGGGCAGCTACGCGCGCTTCGCTCGAGCAGGACGTGCCAACGACTGCGACGATCGTTTTGTCTGCAGCCAGTTTCTGGGCTGCCGCCTGGCCGCCTTCCGGATTGCAGCCAGTGTCTTCGCCGGTCAACTCAATCGGATGGTCGAACAACATTTTCTTGTCATCAATGGCAATTTCGACACCGCGCATTGAATCGATGCCCAGCGTGGCATCGGGCCCGACCACCACCATTGCATAGGCAATATGCACTGGCTTGCCCGGCGCAATGTCCACACAGCCGATCTTGTCCGCGCATACAAACGGGGCTGCGGCCGGTGTGCACGCGGCAAGCAGTACTCCCAAACTTCCCATACCAATCAGTAACGAAAACCTTAGCTTGAACATTTCTAATCCTCCTAGGACATATATGAAAGGTCTTCCTTTCTTAGTGCAATACTATACAGACAGCACCGCGTTCTTGTCAAACATGGGTTTGGCTTGTTTTGCCACAATTCGGGAATAGATGCCTGACAGACGCGGCGCGTCAGAGTAGTGGGATGTAATAAGCGGCCTCGAATCCGAGTGTGAATTCTCATGGTTTTGTCGAAGAGCCGCATGCGCGATATTTCCAGCTTAGGAAGTTCCACACAAGACCGCGATTATTTGGTCTGGTTTGTAGCGCCACTGGCACATGTTATAAAATGAATTGACAGCAAGCAGCTGATGGAGTAATGTAAGACCATGAAATACAAATTACACGGCGGAAAAATTTATGGTGTTTAGTGGAATCTTTGCCCCGATTGTCACGCCTTTTGGCGCCGACGGAGAAATCAACTATCCAGTGCTGGGCAAGCTGGTTGATTTCCTGATTGAAAACGGGATTGCAGGCCTGGTGCCGGGTGGGACAACTGGCGAGGTCTATGCCTTCAGCGATGCTGAGCGACTTGAGGTTTTTCGATTTGTGAAGGCGCATGTAAAGGGGCGTGTGCCGCTGATGGCCGGCACCAACTCTGGCGCAACCCGCGATGTAATCCGCTACTCGCAGGCGGCTGAGAAGCTGGGCTATGACAGCCTGATGGTAGCAGTGCCGCCTTATTCGCGGCCCAACCAGCGCGAACTGCTGGCGCATTATTTGGATGTGGCGCGCAGTGTTGCGCTTCCAATTGTGCTTTACAACTTTCCGTGGCGGGCGGGGACTGAGGTGGGTTATGAGGTCATGGATGGCTTGCTTGACCAGAAGAATGTGATGGGCATCAAGGAAGCCTCGGGAGACATGGCGCGCGTCTACGAATTTCGCATGCGCTATGGCAGCCGCTACCAGATGATCTGCGGTTCCGACGACCAGGCGTTGGACTACTTTTTGTGGGGCAGTACGTGTTGGATTGGCGGTGGCGCATCTTGCGCGCCGCGCCAGCACGCGGCCGTGCTGCAGGCGGCACTGGCCAATGATTTTGTGGCGGCGCGCAGTGCCATGGACAAGCTTATGCCGCTGATGCGCTGCCTCGAGGGTGGCAGCTATGCGCAAAAAGTTAAGCGCGGATGCGAGTTGCTTGGCATTCCAGTGGGCAGCCCGCGCCAGCCGCTGCTGCCACTAACGGATACAGAACGCGTGGAGTTCGACAAAATTTTTCTGGCTTGCAAATGAGCGCGTGGAAGAAAATATTACAGGTGGGGCAATAACACAGTGAAAATCAAGCGTATTCGGGCGTATCAAGTGGATTTGCCGTTGCATGAGGGCTCGTACAAGTGGTCGGGCGGCAAGTCGGTCACTACTTTTGATTCGACTGTGGTCGAGATTGAAACAGACGCGGGGATTACCGGTTACGGAGAGGTGTGCCCGCTTGGCCCATTTTATTTGCCGGCGTACGGCAATGGCGTGCGGGCTGGAATAATTGAGCTAGGGCAGCATTTGCTGGGCGAAGACCCACGGCAATTGCAAAAACTCAACCGTTTGATGGACGCGGCCCTGAAAGGCCATGCGTATGTCAAATCGGGAATCGACATGGCGTGTTGGGACATTTTGGGCAAGGCCACAAAATTGCCGGTGGCCGAGCTGATGGGCGGTAGGTATGGCAGTGATGTGTGTCTTTACCGCGCAATCTCGCAGGAGGCGCCAGAGGCGATGGCGCAGCGGGTTGCCGGCTATCGCGCGGAAGGGTACAAGCGCTTTCAACTAAAGGTGGGCGGCGACCCGGCGGTGGACATTGCGCGAATCTTTGCGGTTGCGGAACAATTGCAGCCGGGGGACCGGCTGGTGGCTGATGCCAACACGGGCTGGCTGATGCACGATGCCATGCGCGTCGTGAAGGCCGTGCGCGATCTGGATGTTTACATCGAGCAGCCCTGCCTTTCTTACGAGGAATGCCTTTCAATTCGCAAGCACACTGACCATCCATTTATTTTGGACGAGGCAATTGATACCATTGACTGCCTGCTGCGCGCGCATGCAGACCAAGCCATGGATGTTGTAAATCTTAAGATAAGCAAATTTGGCGGCCTGACCAAACTAAAGCAGGCGCGCGACCTGTGTGTGTCGCTTGGCATTGCAATGACGCTGGAAGACAGCTGGGGCGGCGACATCATCACTGCGGCAATTGCACATCTGGCGCAAAGCACGCCGCCTGAATTGCAGTTCTCGTCGACCGATTTCAACAGCTATGTTTCCGTAAGCATTGCGGAGGGTGCGCCGAAGCGCATCAATGGAAGAATGTCCGCGAGCAGCGCTCCCGGGCTGGGCGTTCAGCCAAGAATGGATGTGCTGGGAAAGCCGGTTCTCGACTTGCATTGAGGTTGGCTGTTGTTGGGGCCACTTCCCAGGCACGGCGGTAAGTTTTCGAACTGGCTTCAGGCGCACCTAATTATTGAATGATGCACGCTCCGATGCGCCTGTCGCTTGATGCGGCGCACGCGCTTGCGCTGCAGGCGCTGCTGGCCAGCGGTGTTTCGGCTGCGCAGGCAGCCGCAATTGCAGGCAATGTTACGGCAGCAGAACGCGATGGCTGCCCATCGCATGGATTGTTTCGGCTGCCCGGGTATATCCGGTCTGTTCAGAATTTGAAGGTGACTCGCGATGCTGTGCCACAAGTAACCGATCTGGCACCCGCCGTTGTGCAAGTGGACGGCAACAATGGTTTTGCGCCGTTAGCTTTGGAGATGGGCCACAGCCGGCTTGTGGGTAAAGCGCGGCACTGTGGGATTGCGGCCATGGCCGTGACCCGGATTTTTCATTTTGGAGTGTTGTGGGTTGAGGTGGAGCAGCTGGCGCAAGAAGGCCTGGTGGCGTTTGCATTTACGCAAAGCAGCAGTGCGGTGGCACCCGCCGGTGCAACCAAGCCATTGTTCGGCACCAACCCGATGGCGTTTGCATGGCCGCGCGTGGGCCGCCCGCCTTTGGTGTTTGACCAGGCCTCGAGCGTCACTGCGCGCGGGGAACTACTGTTGAAGTTACGGGATGGCTCGTCAATTCCGCAAGGGTGGGCGGTTGATAGCAGCGGGGCAGCGACGACTGATGCGGCGGCAGCCCTGGCGGGGGCGCAGTTGCCGTTTGGCGGTTACAAGGGATCTTCGATTGCATTGATGGTCGAGCTGCTTGCCGGTGCCTTGATCGGCGAGGCGTTTGGCTTTGAGGCAGCTGCTGCGGACAACAATGATGGCGGGCCGACGCTGGGCGGTGAATTGATCATTGCGATTGATCCCGCACATTTTTCCCCGCATGGCAACAGCGAAGCGCAACTGGCGCATGCCGAGCTGCTCTTCGCGCGCATCCTTGATCTGGAAGGGGCGCGCTTGCCCTCTGACCGGCGTTATGCTGCGCGGCAGCGCAGCGCGGTGGATGGGATTGTGATTCCGGGTGCGCTGCAGGCTGAACTGAGCGCGATGGCAAGTTCCGGCGCGCGGGCAGAGTAAAGCGGTCGTTATACATTGGGCAGTTGCTAGCGCTTCAGTAAGTAAAATTACAAGTGCACACTATGAATATTTTGCAATCTGATAAATCAATGCGCATCATTGTTGATGGCACGCCAGTTGAGTTTGCTGCCGGCGACAACGTGCTGGGCGCCATGTTGCGGGCTGGACTGCGCCCGACAAGCGGCGGTTGCCTGTGTCTTGGCGGCGATTGCCCGCATTGCCTGGCTACGGTGGATGGGATTGCCTATGTGCGCACATGCCAGACCGCAGCCCGCCCGGGGCTGATTGTGCAGAGTTTCCCGGATGACGGCTATCCGCCGCTGCCGGCTGGCTCCACGCGTGAGCCGGCGGTGACCGCGCGCAATATTCATTGCGATGTGGTGGTGATTGGGCAGGGCGCGGCCGGGCGCGCTGCGGCTGCGGCTGCCCGCCAAGCGGGCAAACAAGTTGTCACGCTGGATGCTAGTGCCGGTGAGGAGGTGATTGGCATTTATGCGGGTCCACTGGTCGTCGCGCGCACTGCCGCCGGCATGCTCCACGCTCACCCGCGGGTCGAAATAATTGTGGCCACAGGTGCAGCTGAGATTCAACCGGTGGCGCCCGGCAACGACTTGGCCGGAATACTGACTGCGCGCGCGGCGGAGGCGTTGGTGGCTGCCGGTGTCGACCTCGGCCGGGTTGTGGCGGTTGGTACTCCGCCGGCTGGCATAAAGGTTGAGCAGGCCGAGGGCGAGCTTTTGCGGTTTGAGGGCACGCTGCGCGTTGCGGGCGTGGTGATGCGCGATCGCAACGGCAGCGAGCGGCGCTATGCGTGTGACACTGCGGTGGTGGGGCTGGGCATGCAGCCGCGGGATGCGCTGCTGCGCATGGGTCAGGGTCTCGCGGTGCGGGCGGTGGGTGATGCTGCCCGTGCGTCAGACATGCCGCCGTGTCCGTTGGCGGGCACGGTGTGTGCGTGTTCGGGTGTGACGGTGGCTGATTTAGAGTCCGCGTGGCAGCGCGGGTTTCATGAGCTGGAGCTTGTAAAGCGTTCTACTTTGGCGGGCACGGGCACGTGCCAGGGCATGGCTTGCATGCCGCATGTGCGCAGCTTCCTGGCGGCGCGCGGTGGCAGTTTGCAGCCGCCTTTTACTGCGCGGCCGGTGACGCGCCAATTGACGATGGGCGAAGCATCTGCTGGATCGCATCATCAGGCCGTGCCGCGCACCGCGCTTGACGGCGAGCACCGGCGGCTGGGCGCCCAGATGGATCGCATCGGGGGCTGGTGGCGGCCGTGGCACTACGGCAATCCGCTGCGGGAGTACTGGGCCGTGCGCGAAGCTGTTTCGATTGGCGATGTAAGCACGCTCGGAAAGATGCAGGTGTCCGGGCCGGACGCGCTTGAGTTGTTGGAGCGCCTGTATCCAACGCGTGTGAAGTCGATTGCACCCGGCACCGCGCGTTATGTTTTGATGCTCAATGACCGTGGCTATATTTTTGACGATGGACTGATTTGCTGCGATGGCGCAAACCGCTACTCGCTTACCTTTACCAGTGGCGGTGCGTCTTTTGCGGAGCTGTGGGTGCGTGACTGGGCCGAAAGCTGGAAGCTGGATGTGCGCATCCTAAACCAGACAATGGCGCTTGGTGCCATCAACGTCACCGGGCCGCTGGCCAAGGAATTGCTTGCGCGCGCCGGCCTGCCCAACGCGCCAAAATATATGCAGCTGGCAAGCGCGCTGGTTGCGGGCGTGCAGTGCCGGGTGCATCGCTTAAGTTTTACGGGCGAGCTTTCCTACGAACTGCATCATCCCGCCGAGCATTCTGTAGTGCTGTGGCGGCAGCTGCTGGAACTGGGCAAAGATCTGGGCATCAAGCCGCATGGCTTGCAGACGCTGCTGCAACTGCGGCTTGAGAAGGGGCACATCATTGTCGGGCAGGATTCAGATTTTGATTCGACGGCGCGGCGCGTGGATATGGAGTGGGCGGTTAAATTGGACAAGCCGGAGTTTGTGGGAAGGCAGGCAGTGGTGCGCACCAACAAGGTTTCGCTTGATCGCCAGCTAACCGGCTTTGAGATGGAAGGTGTGGCGCCGATTGAGGGCTCAAGCATTCATTTTGGCTCTGAGTACGCGGGTTACGTTACATCTAGTTTTACTTCGCCGGTGTTGGGCAAGGCGGTCATGCTTGGCTGGCTGCGGTTGTTTGATGGCAAACTGCCGGATGCTGTTTTGATCGATGGACGCAGCGCGCAGCGTGTGCCCGTGCCTTTTTATGACAAGGCTGGCGGCCGGGCCCGTGTTTGAGCGCGTATTGACAACGCGCATCGTGGCCATGCCGGCTGCGCTTGACGCTGCGCGATGGCCAGCGGGCCATGTGGCGCTGCGCACCGCTGCGGATGAAGTGCTGATCACGCCGCCGCTTGCCGATGCGCGGGTGGCGGATGAACATGCAATTGTGCTGGCCGACGGCAGTTTCTTTGGCGGTTGGATTGCGCCGGCTTTGGCGCTGGCGGTGTTGGAGCGCGAGTGCGAATGGGAAGTACCGCATGCGCGGCCGGCTTTTGCACAAGGCATGGTTGCGGGCCTGCCCGTAAAACTCTGGCTTGAAAGCGAGCGTGTACTGGTGCTGGTGGCTGCGCCCTTTGCGCACGATCTTGCGGAGCGCTTTGTGGCATGAACGAATTTGTTGAGCGCCAGATTTCCCTTGCGTGGAACGATCCCAAGCCGGCTTACGATGTGGTGATCGTGGGCGGAGGCGGGCATGGTTTGGCAACCGCCTACTATCTGGCAGCGCGCCATGGCATTACCAATGTGGCTGTGCTGGAGCGCAAGTACATTGGGTCGGGCAATTCGGGGCGCAACACCACAATCATCCGTTCCAACTATGGGATACCGGAGGCCGTGCGGTTTTACCAGCGCAGCCTTGAGCTGTATTCGACACTTGAAGCCGAGACCGGCCGCTGGGTGATGCACAAGCAGAAGGGGCTGTTGTGGATGGCGCATACTGAGGCGGGTGTGCGCGCGGAGCGGTCGCGGGCTACGGTGAACACTTTGTTTGGCGCAAAGACGGAGTATGTGACGCCGCAGCAGGTGAAAGAAATTTGCCCGCAAGTTGACATCACCGGCAGCGGCGTGTGGCCGGTGATGGGTGCTTCTTATCACGCGGAAGGTGCAACGGCGCGCCATGACCGGGTGGTGTGGGCGTACGCGGAAGGCGCAATGCAGCGCGGTGTGCACATTCATCAGAACACAGCTGTTACCGGACTGCAAATGAATGCTGGAAAGGTGACCGGTGTGCAGACTAACAACGGTCCGATTGCGGCCAAGATTGTGGTGAGTGCGGTGGGCGGGCACGTGACCACGCTGGCAGCGATGGCGGGTGTGCGCCTGCCCATTCGCACGCATCCGCTGCAGGCTTACGTAACCAACCATTACGCGCAGAGCTTTGATGCGATTGTGGCTTCGATGAACCTGCTGTTTTATGTTTCGCAAACTGCGCGCGGTGAAATGCTGATTGGCGCTGAGATTGACCGGCAGCCCAGCTATTCATATGGTGCCGGCCATCACTTTTTGCAAAGCTGCTCGCACCGCGCGATCACAGTGCTGCCGTTCCTGCGCAATTTGCGAATTGTGCGCCAGTGGACGGGCGTGTGCGATATGAGCGCCGACTACTCGCCGGTCATGGGCGTCACTGGCGTAGACGGTTTTTATGTAACGACGGGCTGGGGCACTTGGGGTTTCAAAGCCATTCCTGCCGGCGGCGAACAAATGGCGGAGCTGGTTGCGACCGGCGTAACGCCGGAGTTGATTGCGCCTTTTGCGTTGGATCGTTTTGCAAGGGACCGCACGATGGCTGATCGCGGGTCGGCCGGAACCCACTAAGCGATGCGTGTTTGCAAAGTTGAAGGCGCACTACGTGCAGTTGTGAGTATGCGCGTGGTCGGTGAGGCGCCGTCCCAATGAGCCTGCAACTTAATTGCCCAACGTGCGGGCGGCGGCCAGTTGAGGAGTTCATCTACGGTGAGATTCCGGTTGTGCCGGATGTGATTGTGGATGCGGACGCGCGCGATGTGGATCGCGCCTTCATGCACAGCAATCCGGAGGGGCCGCTAACGGAACGCTGGTTTCATGTGTATGGCTGCCGGCGCTGGATCACGGTGCGGCGCGATACGCGCACTGACCAGTTGCTGGGCGGAGCGTAGGCAAGCAGCCGCAGCGCACGCAGGATGCGTGGCAGTTGGCGAAGTTGGTATGAGCGCCAGCGTTAGCGCGCAGTTCTAAATTACGTTGTACTCGGCGATTGCGCGCCCTTCGGCGAAGCGCGCATAGTCCAGCGCGCTGATGTCGATGCTGTGCGCTGCCCCATCCACCAGCAGTTCTGCCAGCAGCAAGCCGCATACCGGGCCGTGCATGAAGCCGTGTCCGGAGAATCCGGCCAGTACATAGAAACCGGGAACCGGTGTTGCGCCAATTATGGGGTGGGCATCGGGTGTCACTTCATACAATCCTGCAAGGCGTGAAACTACGCCCGCTTCTTCGAGAGCTGGCAAGCGTGCGCACGCGCGATCCATGTGCGTGAGTTCCCATGCCGGATCCACGGACTGGTCAATGCCGGCGGCCTGCAGCGGATCCGACATGCCGGTAAGCACGCCGCCACCTTCGCGATGAAAGTAAAGGCTTTGCGAAAAATCAACCACGAATGGAAAATCTGGCGGCAAGTCTGGCAGGGCGGTGGTGGTGAGCCATTGACGGCGCACGGGTACCACTGGCAGCGCAAGCCCCGCCATTTGTGCGAGTGCCGCGCTCCATGGCCCGCAAGTGTTGATGACGATTGGAGTTGAGATTGCGCCGGCGTTGGTGTGCACGGCGCTGATACGGCCGCCGGCGCTAACGATGCCGGTGACCGAGACGCCGGAGTGGCAGGTGGCGCCCAGGCGGCGCGCCGCATCGATGTAGCCCATGACCACGCTGTTGGGATCGGCCAACCCATCTTCCTTGAAAAAGGTGCCGCCAAGCGCATCTGCAAAGCGGCAGGCGGGCAGGCGGCGTTGTACTTGCGCGCCGTCCAGCCATTCTGTTTGGATTCCGAGGCTGCGCTGTAGTGCGATAGTTTGTTCAAAACGCGCCACGTCTGCGGCGCGCGTAAGCACAAACATATAGCCGCACTTGCGCACAAGTGCGGGCCGGCCGGTCACGGCCTCAAAGTCATCCAGCATGCGCAGGCTCACTTTGGATAGTTCGATATTGATGGCAGTGGCAAACTGGTGGCGGATGCCACCGGCGCAGCGTCCGGTAGCGCCGGCGCCAAAGAACTGCTCGCGCTCCAGCAGCACCACATTCTTTGTGCCGCGCTGCGCCAGATGAAAGGCAGTACTGGCGCCCATTACGCCGCCGCCCACAATCACAATATCGGCGGTGGCTGGCAGTTGGGTCATTATGTGTTTTGTGCGCCTTGCTGTGCCTTGCGGGAGTTGGGCTACAGCTCCACGAGTGTGCCAAGGTTGAGCTGTGCTGCATTGTTGACCACAATGCGCGCCGCTACTGCATCCTGCGCTGCGCTGCCACAGCCTTTGAAGTATGTGATCTGCTCATTAGTAGTGCGTCCGGTTTTGGTGCCGCGCAGCACCTCGCCCAGCTCGGCGTGAATGATGTCTGTAGTGATGCTGCCGGCGCGCAGCGGCTGTATCAGATCGCCGGCTTCTTCCCAGGCTGATGCGCGCGAATCAACGATGACCAGCGCGCGCTGAATTGTTTCGAGGTCTATCTCCTGCATCTGCGGCGTGAAGGAGCCAACACCATTGACGTGCGCGCCGGGCTGCAGATCGTGACCGGAGAACACGGGTGTATGCGCGGTGGTTGCGGCGCAAATAATGTCGGCACCGCGCACGGCGGCGGCCGCCGAAGCTACGGCTTGGACATCGGGCGGGATGGGTCCCTGCGCGCGCATCGCTTCTGCAAACGCAGCCGCGTGCTGCGCGTTCGGGCTGTAGACGCGCACGCTGTCAATTTTCCGCACCGTGCAAATGGCTTCGAGCTGTGTGCGCGCTTGTACGCCGCTGCCGATAATTGCGGCTGTGTGGCATTCGGGCAGCGCCAGCAAATCTGTGGCAGCGCCCGCGCCCGCGCCGGTGCGAATGGCAGTCAGGCTGCCCCCTTCCAACAGCGCCAGCGGCTGGCCGGTGGCGGGGTCAAGCGCCAGCACTACGCCGTAGATCAGCGGCAGGCCCCGCGCCGGATTGGCGTTGAAGACGGAGACAATCTTTACGGCGAGATCGCCACTGCCTTGCATGTACGCCGGCATGATCAGGCTGACGCCCGGCGGGTCCGGGACTGACACGCGCAGCCGCAGCGGCACGTGTGCAGTGCCGGCCGATAGCTGGGCGAAGGCGTCCTTCATGCCATCGATTGCAGCGGCCATGGGTAAAGCCTGGCGGACATCTGCCGCTGTCAGGATTCTGATTTGCATCCCAGCTGTATTTTACTCTTGCGACGCTTGTCGCCCGCTCGCATTGCTTTGGTAGCGCGCATTTTGAGGGCAACACGGGCTGGTTTGATAAAAGCCTGCGTTGAGCCGATAACAACCGAGCTTGCTTCTTCCGTGCCTGTGTGAAAAATGATTCCCATGTGTTTTCAGGTTGCCAGCTGTACAAGGCTGGCACGACCGCTGTAAAAAGCAGCCGCAAGGTGAAAGCATTTTGTTGTGCGGTAATTTGTAGTGTCTTGGTGGGCGCACCAGATGTTGGGCGGTAATATCGCACCTATGCTAGATGCAGATGTAAAGACTTCGTACAGCGTTGGGAGTGTGACGGGTGAAGTGTTGGACGGTTCGGCTGTGCCCGCACCGCTCCTGATTTCGCTGCGCAATGTTGTAAAGGACTATGACGGCCTGGCGGGAACCGTGCGGGTGCTGCAAAGCCTCAGCCTTGAAGTTCGCAAGGGCGAGTTTGTAGGCGTGTGCGGTCCAAGTGGCAGTGGCAAGTCCACGCTGATTAACATGATCACTGGTATTGACCGCCCCACAAGCGGCGATGTTCTGGTGGCGGACACGCTGCTGAACAAGCTTTCTGAAAACGAGCTGGCACGCTGGCGCGGCCGCAGTGTTGGCGTGATCTTCCAGTTTTTTCAACTACTGCCAACGCTGACCGTTGTTGAAAACATTATGCTGCCGATGGACTTCTGCCGCATGTGGACACTGAAGGAGCGTCCGCAGCGCGCGCTGCAGCTGCTGGAGCAGGTGGGGCTGGCAGACCAGGCGCACAAGCTGCCCAACGCACTCTCCGGCGGCCAGCAGCAGCGCGCCGCTATTGCACGCGCGCTTGCAAATGATCCGCCGCTGCTGGTGGGCGATGAGCCGACCGGAAACTTGGACAGCCGCACCGCGGATAAAGTTTTTACTTTGTTTGAAGAACTTGTGGCGCAGCACAAAACTTTTGTGATGGTGACCCACGACAATGGGTTGGCGGCGCGCCTGCCGCGTGTGGTTGAGGTGGTTGACGGGCAGCTGTTTGAAGGCACCCGCAACGGCCGCGTAAAAGCCGCCTGAGACATGCGCCGGGCTTACATAAAGGTGTGGCGGGATCTCGCCACGCACCTTGGGCGCACCATAACCGTGGTGATGAGCATTGCGGTGGGCGTGATGGCGCTTGGAATGATCCTCTCCAGCAATGGCTTGATGGCAATGCAAATGGGCGCTGCGCAGCTGGCGGCGCGCCCGGCGCACGCACTGTTGTTTGTGACCGGCGCGCTTTACGATGGCGTTGCGGAAGATGTGGCGCGCGTTCCCGGCGTGGTCGCGGCCGATGCGCGCGTGCAGCGCTCAATCCGCTGGAAGCCAACCCTTGAAGCTGAGTGGCAGGACGCGGACTTTGTGGCTGTCGCAGACTTTTCTGCGCAGCGCATGGATCTTGTAGACCTGCGCAGTGGCGCTTGGCCGGATGACCGTTCGATTGCGGTGGAGCAAGGCCACGTCGCGCCGTTCAATGTGCCAGCGACTGGCAGCACAATTTATTTTGACATCAATAACCGCTCAGACGCGGTTGCGCTGTCCGGTACGGTGCGCGACAACTACCGCGCCAAGCCGCCATTGGGCAGAAACCGGCCGGCATTTTATTTGACGCTGGCAGGCTTGAAGCGCATCACGGGCAGCCGCACGATCACGCAAATTGGAATTACGGTTTCAAACTTTTCCGAGGAGCGGGCGCGGGAAGTGGCCGATGCGGTCTCCGACAAGTTGGAGAAGCAGGGCATCAAAGTGCGCTACACCGAAATTCAGGATCCGAAGGAACACTGGGCCCAGACCATGGCGGATGGCGTGGGCGTGGTGCTCACGGTGATGGCCGTGGCTGCTTTGTTCTTGAGTGTGGCGCTGGTGGTCAATACCATTAATGCGATTCTGGTGCAGCAGGTGCCGCAGATTGGCATCATGAAGACAGTGGGAGCACTGCGCGGCCAGATTGGCAGCGTTTATCTGGCGGGTGTTGTTGTGTACGGGCTGCTTGCGATTGCGGTGGCGGTTCCATTGGGTGCGCTGGGCGGCGTACTGTTGTCCGGTTACATCTTGCGCATCTTGAATGTGCCCGGGTCCGGCTACCAGCTGTTGCCGCAAATAGTGGGCGCGCAGCTTTTCACCGGATTGCTGGTGCCGCTGCTGGCCGCAATCTGGCCGGTGCTGCAGGGCGTGGGCGTCTCGGTGCGCGAGGCGCTAAGCAGCTACGGCGTGGGCCAGGGGCGCTTCGGCACGCGCTGGCTGGATCAGTTTCTGGGAAACTTGCGCGGACTGCCGCGCATGTTGTTGCTGATGCTGCGCAACAGTGTGCGGCGCCTCGAACGCGTGGCGTTGACGCAGCTTGTGCTGGTAACCGCTGGCGCTATTTTCATGATGGTGCTCAGCACCCATTATTCGTTTATTGAGACGATTGCCGAAACCTGGCGTGCCTTCGGCTATGACGGATATGTGGTGTTTGAGCAACCGCAGCTGATACCGGAAGTGCTGGAAGTATTGTCCACACGGCCCGGTGTTGGGCGAACTGAAATGTGGCTGTGGCAGACGGCGCAGACAACCCTGCCAAAAATCGTTAGTCTGGTGGACGCCGGTCAAAAAGCACCGCCAGCCCAAATGCGCGGCGATCGTGGCGGAAACGTGGGCAGCAATAGTTCCGGCACCGGTTGGCGGGTGGGGCTGCGCGGCGTGCCGTTGGATACGCAGATGTTCAAGCCAAAAATTGTGGCGGGGCGCGGCTTGCGGGGCGGCGAGCAGCGCAGTATGTTGTTGAACGAAAAACTTGCCGCCGAGATTGGCGTGGGAGTGGGGCAGAATCTGGAACTGGACTTGGGCAATGAGCGCAAGGTTACGTGGCACATTGTTGGCTTGGTTTCTGACATAACCAACAATCAGGAAACGGGATATGTAGTGCGCGAAGAGTTGGCGCGGGAAATTAATAGCATTGGGCGCGCATCGTTTGCGCACATCATGATGGCTGATCAGACCGCGGTAGGGCAGCGCCGGCTGCTTGCAGACCTGTCCGCGTTTTTGAAGGCGCGCGGCATGCGGGTGTCCAGTACGCGCACTTCGGCGGGCGATCGCGAGGATACGAATGCACAGTTTGGCATTCTGACAACAGTGCTGTTGACGATGTCTTTTGCGATGGCAATGGTTGGTGCGATCGGGCTTTCCGGCACCCTGTCCATCAACGTGATGGAGCGCCGGCGTGAAATTGGCGTGATGCGCGCGGTGGGCGCTTCCTCTTCTGATGTGGCGTATGTGTTTGTGGGCGAGGGCCTGCTGCTGGGGATTACAAGCTGGCTGCTGGCGATGCCCCTGAGCGTGGTAGGCGGTCCGCCATTTGTGGCTGCCATCAGCAATGCCATTAGTTTCTCCGGCCGGTACCATCTGGATTGGGCGGGGTTTGCGTGGTGGCTGCTGATTGTGGTTGTGCTTTCCATTGTAGCCAGCTGGCTGCCAGCGCGCCGGGCGACTGAGATCAGCGTGAAAGACAGCCTTTCATACGAATAATTTTCAGCCGGCGTCAATTCTATGGCGCTGGAAATATTTTTAGGGGAGATAAGTGAAGCAAATGAAGACAAGTAAATTGAGTGGCCTGGCGGCGATAGCCCTGTGTGGTGTGTTGGCGGCTGCTTGCGGCACGGTGGCATCTGCCACACCGGAGGCAACTCCCGGCCCGGTGGCGGAGGTGGTGGGGGCTGTGCTGGCCGAAGGGCGCCTGGTTCCAAAGGATTACCGCCAGCTGGCGTTCACCATGGGCGGGCAGCTGGTGGAGGTGTTGGTGGTGCAAGGGGATGTTGTTGCGGCTGGCGATGTGCTGGCGCGCCTTGGCAATGCGCAGGACCTTTCAGCCGTGCTTGATCGCGCACAGCTGGAACAGCTGAATGCACAACAGGCGCTGGATGCATTGAACGACAACGCCGGCAAAGTGCGCGCTGCGTTGCAGAGCGAGCTGGCTAGTGCGGAAGACAAACTGGAGCGCGCCAACCGCAAGCTGCGCAATCTGAAGAGCCCGGACATTGCGTACTACGAGCGTGAGCTGCGCGATGCGCAGTTTTCTTACACCAAGGCGCAGCAAAACACTGAGGCGGTGGATCTTGGTGCGAGTGGCAGTGCGAAGAACAATTATGATGCGGCCATTGAAAACCAGAAGGATGCCCAGAAGCGCTACGACAAGGTGGTGCAGGCGGTCAATGGCTGTACCGTAATTCCCAATCCCAAATACAAGAACTTGACGCTTGTGAATGTGGGCGGCGCCACATACTCTGTGGGCACCGACCAAAAGCTGACGCTGATTACGGACCCGGACACCATCAATGACCCGACGAAGCAGTGCGACTCAAACCGCAAGGTGTCGGTGGATGGCGTGTCGCAAACTGTGGAAGAGGCCACCAACGCGCTGAGTGGCGCGCGCGACCGCACGCGCCTGGCGCAGATTGCATACAACCAGGGACAGATGAGCAACACCACGGCGCTGGACAAAGTGGCGCAGGATCTTGAGGATGCAGAGAACCGGCTGCGTTATGCCAAGGAGGCGCCTAAGAATATTGATGTGGCGCTTGCGGCAGCGGAAGGCGGGGTGGCCCAGGCTGCCATTGATGATGTCAAGCGGCGCCTTGCAGACATGGGCGCCAGCGGCCCGAACCCGGATGACTTGAAGTTGATTGAGGCGCGCCTGGCGCAGGCGACGGCTGCGGTAATGAACGCCGAGGCCAATCTGGCAGACAACGAGCTGCGCGCGCCGATCGCGGGCGAGGTGGTGCGCATGGCCCTTAAAGTTGGCGAGTTTGTGCAGCCCGGCTTGGCGCTGGTTACGCTGGCAAACGCGGACGACTGGGAAGTGCTCACCGACAACCTGACGGAAATTGAAGTGCCGCAGGTGAGCGTGGGCCAGGTGGTTACCATCGTGCCGGACGCGCTGCCCGATGTGAAGCTCAGCGGCAAGGTAACCGAGGTATCACAGCTGTTTGAAGAGAAGCGCGGCGACATCACGTATACCGTCAAGGTGGCGCTGGGGGACAGTGACCCGCGCTTGTTGTGGGGCATGACGGTGCTGGTGACTTTCCCGGCGCCGTAGCAAAAGCCTTTCAAAATAGGGCAAAGGCACAGCCTGCAGAACAGGCTGTGCCTTTGTGGTTTAATCCACTGGCTGCCTGCAGCTAAATCTTTGCTGGAGTTTGTCATGCCTAAAAACCTGCTTTCGAAATTGCGCATCAAAGCTGCCAACGCGGGAACTTGCAGCGGCCCGCAACAGTGGCTGGAAGATGCCGGCGGCACCTGGCTGGTTTCAAACAACCCAACCACCGGGCGCGAGATTGCGCGCGTGCGCACGGCCTCGCCGGCAGCGTATGAGACAACCGTAAAACGCAGCCGCGCTGCATTTGCAACGTGGCGCAGCGTGCCGGCGCCGCAGCGCGGCCAGCTGGTGCGCGACCTTGGCAATGCACTGCGCGCGCAGCTCGAGCCGCTGGGCGAGTTGATTGCGCTGGAGGTGGGCAAGATCCGCGCTGAAGGCATTGGCGAAGTTCAGGAGATGATTGACATCTGCGACTTTGCGGTTGGGCTTTCGCGCCAGCTGTATGGGCTCACAATGCATTCGGAGCGGCCGGGCCACCGGATGTACGAACAATGGCATCCGCTGGGCCCGGTCGGTGTAATCACGGCGTTTAATTTTCCGGCTGCAGTTTGGTCGTGGAATGCTGCGGTGGCTGCCGTGTGCGGCGACACGGTGATCTGGAAGCCTTCGGAGCTGGCGCCGTTGACCGCAATTGCGATTCAGCACATTGCCAACGATGTGATGGCGGACCATGGCGTGACGGGCGTGTTCAGCCTGGCGGTTGGGGACGGGCGCCAGGTGGGCGTGCGGCTGGTGGCTGACCCGCGCATTCCGCTGCTCGCATTCACGGGTTCCATCCGTACCGGGCGCGAGGTGGCGCAAGCCGTGAGTGCGCGCCTGGGACGCTCGCTGTTGGAGCTGGGCGGCAACAACGCCATTGTTGTGGCAGCGGACGCGAATCTTTCGCTGGCAGTGCGTGCCATATTGTTTGGCGCAGTGGGCACTGCCGGCCAGCGCTGCACATCCACGCGCCGCATCATTGTGCACCGTTCCGTGGCCAAGCCGCTGGCGCAGCGCCTGGCGCGCGCGTACAAGCAGGTTGTGGTGGGCGACCCGCTGCGGCCGGCAACTTTGATGGGCCCGCTGATCACTGCGCAGGCAGTGGCTGCCATGCAAGCTGCACTGCGGCGCGCGCTGGCGGATGGCGGCAAGCTGCTGTTTGGCGGGCGCGTGCGCCCGGATCTAGGACCGCAGTTTGTGGAGCCGGCAATCGTGCAAATGCCAAAGCAAACCGAGATTGTGTGCGCGGAAACCTTTGCGCCAATTTTGTATTTGATGGAGTTCGACACAATGGCTGAGGCTGTGGCATTGCACAACGGAGTTGATCAGGGGCTTTCGAGCGCGATCTTTACCGAGTCAGTTTCAACGATGGAAGCGTTTCTGGCTGCAGGCGGATCCGATTGCGGCATCGCGAATGTGAACATCGGCACCTCGGGCGCGGAGATCGGCGGTGCGTTTGGCGGCGAGAAGGATACCGGCGGCGGGCGCGAGTCCGGGTCGGATGCATGGAAGGCTTACATGCGCCGGCAGACCACAACCATCAACTGGTCCGGGCAGCTGCCGCTGGCACAGGGCATCAAGTTTGGGTCAGACTAGGCAGCGCCTCACGGTGGGCAGCCGCGCATGACCGCGCCACTCCAACTGGTAACTCCGCCGGGCGCTGCGGCACAGGCGAGCGCCATTTTAATTGCCAGCCTGCTGAAGCAGGAGCAGGTGCAGTTGACGGCCGATGCGCTCAACCGCGAGTTCTTTGGCGTGCTGGCGGATTTTGAGAAGCAAGCCGCACGCAGCGGGTTGAGCGGGGCGGACAATCCGTTTACGCAATTGAGCGCGGAGTTGGTGGAGTGGATGAACCAGCAGGCGGCGGGGCGCCGTACGGCTCCGGATGTGCCGCCGGAGTTTGCTGAGGAGATTGGGCGCAGCCGCCATATGCGGGAGGAGGCGGCCCACAATCCCGGGCTGCTGGTGATTGTGGTGCGCATGCTGGAGAAGCTGGCCGCCCGGCCGGAGCTGGCGGCGCATCCGCGGGTGCAGGCTGAGGTGCTAAAGGAGCTGGGCAGCGCGTACGCAGAGCTGCCGGTTGCGGATAGGCAGCGCGCGGTTCAAGCCGGCATTGCCCGATTGCTGCAAGCGCAGGCTCTGATAGCGATAGGTACGGACCCCGCGTTTTCTGCAGGGATTTTGCATGATTTGGGCAACGCGCATTTGCACCTGCCGCAAATGGGGCCGCTGCGCGCGGCTGCGGTGGCCGCCGCGGGCGCAGCATTTGAATCGGCGCTGGCACTTGCGCCGGACCACACCCCGCCCGGCGGCCGCGCCCTGATGCATTTGGGCTGGGCGACGGCGGCCGGGCTGAGTGGCCACTTTCAATTGGCGCTTGAGCAGTTTATGAATGCGCTGGCAATCTTTACGATAGATGCAAACCCGATCGGTTATGCGTGGGTGCAAGCGCGCAGCGGGGCGGTGTATTTGCAGTGGCAGGGTGCGTTTGCAGCCGCGCAGGCTGCGTATGCGGCTGCGCTTGGCGTGCACACTGTGGAGGCAAATGCCTTGATGCACGCGTGCCTGCAGGCGCAGCTGGCAATGGCGTGGCTGAGCACACCGGGCACGGCGGGCGTGGCAGCCGCAGCGCAGGCGATTGAAGCTGCGCAAAATGCACTGCCGGATTTTGCTGCGCCGGCCCTGGCGCACCAGTTTTCACTGGCGTTCGGTCCGGTGTTTGCGCCGTGGCAGGGGGCGGAAGGACGCAGCCAGCTGCTGGCCGAGGTGGCGCAGCTGGCTGCTGCGCCGGGCGCGGCGGAGCGGCGGCAGCTGTGCCGCGCATATTTGCGCATGCTGGTGGCGGACCCGCAGCAGGCGCGCGCCTATTTGCAGCGCGCTGCGCAGGCGCTTTAGTTTTTTAGCGGGCGGGGCGGAAGCGAGCCGCGCTGGTTTTAGGGGCGCAGTCCGTCCGCCAAAATCTCAGCCACATCGCGCACCTGCACTGTGTTGCCGGCTGCGCGGTTGGCATCGCCCAGCATCTGCATGCAGAAGGGGCAGCCGACGGCAAGCGTGGTTGCGCCACTGGCTTGCACTTCCGCAAAGCGGTTGTTGTTGATGGCCTCGGTGCCGGGCTCTTCTTCTTTCCACATCTGGGCGCCGCCGGCGCCGCAGCAAAAAGAGTTGCGCCCGCTGCGCGGCAGCTCAATTAGTTCAATCTGGTTTGAGCGCAATGCTTCGCGCGGGTCGGCGTAGATGCCGTTGTGGCGCCCCAGGTAACACGGGTCATGGAACGTGACGGTGCCGTTGCTGAGCGCGGGGTCCAGCTTCAGGCGGCCGGCTTGCAGCAATTCGTTGAGGAAAGTTGTATGGTGCACCACCTCAAAGCGTCCGCCAAAGTCCGGGTACTCCGCGCCCAATGTGTGCAGGCAGTGCGGGCAGGTGGCCACAATCTTGCGCACGCCCGCGCTTTGCAGCGTGCCAATGTTGGCAGTGGCCATTTCGGAAAACAAGTATTCGTTGCCGGCGCGGCGCGCCATGTCGCCGGTGCATTTTTCGCGGTTGCCAAGCACGGCAAAGTTCACCTTGGCGGACTGCAGCAGCTTCACAAATGCGCGGGCCACTTCGCGCGCGCGCGGGTCAAAGCTGGCAGCGCAGCCCACCCAGTACAGCACTTCAAAGCCCGGGTTCTCTTCCACGGTGGGCACGCCCAGGCCCGCATACCATTCACCGCGTGGGCTGCCCAGTTGCCACGGGTTGCCCTGGCGCTCAATGCCATTGAACGCGCCCAGTAGTTTGTCCGGAAAGCGCGCTGCGGTCAGTACCTCATGGCGGCGCATCTGCAGAATGTCAAACATGGGCTCGTCGCCCACCGGGCACACTTCCACGCAGGCGCCGCACGCAGTGCACGCCCACAGCGCCGTCTCGCTGATGGCATGCCCCAGCAGCGCGGTGGATGATGGCGCGCCGCCGGCCAGCGCCGCCATTTCTGAGCGCAGCAAGTAGCGCTTGTTCACTTCCAGCGCGGACGGCGAAAGTTCCTTGCCGGTCACGAACGCCGGGCACACATCCTGGCAGCGGTTGCACATTACACAGGCAAACGCATCCAGTACATGCTTTTGCCCAAGGTCTTCAATGCGCTCCACGCCAAACTTCTCGCGGGTTGTGTCCTCAAAATCCAGGCGCGGCAGTGCGCCCAGCGCGGCCCGCTGCGGGCGCAGCAAATAATTTACCGGCGCTGCCATCAAGTGCAGATGCTTGCTGTACGGAAAGTAAGGCAGAAAGAAAAGGATCAACCCGAGGGCGAGCCACCAGGCAACGTGCTGCAGGGTTACAAGCACGCCGCTGTCCAGCCCGCGAAAGGCGGCTGCCAGTGTGCTGGCAAACGGCTGCCATGCGTCCGCCGCGTGCTGCGCAACTTCAAAGCTGGCGCCCAGCAGCCGGAAGCCCACATGAAAAAGAATAAACACGCCGACCACCAGCGAGTCGCGCCGGATGCCGGCGGCCGCATCCGGCCGCACCAGGCTGCGCGGTGAGAGCACAAGCGCCGGGTCGCGCAGCACAAAGCGCCGCGCCAAAAAGTACGCCACCCCGCCCAGCACCGCCACACTGAGCCCGTCGGCCAGCAGGCGGTAGATGCCGCCCGCCAGCGTATCTCCCAAAAAGTGAAAGCCGGGAAGAAATCCCTGAAGGATGTCCGCTGCATTCACCAGAAAGTAGAACGTAAAGCCCCACGCCACAAATGCGTGCACAATGCTGGAGCCAACACGCGTCTTCAACACGGTGCGCTGCGAGAGGAAAACCACCAGCGCGGTCCACACGCGCAGCGGCAGCTGGTTCCATTGCAAGTCCGGCTCACCGCGCCGCACAATCCGGAATACCATGCCGAAGTTGCGCGCAGCAACTGCGCCGGTCGATAGCGCGAGGATTACAAACAGGATTTTTTCGGTGGTTGTTAGCATTTTGTTTTATTCGCGAAGAATGTTACTAGCTGTGGTTATTGATTAGACGTTGCATTCGCATTGAACGGGTGCAGGCGCAACGATGGTTTCATTTTTGCGAGAGTTCCTGTTCAATAATTTGGGCGAAAGCCTCAAGCGGCTGGGCGCCTACGAGCGGAATGCCGTTGATGAAGAAGGTTGGCGTGCCGGTCACGCCCAGTGCACGCGCGTCGTTAAAGTCCTTCTCCACTTCCGCGCTAAACTCCCGGGAATTTACGCAGGCGGCAAAACGCTCCTTGTCCAGGCCCATGGAAATTGCCAGCGACTGATACAGATCCGGGCCAAGCCGGTCGATGTTGGCAAATACGGCGTTGTGAAACTCCCAGAAGCGCCCCTGTGCATGGGCGCACTGCGATGCTTCCGCAGCCAGCGTGGCTTGCGGGTGGATTGAGGCCAGTGGAAAGTCACGGTACACAAAGCGCACTTGCTTGGGGTAGCGCTCCAGCAGCGTCACTAGTGTGGTTTGATAGAACACGCGGCAGTACGGGCATTGGAAGTCGCTGAACTCGATAATCGTGACGGGCGCATCGGCATTGCCCCAGGACGGGTCGTCATCAGCTGAAACTTGCACGCGCTGCACCGGCCGGCGCACCACGCTGCCCGCTGCAGTGTCAGGGCTGGCCGGGTGATGCGGGGTTGGCGGAGGGTGGCGGCGCCGGCGTGCGGCCCCACACCACATAGCCCGCTGCAAGGCCGGCACCAAATGCAGCCAGTAGCAGCAGCGGAACGAGTACCCACTGGCGCAGGGGTTGGCGGCGCGGGTGCCGGCTTCTGCTTGGGTTGCGGTTACATCTTCCATGCTGCCATCCCAAGGCACAACCAGCCGCCGATGAACGCCACGCCGCCTAACGGCGTAATTGCACCGAGCCAGGTGATGCCCGTAACTGCCAGTGCGTACAGGCTGCCACTAAAAAGAAAAATGCCAGCAGCAAAAAGCCAGCCGCTGGCGAGGAGCAGGTTTTGGCTTTGCACGCGGCCCATCAACGCGGCAGCTGCCAGCAGAGCCAGCGCATGCAGCATATGGTATTGCACTGCAGTTTCAAATGTGGCTATTCGCGCCGGCTCCAGCCGTGCGCGCAGCGCATGCGCGCCGAATGCGCCGATTGCCACGCTCAGGCCGGCCATCGCGGCTCCGGCAATCCAGAGTGTGCGTTCCATGTTTTGGGGGCGCGCAGGGCTGCTCATGCTGCACTGCCGCGGATGCTGCGCTTTACGATACGACGTCCGGGAAGGGCGCAAGGCCAAGCAGGCGCCGGCGAATGTAGCGGCCCACCACCAGCAGCGAGCCGAGCACGGGGACCACAATCAGCGCTCCCAGCACACCCTGAACCAGCGCCGCAATGATTACCACGGTGAAAATAATCCCTTCTGGCAGCAGCATTTGGCGGCCCAGCACGTAGGGGCGCAGCCAGATACTTTTGATGTTGATTAGCACGGTATAAATGCCGAGCACCAGCAACCCAAAAGCTGTGCGCGATATGTCCAGATAAATTGAGCCTTTCATGAGCGCAACCACCACGGCGATGACGGCGGTGGCGGCGGGACCCAGCTCCGGAATAATGCTGAGCACGCCGGCAAGAATGCCGATGGTGAGCCCGCCCGGCAGCCCAATGGCCATGTAGATGACGCTAAAAACCACTCCGACAATCAGCATCAAGATTAAATTGCCCCACAGGTAGGTGTGCCATACGCGGCGCACGTCAATATACAAGCGGTGCATCTCAGCATGCATGTACACTGGCGTCAGACCAATCATCCAATTGCGCAGGCGCGGCCAGCCGGACAGAAGGTAGTAAGTGGTGACCACAATCATCACGGTCCAGGCAAGGTTGGCGGATGTGGCCTGCAGCAATTCAATCACGGTGGCGGAGCTTGGCAGCAGCGAGCTGAGCGAGAGTTCCGCGAGGCCCGGAAACATTTCGCCGAGGCGCATTGTGCCACTGGGGGTACGGATGGGTTGCAGCACAGCTGTGCGCAGTTCATCAAATGAGTACTGCACATCAGTGTAGATTTGCTGTGACTGGGTGATGAGTGTGGGTGCCAGCAGCGCTGGCAAGAACAGGAAGATTGCCAGGCTGGTGAAGTACACGAGCACCACCAGCGTTTGGCGCGACAAGCGGGTTGCCTTGCCCAGCCCGTCTACGATGGTGCTCAGCACGTAAGCGACCAAGCCGGAAATAATGAGTGGCTTGACCGCTGCCTGCGCGTAATATAAAACTGCCCAGCCGCACAGCACCAAAGTGATGAGAGCGATGTAGCGAAACGCCTCAGTCCAATGTTGGCTTTCGTCGGCGTCAGGTGCGGGGTCGGGCTGCGGATTCACTTCGGGTCCGTTGCGAAAGATTGTAACATCCGGAACGCCGCCGGGAGTGGGTTACAATAATTCAGGGGCGCATCCGGAGCGCCGGTTGCCGGAATTTTCCAATGACTGACGCAGCTGCCCGCAAGCGCATTACCGCCTCCCTGTTCTTGTCGCAGGCGTTCTATTCGTCTGCTTTCATTGGTGTTTTTGCGGTGATGCCCATCCTGGCCACGCGCTTCGGCGGTTCTCCGGCACAGGCCGGGCTGCCGATCACGCTGACCATGGCAGGTCGGGCGCTGGCATCATATCCACTGGGCTGGGCGATGGACCGCTTTGGGCGGCGCACCGCGCTTACGATTGGGTTCACGGGCGGAGTGCTGAGCGCCGTGCTTGGCGTGCTGGCAGTTTGGGGCAGCAACTTGTGGCTGCTGCTTGCGAGCGCAGCGCTGATGGGCCTGGCGCGCAGCGCCGCTGAGCAGGCGCGCTTTGTTGCCGCGGAAGTCCATCCGCCCGCCAAGCGGGACAACATTATTGGCCTGATAGTTTTCGCGGGCACTTTTGGCGCAGTCGGTGGGCGCGGCGCTGCGCAGTTTGGCAGCTGGCTGCGGGTTTCGTTTGGGCTGAATGAATTTGCGGTGGTGTACTTGCTCGCCATTGGCTTGCTGGCGATAGCGCTGGTGTGCAATCAGCTACTGCTGCGGCCAGATCCGCTTACGCTGCGTTGGAAGGCAGAGGCGTCCCCCGAAGTCGGTTCAGGCGCCGTTATAAAAGTTGCCGGTGAAGAGTCTGGTGTCACAACGGCCGGGGGCGCACCTGCCCTGCCGCGCGGCCGGCCATTAGCTGAAATTTTTTCTGCGCCGGATATGCAGATTGCGGTAACGGCGATTGCCATTGGGCAGCTGGTGATGACCATGCTGATGGTGATCACGCCGCTGCATATGAACATTTGCGGCTACGATACGCTCAATGTTTCTACGGCATTGGCAGTGCATACGCTTGGCATGTTTGCGCTTTCGCCCCTCACCGGCTGGATGAGCCGGCAGTTTGGGCGCGTGCCGGTGATTTGCGCGGGCGCAGTGGTGCTGATGGCGTGCGGCTTGCTGGCACCGTATGCGGTGGCTTTGTCGGCGCTGTACTTTGGCATGTTTGCGCTGGGGTACGGCTGGAACCTGTGCCATGTGGCCGGGTCCGCATTGCTGGCGCAGATGGTGCCGGAGGGCGAAGGCGGCCGGGTGCAGGGCGCTGCGGAATTTATTACGTCAATTACGGCCGGCATCGGCAGCCTGAGCTCGGGTGCGCTGTTTGCGTGGCGTGGCTTCAGTGGGCCGGGCGCTGCGGGATTGATGCTTTCCGGCTTGATACTTGTGGCAGTAGCGGTGGCTGCGAACACCAACCGGCGCATGGCCGCGGTAGTGGCAAGTGCTTAAACAGCGCACGGCGTTCGTGGTGCCGGATCTTGCGCAGTGGGAAGTGCATGCGGAGCGCGGCTTTCTTCCGGATCCAGACCCGCTGTTGGAGTTGCCGCCAGAGTATGCGGCGTGGGAACGGATCAACCGCGAGCTGCCCGGCCTGCTGGCTGCGGGCAGCGGCGCCATGCTGCGCAGCGTAGGCCGGCTGCCCGTGCTGGAACTGGCCGGCTTGCAGACTGCGCCGATGCACAACCGTGCCATGGTGCTGTTGAGCGTGCTGGCGCATGCATTTGTGTGGGCGGACCCGCAACAGCCGCGCAAGCAGCTGCCGGCGGCAATTGCGCTGCCGCTTGGCACACTGGCCGCGCAACTTGGCCGCCCGCCGATTTGCACGCATGCGACGACGGTCTTGCACAACTGGCGCCGGCTGGACCCAAGTGGCCCGATTGAGCTCGGCAACGTTGCCACGCTGGCCGGTTTCTTTGGCGGCTTGGATGAGGCGTGGTTCTTTTTGGTTACGCTGGCGGTGGAGGCGCGCGGTGCGCCGGCAGTTGTTTACAGCTTGCAGCTGCAAGCTGCCGTTTTGGCGTTGGATGTGGAAGCTGCAACCGAAGTGCTGGAGCGCATGCACGCCACGCTGCTGGCCATGATGGAGGCGCTGCGGCGCATGCACGAGCGCTGTGCGCCGTTTGTATTCTTCAACCGCCTGCGTCCGTTTCTGGCCGGCTGGAAGGACGAGCCGCTTTTGCCGGATGGGTTGATTTACGAAGGCATGGGTGTGGAACCACGGCAATACTTTGGCGCCAGCGCTGCGCAGAGCGCATTGTTCCCGCTGTTTGATGAAGTGCTGGGCATCACGCATGATCCCGGGCACGCCGGCGGCTACCTGGGCCAGATGCGCAGCTACATGCTGGGCGGGCATCGGCGCCTGTTGGAGTACGTGGCGGCCGGGCCGTCTGTGCGCCACTGGCTGCAGCGCCTGCCGGAGGGTGGTGCGCTGCGCGCTGCATACAACTTGTGCGTCGCCGAGTTGGGTGTGCTGCGCACACTGCACATGCGCATTGCGGCTGAGTACATTGTGGCGCAGGCGCGTGCGGGCACTGAGGCGCGCGGTACTGGCAGCACGACCGTGATACCCTTTCTAAAATCCGTGCGTGATGAGACCGCGGCCAGCGCCGCGGTGTGACCTGCGCGCTGCGTGTGCAAGCGCGCAGTTTTGGCAAATAAAAGGATTCAGCCATGACAGCAATTCTCGCCGAGCAAAAGTGCGTTGCGTGCCGCGCAGACGCGCCGCGGGCAACCAGTGCCGAACAAGCGGCTCACATGCAGCAGCTGCCGGACTGGCAGGTGCTCGAGCGTGCAAGCGTGCCGCAGTTGGAGCGCATGTTTAAGTTTGCCAACTTTGCGCAGAGCCTGGAATTTACCAACCGCGTGGGCGCACTGGCGGAGGAGCACGGGCATCATCCTGCGCTGCTTACCGAGTGGGGCCGCGTGACGGTGACATGGTGGACGCACAAGATCGGCGGGCTGCACAACAATGATTTTGTGATGGCCGCCAAGACGGACCTTCTGCATTCCGGTGCCGGGCAGCCACGCACCTAAATATCTTCAACGGAGCAAGCAATGACAGCACGCGTTTCTGAAATTCTGAGCTGGTATCGCAGCGACAACCCGGGCACGCAAACCAACCTGGCGCGCATGCTCAACCACGGGCGGCTGGGTGGCACCGGGCGCATGGTGATCCTGCCGGTGGACCAGGGCTTTGAGCACGGGCCGGCGCGCAGCTTTGCGCCAAACCCCGCCGGGTACGACCCGCACTTTCACTTTCAGCTGGCGATTGACGCGGGCTGCAATGCCTACGCTGCGCCACTGGGATTTTTGGAGGCGGGCGCTGCGGATTTTGCCGGGCAGATCCCGTTGATTCTGAAACTGAATAACCATGATGTGCTGCATTCCGAGACCGACCCGCTGGGGGCGCAGACCGGCAGCGTGGAAGACGCGCTGCGCCTGGGATGCGTGGCCATTGGCTACACCATTTATCCCGGCACGGTGGAGCGGCGCATGCTTTACGAGCAGCTGCGCGAGCTTGTGCTGGAGGCGAAGGCGGTGGGCCTGGCGGTTGTGGTGTGGGCGTACCCGCGCGGCGGCGAGCTTTCCAAGGAAGGCGAGTCCGCGCTGGATGTATGCGCCTACGCTGCGCAGCTGGCTGCGCAGCTGGGTGCGCACATCATCAAAGTGAAGCTGCCTTCGGCGCACATTGAGCAAGCCGAGGCGATCAAGATTTACGAGAAGCATAAAATCCCCAAGGCTACGCTCACCGAGCGCGTGCAGCATGTGATGCAAGGCGCGTTCAACGGCCGGCGCATTGTGATCTTCTCGGGCGGCGCCAAGAGCGACGATGAGACGGTGCTGGCAGAGGCGCGTGCGATCCGTGATGGCGGCGGGTTTGGCTCCATCATCGGGCGCAATAGTTTTCAGCGTGCCAAGCCGGATGCGCTCAAGCTGCTGGCGGCCATCATGGAAATTTATCGCAGCGGTTAGTGCTTGCGGCGGAGCCGATGCTATACTGTTTGGCACAATATGGTGGAAATTCCACATGATTACCACTTGCACTCCAATTTTTCCTGCGACTGCGAGGCGCCCATGGCGGAGATGTGCGCTGCGGCTGTGGCACGCGGAATTCCGGAGATCGGGTTTACCGAGCACTACGACCAGCATCCCGGCGACAGCTGCCGCAATTGGCTGCGGGTTCCAGAGTGGGCAGCCAGCCTCGAGAAGTGCCGCGCTGAGTTTGCCGGCCGGCTGATCATTCGCGCGGGCATTGAAATTGGCGAGCCCCACATTTTTACTAAAGAGGCGCAGGCAGTGCTGGCGCAGCATCCCTTTGATTATGTTTTGGGAAGCCTGCACTGGGTGGGCGGTGACTTTGTTTTTGACGATGAGTTCTACAAGCGCCCGGCGGCACAGGCGTTCGGTGCATTTTTTGGCGAGCTGGCGGTGATGACGCTTGCGGGCGGGTTTGATGTGTTGAGCCATTTTGATCTGCCGGCGCGCATGAGCCGGCCGTTTTATGGCGCCTATGATCCCGTGCCATTTGCGGAACCAATCCGCGCCGTGCTGGCTAACTGTGTGGCGCATGGCATTGCGCTTGACATCAATACGGCTGCGCTGCGGCGCGGTACACCCACGCTGACACCGGGCGAGACGATCCTGCGCTGGTACCGCGAGCTGGGCGGCGAGCGCATCACACTGGGCTCGGATTCACACCGGCCGGCTAATTTGGGTGCAAACCTTCAGGATGCACTTGCGGCGGCGCGCGCAGCGGGCTTCCGGTACGTAACGCAGTACCAGCAGCGCGTGGCGCACATGGTGCCGCTGCCCTAACGCGATTGCGGGGGCGTGATGAAGCAATCCCAGCCCGTTGGGCGCGCCCGCAAAACTTTCCAAATGAACCCCTACACTAAAAAGCTGGACATCAATCGTTGCAGTGAAGCGGAGCTGCTAGCGCTCGATGGCGTGGGTGCGGAGCTGGCTGCTGCGATCATTGCGCGCCGGCCCTATGGCTCGGTGCTGGGGGTGCGGTCAATTCCCGGGATGACTGCAAGAACGTACCAGGCATTGAAGGCTTGCTTGCATGTGGAGCACCGGCCGCCGGCTGAAAAGCTGAATTTGAATACGGCGAGCCTGCGCGAGCTGCTGCTTGTGCCGGAGATGACGGCCGAGGCGGCCGAACGGATCTTGATGCTGCGTCCGTTTGCAGGCGTGCTGGACTTGAAGTGGGTGCCGGAAGTTTCCAGCGAACAGCTTGCAGTGTTTGTGGACTGGTTTGTGGCGGGCGATAGTGCGGGCAATCCCGGGGCGCCAGAGAGCGCTGCGGTGGGCGGCGCGGATGTTGCCGGGGATGGCGCCAATGATGGCGAAGAGCGGGGCGATAGCGATCCGACTTTGGTGATTGACCGTGAGAAGGACGGTGGCGTGGGCGAAAGTGCGGATAGCGGCGATCCGGATGCTACTGCCACCGCCGGCAGCGATGTTGATGATTTTGCCGATGGTTCGGCTGATGCGGATGCGGACGAGGCTGAGAGCGACGCGGATGTTGCCGGTGAATTTGAGACTGGTGTGGTGGATCTGCCGGCGGGCTTGTTGCCGTTGCCGGCCGTTGATTGGGCGGCGGGAACGGGCCTGGGGTTGGATGACGATGCCATAACGGTTGATGTGCCGGGCGGACGTTCGGCGGCACCATCGGCTGACCGGTTGCCGGATGATATGGCGATTTTGAGCGGCCTGAGAATGCGATGCTCGGTTATCCTGCGCGGGGCGGCAATCCGGGAGCGGGCCAGCGCGTATTGCAATGGCTGGGCTCGCCGCAGGTGCGTGGGTTAGTGGTTAGCGCATTGGTAATCGGGGCGTTTGCCGGCGGGTTGTATTTTGTGTTTAGGCGGGAGGCGCCGGCTGTGGTTGTGGCAGTTGTTCCCACCGCCACAGCTATGCCGCCAACAGCGACAACCGTGCCAACGCTGGTGCCAACTCCCACCGCTGAGCCAACAATTGAGCCGACACCCAGCGGGCGGACTTACCGGCTGCGTCTTTCACATTACTGGCCGGCACTGGGCGGTACCAACTGCCATGCAGCGGAGTGGGTGGATGGCGAATGCAAAACGCAGCTGGCTGGTAAACCGTGGCAACAGTGGGCGGGCATCGGGGCGGCCTGCCCCAAGGAAATCCCGACCGGCACCGAAATCAGTATTCCGGATCTGGGGCGCAGTTTTATCTGTGTGGACAAGGGCGGGGCGATTGAGGCAGTTCCAGACGGGTCCTTTTTTATTGACTTGATCCAAAAGGATAATTTGTACCTCCCGAACGCTGAAGTGATCAAGGACGAGTACTGTCCGCAGACTTGCTTTGTGGTGGATGGGTTGGTGATACCGAAGGCAAACACTGGCATACCGGGGAGTACCGCTGCCGTTGCCAAGGCGGATTGGTTTACGGTGCGCTTGGGGAATTGGTGGGAGGACGAGTGGGGCGCGGGCTGCAAGCCGGGCAAGCCGCTGCTGGGCTGCAATTACAAGATAAACGGGCAGCCGGTGCAGAGCTGGATCGGGGTTGCCGCAAAGTGCCCGTCAGATTTTGAGCTGGGCTCGATGGTTTATGTGGCGGTGCTGGAGGCGCAGGTAACTTGCCTGGTGGTGGGCGAGAAGCGCGCTTTGGACGGCTCAGGTTTTATGATCATGCTGCAGCCGGATCCATTGTTTTTGCCGGCGGCGCAGACAGTGCGCGATGGAGACTGCCCGAGCAGCTGCTTTGTGAGCCAGGCAAAGAAGCTGGTGCCGAACCCCTAGGTGTGGCTGGCGCCAATTGCAGTGTGCGCCGCATCACTTTTGCCTGCGTGCGCGGCGGACAGTACCGTAAGCGCAAAGCCACCTTCGGGAGTCGAACCCGAAACCTATCACTTACGAAGCGATTGCTCTGCCAATTGAGCTAAGGTGGCGAAGAGCGCATTATACACAGGGGCTGTGCAAGCGGAGTTGGCAGGGGCTCAAATCTGCCACTCAAGAGCATGCACCGTCCAGCGTTAGCGCGGTGATTATTAAGGGCGGGCTTTTTGTGCCGTCGCAGTAAAGGTAATTGGCAAATGCGTTGGGCCTGTATTGCCACTGTCGGGCAAGTATGCAGCTTCGGGGCTCACGCGCATTTCGGGCAGGCGCGCGGCCACGGTAACAACAGCACCCTCGTCATCCTAGGTTGTGCGCTCGTGAGTGGTGCAAGTTCACGGAATTCCATAGAGCGCATATTCCCGCGTTTTTGAAAGAAGCGGCAGTTGTATCTTCCAATCCGGGTAAGTGATCACACCTGTAAATCTGAATTCCAGCGCAAGTTGTTGCCATTGTTTGGCAGTTCTATCTTCCCAGGCAATTTTTCCGGCATCCGGCAGGAGTCCACCTGACCTTGCGTTTTGCACTTCTGTTGATGGGTTAAGAATGTCAGTATCATATACTGTTAATAAAATTTGGTTTAGATTTTTTGCGACTGATGCCCTGTAGGGGAACACATCGAGTCGTCCTCCGTCGATAAGTACCGCTTGCCTTGTTCTTAGTTGTACATAGTGGAGGTCGGAGGAGGTGACTAGGAGAGTGGGAATTTGAGTGGCGGCAAGTTCTGCGTCTAAGACCCAGGGATGAATTTTGGAAAGATTTTGGTCCTTCCATCCTCCAGCTATATTAATTGTTAACGCTATTGCCGTGAGACAAAACATGGCTATGTAGTCCGCTTGCGGCCATTTTCGAAATAGGTTTACGGTCAACTTCCAGACTTTCGTCGTTATACGGCTGCCAGTTTTCCAGTAGAAGCTGAGGATTGTGGCGGCTGAAAGTAGGTATAGGATTGATGCAGTTCGTAGTCTGCCTATTGAGTAGTAGCTGGAAAGTGCAAGCGTGAATTTCTTTCCGATCAGAATTACGGTTCCGAAAAGCAGCAGCGACAGGGCGGTGTTTCTAGCAAGTACTTTAGTGGGTATGGAGTTGGGGTTACTTTCGATAACTAGAAAAATTATTCCGGCACCTAACGACGCAATCGTGGCCGGAACGGTCAAGTTAGGTGCTAGGAAGTAAAGCATGCAGAGCGTAAGTAGCAGCCATAGCCGGGAAGCAATGCTAGCGGAACTGCGCGCAAGCAGCCCCACACACAGAATGGGCAATAACAAGATCGAAAGGTTCATCCACCGCATGGGCATCAGAATGAGAATGCTTATGGGCAGGATTTCCGGGGGCAGCCAAGATAACGCAATTCCTATAATCCCGCACGCAGAGGCTATAAAACTCAGCCAGAGTAGGTTATTTATGGGCACTGCTTGTGATGCTTTGCAGCTCTTTAATAGATAGATCGTGGCGAGTAGATTTGCAACCAAATAGGTTGTCCCCACTGTCAATAGTGGGACCGCTCGTCTATGTGCATCCCAATTCTTGATGAACGCGAGAATGTATTCAGTGCCAGATGCCGCATTTGGCACAATCGCTGCAGCTGAAACTTGTTGTTGTACCAGGTAACTGGCTGTAGCTAATGCGGTACCGATAATGAACCAACGGTAAATTGTCTTCTGCGGAAATCCAATTTCGCGCAGTTTGGTGAGGCAATAACCGGAAATTATTATCCAACCCAGAACGCCATAAGAACTATGGATCGAAGGCAGGATTCCTAACAGAAATGCGCCCCATGCGTTTTTGCGCAGGCTTAGAAACGCGATAGAAAGTAGTAGGCACGAAAGACCGATAATGCCGTGTGTGTGCGGGTAACCTAGGAGCCAGATGGGATATACAGCGCCAAAATCTGCCGCCCGAGTTGCGTAGATAAATACAGGTGTTATGAGAGACATCCATATGTTTTCTGTGCATGCCAGCGCGCAAAGACTAATTGCCTGAAACGAGACCATCCCCAAAAGTCCACTGACGAATATGGAGACCAAGACTTCGGACAGCCCAAGACGCAGAAGGATTGCGCAGAATTGTACTAGTATTGACCATATATTTGCTTCTATAAGAGCATAGTTACTGTGCGGAGTTGGATGTATGACTGCGCCTACGATTTGCGCATACTCGACTGCTTCCTGCCAAGTGGGATAAATTAGCGCAGCCAAACAAAATCCAATTAGGCCACTTATTGCCAGGGACATGTATATAGTTCTATTCGTGAGATTATGAACGAGAGACGGATCTTGTTTATTGAATATATTTTGGTTACTGGAGCTGTTCATGGGTTGAGGTCACTAAAAGTGGAGCGCGGAGTATATTTCCCGGAGTTTATTTAGGTGGCAGTGACTGTTGTGAGATTGCCTTCGCAGCGTGGTTTTAAACACTTGTGGATCTCGCGTCAAAAGCTATGGTAATGTTTATGATTGAACGAGTCAATTGTTGGCGCTTTTTGGTCGCTGCTAATCCGGTAGGCTCCAGGAGTACACGTGTCTTTTTCACCCACTACTTTCGTGGTATGCGCGGCGGACGATTGGAGCATTCGGGTGCGCGCGTCTTGGGTAGGCTGAATATTCTCGGCTGAGAGGATGCTTTGTTGCCGGGGTTTATGAAGAACCTTGTTTCGTTTGCGGGTACCAGGTCTTTGCGTTACCTGAACTTGCAACGCCAGCCGCGGATACAGTGAGCGAACGAGTGGTGGATGGGTGCCATGGGTGTAGAGCCATAAACTGGACGCTGTTTAAGTGTCGAGGTTACTTGGTCGGTATCTGGCTCCGGGATTTCGACGGCTTAAACGATAGTGGCAAATGAGTTGGGCCTGTATTGCCGCTGTCGGGCAAGTATGCAGCTTCGGGGCTCACGCGCATTTCGGGCAGGCGCGCGGCCAGAGCTTTGAAGGCTTCCGTCATATCCAGGCGTGCCACCAAGTGGCCGATACAGTGATGCATGCCGCCGCCGAAACCAAAATGAGGCGGTCGTTCTTTCTCAATATCAAATTCAGCCGCTTCTAATTTGCGCGGATCGCTGCCGGCTGGAATGGTGAGCAGGTGCACGGTGGTTCCCTTTTCAATTGTGAGCTCGCGGTACTGCATATCCTCTGATGCCTCACGCGACACCCAGGTGATGGTTGGGTTGACGCGCATTACCTCCTCCACTGCCTGGCGAGCCAGCGCCGGGTTGGCGCCGAGCTTTTGCCATTGGCCTGGGTGGTCCGCAAAGGTTTGCATGCCCAATCCAATTTGATTGCGCGTTGTGTCAAATCCGGCGAAGACTACAATCGACACAAGTGAGAGCAGCTCGGCTTCTGTAATCGGTGCCATCGAGGCTGGCTCTTACCAGCGTGCCAACAAAGTCATCCGCATGTGTGCCGCGCCTCGCATCAATCAGCGCTTTTGAGATGTCGAGAATGCCCTGCAGTCCATGCTCGATGGCCGCTAACTTGTCTTTTATCGTCACAGAGAAGACATAGCCCAGCTCGGTCGCCAGGTCGGCAAGCAGGCGCCAATTGTGCTTTGGTATTCCCAGCAGCCCGGTAATCACGCGCGCTGAAAATGGCTCCGCAAATTCGCGCATGAACTCGCAACTGCCGCGTTCGCAGAAGCCGTCAATCAGCTCGTTGGCAAGCTCGGCGAAATATCCCGTCAGCGGTTCGATGACGCGCGAGGAGAAAGCCGGGTTGGCTAATTTGCGCAGGCGCAGATGATCCTGGCCTTCAACGCTTAGCAACATTGTCTGCCACCAGTCAGCCAGCAAGCCGCTGGTAATGCCGTAATGTGCCGGCCAGCGCCGCGTGCCTTGGTAAAGACGCCGGTCTTTCAACAACGCATTTACATCCGCATATCTGAGGACGGCGATGCTAAAGGGGGTTTTAGCGTACCAGTGGTTTTCGCGGGCCTGCATGACTGCGGCCGAGCGGATTGAAAATCCGGCCTGATTGAAATCTAGAAAAGCGAGGTCTGGAGACATGCGTTGGTTTTCTTTTTTAGTGGGTTATGCGGATGCGAAACCGCGATGGGTAGTTACGTTGGACGGTGGATAGAAATTCACGCCGTGTGCGGCCGCAGGTTCGGTTTGTTAATTTACCGTTGGTCAAAAGGCACGCGGTGAAGTTTGTGTAGCGTGAATTCCGGCAAACGGGAGAGCTCATTGAATGTCAGCTGGCCCGGTGTGGGCAAACCGGATGCGCAATATTATAATTGGGGGTTGGTAAATTAGATTGGGAAGTGAATTATGAGCAACGCAGCAGAAATCACAATGTATGGGCATGATCGGTGCTCAGATTGCCTCCGGTCCGAGCGCCTTCTGAAGGCACTGAATGTTACGTACACCAAAGTGGATGTGCATGCAGACCTGGCGGCTGCAGATAAAGTAATTGAAATCAGTGGTGGCAATCTGTCAGTGCCGCTGATTTGCTTTCCTGATGGGACGCACCTAACGGAGCCGTCTGACCCGGTTCTGAAAGCCAAACTGGTTTCCCTGCATATTATTTAGCGTCTGCCCAACGGTCCGGCCCCGGCGTTTTGCGTTACGCCAAATACAGAGTGTGGGTGCGGCTGCCAGTATCAGCATAGCGCGCCGCTGCGGTTGCCCGCTGGAGCTGCACTCCTCTTTTGCTAAGTGTGTCCCGCATTTTTGGATTTTTTCGATCATCTGGCTTGCGCCTGGGTAGCGACAATTCGCAGTTGCATCTGCGCCCAGCCATCCGTATGTAGGCAGCTGCCCCTAACCTGTGGATAATTGAACCATGCGGATTGCAATGCTTTCGCTGCATACCTGCCCGCTGGCCACATTGGGCGGCAAGGAGACTGGCGGCATGAACGTGTATGTGCACGAGCTGGCCAGTGAACTGGGGCGGCAGGGAGTAGGCGTGGATGTGTTCACGCGTTCGCAGGATGAGCATGAGCCGCATGTGAAGCATGACCTGGGTAATGGCAATCGCGTGCTGCATATTCCGGCCGGGCCGGAGCATCCGCTGCCCAAGGCCGAGCTGTACCAGCACGTGCCGGAGTTTGTGGGCGGTGTGCGCCTGGCTGCAGCGATGCTGGATTCGCGCTACGATGTGATTCATTCACACTACTGGCTCTCCGGTGTGGTGGCGCGCCAGCTGCAGCAGCACTGGCCGGTGCCCGTGGTGCACATGGCCCACACGCTGGGCGTGATGAAGAATCGCGTGGCGCTTAGTGCGGACGAACAGGAACCACAGCTGCGCCTCGACACGGAGCAGCGCCTGCTGCGCTGGGCCAACCATACCGTGGCAGCAACCGTCGCAGAGGAAATGCAGCTGCGCTGGCTGCTGCACAATGACAACGCCACCGTGCGGGTCATTCCGCCCGGGGTGGATACGCAGCGCTTTCGGCCGTCTGACCGGGCTGCAGCGCGCGCTGCGATTGGCGTGGCTGCGGACGCATGCCTGCTGCTGTTTGTCGGCCGCATCGAGCCGCTGAAGGGCACGGACACCCTGCTGCAGGCCGTGCAGCTGCTGCGCGCGCGCGGCGAGCTGCCGGCGCATCTCTCGCTTTCCATTATTGGCGGTGACCCGGATCAGCCGCGTGAGTCGCGTTTGGCGGAACTGCAGCGCCTGATGGAACTGCGCGACGAGCTGGGACTCGGCGAGGTTGTCACCTTTCTGGGCAAGCGCGCGCAGGAGACGCTGCCGGATTACTACGTGGCTGCGGATGTGGTGGTGATGCCTTCGCTCTATGAGTCATTCGGCATGGTGGCGCTTGAAGCGATGGCGTGCGGCACGCCCGTGGTGGCGTCGCAAGTGGGCGGCTTGGCGTATTTGGTGCGCGATGGCGAAACCGGCTACTTGGTGCCGGACCGCGACCCGGCTGAGCTGGCGGACCGTTTGAGCCGGCTGCTTTCCAACCCGCAGCTGCGCGCGCAAATGGGGGCGCAAGCCGTGCAGCACGCCCGCACCTACGCCTGGCCGGATATCACGCGCAAAGTGATCGGGCTGTATGCGGACGCGGTGCGAATGTTTGTGGCGTCTGCAGCGGTTTAGTGACTGGACTGGTGGTCGCTGCATTCGGGCTGGGCCTGGCTTTGTGCGCGCCGCCGGGCGTGGTGTTTGCCGAGACCGTGCGGCGCGGATTGGTGCGTGGCTTTCGCGCGGCGCTCAGCGTGCAAGTTGGCTCGCTGGTTGGCGATGGCACTTGGGCAGCGCTGGCGCTCGGCGGAGCCGCCTTGCTGGCGCAACAATGGCTGGCGCGTTTGGTGTTGGGTGCGGTGGGCGTTACGCTGCTGCTGTATCTGGCGTGGAATGCGCTGCTGGATGCATGGCGCCCGCACGCGCCGGCCGAACGTACAGCCGGTGCGCCGCTTGGCGGCACAACAGTGCCGTTGGCAGTGCGCGGCGATTTTGCAATCGGCGCAGCCCTCTCGCTCAGCAATCCCTTCAACATTGTGTTCTGGCTGGGCGTGGGTGGTGGCGTGGTAGCAGTGCACGTGGCGGAGCCAGCTGGCGTGCACTACGTTGCATTCTTTGTGGCTTTTCTTGCCGCGTGCGTCGTGTGGGGTATTTGCATGGCAGCGCTGGTGGCTTACGGCCGGCGTTTTTTGGATGGGATTTTTTTCCGCGTGGTGAATGCGGTGTGCGGCCTGGCGCTGCTTTATTTCGCAGCCGGCCTGTTTCAGCAGCTGCTAAAGCCGGGCTAAAGCCGGAGGCTATACCGTTACGAGTTCCGGCCGCATAATGTAATCCCACCAATTGTGCGACACCTGCGCGCTGCTGCCCGTTGTGTGCGGCAGGCGCTGCAGCCACCACAAGTGATGTGCGCGAATATCTCCGCCGCCCCAGTCTATGCAATTCATCGCGCGAGCCGCGCCGCCCAACTGTGGAAAGTTTAGCCAGCTGTCTGCGCTGCACTGCACCGGGCGGCGGCTGCCCCATTCGTAATCGCGTTCGCTGTTGGGCGCAAAGTGCACATTGCCGCATTCTGCCCGGCCGGGATGCGTGCGTTCGTGGCGCGTGAAGCGTTCCCACAAGTTGTGCGCAGTGGGTGCTTGCGCAAACACGTGCGCCATGATGGATTCTGTGCGGTGCCCCAGGTTCTCCAGCATTTCGCCCGGCCCGCGCTCGTAGTTGAACCCCATAATCACAAAGCGCCGCCCCGCTGCGCCCGTGTTGGTGAGCGGCGGCGCATTGCACCAAAACGCGTCCGGCCCGCCCATGATCGATTCGTAATAGCCCGCGTAGGGGAATGCCATCAGCCACACTTCATCAATTGCACCAGCGTGCACGCGCTGCAGAATGTTGAAGCGCTGGATCAGGCGCATGTAATCCACCGCGTCCGGCTGGTGAAATCCGCTGCGGCTGTGCCAGCAATCCAGATAATGCTGCGCAGTGTAGTTGAAGCCGTCCAGCTTGGCGGGAAACGCATCGACGAGCACGCGTTCAACAATGCGGTATTGCACCAGGCCGTGGCTGGCGGTCGCCACATCGGCGCAATATTGGTTGGCTAGTTCATCGGGGTCGTTCCAGCCCAGCGCGCTGTGTAAGCTTTGGCTGCGCTGTGCACCCACCAGCGGGTCATGGATGATGAGCAGTACGCGCTGCTCGATGGGCGCTGCGACTTCGGTCAAGTGCACCGGTTGGCGCAGCGCAAGGGCTTAGTCAGCGCTCGCGTAGCCTTGCGCAATGCACTCGTCCGCAGCCCGGCGTAGCACGTCCACCGGCTGCGCGCCAGAAACCAAAAATCTTTCACCAAAGATCATCGCGGGCACTCCGCTAATGCCAAGCGCGCGGGCTTCGTCCAAGTCCGCCTGCACCTCTGCGCGGTGCGCACCGGTCTGCACCGCCGCCAGAAAATCAACCGGGTCCAGGCCAATTCCGGATGCGATGGTGGAGCGTAGTGTAGTCATCCAGTCGCTGTCCGGCTTGCCAGTGCGCTATAAAACAGGCGTGCACGTACTCAAGTTCGAGCGCGTGCAGCCGGGCAAACTTGCTGCCTTCCAGCGCCGGCCGCGAGTCGACGCCAAAAGCCCCGGCGCGCATCTCCAGCCCAAAGCGCTCGCGCGCGGTAGCAAACATTTCGTTCTGCTTGGCGTCAATCATTGTGCGGAACTTCGCTGCCTGTTCCGGGCCGCCCGGGAACTTGCCGCCGGGCAGCAGTTCATATGCGCGCCAGTCGCGGGTGATGCTGTGCGTTTGCGCAAGCGAGTCCAGACCGGACTCGGCCATAAAGCACCACGGTCAGACGAAATCGCTAAATATTTTGATGTTGACGGGCATGATGTTGGTGCGCGTTGCCAGCGGGTTTAAGAGCCGGCAGCCGACGCCAAAAGTATAATCCTGTTTATGAGCTACCAGCAGGCACAAGCGCGGGCAGCGCAACTGCGCAGCGAGCTGCACGCGCACAACCATCGCTATCATGTGCTGCAGGCGCCGGTTGTCTCCGATGGTGAGTATGACGCGTTATTGCGCGAGCTGGCCGGCTTGGAAGCCGCGCATCCCAAACTGGCTGTTGCGGATTCGCCAACGCAGCGTGTTGGCGGCGGCGTGGCGGAGAAGTTTGCCAAGGTGCGCCATCCGCAGCCGATCCTCAGCCTGGCGAATGCCTTTGGCGCTGCCGATGTTGCGGCGTGGTTTGCGCGCATTGTAAAACTGGACGAGCGCGTGGCCGGGTCAGCATTTGTGGTCGAACCGAAAATTGACGGCCTTACCGTTGTGCTGCACTACGCGGATGGTATTTTTGTGCTCGGTGCAACCCGCGGTGATGGCGAAACCGGCGAAGACATCACCGCCAACTTGCGCACGGTGCGTGCGCTGCCGCTGCGCCTGCCGGTGGCTGCGAACGCCACACTCAAGGCGCCGCACCGGCTGGTGGTGCGCGGTGAGGCTTTCTTTCCGACGGCAGCGTTTGAAACGTGGAACAACAGCCTGGCCGCTGCAGGTGAACGCACATACGTAAATCCGCGCAACGCTGCAAGCGGTGCGCTGCGCCAGCTGGACTCGAGCCTTACGGCCGGCCGGCCGATTGCATTGCTGTGCTACCAGATTCTGGAGATGGAGGGCGCAGTTGCTTCCACACAGTGGCAGGTGCTGGAACTTTTGCGTGCCCTTGGTTTTCCGGTGGCGCCCACAGCCAGGCGCTGCGCGACACTGCCGGATGCAATTGCAGAATGCGAGAGCTGGGCGGAGCGGCGCGATACGCTGGGCTATGGCACTGATGGGCTGGTAATTAAACTGGATGACCTTGTGCTGCAGCGCGAGCTCGGATATTCCGGCAAAGATCCGCGCGGCGCGGTTGCGTTTAAGTTTCCGTCACAGGAAGTTACAACACAGCTGCTGGATATTGGCGTGAATGTTGGCCGAACCGGTGTGCTTACGCCGTTTGCCAGCCTTGAAGCGGTGGAAGTGGGCGGCGTCACCGTGCGCAACGCCACGCTGCACAACTTCGATTTCATTGCGGAGAAGGACATTCGCATCGGTGATCGGGTGCTCATCAAGCGCGCAGGCGAAGTCATTCCTTACATCATTGGCGTTATGCCCGGTGCGCGCACAACCAAGCTGCGCAGCTTCAAGCCGCCCGCGGTTTGCCCGGAGTGCAGTGCGCCCGTGCACCAAACCGAAGGCGAGGTTGCGTTGTATTGTGTAAATGCCGCCTGTCCGGCGCAGCGCAAGCGCAACCTGGAACATTTTGCCGGACGCTCCGCAATGGATGTGGAAGGGCTGGGCGAGCGGGTGGCGGAGCAATTGGTTGATGCCGGGTTGGTGCAGGATGCGGCGGACATATTTTTGCTGAACAAAGAGCAGCTGCTTGGCTTGGAGGGATTTGCCGAAAAGAAGGCGGCCAGCCTGTTGGCGGCGATTGCCGCAGTGCGCACGCGTCCACTGGAGCGGCTGCTGGTTGCGCTGGGTATGCGCAGCGTGGGCGATGTGCTGGCGCGGGATTTGGCGGCGCGCTTTGGATCATTGGACGCATTGCGGGCCTGCGATGCCGCGGAGCTGCAAGCCTTGGACGGAGTGGGGCCGGCGACGGCGGCTGCGATTGCGGACTGGTTTGCGCAGCCGGGCAACCAGCAGCTGCTGCACAAGCTGCAGGCTGCAAATTGTTGGCCGGTGCAGGAGGCGCGGGCACAGCCGCTTTCCGGGCCGCTTACTGGCAGGACTTTTGTAATCACGGGTACGCTGCCCGGCCTTAGCCGCGAAGCAGCGGCGGAGCTCATTGCCGGAGCTGGGGGCAAAGTATCCGGATCTATCAGCAAAAAGACCAGCTATTTGCTGGCTGGTGAGAACCCCGGCAGCAAGCTAACCCGCGCGCAAGAACTGGGCGTTCCTGTAATTGATGCGACTGCGCTGAAGGATATAATAGCGGGGTAGGTGCGCCGGGCCAAGCCCGCCAAGCATCTTGCCCAACTCAGGATAAATATGCAAAATACAGAGAGCGTTGACGGTATTGCACAACGCATAAATGGCATGGCGCTCCGCATTTCAAAGATGCAGGCGGATGAGCTCTATTTTTACAACATGCCGATCACTGAAATTCACGGCAGCGCTGAAGTGGTGGTGAACGGTCGCAAAATGTTGATGTTTGCGTCTTACGGCTACTCCGGCCTGCTTGGGCATCCGCGCATCAATGCGGCAGCCAAGGACGCAATTGACCGCTATGGCACGGGCACGCACGGTGTGCGCCTGCTGGCCGGCACGCTGGATTTGCATCGCGAGCTCGAGGCCACGATTGCAAAGTTCAAAGGCGCAGACGATGCAATCACATTCAGCAGCGGCTACGTCACAAATCTCGCGGTCATCTCCTGCCTCGTGGGCCGCCATGACCTGGTGCTGTGCGACAAGTTCGATCATGCCAGCATACTGGACGGGTGCGTGCTGGCGGGCGCCGAGCTTAAGCGCTTCCGCCACAACGACATGGCGCACCTTGAAGCGCTGCTGCAAAAGAATGCGCACCGCGCCACCAAGCTCGTGATTGTGGATTCGGTGTTTAGCATGGATGGCGACATCATTGACCTGCCAACTACGATTGCGCTGTGCCGCAAGTACCACGCGTACCTGATGGTGGATGAAGCGCACTCGATTGGCGTGCTCGGAGCCACCGGGCGCGGGATCGAGGAGCACTTTGGCCTGCACGACGGCGTTGATGTGAAGATGGGCACGCTTAGCAAGACGATTCCCAGCGTTGGCGGGTATGCTGCCGGGAGTTGCACGCTTGTCAATCTGCTGCGCCATGCGGCGCGCGGATTTATCTTTTCGGCTGCGCTGCCGCCCGCGCAAGCAGCGGCTGCGCGCGCCGCGTTCGATGTAATTCTGGACGAGCCGGAGCGCGTGGTGCGCCTGCGCGAAAATTCCATTATGTTCCGGGACAGCTTGAAGCGCATGGGCTACGACACGATGCAGAGCGAGACTGCAATCGTGCCGGTCTTATGTGGCGCGGATGATCTGGCGTACAGCCTGGTGCGGGCCTGCCAGCAGCGCGGGGTATTTGCCCTGCCAGTGGTTGCGCCTGCGGTGCCGGAAGGAACGGCGCGGCTGCGCGCGACTGTTACCGCCGGCCACAGCAAGTCGCAGATCGAAGCCGCACTCGAAGTGTTCGAAGCTGCGGGCAAAGAAGTCGGCCTGATCTAAAGCGCTGCGCGCAGCTTATTGCGCGGACATTCCAGCTTGGCAATACTGGTCCTCAAACCCGGCCGCGAGAAGTCGGTGTTGCGCATGCACCCGTGGATTTTTTCCGGCGCGGTGGAACGCGTTGACGGGCGCGCTGCGCCCGGTGCCACCGTGGAGGTGCGCACTGCCAGCGGCACCTGGGTGGGGCGCGCATCCTACAATGAAAACTCCCTTATCTCCGCCCGCATGTGGACTTGGACGCAGGCGGAAGAAATCAACGAAGCGCTTTTTGCGGCGCGCATAGACCGGGCGCGCCAGTCCCGGCGTGACTTGCTGCTTAATGGCCCGCAGCGCGATCGCACCAATGCACTGCGGTTGGTGTTTGCAGAGTCTGATGGTTTGCCCGGATTGATTGTTGATGGTTACGCGGAATTTCTAGTTGTGCAGTTTCTTACTGCGGGCGCAGAGATGTGGAAGCCGGTGATTGCAAACGTGCTCGCGAAGACAATTCCGGCGGCTGGTATTTATGAGCGTTCCGATGTGGAAGTTCGCGAGAAAGAAGGCCTTTCCAAATCGACGGGCTTGTTATGGGGCAAGGATCCGCCGGCGCTTGTGCAGATCTGGGAACAACTGGACAGCAAGGAGGTAATGCGGTTTCTGGTCGATGTGAAACATGGGCACAAAACCGGGTTTTATCTGGACCAGCGTGACGGGCGCAAGGCGGTGGCTGCCGTGGCCGCGGGCCGCACTGTTTTGAACGCCTACGCTTACACCGGTGCGTTTGCAGTTGCCGCGTACGCCGGCGGTGCCAAGCATGTTGTGAATGTGGACACCTCTGAGCCCGCGCGGCGATTGGCCCGGCTGAACTTGGAGCTCAACAACCGCACCGTGCTTGAAGACGAGCTGGTGGATGCAGATGTGCCCGTTTATTTGCGGCAGCAGTTGCAGGCCGGCAAGCGCTATGACATGATAATACTTGATCCGCCTAAGTTTACGCGGTCGCGCGCACAGATTGACCGTGCGGCGGCCGGCTACAAGGACATCAACTTGCATGCCATTAAGCTACTCAATCCCGGCGGCTATCTGCTGACCTTTTCATGCTCGGGACTGGTGAGCGAAGATTTGTTTCAGAAAATTTTGTTTGGTGCCAGCCAGGACGCCGGCCGTGACCTGCAGATACTGCGGCGCCTGTCGCAGCCGGCGGATCATCCGGTACTGTTGTCTTACCCCGAGGCGCAGTACTTGAAAGGGTTTGTGTGCCGCGTGGTGTAGGGCGCAGCTAATTATTTGTTTCGGGCTCGGCCAGCCCGTTCGCTTTTGCCCATTCGATAAATTCCGGCAGGCGGGCGTGGTCGGCATAAACGCCGCGCCGCGCCGCTGGCAGCATTGCGGCCAGGCGCAGCATCATTTCTTCTGTGATGCGCTCCAGTTGTGCACTGCGGTTAGCCGGTTGCAGCGGCGGCACAGTAAAAGCCGGGCCGACCTTCATCACCATGTGCGGCCGGCGCAGGCGTTTCAGCTCCCCAAAAGCGGTGGCAGTGTGCAGTAGCGCCACCGGCAACACTGGTACACCCGCATGCACTGCGAGGAAGGCGGCGCCGGGCAGTCCGGGCAGCAGGCCGCCGGTTGTGGAACGCGTGCCTTCCGGTGCAATGCCAACCAGCACTCCGGCATGCATGCGCTCGATTGCAACCTTGAGGGCGGCGCGGTCGGACTCGCCGCGCCGCAGCCAGATGATGTTGGTGACGGTTAGCAGCCAATTGAAAAACCAGTTCTCCATGTACTTGGTGGTAACCAGCGCGCTCAGGCGTGGATGCGGCAGCAGCGTGAACAGCAGCGCAATGTCCACCATGCTTTGGTGATTGATGATCATCAGGTAGCCGCCGGATGAGGGCATGTTTTTTGCGCCGAGAAGCGTGCGCCGGGACAGCATCCAAAACAAGAAATCAAACACGGATCGCAGGAATTCAAACATTAGTTTGAGGGGGTTGCGGCTGCGATCTGGCCCCAGGCTAGTGTTTCAACGCGGTCTACGAGGCACGGCACGGCGCCGAAGGCAGTTTCAAAAGGTGCGCTGGATTGCGGTTCGAGTACAGTCGGGAGCAGGCTGATGCTGTAGCTGCAAATGATATCCTGAGAATTATAGAGCAATACCATTATGTGAACCGGCAGCAGTGGCAGGTTGGCTTGTGATGCGACCGCGCCGCGCACTGTGGCGGCGCCACCGGCTGAGTTGAAGGTGGCGTCGCTGGTGGTCACGCGCGCAAAGCTGGCCGCCAGCCCGGAGGCTGCAGTTGCGGTGCGGAGGGTGGCGCGCGCGCCGCCGGCTGCGGAGCCCGCCGCGAACCAGGCATGCGCAGCGGCAGTGTCTCCCGGCCACAGCAGTTCTACCTGCAATGTCGTGGTTTGGCTGACGTCCGGTGTGCTTGCAGCGGTGAGCGCATCAAATGTGAGCTGGATGTTGGTGAGTGGTTCCGTGTCATTGTTATGCACTACTGCAATGCAAAAAGTGCGTCCGCCTGGCGAGGGGTAACACACGGGCGGATCGATGGCGACATTGGCTGATGGTTCGTCTGTTCCGCCGGGTGTGCGTGTTTCGTTGGCGTTGACGGGCAGCTGCACCTGCTGGCCAATTCGAATCAGTTGTGCGTTTATGCCCGGGTTGGTTGCGAGCAACGCCTCTAGTTTTATTCCATAGCGCAGGGCAATCCCGAGCAGTGTGTCGCCTTCCCGAACTGTGTGGTTCCACGGGGTGGGGCTGGGCAGCGGAAGAGGGCTCGCAATTGCGGGGCCTATGTTTGTTTCCAAAGCTGGCGTGAGGTCTGGCGTGCCGGTCGGGAAAGTTGTGCTGGCGGGCAGCAAAGTTAGTGCGGCGGTTGGCGCGGCAGGCGGGTCACTGCACCCGCCCGCAAGGCTTGCAGCCAGTAACACGCACATATACGGGCTGGTGGGGGTGAACTTGGCTGGTGACATTGCGTTGCTAACTTTTAGCAGTCGGTAGCGCTTCGGAGATTATAGAATTGGACGGGAGCGGCGGCTTGGCGGGTTCGCAATCCATCGGCAGGCTGCGGGTGCCACCCGTGTTTTTGTGCGTTGGCACGCTTGGATTCTCGGGGTATCATCTTGGAAACGGTTGCACAATGCGGTTGCTACTTATCTGTTTCTAACAATGGAGCGGCATGCTCCGCCAATATTCTCACAGGTGAAATCTCAAGATGCCAACTTATGCCTATCGATGCGAAAGCTGTAGCGCGGAATTTGAGCGCATGCAGCGCTTTAGCGATGCTCCGATTACGCGCTGCCCCGAATGCCGCAAGAATAAAGTGCGGCGGGTGATTCACGCGGCCGGTGTGATTTTTAAGGGGTCGGGGTGGTATGTGAACGACAGCAAAGCCACCAATCCTGCCAGCAGTCCGGTGGCGAGTGATGGGGGCGAATCGAAAAGCGCCGAAAGCAAAGGTGGCGAGGGCGCTGGCTCCGAGGCCAAAAGCTCAGATTCAAAAAGTTCCGAAGCCAAGGGCGGTGAGACGCCGGCTGCAGCCGGTGCGTCCGCGGGTTCCGCATCTTCAAAGTCTGCGAGCTCCAAATCTTCCGGCAAGGCTGCCGCTGCTGAATAGCGAATTCCGAACGCGCTAAATTTTGTGTATCAAAACGAGCGACTGTAAAGTCGCTCGTTTTTATTTCCAAATGCTGCGCCGTTTAGCGCAGGCGATTAAGTTAACGGCTTCAGCCCACTACATCCAGGCTTGCGCCGGGCGCGGTTCCAACGAGGTTGCTGAAAAACTCCACGAGTGTTTGCTCGGGTGGAATTTTGAATTGGCGCGGTGCGGGCAGGGGTGCAGCCAGAAATGCGTTGACAATTGTTTTGGAGAGCGCTTGGTGCTCAGCATCGGTTGGTATCGCAAGGAATACAGCCAGCCCATCAAAGTGGCAGGCCCATTCGGGCAGAAATCCTTCCGGCCCCGCGACGCCCACTGCCTGGCATTGTGCATGGGAAAGCGCCTGTGCCGTGAGCGGGTCGGCGCAGATCAAGAGCGGGGTGTTCAATTCATGCGCCCGCAGGATGGCGCGCATGTTGTAAAGGCATGGCGTGGGCGCCGACAAATACTCCACAATTGGTTCGGGGGCGTTGCTCTGGTTGTCCATGCCAAGTACATGCACTGGCATCAAGTCGTCGTCGGTTGGCAGCCAGAACGGCAGCAGCAGCCGGTGCTGCGCAAAGCGCAGGGCTCCACGTTCATCCAGTAAACCAAGTTCATCCAGCGTTTTAGAGCCAAACATGCGGCGCATTTCTTTGTCGGCTGTGGCCCATTCTTCAAGGTAGTGAACGCCAAAGTCCTTTTGGGTCACAAGCGGCACGCCGTGCTGTGTGCTGAGCCAGAACGAGCCTTCAGTTGCGGGTTGGTCTGCGGACGCGGTGGGTTCTGCATGGCTTAGCAATGCTTCGAAGACTTTGGTGCGCAACTCGGCATCCGGCATGGCAGTGTGTGCCAAATCGTCTATGGCTTGGGGTGATAAATGTTGGGTGCCGGAAAGGTGCGGGTGGTAGCCGAGGGCCAGCAGCGCAAATGACATTGTCTCCGGGCGGAACAAGTCCGGCCGAAAGTTGGTGTCAAGCAAGTCGCTCGCTAGTTGGCGGAATTGGGATCCGGGCTTGCTCTTGGGAAGCAAAGCTGCGAGCCATTCATCCTTTTTGAGGCGCAGTAGATCTTCAGCGGTTTCTGCCAGCAGGGTCAAGCGCAGCACCGCTGATTCGAGCGCGTTGCCGCGCAGCAAGTTGGCCGGGTTTGGCAGCGGGGCGGGCGCTTGTTGTTGCGTTGTGCCGGTGGCGGATTTAGGTTCGCTGCCAGCTATGACGCGCGCTATCGCCTTCACAGCGCCCAACTGGCTCGGGTTTGCGCTTTCGTTCTCAGTCAGCGCGGCCTTAGTGGTTGTGGCAGCCGGGCTGCTTGGGCGGGCGCGGACGGCGTCAATCTCGGCCATGGTTCATTGCTCTACGATGGTTTCGGCAGTGTAGCACTATGTTGCGGGCAGGCGCTTGGAATTACGCTGATTTTTACGGGCCGTGATTGGCGGAGCCAGCGCGGCAACTATTTGATCTTGCACGGCCCACATTGCGCTGCGTTCGGCTTTGGTTGCATGGTCGTAGCCAAGCAGATGCAGGGTGCCATGGATCGTCAGCAGCTGCAACTCGGCAAGCACCGTGCGGTTGTGGACCACAGCTTGGTTTGCGGCTTTTTCCACCGAGATCACGATGTCGCCCAGGTACCCATCCACCGCTGCTGATTCGGCCGGAAATGACAGCACGTCCGTTGGCACGTTTAGCTTTGCAAATTTGAAATTGAATGCCTGCATCTGGGCGTTGGTGCCCAGCATGACAGAAAGATGTTTGGTGGACGGGGTGGCATGTTTGCGCAAGGTGAGGCGCACAGCCGCAGCAAGTGCGGTGCGCAAAGCCGGGCGCGCTAGAGGCAGGCTTACCCCGGCTAAAAAGCCAATCTGCACACGGTGGGGCGCAGCCATTGTGCTAGCTTGAGGGCGCAGCAGAAAGCGCAGCATTGGTCTGGGCGTCACCGTCCGGTGGCGCCTGCCATTCGGGGTACTTTAGCCGGCTGTGAAAAAAGCCCTGGAGCGTTTTTACAAACGACAGCCGCACCGCTTCCAGGTCTGCCAGCGTTAGATGCGCTTCGATGAGCTGGCGCTGCTGCAGGCGCGCGGAGATGATCGAGCCCACCAATTTATCGATGGCATCGGCAGTGGCGGGCAGCTCCGCGCGGGACTTGGCCTCACAGCCGTCGGCAAGCAGCAGCAGTGCTGTTTCGCGCGACTGCGGCTTTGGGCCGGGATAGCAGTAGTCTTCAATGGGCACTGTTGCGCCGGTGTTGGCGCCTTCCTGCACGGCGCGCTGGTATTGAAACTGAGTGACGATGGTGCCGTGATGTTCGGTGATTGCCGCCCGGATTACCTGTGGCAGCCGGTACTTGCGCGCCAGTTCTTCGCCAGCCCGCACATGGTCAATAATGATGCGCGCGCTGGTGTACGGGTCCAGGCTGTCATGCGGGTTCACGGTTTCGATCTGGTTCTCAATAAAGTATTCCGGCCGCACGGATTTGCCAATGTCATGGAACATGGCGCCGACGCGCACGAGCAGCGCGTTGGCGCCAATCTGCTGCGCCGCGTGCTCGGCAAGATTGGAAACCTGCAGGCTGTGCTGATAGCTGCCCGGTGCAGCGCGCAGCAGCTGCAACAAAAGCGGGTGATCCGGCCGCGAAAGCTCCACCAGTTGCAGCGTGGTGGTGATGTCAAACACGTAACTGAGCAGGAACAGCCCCAGCAGCGTGACTGACGCCGTGACCAATCCGTTTGCGAGGCCGGCGCTGAGAAGTTGGAGGATGCCCTGCCAGTCCAGCACCGGATCTGCTATGTGCAGCGTTAGCAGCAGGGCGGTGTTACCGGCGGCAAGCGCAACACCAGACCAGAAGTAAGCATTGACCCGCTCTGCGCGGCCAACAGCCAGAATCGCAAGCATGGAGCCAGCCAGGTGAAACAGCGTCACATCCATGCGGCCATCCGCCACCAGGCTGAGCAACATGCAGAAAAGTACGCTGGTGAACAGTCCTAATTGCGGCTGCAGTGCCACTGCGATCAGCAATCCCAGCGCCGCGCCCGGGAATAAGAATGGCAACAGCACGCGCTGGGTTACCAGTACCTTCGCTCCGAGCAGAAACAGATGCACCAAAAATATTATGAACAAAAGGTGGCGGGTATTGGTAATGTATTCGGGCAGCTGCGTGCGCACATAAAGTGCGAACAGCACAGTAACGAGCACCACAATCAGCGTCGGCGGAAGCAGCAGCTTGAGCCAGTTGGTGGATCCGCGCAGCAAGCCTAGCTGCGTAAGTGCCTCCAAATCCTCAGGGCGGACGATGCTGCCGCGGCGCAGTACTGTTTGCCCTGCCAGAAAGTTTTGGTTTACCGACAATGTGGCATCTAGCGCCGCCTGGCGGGCTAGCTTTGTGGCGGGCTCATTGTAGAGCGAGTTGGGCACAATCCATTCGGCGGCAAGGGTGGCTGCAATTCGTCCTTCGGCAGGGCTCAGAAGCATGCTGGTGCGGTCTGCAGCTGCGGCGCGGGCGGCGGCCAGCGCATTGGCGCGGACTGGGTCGCGCAGTGTGGTTTCGAGCACGCGCAGCGTGTCCGTAGCAACTGCTTGCCAGCGCGCTTCGGTAAGCTCCAGAATTATTTGGGCTGCAGCTGCGTCGAGGTTGGCGCCGGATGTCAGCTGCAAGTTTGTTAGCTTCTGTGGCGCTTGCAAGCTGGCATCGGATCGCAGCGCGGTAATGGAGGCAAGCGCAGCCTGGGCAGCGGCAAGCTGGGTTCGGGCAATGCGCCCGTCGGGCGGATCAAAGATTGGTGCGACTGCAGCGAGCGCGCTTTGCTGTTGCGCCGTGGTTTGGATGGAACTTATGTAAGTGATAGAGCGCGGGGCACTGATGTCTGCGGGGGCGACATCGCCAATATTCAGGTTGTAGGTAGGCTGTGCTTCGCGGCCCAATGGGGAAACCAGAATTGCCAGCGCCACGCTGGCGAAGAGTGCGGCGAGCAGGCCGTGGCGGGCGGCGGCCCAGAAGGGCACCGCAGGCGTGGCGCGGCTGCTTGTGCCGGAAGTTAGCGGAGGATTGTCCACGGTGCGGGGTGGAGGTGCGGGCTGCGCTGCGGCGCAGGGTAGGTTATGGAAGCAGTTCCGAGACGATGCTGCTGACCAGTTTGGCGTCTGCCCGCCCCTGAACCTGCGGCAGCAATACCTTCATCACGGCGCCCATTTGGCGTTTACCCGCTGCTCCCGTTTGAGCAATGGCGGCTACTACCAGCGCAGCAATTTGGTCGCGGTCTAACTGCGCGGGCAGAAATTCCTGCAAGATCGCCATGCGGGCATGCGCCTGCGCCAGAAGCAATGGCCGGTTTGCTTTTTCAGCATCCGCTGCGGTTTCCTGCAGGGCCTTAATTTCCTTCTGGAAAATCTGCAAGATATCGCCTTCTGTGATCGTTGCGCGGGTGTCTACTTCAATTTGTTTGATTGCAGCTTGCACGAGGCGCAGTGTTTGCTTGCGCTCTTCATTAGCGGCGCGCAGAGCGGCCGTCACCGCGTTGTCAAGATTTTCGCGAAGAGTTGTCATCAGTGCGCCCGAGAAATGGCCAGCTTGCTGGATTTTAGCATACGGTCACGATACAAAGGTAGCGTTGTGTTAACGCGCTGGTATACTCCGAATTCAGTAGAAGGGCTGCGAATTTTGGAGAACAAGTTGTGCATATTGTCGCTTGTGTAAAGCAAACCCCGGATAGCGCCGCACTAATTACGGTGGCAGACGGGCGCGTGGGCTGGGGTGATGCCGCAATGGTTGTGAATCCGTGGGATGAGTACGCCATTGAGGAGGCTATTCGCCTCAAGGAAAAGCACGGCGGGCGCGCCACGGCGATTACGATGGGACCAGAACGCGCGCGAGACGCTTTAAAGAGCTGCATCGCGATGGGTTGTGATGGCGGCGTTTTGGTGGCGGATGCGGCGCTGGCGGGTTCGGACGCGCGAGCGACTGCCCGCGTGCTGGCTGCTGCCATCCAGAAGCTGGGCGATGTTGATGTTGTAATTTTTGGCAAGCAGGCGATTGACGGCGACTCAGGGATTGTGCCGCTGGCGGTGGCGCGCCTGCTCGGCTGGTCGCCGCTAAGCTATGTGCTCCAAATCTCCGCGCTGGATGCAGGCGCGCGCACGATTGAGGTGGCGCGGCTGTTGGAGGAGGGGCGCCAATTGTGCAGCGCACAGCTGCCGGTGGTAATAAGCGTTGTGAGGGACATCAACGAGCCGCGCTACCCGACCTTTGCCGGGATCCGGCGGGCTGGCACGGCGCAAATCCCCATTTGGAACTTGGGCGACCTGGGCCTTGATGAGCTGCAGGTTGGGGCGGCCGCGGTTACTGTTGCGTGGCAAGCGGTGCGGGCACCCGCATCGCGCGCCGGCGCGGTGGAGATTTTAGCGGGCGACTCCGTGGCGGCCACAGTGTCTATGCTTGCTGACCGGCTGCAGGCGGAGAAATTGACGTGACGCAGCAGGACATCTGGGTTTACATCGATCAGCACCAAGGTGCGGCAATGTCCGCAAGTTGGGAGACGTTGGGCGCTGCTTGTGAGCTGAGCACTCTCCTGCAGGCTGAAGTTACGGCACTTGTCTTTGGGGTTAACGCAGAGGCTATTGCGCGCGAGGCGCTGGCGTACGGTGCCAGCGCGGCAATCTGCTGTGACGATGCGACGCTGGCGGATTTTCGGGTTGAGCCATTTGCATCGTTGTTGGCATCACTGGTGGCTGCGCGGCAGCCGCGCGCGGTTATTGCGCCGGCAACAGCGCGCGTACGAGAGCTGATTGCGACGGCTGCGATTGACGCCGGTACCACCGTGATGGCCGATGCCATCGGACTTGAAGTGCAGGGCGATGCAGTACAAGTAACGCGGCCGGTGTATGCGGGCAAGCTGCTTTGCACGGTCAGTGGTGTCGGGGCGCAGCCGTTGTTTATTACGCTGCGGCCGCGCGCATTTCCAAAACCGGCAGTTCAGGTTGCGCAGTTCCCGGATGCGATTGAGCATGTGCAGGCTGTAATTGCCGAGGATGCGCTGCGCGTGAAAGTTACCGGTTACGACACAGTGGCCGGCCAGGTGAGCCTGACGGATGCGAGCATCATTGTTTCGGGCGGGCGTGGCGTGGGTGGTCCGGATGGTTTTGCGCCGGTGCGCGAGTTGGCCACGGTGTTAGGCGGAGCGATGGGCGCATCGCGTGCGGCGGTTGATGCCGGCTGGGTGCCGTACGCCCATCAGGTGGGGCAGACGGGAAAGACAGTGGCGCCGGATCTGTACGTTGCCTGCGGTATTTCAGGCGCAATCCAGCATCAAGCCGGGATGCGCACGTCCAAGATAATTGTGGCAATTAACAAAGACCGTGAGGCACCGATCTTTAGTCTTGCAAAGTATGGAGTGGTGGGGGACTTGTTCGAAGTGCTTCCGGCACTTAGTACTGAAATGCGTAAACGACTCGGTCGCTAGATACCTCATCGCTAACATAAAAGAGCCGCGCATTTGCGCGGCTCTTTTATTTTGGAATACTTTGTTGGCGCTTAGGCGCCGGCAGGTAACGGCATCGGGCTGGCACCCGTAGCCGGCCGGGTATTTGGCGTTTCTGCGGGCGGTGCAACCGGCGGTACTTCTGGCGGCTTGGCTTCCACCACGCGCACCGGGATCGGTTCTCCCTTCCACAGTGCTTCAAACTGGTCCATCTCAAGCGTCTCGTTTTCCAGCAAGTAGTTGGCTGTTTCGTCCAGCTTCACGCGCCACTTTTCCACCATCGCTTTGGCAGTATCATGCGCTTCTGTTACAAGGCGGCGTACTTCTGCGTCAATCTCGTGCGCCACGTTTTCAGAGAAGTCGCGCTGCTCGCTTATCTCGCGCCCCAAAAAGACAAGCTCGTCTTTGCGGCCGTAAGCTATCGGGCCCAGTTTTGGACTCATGCCCCAGCGCATTACCATGCGGCGCGCAATGCTGGTTACCTGCTCCAAGTCGTTAGATGCGCCGGTTGTAATCTCATCTTCAGAGTAAATCAGTTCCTCGGCAGCCCGGCCGCCGAGCGCCGAAGCCAGCTTGGACTTCAGCCACGCACGCGTTGCGAGGCGCTGGTCTTCATCCTCAGTCAAGTACCATGTTAGGCCACCCGCCATTCCGCGCGGGATGATTGTGATCTTCCGCACCGGGTCGCCGTGCGGCAGTGCCTGGGAGACAATGGCATGGCCGGCTTCATGATAGGCGGTGACTTTGCGCTCACGCGGGCTGATGATGCGGCTCTTGCGCTCCGGTCCCAGTACCACGCGCTCAATCGCTTCGTCAAAGTCTGCCATGGTGACGGACTTTTGCCCTTTGCGGGCTGCCAGAATTGCAGCTTCATTGACAGTGTTTTCAATATCTGCGCCCACCAAGCCCGGTGTCGCTTTGGCTAGCAACGGCAGATTTACATCTGGCGCAAGCGGCTTGCCCTTGACGTGAACTTTGAAAATCGCTTCACGGCCTTTGATGTCCGGGCGGTCAATCACCACGCGACGGTCAAAGCGGCCGGGGCGCAGCAAAGCTGGATCTAGGATGTCGGGGCGGTTTGTTGCCGCAACCACAATTACATGTGTGTCGGTGTCAAATCCGTCCATCTCCACCAGAATTTGGTTGAGTGTTTGCTCGCGTTCGTCGTGGCTGCCACCCAGTCCTGCGCCGCGCTGGCGCCCTACGGCATCAATCTCGTCAACGAAGATGATGCAGGGGCTTTGGCGCTTGGCCTGTTCAAACAAATCGCGCACACGGCTGGCACCGACGCCCACAAACATCTCTACAAATTCCGAGCCGGAGATCGAGTAGAACGGAACACCGGCTTCGCCGGCGCAAGCTTTTGCAAGCAGCGTCTTTCCGGTTCCTGGAGGGCCCACCAATAGCACACCCTTGGGAATTCTGGCGCCGAGCCCCACAAATTTTTCCGGTTCTTTCAGGAACTCTACGACTTCCTGCAATTCTGCTTTTGATTCATCCACGCCCGCAACATCATCGAACGTTATAGCTGGTTGGTCGCTGTTGAAGACGCGGGCGCGGCTCTTGCCAAACTGCATGGCTTGATTGTTCGTACCCTGCGCCTGGCGCATCATGAAATAAATGAATCCCACAACAAAGACGGCCGGCAGGCTATAGCTGAGCAGGGCCATAATGTTGCCCCAGTCGCTGGGGCGCTGCACGTCCCACTTGATGCGCGCCAGGCTTTCTTGCGGAACGCCCAAAGACACCAGCTGTTCAGCGGCGGTCGACTTGCCTTCTACGCGTGCTACCGCAATGCTATGCGATGATGACGGCATAAAGTAAACCGTTAGGTTTTCCTCCGCTACCGCAATTTTTTCAACTTCATTGCGAACAATTGCATCCCGGATTTCGCCCAGTGAGAGGACTTCTTTGGCGGGAGTTTGGGCACGAACCGAGTATAGGATGGCCGCGAGCGCCAAAAAGATCAGCACGTAAACGAAAGCGTTGCGAATTTTAGGGTTATTCACCAGCAGGCTCCATTTTGTTCAGGGCGACAATATTTTGGCGCATATGTTCCGCGAGTATACCAGCGCGTTCAAAATCGGCAGTTAGATTATCGTTAGAGAATTTGATTGGGCTGTACAGGTGGGGTCGCGTACGCGGTGTTATACTGGGAGCAGCAAGCGGAGGCTATGGGCTGTGGCTTTTTATGTAAATCTTATTCAAATTGTGGTTTCGATTGCTCTCATTGCCGCAATTGTGCTGCAGAGCAAAGGGGCTGGTTTGGGCGGTATCAGCGGCAGCAGTGAGGGCGGTGTCTTTCGAGCGCGGCGCGGCGTTGAGAAATTGCTCTTCAATTTTACGATTGTTTTGTCTGTTTTATTCTTCGCTACTGCCATCGTGAACGTTGTCATAAGCGGCTAAGCCCGCTGTTCTGGCGCCCGGTTGGGGTGCGCCAGCCGCCACCATAGGTGTTTCGCTACTCCCTGCAATGCGCGTAATCGGCTGGCAGCTCCTGATTGCCGCCACTGGTTTGGGTGTGGTGGGCGCACTATTATTCGCTCAATCATCGGGTTTAGAAGTTACTTATTCGCCAGCCAATGGCGGGGTTTATGTTGAGGCGGTGGTTGGGCAGCCAACGTTCTTAAATCCGCTGCTGCGGTCGCAGACTCCGCCTGATCGCGATCTTGCGGCACTTACTCAGGCGGGCCTTATGCGGCTGGATGCAAGCGGGCTGCCAGTGCCCGATCTGGCAGCGACTTGGGCGGTGAGTGCAGATGGCCTGTCTTATACATTTGTTTTGCGCCAAGGCCTGCGGTGGTCTGACGGGCTCCCCCTCACACTAGATGATGTTCTGTTCTCGGTTGAGCTTTTGCAGGCGCCGGACTTTCCGGGCGCGCCGGATTTGTCGGCGCTATGGAGCAAGGTGGTCGTGGCCAAGCTGAATGCAAATACGCTGAAGCTGACGCTGCCAGAAGCAAATGCACCGTTTTTGGAACAACTTGTTTTTTATGTGCAACCCGCACATGTGTTTGCGCCCGCGGTTGCCAGTCAGTTGGGGCGCCATCCAGCTAACGCGCGGCTGGTGGGTGCCGGCCCTTTTCTGCTAAAGGAGTTAATTTCGAATTCTGATGGCACGCTGCAGGAAGCGGTGCTCACTCCAAATCTCAATCACTATGGTCCGGCGCCGATGTTGGAAAGTGTGCGTCTGCGGTTTGTGCCGGATGAAGCGGCAGCGCTGAGTGCGCTGCGGGATGGCGCGGTAATGGGCGTTGGTGGCGCACCGTCTGCTGCGGTAGCCGCTATGTTGGCGGATCCAACAATTCAAGTTTATTCCGCCCCCGTCCCAAAATTCGGCGTGATTTTTTTGAACCAGCGCAATGCGGCGGTTGAATTCTTTGGGGAGAAGAAAGTTCGGCAAGCCTTGCTGCTGGGTTTGAACCGGCAAGGGTTTGTGGACCAAACGTTGCAGGGGCAGGGCATTGTGGCGCGCGGACCCGTGTCTGAGGGTACGTGGGCGTACAAGGCTGACTTACAGACAGCTGCATTTGAGCCGAAGCGGGCGGCGGAGCTGTTGGCGGTGGCAAATTGGCAATTGCCCGTGGATGCGCTGGCGGGTACTGATGGCTATACGCGCGAAAAGCAAACGAAGCGCTTGGCGTTTACCCTGACAGCGGCAGATGACGAGCTTGGCCGGACGCTGGGCAAGTTGGCCGTTGACAGTTGGAAGGAATTGGGCGTGCAAGCTGTTCTGCAGCTGGTGCCGGCTGCTGATCTTTACGGCAGCGTCTTGCCGGGGAGGCAGTTCGAGGCAGTGCTGGCGATGATCAGTTTGGAAAGCAGTGCTGATCCGGACCCGTACTTGTTCTGGCATCAGACAGAAATTGACACTGGCTTGAACTACAGCGGCTATGAGAATCGCGCCATCAGTGAGCTCCTCGAACGCGCACGGGTCAGCCCATCAATTGCGGTGCGGGCCCGGCTCTACGATAGTTTTCAAGCGCGCTTTGCGGACGAAACGCCGGCCTTGATTTTGTTTCAGCCGGTGTACTCTTATGCCGTCAGCCGCCAGGTGCGCGGAGTTCAACTTGGTGTCTTGCTTGAGCCGAGTGACCGCTTTCAGTCTGTCAGTGATTGGTATATGGTGACGCGGCGCACGATCCGGCGCATTGCGAAGGTGCCGTAATCATTTGCAGGCAGCAGCTCTGCGGGCGGGCAGCTGCCGGTTTGCAGCTAAGGTTCGTAGAGCGTGGCGTAGACGGCTCTGTATTCGGTGATGCGCCGAATGTAGCGTTGCGTCTCGGTTGCCGTAGTCACTTCCAGAAAGAGGTCAGGATCGTCGCCTGCCAGATCGAGCCAGCGTCGGGCGTTGCCGGGTCCGGCGTTGTAAGCGGCTAGCATCGCGTACGGGTTGCCTTCAAAATTGCGGCGTTGTTCTGCAAGATAAAACGCGCCAAACGGAACATTGATAATCGGCCGGTTTAAGTCGCTCTCTATGTATCCCGGCCACGCGAGCTTGGTTGCAATATAGTCCCCAGTCGGTGGAATGATTTGCATTAAGCCCTGCGCAGCAGCTGAGGATGTTGCGGTGCTTGAAAACAAACTTTCCTGGCGGATGAGCGCGGCCATAAGCAGCGGGTCAAGGTTTTCCTTGGCCGCAGCACTTGCGATCAAATCTTCATAGTACGGGCCGAAACGCAACAATGTGAGAAAGCGCGGCGCTTCCAGCGGAGTTTGTTCGAAGCCGAGCGCATCAACACAATCACGCGCTGCGTAGATGCTGCCGTAAAAGTATCCCAGTTCGCGATAAGCGAGGGCAAGTTGGTAGGTAGCAAGCGCGTTGGTACGGACGGCCAAGCGCAAGCTGACTAATTCTGTGCGGGCTTCGTCCTCGAGGCCAAGCTGCCAAAGTGCTGATCCACGCTGCCAACGCCCGTCTGCGCGAAGAGGTTCGGCGAGTTCACGCAGGCCGGTTGTGGTGGACAAGCTCAGTTTCGCAGAAAGCCATTGCTCAAAATCATTTTGGGCGGCATCGAAATCCGTACGGAGTTCGGGTGTGCCAGTTTTAAGTAAAGGTGCGCTGCCGGCTTGCAATTGGCTAGCGCGTAGTCCGTAGTAATTGCGCGGGTCTGCTGCTGCAGCCGCGGCATAGTTGCTGAGTGCACTTTCTGTTTGGCCCAGTTTTGCGGAGGTCTTCCCTTGCCATAATTTTGCAGCCGCAATCTGTTCGGGGGTTGCGGTGGTGGCTGCAGCCGCTGCTGCGAATGCAGTTTGGGCTGATTCTGTTTCATCAAGGCGGTAGAGCATGATGCCAGCCTGAAAGCTGGCCGGGCTGGCAGTTGGCAGGTCCGGGTACTGGGCCGCGGAGCGCAACCAGATATCGGCAGCTTGGCGGAGGGTGCCCGCACTGGCACTGGCGCGCGCGGCACTGGCAAGCGCAGCCGCCCCGTCTGTTGGAGCTGGACCGGTTTCGACAAAGTCCAGGTAAGTTTGAACTGCAGCTTTTGGGTCGTCTCGATCATGCTGTTGAACCCGGGCGAGCTCCAGCCATGCCTTTGTGCGTTCTGCTGTAGGTGAGTTCAGTGCAATCAGACCGCGCAATAGTGGCTCGGCAGCATCTGGCTGGTCGAGCTGCGCGTATGAACGCGCAAGCAGGTACGTGGCCTCGGCTACGGGTTGCGGCGTGGCGCGAATGTAGTTTTCCAGTGCATCCACGGCGGGTTGGTACTTGCCGTTGTGGTAATCAACGCGCCCGCGCTGCAAATCATTGACTGTTGCACCACCGTCAAGCAGTGCAACCAACGCAAGGTAAGCAGATGCCGTTTCGGGGTAATTGTCAATTGCGTGCTGGTAGAAAGATTGTGCCTTGGCCGTGGAGCCAGAGGCTGCGAATAACTGGCCGCGCAGTAAGTCTATTTTTGCACGCGTGAAGTCGCTCGCGGCAGCTTTGTCAGCGAGGTCATAAATTGCCGCTGCGTCGTCGGGTCGGCCGGATGCGAATAGCGCTCCGGCTCTGGCGATCAACAGGTGGTCCAGGGGTCCGGCTCGGTCTGCGAGAATGGCGCGGCCGTACGCGTCGGCAGCACCGGCTTGGTCGTCTGCAGCTGCGCGCAAATCGGCTATCAGTTCCCATACATATGAGGCCAGCACTGCTGGTTCCGAGTCCAGGTACTTGAGGTAGTAAGCTGCTGCATTTAAGGAATCTCCGAGCGCAGCGTATGCATTTCCGATTTGTAAGTCACGGCTCGCGGTTTGTGCGGCGGGCGGGACTTCAGAGCTGACTTGTAGCAGCAAATCAAGCGCTGCTTGGTGCTGGCCCAGGTTTGAAAGTGCACGGGCATGTAAGGATTGTGCCCAAGCTTGGTCAGGAGAAAACGCATTTAGTAGTGCGGGGCTGCCAAGAATTGCAATGGCTTGCAGCCAGTCACCGTTTCGAAGCTGGCGCGCACCATCGGCAATATTCTGTGAAGGTATGGCAGGTAAGCTTGCCGGCTGGGGTGCGGCCGGTGCTTCTGGTTTTGTGGTCGGTAACTGGGTGGCTAGTTCGTAGGTAACCGCCGGCGGGCGGCTAATTTCAGGTGCAGCGGTTGGCACGGTGGCTGCAAATTGTGCGCATGCGTTTGTAAATGCGAGCAGCACGCACGCAAGGATTTGTCTGAGTGTCATTGTTTTTATGATAACATCTTGCTTGTGTTTTTTTGCAGTTGGTTCTTTCCGCATCGGTGCGGTCAACAATTCATAAGCGCTTGCGGCGAGAAGACAATGAAGTGTTTGGGCTGGTTGAATCTCTAGGGTGGTTTATTTATTACTTCTGGCCAGTGGGGCCCGGTATTGAGAGTTTGATAACCGAATGAATTCTGTAACTGCGCCTAATAGTGACGTGCCAGTGATTTTGCTCGTTGGAGGCATGGGCACTCGGATGGGTGCTGATGCGGGCGAACTGCCTAAACACCTCGTGCCGGTGGGTGGGCGTCCCATCTTGTGGCATGTCATGCGGCTGTATTCGCACTTCGGTTTCAACGAGTTTGTGTTTCCATTGGGCGCAAGGGGAGAAAGCTTCCGGCGTTACTTCTTGGAGTTTCGATCGCTAAACTTTCCATTGCAAGTAGAGCTTGGGACCGAGAACTCCAGCTCAGCCGATGCCGTTGGACCGGAAACTATGTGGAAGGTCAATCTCTTTGACGCGGGCTTGGCGACCAACAAGGGCTCTCGCGTACGCCAGGCTGCGGAACGCGGTGGGGCCGAGCGTTTCATGGTTACCTATGGCGATGGAATTGGGGATGTTGATATCGCGGCTTTGCTGGCTTTTCATCGCAAGCATGGACGTCTTGCTACGGTGACTGGTTACCAGCCACTTTCGCAGTACGGGATGCTGGACGTAAATAGCGAGGGTTTGGTGCAGGAGATGCGCGAGAAGCCGCGACTGCCGCAATGGATCAATTGCGGGTTTATGGTATTTGATCGGGCGGCGCTTAGTTACTTTGGGTCTGACAACGGAGTGGATTTGGAGAAGGATGTTCTGCCGCGGCTGGTGGCAGACGGGCAACTTGTGATGTACCGGCACACTGGGTACTGGGCGTCAATGGATACGTTTAAGGATGCGCAAGTGCTCAGCGATGCGTGGGACGCTGGTGCGCCATGGAAACTTTGGGCAGAGTGAAAATAGATTGATATGAATAGCGATATGTGGCGCCAGCGGCGCGTATTAGTTACCGGATGCACCGGAGTGCTTGGCTCCTGGCTTGTGTTGCGCCTGTTGGAATTAGGCGCAGATGTGGTGGGCCTTGTGCGGGACTGGGTGCCGAGCAGCCAGCTTGTTCTGTCTGGTGCTGTGAACCGGATTGTCACCGTGCGGGGTGATGTCACTGACCCGCGCTAACCGAGCGAATTTTCAGTGAGTATGAGATCCAGACTTGCTTTCACCTTGCGGCGCAAACCACAGTTGGGATTGCAAACGAAGTTCCTGTGCCCACCTTTGAAACGAATATCCGTGGCACTTGGCTGATGCTCGAGGGGGCGCGGCGGTGGCATGGCCTCAAACAGATTGTGGTTGCGTCTAGCGACAAGGCATACGGCGAGCACGAGCAGCTGCCGTACACGGAGCAGGCTGCGCTGCAGGGTGCGCACCCGTATGATGTTTCAAAGACCTGTGCGGATGTATTGACGCGGGCGTATGCCCATACATATGGCATGGGGGCAGCGGTGACCCGCTGCGCGAATATGTTTGCCGGCGGAGACTTGAATTGGAATCGAGTTGTGCCGGGTACTATGCGCAGCTTATTGCAGGGCAAGCGGCCGGTTGTGCGCTCCGATGGTTCAATGCGCCGGGATTATTTGTATGTAAAGGATGTAGTGTCTGCTTATATCACGCTGGCCGAGGCGATGGAAGAAAAGCCGGGGGTGCACAACGGCATGGCCTACAACTTCGGGCAGGGTCAGCCGATTTCGGTGTTGGAGTTAATTGCATTGATGACTGAGCTATCTTCCCACCCTAGTCTTGAACCAGTTGTTGAAAACATTGCCACGAACGAGATTCAGGATCAGTATCTTTCAAGTGAACTTGCGATTGAGCGGCTTGGGTGGCGGCCAAAATACACCTTGCGAGAGGGGCTCACTGAAACTATGGCGTGGTACCGGGCGTACCTTGAAGCGAGTTCCGCTTAGGTGTTCAGCAAGTTGCTTGGCATCGGACTGCCGTGACTAAGCGATTGTCAATTGCTCTACGTTTGGTAGTTTTGATGTGTGTGGGCAGTTCTGAAAACGTCTATATAGGTTCATGATTTTATGAATAATTCTAGTGAGGACTTGCGAAGGCAAATTTTGGAGGGAGTTGCTCGCTACTACGATGCAGCCCACAGTGATCGGGAGTTCGTGCGCGGGAAGACGCGGGTGCAGTACGCGGGGCGCGTATATGACGAGCAGGAAATGGTGGGCATGGTTGATGCTGTGCTGGACTTTTGGCTTACGGCTGGTCCGCGCACGCAGGTGTTTGAGCGGGTGCTGGCTGAGTTTATCGGTACACGCGAAGTAATTCCGGTGAATTCAGGATCCTCTGCCAATCTGGTTGCGGTAACTACGCTGTGTTCGAAGCAGCTGCGCGGGCGGCGGCTGGAACCCGGTGACGAAGTGATTGTGCCGGCGACGTCCTTTCCAACGACGGTGGCGCCCATTGTTCAAAACCGGCTGCTGCCGGTATTGGTGGATTGTTGCGTGGGCGATTACAACATTGACCCGGAGGCGATAGAGGCTGCGATATCGCCGCGCACGCGCGCGCTAATGTTTGCACATACTTTGGGCAATCCGGCAGATATGTCCAAAATTATGCCGCTTGTGAAAAAGCACAATTTGCTTTTGATTGAGGATACTGCGGACGCCCTTGGGTCCAAGTTTGATGGCCAGATGCTCGGAACCTTTGGTCAAATTGCGACGCTCAGTTTTTATCCGGCGCATCACATCACCATGGGGGAAGGTGGTGCAGTTTACACAACCAGCCGGCGCCTTGCAAAGATTGCGCGCACTGTGCGGGATTGGGGCCGGGATTGCTGGTGCGGGTATGACAATCCGACCGATGGCAAGTGCGGCATCCGTTTTGACCGCGAGATCGATGGTGTTGAGGGTCACTACGACCATCGTTACTATTACACTGAGATTGGGTACAACTTGAAGATCACCGATCCACAGGCTGCTATGGGCGTGGCGCAACTTGCCAAACTTCCCGGCTTTGTTGCTGCTCGCAAGCGCAATTTCAAGTTTTTGTATGAGGCGCTTGGACGCTACTCCGAGTTTCTTGTGATGCCCGAATGGCACCCGTTGGCTGACCCGTCGTGGTTTGCGTTCCCGCTGAGTGTGCGGCCCGGTGCTCCCTTTGCACGGCGTGACATCACACGATTTCTCGAATATCGCGGAGTCGAGACGCGCTTGCTGTTTGCCGGCAATATTTTGCGGCAGCCTGGTTACAAGGATATTGAGTGCCGGGTGGTGGGGGACCTTGCAAAATCTGATCTGGTGATGGCGCATACCTTCTTTGTTGGCGTTTACCCCGGGCTTGACCAGCCGCGCCTGGATTACATGGTCGAAATGTTCGGCGAGTTTTTCGCCAGCCTGTAGCCACGGCCGGGCGGTAGCGTTTTCGGTTGGTGTGGTTTAGCGCGTGAAGCTTTCTGTTATCGTGTGCGTGTTTAATGAGCGCGAAACTATCCTCGAACTGTTGGAGCGGGTGCAACAAGCTGACCTTGGGCTGGATGGGAACGCGAAGTTATTCTGGTTGACAACTATTCCACCGATGGGACGCGTGAACTTCTTGAGCTATATACAGCTACGCCGCGCTCTAACTGTAAAGTAATTTTCCAGACCGAGAATTTAGGCAAGGGTAACTCAGTGAGAACGGCAATTCCGCAGTGCAGCGGCGACTTTTGTGTTACCCAAGATGCTGATTTGGAATATCACCCCCGCCATTTTGGCAGAATGCTCGGCTACGCAATGGAGCATGATCTCGACGTTGTATATGGGTCACGGGTGCTGGGTGGCAAACGTTATCATAGTTACGCAATCAATTATTGGGCTGTGCGGCTGCTCACTGCGCTTACCAATGTTTTGTTCGGCGTGAGGTACACCGATGTTGCCACAAACTACAAGCTAGTGCGCACCAGCGTGCTCAAGAGTCTTCACCTTACTTGTTCAGGATTTGATCTGGATTTTGAATTGAGCAACAAATTGGCGCTTGCGACACGAAGGATTGGCGAGGTGCCGATTGATTTTGAGCCCCGTACATTTGCCCAAGGCAAGAAGATCCGTGCACGCGATGGCATGCGGGCGTTCCTTGTTATTCTGCGGGACCGGTTTGTGCCGGGGGCTTGGCATTAGGCGGTGAAGCTGACCATTATCGTATGCGCGTTTAATGAGCGCGACACTATCGAGCAGTGCCTTGGACAGATCTTAGCTGCCGATCTGGGCGGCGGATGGGAGCGCGAGGTGATAGTGCTCGACAACTGCTCAACTGATGGAACCCGCGAGATCCTGCAGTCGTCTACTTGGCCAAGCACGAGGGTTGTGTTGAACGATCGAAACCTCGGCAAGGGTGGGTCGATCCGGTTGGGTTTTGAATTGGCGGCTGGTGAGTACTGCGTCATTCAAGATGCCGATCTGGAATATCCGCCGGAGCAGCTTCGGCGCTTATTGGAGGCGGTGGAGGCGCGCAGTGCTGATGCGGTACTTGGTTCGCGGGTGATTGGCGGTGCGGCCCGATACCACTACTTGCATGCCTTTCTTGGAATACGATTGCTTTCTGGATTAACCAACCTTATGTTTGGCAGCAATCTGACGGATGTAGGCACGGCGATCAAATTGGTGCGAAGCGATATCGCAAAGTCGCTCAATCTCGTGTGCAACGGCTTTGACTTGGATTTTGAGCTGGTGAACAAGATATTGTTAGCCGGTTTTGCGGTGCATGAAGTGCCGCTCGATTATTTTCCGCGCACATACGCGCAGGGAAAAAAGATCACGGTGCGGGACGGAGCCAAAGCGTTATGGGTGATTGTCAGGGATCGGCTTGGGCTTTCGCCGGTGCTGCGGCCTGATGCTGTTTTGATACGGCGTGTTGTAAAGTAGGGGGACAGTATGCGGATTGCATTTTCGGGTTCCATTGCTTATGACTACTTGATGACTTTCCCGGGAAGTTTTAAGGATCATATTCTTCCCAACATGCTTGATCGACTGAGCTTAAGTTTCTTGGTGGACAAGATGGACCGGCGCTCCGGCGGCATTGCCCCAAACATTGCCTACAACCATGCGCTTTTAGGCGGGGATGCAACGATTCTCGGTACGGTGGGAGTCGACTTCTCCGGCTACCGTGAGAGTTTGCTGGCAGCCGGGGTGAAGCTTGATGGTGTGCGAGAGGTGGAGGGGTTGTTCACGGCGTCATTTTTTGTGACTACTGATCAGGATCATGCGCAGATTGCATCTTTCTACTCTGGCGCGATGGCGCGGTCGAGTGAGGTGCGCTTGGCGGAGCTGAAGCCACCACCGGATTTGGTTGTGATTTCGCCGGATGATCCCACTACGATGCGGGAGCGGGTGCTTGAGTGTGGGTCGGCGGGCGTGCCTTACTTATACGATCCCGGCCAGCAAATTGTGCGACTGGATAATGATGATCTGCGCGCTGGGATTGCGGGAGCTCACATGTTGTTTGTGAATGACTATGAGTTCGGATTGCTGGGGCAGAAACTGGGAGTCAGCGTTGAAGAGATTGTGGGGCGGGGTACGATTTTGGTAATCACCAAAGGAGCTGCAGGGTCGGTGACCTACGCCGACGGGCGGGAGTGTTCGGCACCCGCATATCCAGCTGCGGTGGAAGCTGATCCGACCGGTGTCGGCGATGCCTTTCGGGGCGGCTGGCTGCGCGGCGTGGCAGCTGGTTTGTCATGGGATCTGTGCGCGCGCGTTGGAGCTCTCACGGCAACATATTGCTTGGAGCACGTGGGCTCGCAAGGGCATCGTTATTCAATTTTGGAATTTGTGGAGCGGTTTCGCAAACTGCACGACGACCGGGGAGCGCTGGATGTTTTTTTGCGCTAGCGCCCCAAAGTTGATTGTGAAATAGTACAATATGGCAATCGGGCGCCAAGGGCTGGCAGCCCGTTTTCTTTGTGCCGTAGAGTTTGGAGTTGTCTAAGCTGGGCGGAGTGGTGCGTGTTTAGTGGAATTGCGCTTCGTTGCGTTGTCCCATCTAATTAAAATAGTTCTTTGACAGGGAGTAAATTGATGCGCGAATTTGAGATTAAGAATGCGGATTTGGCTCAGGGTGGCCGCCACCGAATTGACTGGGCTGAATTGGAGATGCCGGTGTTGCGGCAGGTAATGACCCGCTTTGCCAAAGAGCGTCCGCTTGCGGGATTGCGTGTGTCGGCGTGCCTGCATGTGACAGCAGAGACCGCTAATTTGATGCGCACGCTGCAAGCCGGGGGTGCCGATGTGGTGATCTGTGCATCCAATCCGCTCTCGACGCAAGACGATGTTGCGGCTTCGCTGGTTGTGCATGACGAGATTCCGGTTTATGCAATCAAGGGCGAGGATAACGCCACTTACTACAAGCATCTTACTGCGGCGCTTGACTTCAAGCCGAAGATGACGATGGATGATGGAGCGGATCTGGTGAGCTTGCTGCACAAAGAGCGTGCGGGGCAGCTGAAGGATGTGGTGGGCGGCACCGAGGAAACCACAACCGGCGTCATCCGGTTGAAGGCGATGGCGAAAGATGGTGCGCTTAAGTTTCCTGTGATTGCTGTGAATGATGCGCTTACCAAGCATTTGTTCGACAATCGCTATGGCACCGGGCAAAGCACGCTGGATGGCATTGTGCGTGCGACCAATATTTTGCTGGCCGGCAAGTGCTTTGTGGTGGCGGGCTACGGCTGGTGCGGCAAAGGCCTCGCGCGGCGGGCTGCTGGCATGGGTGCGAATGTGATTGTTACCGAGATCGATCCATTGTCTGCGCTGGAGGCGCTGATGGATGGCTTCCGGGTGATGCCGATGGCTGAAGCAGCTGCGCAGGGCGATATTTTTTGCACGGTGACCGGCGATAAATTTGTACTGGATGGCCCGCACTTCAAGAACATGAAGGATGGTGCGATTATTAGCAATTCGGGCCACTTCAATGTGGAAATTAACATTGACGCGCTGGCGAAGCAGGCAGGCGGGAAGGTGCGGCGGGTGCGCGAGTTTGTGGACCAGTACACCATGGCGGACGGGCGGCGGATTAATTTGCTTGGAGAGGGGCGGCTTGTGAACCTGGCCGCCGCTGAGGGGCATCCGGCCAGCGTGATGGATATGAGTTTTGCCAATCAGGCGCTCTCAGCAGAGTACATGCTGCAGCATGCGGCTTCGTTAGGCAATGATGTGCATGTGGTGCCACCGGATGTGGACCGTGAAATTGCACGGTTGAAAATTGAGGCAATGGGTGTGCGGATCGACGTGCTGACAGCCGAGCAGACAAAGTACCTCAACTCTTGGGAGGAGGGGACCTAAACTACGGCGATTTACTGTGGTGTCTGCGAGCCCAAGGTTTTACCTTGGGCTCGTTTGTTTTTCGGGCGGGTTGCTAGGGGTTATTTTAAAAAATGGACTGTTTCAGAATTTACTGAATCGATTTCAGTTTGACCGCCCTGCAGCGATTTTAGTTGGAGAGGGTTGCTGGTGGTTGCTAAATCAATCCCATTGCCTGGCACAGCTCGGCATTCTGAAGTGAGCCGCCAGCCGCGCCCTTAATAGTGTTATGCGAGAGCACCACATAGCGGGCGTGCAGTACGCTGTCGGTGCGCACGCGGCCGATGACAGTTGTCATGCCGCCGCCAGCTTCCCGGTCCAAGCGTGGCTGCGGGCGGCTTGGTTCGGAGCGCACCTCGATTGTGCGGGCAGGCGAGCTGGGCAGGCTGGCAACGATTGCAGGCGGCTTGAACGCTTGGAGCACAGCTGTGATTTCGGCGGGCGTTGCGGGAGTATCAAACTCTACTGTAACGCAAACTGTGTGGCCATCCAGCACGGGCACCCGGTTTGTGTGGGCTGAGATGGGAAGCAGTGCGGGTTCAATGTGCCCTGGTTGTAATGCCCCCAGCATCTTGCAGGTCTCCCGCTCCATTTTTTCTTCCTCGCCACTGATGTAAGGGATTACGTTATCTGTGAGGTCCATGGCGGGTACGCCGGGATAACCGGCGCCTGAGGCGGCCTGCATGGAGACGGCAAAGATGCGGCGCAAGCCAAACGCAGCCTGCAGCGGTTTGAGTGAGACTGTGAAGCCGGTTGCTGTGCAGTTGCAGTTGGTGGCTATCGAGCCGGACCAGTTGCGGACACGGCGCTGCGTCGTGAGCAGGGTGGCATGGTCGGCGTTTACCTCCGGGATTAGCAGCGGCACGTCGGCCGCCATGCGATAGGCAGATGCATTCGAGAACACGTGGTGGCCGGCAGCAGCAAACGCAGGCTCAATGTCGCGCGCAAGATCGGCCGAGATGGCGCTGAATACGATTTCCGCATCCAGGCCGGGCTCGGTCTCGCTTACGCGCATCGTGCGCGCCCAGTCCGGCATGTCGCCGGGCAGTATCCAACGGCAGCCTTCTCCGTAGGTCTGGCCAATTGTGCGGTCTGAGCCGGTCAACGCCGTTACTTCAAACCACGGGTGGTTGTGCAGCAATTGTACGAAGCGCTGTCCGACTGCACCGGTAGCGCCCAACACTGCGACTTTACGCTTGCTCATCGACGAAGTTCTCCACTATGTGTCAGGTGACGATCAAATTGTGTATGGCGCGTACTGAGTTGTCCGATTGTTCTGCGGCCACAATCAGGCTGATGCTGCATTCGGACGAGCCTTGGGCAATTGCGAGAATATTGATGTGCTGGTTGCCAAGTGCGGTAAATACGCGGCCGGGAATTCCCGCAACAGTACTCATTCCCGAGCCAACGACGGACACAATCACCACGCCAGTTCGGTCCCAGATGCGGTCAATTTCGTTGCGCGAGAGTTCGCCTGTAAATTCGCTGTTCAATGCGGTGATGACGCGTTCGGTGCTTGGGCTTGGTACCGTGAAGCAGATGCTCTGCTCGGAGGAGGCTTGCGTGATTAGTGTGACGCTTGTGCCTGTGCGTGCAACAGCGCCAAATGCGCGCGCTGCAATGCCTTGCACGCCCAGCATGCCGCGTCCTTCAATGGTAACGAGGCTCTGATCTTTGATTGCAGTTACTGCTTTCAACGGTTCGGCGCTTGAAGATCCGGTGCCGTCAGCCACAATGCGCGTTGCCGGCCCGGTCGGGTTGAAGGTATTGCGGATCCAGAGCGTGCCGCCGTGCTCAATCATCGGACGCACTGCCAGTGGATGAAGTACCTTTGCGCCGTAGAACGCCAGCTCTGAGATCTCGCGGAAGGTGACGGTTGGCAGCGTGCGGGCGTTGGGCGCGATGCGCGGGTCGGTGCTCATCACGCCATCTACATCTGTCCAAATAACAACTTCATCCGCAGCCATTACGCTGCCAATGATGGCAGCGGTGTAATCACTGCCGCCGCGCCCGAGTGTGGTTATGGCACCAGCGGCGGTGGCGCCAATGAAGCCGGTTATGACTGGTACAGTGCGATTCTGCAGTAGCGGCAAAAGTTTCGCGCGGCAGAGCTCGCGTGTTGTGTCAAAGTCGGGACGGGCCGCTTGAAAGGTTGCATCTGTGCGAATGAGCTCCATCGAGCGCACGGCTTCGGCTGCGCACCCGCTTTCGCGAAGGTGGCCAGCCATGATGTGCATGCAGATGCGTTCGCCGAGCGAGGAGATTGCATCCAATGCGCGTGGGGATGCCTCGCCAAGTACCTCCACAGCATGGCAAAGCGCGCGGAATTCTCCGATGTGCGTGTCGATGCGTTCCCGCACGAGGGACTGCTCCGCGGGTGTTGTAAGCAGGGATACGACAGTGTCAGCATGGCGGGTGTGCAGTGTGGCGGCGAGGTCCTGCCAGCCACGGTTGCCGCGGGATGCACTGTGGGCGCCCTCGAGGAGCAGGTTGGTGACGCCACTCATGGCTGAGACAACGACCGCGACTCGTGTGCCCTTTGCATGTTCGGCACGCACGAGCCCGGCCGCCACGCGGATCGCTTCGCTGCTGCCAACGGAAGTGCCGCCAAATTTCATTATGCTAAGCGTGGTCATAGGTCTGTGGCGAGTGTGAGCCAGGGGCGCGCGCGTCCGCTAGTTTGCAGTGCGAATTGTTTTAGGCGGTGCGAGAAGTCGAGTTGGAAAGAAGCGGAGTTACGGGCTGAGTATCTTTGATCTGATTATAGTGTGAGTGCTTGTGGTGCTTTACTGTGCAGATTTTATCAGAGAGTGGAGCGTTGGGTAGTGGTGTTGGGCAGCTGGTGCTTGCGCGTGATTATAAAAGATACAATTGACTTGGTCGTGGTTGAATTTTGCACCCTCTAGATCCTTACGAAGTGCTGGGCGTGCGCCCCGGATGCTCGGCTGATGAAATTCGGCGGGCGCTGAATGCTCATATTGCGGCTGTGAACTACAGCTTGGACCCGCAGGCGGTGGAGCGTTTGCCACAACTCTACGATGCTGGTGCGGCTCTGCTTGCGCAGGCAGGGGAAGCGCGGGTGACCGGCCAAATTGATTTGGATGCCCGGGTGCGGCAGCGCCGGCGCCGGGCGCGCAGTGCCTCCCTGCCTGTTTATATGGTGTTTGCAATTGGTGTATGCGTGGTGTATTTTGTGGTGCGGCCGAGTGACGCGATGGGTGCGATTTGGCGCGTGATTGATCTTGTGACGGGCCAGCCGCAATGGACTGTTTTGGCGGCAGTGCCAGCAACAATTGTGGCTGAGCAGGCAGGGCCCGGTGTCGAAGCGACGATGCCTGCTCCGGGCATATCGGTGGAGGTGGCAGCTCCGAGTCAAGTTGTTTCGGCTACGCCAGTACCGATTGTGGCAAGCGCAACCGCCGCAGCCACCATGGTTCCTGAGTTGCGGGCTTGTATTGCGGGTCCCGGCCTAAATGTGCGGGCTGGTCCCGGCACCAATTATGAGCGCATAGAGCTGCTCACGAGCAATCAGTGCGTCGTAATAGAAGCAGTCGATCGCAGTGGCTTATGGGTGTTAGTGTCTGCTAAGGATGCCTTTACCGGTACGGGCTGGGTTTCACTGCCTTATCTGTTGCTGCCGAAGGGGGAACTAAAGGTGCCGGTTGCAACGGCGGCTGCGCAGCCTTTAGCTCCGTCTGTGGCAGCTGCTCCGGTGCCGGCAGTAGAGCCGGCGGCGCAGCTGGTACCCGCCGCGGTGGTTGGGCTTGGCCAAATAAAGAATGCACCTGAAGCGTGCCTGATGACTTTAAACGGAGCGACAAGCGCTGAACTCAACCAACAGCTGCAGGCATTGCTTGCTGTGCAGGGTACGCGCGGGGTGGGGCGCACGGATATGGAATTTGGGCTGAACTATGTGCGCTACCGCGACGGCAGCTGTGGCGCCATGGGTGACGCTAAAGTGACTTTGAAGCAGACGGTGCTAATGCCGTGCTGGGCTCCGCCACCGGAAGCAGAAGCGGCGCTGGTGGCGCGCTGGCAGGTGCAGATGATGGACCGGATTGCGGTGCATGAGCAGCGGCATGTGGATATCAACATTGGTGGCCGCGAGACGATAGAGGCGGCAGTGCGCGCAGTTACGTGCGAAAACATAGAAGCAGAGTTCAGCCGGGCTGTGGCGGCAGTGACGGCGCAGCATGCGCTGTTCGATGCAGACTCAGCCAACCACACCGCGCGTTGGCCTTAGCGTTCGCCTGCTGATTTTGCGGGTGCTCCGTCCCCGCGAAAGAAAACAAAGTATCTGTAGTCCGCTTAAGGTGTTATTTGATGTAAGAGGTTGCTAAGGTTTGCGTGCGCCGCTCTATTCGTAAGTTGAGGTCAACGAATGTGTTCGGCTTGGGCGCTATGGTTTTTGGGGGTAAACGCCGCGCTCGACGATGTGGCAAATTATGTGCCCGACTGAAATGTGAAGCTCCTGAATCAGTGCAGTTGCCGTGCTGGGCACGGAGACACAGATCTGCGCAAGCTCGCGCAGTGGACCAGCGGCACCGGTTAAGGCTACTGTCGCAATACCGAGCGCGTGGGCAGCTTCAAAAGCGCGCAGCACATTTGGCGACGCGCCACTTGTGCTAATGCCAAGCAGTACATCCCCGCGTTTGCCAAGCGCCTGTACCTGCCGGGCAAAAATATCCTCGAACTTAAAGTCATTTACGAAACCGGTTAGGAAAGAGGTGTCGGTGGTGAGCGCGAGCGCAGGCAGGGCCGGCCGCACAAATCCTGCCGTGAGCCGGCTGGTAAATTCCGCTGCAAGGTGCTGGCAATCGGCCGCACTGCCGCCGTTGCCGCAAAGCATTAATTTTCCGCCATTACGCAGGCATTCTATTATTTTCTGTGCAGCAGATGAAATTGATGCGGTGCATTCTGTGGCTGTTGCACGGCGCAAGTCTGCGCCGGTTAGCAAGTGTGTCTCGATGTGATCGGCAGACATGCGCTTAGGCGCCGAGTTGTCGCAGCAGCGTGGCCATTTCAATGGCGGCCTGTGCAGCGTGCGCACCGTGATTGCCAGCTTTGGTGCCGGCACGCTCCCAAGCCTGCTCAATATTTTCGGTGGTGAGCACGCCAAAAATTACGGGCACCCCGCTTTGTTGTCCGGCACTTGCAATTCCGCTAGCAGCTTGGGCAGACACTAGCTCGTAATGGGTGGTTGCTCCGCGAATTACTACGCCGAGGCAAATCACAGCATCGTACTTTCGGGAATCGGCCAGCTTCTTCGCAATCAGCGGGAGCTCGAAAGCGCCGGGCACCCAGGCAACATCTACATCTGGCTCGGCAACGCCATGCATGCGCAGGGCTGTTTGGGCGCCGCGCAGCAGCTCCAAGCCGATGCTGTCGTTGAAGCGTGAAATTGCGATTGCGATCTTCAGGCCGGTGCCAATTAGATGGCCCTCAAAAAGTTTCCCCATGATTTAATTCTCCACGGTTGGTATTTGGATTTAGTGTCTAGGTCGCAGCTTGCTGGTCGGGTTTGGGATCACCCAGGCAGGCTGTGGCCCATTTTCTCGCGCTTGGTTTGCAAATAGAAGTTGTTATGGCCGTTCGCGCCAACTATTAGTGGCACGCGCTCCGTCACCTCTATGCCGTGCCGGTGCAGTCCATCCTGTTTGGCTGGGTTGTTGGTGAGCAGGCGGATGCGGTTGACGCCGAGGTCGCGCAGAATTTGAGCAGCAACTCCGTAGTCCCGGGCATCCGCGGGCAAGCCCAGTTGATGGTTGGCTTCCACGGTATCCAAGCCCCCGTCCTGCAGCGCATAGGCGCGGATCTTATTGAGCAGTCCGATGCCGCGCCCTTCTTGGCGCAGGTAAAGGATGATGCCAATTCCAGCTTCCATTACGAGGCGCTGCGCCTCTGCCAGTTGGGCACCGCAGTCACAGCGCTGCGAGCCAAGCACATCGCCGGTGAGGCATTCGGAATGCAGGCGTACAAGTGGTACTTGTGATGCAGTTAGCGAGAGGTCACCAGCGACCAGAGCCAGTTGGGGTGGCTGGAGCAGCTCGTCCTGGTAGGCGATCAAGCGGTAGTTGCCGAAGCGCGTCGGCAGTGTTGTTTCAGCGTGGCGGGTGGCTATTGCTGCGTGTTGGTTGCGGTACGCGCATAAGTCTGCGATTGAAATAATTTTGATGCGGTGGCGCGCGGCAAATTCTTCAAGGAGCGGCATGCGGGCCATCGTGCCATCTGGTGCCATGATTTCGCATATCACTGCTGCGGGCTGCAGGCCAGCCAGCTTGGCCATGTCGAGCGAGGCTTCTGTTTGGCCGCGGCGCGTGAGTACGCCACCAGGTGCGGCGCGCAGCGGGAACACATGCCCGGGGCGCCCGAGATCTGCTGGCGTTGTTTGCGGGTTGAGCAGGGCGCGGATGGTGGTGCTGCGGTCAAAAGCCGAGATGCCGGTGGAAACGCCGTGGCGGGCTTCAACTGAGATTGTGAACGGCGTGCCAAATCCGGACGTGTTGGAGTTCGAAGGCACCATCAGCGGCAGTTCAAGCGCGTCGAGGCGCTCGCCGGGCATGGAGATGCAGATCAGGCCGCACGCTTCCCGCGCCATAAAGTTGACTGCTTCCGGTGTGGCGAACTCGCCTGCGATTGCAAGGTCGCCCTCGTTCTCGCGGTCTTCATCATCCACGATGATGATGAATTTGCCAGCGCGAAAATCCTGCAGCGCAGAGTCAATTGTTGCCAGTGTCATGGCGCACCCCCTCAACCAGTGATTTGACGTACTTGCCGAGAATGTCGACTTCGATGTTTACCCGGTCCCCGATTGGTTTGCGGGGCAGTGTGATGTGCGTTTGGGTGTAAGCCACAAGCATGAATGTGAAATGCTTGCTGGTGACATCCACCACCGTCAGGCTTGTGCCATCGATGGCGACATACCCTTTGGGAACAATCAGGCGCAGCAAGTCGGGCGCAGGGTCAATTGTGAGCCACAGCGAATCGCCTTCGGGCTGCTTCTTGGTGATGACGCCGGTACCGTCCACATGGCCCTGCACAAAGTGGCCGCCGATGCGGCCGTTGGCTGCAAGTGAACGCTCCAGATTTACTTCCGCATCAGTTAGCAGCTCGCCGAGGTTGGTGCAGCGCAGTGTTTCTGGCGAGAGCCCAACGGTGAATGATTGTGGAGTGAATTCTGTGACAGTGAGGCAGGTGCCGTTGATGGCGATGCTGTGGCCAAGCTGCACATCCGCCAGCACGCTGGCAGCTGCTATGCGCAGTTGCCAGCTGTCCGCGCTTTGCCAGAGGCGTTGCACGCGCCCCACTTCCTCAACAATTCCAGTGAACATCAGTATGAATTAACTTTTACAGTCGCGGATATTATTTTGTTTCGGCTGGCAGGTTGCCGATTACATCGGCTTCAATGCACAAGTCTGCTCCCAGGGTTTGCACTTGCAGGGCGCTGAGGCGCACGGCATCGTGCAAAGTGAGGGCGCCGGGGTCGCCCACAGCACTGGGTGCACTGCTGCCGCCAATTACCATTGGTGCCAGAAAGACGCATACGTGATCCACAAGTTTGTCATCGAAGAGCGCGCCCAGTAGTTGCGCGCCGCCTTCGGCCAGCACGTTCAGATGTTCTCTGCGACCAAGTTCGGCCATAAGGCTTGGAAGATGAACGCGCCCATGCGCATCTGCGGGCAGAGTCCAAGTTTCAACACCCTTCGCGGTCAGCGCAGCCTGCAGCGAAGGGTTTATTGATTGAGTTGTGGCGAGAACGGCTTTGCCGGGCAACGCAGAATCGAAAACACGGGCTGTGGCTGGCACGCGGCCGCGGCTGTCAACAATCACGCGCAGTGGATGCTTTGGCTCGCGGTCTTGTAATTCAAGGCGGGTTGTAAGCTGCGGATCGTCCGCAATGACGGTGCCGGCACCGACCAAGATGGCATCGGCGCAATCACGCAGCTTGTGGCCATAGGCGCGTGCCGCAGCGCCGGTAATCCATTGCGAGTTGCCGTTGCGCGTTGCGATTTTGCCATCGAGGCTGGCGGCAAACTTCGCAGTCAGATACGGAAGCTGCTGCGTCATGAGCTTGAAGAACGGCTGGTTAAGTTGGCGCGCTTCTTTTTCACAGAGGCCGATGTGCGTTGCGATGCCGGCTGCGCGCAGCATGGCGATGCCGCGTCCGTTGACAAGCGGGTTGGGGTCGGCCACTGCGGCGTATACCGTGCGCACGCCGGCCGCAATTAATGCGTCGGTGCACGGCGGGGTGCGTCCGTGGTGGGCGCAGGGCTCGAGCGTGACATAAAGTGCGGCACCCTGCGCGCGCGTGCCTGCAGCAGCTAGTGCCAGCGCCTCCGCATGCGGTGCGCCGGCGTGCGAGTGCCAGCCTTCTCCCACCACTTCGCCAGCCTGCACCAGAACGGCGCCCACCATTGGGTTGGGGCTGGTGCGGCCACAGGCGAGGGCAGCCAGATGCAAAGCGCGCTGCATGTGCCGGCGATGGATTGCGGCAGACGGTCGGGATGACATTAGTTGCCGGCTGTGGTTGCCACTGGCTGCACGCGCCGCAGTGCAAAAAAATTAACTAACATTTAAAATTTCGCCTCTCTCTCCAAGCAACAAAAAACCCCGCGAACACTATGCTGCGGGGCAAAAGCAAACCACGGGCAAGCACAGTAGGTGTGCTGCCCGCCTGCTAAACAAAACACCCCGAAGCCTTAAAAACTTCGGGGTGCAATAGCATGCAGAGCAGTCACCAAACAGGTGCCAGCTCAGATCTACCTTCTTTCATCCGGACTATACCGTCGGCCTCGAAATTTCATCGAGTCGTGCTGGTGCGTTGGCACCGGCTTGCGGGCTTTACCGCCGATCGGGAATTGCGACGCAATTATGTTGTCGCTCACCCTGCCCCGAAGGTGTTATTCAGTTGTGGGTCAATTGTACCGCACTCCGTTGGAATGCACTGCGGCTACTATTTGCGCATTTACGCTGGTACCGGATCGGTTGCGGGCGGGCTGCCGGTGTGGGAACTGCTGCTAGTTGCTGCCCGGCGGCCGGTAAAGCTGGTTCGTCTCGGAGGACTCAATCGCACACAAATCTCTTAGTGTGTTCATGAAATCTTCATACTGGCATCGTAATCTACTGTTGTAGCCGGGCACAGGGCCTGGCGTTGAAATCAGGAAATGGAGTAACAAAATGTTCAATCGAATCTTTCGGATCAGTTTGATGGTGGCGATCGGCGCCATCTTGGTGGCGGCGATCGGGGCGGCTACAACCGCAGGCATTGCAGCCGCGCGTGGCGAGCTGGCCATGGGACATGAAGGCGGCATGCAAGCGATGCGCAGGGGTGACGGAAGCCACGGCATGGGAGACCAAATGGGCGCGGAGGCTGGCGAGACCATGGGGCACCGCGGCCAGCATGCAGAGATGCGGATGGGTGACGCTGAAACAATGGGCCCTGGTGCCAGCATGGGTGCTGGTGCAGAAGCTGACGTTCAAGCGTCGGCGCCGCAGTGGCTGATGGTTGCGCGAGGCTTGATCCGCGCAGTTGCGAGTGTGGTGCCGCTGGCGCTGATTGTTGCGGGAATCAGTTGGGTACTGCACCGCACAAACGCAAGCGGCCCGGAATTAGCTGCGTAAGCTGCCATCGAAACGCCTGGTTCGCACGAGCGGGCCGGGCGTTTTTTGTTTTAATTACAGTAGCATGCGGAATTGTAATGTGCGGGTAGTTTTGCGACGTGTCTGCCTTCAAATTGGTTTGATGAATGCGACCGGTCTAGCGCGCAATTTTGCAGTCCGCTCCCACGTTTGGCCGATGCCGACTGCCGGCACCATCATTGTGAACCAGTGTGCGCGGTAAAATTGGCGCAAGATCTGCGCCAGTTGTTCACAATATCTACATATTTGCTGGTTAATCTATAGGTAAGGCCGGGCGCAAGTCCGGCGATAAATCAACAAATTTGGGAGAAACATTATGTTTTATCGGATGTACAGGATCAGCTTGATGGTTACTATTGGAGCAATCTTGGTGGCTGCGCTGGGCGCAGCGGCTACCGCCGGCGTGGCAGCTTTGCGGGGTGAGCCGGGCATGGGTATGCGGCATCTGGGCGGCGGGGGCATGGAGATGCACATGCGTGGGCGGCATCATGACGGAGGATATGGCAAAGGACCGGAGATGGAGCAAGGCGAGGACAGTACAGTTAGCCCCGCGCCCGCCGCGACGAACATGGTGCGGCCGGTGCCGCCACAGTGGCTAATGATTGCGAGTGGGTTGCTCCGCGCAGTTGTTGCGCTTGTGCCACTTTCGTTGATTGTTGCCGGGCTCAGCTGGATCCTTCACCGCACGTCTGTGCCAACTACTTAGCATTCTGGCTAACTGTATGAGTTATGAATCAGGCTGCGTTATCGGATGAACTTTCGCCGTGGGCTTGCTTCTGTCTGAGATGGTATGAGCACCTGCAGGTGATGGTACCGGTGGGAGTTATCAAGTGACCAAGACCATACTGGTGGTTGATGATGAAGAACGCATCACAGATCTACTGCGCTCTTACCTCGAGCAGGCAGCGTATCGTGTGCTGACGGCTGGGAACGGGCGCAGTGGGCTGGAGCTGGCACGTGCCGATAAGCCGGATCTGATTGTGCTGGACTTGATGATGCCGGAGATGGACGGAGTGGAGTGCTTGCGCCTTTTGCGGGCAGAGCAGACAACTCCCGTAATCCTGCTCACTGCGCGCGTTGAGGATGAGGACAAGGTGCTGGGGTTGGAGCTTGGCGCAGATGACTATGTGACCAAACCCTTTAGCCCGCGGGTGTTGTTGGCGCGCATCCGTGCCGTAATGCGGCGGGGTGGACAGGCGGATCCCATCCCCAGTGTGCTGCGCGCAGGCAGAATTGTGCTTGACCGGGTTTCGCATGTGGTTTCTGCGGACGGGAAAGTTGTGGATCTGACACCGTCGGAGTTCGAGCTGTTGGCAGCGCTGCTGGGTGCGCCTGGCCGCGTATTTACGCGGCTTGAGCTGCTCGACCGGATTCAGGGCACTGCTTTCGAGGGCTATGAACGCACTGTGGATGCGCATGTTAAAAATCTTCGCATGAAACTTCAGGCTTGCGGAATGGATGCGCAGAAGTCCGTCGAGACTGTGTATGGCGTGGGCTACCGGCTGCGGCGCGAAGGCTAATGTTTAAGCGCGGTTCCCTCGCCTTGAATTTGGTACTCGCGTTTGTTGCGGTAGGGCTTGCCGGCACGCTGTCGTTTGCCTTTATGATGCGGCGCGCTGGCATGGCGGAATTCGGCGATTTTTTTGAGATGCGTTACCGGGGCGATTTCGCGCGCGATCTTGTTGACTTGCACCGGCGTGATGGAAACTGGGACGATGCTGCGGAGTTTTTTCAGCGCCACGGCCGGCGGGCTGGCAATCGCCCTGAACCGGCATTGCTGGACGCAGACGGGCGCGTTGTAGTGCCGGGCGCTGGTTTTCGTGAAGGCGATGAAATTGAGCCCGAAGAGCTGCGCGCTGCCGTCCCGCTTATCGGGAAGAGTGGTCGGGTAGGTTGGGTCCTTTATCCGGCCGGACGGGAGCCGGTGCTCGGCCCGGATGAGGAACGGTTGATTATGCGCATGCGAAATGCGTTGTTGGGCTGGGCAGCTGGCGGCACCGTTGTGGCGATCGCGCTGGGCGTGGTGTTGGCAACGCGGCTCACCCGGCCGGTGCGGGCATTAACGGCAGCCGCGCGGGCAGTGGCTGCGGGCAAGTATGACAGCGCCGTTGTGGTTCCGGGGTCCGGTGAACTTGGCGACCTGGCACGGTCGTTCAATCAAATGAGCGCCAGCCTTGCCACCGCGCAGGAACAGCGGCGGCGTCTGTCTGCTGATATTGCCCATGATTTGCGCACTCCTTTGAGCATCATATTGGGTCATACGGAGGCGTTGGCTGATGGCTTGCTGCCGCCCTCGGCTGCCACGTTTTCGGTGTTGCATGAGGAGGCGCAGCGCCTCGATCGGTTGATCGAGGATTTGCGCACACTGTCGCTTGCCGAGAGCGGTAGCATGCAGCTGGCTTTGTCTCCGGTCGAACCGCAGGTGCTACTGCAGCGCACCGTCAATGCGCACCTGCCGCAGGCGACGCAGCGCGGCGTGGACCTGCAGGTTGGAAGCGTAACTGAGCTGCCAACCGTCAAAATGGATTTGGACAAGATTTCGCGCGTGCTTGACAATTTGGTGGACAATGCGCTGCGCCACACGCCGGCGGGCGGGCGCGTGCTGCTGGGCGCGGAGATCCATAGTAGTGGGGTGCGGTTTACAGTTGTTGACACGGGTCCCGGTGTGGCGGCTGTGGATTTGGCGCACATTTTTGAACGCTTTTACCGCGGAGATGGTGCGCGCGGACGTGGTGGCAGTGGCCTCGGTCTCGCAATCGCCCGCTCGCTCGTTGAGCTGCATGGCGGGACAATTGGTGCGGATAGCGTGCCGGGTGCGGGAACGACGATTCACTTTAGCTTGCCACTGTAATCCTAAGGTGCATGCGCGCTTGCCTGCATGGGCTAAACCGTGGAGTTTAGTGGCGCTTTGATCCGCGGCTGCGCATAGGCAGCGCAGGTTTAGCTGTCTCAAGGCTTGGAGCTGATTGTGCAGGTGTCCTACCACCTTTGGTCGGGAAGTTATTTCGGTGATGCACATGTCCCTTGCTCCAACCTTGAGCCAATAGTTCGGGAATTTCCCAAGGCTCCTCGGTGACTTTCTTTTCTGATCTATCTAATGCGCGAGTAGAATATTGGCGTGCAGATTTATTCAAGGTTTGTGACTTATGTGCGGGCGCTTCACGTTAACCGCTGACGTTGGCGCTGTGCAAGCTGCGTTTAGCTGGGCGGCGCCGGCGCCTGAAGCCATGTTTGCCGGACCGCGTTACAACATTGCGCCCACGCAGACAGTTTGCGCGGTAGTTTCGGACGGTAGCAACCAACTCGTTCAGCTCAAATGGGGGCTCGTACCGGCATGGTCAAAAGCATCTCAAATCCTGCCGCCGCTGATTAATGCGCGGGCTGAGACGGTGGCGGAGAAGCCGTCGTTCAGGAGTGCGTTCCGGCACCGGCGTTGCCTGATTCTGGCTGACGGCTGGTTCGAGTGGCAAGTGCAACCTAACGGCAAGCCCAAGCAGCCGCACTGGGTGGGCTTGCATTCGCGGCATGTCTTTGCGATGGCTGGCTTGTGGGAAAAGTGGGGACCGCCCGGCGAAACGGAGTTGCGGACCTGCACAATCATCACATGTGAAGCAAGTGCTGTGCTTGCGCCGCTGCATGCGCGCATGCCAGTGATCTTGGCTCCCGAAAGTTATGCTGACTGGCTGCGGCCGCAGCCGGGAGATGCGCAGGCTTTGCGGGCGCTGCTGCGGCCGTTTGATGCCGAGCCGTTCGATGTGCGGCCGGTATCCACGATCGTCAACAATGCGCGCATTGATTCTGATGAGTGCGTGCGTCCGCTGGATCCAATTGCTCAGGCTGGCGGCCAGTGAGGCGCGCAGCTTGAGGTCAACCCGCAGCACTCCGGGTGCGCTCCGTGTGCAAGGTTTTGGCACTTCAATCTTTACGGAGATGACGCTGCTGGCGCGCGAGTGTGGTGCGATCAACCTTGCGCAGGGCTTCCCGGATTTTGACGGCCCATTGGAAGTGCAGGCCGCAGCGCTTGAGGCGTTGCGCTCCGGCGACAACCAGTACGCGGTGTCTCACGGGCAGCTTGATTTGCGCACTGCGGTAGCCGAGCACGCGCTGCGGTTTTATGGGCAGCAAGTGGACGGCAATTCCGAGGTGACTGTTACCAGTGGCGCCACCGAGGCAATTTTTGCTGCCTTGCAAGCACTTGTTGATCCTGGCGACGAGGTAATTGTTTTCGAGCCTTTCTACGACAGCTACGTGCCGAGTGTGGTGATGGCCGGGGGCGTGGCGCGCAGTGTGGCCTTGCGACCGCCGGCTTGGAACTTTGACCCGCAAGAACTTGCGCAAGCGTTTAACACGCGCACGCGCGCAATCCTCATCAACACTCCCCACAACCCCACGGGAAAAGTATTCTCGCAAGCCGAGCTTGAGTGCATCGCTGCTTTGTGCAGGGAGTGGAATGTGCTTGCGCTTGTGGATGAAGTGTACGAGCACCTTACCTATGATGGTGTGGCACATGTCCGGCTGGCGCAGCTGGCTGGTATGCGCGAGCGCACGCTGACTATCAGCAGTGCCGGCAAGACTTTTAGTTACACGGGCTGGAAGATTGGCTGGGTGATCGCACCACCGGCGTTGACCGCGGCGGTGCGCAGCGCGCACCAGTTCATCACCTTCTCCACGGCAACTCCGCTGCAGCATGCGGCGGCTGCCGGATTGCGGCTGCCCGACAGCTATTTCTCTACGCTGGCGCACGAGTATTTGGAGAAGCGTAACTTTCTTGCGGGTGTGTTGCAGCGCGCGGGCCTGGGCGTGTTGGATTGCGCCGGCACATATTTTTTGATGGCTGATATTGCCGCGCGTGGGTTTGCAGACGACGTAGAGTTCTGCCGCTTTCTCACGCGCAATGTGGGCGTGGCTGCGGTTCCACCTTCCGCGTTTTTCTCCGATGCTAACAAAGCATTAGGCAAGCGCTATGCGCGCTTCTCATTCTGCAAGAAAATGGCAACGCTGCAGCTGGCGGCGGAGCGCCTTGAGCAGCCGTGGAAACCGTAGTGCTTTGCGTTGCGCCGGGCGTAGCGCGGGATGTGATTGATTTTCTTGAGCAGCAGTTTTATGGTCGCGGTTGGGCACCGTTGGTGTTACCCGCCACAGAGGTTGCGCCGGAAAATCTAAAGGGCGTGCTTGCACTTGTGGCATACACGGCGGATTGGCCGGTTGAAATGTTGGAGCCGTGGTTGGCTGCCCTGCGGGCGGCGGCTGGTCCGCGTAAGCGCTTGCTGGCTTTGCTGCCGCGTGCGCCACATATGTATTCAGCTGAGATCCAGTCGTTGTGGAGTGCCGCTTTAGGTGGCGGTTATAGCACTGCGGATGCCATCTCGATAATTGATGACTTCGTTGCCGGCCGCGCCTAACGGACAGCCGCGGCCGGTTGTGTTGCTGCTGGCAACCGCCAACACCTACCGGTCGCAGTCGTTTTCCGTCGCAGCAAAAAAGCTGGGGATTGAAATTTTGTGGGGATTGGACATGCCCGCCGCATTGTGCAGTGGCTGGCCAAATGTTGTGCCCTTGGAATTACGGGATCCTGCCGCAGCCGCTGCTGAAATCGTTCTGCTTGCAGAGCGCCGCGGTTTGAGCGCGGTGCTTGCCCTTGATGATGCTGCAAGCTTGGCGGCGGCCGATGCGTGCGCGCGCTTGGCGCTGGCGCACAATGCGCCTGCGGCGGCGTTGGCTGCGCGCGACAAACTTGTGATGCGCCAGTGCCTGCGGGCTGCTGGCGTGCCCGGTCCAAACTTCAGTGCGCATGGCCTTCATACTGATGCGGCTGCACTCGCTGAGCGCGTGAGCTATCCATGTGTGCTCAAGCCGACGCTGCTGAATGGGAGTCGCGGCGTCATCCGCGCCAATACTGCGGCGGAGTTTGTGGCTGCATGGGCGCGTGTGCGCGCAATTGTGCTGGGCGCGGCAGGCACACAAATTCTTGTAGAAGACTATATGCCGGGCGCTGAGGTGGCGGTGGAGTGCCTGCTAACAACCGCCGGCTTGCAGGTGATTGCGGTGTTTGACAAACCGGATGCACTGCATGGCCCGTTTTTTGAGGAGACGATCTATGTAACACCGTCGCGGCTATCCGATGCGGTGCTGGCAGAGATTGCGGCTGTGACCGCGCACGCAGCAGCTGCGCTTGGGTTGCGCACGGGTCCGCTGCACGCTGAGCTGCGCATCAATGCAGCAGGTGTATGGCCGCTGGAGTTGAACGCGCGCTCGATTGGCGGGCGATGCTCCAGTACTGTGCGGCTGGATTCTGGTGTGGCTTTAGAGGAGTTGATTCTGCTGCAAGCCGTGGGCCTCCCGCTGCCGCAGATTCTGCGGGAGCCGGGCAGTCGCGGCGTGATGATGATTCCGATTCCGGCTGATGGGTTGCTGCGCGAAGTGCGCGGTTTGGATGCCGCGCGGGCTGTTGCCGGTGTGGATGAGGTGGACATTAGCGCGCGGCTGCATTACCCGCTCGTGCGCTTGCCGGAAGGCGACGGTTATTTAGGATTTATATTGGCGCACGCTGACACGCCGGCAGCAGTTGAGCAAGCGTTGCGGGCTGCTCACCGCTATCTGGATTTTGTGGTTGAGCCGCACATCCCGCTGCTTGCAAATCGATAGAACGGCGCCGGGGCTGCGCCAAACTAATTTGTGGTGCGTGATGCGGGTTTACTTGCGTTCGGGAGCTCCCTTGCTCGGAGCCCCTTTGGCTGACGGCGCGCCTTTTCCCGTGCCCTCACCTTCAGGTACCCAGTCTTCTGGCAGGCGGGCGCCTTCGCCAAATAAAAACTTGTCCAACTCTTCCATCAGCGTTTTGGTCGCTTCCGGGTCCGCAAGGTTTAGTCCGTAGTGATTGATGATCACTGTGGATTGGGCTTTCCACATATCCCAGCCCTGCTGTGAAATATTTTCAAAGATGCGCTGTCCGAGTGCGCCTGGAAATGGTGGACGCGCCATTCCCGGCAATGGTTTTCCGGTCTTCACACAATTAACGATTTGAGTCATATTCCACGTCCCCTTTCAGTGCTTTATTTTGGCATGCAGGGAGCATTTTCGGTGCCGCCTTTGCGTGCCTTACTTGCCGCAGGCCACAGTGTAGTCGGTGTCGTAGTGCCTGAATGGCAGGTTGGTACTGGCGCCGCGGCTCCGCCTGCTGTCAATCCCGCTTTTATTTTGCACCGGGATGATACCATCTTCGGAATCGCGGAGCAATCCGCTATACCAATCATATCTTTTCAATCGCACGGTAATCTTCCGGTTTGCGATGTGTTGGTGGTCGCATGTTTCAATCGGCGCATTCCGCCGACGGTGCGGGCGTTGGCCAGGCGGGCTGCGATAAATCTGCACCCGTCGCGATTGCCGGAGTTCCGCGGTCCGGCGCCGTTGTTTTGGCAGCTGCGAGCCGGGCTTCGATCTGTGGGCGTCTCGTTGCACCACGTGACGGATGAGCTTGACGGTGGACCGTTGCTGGGGCAGTGCAGCGTGCCCCTGCCGGAGGGGGCAGGCGGCCGGCAGCTGGACACACTGCTGGCTGCAGCAGGCAGTGCACTATTAGTGGACGCGCTTGCGCGTGGCGATTTTGAAGCTGTTCCACAGGCGGGTGAAACGAGCCGACAAGGTTGGCCGGCTGCAGCAGACTGGCTTGTGCCATGTGAGTGGCAGGTGTTGCGTGCGTTCAACTTTATGCGTGGCACCGATGATTGGGGCGGTGTTTACACTGTGGCTGCTGCTGCGCGACCCTTGGCAGTGCGCACAGCATTGGGTTATCGCTTGGGGAGCGCGGAGCTGGGCGTGGTGCGGGAAGTGGCCGGCGCATTGGAAATCGGTTTTGCCGATGGCTGGCTGACGGTTATCTAATAATTTGATTGGGAGACATTGAGGAATATGCAACTGTATTTAATTCGGCACGGCCAGTCCACAAACAATGCACTTTGGGATGCAAGTCATTCCGAAGTGGGGCGTGTGGTTGACCCCGCATTGACGGCGCTTGGCCGGCAGCAAGCTATTGCGGCCGGCGCCTACCTTGCTGCGTCAAACGGCCCTTCCGGGAACAGCGAGCGTGATCCGCAAAACCGCACCGGTTTTGGTTTGACACATTTGTATTGCAGCTTTATGGACCGCGCAATCAACACTGGCCTTGAGATCAGCCGGGCAGTTGGCTTGCCGCTGGTGGCGTGGACTGAAGCGCATGAGGGCGGCGGATTGTATGCGGTTGACGCGACGAGTGGCGCGGTGGTGGGCGTCCCGGGCGGCAATCGCGAATACTTTGCAACACGCTACCCGGAGCTCGCGCTGCCCGATGAGCTTGGCGCTGCCGGTTGGTACATCGGTGGCTATGAGGATGCGGATGGCTTGCGCGCGCGGATTGCTTTCTTTCGGCAGCAGTTGGCAGAGCGGCACGCCGGTACCAGCGACCGGGTGGGGCTGGTCACGCACGGCGATTTTTACCATCACCTTTTGGCGGCAATTCTAAACATCCCTCCCGCTGACGGTAGTAACGGTTGGTTCTATTTAAATAATTTAGGAATTAGCCGGTTGGATTTTAGAGCGCAAGGGCTGCGCGTAATGTATTTGAACCGGGCTGATTATCTGCCGGCTTCACTTGTTACTTGAGGGCGCGCTGCCTGTAGCAGGCTTCGGGCGGAAGCCGAGCAGCCGCAGCCCGTTCAAGACAACCAGCACTGAGCCGCCTTCGTGCCCCACAACTGCGTAGGGCAGTTTCAAATCAAGTGAAAAGATTGATGCCACCATCGCAGCAATCATCGCCAGCGCGAACCCGAGATTGACCAGCAGCGTGCGGCGGGCGGAGCGGCCGAGGGCGATGACATAAGGCAGGTTCAGCAGGTCATCAGCCATCAGCACCACGTCTGCCGTTTCGAGCGCAACGTCGGTGCCTGCACCACCCATTGCAATTCCGAGGCTGCTGGCGGCGAGGGCCGGCGCGTCGTTCACTCCGTCGCCGACCATTGCCACCTTAACGTACTGGCGCTTGAGCTGCTGGAGAGTGCGCATTTTGTCAGTGGGCAACAGCCCGGCGTGGTATTCGTCCACGCCGGTTTGTTGCGCGATGCTGCGGGCTACATGTTCGTTGTCGCCGGTCAGCATAATCACGCGCTCCACGCCGAGCTGCCGCAGTTGGCGGACAGCGGCCGCAGCTGTCGGGCGCAGGGTATCGGCGTAAGCCAGGACTGCCAAAATGTCGCTACCGTGCTTGAGCAGCACTGCAGTGTGCCCGCTTTGTTCCAGTTGGTCCACTGCCTGCAGGGCACCTGCGTCCGCGTTTTCGATGTAGCGCGAGTTGCCGATTTGCACTTCGCTGCCGGCGACCGTGGCGCGCACCCCGCGGCCGGGCACGGAATGAAAATCGGTTGCACTAAGGGGGCGGATTTGCTGCGCGCGGGCAGCGCGCAATGTTGCCTGCGCCAGCGGATGCTCAGAAAACTCGTGCACACCGGCCGCGAGCGCGAGCACTTGGTCGGTCGTCCATTGCTCACTGGCGTGCGCCAATATCTGCACCCGCGCGAGGCGCAGCTGGCCGGTGGTTAGTGTGCCGGTTTTGTCAATTGCCACCGCCCGAATGGTGGCGGCTTCCTCCACGTGGGCGCCACCCTTGAAGAGTACACCGCGGCGCGCTGCATTTGCAATTGCGGAGAGAAATGGTGGCCGGTGTGCTGATAACCAGTGCGCAGGGCGAGGCTGCCACCATCACGGTGATGGCGCGGCTAAACGCAGCTTGAAACGATATTCCGCCGAGGAGCGGCGGAAGCACAATCAGCGCAGCGGTTGCCGCAATCACCACGACTGCGTAGCGCTGCTCGAATGCGTCGATCAGGCGTTGGGTGGGCGCCTTCTCGCTTTGGGCTTGCTCAACGTGGCGGATGAGGCGCGCCAATGTGGAGTCTGCAGCTGCGCGGCCAACACGCACAAGCAGCGTGCCGTCGATGTTGATTGATCCAGCCAGCACAGCATCGTCCCGGCGCTTGTTTTTTGGCAGCGCTTCCCCGGTGAGTGAAGCTTCGTTGACGCTGCTTTCGCCCTCGATGACCACGCCGTCCAACGGTACGTGCGCTCCCGGGAGAATGCGAATGTGCGCGCCCACGGCAACTTGTTCCACCAGCATTTCCTGGGTGCCGGCGGGCGTGACCACGAGCGCCTTGTTGGGCCGCAATCGAATCAGAGCTTCGACCGCGGTTTTCGTGCGTCCGAAGGAGTAGGATTGCATTGCATTTGAGAGCGAGAATAAAAAGAGCAGCAGCCCGCCTTCGAAGGGCTGTCCCACAGCTGCAGCGCCACAGGCTGCAAGCACCATCAATAAATCGATCTCGATTACGCCACGGCGCAGTGCTTGCAGGCTTGCGCGCAGGCCGAAGTAGCCGCCCGCAACATATGCTGCGATGTAAGCGGCAAACATTAGCGCCGGTGGCCCGGCCCAATTGCCTGCGGCCCACCCGGTCAGCATTCCCAAAAGAGTTATGCCGGCCAGCCAGAATTCAATCGTTACGGTGGAAGTCTGCAGCCCGTCCGATGTGGTGGCGGTTAGGGGGCGCACGCGTGCGCCAATTCGGCGCAGTGCGGATAGCAGGCCGCTGTCTGACAGCTGCGTTTGGTCGAACGTAACGGTCAGTGCGCCTCCCAGATAGCTGGCGGTGGCACGGCGCACGCCGGGCAGTGCCTGGACACTGCGCTCCAACCGGAGGCTGCAGCTTTCGCACAGGCGGCCGCCTTCGCGGTTTAGATGCAGGGTGCAAGTTTGCCAGCGGTCGTGGAATTCGCCAGTTGCGTCTCGCGCAAGTTTTTCAACCTGCGCATCTGTGATTAACTGGGGGTCGTAGGTATAGACAACCGCGGAGCGCGTTGGGTCGAGTGCCACTGTGGAGATTCCACGCTGCGTGACGCTGGGTTGCTCTACCGCGGCAATACAGAGTTCGGTTGCTGCGGGAGTTGCCGCGGCTGCGGGTTTAGGGTTGGATTCGTCCTTCAATTTTCGTGCTGCTCGGGCCGTGCGGACTGGTCTTGCAGGATGACCACTTGTCAGGAATCGTAGTTTATCACGGGGAAGCGTGATACACTCAGGCATCAGGGACCCCGGCTCTTGTCGGGGTCTTTTCTTGTAAGGTACCCAACCATCATGAAAGAGCTTCGGCGCGATCTGCGCAACATTGCAATCATTGCCCACGTTGACCACGGCAAGACGACTTTGCTGGACGGCCTGCTGCGCCAGGCGCGTGTGTTCCGCGCCAACCAGCAGGTGGTTGAACGGGTGATGGACTCGAATGACTTGGAGCGCGAACGCGGCATCACCATCTTGGCCAAGAATACGGCGGTGGTTGTGCCCGATGCACATACCGGTATGCAGGTCAAGATCAACATTGTGGACACACCGGGACACGCGGACTTCGGGGGCGAGGTGGAACGCGTGCTCAACATGGTGGATGGTGTCATTCTGCTGGTGGATGCTGCGGAGGGACCAATGCCGCAAACGCGGTTTGTGTTGCGCAAGGCGCTTGAGCTGCGCCACCATGCAATTGTGGTGATCAACAAAGTGGATCGCAGGGATGCGGACCCGGCGCGGGCGCTGAACAAAACTTTTGATTTGTTCGTAGAACTGGGCGCAACCGATGAACAGGCAGACTTTCCGGTGGTGTATTGTGACGGCTTGACGGGACGGGCAGGCAATACCGCCGATTTGGGCCCGGACCTGCAGCCATTATTCGAATCGATTTTGCGCAATGTGCCGCCGCCGATGGTGGATGTGGATGCGCCTTTTCAAATGCTGGTCACCGCGCTGGGCTACGATCAGTACCGTGGCACAACTGCGGTGGGGCGGATATCTGCCGGCAAGGTGCGCGCTGGTGATGTGTTGGCGCGCTTTGCATTGTCTGGCGAGATGATGCGTGAAACGGCGCAGTACTTGTATGTTTTTCAAGGATTGGATCGGATTGAAGTAGCCGAAGCGTCGGCGGGCGACATAGCGGCAATTGCCGGCTTGGAAGCAGTGGGCATCGGCGAGACGCTGGCCGATGTTGATAACCCTGTAGCGCTGCCGGTGATCCGGGTGGAAGAGCCCACGGTGCGCATGACCTTTGGCGTCAACACCTCGCCCTTTACCGGGCGCGAAGGCAAGTGGGGCACATCGCGAAAGTTGCGCGAGCGCTTGTTTGCGGAGATCCGCCACAATGTGGCGCTGCGTGTGGAGGAGACTGATGCTGCTGACCGCTTTATCGTGGCCGGCCGCGGCGAGTTGCATCTTGCAATTTTGATTGAGACCATGCGCCGTGAAGGTTATGAGTTTGAAGTTTCGCGCCCCGAAGTTATTTTCAGGCTGGATGAGGACGGGCGGCAGTTGGAGCCCTATGAAGAGCTGCATGTGGACACCACACCGGAAACTGTCGGGGCTGTGGTGGAGATGCTTGGCACGCGGCGTGGCAAGCTAGTGGATATGGCCGACAACGGCCGTGGCCTTGTGCACTTTAAATATGTGGTGCCGACGCGCGGCCTGATTGGATTACGGCATCAACTCCTCAGTGCCACCCGCGGGCTTGGCGTGATGAATTCATTGTTCCATGATTACGCGGCGATGGCCGGGGTAATTGCAAGCCGTGAGTCCGGCTCTTTGGTGGCGTGGGAGGCAGGCGACACCAACACTTACGGATTGCGTGCGGTTGAGGAGCGCGGGACGCTGTTCATGGGTGCGGGTGTGTCCGTGTATGAGGGCATGGTGGTGGGCGAGCACCAACGCGGCGGTGACTTGGCGGTTAACGTTTGCAAAAAGAAGCACTTGACCAATATGCGGGCCTCCAACAAAGATATGGAAATCCGCCTGACCACGCCGCGCGAAATGAGCCTTGACGAGTGCATTGAATATCTGAGTGATGACGAGCTGCTGGAAGTGACACCGGACAGCTTGCGGATTCGCAAGCGGGTGCTCGACACCGAAGAGCGCACCAAGTCGCAATCGCGGGCGCGAAAGAAGGCTCACGCCTAAGGCGGCTGCAGTAAATGTTGCCTGAGCGCCCCGAAACGGGCGCGTTGCCCGCGCGCGTGCGCGCCTACATTGCAGCGCTGGAAGCTGAATTGGCGCGACTGCGCCCGGACGCAAGCGCTGAGCGTGTAGCTGCTTCTGTGGCCGAAGTGGCCGGGCCTGCGCAGTTGATTTCCATAAGCAAAGCGGGTTTTGCCAAGCGTACGCCGCGGCACCTCTACGGCCGGCAGCGCCGGAGTGGCATGGGAATTTTTGATCTTGAGTTGCGCGGATCGGACGTGCCGGAGCTGCTTGCGCTCGCAGGCGATGATCAACATTTATTGCTTGTTACCAGCCGCGGCCGGGCGCATCGCCTCGCTGTAAATTCGCTGCCCGCAACACCCGTGCGCGGTCGGGGCCATGTGCTTGCGGAACTTGTTCCATTGGAAGCTGATGAAAACATTTGCTGTGCGCTGGTTGTGCCGGATTCCGGCTATGTAGCATTTGCCAGCGTGGAGGGTTTTGTGCGCATGCTGCCGGCGCACTTGCTTGGCGACCAATTGCGTCCGGCATTGGAAGTGTTAGACGTGATGCTTTACGGGGCGCCAGCTGCTGCGTGCGTTGTTGAAAGCGGAGCTGATGTGCTGGTGGCTACGAGTGGCGGGCGGGCAATCCGATTTGCAGCCAAGTTGATTGGTGCGCCGGGTGTGCAGAGCATCCGTTTGGAAAATGGAGAGCAGGTTGTCGGGCTTGCCGCTGTGACCAACGAATCGCAGTTGTTTGTGCTCGGTGCTGACGGGCATGGCAGCGTTCGGCCGATGAACAATTTCGCTTCGAACAAAGCGCCGGGCGCGGGCGGTAAATTGCTGTTCAAGACAGCTCGTTTGGTTTCGATTGCGTGCGTGCACGCGGACGGCGATCTGTTCGTGATTTCGCGGCTGTGCAAGCTAATCCGGTTTGCGGTGGCTGAAGTGCCTGCCAGCAATGGCGTGGTGCATGGGGTTGATTGCATGGCGCTGCGGGCGGACGAGACGGTGGCGCTTGCAGCCAGCGAAGGCATCCATGCAGCTTCCAACGGCGGTTGAAGTCAATGTAGCCGGGTTGGGGTTTGGTTACCCGTCTGCTTCCGGTTCGCTGCAGACGCTGGCCGGTATCAATCTGAACATTCGTCCCGGTTCATTCGTTAGCATTGTTGGGGCTAACGGTTGCGGCAAGTCCACGCTGCTCAAATTGATGGCGGGGTTGCTGGTACCGCAGTCCGGGAGCATCACGCTTTCCGGTGAGCCGGTGGCGGCAATGCGGGCGCGCAAGCAAATTGCATGGATGGCTCAGGCGCCAGCGCTGCTACCGTGGCTGACTGTCGTGCAGAATGTGCGCTTGGCGCTGCAAATTAATTCGCAGCATGGCGCTTCCGTACACGATCCGGCTGCAATGGTAAATGCGGTGGGCCTCGCAGAGTTTGCGGGTGCTTACCCCGCCACGCTGAGTGGCGGCATGCAGCAGCGGGCTGCGCTTGCGCGCGCGTTAGTGCTGAACGCCGGCTTGTGGCTGCTGGATGAGCCATTTTCCGCACTGGATGAGATGACGCGGGAGGCTCTGGCTACAGACGTGCTTGAACTGTTGTCGAAGAGTGGTGCAACCGTGGTGTGGGTGACGCATCAAGTTCAAGAGGCTGTGCGGCTCTCCGATTACGTGTACGTGCTCAGTGCGCGGCCTGCGCAAGTGCAACGCGAAATCAAGATTGGATTGGCGCGACCACGGGACGAGCAAAGCGCCGGATTTATGGCGCTCGTTGGTGAGGTGCGCGCTGCGTTGGCTAACCCGCTGGAAGGTGTTTTATGAAATGGTCTACGGCGTGGTTGAATGGGGGCGTGGTGTTGTGTGTTCTGGCAAGCTGGGAATGGTGGGTTCGCTCCCTGGACGTGCCGGTTTATTTGCTGCCTGGTCCGCTTGCAATTGCAACAGCTTTTGGCATGCATAGTCGCGGGTTGATTGTGGGTGCCCTGGTGACAACTGGCGAAGCACTATCGGGGCTGGTTCTGGGCAGTTTGTTTGGGCTTCTGCTGGCAATGTTTCTCAATTTCTGGGAGCGGTTGGAACCAGCTGTCATGGGGGTCGCACTGTTTGCGAAATCTACTCCGCTGATCGCAATTGCACCCATCCTGACGATTTGGCTTGGTTTTGGTCCGGCGCCCAAAATTGTGATTACTGCGCTGATCACCTTTTTCCCGGTGCTTGTGAATTCGCTAACTGGCTTGCGGGCGGCCGATCCGGCTGTGCATGCTGTCATGCAATCCTGGCATGCCAGCCGTTGGGAAGTGTTTGTGCACTTGCGCTGGCGGGCGCAGTATCCGTATCTACTGGCTGCATTGAAGAGTGTTGCGCCGCTGTCGCTGGTGGGCGCGGTTGTGGCTGAATGGCTGGGTGCGTCCAGCGGCCTTGGGCAGTTAATGTGGCTGGCCTACAACAATTTGAATCTGCCCCTGCTGTTCGCTGCTGCGGTTGTGCTTTCCTTGATCGGTAGTTTGTTGTATCAGGTTGTGGTTGTATTCGAGAGGCGCTTGTATATTTGAGATGAGGACAATATTTTATGTTTAGAGCGTGGGTTCAAAATATGATGCGGCCGTTGGGAGCGCTATGGCTGGCAGTATCTGTCGTCTTGCTGGCTGGATGCCAAGTGTTAGCTCCTGCCCCCCAGTTGCAGCTAACATTTATGGCGGGCTACAAGCCGCAGGCTAATCTCCCATTCGTTGGTGTGTACGTTGCGCAGGAACGGGGACTGTTCCAGAAAGAGGGACTCAGCGTTGATATTCAGCATTCGGGCGGCGGCGCAGATAACTTGCAGCTGCTCGTTGCCGGGAAGGTTCAGGTTACGACAGTAGATGCGGCCGTGCTGCTGCAGCGCCGGGCTGATCCTGGTTTGCCGCTGGTATCGATTGCGCTGATAGGTCAGACTGGACAGCAAGCGTACGTGGCAATGCAGGCCTCGGGCATGCGCACGCCGGCGGACTGGGCTGGCGCGAAGGTTGGCTACAAGGGGGCGCCGCCGCCGGATTTGTATGCAATTTTGGATGCGGCGGGCGTCGACCCGCTGCAGCTTGAGCTTGTGTCTGTGGGCTTTGATCCGCATGTTCTGACGACGGGTATGGTGGATGTCTACCCGGTCTTTAAGTCCAACGAGCCGGATATCTTGGCGCGTGAGGGGCACGTGTTGACTGCGTGGCAAGCGGCAGATTTCGGCGTGCCCAGCTTGGGTCTTACTTACGCGACTACAGCTGATCAAATTGCAAATAAGCCGGTGGAGCTGGCAGCGTTCACGCGTGCAACATTGGCGGGCATCGAGTACGCGAGTACGCATGTGGACGAGGCTGTGGACGTGGTGATGAAGTATGCGCCCGAGGCAGATCGCGCGCACATGCGCTACATGCTTGAGACGGAGCTGGCGGCGGGCAGGCCGGCGGGTGGAGCGGGATTTGGAGCCCAGACTGCTGCGCAGTGGGCGGCGCTGCAAGCCATGCTGTTAAAGTACAAGGCGCTTGCGAACGCGGTGCAGGTTGATCAAGTGTTTACAACCCAGTTTCTCGCTGGCAAGTGAGCTTGTTGCAGTGCTGAAACCAATGTTTCGAATGTTGGCTTGTGCGAAATACAGTCGGTGCCCTGAGGCTCTGGCGGAACTTGGCACGGTTGTCACTGGCGCAGGCGTGGAAAAACCCATTTGGAAATTCGGCACCTTCCGCCCTTGACAGTATTGTGGAAGCGCGTATCATTTCAGGAATGTTAGCGATTGTTTCGCGTCGCGCTCGTACCATCCAGACACCGGTCTGGCTTTTTGCGTTCGGGCAGTAGCGGTAGCGCTGCACCATAGACGTGAAACCGCCAGGCAATAGCTGGCGGTTTTTGTTTTAATTTGCAATCATGATCAACGTTGGAATTTTTGGGGCTACCGGCTATACGGGGCATCAACTGGTGCAGTTGCTTGCGCGGCACGCGCAGGTACGCATTGCGTTTGCAACCTCGGAGGCTGACGCGGGCCGGATGCTGGCGGACGTGCATGCGCGGGCGCCGGCCATCCGCCTGGTTGCGGCTTCCGATGCGAAGCTTGAAGGCTTGGATGCTGCGTTTCTTTGCCTGCCGCATGGCGCGGCGGCGCGCACTGCTGTGCAGTTGGTGGAGCGGGGCGTGCGGGTGATCGACTTGAGCGCGGATTTCCGGTTGCGGGATGCGGCCACTTACGAGCAATGGTACGGCGCGCTGCATCCTGCGCCGGCGCTGCTGAGTGAAGCGGTTTATGGATTGACCGAGCATGCACGGCCGGCGTTGCGCGGCGCGCGGCTCGTGGCTAACCCGGGTTGTTATGTAACGAGTGTGCTGCTGGCATTGCAGCCGGTAGTGGCGGGGCGGGCGCTGGCTGCGGGTGCAACTGTGATCGCGGATTGTAAATCCGGGGTCACGGGCGCGGGACGCACACCGGCGCAGTATCTGCAATTTGCCGAGGTGTCGGACAACTTTAGTGCGTACAAAGTTGGGCGCAGCCACCGCCATTTGCCTGAGATGGAGCAGCTGCTTGCCGATTGGGGTGCCGCCCCCGGGCAGCTTGTCTTTTCGCCGCATTTGCTGCCGGTGCCGCGCGGAATACTTTCCACAATTTATGTGCCGCTGGCAGCGGGGTGGAACGAGGCACGTGTGCGCGCGTTGTATGCGGCGGCTTACGCGGGTGAGCCATTTGTGCAGGTGCTTGATGCGGGTGCACTGCCTTCGCTGGCGCAGGTGAACCATTCCAATCTTTGTGCGTTGGGAATTGCGGTGAGCGGTCAGATGCTGATTGTGGTGTCGGCGTTGGACAATCTGATTAAGGGCGCAAGTGGGCAGGCGGTGCAAAATATGAATATTATGTTTGGCTTTCAAGAACGTGAGGGCTTGGAATGAATCTGAGTGACGCAAGCACGCAGCGCGCGGCGGGTCAGGTGCAGCACTTTCTGTCTGTGAGCCAATTTACGCTGATGGAACTTGAGGCGCTGCTGGAGTTGGCAACACGATTGAAGCACGACCATCTTCATGGTGGAAACGAGCCTGTGCTGCGGGGCAAGACGCTGGCGCTGCTATTTCAGAAACCCAGTTTGCGCACGCGGGTGTCTTTTGAAATGGCAATGCGCCATCTGGGCGGGAGTGCGTTAACGCTGCTGCCGGGCGAGGTGAGCGTTGGCAAACGCGAGACGGTGGCGGATGCAGCGCGCGTGTTATCCGGCTATGTGGACGGCATCATGGCGCGCATGAGCAGCCACACGCAGTTGCTTAAGCTGGCGCACAATGCAACCGTGCCGGTGATCAACGGACTCACGGATTACAACCATCCGGCGCAGGCTTTTTGCGATATGTTCACCATGCGCGAGGAATTTGGCCGGCTCGAAGGCTTGAAGCTCGGGTATGTGGGTGATGGCAATAATGTGGCTACGTCGTTGTTGGCTGCGTGCATGCTGCTTGGCATTCATTTTTATATTGCGTGTCCTGCCGGGTATGAGCTGTCGCGGAGTGTGATTGCGCGGGCGTTGGAGCTGCGCGGAAGTGCTGCAACAGAATTGGTGGAGACCACCAGCGCCGCGCAGGCCGTGGCAGATGCGGATGTTGTCTATACGGATGCGTGGATCAGCATGGGGCAGGAGGATGAAGCGACCGAGCGCATGAAGGTGTTCCCGCCCTATCAGGTGAACAACTCGCTGCTGGCGCGAGCCAAGCGCGGGGCGCGGGTGATGCATTGCCTGCCGGCACATCGCGGCGACGAAATTACGGATGACGTGGCGGATGGGCCGCAGTCGCTTTTGTTTGTGCAGGCGCATAACCGACTGCATGGCCAAAAGGCAATCGTGGCGCACTTTTTGCGGTGAGCACAATGGCTGGTATTCGTGTGGTCAAAGTTGGCGGCAATGAGCTGGACAGTGTGGCGTTCTGTGAAGGGCTGGCGGGCGTGATGGCGCGCGCTGGGGAGCGCCTGGTTGTGGTGCATGGTGGCGGGCGCGCTGTCAGTGCGCAACAGGTCGCATTGGGGCTGCCGGTTGTAAAGGTCGCTGGCCTGCGGGTGACGGACGCCGCTGCATTGGCTGTTGTGGTTGGCGTGTTGTGCGGCAATACCAACAAGATGCTGGTGGCTGCGTTACGAGGCAGGGGTGTTAACGCGGTGGGTTTGAGCGGAGTGGACGGTGGCATACTGCATTGCAAGCAGCTGCACCATCCCGCAGGTGATCTCGGGTTTGTGGGTGCGGTTGAGCGCGTGGATGCGCATTTACTGCATGTCCTGCTGGATGCTGGTTTCACGCCGGTGCTTGCATCGGTGGGCGCAGGTGCAGCTGGTACCCTGTATAACATAAACGCGGATGCGGCCGCGGCAGCGGTTGCAGTTGCGCTGCAAGCTGAGCAGTTAGAATTTGTGACAGATGTTGCTGGAATAGTGGACGGGCAGCGCGTTCAAGCGAGGCTGAATATTTCACAGGTGGAGCAATTGGTGTCTGACGGGGTGATCCGCGATGGAATGCTGCCAAAGGTGCAGGCGGCACTGCAGGCGGCGCGCGCGGCGGTTGCTGTTCGCATTGTTGACCTTGCCGGCTTGGAGAGCGGTGCGGGCACGATAATTTCGGTTGGATGAGTGGGAGTAGCTTTTGATCATGCCGCGTTCTAATCAGGTTGAAGCGCCCAGTACTGACGAGGTCATTGCGGGCGAGGCGCGCTACTTGGTGCAGACGTATACGCGGCCAGCGCGCGTCTTCACCCACGGCGAAGGTGCGTATCTGTTTGATGCCACCGGCAAGCGCTACTTGGATTTTGCCGCAGGGATTGCAGTCAACGCGCTTGGGCATGCGGATCCGGAGTGGGTGCAGGCGGTTGCCAAACAGTCAACGCGGCTGGCGCATGTGAGCAATTTGTATCACACAGCTGAACATGTGCAGCTGGCACAGCGGCTGGTGGAGCACTCGTTTGCTGACCGGGTGTTCTTCTGCAACTCGGGAACTGAAGCCAACGAGGCAGCGTTGAAGTTTGCCCGCAAATATGCCTTCGTGCGGGCGGCTGGGGCTGCAACTGGCACGCGTGTGATTGCGTTCGAGAACGGTTTTCACGGACGCACTATCGGTGCGCTTTCAATGACGGCGAAGCCGCAATATCGTGAGCCGTTTGCGCCGTTGGTGCCGGATGTTGTGTTTTTAGCGCTCAATGATTTGGATGCGCTGGCTGCAGCTTTTGACGGCCACGTTTGCGCGGCAATCGTGGAGCCGATTCAAGGCGAAGGCGGAGTGAATGTGGCAAGCGCTGAGTTCCTGCGCGAGCTGCGCCGCTTGTGCGACGAAAGCGGCGCTGTTTTGATTTTTGACGAAGTACAGTGCGGTTTGGGGCGCACGGGCAGCCTGTGGGCGCATACAGCCACGGGCGTGTATCCGGACATTATGACGCTTGCGAAGCCGCTGGCTGGTGGTCTTCCGATCGGCGCGGTGTTAGTTACAGACGCAGTGGCGGCGGCGCTGCGGCCGGGTGATCACGGCAGCACTTTTGCGGCTGGTCCACTGGTGTGCCGCGCTGCGCAAGTGGTGTTTGACCGCGTGTCTGACCCACAATTTTTGGCGCGGGTGGCGGCCAGCGGGGCTTACTTGCGCGACCGGCTGCTGGCGCTGGAGTTGGATAATATGCTGCAGGTCCGCGGTGCTGGTTTGTTATTGGGCGCCCAGTTTTCGGTGCCGGTAAAGCCGTTGATCGGGGCGGCGGCCGAGTGCGGGCTTTTGCTGATAAGCGCAGGCGACAATGTGCTGCGCTTGTGCCCGCCGCTGATTGTGGATCAGGCGCAGATTGATTTTGCGGTTGAAACTATTGGCAGCTGCTGGAGTGCGTTGCAGTGATTATCCGGCCGGCTGTGGCGGGTGATGTAGCGGGCATCCACAGCTTGGTGACGGAGTACGCCGGGCGTGGAGATTTGCTGCCGCGCACGGCCGAGTCGATTGTGGAGACGCTGCCCGACTGGCTGGTGGCCGAGCAGGACGGGTTAGTGATGGCTTGCGTCGCGTTGCTTCCATACAACGCGAACTTGGCTGAGGTGCGTTCCTTGGCAGTGAATGGCGCGGTGCATGGGCAGGGCTGGGGCGCAGCGATTGTGGCGGCTGCGATTGCGGAGGCGCAACGGCGCGGGATACCGATGTTGTTTGCGCTGACGCGGGCCGTGCCATTTTTCTTGCGCGCCGGGTTTGCAATAACCGATAAAGTATTCTTTCCAGAGAAGGTATGGCGCGATTGCAATATTTGTCCCGTGCGTGAGGCTTGCGATGAAACTGCGGTGGTGCTGCATTTGGATTCTGTGCCGCACCTTTACGCAGAGCAAGCAGAGGCTGGTAGTGGTAACGTAAGTGCATGAGCGGGTTTGGATAACTGCAAGTCATTGCTGTCGTAAATAATTGTTTCAGGAGTTTTCATGACTAAAGTATTGGTGAAAAAGGTGGTGTTGGCATACTCTGGTGGCCTCGATACTTCGGTGATAGTGCCGTGGCTGCGCGAGACTTACAACTGCGAGGTAATTTGTTTTTGCGCAGACATCGGGCAGGCAGAAGAGCTCTCAGGCTTGCCGGAAAAAGCGCTCGCAAGCGGGGCGTCCAAGTGCATTGTTAAAGATTTGCGCGAAGAATTTGCCGGTGAATTTTTATTCCCAATGCTGCAGTCGGGAGCCGTGTACGAGCGCCAGTATCTATTGGGAACCTCAGTGGCGCGGCCGTTGATTGCAAAGTGGCAGGTGGCGATTGCCGAGCAGGAAGGCGCTGACGCGGTGTCCCATGGTGCAACGGGCAAGGGCAACGATCAGGTGCGCTTTGAGCTGACTTACAAGGCGCTCAACCCGGCGCTGAAGGTGATTTCGCCGTGGCGCGAATGGAACATCCGCTCGCGCGAGGATGCGCTGCAGTACGCCAAGCTGCACAAGGTGCCGGTGACTGCAACCGTGAAGTCGATTTACAGTCGCGACCGGAATTTGTGGCATCTGTCGCACGAGGGCGGCATTCTCGAAGACCCGGCGCGCGAGCCGGAAGAGCCAATGTTTCAATGGACGGTGTCGCCGGAGAATGCGCCGGACAAAGCGGAGCAGGTGGAGATCGGGTTCGAGCGGGGTGTGCCGGTTTCGCTGAATGGCGCGCAGCTATCTGGCGCTGCTTTGATGGAGGCGCTGAACGTGATTGGTGCGCGGCATGGTATCGGGCGCGTGGACATTGTTGAAAACCGGCTCGTGGGTGTGAAGTCGCATGGAGTTTACGAAACGCCGGGCGGTACCCAGCTTTATGCAGCGCATCGCGAGTTGGAGAGCCTGTGCCTCGACCGGGACACGCTGCACTACAAAGAGCAGATGGCGCTGCGCTATGGAGAACTGGTGTACGACGGCAAGTGGTATCACCCGTTGCGCGAGGGCATGCAGGCGCTGATTCATGAAACGCAAAAGTCCGTTACGGGCTGGGTGCGCCTGAAGCTTTACAAGGGCACGCTGCGCTGCGTCGGCCGCTTCAGCCCGTATAGCTTGTACCGTGAAGATTACGCGACTTTCGGCGAGGAAAATGTGTACGATCAGAAAGATGCGCTTGGGTTCATAACTTTGTTTGGTTTACAGATGAAGGTGCGCGCCTTGATGGAGATGAGTGCCGGCGGCAAGACGCGTTACGCGTCGATGGATTACTCGGCTTTCAAGCGGGACTAGCTGATATGGGCAGCTGCCCGTGGGTTGCGTGCCGGGTTGGTGCGCGCGGCGGACCACTCCTCGGTTTGAACCGAATTAGCTAGTGAGGTAGTAATGCGGGCAATTGCCGAAGGACACGCCACGACCCCCACCGGGTTTAACGGTGGATCGGCGGCCTGTGGTCTTAAGACCTCGGGTGCCACGGATGTGTTCCTGGTGGTCTCAGACTTGGAATGCACGGCTGCGGCCGTGTTCACACGCAACCGTGTGGTGGCTGCGCCAGTGGTTGTGGATCGGGAGGCGCTGGCGAAGGCACGCAGTGGTTACCGCGGTGTGATTGGCAACGCGGGGAATGCCAATGCGTGTACAGGTGCGCAGGGCCTTGCAGACTCGGAACAGACGCGGGTGTTGGCAGCGCAGGCAATTGGTTGCGACGCACGACAGTTGTTTGTACTGTCCACCGGTGTGATCGGCAGGCCGTTGGATATGGACAAACTTGCAGTTGGAATTCAGGCTGCAGCCAGGTCGCTGGACAGGGCGGGCGGTGCAGCGTGTGCGCGCGCGATGATGACAACTGACACGCGCCCCAAGCATCTTGCGGTCGAAGTGGTTCTCGCGGGCGGCACGGTGTCGCTGGGCGGGATAGCCAAAGGCGCTGGCATGATTCATCCGGACATGGCAACAATGCTTGCGGTCCTGACAACGGATGCTGTGATCGACGCGCTGGACCTGCAGCGCATGCTGGATAGTGCAGTGGCCGGTTCATTCAACAGTATTTCGATTGACGGTGACACAAGTACGAATGACACGGTGCTGTTGCTCGCGAATGGCGCGAGTGGTGTCGCGGTGCGCGAGGACTCGGACGTGGCCCTGTTCGCAGAGGGTCTGGACTGCCTCTGTTTGCATTTGGCACAGGCGATTGTGCGGGATGGTGAGGGCGCGCGCCGGTTTGTGACGGTGCGGGTTACTGGTGCGCCGGATGGCGCTGCCGCGCATGCGATAGCAAATGTCATTGCGACATCGCCTTTGGTGAAGACGGCGTTTGCGGGCGGGGACCCTAACTGGGGGCGCATTCTCGCAGCGGCCGGCAGGGCGGGAGTGGCATTTGATCCTGCGAACGTGTCGTTGGTCGTGCAGGCCGGCGGGCCGGCAGTGCAGTTATTGGCTCAGGGCATGCGTGCTGATTACGTGAAGCGGCGGCTGCGGCGGTATTCAACGCGGATGAATTTGAGGTGCAGCTTGCAATTGGCAAGGGTGCGGGCGCTGCGCGTGTATTTACGTGCGACTTTACCGAAGAGTACGTGCGCATCAATGCAGACTACACAACTTAGCAATGCTGTGAATACCTGGATGGACTAAGTGAGCAATAAATTATGGGGCGGGCGGTTTAGCAAGGATACTAACGTGCTGGTACGCCGCTTGAACGATAGTGTTGAGTTTGATCAGCGCTTGTGGAGCGAGGATATCCGGGCGAGCGGCGCGTGGGCGCAGGCACTGGCGCAAGCGGGTGTTCTAACGAGTGCGGAGTGTGCACAGCTGGAGGCCGGGCTGGAGTCGGTGCGGGCGGAGTTTACGACGGGCACTTTTGAATTTGCGGCAGGCGACGAGGATATCCACACCGCGGTTGAACGTCGGCTCACCGAGTTGGCGGGCAGCGTGGGCGGCAAGCTGCACACTGGCCGCAGCCGCAATGACCAAGTGGCCACGGACTTCCGCTTGTGGATTATGCAAGCATGCGAGGACTTGGCGCGCGAGGTATCCGGACTGCAGGCAGCACTCATTGAAAGTGCTGCCGCGCATCTGCACGCGATTATGCCGGGCTACACGCACTTGCAGCAGGCGCAGCCTGTAACGTGGGGCCAGTGGGCTCTCAGCCATTTTTGGCCGCTGGTGCGCGACGCAGCGCGATTGGCGAACGCGCGCGGTGCGGCGGGCGTGTTGCCGCTTGGCAGCGGCGCATTGGCTGGCACTGCGTTTCCGGTTGATCGTGATGCGCTGGCACGTGCGCTTGGGTTCACTTCGGTTTCGCCCAACAGCATGGATGCGGTAAGCGACCGGGATTTTGTGGCGGACTTTTTGTACGCGGGCGCAATGATTGGTTTGCATCTGAGCCGGCTTGCGGAGCAGTTGCTGCTGTTTAGCAGTGCGGAGTTTGGCTATGTGGTGGTTGATGATGCGTACAGCACGGGTAGCAGCCTGATGCCGCAAAAGAAGAACGCTGATCCGCTCGAGCTTGCGCGCGGTAAGACCGGACGGCTGCTTGGCAATCTGCACTCACTGTTGGTGGTGCTCAAGGGCTTGCCTTCAACTTACGACAAGGATTTGCAGGAGGACAAAGAGCCTGCATTTGACACGTTTGATACTCTGCTGGCTTTGTTGCCGGTGGTGGCAGGTCTTGTCCGGTCGCTTGAGGTGCGGCCACAGGCGATGGCAGCGCGTTTGCTGCCGGGCCTGCTTGCAACTGATTTGGCGGATGAATTGGTGAAGCAAGGCGTGCCATTTAGAGCGGCGCATGGTTTGGTGGGTGTGCTTGTGCAGCGCGCAGACAGATTGGGTATTGCGTTTACTGAGCTCTCGTTCGCGGAGCGACAAAAGATTAGTGTGCATTTCACAGATGAGGTTTGGGCGCGGCTGGAATTCGAGCATTCCTTGCAGCGCCGGGCGCAGACCGGCGGAACGGCTAAGGCTGCATTAGAGGCGCAGCTTATGGCTGCGCGCGCGGCGGTTCGCGGTGAGTAGCGGGGCGGTGCGGGTGCTAGTGAACCCAGCGTTCGCCGCCGTCCACTACCAAACTTTCGCCCGTGATGTAGTCTGACGCGGCAAGGAATAGTACTGCGGCCGCTACATCTTCTGGCGTGCCCCAGCGTTTCAGCAGTGTGCGTTCGGCAATGCGCCGCACTGCTTCCGGATCAAGCCGCTCTGGCGGCAGTACCGGCCCTGGAATAACGGCGTTGACGCGGATGAGTGGTGCAAAAGCCACCGCGAGGTGCTCGGTTAGCGCCAGCAGTCCGGCTTTGGCGACGCCATGCGCCATAAAACTTGTGCTGGGGCGGAGTGCGTGCAGATCTGCAATGTTGATGATTACCCCGGCGCCCGCAGTTTGCATGTGCGGTGCGGCGGCGTTTGCGCAATGAAAGGCGCCGTCGAGGATCACATCCATCGTGCGCCGCCAAACTGCTTCGGAGAATGGAAGCGGCGTCTTGGTGTAAGTGGAAGCATTGTTGACGAGCAAATCGATACTGCCAAAATGTTTTGCAGTGGTTTGTACCAGCGCATTGGCTTCCGCGGCGTTGCCAACATCGGCCTGAATGGCGATTGCCTGCCCGCCCGCTTGCTGGATCAGTGCTACCGTGTCCTTAGCTTCTGCGGCGGACGCGTTGTAATTGATGGCAACGTTCGCGCCTGCGCGGGCGAGTGCGAACACGATGGCGCCGCCAACGCGGTGTGCACCGCCGGTAACGAGTGCGGTTTTGCCGCGCAGATCCATGTGGTTTGTTGGCGTTGCGGCTGGCTGCGCAGCGGCAGCAGTTTTCAGGCGGGCTGCGCGCCCGCGACAGCGTGCTGCGCCTGCGCTTGCCAAACGCGCTCGGGTGTAAGGGGCAGGCTGCGGATGCGCACGCCAATCGCGTCGCACACCGCATTAGCTACAGCCGGCGCCACTCCATCCAAAGGAATTTCAGCAACCGCTTTTGCGCCAAATGGGCCGGTGGGTTCATAGGTGGGCACGAGGATGGCTTCCATCTCGGGCATCTCGTCGGCGCTGAAGATGCGGTAGTCGCCGAAGCGGGCGACCTGCATGCGGCCGAGCTCGTCGTAGGGCATCTCTTCGCAGACGACGTAGCCGAGGGCTTGCACCATGCCGCCCTCAATTTGGCCAAGAGCGGTGAGCGGGTTGATTGCGACGCCGCAATCTACAGCCATCACCAGTTTTATGACGGTGACTTGCCCGGTGCCGGTATCTACTTCAACTTCCGCAAACTGGGCGCCGAAGGGCGGCGGCGAGTATGGCGATACGTACGAGGCGGTTGCCATTAGTTGCTGCTGATCTTGTGTGTGCAGGCTGTGCAGGGCAATTTCTGCGTGGCTTACGCTGCGGCCGTCGTTAGCGTGCACGCGGCTATTATGTGCCGTCATACCGTCGGCGCTGCAGTTGAGCATGAGAGCGGCGCGGTCGAACATTAAGTTTCGCAGCTGAAGGGCTGCTTTGTGCACTGCCATGCCCGAGATGTAGGTTGTGCTGCTGGCGTAGGCGCCAGTGTCGAACGGCGTAAAGTCTGTATCGGATGAATAAATGATTACGTCGACTGTGGGTACACCAAGAGTTTCCGCAGCCATTTGGGCAAGCACGGTGTCACTGCCGGTGCCAAGGTCGGTGGCGCCAACGAGCACGTTGAAACTGCCGTCATCATTTATTTTGATGCTGGCGGCGCCCATGTCCAGGCCAGGGATGGCGGTGCCATGCATGCAGACCGCCATTCCGAGCCCGCGCCGTATGTGCGGGCGCTGCGGATCTTGATGCCAGTTTGCGTTTGTGCGGCGATCCCATGCGATGGCGGCGCTGCCTTGCGAGACACACTCGGGAAGGCCACATGTGAGCACGCGCTGTGGATCGCCAGCGCCTTCCTCCATCACTTCGCCTTCGCCGATGGCTGCGGTGATTGGGATGGTGTCACCCACGCGCACGGCGTTCTGCATCCGGAACGCCACCGGGTCGCGGCCGGTGAGCAGCGCAATCTCATCCATCAAACATTCCAATGCAAATTCGGCCTGCGGGCCGCCGTAGCCGCGGTAGGCGCCGGCGGTCGGTTTGTTGGTGTAAACAATTTCGCCATGAAAGCGCAGAGCCGGGCAGCGGTAGGTGGAGAGTCCGCGCAGGCCGGAAACGCTGCAGACGGTAAGGCCGTGGGTGCCGTAGGCGCCGGTGTCTTCCACGATGTGCAAATCCAGCGCTTGCAGGTCACCTGCCTGGCTGACACCAGCGCGAAAGGTGAGTGTTTGCGCGTGGCGCGAACGCGCACTGGTGAACTCTTGCGCGCGGGTGTACTCAAAGCGCACTGGCCGGTGAGTCGCAATCGTGAGATGCGCGCATAAATCTTCGATCAGCATTTCCTGCTTGCCGCCAAAGCCGCCGCCAATGCGCGGCTTGATAACGCGAATGCGCTTGACGGGAAGTTCCAGCAGCGGCGCAACCATGCGCCGCACATGGAACGGCACTTGCGTGCTGGTGCGGATTACAAGCCGGTCTTCGTCGTCCCACCAAGTGACTACAATGTGGGGTTCGATGTAGCCTTGATGGACTTGATGGGTGGTGTACGTGCGCTCGAAGCGCTGGTCGGCAGCAGCCAGAGCTGCTTCCACATCACCCACGCGGGCATGAATCTCCGCTGCGAGGTTGCGGTCACGGTCCGTGATTGAGACCGCGTCCGGTTCATCATGAATAACCGGGGCTCCGGGCCGCATGGCTGCGTGCGCGTCAAAGACTGCCGGCAGCTCTTCGTACTCCACTTCTATCAGGAGTAGCGCGGCGCGCGCAATTGCGGGCGTCTCGGCGGCGACAACTGCCACCCGGTCGCCCACGTGGCGCACCTTGCTGTCCAGTGAGACCTGATCATAGGGTGGCGGGTTGGGGTGAGACTGGCCGCCGGACGCGTAGACGACGCGCGGCACGTCGGCGTACGTAAGAACGGCATGTACGCCGGGCAGCTTGCGGGCCGCGCTGGCATCGATGCGCTTGATGCGTGCGTGTGCAACGGGGCTCGTGAGCAGTGCGCCATGCAGCATGCCCGGCAGCTCGATGTCATCTGCGAATACCGGTCGTCCTTTGGCTAGTTTTACGCCGTCCACTTTCGGTTCGGGGCGCCCGACGCTTCCAAGTTGCACAGTCGGCAGGACTACGGTGCGCGGCTCGGTTTGCACTTGTGTGGTGGAATTGCCGAAGTCCGGTGTCGGGGTTTCGCCCGGGGTTCGCGGTCCGAATAGAGCCTCAAACGGCAGGCCGCCGTGCGGATCAACTGGCGGCACAATTTCGCCGCGCAACATTGCGGCTGCACGCATGACGGCTTGCACCGGCCGCAAGTACCCAGTGCAGCGGCAGAGCACGCCGCCAAGTACCTCGCGCACTTGTTCCTCCCGCGGCGCTGGTTCGCGGTTCAGTAATTCTTTCGTTGCCATGATCATTGCCGGCGTGCAGAAGCCGCACTGGATTGCGCCTGTGTCAATGAATGCCTGTTGAATGGGATGGATTTCGTGGCGCTCGGTAAGGCCCTCTACCGTCTCAATTTGCTGTGCGTCTGCTTGGGCAGCGAGCATCACGCAGGTGGGGGTCAGGCGGCCATTCAGCAATACGGAACAAGCACCGCAGTCGCCGCTCTCGCAGCCATGCTTTACTGACCATACACGGGCAGTGCGCAGTGCATCCATCAGAGTGGTTTCCGGCGCGCACTCCAACGGGTGTGGTGTGCCGTTGATTTCAACGTTTATCTTCATAATTTGAGACTACGAATGATTATTAGACGCTAGTGCGTCCAATGCCCGTTGTGTCAGGACGGATGCCATGGCATGCCGGTACGCGCTGCTGCCGCGGTAATCACTGCGGCTGCCAGATGTTGCGGCAGCGGCTGCTGCGGCGCTTTCGATGTTCGCGGCCGTGAGGGCGTTGCCAGCCAATGCCATTTCGGCTGCGGTGCAGCGTGCTGGTGTATTGCCTACCCCGCTGATTGCGATGCGTGCGTGGGTAACTTGGTTGGCCTGGGTTTGCAGGGCAGCGGCTACAGCAACTATGGCTTCATCTCGGGGAGTGCGCCGGACGGCGTGCAATGCTGCGCTCGTGACGGTGTCGGTGTAGGAAATTTGGATGGGGAAACTTGCACCGGCGGGCGCGTGTGCGCCAATTGTTGACACGGTACCGTTGTCCCAGTGGATCTGCGCATCGAGTATCAGCCAAGCCAGTTGCAGGTCGGGCGGGCCATCGCCGGCGATGGCAGCGCCACCGGCGCAAGCCAGGTTGCGCAGTCCATAGTGGGTGCAATGCAAGGCCGCCGTAGCCACAATGCCGTTATTGCCTCTTTTTAGCAGGGGTGCATCGGCCAGAGCTTGGAGTGTGGTTGATGTACCGATTTCAATTAAACCGGACTTGGAACGGATGAAGTTTAGATTTAGATTGCGCAGATCGAGTTGGAGGCCGGTTGCAACCGGGTACGGGGCTGGCACGCGCGGCTGGGTGAGAAGGACGTTGGTACTTTGCGATTGCTGCTGGATTACTTTTTGCGCGTCCGCTAGATCTGCGGCGCGGTGGTAGATGAATGTATTTGCGGGCACTGCTTGTCCGTTCTGTATAGATGTTAGCACAGCAATATTGCGGCGCGACGAGTGCGCACTATTTGGCCGTTTCCTCGCGCACGGTGGTTACCGCAGCCCGGCAGTCGCGCGCAAGCGTCATGGCGATTTTCAGGTCTAGTTGCGCGTCCGCTGGTTTCTGTTGTTGCAGGCTCGTCGCCCAAATGCCAAGCTGGTTTGTAACAGCTTCGCAGGAAGTGGCGGTGCGCTGGAGGGCTCTGTGCACCGGTTCGAGCTGTGGCGCTGGCAGCGGCGTTTGACGGAGTTGGCTTGCAATAAGGCGCAAGGCGGCCAGCTGTGAGCGATAGTCTTTCTGCCACGCTTCGTCGCGGTTGTAGCGCATTACAGTTTGAACCAGGGCGTCAAGGTTGATTTCGATAATGCGTACCTTGACCTGTGCGCTCAGGTTGAACGAACGCTTCAGCCCGCTAAAGCTGCGGGCTCTGGCTGCGGCATCAAGTTCAGCGGCCGTTGGACCGCAACCGGATAGTGCAATACATAGCCACAGAATTGCAACCTTGGATTGCGCGCTCACTGTGGGAGTTTACCCACGGAAGCCGTTTCCATGTGAGAATTGGGTCCAAAGTTCATGGCGGGCGTGAGGCACGGCGAATTTCTTTATTGCTGGAGGCAATGCCAAAGCTGCCGCGAGCAATATTTGCTGTACACCGCGGCGCCGGACATGGAATTGCCACGGGCACTGCGGATTGAAGCCTTTTTGGCTCAGCAGGCTGATTGTATTGATTTGGCTGTTACTTATGAGGATACTGTGGCTGCGGTGCGCGGATCGGAGAGTTGTGATGTCTTTACGCTGGTGGACTTGATACGCGACCCCAAAGGTGCACTGTGTTCGTTTTGTGGCGGATCTGTGGTGCTGGGAAGTTTTGACGGCGCGGAGGTTGCGGGGATCGAGTGGCGCGATAGTGTGGGCAACCGGATAACAATTGAAATCTAGTGCTATTTCGGTTCTGTGACATGGTACTTTCGGAGGGTAAATGAGGAGCGGTGTGGCTTGTTGTCTTGCGGGAGACATTGGTGCGACCAATACTGTTCTCGCGTTGGTGACAGCTGCGGGTGGTGTGCGCCAGCCCATTTTGTTGCGCACGTTTCAATCTGCGGATTATCCTTCACTTGAAGTGATCCTTGACGAATTTCTCGGCGGTAGTTCTGCAGTGGTGCAGCGCGCTACGTTTGGCGTTGCGGGACCTGTGATTGATCAGCGCGTGCAGATCACCAATCGATTGTGGGGTGTTGACGCACGATCGGTAGCAGCGCACTTGGGTGGGCTGCCGGTGCACTTGCTAAATGATCTTGAGGCGCTTGGGCATAGTGTGCCACAGCTGCAGGCGCAGGATTTGGTGGTACTGAATGCGGGTCAGCGTGATGAGCGGGGCGCGATCGGAATTGTGGCGCCGGGCACCGGGATGGGTGAGGGTTTTCTGGTGTGGGATGGCAATGGATACCGCCCGTGTGTATCTGAGGGCGGCCATTCTGATTTTGCACCGAATAATGAGGTGGAACTGGAGTTGCTCCGATACCTGATGGCGCGGTTTGGGCATGTAAGTGTTGAGCGCGTGTGCTCCGGTTTGGGGCTGCCCAATATCTACGCTTTTCTGCGCGATACCGGCCGTGAGATTGCGCCGGAGTGGCTGGAGGCGGAGTTGGACGCGGCTAACGACGCAACGCCCGTGATTGTTGGCGCTGCGCTTAGTGATGCGCGCGCGTGTTCAATTGCAAAGCGGACGCTTGATATTTTTGTGGATGTGCTTGCAGCTGAGGCGGGGAGTTTTGCTGTGCGGTTGCTGGCTACGGGCGGAATTTATTTTGGAGGTGGAATTCCGCCGCGGATTTTGGCGCTGTTGCGGGAGCCGCGCTTTATGTCTGTGTTTCTTGCCAAGGGCCGGCTGCGGTCGGTTTTGGATGCAGTGCCGGTGTTCGTCATCAATAACAGTGGTGCGGGCTTGCTGGGTGCCAGCCATCATGTGCTGCTGGGCGATTGATTGGAAATACTTTTTGAGGAGGGAGAATTGACATGAATGTAAGTGCCACTAATACGGGCGGCTATAAGGTTGCCTTGAAGGCGGGGAGCCACGATTGGCTCTGTGATAGGCCGGTCGGGGAGGAGGGCAGTGACCTGGGCCCGACGCCGCATGAGTTACTGGTGGGAAGTCTGGCGGCTTGCAAAGTGATCACCGTACAAATGTATGCGCAGCGCAAAGGCTGGCCGCTAACGGGTGTAAATATTTCTCTTGGTTACCAACAAATTAAGGGCGATAGTACTTTGGAAAAGTTCGATGGTGAGATTCAACTCCTTGGTGAGCTAACTGATGAGCAGCGGCAGCGCTTGCATGAGATTGCAGCAAAATGTCCTGTGCACCGCATACTAACAAACCCGGTGGAGATTACTCTGACATTGGCTGCGGGCTGAGCGGGGGGCGGCGCCTGTGATGGATGCACCGGGCCTTGCGTGGCTGGCGCGCATGGACGCGGAGGATTGGGTGGGGCGCATCTGGCGGCACGACCACACCCTGTGGAGTGCATCCCCGCACGAGGTTGGCAACCGGCTCGGATGGCTGCGGGCGGCAGAGCAAACCGCGCTGTCCTTGGTGCGTATGCAGGCATTATGTGCGGCACTTGCAGCAAATGGGATAAGGGACTTGGTTCTACTTGGGATGGGCGGCAGCAGTCTTGCGCCTGAAGTGTTGCGATCAGTGTTTGGGCAGCAGCCAGGCTTTCCACGCCTGCAAGTTCTGGACAGTACAGTCCCGCGACGGGTGACGCGGGTGGTCGCTGGTTTGGATCTGGATACCACTGTATTTATTGTGGCGAGTAAGTCCGGCGACACGATTGAAGTACTAAGCTTATTTGAGTTCGTTTACGGGTTGCTGGCTGTACGGCATGGTGCCGCAGCCGGCCGTTACTTTGTTGCGATAACAGATGCAGGCAGTGGCCTTGCGGAACTTGCAGCGCGATACAATTTTCGTGAGCTCTTCCTGAACCCATCCGATATCGGCGGGCGTTACTCTGCGCTCTCTTTGTTTGGAATGGTTCCGGCTGCGTTGATGGGGTGTGATGTACCGCGGCTTTTGCAGCGCGGTGCACAGATGGCTTTGGCTTGTGGCATAACCAATGACCTCGCAAGCAATCCGGGTGCCAGCCTTGCCGCAATGTTGGCAGCGCACTGCCAAGACGGGCGCACCAAGCTCACTTTGATCACCTCGCCGCTGCTCGATTGCATTGGTTTGTGGATTGAGCAGCTGCTGGCGGAGAGTACCGGCAAGCAGGGCAAAGGAATGTTGCCAATTGCGGGCGAGCCATGGTGTGCGGCGCCAGCGTATGGGGCGGACCGCGTCTTTGTGTACCTGCGATTAGCCGGTGACGATAATGTGGCGGCTGACAGGCATGTGGCTGCGCTTGAAGCGGCGGGGCAACCTGTGGTGCGGTTGGAACTCGCAGACGTTTATGATATTGGTGCGCAGTTTTTCGTGTGGCAGTTTGCAGTGGCTTTGCTTTGTGCAGCGCTTGGCGTTAATGCATTTGACCAGCCGAATGTGCAGGAGACCAAGCTGCTCATGGCAAAATCGCTTAAGGCGCTGGCGGGTGGCGGCGCGCTGCTGAGGCATGGTGACAGCAGTAGTCTCGGCGCATTGTTGAGGGAACGCAGCGCGGTTGATTGCCTTGTGGTGCTTGCGTACGTGGACGAGCTTGAGGTTGGCGAGGTACTGGCCGCGCTGCGCTTGGCTGTGCTGCGCGGGAGCGGGCTTGCAAGTACGCTTGGCTACGGCCCGCGTTATCTGCATTCTACCGGCCAGTTCCACAAGGGCGGCCCGGACACGGGACTGTATCTGATGCTGGTTGACGGGCGGGCGGACGATATTGCAATTCCAAATGCAGGGTATGGGTTTCGGAGTTTGATGCAGGCGCAGGCAGCCGCTGATTATGACGCGCTGCTGGCGCGCGGTCGGCGAGTGGCGCGGGTTGTGCTCAGTGGGGACATTGACGCACAGCTGACGGCGTTGCTGGCAGAGTGTGCGGGATAACAGCAGAGCGCAATTTGATTACAGCATGCATTGTGCGTTGAGATTGATAAGTTTTTTTAGGAGTAGATTTAATGAACATCGGTGGCTTGCACCATATTACAGCGGTTACTGCCAACGCCCGGGCAAATGTGGCTTTTTATACGCAGGTGTTGGGCTTGCGTTTGGTTAAGAAGACGGTCAATCAGGATGATGTGTCGGCATACCATTTGTTTTACGGCGATGCGGTTGGGAGTGCGGGGACCGAGATTACATTTTTTGATTGGGCGCAGGCGGGTCCGAATGTGCCCGGGGCAGGCACGATTGTTTGTTCCCAGCTGCGGGTTGTGGATGCGGCTGCACTGTATTGGTGGCAGCAGCGCTTTCGTGAGCAGGGTGTTCGGCAGAATGCTGTTGAGGACTATGCGGGGGTGCAACGACTGGTGTTTTGGGACCCCGAAGGACAGGCGCTAGCGCTGGTTTCGGCAGCAAGCACGGCGCCATATGAGCCTTGGGCAAACAGCCCGGTACCGGTGGCGCATGCGGTGCGTGGATTGCATTCGATTGTGATTCGGGTCCATGATTCAGCGCCTTCGGTGGGCTTGCTCGAGGGGGTGCTGGGTATGCGTGCTCTGCCCGCAGTAGAGCGGAGCGCGGAAGCAGGCGTCGAGATCACTGTAATGGCATCCACGGATGGGCCCGCGGTGTATGTTGAAGCTAACGCGAACTTTCCGGTCGGGCGCGTGGGAGCGGGGGGCGTGCATCACGCTGCGTTCCGCACGGTTGATGCGGCAGAGCAGGTGCGGTGGCGCGAGCGCTTGCTGTCACAGCGTGTGGGTGTCTCGGAGCAGATTGACCGGTTTTATTTTCAGTCAATTTATTTTCGGGAGCCCAACCGCATCTTGTACGAAATAGCCACTGACGGGCCGGGCTTTGCGACGGATGAGGATCCGGCGCATTTGGGCGAGCGTTTGGCTTTGCCGCCATTTTTGGAAGCGCAGCGCGCGCAGATTGAGGCAGGCCTCAAGCCGCTGTAGAGATCGTGCTCAGCCGGCTTGGTGGCTGCAAGCGGGCGGGCAGGCAGCGGCGATGCGGGCAGCAAAATCACCCGTGCGGCGGTGGTTGAGCTGCGCGTCACCTTTATTCAAAGAAATCGGATTATGGGCTGCGCTGCAATCCAGAGCAACAAGTGCGCTGCTGCCAGCGGAGCCGATTGTGGCCAACGCTGGCAGCAGTCTGGGAACGGGTTAACCGCCGATGGTAATGTCCACCAGAACCGGCCGGTCATGCAGGGGCTGTACTGGCCGCGCGTTGAGTGGGAATAACATTTTGAAGGCGGCGATCTGTTCGGCTGACATTTGAATGGGGTTGGCGAGCAGGAGCCAGTTGACGCCTTCTGAGCAAGGGGGCGTGGTGAGCGAACCGGAGTAGCGATAGGCGCGCCGGTCTTTGGGGAGCAGGGTCACCGGGTCGAGCGGCGCCGGTACCGGCTGTTCTTCGTCCGCTACAGCTGGCATGTGCTTCCATATTTCCGAGTAATTCGCGTTGGCAGCCCCGACGTTAATTAGCACACCCACGACTGCCAGGTTTCCTTCAGCGTCTTTGTGCACCAGATGCATTTCCATGGGCAGGGCACGGCCAAGCAGGGTGTGCTCGCTGGGAGTGTGAAAGTGAAACTGGAGCAGGTTGTAAGTTACGTTGTCTAGCGTGATGGTGCTGCCAGCATCAACGTTTGCCTGAATTGTGTGGCCGTTATTTTTCACCTTCATGCCTTCGGGCTGATAGTTGAAAGCAATGTCTTCAAGGCCGATCGGCTGGTATTTTTTGATGTCAATGGGGGATTGACTCATGCCGGTGCTGCAGACGGCATATTCTTCCGAGAGGGTTCCCCACGCTGCCGGGCCGACTGCGCCTTCATATGCCCAATGCGGTTTGGCATTGACTGCGGCGGCATCACCGCCGGCCGCATGGCCTGCGGCGTCTCCTGCGACCGTGCTCGTGCCATCCGCAATCAGCACACCGTTAATCTCATGGATGACACCGTTTGTAGCCATGATGTCTGCGGTGGTTACTTTTACATTGCCGTTGATCATGACAGCGTCGTGGTCCACTGAGATGTTCAGCTTTTTTCCAGTCAGCCCTGTGTTGGCAGTGCGCCCATTGAGTGAGGCGATGTCAGTTGCCACAGCTTTGGTCATGATCACGTGGTACATAAGCAGATCAACAAGTTTTTGTTTGTTGTCCGGTTTTAGCAGCGTGTCTAGAGTTCCGGCGGGTAGCGCTTCAAAGGCGGCATCTGTGGGGGCCAGCACTGTGAAGGGCCCCACGCCTTTGAGCGTTTCCACTAACCCGGCGGCCTCAATTGCGGCGACTAATTTTGTGAAGTGTCCGGCTTGGCTGGCGGTGGCCACGATGTCCAATGCGTCGCCGTGGGCTGCGGCATCGGCGGCTGGCGCTGCGTGGCTGTCTGCGGCTGCGTGCCCGGCTTCCGCGACCGCAGCGCCGTCCGGCATAAGCACTCCGTTGATCTCGTGTATCACGCCGTTGCTGGCCATAATGTCAGCGGTGGTGACACCCACTGTTCCGTTGAGCATTACCTTGTCGTGGTCGACCTTGACAGCAATTTGTTTCCCTTCGAGCCCGGTGTTGGTGGAATGGCCATTCAAGCCGGAAATATCGGCAGCCATGGCTTTGGCTGTGATTACGTGATACATCAATAGATTTACAAGCTCAGCTTTGTTTTCCGGCATCAGAAGCGCTGCGAGCGTTTCCGGTGGCAGCGCGGCAAAAGCCTCGTCGTTGGGCGCTAACAGGGTAAAAGGCCCGGCTGATTTTAGAGTTTCCACCAAGCCCGCTGCTTCCACGGCTTTTATGAGAGTTGTGAAATGCCCGGCGTGAATTGCGGTGTCAACGATGTCTGCGCCAGCTGCTGCGTCGTGACCGGCTTCGGCAGCTTGTCCGGGTTCCGGCGTTGCGGCTTCGGCGGCGTGTCCGGCTTCCGCAGCCGGGCCCGCGCCGGCTGGTTGGGCAGTCAGCATCTCAGCCAGCTGCGCGCGCAGTGCTTCGGTTTCAGCCTGCAAAGTTGCATTCATGGTTACAGCTTCGCCAGCTGCGGCATCTTTTGCGGGCGCGGCTTCAGATTGGGCTGCATCAGCTTCCGGTGCAGCGGCCGCAGGTGCGCTGGCGCCGAAGCATCCGGTGACAACGAGTGCAGCCACCACGAGAATTGGCGGTGCGTAGGTGCGGAAGTTCTTGAGATTGGAAAACATTGAATTGTTCCTTGCACTTGTACTTTGAAATTTGCTCGCCCGGCAAGTACCTTGTTATGAGGCCTTGGCGCGTTCCTTTTCAACCAAAATGCGCCGTAGAATTTTACCAGCGCTGGATTTCGGGATGGTGTCGATGAATTCCACTTCCCGCACCCTTTTTTGCGGGGAAAGATGAGACGCCACAAAGTCGATGATAGCAGCTTCTGAGATGGTGGCGCCGGGCTTCAGCACCACGTAGGCTTTGGGGATTTCGCCTGCCTCTGCGTCTGGTTTTGGAATGACCGCCACGTCTGCGATGTCCGCATGCGTGAGCAATAGTGCCTCCAGCTCGGCGGGAGCCACTTGGAATCCCTTGTATTTTATTAATTCTTTCAGCCGGTCAACGACGGACAGGTAGCCGGCTTCATCACAGAAGCCGATGTCGCCAGAGTGCAGCCAGCCATTGCTGTCGATCATGGCTTTTGTGGCTGGCGGGTTGTTTAAGTAGCCAAGCATTACTTGCGGGCCGCGCAGCCACACCTCGCCGCGCGCGCCCGGACCCAGCGCTTGTGCGGTTTCTGTGTCTACTATTTGGCACTCTGTGTTTGGCAGGCACGGGCCTACGGCGCCCGCCTTCACCAGGCTGTCCGGGGTGATGTGCGTGGCAGGGCTGGTTTCTGTCAGGCCATAAGCCTGCTTTACGACGCACTTCAGGCGCGTTGCAGCCTCGGAGGAAAGTTCCGGGCTGAGCGGTGCGGCGCCAGACATAATTACTTTCACGCTGGATAAGTTGTATTTGTCCACGAGGGGATGCTTGGCCAGAAACAGCACAATCGGCGGCACCAGATGCATCCGGGTGACTTTATGGTTCTGAATGATTTGCAGGAATTGTTCGGGGTCAAAGCGCGGCATTGTGACCACGGTGGCCCCCTGGCGCAGGCTAACGTTCATAATCAGCATCATGCCGTATATATGATAAAAGGGCAGCACGCCAATAAGCGTGTCTTTTTCGGACAGCTGCTCGACGGATCCGGCCTGGCATACATTCGCAACCAGGTTGTAGTGCGTTAGCATCACACCTTTTGGCAGGCCGGTTGTGCCACTTGAATAGGGCAGTGCCACAACTGTTTGTCGGGCATTAATTTGTGCGGCGGGAATTTTGGCTTCGCTGTTCAGCAGTGTGCTAAACGAAGTGGCGCCTTCGGCTTCGCCAAAAACAAATATCTCCTTGATGCCTGTGCGCTCTGCAGCTGCGCGCGCTCTATCGAGGAAAGGCGGTACGGTAATGAGAAAAGTTGCGCGCGAGTCAGTTAGCTGGTTTGCGAGCTCGTCGGCAGTGTAGAGCGGGTTGACCGTGGTGTTGGTGCCGCCAAGGCTGGCGACGGCATGAAACGCAATTGCGTATTCTGGCAGGTTGGGGCTAAAGATTGCCAGAGTGTCGCCAGATTTGAAGCCACGCTGCGCCAGCCCGGCGGCAGCGCGCCGGATGCCATCGGTAAGCTGGCCATAAGTGAGCGTGCGTCCGCTCGGGCCATCAATCAGGGCAGCGCGTGCGGGGTAATTGGCGGCATGCTCAAACACAAATTGGGTGAGCGGCATCTCCGGGATGGTGATTGGCGGGAATGGACTGTTAAATATCATGGTTGCTTCCTTTACTGTGCAGACTATTATTTATAGGCAAGTTAGGGCGCAAGTAGTTCGGGGGCCTATGGGCGACGGCAGTATGGGCACATCTTTACGCGTATTTACGATTGTGTTTATGGCTCTTTTACATTGACTGCTGGCGCCAATTATAGACTGGAACTAGTTTCTCTCCTTTGTGGGGGTGCGATGCTAGTACAGATTGCGTGAGTGGTCTGTATGTGCCCGACCGAACCCTGCGCTTTTGCGTCGTACCCCAGAAATTATTTAGCGCTCTGCATTGTGCCGGGCGCTTTTTATTTAATCCGGGCTGAATATAATTGCTGATGGGCGGTTGGGCTATGTTTGTAATCGGACTTGCGAATTATGTGGTTGGGGCTAACCAGGCTTGTGGCTGATACTGAGTCGATATGCACGTTCCTGGATGAAAAGGTCGGTCATTTCGACGACTATGTGAGTAGTTTGGCGGTATTCCCGGATCGGGTTGAGATTATGATCGGGTGGCTGGAGCCGCGGAGTATCGTTGTTGCCGCCGGAAACATAGCCTGGGTACGCAAGGGTGCGTTCGCACAAAAGAACGTGATCACGATTATGCCGGTAAGCGGTCCGGCTTATGAGCTCGTAGCAAATTGGGATGCAACTGTGAAGCTAGAGATCGTTGAGGCTTTGAAGTCCATCATGCCGGCGCCAGTCCGAGTAGTGGATGGCGATGCGAGTGGCACTGCAGCGGACGCCAGCGCGGGCTAGCTGCGGTCCAGAGATACCAAAGATGTTCACGCGGGTCCTACCCGCCGGTTAAATAGTCTGCCGGGTCGACGTGTGTTTCGCGTTGCATAATTTCGAAGTGCAAGTGCGGACCGGTTGAGTTGCCCGTTGATCCGGAAATTCCCAGCAGGTCACCTTTGGCAACTGTTTGGCCGCAGCTGACGGCGATGCTATCCAGATGTGCGTACAGCGTCTGCCAGCCCTTGGCGTGGTCCAGAACGATGGTGTTGCCAAAGCCCCATTCCGTCCATTGCGCGAGTGCCACGATACCGCCTTTGCTGGCGTAAACCGGAGTGTTATATGGTGCGGTTACATCATAGCCGCGGTGCCGGTTGCTGTACCCGTTTCCACTGCGAGAGCTGTAGGTGGTGGGCCAGCCAAAGCCGCGGCTGCCGGGGTCAGCGGTAACGCCGGCCGGCAAGCAAGCGGGCGGCAGGGCAATTTCGGAGCGCTCCATGAGCAGCGGTATGGTCATTCCATTGAGTGACATGATCGAGAGAATATTTGTGCCCGAACGCAGTGCAAGACCCGCGAAGGATTCGCCGGGCTGCACTAAGTAAGGTATGCCCAGCGGTGCAGGAATTTTTAATTTCTGGCCTGGGCGCAGAGTGCTGTTGTTTCCGAGTTTGTTGAACCGGCGAAGAACGTAGGGCGGCAGGTTAAATTTTGCGGCAATTTGGTTGATTGCATCCAATGGCTGCACAATGTAAAGCCCGTTCGTGGCCGCAAGTTTCTCCCGCGCTGTCTGGGGTGTCTCGACCTTGGCAAGTTGGTCGGGTTGGATGATGACTGCCTGCGCGACAGGTTCGGCGGCGGTTGGGGCAGCCAGCCCGCCGAGGCAGCAGGTTGAGCAACCGCTGCTGGCGGCTCGGGTGCTGCTGCGGGTGGGCTGGAGGCTGCTATCGGTATTGCGAGCCGCATTCCATTTACTATCGTGGACCGGGTTAAGAAGTTGGCCTCCATTATTGCTTCCATAGTGGAACCGTAAATGTTTGCAAGCGCCATCAGCGTTTCACCGCGGGTGACGGTATGGATTGTGCCGGACAGGATTGGGATGAGCAACACTTGTCCGGGAAACAGCGTTTGACTCTTTAGGTTGTTTGCGCCGTGGATTGCGAGCAGAGAAGTGCTGAAGCGCTCGACAATGCTTGTGAGGTTGTCTCCGGGTACAACTTTGTAAGGGATTGTTTCTGTGGCGTGTACCGGTGTGGGCGGGTTCACACCGAGAATTAGGGCGGCAAGCAGGGTAATTTTTAGGGCGTGGGCGGCATGGCTGAGCAGTGTTCGGCGCAACATGGGCGTTACGAGTGCAAGGAGCGTGCCTGCACAGACTGGTAAACTGTGGGCGGAGAATCAAGTGCTGATCAGGTACATTTTTGCTTTTGTGGTGGTAAGTGCGGTTGTGGTTGGCTTGGGCTTGTTGCTGCAGCTCGCTTATTAGGGCTTCGGCTGGTGCTGGCTCAGCGCAGGTAGGGCTGCAGCCACGCAAAGGACATGGCTCCTGCATAAGCGGTGAGGGTGGATTTGGCAATGTTGCCGGCCAAAGTAGCCGCGGTAAAGCGAGCCAGCGGCATTTTGATTATTCCGGCGGTGACCCCCGCAATATCAAAAAATGGATTCGGCACAAAAGCCAGAATGAAAACGATAAGAGTTGCGATTGATTGGCGGCCGCGCATCAGATTGAACATGCGTGCGTACGCCGGCCGGTCTTCAAGTAACGCACCTCCAGAGAAACCGGCAAGGTAGCCGCTTAGTTCCCCCAGAGTTGCGCCAGCGCCGGCAGCACATCCGACCAATGCCGGGTGCAGCAGGCTGCCCAAGGCGTAGGTATACACAAGGCCAGGCATGGGCAGCAGGACTGAGCTGCTGGCAAATGCGTTCACAATGAATGCGCTGGCGTAGCCAACTTGCTGCAAGGATTGAATACTGTCACGCAGCAGATAGATTGTGATTGAAAGCCCGCCCACTGCGAGCAGGCCTGCGAGGCGCAGCCACAATGCACCCGGCCGTAGTTTGGGAGTGGGAGGCTGCGGCTCTAACATTGTTGGCTATGCGGGTGGGAGTTGGGCAATCAGGGCGCGCACGGCGTCCAGTTGGTTTTGGGCGGCATGGCGCAGGGCGCGTTTTGCAAAGTCCCGCGCAGCAGGCTCGTCTGCAGTGCTGTGGGCCGCCACTGCAAGCAGTAAAAGAACATCGGCGCGCTGCGGGCCGTTGTTTGTGTAACCCAAGGCGCGCTGGCCCTGCGCCTGTGCCTCGGGGAAGTTTTTGGAAGCCAGCGCAACTTGCGCGGAGTTTTGGGCAGCGCTGAAGAGCTTGCCGCGCAGCGTGGCACGCAGTGCGGCAGCGGTGTTGGTCTCACTGGCAGAGAAGTATGGGGTGCCTTGATTGAGGAAATCGATTGCCCGGTTGATCAGCGGCTCTTCGGTGGAAACGGAAAGAGCTGTGGCTGCCTGCAGCGCTGCAGCGGCGCGCGCCGGCGCATCGGGCGCAATTGCAATTGCGCTGGCAAAGTCGTTGGCGGCTAATGTTAAATCTGACGCGGCGGAAAGTCTGGCTGCGCCCAGCAGTTTCTCGTGCGCAGTAGTGCGCAGTTGTAGCAGTTCAACCCGGAGCGCTGTTGATTGGCCGGCGGGGGAGATTGCAATTGCAGCCGTGAGTGCACCTTCAGCTGCAAAATAATTACCGGCTGCAATTGCGGACTTTGCGTCAGTTTGGAGCGCGCTAACTGTTGCTTCTGCTGCCGGTGTTGGCACGGGATCGGTGACGGGTTCTGCGCCCAGCTTGCTGAGAATCGAATTGAGCGTGCCTGTAGCTGCTGATATGTGCGCTTGGTACTGGGCTGCTTCTGCAGCGGGTGTGCTGCGCACAGCTTGCGTCCAATAACCGATTGCGCTGCGCAGGCTGGCTTCTGAGCCTGCAGTTTCGGCGAGCTGCGCAAGCTGCGCGAGCAGGCGCACTTGCTGGTTTGTGGTGGTTGCGGCGCCAAGCGCTGTGGCTAACAATTGTGCCGCAAGCGCCGGTTGGTTGGCGGCGCTGAATGCGCTAGCGGCCCTGATGCGCCCGTCTACTAAGTCGCCACAGAGAGAGTCGCGGTTCGCTGTCAGTGCTTGAACATCATTTGCCGGGACTAATTGCAGCGCGGTCTTTATGTCGGCGCACGTTGCGCTGGCTGCGACGCCGTCATTTTTATCCGGGACGGGCAGCGCAAGCATCTTGTAAATGATTGCGCGTTGCTTGCGGTCAGTGGCATGGGCGAGCGCCTTCTGGAGGTCAGCGCGGGCTGCGTCCCATTCGCCAGCTTGTTGGTGCTTTGCGGCTGATTGCTCGAGCGCTGTGCGCAAGCTGGTATGAAGATTTTCTTGCAGTGCGTCGACGGCACTTTGCTGTGTGGTGTCGGCGTAGGTACGCGCTTGATCGATTGAAGTTTGAGCAGATTCCAGCCACCGGATGACAGGTTGCTGCATTAGGAAACTTGCCAGTGTGAGGTAATGCTCTGACCGGGCTGAGCCCGTTTCTGCTAAATCCGCCAGGTTGGAATATGCGCGCGACACTAACTCCGGATCTGCAGCTGCAGTGGCGCTTGAGGCCAGTGTGGTCCAGGCGGTTCGTTGCGCGTCGGGCGATGCATCGGCGGCAAAAGGCGTGTCAGGACTTGCGCCAAGCTGGGCCGCAATGGCGGCACGCTGGGCGGTGATGGATGCAATGCGTGTTTGGAGTGGCGCAAGTTCTGAGGTGTCGGCGAATTTGAGCGCGCTGGATGCTTCTTGGAGTCCGGCTGTGACTGACGCGAAATCTTTGCGCTGCGAGAGCGCGGTGGCCAGAAGCAACTTGATGCGCACCCGCTCAGAGCGGTAGGGTGAAAGCTCCAGCGCGCGTTGGTAGGCCACGGATGCTGCTTCTGCATCTCCATCTGCAAGGTTGCGTTCGGCTTGGGCAATACTGAGAGCTACATATTTGATGCGGATACTTTCGATCAGCGTAACGACTTCCGGTCGCTGATCGCCGGCTGCTGTTAGAAGTGCGGAGTTGGCCCACGTCCAGGCGCGCGCCGTGTTTTCCGGTTGGTTAGTGTTGAGCGAAATTGTGGCGCGTGTCAGGTTGAGGCGCGCAGCGGCTGGTCCGCTCAAGGCAGTGCCCAGCGTATCACTAAGCAGGACAATTGCGTCAGCAGTGAAACCTTGCTCAGCGAGGGTTTCGGCGGTTTTGATCACTGCGCTTGCGAGGCGCTCCGAGTAGTCTCGCCGCAGCTTGTGCACGCTGGCGCGGGCACCAGTTGTGGAAGTGGCAAGTGCCGCATCAAGTTCGCCGAGTGCGAGCCGCAGGCTTTGTATATCTCCTGTGGCTGCGTGCAAGGCGGCCATTTTTATGTAGAGCGCTGCCCGGTCCTCGGCGGACGGCGCAAGCGAGACGGCCGTGGCAAGTTGTTCGATGGCGAGCTGCGGTGCAGGATTTGTTGCGAGCTGGTCGGCAAGAGCGGTTAACTGTAAGTAGCGGGGCGCCGTGCTGCGGGTTGCGTAGGTGGCATGGTTGCCGGCCTGTTCGGGTGGCACGGGCTGCCCCTGAGCCGTAAGGTCCCGCGTCCATTTTGATTGCTGAATGAGTATCTGTGGTTGGAGCGCAATGGGCGCAAGCAACCACGCTTGTTCTAGTTCGGCAACAGCGGCGGTTAATGCGGGCGCGCTGTTCGGGCCGGCAACTGCAGTTGCGACGAGTTGTTTGAGTTGCGTCTGTTGTGGCTCACCGGCGCTGAAGGCGAGCGCAGCGCGGAAGGTGGTTTCGGCCGCGGTGAAGTTGCCGGCTGCGAGTTGGGTTTCTCCTGCTGTCCGCTCGCGTTCCATGATTTGTTGCCGCACTTGGTCCCGCTTTTGTTGCAAGGAAGCTTGGTCGGTTTCGCTCGCAAATCTCAGGGCTTCTGCAAAACTTCCATCGGCTTCTTTTAGGTTGGCAGTGTCGGGAACAGCAAGGTACAGCGCAGCAAGGGATTGCAGTATGTCAACCCGCTGGCGCGCGGTTATTTCGAGGTTCAGGGTGGAGCGCAACCCTTCGATGGCGCTTTTGTTTTCTCCAGCTGCCAGTTGCGCGCTGGATTGGTTCTGCTGTGCGGTAAGCAGCCGCGCAGTGCAAGCCCGCCGCTCTTCGGTAAGGGTTTGGTATTCGCCGCCTTGCGCGTAGGTGAGAGCTTCGGAGTAATACGCGTATGCTTGTTGCAGCATGCTTAGGTCTTCAAATAGGTTGGCAGTGTCGGACACGGCAAGGTGCAGCGCAGCAAGGGATCGCAGTATGTCAATGCGCTGGCTCGCACTTATTTCGAGGTTGAGGGTGGAGCGCAACCCTTCGATCGCGTTTTTGTTTTCTCCGGATGCCAGTTGCGCGCTGGATTGGTTCTGCTGTGCGGTGAGCAGCCGCGCAGTGAAAGCCCGCCGCTCTTCAGCAAGGGTTTCGTATTCGCCGCCTTGCGCGTAGGTGAGGGCCTCGGTGTAATACGTGTACGCTTGTTGCAGCAGGCTTAGGTCTTCAAACAAGCCATGGGTGCGTGCAAGAAAACGCGAAATCTTCAGGTGTTGTGGTGTGTCTGTGGCCATTTGGCTGGCACTGGCAAACTGCATGGCAGCAGCCTCGCGGTCTTGCGTCAGCAGGGCGCGGCCAAGCAGCAGTGTGTCTATAAGTTTTTGCTGAGGCACATCCGGTGTGCCGGTAGGGGCAAAGTCAAGCAGCACCTCTTCTTGGGCTGCGCTTGAGATCCCGATGAGCTCGTACTGCGAGACCATGGTGCTGCGGATGCCAGTGAGATCGGTGGCAGCCGGGGCAGCGGCCATGGCGCGGTGGTATGCCGCAATGGCAGCCAGCGGATTGCCGGCCAGCCGGTTGGCGCGACCCAACGCCACAAGAATGGGAAATGAGGTGCGGACGAGTGCGCCGCGTTCGTAGAAATCCACCGCTGCGATGTATTCGGCGTTGGCCTTAGCCGGGGTTGCCTCGGCGCGCTTCAAGTGCACGTCGCCAAGCAGCAAGTATGTGAGATCGTATTGGTCGTCGAGCGCGAGCGAGCGGAGCAGGCGGGTTTCGGCGCCGTCCAGATTGTTTAGCTGGCGCAGATCCAGCATGGCCCACTCATTCAGAGTGAGAACATTGTTAGGGCTGAGGGTTGAAGCGAGTGCGAAGTACTGGGCAGCCTCGGTTGCACGGGCGGTGCGTGTTGGCCCGGTAGGCGCGAGTTCCGCCCAGTGTGCCAGCAGGCGGGCAAGGCCCGTCGTTGCATCCGGGTGAAGCGGCTCTAAGGTCTGCGCTTGTTTGTACAAACTCATGGCGCGCTGGATCGCTGCCGTTTGCGCGGGTTCGTCGGTTAATTTGCGCGATTGTTCCAGCAAGGTGTTGCCGAGGTAGAGCGGATAGTATGGTTCCCGCGGGGCTAAAGCAATTGCTTCTTCCAAGAGCCGGATTGTGACCGGGTATTGAGCGTTGGATTGAAATGGCAAAGCGACGTGATGAAAGGTGTCCGCGAATATCGGTGCGAAATTTGTGTTAGCGGCTGTGATGAAGGTGAGCAGCGCACCTGTGGCAAGCGCGGCCCAGCCGGCAGATTGAGGCGCCCGTGCTCGTGGGTTAGCGCTAGCTAGATACGGCAGCAGCAGGCAGGGCACAATAATCCAAACGGCGTAGTGCGTGAAGACGGCACCGATACTGCGTACGGTGCGGGCCGTGCCCTCCGGGTCATTTGCTGGAAAGCGTGCTGTGCTGGCAAGCTGTGAAACATGCAGCGCAGTGAAAATTAGGACGCTAGCGGCTGCGGTCCCCGCGATCTTCAGGAAGGTTGAAAGATTTAGATGCGCGTTGTCGGAAATTGCAAATAGCAGCGAACCAACTAACCAGGTGCAGAGGATGAGGGCTGCGGTTGCCAAAGGCTGCATTGCTGAGGCTGTTGCGCTGCCACCAAATGAGCGCGCAAGAATTGCGGCTGAGGTTTGGGCGCGTTCGGGATTCAAAACAAGTATGTAAGCCAGGGTGATCATTACCGCGGTTGGCATCAGCGCTTGCATAAGCCATGCGGGTGGGTCTGTGGCTGCGGTGGTGCCTGGCTTTGGGCGGGAGCGGGCGTCTTTCGCCTGCGGTTGCGCTGCTGTGGCATGGTCGGTTGGTTGTGTGATGCGCGGCAGAATTGCGGCGGAAGCCAGCAGTAGCCACAGCACAAGGCGCGTTGCACCGGTTGGAATGCCAAAGTGAAGTTCCACAAAGTGCGCCGTCAGTGCGCCAATGATGCCGGCACAAAGCAGTAGTGCGGGAAAATTCAGTGGAGCCCGATGATGTTCACCGCTGAAGAATGCAGCGCCGAGCAGATAAATTCCAGTGCCTGCCAGCATTCCCAATGGCAGACCAACGCCCACATAGTGGAGGCCGAGGACGCGTGCAGTGGCAACTGCGCCGCTGATGGCACCGCCTACAGCCAGGATCCAATACAAGCGCCGCAAGCTGACGTTTGGCAGCAGGCCGGCAATGCCATAGAGCCAGTAGATCGCGATCGCAAAGAGCAGCAGGTACGCAAACGCGCCCAGCAGGCCGCCAAAGACGAGCGCATCGAGGAATTCGTTATGGGAGCGGTCTGGCGCGGTGGGCGAGTAAGTGAGGACTATTGTGGTGCCCTCGCCCTGCTGGCTGATTGCGCGCCAGCGATCGAGCTGCGCAAACTCCGGCGGGAAGAATTGCTGGAAGACGAAAGTGAGCGTCTCGAGGCCATAGCCTACAAGCGGCCGAACGGCGTTCCAGCGGTCAGTGCCGCCGTTCGTGAATGGGATGGGTGCGTGGGGCAGTACCGACTCGAGCACCCCTTGCCAGATGAGCACGCGCTGGCGTGTGCTGGCGGGGCTGTCGCGCGAGCCGTCCAGCAGGTGTCCGAGGCGGCCGAGGGTGGTGTCCGCGTCGCGCAGTGATTCGAGCGGGCCCTGCGGGATGTTGAGTGCCGCAACGAAGACAACAGCCGCAATGCCAGCAGCTGTGAGCGCGGCAACCCATCGGCGCTTGCCGGTCGCTATCAGCACCACAATCGCGCCCAGCAGAACTCCCGGTACGATCGCAAGCACTGGTCCGCGGCTGCCGGTGTACCAAAGCGCAAGCAGCTGCAGCGGTACACAGAGTGCGTAAATGGCGGCGCGCAGCCAGTGCGCGCTTGTGCGCGGCCGGATGGTCCGCAGGCCATGGCAGGCGTGAATGAATGCGGTAGCCGTCAGTGGAATGACCGGCACGAGGAAACCGCCAACAAAAATCGGGTTGCCGAGGGTGGATGTAATGCGTGTTTGCGTGAAGAACTGCTGCCACTGGTACGTGTCTAGGCCGAAGCGCTGCATGACGCCATAAAATGAGAGCGGCACGCTTATAAAGATTAGTGTGTCCAGCAGGCGCCACAGTTGGCGGGCGGTGCGAATTTGCGTATACGCTGCCAGCGCAAACATTGCGTACGCGAGCAATGAGTACAAGCCTTGGGCGCGCGCATGAGATCCCCAGATGCTTTGCGTGGGTGAGATCGAAAATGCAGTACTGATAAGTGTGAACAGCAGATACAGTGCGGCAACTGCGGGCAATGGGTTTGCTGCCAACCATGCGCGCAAGCTTGCGCCACTTGGGAATGAAAGTTTCGTGCGGAGCGGGTTCCAGCCGGAATCGATGGCGCGGGTTACCGCCAGTGCCGCAACCACCAGGGCCAGTGTGCGCACAAGCGCCAGCTTGTCGGGTTCAAAGATGCGGGTGGAGTGCGTGTTGAAGAAGAGCGTTGCAACTACCAGCGCAGCCAGCCAGCAGGCTTCCATCCCCGCGCTGCAGGCAGCTGCCAGCCGGGATGTGACCGGTAGCGCGATACGCGATGCCGCCGCAGCAGATGCCAGCGCAGAAGTTTTAGTCATTGATCAGTTGCAGGTGAGCGCAGCAGGCTTGGGCAAGCAGGCAGATGTTCGCTTGGTCTGCGTCCAGTTAGTTGCTTTGCAGCGCTGCCACAAGCTGCTGCAGGCGGGTACGTTCGGTATCGGGTGCGGATAAGAGGGCTGCTTGTGCGTGCGGCAGGGCGCGTTGCTTTTCGCCCAGCTCAACATATATCTGCGCAAGCGCGCTGCGCAGCGACCACTCTTCGTATTGTAGACCCATCTCGGCTTCCTGCGTGGCGGCGAGTGAGACTTGGTTCACTTTAGCAAGCTCGCGGGCGGTGATTGATTGTTCATAGTTGTGCGCGGCGTCCCGCATGTGTTTAGCGCGGTTGTCAGGATCCAAATTTGCGAGACTGGCGCACAGGTTGGCCCGCAGAACATAGGTGGGTGAGCGGAACTCCGGGCGCTGCTCAAGCAGCGCCGCTTTGAAGTGGGTGTCTGCCTCAAGCAGAAGTTCTCTAGCGTGCCCTGGATCGCCACTGCTTGCGTTGAAGAGCATCAGGCCGTAGAGCGCGTGGGCGCGGTCATAGGTCGGGTCCTTGGCGATAGCAAGCTCAAATTGTTTACGGGCGCCCGCGAGATTGTGCTGCGTGTCGTAAATGTGCTGGGCCCAGTCCACCATTAGGATTACGTGGTTTGGGCTAGTTTGCAGCGCACTGGAAAAGAGTTCGGACGCAGTGGTGGCCCATGTGCCGGCTGCCGCAGGATCTGAGCTGGACTTGGCGCGTTCAGCTGCGAGGCGCGCAAGATTGCCGGTGTGGTTGGGGCTAAGCGGATTTAGCAGTTGCGCTTCCGTGTAGCTTGCTTCGGCAAGGTTGTAGTGCTGCTCTTGCAAGTCAGGGGATTTGGCCGAGCGCGCGCTGCCAATTTCTGCCCGGCCGAGCAGTTGGCGGTACTGGTCCTCTGATGGTTGCATATCCAGCACTTCATGATAAAGCGCCACGGCTGTTGCGGAGTCTGCGGGTCCGTCGTATTTGCCGGCGTAACGCGCCACAATATCCGCTTGAATTCGACCGACGTTGAGGTTAATTGCTGCAATTATGGAGGCGAGCATGATCGCGGAGGCAATCGCTATCTGGTGGCCGGGCGGCCAGGCGATTGGCTCATCGGTCCGCGCGAGTGCAAATCCGAGCGCAAGCCAGAGTGCCAGCATCGCGATGCAGAAGAATGAAAATATTGAAGCGCGAGTGGCAACGATATCCAAAAGTGCTTGCATTGTGACCGGCTGGTCACTGCTGGTGCCTGCGAGCCGCAGCAGCAGCTGGAGGATGAAGGCTGAGGAAATGCCCGCACCGAGCGCTGCGGCGCGCAGCCCAGTTGCCGGGCTGGGTGCAAGCCGGAAGGCTGCGAGCAAACATGTTAGCAGGATGAGTGTGAGTAGCGGCAGGCCGGCGCCAGCGAGGCCTTGCTTGTTGATCAGAAAATCATTGCTAATGGTGCATGTGGCAACTGCGCACAGTAGTCCGGGAACAGCCCATGCGGCAAGGTTGATTGACTTGAGAGCAGGGGTTCGCGGTTTTCGTGGTTTGGCAGCAGTTGCGGGTTCCGCGATTGGTGCGGGCGCACTGAATTTTAGTGAAAGCAGCGCGCCGGCTAGAACCCAGAAATACGTGCGGCTAGTAATCGTGGCGATGCCGAATGCGGTTTCGATGTAGTGCGAGACCAGCGCAGCTAGCAGTCCGGCAGCTGTAAGCACGATGGCGGGGTCGCTCACACGTTGAGAAGTGCCACCGAGCGCACTCCACGTAAGAAACCCGCCAGTGCCCCCAAGAATGCCGAGCGGGATTGCAATGCCAATAAATTCTGGTCCTTGAGTGATCCACAGCGCGGCACTTGCAAACATGCCGCCGGTTGTGCCGGAGATCCAGAAGACGTTGCGGCGTTGGGTCGTGGCAATTAGCCCAAGGCTCTGCATGGCGGTGAAGAGTACGCTGCCGAGCAGTGCGAGATGCGCGACGAGGCCGAGCGCGCCGCCGGTGACCAGCACATCGAGCGTTTCGTTATGGGCGCGGTCAGGCATTTGCGCGCGGCCAAAACTTGGTTGTGAGAACGCCTGCACACCTAGGTCGAATACTTCGGGGCCGTATCCGATCCAAGCGCGCAGTTGGTTTCGGGTGTCAATCTCACCGCTTGGGTATTTAATTGGCGCACGCGGGCTGACTGCCTGCCATGCACTTTGCCAAATTAGGATGCGGCCACTGCTGCTGGTGTCCTGCTTGTCCAAAAGGTGGGCGTACCGCGTAAGGGTGCGACTGTTGCGCAAGCCGGACAGGATTGGGAGGTTCAGATTGAGAACGAGCAATGAGACGGCGCCAGCGGCGCCGATAGCAATGAGGGCCGTTGTGTAGCGGCGCTGCCCGGTGGCAGCGAGCAGCGCGAGGCCGCCAAGCACTGTGCCGCCAAGCCATGCCAGTGCGGGTCCGCGGCTGCCGGTGTACAACATTGCGATCAACGCAAGCACTACCGCAAGCAGGTCAATTGCAAGCGTGCCAATGTGCCAAGCGTGGTTGTTCTGTTCGGCTTTTAAGTGTTGCCATGATTGGGACGCACTTACAAGGGCAAGCGGCAGAACCATTACGAAGTATGCGCCCGCAAAAATGGGATTGCCCAAGGTGGTGATGATGCGGTCCCGCAACTGATAGTTCCACAGGACGCTGTCTGCGCCGAAGTGCTGCCCGATGCCAAAGAGCGAGATGGGCAGGCTGGTTACAACCGCGACTTGAAATAAGCGCTGCATTTGAGCAGGGGTGCGCAGCCAGGCGGCGGTGACTGCAAACAGCAAAACGTAGCCGAGCAGTGCGAGCACTCCCTGTGAGCGCAAGTAGGAACCCCAAAAGGAGATGCGCGGGGACAGGGAAAAGATGTTGCTGATTAGCGCTGCGCATACCGTGAATGCTGTTGCGGCCGCGAGAGGGTGGGCCATTGCGGCAAGCCACTTGCGCGGGTTGGCAAGGGAGGTGGCATTTGTGAGGACGCCGGCGAGCACCACTCCCAGAGTCAAAAGCGCAATTGAGCGCACTATGGCGCCCTTGTCCGGCTCAAAGATGTTTTGTGAATGCGCGTTGTAAAACAGCGGTGCCAGGATGAGGGCAAACAACCAGCCAGATTCCAGCAGGGTTCCGGATACGCGCATCAGGCGCAAGTTGGCGGGTGTGGGATTGCGCGTCATGGGTGCGGGTTGGCCAGAAGCTGTGCCGCGCTGGCCGCCTGCAGCTGGAGCAGAAGTTCGTGCTCAGCCGCTGGGGCGGTGGCAAGTGCGAGTGCGGCATGCTTGCCAGCTGGTTCGGGTTGCTGCAGCGACATGTACAGCTGTGCGAGGGTGCGGTGCACCGTCCATGGCTTGAACTTGGCGGCGCTTCCGGGTTGATCGTCATTTTCTGGCGTTGCGTCGGTGGCTAGCGGTTCACTGATGACTTGTTCAAAGATATCGGCGGCAATTTTGTAGTCAGCGCTTTGCGTGGATGCGGCGCTGCTTGCCGCACCGCGCTGCAGCCAAAGATTGCCAAGCAGCAGTTTGATTTCCGCAGCCGAGGTGCCAACCGGATTGACGAGCGCCGCGCTGTAGAAAGACAGCGCATCATCGAAATCGCTGCTGGTTGCTTGTGGACTGAGGGCGCGGGCAGCGGAGACATTGCCGAGCAGCACAAGCGAGCGGGAGTTCGTGGGATCTTCGTTCAGGGCGCGCTTAAGTTTTTCGGCGGCCGCAGCATAGTCATGAAATACTTCGTAATCCAGCACGGCCCAGTTTTGCCACCAGCGTGCGTCATGCGGGTTGAGCCGCAAGGCAGCTGCCGAGTAGTTGTCGGAGCGATTGGCGATGGCGTTGCGGTCGGTCGGGTCTTCAGTATCTTGTGCCATATCAAAGTTCAGGCGCGCCAGGCTGATCAGGTGGTTTGGATTGAACGGGCTGATTTGCAGGGCACGCTCCAAACTTGCGCGCGCAATGGCACGCATGCCGGCGCGCTCGCCTTGGCTCGCTTGGCTGCGCGCCGCAAGGAGCGCGGTGCGCCCGTGCAGATACCAATACTCGTCTTCGCGTGGCGCGAGTTCTGTGGCTTCGGCGAGCAGTGCGAGTGCTTTAGCTGGCGTTGCAGCCTGCACCAGATTGCGGTGGGCATCTGCTGCGCGTGATCCAATATAGATTGCGGTAAGTGCTACGCCAAGTGCCAGGAAGCCCGCGAGTGGCGCGAGCACAACGGTTGCCGGAGTGGAGTTTCGGTTGGGCAGCTCACGGATGGCCAGCGCAAGGCCAAGCCCCGCTGTGACCAGCACAACCCAGGCTGCAAAAGAATATATGGATGCGCTGCGGGTTGCTGCTATGTTCAGAATTGCATCAGTCTCCGGGAGGGAAGGCGGGTTCAGGCGAAGTTGGTTCCATGCGAAATACATGAGCGGCAGGCTAAGGCCAATTACAAGCATGGCGCGCAGCTGCGTGGCAGATGCAGCGTGGCCAAGTGCGATTGCTGCGGCTGTGGCGGCACATGCAAGCAGCAGCAAGCACCGAGGCCGGTGCGGTGGAATTTATTCCAACCCCGGGGGTAAGAAAGCCAAAGATTAGTGTGGTGCTGGCAAGCACAGCCGGCAGTGCTAATTCAGCACCGATGGCTCCGGCACGGGCAGGCGCGGCAGCAGATTCCCGTTTTGCAATATTCTTTGCGGTTGGTTTAACTTCAGGCTGTGCTTCTTGGGTCGGCTGCCGCAGTTGCTCCCAGTTCCAAATTAATACCGCCAGCATTATGAAGTGCAGGTCGGTAGCTACAGTGGCGATTCCAAATTGGGCCTCCACAAAATGCGCCAGGGCTGCGCCGGCAAATCCTGCAAGTAGTACATCGGCGGGCTGCGCAGGCCGCGGAGCCAAGAAGGCGCTGAGCACTGGGAACATTAACGTGCCAGCTGCGAGGCCGAGTGCTACGGCAACGGCTGCCAATTCAGGGATGCGCAGCAGCAAGATTGTTAGCAGTCCAGCAGCAGCGCCGGTGATCTGCAGGGTCCAAAGCCCATAGCGGCTCTTCGAACTGTTAATGAACCCCATGTTTAGGAGCAGCTTGTTAGCAAGCGATGCCCACAGGAGGTACAGTGCAGCCGCGCCGATGATGCCGGTGGCGAGCAGTGTGTCCCAAAGTATGTTGTGCGCGCGGTCGGAGAACAGCGCGTTGTGGAATTCGGTGCGGTAGGAGGGCGCAAGCACAAAGCCGGCAGTCTCGGGCCCGTAGCCGATCAGAAGGCGCAGCCAGCTCCAGCGATCAATGCTGCCGTCGGCGTAGATTAGCGGCGGAGTTGTCGTCAGCGCTGCTTGGGCGCGGTGCCATGTTTCCAGGCGCAGACTTGTGCCGGCTTCGGTGCGGTTGGTGGTGTCCCACAGATGTGCGATGCGGCCAAGGTAAGGTTCGTCGCGCAGTGTTTCGAGCGGTCCATTTGGCATGTTGAGCGCCAGCACTGACAGCAGGCCAGCAACAACAAGACTAAACAGTGCGAACAGAACCTTGCGGTTGTTGACAGCAGCGGCCTGACAGATGGCCATGAATAAAAGTCCAGCGGCGAGTCCCAGCCATGGTCCGCGGCTGCCGGTAAACCAAATTGCCTCCAGCTGCGCAGCAGCAGACACCACATGCAGTGTGGCATATGCCAGCTGGCGTCCGCGTGCGCTGCCGCCGCGCAGCAGTTGGAGCGCGCGTGCGATTGTGACGGGCAGGGTGAGCACCAGGTAAGCGCCCAAAAAGATCGGGTTGCCTTGCGTAGAGGAGACCCGGTCTGCAAGAAACGATTTGCCCCACTCGGCAGGGTCGAGTCCGAGGTGCTGAAAAATTCCGTAAAGCGCAGTTACAGTTGCAGCCAGAACAATTGTGTCCAGCAGACGCTGCACTTGGGCGTGCCGACGCAGGCCAACGCATTGTGCAACCAACACTGCGAGCAGGCATAATTCATAGAGTGTTCCGTGGGCGCGCAAGTAGGAGCCGTTCCAGCTGACTTGTGGTGCGATGGATAGAGCAGTGCTGATGAGCAGCGCACCTGCGATGCCGGCGTAGGCCGGCGGGATAACGGCTGCTGCGCCGGCGGCGGTTGTAGTTTGCCCGGAGTAGCGCCAGACACTGACGCGCAGCAGCAGTGCGGCAAGCAGCATGCCCGCTAGGACTTGAAACAGCGCAATTTTGTCCGGCTCGAAGATTGTGAAGGTGTGCAGGTTGAAGTGCAGTGCAACCACTACGATAGATGCGAGCCAACTTGCTTCAGCAATCCCATCTGCAATTGCGGCCAGAGCGGCGGGCAGATTTGGGATGCGGTTGTGCGGTTTATTCACAGGGTTATTTTGCGGGCGCAAGTTCGTTGATCATGCCCGCAAAGTAGGCTTGTTCAGATTGCGGTGCGCCAGCCTGGGCTGCCTGTGCGGCCGCAAGCGCAGCCGGTTTGTTGCCGAGGCCAAAATAGAGCTGTGCGAGTGTGCGTTGCACCATCCAAGGCGTGAACTCGCGCGCTGCTTGGCCGCTGGCCGCTTGTTCTGCAAGCCCGCGCTCAAAGAATGCGATTGCGGTGGTTGCGTGTTGTGCGGATTGCGCCGGCTGCAAAGTGCTGCGCTGGACGTACAGGTTGCCTTGCAGAACATTGGTTGCGGCAAGATCGCTGCCGGATTGGAGGCTTGCGGCCACAGCAAACTCGTCTTGCGCCTCTTCAAAGGCATCCGTTGTGAGGGCTGCTTTGGCTTCCGCAACCCTGCCCAGCTTTATGTGCGTCTTTGCCAAGTCCTGCGGCTTTTTTTGCAGAGCCAATGCATTGCGGTATGCGGCCGTGGCATCTGCCAAGTGCTTGCCAGCTGCAGTGGTGTCAATTGTTGCGTGCGCCAGATGCATGTCTCCAAGGGCGAGGTGCGTGCTGTCGAAGGCCGGGTCGAGCGCGAGGGATTGTGCAAGCTTGGCTTGCGCGGCACTGAAATCGCCGCGTGTTGCGTATTCAAACCGGGCCCAATCGTTCCAAAGATAAACGTTTGCGGGAGTGACCCAGGTGGCACTCTCAAATGCAGCGGTAGCCTGAGCCGCTTTGGACGGTTCGTCAGTTGCCCAGTCATGATAGAGGCGGGCTAGTGTTACGGCAGCATCGGCGCCGAACGGCCGGGCTTGGATTGCGGTGCGCAAGGCCGCCTCGGCTGCGATGCGGTGCGGGTTGCGTTCTGCCGGCGTGGCATTTTGCTGCGCAATGCGGCGCTGCAGCTGGCCTACGCGATACCAGTAGTCCGGCTCGGCGGCGTGCAATTGCGTCAGCTGCGTGAACAAGCCCAGCGCCGGTTCGAGGCGGTTGTTTGCCTCCAAGGTTTGCGCGTGCTTCGATGTCATCTCGGCTTGCGCGCTGCCAACATCCGTTTGCCAGCCAAGGCCAGCCGCAAACAGGAAGCCGAGGGCGGTGGTAGCGCCGGCGAATGTGGTGGAGTGCAGCGCTGATACTTTTTGGCTTTGACTGAGAGCGAGCGAGATTGCTGCCGCGACTGCCCACACGATCAGGTTGTAGGCAGTGAAAAACGACTGGTAAGTAGAGTCGATGCGCAAGGCATCCACTGCGGTGGTGGCAGCTGGCTGCGCCAGTGCACCGAGCGCAGCGTTGTAGATTGTAAAAATGACCAGCGTACTTGATGCAATTAGCAGGGCACGCCAGTAGTCAGCCCACGTGCGGGCAAGCAGCGCAGCGGAACTGAGGGCGGCGAGTAACATGAGGGTAATGATCAACGCGCCTTGTTCTGCCACGCGTTGGCGGCTGATCGCAAAGTCTGCAATCAATGTTGTACAGATCAACAAGGTGATGAGTCCGGGTACCAGCCATTGTGTAATTATGTTTAGCGGAGCAGATTTTTTTGCATCCTTCTTTCGGGCAGGTGTGCTTGCGGCAAGGGGGGCGGAGGGGGCGATCGGGGAGAGCGAGCAGAGAAGGGCAACCAGAGTCCAGAACAGTAGCTGGGTGGTGATGGTTGGAATGCCCACCTGCACTTCAATAAAGTGAGCCGCGAGGGTTCCGAGGACGGCGCTGGCGAGGAGGCGGTCTTCAGTTGGGTTGGTGTGGTTGCTTGTGTTCGGGGCGGATGCACAGTAAACAGCTGCTCCGGCAACCAGCCCAATCCCGCATGCGGGCGCCACGTAAGACACATCGAAAATAATGTACGCAGCCGCGCCCATTGCGATTCCGCCACTGGTGGTGAGCAACAGCAGCATCAGCGTAGCGCTGCGATCGGGGAGCAACCCGGCTGTGCGCATGCCGAGTACCAGAATGGCTGCCCACATAAACAGCGTGGCAGCGAGCCCCAGCCCGCCGGAAGTAACAAGGGCGTCGAGCAGTAAGTTGTGGGCGCGGTCCGGGAATACATCGCGACCGATGGCATTGTCGTAAACAAGTTCAAAGGCGGGGCCAAATGTTTCCGGCCCGTAGCCTACCAAAGGCCGAATGGCTTGTAGCGCATCTGCGCCACCAGTGGCAAAGCGAATTGGGGTGCGGGCTGTGGCGAGGCGCAGTGCGCCGCGCCAGATGCGGCTGCGGCCGCTGGTGCTGGTGTCTTCGCTATTTAGCATGTTGGCGAGCCGCTGCAGGGGCGCGACTGTGCGCAGAGGTTGCAGTGGGCCATTGGGAATGTTGAGCACCGTAATGAAGATGGCACCAGCTGCCAGCGTTGCGAGCAGCGCGAGCGCCCATGCCCGCCGGCCGGCTTGGCGAAATTGGATCAGCAGCATGAAGCCCACGCCACAAAGCGCAGCCAGCAGTGGTCCGCGACTTCCGGTCCACCAAAGCGCTACGCTTTGGAGTGCCAGCAGCGTGGCGTATAAAAATCCGCGTGCATTGCGTGCCTGCCAAAGCGGGACGGCACACGCGAGAGTAAGCGGCATGGCCATTCCCAAAAATGCGCCGGCAAAAATCGGGTTGCCAAGGGTGCTGATGATGCGCAGGCTGAGGTCATACTCCCACAGCGCAGGCTCAAATCCAAAGTGCTGTGCAATGCCATGCACGGAGACGACGCAACTGGCAGCGAGCAGTGCGCCAATCAAGCGTTGCTGCTGGGCAGGCTGGCGCAGTTCGGTGCCTACCGCCAGTGCGACAACAAGCAATGCGAGCAGCGTGTAGGTGCCGTTGTTGCGGCTGAGCGATCCAAAGAAACTCAGGCGCGGATCAATAGAGAGCGCGGTACTGAGCAGGGTTGCCATGATGAGCACAACTACGGGCGCCAGCAGTGGAGTTGTGCGCAGTTGCTGCCAGCGCGGCAGCCGGCTGGCGCGGGCAGCCTGCAGTGCCAGCCAAGCAGCCAGCATGAGCAGCGCCAATGCGCGCAGCACCGCGGTTTTGTCGTAATCGAACATGCCCGCAGAGAACGGGTTGTAGTAGAGCGGGACTACGACAAGCGCCACCAGCCAGCCGGCTTCAAGGAATCCGGAGCAGAACTGGGCAGCTCGCGTAGGGGCCGCGGAGCCAGCCATGCGGTGATGATAACCAATCGACGGCGTGGGCGGCTTTTGATTTTGTAAAGGTGAAGTTAATTCGGCGTGGCGACGCGTGGAATGCCACGCTTTGCGCGGTGTAAACTTGGCGCGTGGCGATGCTATTTGCGCGCAATGCAGCGCTGCTGGTTACGATGGACGATGCGCGCCGTGAGATAGCGGGCGGTGCCTTGGTAGTGCGGGACGGCTGGATAGATGCGGTTGGCCCCTCGGAAATGTTTGCGGTTGAGCCGGGAGCGACAGTATTGGATCTTACGGGGCACATTGTGATCCCCGGATTAGTGAATACGCACCATCATCTTTATCAAACGCTTACGCGCGCAGTGCCGGCTGCGCAGAACGCCAACTTGTTTGGCTGGCTGAAAACGCTCTATCCAATCTGGGCGCGCATGGGTCCGGACGCTGTATACACAAGTGCGTTGGTGGGAATGGCGGAGCTGCTGCTTTCCGGATGCACAACCATCAGCGACCATTTGTACATGTTTCCCAATGGCGCGCGGCTGGATGATGAAGTGCGCGCAGCGCAGGAGATTGGTGTGCGCTTTCACGCCTCGCGCGGCTCAATGAGCCTGGGCGAATCGCAGGGTGGCCTGCCGCCTGATCGCGTGGTGGAGCGCGAGCCGGCAATACTGCGCGATTGTCTGCGGGTGATCGAGCAGTTTCATGATCCCAAGCCGGGCTCAATGCTGCGCGTGGTTGTGGCGCCGTGTTCTCCCTTTTCTGTCAGTGCCGGCTTGATGCGCGAGTCGGTTGAACTGGCGCGCAGTCACGGCGTGCAGCTGCACACGCATCTGGCCGAAACGCTGGATGAGGAACTTTTTTGCGAACAGAAGTTTGGGCACCGGCCAGTGGCTTATGCCGAGGAGCTGGGTTGGACGGGGCCGGATGTATGGTTTGCGCATATGGTGCACGTGAGTGCGCGCGAAATTCCGTTGCTGGCGCAGGCAGGCTGCGGGCTCGCTCATTGCCCGTCGTCGAACATGCGGCTCGCGTCAGGCATTGCGCCAATTATGGACTATCGGCGGGCGGGCGTGAAGGTGGGTTTGGGTGTGGATGGATCTGCATCCAATGATGGCAACCACATGTTGCTGGAGGCGCGGCAGGCCATGTTGTTGGCGCGCTTGAAGCTGGCTGAGGACGAACGGCAGGCGCATGCCAGCGGCGCCAAGAGCGCAGCGGCACCGCAGATGACGGCGCGCGAGGCGCTGGAGATTGCAACGCTCGGCGGCGCAAGTGTGTTGGGCCGCACGGACATTGGCGCGCTTGCGCCCGGCATGTGCGGTGATTTTGTGGCGTACAAACTGGACCGGCTGGCTTTTGCCGGCGCACAAGCAGATCCTTTGGCTGCGCTTTTGTTTTGCGCGCCGCAGCAGCCGGATGTGGTGGTTGTAAATGGACGGGTGCTTGTGCAGGATGGACAGCTGACTACGATTGACCTGCCACCTGTGATTGAGCGGCACAACCGGATTTCGATGGAGATGATTAACGGGTGACGCGGGTGGGCACGATGCGTGTCGGAGCCGGTTGGCGGTGCTTGACATACGCTATGATTGAGATGCGAGCGGCGGTGATCTGCCAGTTTGCCAGGGAGGATCTTAGGTGAAACGAGTCGCACTTTATTTGCAGGATGCACATTCGCTGCAGGACGGTATTAAGTATGCGCAGTATGCGGAGGCGCATGGGTTTGAGGCCGTGTGGCAGGCCGAAAGCCGGCTGGTGCGGGATGCGATTGTTCCGATGGCTGCGTTTGCGGCCACTACGTCGCGCATCAAGATCGGCTCGGGTGTCATCAACAACTGGACGCGCAACATCGGGCTGCTGGCGTCCACTTTTTTGACGCTGGATGACCTGGCTCCTAACCGCATCATTTGCGGTATTGGTGCGTGGTGGGACCCACTCGCAGCAAATGTGGGTATCGAGCGGCGGAAACCGCTGCTTGCCATGCGCGAAACAATTGAAGTGTTGCGGCGCTTGCTTGCCATGGAGAACGTCACGTTCGACGGTGAGTTTCACAAAGTGAAGGGAATTGAGCTGGATGTGGTGCACGGTCGGCGCGAGCCGCGCAACGTCCCGGTGTTCATTGGCGCCACTGGCATGAAGATGATGGAGATGACCGGTGAAATTGCGGATGGCGCGGTGTTGAACTATTGCGTGCCGCCAGAGTACAACGATGACGCGATGGAGCAGCTGGCCGCCGGGGCCAAGCGCGCTGGCCGCAGCATGGATGAGATAGACCGGCCGCAGCTGATCGTGTGCTCGGTGCACAAGGACCGGGCGGTGGCGATAACTGGTGCGAAGCGCTTGCTCACGCAGTATCTGGCGCAGCAGCCGCACATTGCAAAGGCCTCCGGAGTTAGCGCCGACGTGGTGGGCAAGGTGCAATCTATTTTGGGCTGGCCCGCAACAAAAGAGCAGGTTGAAGAGGCGATGCAATTTGTGCCGGACGATTTCGTTTTGAAGATAAGTGCCACGGGTACGCCGGATGAAGTGCGTGCGCGCGTGCAGCAATATATTGACCGGGGTTGCACCTGTCCCATTTTGTATCCGATGGGCGATCCGTATCTTATGATGGACACGTTTGCAGTTTAGTATGCGGTTTGGGTCTGCAGCAGAACATTTAACAACGAGCGAAATCATATATTATGAAACCAGCTGAAGTGGCAGCAGTGCAAGCGCGTGTGGCCGCGGCCAAGCCGAAGATCGTGCAGTTTTTGCGCGAGCTGTGCGCAATTCCTTCAATGGAAAGCAAGATTGGGCCGGTAGGCGAGCGGGCTGCAGCCGAGATGCGCGGGCTCAAGTTCGACGAAGTCCGTTTTGACAAGATGGGCAATATTCTGGGCCGCATCGGCAGCGGGGCGCGCACGATTGTTTTTGACTCGCACATTGATACGGTTGGCATTGGCGACCCGTCGGCGTGGGGTTGGGATCCTTTTGCGGGCAAGGTGGAGGATGGCGTACTGTACGCGCGCGGCGCCTGCGATGAGAAGGGCAGTACGCCGGGCATGATTTACGGGATGGCAATTGCTCGCGACCTGGGTTTGCTGGAAGGCTGGACCGCTTATTATTTTGGCAACATGGAAGAGTGGTGCGACGGGATTGCCTGCAACACTTTTGTGGAGGTGGACCCGGGCGTGCGGCCGGACTTTGTGGTTATCGGCGAGCCGACGCGCATGCTGGTATACCGCGGGCACAAGGGCCGGCTGGAGATGAAGGTGACGGCGCGCGGTCGCAGTGCGCATGCAGCCAGCAATCATTTGGGCGATAACGCAATTTACAAACTGCTGCCCATCATCGAGGCGATCAAGAACATGGAGCCGCAGCTGGGCGACCATGAATTCCTCGGCCACGGCAAGATTACCGTGTCTGACATGCATGTGAAGACTCCCAGTATCAATGCCGTGCCGGATGAAGCCACAATTTTTATTGACCGGCGGATGACGTTCGGTGAGACGAAGGCAGCGGTGCTGGCGCAGATTGAGGCATGTATCCCGGTGGCAGTGCGCGACAGCGTCAAACTGGCTGAGCTTTTCTACGATGACCCTTCATACACCGGCTATGTGTTTCCGGTGGAAAAGTATTTTCCGGCATGGGCGTTCCCCGAGGACCATCCGCTGGTACAGGCGGGGCAGGCCGCACGCGGCGTGATCGGGCTGGCTGCTGCGCCTGCGAGTAAATGGAACTTCAGCACGAACGGAATCTATTGGGCGGGCAAGGCGGGCATTCCTTCCATTGGGTTTGGTCCCGGGGATGAAGTTACGGCGCACACCGTAAATGATTCTGTGTCGTTGGCTGATGTGGTGAAGGCAACCGAGTTCTATGCGGTGCTGGCGAGCCAGATTCCGCTTTAGGGCTTTACGCACAGTTTGCTATTAAGTCATGGCTGAGGGGCGGCTGGCTGTTGTGGCGGTGGGTGGCAACTCGCTGATTACTAGCAACACGCAGCGTTCGGTGCCGGATCAGTTTGATGCGGCTGCGGTATCAATGCGTTACGTGGCGGACATGGTCGAAGCCGGCTGGCGCGTGGTGCTAACGCACGGCAACGGACCGCAGGTGGGTTTTATTTTGCGGCGCTCGGAGTTGGCGCTGCATGAGCTGCATCCCGTGCCGATGGATTATGCGGTTGCTGACACGCAGGGTGCCATCGGGTACATGTTTCAAAAGGCGCTGCTGAATGAATTTAGCGCGCGCGGGATGCAGCGCGCTGTGGCAACCGTGGTGACCCAGGTGCGGGTGGATGAGGACGACGCGGCTTTTACTGATCCCGCAAAGCCGATCGGTTCGTTTATGGATGAGGCAACTGCCCGCAAGCGCGAGGCTGAGTTAGGTTGGCGGGTGAGGGAAGATTCTGGTCGCGGCTGGCGCTGGGTGGTGCCTTCGCCAATGCCGCGCGAGATCATAGAGTTGGCCTCAATCCGGGTGCTGTCCCAAAGCGGGTGTTTGGTTGTGGCGTGCGGCGGGGGCGGTATTCCCGTAGTGCGGCGCACTGGCGGCAAGTTGCGGGGCGTGGAGGCAGTGATCGACAAGGACCATGTGTCGGCGTTGCTGGCGGAGCAGCTGGGTGCCGATCTGTTCTTGATATCCACTGCGGTGCCGCAGGTTCTGGTGAACTTTAATAAGCCGGACCAGCGCGCTCTAGCGCGGGTGACACTTGCGGAAGTGCAGGCGCTCAACGATCAGGGACATTTTGCAAAGGGCAGCATGCAGCCGAAGATCGTGGCAATGATGCACTATTTGGAAAATGGCGGTGAGGCTGGATTGATCACGGACCCCGAGAATATTGGGCGGGCGCTCGCGGGTGAAACCGGTACTCATTTTGTGGTGAGGTAGGGACTGGAGGGCGTGTGGCGTGGGTTGGAGCACAGTGGCGCTGGGGATGCGCGTGCTGAGGAGATCATGCGGTGGGGATGTCTGTCACCAATCAGGGCGACAGCTGATGTTTGGTGTTTGCTGGCAGGTGGTGCATAATTGCGTGGTAGACTTGCGACCGTTGGGAAGCGAAACGTGAGTTTTATTCTGGCCGATGAGTTTGTTTTTGATTAGTTGGGGTAACTGAAAAACGGAGGAGAACGAAAATGAAAGTATCGAAAATGTTGAACGGGTTGGTGGCTGGTGCCGTGCTGTTGGGTGCTTGCGCTGCGCCGCCTGCCCCGGCTGCGGTGGTTGCGCCAACGGCAGTGCCGGCAGCGGTTCCCGAAGGCAAGAAGATGGAGATCTTCAGCTGGTGGACGAATGGCGGTGAAGCCGATGGCTTGAACGCGATGTTCGAGATCTTTACGGCGAAGAATCCGGACACGGAGATTATTAATGCGACAGTCGCCGGTGGCGCGGGCACAAATGCGAAGACCGTGCTGAAGACGCGTTTGCAGGGCGGCCAGCCGCCGGACACTTGGCAGGTGCATGCTGGCAAAGAGTTGACGCAGTATGTTGATGCCGGGCAGATGGAGCCGTTGACTGGCTTCTTCAAAGAGCAGGGCTTTGACAAGAACATGCCGCAACTGCTGCTGGATCAAATTACATACAACGGTGAGATTTATTCGGTGCCGGTGAACATTCATCGCTCCAATGTGCTTTGGTACAACATCAAGGTGTTTGGCGATAACAATATTACGCCGCCGACGACGTTTGAAGAGTTTTTTGCAGTGGCTGACAAGCTCAAAGCTGCGGGCATTATTCCGCTGGCGGTGGGTGGTGCCGACAAGTTTGAGGCACCGCATCTCTTTGAGAGCGTGCTGCTGGGTGTTTACGGCCAGGATGACTATGTGAAGTTGGTTGGCGGCGATGCGGCGTTGTGGGCTGACGCGCGTCTGGATACAAGCATCAACACTCTGGCGCGCATGCTGTCCTACTCCAATGATGACCGGGCTTCGATTGGCTGGTCCAGTGGCGCAGACATGGTGCTGGAGGGCAAAGCGGCCATGACGATTATGGGCGACTGGGCGCATGGTTACATGATGAGCAAAGGCGCAGCGGCTGGTACTGATTATGGTTACGCGCCGGCGCCTGGCAATGGCGGCGTGTTTATGTGGCTGAGCGACAGCTTCGGGCTCGCAAAGGGTGCACCGCACCCGGAAGAGGCGAAAGCGTGGCTGGCGGTGGCTGGCTCGCGCGCCGGGCAGGATGCCTTCAATCCAAAGAAAGGCTCCATTCCGGCACGCACCGACGCAGACCAAAGCCTGTACGATGTATATCTTAAATATTCCATCAAGAGCTTTGGTTCTGACAAACTTGCGCCGAGCATTGTGCACGGCGCTGGTGCACCGGAACCGTTCATGGCGCTCTACGGCAATGCGTTGAATGTGTTCTCAAGCGACTTGGATGGCGAGGTGTTGAAGAGCTCGCTGGTGGAGGCGACTGCTGAGCTTGGCGCCAAGGACGTAACAGCCGCCGCATTTGCCAAAGAAATCGTGGCGGGCTTGATTATGGTGGGCCCGGAACGGGACCACGGCTGGAATGAGGCGCATCTTATGGCGACAGATTATGTGACGGGCAAGATGCCCAATGTGCGCTGGGTGATGATCGACAAGGTTAATGGAGCAGACCGGCCCGACACCACGATCGAGCAGCTTGCGGATGATTTTGCGGCGAAGGGCGCGCAGATTATTTTCACTAATTCGGCCGAGTTCAAGGACCCGACAAATAATGCGGCGAAGGCGCATCCCGAGATTACCTTCATTCACATTTCTGGCGATGCAGTGAAAGACGGAACTGCGGCGCCGAATGTGGGCAACTTCATGGGCCGTATGGAGTCTATGAAGCACGTGTCCGGGTGTGCGGCGGCGCTGCAGACGAGCACTGGCAAGATATCCTATCTTGGCCCGTTGATTGACGCAGAGACGCGGCGGTTGGTGAACAGTGCTTATCTGGGCGCGAAATACTGCTGGGAGAAGAGTGGTAAGAAGGCGTCGGATTTGAAGTTCGACGTTACATGGATTGGGTTCTGGTTCAATATCCCGGGATTTACGCTGGATCCCACCCAGGTGGTGAACGATTTCTACAATTCCGGTTCGGATGTAGTCTTGTCTGGCATTGATACCACCGAGGCTGTGGTTGTGGCTGGCCAGCGCGCCGAAAAGGGCGAAAAGGTTTACGCTATTCCATACGACTATCTGGCTGCGTGTGCCGAAGCTCCAAAAGTGTGCCTCGGCGTCCCCTACTTCAACTGGGGCCCACTGTATCTCTCGGCTGTGAAGGGTGTGGGTGAGGGAACGTGGAAACAGTCTTGGGATTGGGCAGGTGCGGACTGGGCTGACATGAAGAATCCGGATACGGGCACTGTGGGTTGGGAAAACGGCGGTGGGCTGAGCGCTGCCAATCAGGCAACGCTCGATGGCTTTATCAAGGAGCTTGCCGGCGGCCTCAACCTGTTTACCGGCCCGCTAAAGTATCAGGATGGAACGGAGTTCGTGGCGAAGGATGCGGTGGCTTCAGACGAGCAAGTCTGGTATACGGAGCAGCTCTTGGCGGGTGTTAAAGGCGCTTCGAAGTAGTCTGTTGGGGAGTAACCCTTCAGTTTAGTGTTGTAGAAGCCTTGCCCCTTCCGCCGTTGGAAGGGGCAAGGTGCTTTAACCTCCTATGAAGATCGAGCTGCGCGAGATACACAAGCGGTTTGGCGCTGTGCATGCCAATGCGGGCATCAATCTCAGCGTCGGCACCGGTACGATTCTGGGAATTTTGGGTGAGAACGGGGCCGGCAAAAGCACACTGATGAAAATCCTGTCCGGGTATTTCCATCCGGACAGTGGCGGAATATTACTGGACGGCGCGGCAGTGCGCTTGCGTACTCCGGCTGACGCGCTGCGGCATGGCGTGGGTATGCTGCACCAGGACCCGCTCGACTTCCCCCCGATGCGCGTGCTTGACAACTTTCTGCTGGGACGCGAGCACCAGTTCTGGCAGCGCCGCAGCGCTGCGCGCGCTGATTTCGATGCACTCTGCAGCGAGTTTGAATTCCGGCTGGATCCGGATGGTTTTATGTTTGATCTGACGGTTGGCGAGCGCCAGCAGCTGGAGATTGCGCGCTTGCTGTGGCTGGGCGCCCGGGTGCTCATTTTGGACGAGCCAACAACTGGTATATCGGCCAATCAGAAAGTAAAGCTGTTTGCCACGCTGCGCAAACTGGCTGCTCAAAACAAGACCGTGATCTTTGTGTCGCACAAGCTGGAAGATGTAGAAGGCTTGTGCGGGCGGGTGGCGGTGTTGCGGCGGGGCGCGCTGGTGGGTGAGGCGCAGCCGCCGTATACAACTGCCGGCCTCGTGCAAATGATGTTCGGCCAGGCGTTGGCAGTTGGGGTGCGGCCGGCAGCGCCATTGGGCGCACCACAGCTGGAGTTGCGCGGAGCTGAGTTTGCAGGTGAACATATTGTGCTGCGCAATGTGGACCTTACGGTGGCTGCGGGGGAGGTGGTCGGTCTTGCCGGTCTGGAGGGTTCCGGTCAGCAGCAGCTGTTGAAAGGGGTGGCAGGTTTGGTTGCGCTTGGCAAAGGCAGCTTGAAGATTGGAGGGCGTGATCTGTCACAGGCATCTTACAAGGAATTTTTAGCCGCTGGTACCGCGTTCATGGCGGCGGACCGGCTGGAAGAGGGAATGATTGCGGGGCTTACGATCGAAGAGCACATGGTGCTGGCACGGCGCGGCAAGCAGCCGGCAATTGTGGATTGGGCAGTTGCGCGAACGGCTGCGCAGGCGGGCATCGCGGAGTTCAATATCAAGGGCGCTCCAGCTAGTGTGGTGGAGGGGCTTTCGGGTGGCAACCAACAGCGCGCGCTGCTGGCGTTGCTACCGCCGGCTCTCAAGCTGCTGGCAATGGAACATCCGACGCGTGGACTGGATGTTGAGTCTGCCATCTACATTTGGAGCAAGCTGCTCATGCGGCGGGCGGAGGGAACCGCAATACTTTTTGCCACCGCAGATTTGGAAGAGCTGCTGCGCTATAGTGACCGGGTGCTGGTATTTTTTGCCGGTGAGATCATGGCTGTGCTGCGCGCGGCGGATGCCACGGTTGAGCAGCTTGGCGCGCTAATCGGGGGCAAACAAAAATGAGCAGTCTGGCAGCGACTGAGCGGCAGGGATGGGTTGGGCGTGTGCTGCTGGTGCTTGGCCCGGTGCTGCTGGCGCTTGTGATCACCTCTGGAATACTTGTACTGGCGGGCGCCAACCCACAAGCAACTTTGCTCAAGCTGTTAGCAGGCTCTTTTGGAACAGCGGTGAAGCGCGCGGATGTGGCGGTTGTGTGGGTGTCGCTGGTTATTTGTACTGCGGGCTTGCTGGTGAGCTTTACTGCCGGTCAGTGGAACATCGGCATGGAAGGGCAGATTGTGATGGGGGCAATAGTTGCAACGTGGGTTGGCCGGCAGTTTGTGGACATCTCCGGTGTTCTCGAGCGCGGGGCACCGCTTTTGGTAATTGCAGCAATGGTTGCAGGCGGCATTTGTGGCGGCGTGGTGTGGGCTACCGCAGCCGGCGCATTGAAAGTGCTCGGCAAGGTGCATGAAATATTTGCGGGCCTTGGCTTGAATTTTGTTGCCAGTGCCGCAAGCATCTATCTGATTTTTGGCACTTGGAAGCAGAAGTCCGGCGGCACATTGAGTGGCACTGTTTTGCTTGACGAGCAGCTGTGGCTGCCAACGCTGCAGGGTTTGCGGGCGAGCCCATACTCGCTGGGGCTGGCGGTGGTTGTTGTTGCGGCGGTCTATTTCGCGTTGCGGGGCACGCTGTGGGGCTTGCAGTTGAAGGCGGTGGGCCGGAACCTGCGCGCGGCCCGCACGCTGGGTGTCGCCACTCACCGGGTGCTGTTTAGCGCCTACGCTGTTTGTGGAGCGTGCGCGGGCCTCGCGGGCGCTGTGCTTGTGGTTGGCGTGCATCATCGCTTGATACCGGGCATTTCCTCCGGGCATGGCTTTATGGGTATTCTGATTGCGTTGCTTTCCGGGTTTCAGGCGCTTTACATTGCGCCGATTGCGCTTTTCTTTGCGGCACTCAGCATCGGAAGCATTGCGCTGCAGCTGGATCTCAAACTCGATTCGTCGCTTGCGGGTGTGGTGCAGGGAGTGATGGTGCTGTGTGTGCTGCTGGTGCAAGGGGTGCGCCAGTGGCGGAGTGGCGGGTCCGGCACATGAGCGAAGTGGTTTTGATTGCAACGCTGGCGTCAATTCTCGCGGACAGCGCGCCAATAATTTTTGCTGCACTTGGCGAAACCCTGAACGAGCGTGCGGGTGTCGTCAATCTTTCGGTTGAGGGCACAATGATGCTCAGTGCCATGATAGGGTTTGCTGCAGCGTTTGTATTGGACGGCTACGGGCCAATGCTGTTTATGGGCACTGACCTTGCGCCCTACATCACGGTTGCAGCTGGTTTCGCGGCTGCAATGCTGGCGGGCGCGCTGATTGCGCTGGTCGTTGCATTTGGCAGCATTACCCTGCGGCGTGATCAGGTTGCAGTGGGTTTCATCATGACCCTGCTGGCGATAGATTTGAGCTCGTTTGCCGGTGTTAATTTTGTGCGCAAGCCTGGCCCGTCGGTCGGGCATCTGCCTATTCCCGCTCTCGCTGACATTCCTGTTGTCGGGCCAATCTTGTTCTCGCAGGATGCTGTGACTTACTTGAGCTTTTTACTAATCATTGGCATGGCAGTGTTTTTTGCGCGCACCCAGCCGGGCCTGCGGCTGCGCGGCATTGGCGAGCGGCCACAGGCAGCTTTTGCCCGCGGCACCAATGTAGTGCTGATGCGCTATCTCTATACGGCGCTGGGCGGAGCGTTGATCGGATTTGGCGGTGCGGCTTTCTCGTTGCATGTAAAGCTTGGCTGGAGCCACCGCCACACTGCGGGCTTTGGCTGGGTGGCATTGGCAATTGTAATTTTTGGCGGATGGGATCCGCTGAAGGTTGCGCTCGGTGCTTATTTCTTTGGCGCCTTGCGGGCAGCTGCAACCACGCTGCAAGCGTTGCTGCCGGCAGTGCCCGTGCAGGTGTTTCCGTTGCTGCCGTTCCCGCTGATGATCCTCACGCTGGTGATATTTAATAGTGATGGATTAGTGCGGGCACTTAGTCTGCTGCCGCTTGGGCCGCGCCGCTTTTTGTTTGGTCTCTTGCGGAGCAATCCTCCCGCAGCTCTCGGCACGCACTTTCGGCAAGAGTGATGCCGGCGGTTGGGAGCAAGCTGCGCGGCGGCTTCCACTTGTTGAGTTTGAATTAAAATACGATTGGCTCAATGGTATGTTTGCTACAAGATTGCATTGCGGTGGCAGGCGTGTAGTGCGTGGTTTGTTTGCTGCATGGATGCTGAGTTAAGGCCGCGCTTGCAGGCTTTTGCCGGCACAGCAGCGTTTGTAAAAGTAGTTACGAGTGGTATCGGCGGAACTTGTGAGCCAAATTAATTACGCATGCAATAGGTGCGGTCCTTTGGCGGGCCTGGCGGAGCCGGTGTATGTCTGCCCGCAATGCTGTGGCAATTTGGATGTGGTGCTGGATGTGGAACAGGTGCGGCGCTTGCATGCCCCGGGAAGCATTGGAGCTGGGACGGATGCGTCGTTGTGGCGCTACGCCGCGCTGCTGCCGGTAAAAGTGCCGCCCGCAACCACTGCAACCCTGCGCACTGTCGGTGGCACGCCGTTGTTTCCGGTTTCGCGGTTGGCGCAGCATTGCGGGCTTCGGGACGTGTGGATAAAAGATGACAGCCGCCTGCCAACGGCTTCGTTTAAAGACCGGGCGAGTGCGGTGGTGGTGGCGCGGGCGCTTGACCTGGGTTACACGCGGCTGATTACTGCATCGACGGGCAATGCCGGCGTGGCGCTGGCAGGCATGGCAGCTGCTGCCGGGCTGGAGGCGGTCATCCTCGTTCCTGAGAGCGCGCCGCCGGCCAAGATTGCACAGTTGCTCATATTTGGAGCTCGCCTGATTCTCGTGAAGGGCAACTATGATGCGGCCTTTAAGCTGAGCCTGCAAGCGGCGCGAGAGCTGGGTATGTACTGTCGGAGCACCGGCTACAACCCGTTTACGCTGGAGGGCAAGAAGACTGCAGCTTTTGAGATCGCTGAACAGCTTGCCGCCAGTTTGGGGGGTGAGGTGCGTGAGATGTGGACTGCGCCGGACTGTGTGTTTGTTTCCGTGGGCGATGGTAACATCATCGGTGGGGTGCACAAGGGGTTCAAGGAGCTGCATGCCCTCGGCTGGATTAGCCGGGTGCCACGTATGATCGGCGTGCAGGCGGTGGGTTCGGCGGCAATCTACAATGCGTTTGCTGCGCGGACGGATGCTATTGCGCCAGTTGACGCACACACGGTGGCGGACAGCATTGCGGCGGACTTTCCGGCAGACGGTTTGCATGGCTTGCAGGCGGCAACGCAATCGGCTGGTGCCTACCTGACTGTTACGGATGATGAAATTCTGGCTGCGATACCGGAGCTGGCGCGCTTGACCGGCGTATTTGCGGAACCGTCGTGCGCGGCGGCATACGCGGGTTTGCTAAAGGCGGCGCGCAGCGGCCTGGTGGCGGCGCACGAGCGGGTGGTGCTGCTGATAACTGGCAGCGGTTTGAAGGATGTGGCAACTGCGATGCGCACGGTTGGTGCGGCGCCGGTAATCGCACCAACTGTTGCGGAATTGCGCCAAGCGTTGGTGTGAGGAGTTGACTGCGTGAAAATTTTGATTGCAGCGGACATGGAGGGCGTCACCGGCGTTGTGAACTGGGATCACGTCGATCCGGCGCACGCTGAGTACCAGCGATTCCGCCGGTTGATGACCGCCGATGTGAACGCTGCGGTATGCGGTGCGTATTTAGGCGGAGCCTCCGCGGTTACGGTAACGGATGGACATTGGGGCAACCGTAATATTTTGATTGAGGAACTTGAAGAGCGGGCGACGTTACAAAGCGGTGGCACGCGCCCGCTGGCTATGGTTCAGGGTGTCGAAGCGGATGTGGCGGGTGTTTGCTTTGTGGGGTACCACGCGCGGGCTGGTTCGCAGTATGCTGTGCTGGACCATACATGGTCTGACACCACTGTAGCCAACTTGCGGTTGAACGGAGAGGTGGTTGGCGAGATCGGCCTGAATGCTGCGGTGTGCGGCCACTTTAATGTTCCAGTGGTTATGATCTCTGGCGATCAGACTGCGTGCAAAGAGGCGCTTGAGTTGCTGGGCGGGCTGGAAGTGGCAACAGTGAAGCAGGCGCAAGGGCGGATGGCAGCAGACTGCCTGCCGCCGGTGGTTTCGCAGCGCCGCATCTGCGAGGCGGCGGCGCGCGCAGTTGCGCGCGTGGTGGCGGGAACCGCACCCGCGCCGTTTCGGCTGGTGCTGCCAGTGATGGTTGAGATTGAGTTTATGCAGTCTGACATGGCGGACCGCGCGAGTCTGGTTCCGGGCAGCCAGCGCGGGGCCGACCGCTGCGTGCAGTTTGAGGCACGCGATATGCTTGCGGCTTATAACGCGTTCAGAACATTGTGTGCGACATCGCGCAACTAGCAATGGTCAAGGATACAACAAATGATTGATTTGACGGTGGATCGGAAGACTGTGGAGCGCAATGCAAAACGCGCGCGCGAGCGCAACGTGCTTATTCCAACGCTGGCGCAGCAAGTTGCGCCGCAGACGGCGCCTGCAAAAATTCGAGAGCGGCTGAAAGGCATTGGGCTGTGGGACGTGGATCCCGCAAATTTGTTCCGGATCTCGTGGCATAACGCGCCGGCTGCGCGTGGCGGCGGGTTCGGTCCGGTGAATTACATCGAGTTTCCGTCGAGCATCACCGGGGTGCAGGCGCGCATCGTCGCGATTGTGGGCAAGTGGTTTCCCACTGGTGCGCACAAGGTGGGTCCGGCATTCGGCTGCTTGGTGCCGCGGCTGGTGAGCGGCCAGTTTGATCCCACGCGTCAGAAGGCGGTGTGGCCTTCAACCGGCAACTATTGCCGCGGCGGTGCCTATAACTCCGCCTTGCTGGGTTGCGAGTCCGTGGCCATCCTGCCGGAGGGCATGAGCGCGGAGCGCTTTGAGTGGCTGCAAACGATGGCGGGTGAAGTAATAAAGACGCCTGGATCCGAAAGCAATGTCAAAGAAATTTTTGATAAGTGCAATGAACTGCGCAAGTCTGGAACCGACCTGATGATCTTTGATCAATTTCAAGAGATGGGCAACTACCTCTGGCATTATTCCGTGACCGGCCGGGCACTGGAAGAGGTGGTGCGCCGATCGCTCGGCAGCGGCGATTCGTTTGCCGGTTTTGTGAGCCACACGGGTTCGGCCGGCACGATTGCGGCGGGTGATTATTTGAAGCAGCAGTTTCCGCACAGCAAGATTGTTGCAAGTGAGGCGTTGCAGTGTCCAACGTTGATCCAGAATGGTTTTGGGGCGCACCGGATCGAGGGCATTGGCGACAAGCATGTGCCGTGGATTCACAACATCCGCAATACGGATATGGTAATGGCGGTGGATGATGACGCGGCAATGGCGATCACGCGACTGTTCAATGAGCCGGCGGGGCAGCGTCTGCTCGCCGGGAAGGGAGTGCCGGAGGCACTTGTGACGCGCCTTCCAGAACTTGGTATCTCATGTGTGGCTAATTTAATTGCGTCTATTCAATTCGCCAAGTGGTACGAGCTTGGGCCCAACGATGTGGTGGCCACCGTGCTCACGGACTCGATGGAGCTCTATCAAAGCCGCCTGCGTGAGCTAACAGAGCAGCACGGCGAGTTTGATGACCGCGCCGCGGCGGTGGCTTACGAGCGCCATCTTTTAGGTGCGCATACGGCCAATGTGCAGGAGCTGACGTACCCCGAGCGCAAGCGCGTGCATAACCTTAAGTACTTTACATGGGTGGAGCAACAGGGCAAGGCAACGGCGGAGTTGAACGCGCAGTGGGAGCAGACTTCGTTTTGGACCGGAGTGCAGGGCCAGATGGGGGAAATGGATGCGTTGATTGATGAATTCAATGGCCGCTCCGGGTTGGCGGAGAACTGAGCGTAGATATTACGTGCCTGGCACGCAAGCTTGAATACTGAGTAAATCTGGAGAACTATGGCGACTACGAACATCAAGGATGACGCGACCACACAGGCGGGGGAGCCAGTGCGGTTTCAGGCGGAAATCCGGCAGCTGCTTGATATTCTGGTGCACTCGCTTTATACGCGCCGGGAAGTGTTTTTGCGCGAGTTGATTTCGAATGCGTCGGATGCGCTGAACCGCATGCAATTTGAAATGCTTACCAATACGGATGTGGTGGATCCGGAGGTTTCGGCTGCGATACGGATTACGGTTGATGAGTCCGGCAAGCGCCTGACAATTAGTGACAGCGGGGTGGGAATGTCGCGCACTGAGCTGGTTGAGAACCTTGGCACTATCGCCCGTTCGGGTGCGCAGCGCTTCATTGAAAATGCCAAGGAAACTGGCACTGATGCGACCGACATCATTGGGCGGTTCGGGGTGGGTTTCTACTCGGTGTTTATGATTGCGGACGAGGTGCGGGTTACCTCACGCTCTTTTCGGCCGGAGGATGAGGCTGCGTGTTGGGTGTGTGCGGGCGGCGAAACATTTACCTTGGAGGCGTCGGACCGCAGCCACCGGGGCACCGTGATTGAGCTTAAGCTGCGCGAGGAAGCGGCGGAGTTTGCGGATGCATTTCGCATTACGCAAATTGTGAAGCAGCACTCGGATTATGTGCCGTTCCCAATTTATGTGGGCAAGCTAACTGACAAAGCCGGCGAGTTCAAGATTGCCAATCAGCAGACGGCGCTGTGGCGGCAGCCGGCGCGGGATGTGAAGACCGGCGAGTATGTTGAGTTCTTCCGGCAGCTTACGTTTAGCGGCGGCGAGCCACTGTTGCAAATTCATTACGCGGCGGATGCGCCGGTTCAGATTTACAGTATTTTGTTTGTGCCTCCCAAGGCCAGCCGGGATCTGTTCACGGCGCGCTATGAGAGTGGGATCCGGCTGCATGCGCGCAAGATATTGATTGAGGAAAATTGCCGGGCGCTGGTGCCTGAGTACCTGCGGTTCTTGCAAGGGGTTGTGGATTGCGAGGACTTGCCATTGAATGTTGCGCGTGAAAATGTGCAGTCGAGTCCATTGCTTGTGAAAATCAGCCGTGTGCTTGGCCGCAAAGTTGTGGATGAGTTCAAGAAGCTTGCGCTGAATGATGCTGACAAGTATCTTGGATTCTGGAACGAGTTTGGCATATTTCTCAAGGAGGGGGCTGCCACGGACCCGGAAGCGGCGACCGACTTGATGGAATTGTTGCGCTTCCGCAGCACGCGCGTGGATGGGGAGGTGACGGCGCTTGCGGAGTACGTGCAGCGGGTGAAGGATGATCGGAAGGAAATATATTATCTGCTGGCAGACGATCTGCGGACTGCCACCCGCAGCCCGCACCTTGATTATTTCAAGCGCAATGGTTATGAGGTATTGCTGCTGATCGAACCGGTGGATGCGTTCCTGATGGCAAATGTGCGTGAGTTTGACGGCCACAAGCTGGTCAACGTTGCGTCAGGAGAGATGAAATTGCCGCCGGCTGCAGCTGCCGATGATGCGGTGGTTGAGGAAGCGCTTGCCGGGCGCGATCTTGCGCGGCTGATTGTTAAGTTCAAGAGCCAGCTGGGCTTGCGGGTTGCTGATGTGCGGGACACAGACCGGTTATCGGATTCGCCGGTGCGGCTGGTGGACTCTGGCGGCGCGCCCGGCCGGGAAGTGCAACGGGCAATGCGCGCCATGGATCGCGAATACGAACAGCCGAAGATGGTGCTTGAATTAAACGCACGGCATCCGCTGCTGCGCAGTTTGGTGCATCTGCCAGAGCCGAGCGAGATCTTGGATTTGTGCGTGGAACAGCTGTTTGATGCAGCGCTACTGCTGGAAGGGCTGCACCCTGATCCCGCGGGAATTGTGCCGCGCCTGCAAGAGCTGATGCAGGCTGCTGTCGGCAAAACCACCCCAGCTGAGTAGCACCGGGTGGTGGCTTATGATCGTGCCGGATTTTGGACAGTTGATTAGAAGCGCATTGATGCTGTGAAGATTAATATTCTGGGTGGTGGGCCGGCCAGTCTCTACTTCGCCATATTGATGATGAAGCGAGACCCGGCGCACGTGATAACAGTATTTGAGCGTGACGGACCGGAGGACACCTTTGGGTGGGGCATTGTATTTTCTGGGCGTACCTTTCAATTTCTGGAGGAGAATGATGCACTGAGCCATGCCCGGATAGTCGCCTGCTCCCAAACTTGGGAGGATGTCATCATCGGGCATCCGCTTGAAACGATTGCGATTGGGGGCAATTTATTCTCTGGTATTGCGCGGCTTACATTCCTGAATATTCTGCAGCAGCGCTGCCTTGAGCTTGGGGTGGACTTGCGGTACCACGCCAACATTGGAGCAGAGCAGCTGCCGGCGCTGCGCGAGTGCGACTTGTTTGTTGGGGCAGATGGTTCCAACAGCATGTTTCGCAAGTACTATGAAGATCTGTTCTTGCCAACAATTGATTTGCGGCAAAACAAGTTTGTTTGGCTCGGCACACCGCAGTCCTTTGATGGCTTGGCGATGTATTTCCGCGAGAACGCGGCTGGAGTTTTTATTGCGCATGCGTACCGCTTTGTTGCGGCTGATAAACCGTTGAACGGGGCTTGCAGCACATTTGTGGTGGAGTGCGCACCGGAAACCTGGCTGCGGGCGGGCCTCGATAAGATGGGCGAGGCAGATACCTGCGCTTATTTGGCCGGTGTGTTTGCCGAGCCGCTGCAGGGCCATGCGCTGCTGGCCAACAAGTTTTTGCGCTGGTTGAATTTTCCGATTGTGAAGAACAAGCGCTGGCATCATGGCAATCTGGTGTTGCTGGGTGACGCGCTGCATACGGCGCATTTTTCGATTGGAAGTGGAACCAAGCTTGCGCTTGAAGACGCGGCTGCACTGGCCGATGCGTTTTCCGGCCAGCGCAGCGTACCTGCGGCGTTGTCAGAGTTTGAGCGCAAGCGTAAGCGGTGGGTGGATGAGTTTCAAGATGCCGCGCTGCGCAGTCCTTACCTGGCTGGAAAATGTTGGTGGTGAGCTTGCGGGTGATCCGGTTGCGTTTGCATACCGCGCGCAAACGCGCAGCAAGCGCGTTGGCTATAGCCGCGTCAAGCGCACTGCGCCAGACTTTGCTGCGCGCTATGACAGCTGGAAGGACCGGCAGCCGCCTGCAGCCGGCCCGGTGCCAACAGAATGGCTGGACCTTTTTTGCAAGCGCAGCTTTGGCCACCTTGCGACGCTCATGTCCGACGGCACACCTCATGTCACTCCGGTGTGGGTTGATTACGATGGCACGCATGTGCTGGTCAACTCCGCGCGCGGTCGCTTGAAGGATAAGCACATGGAGGCGCGGCCGGATGTTGCACTTGAGATTCAGGACCCCGACAATCCTAACCGTTACTTGCTTGTGCGCGGCGCTGTGGCTTCAATTAGCGAAGCCGATGCCGATGAGCAGTTGGATGCGATGTCGCCGCGCTATTTGAATCGGGAGAAATATCCAGCGGGTATGCGCTTTCCTGGTGAAGTGCGGCGGTTGTATAAGATTAAGCCGAAGAGTGTTGTATTTTGGGATCCGTTTGGATGAGTGCTGTGCAACGGGTGGCTTGGGTTACGGGGGCGGGGCGGGGCATTGGCGAGGTTACTGCGCGCGAGCTGGCGGCTGCCGGTTACAAGGTGGCTGTGTCTGCGCGAACAGTAAACGATGTTGAGCGTGTCGCGGAATCGATCTGTGCGGCTGGCGGAATTGCGGTGGCCGTGCCATGTGATGTGACGCTGCCGGCTTCGGTGTCGGCGGCTGCCGGTCGCATTAGCGCCGCGCTGGGGGTGGTGGGTGTCTTGATCAACAATGCCGGGGCTGCAGAGTCGCATAAGTTTGTGGGGCATGACGATGAACTCTGGCAGCGCATGCTGAACGCAAATCTCAATTCTGTATATTTTGTGACGAAGTCCGTTGTCGGGGGAATGGTTGCAGCAAACTGGGGGCGAATTGTGACGGTGGCTTCGATTGCTGCGCGGGTGGGGGGCAAATACATCGCCGCGTATACGGCCAGCAAACATGGCGTGCTGGGACTTACCCGCGCGCTTGCGGTGGAACTCGTCGCGCATAATATTACGGTGAATGCAGTTTGTCCGGGGTATGTTGACACCGCCATGACCGCAAACTCAGTGGAAAACATCAGCAGGCGCACCAACACTAGTCTCGATGAAGCGCGGGCGGCCCTTGAAAAGTTGAATCCGCAGCAGCGTTTAATCGCGCCGGCAGAAGTGGCGCGCGTTGTGCTGATGTTGGCAGGGGAAGCGAGTGCTGGGATTACGGGCCAAGCCATCAACGTTGATGGCGGCATGGTGATGAGCTAGAGCGTGTTGTGTGCGTGCGGCTTTCGGCACTTTACGGCGATGGCACTCGTCTATGATATTTCGAGTGCTCAACTTGGAAGCTGGTGTGGCTAGGGTGCTATGAAGCGGGATAAGTTTGACTTCGAGTATGTGGTGCGCGACGGAGTGGCGACGATCACCCTCAATCGGCCAGAGGTGTTAAACGCACTGACATTCGAAATCTATGCGCAGCTGCGGGACTTGTTCGAGGAGTTGCGCTACGAAGATGAGTGAAGGCGGTTGTGATTACCGGCGCCGGGCGCGGGTTTTGCTCAGGCGGGGATGTACACAAGATTATTGGCGAAATGCTCGGGCGTGACATGCATGCGCACCTTGAGTTTTGCCGGATGACGGGACATTTAATTCGGAATATGCGCTTGCTTCCCAAGCCGATCGTGGCGGCCGTGAATGGGTTGGCAGCGGGGGCCGGTGCTGTAATTGCACTTGCCGCTGACTTCCGGGTGCTGGCTGACAGTGCGCGTTTCGCATTCTTGTTTAGTCGCGTGGGACTTACGGGCGCAGACATGGGGGCGGCTTTCTTGCTGCCGCGGGTTGTTGGGCAGGGGCGCGCTGCGGAGTTGCTGATGCTGGGCGATGACTTGGATGCGGCTGCTGCCGAGCGGTGCGGACTGGCGAACCGCGTAGTTTCCGGAGAGCGGGTACTGGAGGTGGCGCAGGAGCTGGCGCTGCGGTTGGCTGCCGGCCCGGTGTATGCGACCGGGGTTACCAAACTCATGCTGAACAATGCGTGGACGATGGACATTAGCACTGCGCTGGAGTCTGAGGCGCAAGCGCAGGCGTTGATGATGATGGGCGCTGATCACCGCGCTTTTTACGAAGCGTTTGTTGATAAACGGGCGGCCAAGTTCACGGGTCGGTGAGTGATGAATTGGTTTAAGGTGGAGCGGCATGAAGCGACAGGTTATTAATCCTGCAAGCCTTGCGCCGCCATCGGGCTACGTCTACGGTTTGGCTACAGAGGGCGGGCGCGTGCTGCACCTTGCGGGTCAAACCAGCATGGACGCGAGCGGGCGGATTGTTTTCCCCGGAGATATTGTGGCGCAATTCGGCCAAGCGCTTGCAAATATATTGTGTGTGGTGGAGGCAGCTGGCGGTGACGGCAGTGCGATTGTGAAGCTCACCATTTTTGTCATTGATAAACGGGGCTACCGTGAAAATTTGCGCCGCGTCGGCGAGAAGTACCGGTCACTGATGGGGAAGCATTATCCGCCCATGACGCTGGTGGAAGTAAAGAGCTTGTTTGATGACGAAGCCATGGTTGAGATTGAGGGTGTGGCTGTGCTCGATAGCTGAATGTGGATCAATGCTCACATGCATGGGGCGCCGAGATTTCGACGTGTGGGTGCTTTTGTTTGGACAACAAAATGAGCAGCCTGCGAACCGGCCGTGCTTGGGTTGGTAGCTGGTAATTATGGAATTTTCACTTAGCGCTACGCAAGCGGCGGTACAACAGCTTGCGCGCAAGTTTGCTGATGAGCGCGTGGCTCCCCTCTCGCGAGAGATGGATGAGCAAGGTGCCATGCCACTTGCCCTTATTTCAGATATGGCTGCGGTGGGTCTGCTGGGTGGTCCGTTGCCCGCTGAGCATGGCGGCGGAGCGTGGGATAAAGTGAGCGCGGCTCTCTGTTATGAGGAGCTGGGCCGGGTTGATTCATCGGTCCGGGGTTTTATGACTGTGCACTCCAGCCTTGTTGCGCAGTGCATCCAGCAGTGGGGCAGCGTGGAGCAGCGCCGGCAGTATTTGCCGATGCTTATTTCTGCAGAGAGCATCGGCTGTTACTGCCTGACTGAGCCGAATGCAGGTAGTGATGCGGCCAGCATGGAGGCAACGGCTGTGCCAGATGGAGCGGGCTACCGGCTGAATGGGGAGAAAATCTGGATTACTAATGGCGGCATTGCACAGCTGGCAATTGTGTTTGCGAGCACGGACCGCACGCTGCGCCACAAAGGAGTGGGCGCATTTCTGGTGCCGACTAATGCGCCAGGATTTGTGCGTCGCAAAATGCCGGGGCGCGAACTCGGCCATCGCGCAGCGGATCATGCCCACATTCGTCTGGAGAATATTTACGTTCCGGTCGATTCTATGTTGGGCGGGCCCGGCGAGGGTTTTCGGGTGGCCATGTCTGCGCTGGACCATGGGCGCCTGGGTGTGGCGGCGGGCGCCGTCGGAGTGGCGCAAGCCTGCCTGGATGCGAGTGTTGCGTTTGCGCGTGAGCGGCGCCAGTTTGGGCAGCGTGTGGGTGATTTTCAAATGATACAAGCTGCGCTGGCAGACATGGCGGCTGATGTGGAAGCAGCGCGGCAGCTCACCCTGCGGGCAGCATGGATGCAGGATCAGGGTCTCAAATCCACCCGCGCTACGTCGATCGCGAAATTGTTTGCAGTGGAGGCGGCGGTGCGGGCTGCCAACGAGGCGGTGTTGCTGCATGGCGGCCGTGGTTACACCAATGAGTATCCGGTGGAACGGTATTTGCGCGATATCAAAGGCTTGCAGATCTACGAGGGTACAGCGCACATCCAGCGCATAGTGATTGCGCGTGACTTGCTCGGCAAGGATACTGTGCCATAAGTGGACTGAGGCAGTTGGTACTGCTCGTTTCTAGTTCGCGGAGGTAAATTTGAAAGCATCTGATCTTCCCCTGGTCTACAACAGCGTGGCAATATTGGAGCATAACCTTGAGCAACGCGCGGACAAGGTGGCTCTCCTTACCCCGGAGCGCGAGCTTACATTCCGGCAAGTGTCGGAAGAGGTCAATCGTCTCGGAAACGCACTAAAGAGCTTGGATGTGCGCATGGGCGAGTATGTGGGAATTCTTGCGCCGGATTGTGCGGAGTGGGCCGTATCCTATTTTGCAATCATGAAGATCGGGGCTATCGCGGTTGGGATGAATACTTTGCTGAAGCCGCTTGAGCATTTGTATGCGCTCAGGGATTGCCGGGCGCGGGTGCTAATCATTCATCAATCACTGCTGGCCAGCTTGCAAGGCATCCGCGACCAGCTTGATTTCGTCGCAAACATCATTGTGGTGGGCGGTGGCGGCGAGGCCGGAGACTTGGAATACCGGTCCGTGGTGGCAGCCGGAGGAGTTCAGCTTTTGAGTGCGCCGACGCAGCGCGAGGATTACTGTGCGCTGAATTACTCCAGTGGCAGTACCGGGGAGCCCAAGGGCATTTTGCATGCGCATAAGGATCTTGCGCTTACAGCGCAGCTATGGGCCGTTGATGTGCTTGGTTTGCGTGAGAGCGATCGGACACTTGCGACGGCTAAATTATTCTTCACATTTGGTACGGGCGGCAATCTAGTATTCCCGTGGTATGTTGGAGCCAGCTGTGTTCTGATGGCTGCGCCGCCGCGGGTGGTGGGTAACGTGCTGGAGCATGTGCAGCGCTTTCAGCCGACGATCCTGTATCACGCGCCGACTGGTTACGCTGCGGTGTTGGCAAATGAGGATTTTGTGGCTGGGAAGTATGACATATCTTCTGTGCGGCTGTGCGTGTCGGCCGGCGAGTCTTTGCCGGCTTCTGTGTGGCAGGCGTGGAAGGATCGGACGGGACTGGACATCATCGATGGCATCGGGGCCACAGAGGTGTGGCATATTTTCATTTCCAACCGGCCTGGTGACATCCGGCCGGGAAGCAGTGGCAAGCCAGTGGCCGGCTACGATGTGCGTATCGTTGACGAAGAGGGCGCAGCGGTTGCGCAGGGCGAAGTTGGCAATCTCCTCGTGCGCGGGGAGTCTACTGCGCTTGGCTATCTGCATCAATCGGAAAAAAGTCGCAAGACATTTCTCGGGGAGTGGTTGTTTACTGGCGACAAGTATCAGGTGGATGCCGATGGTTACTACTGGCATGCGGGCCGGTCTGATGACATGTTGAAGGTTGGAGGAATTTGGGTGTCGCCGGTGGAAGTGGAGAGCACACTGGTGAGTCATGCGGCGGTGCTTGAGTGTGCGGTGGTTGGGCAACAGGACGCATCTAATCTGGTTAAACCTAAGGCATTTGTGGTTTTGAAGGAGGGTGTGGCTGCCAGCGACCAAACGCGCGATGACTTGGTGGCTTACTGCCGCGAAAAAATGGCAGATTACAAACGTCCGCGCTGGATAGAATTTGTAGATCAGCTGCCTAAGACTGCAACCGGCAAGGTGCAAAGATTTCGGCTGCGGGGATAGGCTGTCTATTTTCAGCCGCTAACCCATTCTCTTGGATGGTTTTGCGTGGCTCCTGAAGCGTGGTTGGATAAAGTTCACAGAGTAGACTAGTGGTTGCATAGTATCGCCGCAGCAAGAATTGGGATGGCAATGTTCGCTGCAGTACTGGAAATATGTAGTTGTGGGTGCAGTTGGCGCCGGGGTATGTCTCCAGCGCGTCGCGCCAGTTGTTGTTGGAAACGAGCTGTGAGGATACATTGATGACAGATACGGGTAAGGTGCATCGCTATTTGGGAAAAGGCCATAGGTTAATTGAAGGTCAGGATAAGGTGTCCGGGCGTGTTAAGTACACTGCTGATCTAAGGCTGGCCGGGATGGTCTACTTGCGTCCGGTCCTTAGCCCCCATGCGCATGCTTCGATTGTTTCTTACAAGCTTGATGCGGCGCGGCTGGTTCCGGGAGTGGTTGCTGTGCTGACTGATGAGGATTTGTGCACCAGAGATACGGTGATTAATTCCCGGTCCAGCGCCGTGCTCGCGCGCGGTGTTGTTATGTTTAGAGGCCAGCCGGTGGTGGCTGTGGTGGCGGAGAGTGAGGCAGCGGCGCAGAGTGGGGCTGATGCGGTTGAGATCGAGTACTCACCACTGCCGGCTGTGGTTGATCCGGAGCGGGCAATTAAGGCCGATGCGCATGTGCTGTGGCCGAATGGTGTGCCCAAAGAGGGCGCGGACTTGACGGCGCAGCACGGTGCCAGTGCGAAGGAGACTGCCAAGGTTGTGCGTGCATACTCCAACCTGCATAATGAGCATCATTTCGGGCGCGGTAATGTCGAGCATGGTTTCGAGGAGGCTCACGTCGTCATCGAGCGGGTGTACCGGACTCCGATTGTGCATCAGGGATACATGGAGCCGCATTCGGTGGTGTGTGATCCGGATACGCTTGCCCAGAGCATCACCATCTACACAAGCACGCAGGGGCAATACATTGTGCGGGACGAAACCGCGCGAATTCTTCGCCTACCCAAACGGCAAGTGCGGGTGGTGCCGATGGCAGTTGGTGGTGGATTTGGCGCAAAGTATGGCTCGCTTGAGCCGTTGGTGGGGGCTGTGGCGCTGGCGATTGGCCGACCGGTGCAGCTTGTGCTAACGCGGTCAGAAGATTTTCTAACCACCACGCCGTCCCCGGCTTGCATTATTGAATTGAAGACGGGTGCGAGCCGGGATGGAAAAATCACCGCGATTGAGGCGCGCGTCAAGCTGGATAATGGTGTGTTTCCATTTGAGCTTGGTGGAATTGTGGGAATGCTGCTCGGGGGCTACTATAAGTGCGCCAATGTAGATATTAAGTGCTTAGAGGTACTTACAAATAAACCACAAAGCGGCGCCTATCGGGCGCCGGGTGCTCCTTCCGCAACACTGGCGATTGAATCGAACGTTGATGACATGGCGCACGCGCTTGGAATTGATCCACTTGAATTTCGCTATGCCAATGCGGCTGAGACGGGTGACCCATGTGGCAACGGCGATCCTTGGCCGAATATTGGACTGAAGCAGTGTTTGGAGCGAATGCGAGTACATCCTTTATGGCAGCAGCGGCGAGGTAGTACTGGCGTGCGAACGGAGAATGTCCATAATGGACGATCTTTCAAATCCGGCTTAGGCAGCGATCGAAAGCAGACCGGGGTTGGGATTGCGGTCGGAGGCTGGCCTTGCGGAATGGGGCCTGCGTCGGCGGTGTGCCGGGTCGACTCGGATGGCACTGTGCGAGTGCACGTAGGTACTGTTGATGTGTCTGGATCCAACAGTAGTTATGTGCTGGTTGCGGCTGAGGTGCTTGGTGTATCCCCGGACAAGATTGAGATTGTGCAGGGTGACACCAGTAGTGGCCCATTCGGGCCTCCAAGTGGCGGAAGCCAAACTACTTACAGTACGGCTGGTGCGGTGGCGGGCGCTGCGCAAGTGGTGCGGGACCGGCTGCTGCAGATGGCCAGTGATCACTTTGAGGCTAGCGTGGATGATTTGGAAGTACGCGATGGTTTTGTTTTTGTGAAGGGGGTTCCTGATCGGAGTGTGGGTTTTGGCGCGCTGGCTTCTACAGCTGAGAGTAAAAAAGGTGGCCCGGGACCGGTAATTGGTGAGGGGCGGGCTGCGGTTGAGGAAAATGCGCCGGGATTTGTGGTTCATCTTGCCAAGGTGGAGATAGATACTGACACCGGGCATGTGGAAGTTGTGGATTATGTTGCGATACAAGATGTCGGCTTTGCACTCAACCCGACGATGGTGGAGGGTCAGATTCACGGGGGGGTGGCGCAGGGGATTGGCTGGGGGTTGCATGAAGCGATGCTGTACGATGACAACGGTCAGTTGCTTACCGGTACTTTTATGGACTACGATTTACCCAAGATTGAGCAAGTACCAAATATGGAAGTAATCCTAATAGAGAATCCTTCGCCGCTTGGCCCGTTTGGTGCGCGCGGTATTGGTGAGCCGCCGATTGTGCCGGGTGCGGCGGCAATTGGCAACGCGATTAGAGATGCAATCGGGGCCCGGCTTTGCGAATTGCCGATGCGCCCCGAGGCTGTGTGGCGAGCGCTTCAAAGTATCGAACGATAGAGGAAGGGCGCACATTTACGACGAACAACCGTCCGCTACACCGCGAATTTCACCAGCTTGTCTTTAAGGTTCGGTGAAGGTCAGAGGGGGAGTTTTGAAGTGCGGTAGGTTCTTACGGGGAATAGGGAATGCAATTTGATTTAGTTATCAAGGGCGGCACTGTTGTTTCGCCTGGCTGCAGGAGCGGCAGACTTGATGTTGCCATAAAGGGTAACCGAATCGCTGCGATTGAGAGCAGCTTTCCGCCTGATGCTGCGGCGCGAGTTGTGGACGCCGGCGGACTGATCGTGACTCCGGGCTTGGTTGATCTCCATACCCACGTTTATCACAACGCAACCTATTGGGGAATTGTTGCTGATCCGGTGGCGGCGCGAACCGGGGTGACAACCTGGCTGGATGTGGGTTCGGCGGGTGCCTACAATTTTGGGGGGTTCAGGCGTTGGATTGTTGAACCTTCTCATGCAAGGATTTTTGCTCTCCTTAATATTTCATCGATCGGGTTAGCAGCTCCGACCTGGGAGTTGGCAAATCTTAATTATTGCGACGTCGATATGTGCTGCCGCATTGTTGATGTTAGTCGCGATTTAATTTTGGGTATCAAGTGCAGAATGGATGCTAATACCACTGGCGGGAGTATGGAGCCGCTGCGACGGGCGCGGAGTGCTGCCGATAACTGTGGGCTGCCTTTGATGGTGCATGTGGGCATCGGTCCGCCGACCATCGAGCAGGTTTTGGATTTGATGCGGCCGGGCGATATTCTCACGCACTGTTTTACCGGTCACAACATGCGGATTGTTGATGAACGTGGGCTGTTGCTTGAGTGCGCCAAAAGAGCGCGTGATACGGGTGTGGTGTTTGACATTGGGCATGGCGCAGGCAGTTTTTCATTCGATACGGCGCGGGCGTTGATTGGTAATGGTTATCTTCCGGATGTTATTTCGTCTGATATTCACCAGCTCAGTGTGAACGGCCCGCTATTTGATCTGCCCACGTGTTTGAGCAAGTTCCTGGCTCTTGGCATGTCTTTGGAGGATGTGGTGCGGGCGGCGACGGTCCGGCCGGCGTCCGTAATGCGCATGGAGCATGAGATCGGTTCGATTCGGGTTGGAGCTCTGGCTGATATTGCGTTGTTCCGGCTTGTGGAGGGAAATTTTTCTTTTTACGATGTGTTCATGCAGCGGTTGGATGGGAAGCAGTTGTTAGTTAATCAGCTGACTATTTGTGACGGGCGCGAGATGGTGTGTATGCCAGACGGCGCGCGCGCGCCTTGGATTGAGTTGAGCGCAGACCAGCGCAACCTGGCGGAGTGGGGCCATACGCCGGAGTCGATGGGGCGGTCTAAATCCACCTGATACGGACGGTAGGCCGTTTGAGTGCGATCTGCGCTTCCGCGGCTGAGGGTCAACGGTAAAAAGTTCCGCCATTCGTTGGGCAAACAGTTGATGGTTGTGTTTTATCGGGGTTTTCTGCGCTGAGCGACCTGGGTAATCGGTTGTGAATTGTGATTGGGAGTGAGATTGGGTCGACTTGTACTGGCGCGCGGTCTGAGATTAAGGAATTAGGCGTGTGACTCCATGCGCTGCAACGCCAGACTTTCGGCAGGCTAGACTGCGCTTGAATTACAGGTGTTCTGAATGGGACGCCGGGAAGCTGTCACCGGAACCCTGGGGTGAGGTGGGCCTCGATGGCAGGTTGGGTACGTGGCACATGATTTGTGTCGGCTTGAGTTGAGGCGGAGACTTCAAGTGAAACACGCCGTTTTTGTTAGTTTGCCGGAGTTAGGGCGTCAATTGGGGCGGAATGGTGGGGGGGTGAGGTAGTAAGTTCCTTTCGTCGGATTAGTTGTACAGAGATTGTTTGAGATTGTATAAGCGATACACTCTGTGACCAAAGGTTCTAGCAATGGTTACTTTTATTCGGAGTGTTGGCGGGCAGAGGTGGCGCAATTTGGTGGGCGTGTACGGGGTTTTTTTCATGTGGCTGCTGACGACTGGCATGCATGTGCCGGACGGTTTTCTCTCAACCTCCGTGGCGTTGGCCGGGTGGGTGCTGATGGCGGCCACAGTGGCATATGCCCTGCGGCAGACTGCGGGCCAGCTGGGTGACCGGCAAATGCCGTTGATGGGCGTGCTGGCTGCGTTTATTTTTGCTGCGCAATCGATTAACTTTCCGGTGCTGGGTGGCACATCCGGGCATTTGCTGGGCGGAGCACTTGCAGCCATTATCGTAGGCCCCTGGGCCGCCGTGCTGGTAATGACAAGTGTGGTTGCAATTCAGGCCGTGCTTTTTCAAGATGGCGGCTTGCTCGCGCTGGGTTTCAACGTTTTGAATATGGGCGTACTGACGGCTTTCACGGGTTTCGCAGTATTCCAGCTAGTGGTGCTTATGCTTGGCCACGGTCGTCGGTCTACCCTGATAGCGGGCGCGGTGGGCGCGTGGCTTTCTGTGGTTGTTGGATCGGTAGCTTGCGCGGTGGAGCTTGCAATCTCCGGCACGACTCCAATTGGTATCGCCCTGCCTGCCATGGTCGGTGTGCATATTGTGATTGGCCTTGGCGAAGCCGTGGTAACGGTCGGGGCGCTATCATTTGTTTACGCAGCCCGACGGGATCTGCTTGAGCAAGGTGCATCCGCGCCCGGTAAAGTAAGCGCAGCGGTATGGCTCGCGGGTCTTGCGATTGCGTTAGTGGTGGCTGGGTTTTCTTTTGCAGCGAGCCCGGATCCGGATGGCTTGGAGCGGGTGGCAGCAGACATTGGTTTTCTTTCAAAGGCCAGCGCCCCGCTGTTTAATATATTTCCGGATTACACATTACCTTTTGTGAGTGATCCAGTCATTTCTGGCATTCTGGCCGTGATGGCTGGTACGATGGTTGTGTTTGGCACGGTTTTTCTCGTGGCTGGGTTGCAACGGCGGCGGGTTGATGCCTGAATGTGCTGCACCTTGATTTAGCGGATCATTATAGAAGCGGGTCGAGCCGGATACACCTGCTGGATGCGCGGGTAAAGCTTAGCGCAGCGCTGAGTTTTATTCTGATAGTCAGCCTCATTAATCCCTTGCGCCTGGGCGGCTGGTTTGCGCTGGCGTTGTTATTTCTCTCCACGCTCTTGGTTTCGGGTGCTTCCGGATTGGGAACCGGGTACGCCTTTCGGCGGTCGTATCTAGCGCTGCCTTTTGTTTTGGGGGCACTTGCGCTGCCGTTCACTGTGCGGGGCACCCCGGTAGCAGAAGTTGCTGGATGGGTAATCAGCCGCGAAGGCACGATCCGGTTATTCGGCATCTTTGCAAAATCCTGGATTTCTGTGCAAATTGCAATCTTGCTGTCGGTGGTCACGCCGTTTCCGGACATGCTCTGGGCACTGCGCGCGCTGCGCGTTCCAAAGCCATTGGTGAGCATCGTCGCATTTATGTATCGCTATCTTTTTGTTTTGATGGATGAGGCGTTGCGCCTGCGGCGGGCGCGTTCGGCGCGCTGCGCGCAGGGTGGGCAGCGCGCGGGCGGCGGCCTGCTGTGGCGTGGGCGGGTGGCTGGCGGACTGGTGGGTAATCTGATGCTGCGCTCATTTGAGCGCAGTGAGCGTATTTACAATGCCATGCTTGCGCGCGGCTTCACTGGTGAGTTGAAGACGTTCGGGCGGCCAGCGGTGGCAGGTGAGGACATGTATTTACTGGCGGCATGGGTCTCGTTTTTGGTGCTTGCGTTGGTTGCGGCATTTTCTTTCTGAGAGGCAGCCGGATTATGCACCATACGATTGAAGTTCATAACCTTTCTTACCGGTACCCGGACGGGCACGCGGCGCTGGATGGCGTGACGCTGCGCATAGAGCCGGGCGAAAAGGTGGGATTGGTCGGCCCGAATGGCGCGGGCAAGTCCACGTTGATTTTGCATCTGAATGGTATTTTTCGTTGCACCAGCGGGTCCGTGCATGTGTGCGACGTGGAAGTATGCGAGCAAACGCTTGGCAAGGTGCGGGCAGCGGTGGGGCTTGTATTTCAGGATCCGGATGACCAGTTGTTTTCGCCAACTGTTTTTGAGGACGTGGCGTTTGGCCCGATGCACATGGGAATGCGCGAGGCTGAGGTGCGGCGGCGCGTGGCGGCTGCGCTGGAAGCGGTCAATATGGCAGACTACCAGCAGCGGGTGTCACATCACTTGAGCACTGGTGAAAAAAAGCGGATTGCAATTGCCACTGTGCTTTCGATGGATCCTGAAATTCTAGTGATGGATGAACCTTCTGCTGGCCTTGACCCGCGGGCGCGGCGCGGATTTATAAAGCTGCTGCGGGATTTACCGCAAACGATGCTCGTGGCGACGCACGATATCCGGCTGGTGCAGGAAGTGTTTACGCGCGTGCTGGTGATGGACCACGGGCGCATCGTAGCGGACGGTGCCACGGATGCGATTTTGGGGGATGCTGCGCTGCTGGCGCGGCACGGTTTGGAGTTATAGCGGCTGAGGCCGGCTTGTTTGTCATGTGTGGGTTGAGCCGCGTGCAACGCGGCTCTGCGATTTAAGGGGAGCACAGATTTGGTTGCGGCAGCAGTTAACATTGCAGCAGCCGCTGACAAGTTGGGACCGTCGGGATGCGCAGCATTGGCTGCACCGCAGTGATTACACGCCGGAGAACTCCATTGCCAGATCCAAGAGCAGGCGCACGCCATAACCGGTGGCACCTTTGGGCGTGAGCGGGTTGTCGTCGGTGTCGGTCCAAACCATGGAAGCAATGTCGAGGTGGGCCCAGGGGTAGCCTTCGGTGAAGTGCTCGATGAATTTGGCGCTGGTGCTTACGCCTTCGGTGCGGCCGCCGCTGTTTTTTACTTCGGCCATGGCGGTTTCGATGGGCTTGAAGTATTCGGGGTACATGGGCATGGGCCACAGGCGTTCGCCGGTGCGCTGCGCGGCGGCGAGCAGTGCGGACTGCAGAGCGTCGTTGTTGGCGAAGCAGCCAGCGGCTTGACGGCCGAGGGCGATGCCAATCGCACCGGTGAGCGTGGCAAGGTTGACCACGGCGGCCGGGTTGTAGCGCGCCACATAGCCAAGCGCATCCGCCAGCACCAGCCGCCCTTCGGCATCGGTGCTGATGATCTCAACTGTTTTGCCGGTGATGCCGGTGAGGATGTCGCCGGGCCGGAAGGCGTTTCCATCCGGCATGTTCTCAATGCAAATGGCGACGCCGAGCACGCGGCGCGGCACTTGCAGGCGCGCAATTGCCTGCAGCGCGCCAACCACCGCAGCGGCGCCGCCCATGTCGTCTTTCATCAGCCACATGTTTTCCGGATCCTTCAACGAGATGCCGCCAGTGTCAAATGTGATGCCCTTGCCCACAAGCACCAGCGGCGCAGAAGTTTCCAGGCCCTTGGGCGCATGCTCCAAAATAATAAAGCGCGGCGGGTTTTTGCTGCCGCGGCTGACTGCCAGCGCGATGCCCATGCCGGCGCTTTGCATGGCTGCCTCGTCCAGAATGGTGCATGCCAGGCCGGTAGCGGCTGCCATTGCACTTGCGCGCGCTGCAAATTCTTGCGGGTTGAGAATGTTGCCGGGTTCGCTGACGTAATTGCGTGCCTGGCTGACGGCTGCGGCGACGGCTGCGCCGGCCTCCACGCCGGCTTGGATGGATGCCAGTTTGTCGGCGTCCAGCTCCACCACGCTGCAGGTTAGCGGGCCCGCGGGCAAAGCAGTGCGCCGGTATTGCGGCGGACGGTAGGCGCTGAGCAGTGCGCCTTCGGCTGTGGCCTGTGCGGCTGCGCGCGCGTTAAGGCCGCCGATGCCCGCGCCATGCACAATTGTGGCGTAAGACTTGACGCCGGAGAGACGGCCGACCGCGCGGCCGGCCACAGCTGCGGCGCGGCGCGCCGCAATCAAATCAAACTTGGCTGCGGAGCCGAGGCCCACCAAAAGAACGCGCGCTGCGCCAATCTGGTTGTTGGTGTACAGCACGGCGCTGGTGTCCATTTTGCCAGTGAAGTCACCGCTGGCAATCAGGCGTGAGATTGCGCCACCAAGCGCGGTATCAACTGTGCCGGTTGCGCCGCCCGGCGTTGTGACACCTTCAAACAGATTCACCACGATGCAGTCTGAGGTGTCTGTGATGATGGAATGCTGCTGGACTGATATTTGCATGGGGGCAATACTCCGTGCGCCAACTATAACAAACTGGAGCGTTGTATCACGGGGCGGCAGGTGTGCTTAGTGCGAGCTCCGTGAAGACATCCTCCAGGGTTGGATCAGCGGGCAGCACCTGTGCATGCGGGCAGCCGGCTGCAGCGAGTATGGCTTGCAGACTGCCCGCGGTGCAAGTACCGTGCAGCGTTACGGCGTGCAGCCGGTCACCCAGCAGGCTCGCACGGCGTACGCCCGGATGTGCTTGTAGTGCGCCGAGCGCAGCGAGCAGGGGCGTGGCCACTATTTCCCACGCGGGTCCGGCAACCAGCGTTTGCTTGAGAGCGCCGGGCGTATCGATAGCCAGCAGCCGGCCGGCGTGCATGATACCGAGGCGGGTGCAGTGTTCAGCCTCATCTAGATAGTGTGTGCTCACAAATATTGTGGTGCCTTGTTCCGCCAGCGCGTAGATCAAGTCCCAGAACTCGCGGCGCGTAGCCGGATCCACGCCGCTGGTGGGCTCGTCTAGAAACAGCAGGCGCGGGCTGTGCACCAGCGCGATGCCGAGGGCCAGGCGCTGGCGCCAACCGCCGGACAGCTGGCCGGCAATGGCGTTGGCATGGTTGATTGCACCGATGGTTTGCAGCACGGCTTGCACCCGCGGCTGGCGCACTGCCGGTGGCATGCCATAGACACCGGCGTAGAACTGCAGGTTCTCGCGCACTGTGAGATCCTCGTAGAGCGCGAACTTCTGGCTCATGTAGCCCACCAGCGGCCGGATGAGTTCGGTCTCGCGCTGTGCATCGTAGCCAAGCACGCTGGCGCTGCCGGCGGTGGGCTGCATCAGGCCCAGCAGCATGCGCATGGTGGTAGTCTTGCCGCTGCCGTTGGGGCCAAGGAAGCCCAGTACTTCGCCGGTGTCTACGGTGAAGGTGACGCCATCGACGGCGGTGAAGTCGCCGAATTTTTTGGTGAGGCCGCGCAGCGCGATGGCTGTGGTCATGGTGTGGGCGGTGCTGCGAGCAGCGCGATGAAGACGTCTTCGAGGGTGGGTGCAATGGGGCGCAGCTGCGTGACGGTTACGGCGGCAGCCGCCAGCGCGGCTGGCAAGCGCTGCAGCGGGCCGGCTGCGCTGCGCACGCGCAAATGCAGGCGGTCGCCGAAGGTCACTGCCTCCACCAAGTCCTCATCCTGCATGCAGATGCGGCGGGCTTGCTTTAGGGGCGCAGCAGTGAGCTCAAGCACGGCGCCATCAAAGGCTTGGGTGAGGGCGCGCGGGCTGCCGGTGGTAAGCATGCGGCCGCTGTGCATGAAGCCGAGGCGCTGGCAGCGGGCGGCTTCGTCCATGTAGGTGGTGGTCACAACCAGTGCCATGCCGCCCGCGAGCAGGCGGATGAGCAATTGCCAAAAATCCTGGCGCGTGACTGGATCGACACCGGCAGTGGGTTCGTCCAGCAAGAGCACTGTGGGCGCGTGCACAATGGCGCAGGCGAGGCCGAGTTTTTGCTTCATGCCGCCGGACAGCTGGCCGGCAAGGCGGTTCTCAAAACCAGCGAGGTTTACAAAGCCCAGCAGTTCGGTAATCCGGGCCTGCACGGCGCCGGGTGGCATGCCGCGCACCGCTGCAAAGAAGGCAAGGTTCTCTTGCACGGTGAGATCTGTGTAAAGCGCAAAGCGCTGCGCAAGATAACCGGCACTGCTGCGGGCTTTATCCGGGTCGGTGGCGAGATTTATCCCGCAGAGTTCGACGCTGCCCGCGTCTGGCGTTAGTGCGCCAATCAGCAGGCGAATGGCGGTTGTTTTTCCAGCACCGTCGGGGCCCACCAGGCCGTAGGCTTCGCCGGCTGCAACTGTGAGGCTGATGCCTTGCACGGCGCGCGTTTTGCCAAAGGATTTGCTTAGGGCGCGCGCTTCAACCAGAGTGCTCACGCGCGTTAGGGTGCGAAGGTTACATCAGCCGGCATGCCGGGCTTGAGCTGGGCGTTTGGATTTTCAATTGAGAGGCGGATGGCAAACACGGTTGCCTTGCGCGCGTCGGTGGTCTGCGTGTTGCGCGGGGTGAACTCGGCCTTGTCCGCGATATGGGTGACGGTTGCGGCAAAAGTTTTGCCGGGGTACGAGTCAACTGTAACCAATGCCTGCGCGCCAAGTTTGATGGCACCGTAGCGCGCCTCGGGCACAAACACGGTCACATGCAGGTGTGCCAGATCAGCAAGTACAAACAGCGGTACGCCGGGCAACACCACCGCGCCTGGCTCCACTGTGCGCGACAGCAGCGTTGCAGTGAGAGGTGCTTTGAGCGTAAGCTTTGCAAGCTGCACATCCAGGACAGCGATGGCGGCAGTGGCGGCATCAGCCTGCGCCTGGGCGGCGGCTGATTGGGCTACGCTGCTGGTGATCTGGTTGGGGTTGGTGCCGGCAGCGAGCAGTGCGTACTGCGCTTCTGCATTTTCCTGGGAGCTGAGGGCGGCGGCGAGCTGCTGCCGGGCTGCGCGTCCGGCGGCGGTGTCTGATGTTTTTGGCGGCAGCGCATCCAAGTTCTCTTGCAGGCCGGCAACTAACAGCTTGGCTTTGTCCACGATCGTCTGGGCAACTGCCAGCGCCTCTTTCGTGGGCGCAGTTTTTAGCAACGCCAGATTGGCTGCGGCAGCGGCAGCGCTGCTTTGCGCAGCCGCTGCTGCGGCTGCTGCCTGCGTGCGCTGCGCGTTGAGCAGCGCGTCGTCCAGCTTTAGCAGCGTTTGGCTCTGATTGACCAGGTCCCCTTCCGCAGCGCTGATTGAGGTGACGCGGCCGCTGACTTCGGCCGCAATGACAACCTCCACGGCTTCAATTGTGCCGGTGGCGGTTAACGCGCTGGAAGCTGTGGGCCGTGTGGTGTACCACCACCAGCCGCCGCCAGCGAGAAGTAAGACGAGCAGCAGTGGTGCCAGTTGCTTTGGTTTCATTTTGACGACTCCTTGGATTGCCGGTAAGCGCGTCAGTCCAGGCGCTTTTGGAAACGCGTGGCGGCGGCGGTGATTACCACCACTGCAAAAATGCTGAGTGCAATTATTTCCGGCCAGAGCTGCGCCACGCCCACGGCTTTGAGCACAATGCCGCGCACCACAATCAGGAAGTAGCGCAGCGGAATGGCGTAGCTGATAAGCTGCAGTGCGCGGGGCATGGCGGCTACCGGGTAAATGAAACCGGAAAGAAAAATGGAGGGCAGGTTGTAAAACAAGGCAAATATGATGGCTTCTTGCTGCGTGCCGGCGACGGTGGATATGAGGAGTCCCAGCGCCAGGTTGGTAACCAGGAAGAGTGCCGAGAGCAGTAGCAGCAGCGGCAGGCTGCCATTAATGGGCACACCAAACAGCAGTACGCCGCCTGCCAGGATTAGGAGTGTGTCGATGAAGGCGATCAAAACATAGGGCGCCAGCTTTCCCACAATGAGTTCCGCACCTGTGAGGGGTGTGACTATGAGCTGCTCGATGGTGCCGCGTTCACGCTCGCGCACAATGGCAGTGGCGGTGAGGATCACCGTCAGGAACTGGAGAATGAGGCCGACGAGGGCGGGGATCATGTAATACGCGGAGATCAGGTCCGGGTTGTACCAGACGCGTGCCCGAACTTCGATTGCAGGCGCGGCGGCGACCGCCATGCCCCGCGCTGCGAGGCGTTCCACTGTGAGCGCGGTGGCGCGGGCCTGGCCGATCAGGGTGGCAGCCGCAAGCGCGGTGCCGGCGATGGCGGGATCCGAGCCGTCGATAATGAAGGCCACCTGTGCCGGCCGTCCGGCTGCGAGCCGGCTGCTGTAGTCCGGCGGAATGATCAGGCCGGTGCGCGCGTGGCCGCTATCAATCAGGGTGCGCAGTTCATCTTCGCTAGTTACATCGAAAGCTTGGCGGAAGTAGTCCGCGGTGCGAAACGAATCAAGCAGTTTGCGTGAGGCAGGCGATTTGTCTTGATCCAGCACGGCGAGCGGGATGTTGCGCACATCGCTGGTGGCGGCGTAACCCAGCAGCAGCAGCTGCATGATGGGCATGATGAACACGAGAGCCAGCGTGCGCCGGTCGCGCATAATCTGGAGCCCTTCCTTGCGCATCAGAGCCAGCAGGCGCGTTAGGTTCATGGGTGGCTGGGGATTAGTTGTTGGCTGGCGAACACCTTTTCATAAACCATGTTGTTGCTTTGTTTGTCAGATGGTGATTTTGCGGTCGCGCGCGGAGATACGCCAGGTGGTTGTGGCGCGCTGATTTTCCACGATCACGGCAGACATGTACAGCGCAACGGTCGGGCAGATGTGGCGTGGAATGCCGTACAGGCAGTCGCCCACTTTGTAGTTGGCTGCGAGCGGTGTTTCCAAGACGAGGTGTTCTTCGCTTTGCTGAAGGGCTTGTGCATCTTCAAGTCCCAACAGGGTGACGCGCGGATGCGGGTTTTCGGAGGCAATGGCTTTATGTCCCAGATCCACACAGACGAGATTGTCTCCCGGTTTGCTTATGACGCGGGTAAAAACCAGCGCAGCATGCTGGAAGTTGAGGTCCGGAAATTGTGCGGTACCGGTGTCTGAAAGCACCGTGGTGCCGGGGCTGCATTCAACGTCGCTGTTGGCGGCGTGAATTGGGAATGTGCGCGTGCCGCTGCTTACGAGGCGCGGCACCGGCAACCCGGCTGCCTGCAGATCGCTGCGCAGCTGGCGCACTGGCGCCATGTCTTGCGCACATTGGGCGGTGCGGGCGGTAATGTCGATCAGATTGTTGTGGCCGTCGTAGGCGTGCAGGCCGCCGGGCGTGATGCCGGGCAAGGTGGCCAACTCTTTGTAGATTGCGAAGGCCTGCGGGCCGGCTGCAATGCCGGTGCGGTGCATGCCGCAGTCCACATCCAGCAGCACTTCGGCGGTGGCGCCGGCTGCGGTCAGCGCTGCCGATAATGTGCGCATGACTGAGACATCGTCCGCGATCACGGAGAAGCGTGTTGCGGGAAAGGCGCGCGTAAGTTCCACGAAGCGCTGCACATTCGGGCCAACCGGCTGGTACGCAAGCATCACATCAAGCGCGCCGGCGTGCGCGGTCATTTCGGCTTCGGCGATGGTGGCACACTTGAATTTGTCGATGCCAGCCGCCAGCTTGAGCTTGATGATTTCGGGCAGCTTGTGGGTTTTCACATGCGGGCGCAGGCGCGCCGGACCGCCGGTAAGGCGCAGCATGTGCTGCAGGTTGGCCTGCACGCGGTCCGGGTAAATGAGCAGGGCCGGGGATGGTACGTCAGCGGCGTTGGTCATCTGGTGCGATTGTGAATTCATGTGTTTAACCTGTTGGGATTCTGATTGTTACTGATGCCGCTGCGGATAAGCGAAATGGTTGGGAGTGCTGCAGCAGCAGGCTGCGCCGCTTGGTGGCGCTGCGGTTTTTAGGCAGAGCGCCGCTGCATGGCGAGGCTGGCAAGCGCCAGGCCCAGCGCCACCAAAAACATTGCGGCCCCCATCACATTTATTTGGGGCGGGACGCCGCGCTGCGCTGCACCCCACACGAACATGGGAAAGGTGACGGTATTGCCGGAGTTGAAGTTGGCCACGATGAAGTCGTCAAAGCTGAGCGCAAAGGCCAGCAGGGCGGCTGAAATGATTCCGGGCGTAACCAGCGGCAGGGTCACCTTGTGAAAAGTGTGCCATTCGTTGGCGTATAAATCCATGGCAGCTTCTTCCAGCGTACTGTTCATGCCCTGCAGGCGCGCCTTCACCGTCACCACCACATAACTAATGTTGAAGAGGATATGGCCAATGAGGATGGTGCCAAAGCCGGTGGGAATGCCAAGATTTAGAAACAATGCCAGCAGCGAAGATGCCATCACAATTTCCGGGGTAGCCATGGGCATAAAGATAAGCACATTGGTGGCGGTGCGGCCGCTGAAGCGGTGGCGCACAATTGCGAAAGCAATCATGGTGCCAAGCAGCGTGGCGCCGATTGTGGAGAGCGCGGCAATCTGCAGGCTTTTTACCAGAGCGGGGCAAAGACCGGACACGCCGCAGGGATTGAGCCATGATTTAAGCGTGAAGCCCTGCCAGGTGAAGTTATAGCGGCCGCTGTTGTTATTGAACGAGAAGATGACAACCACGATCACCGGCAGGTAAATGTAGAACAGCGCCAGAAAGGCGTAGAACACCACCAGATTGCGGGTGATGGCGCGCCACACGCGGAATAGCAACGGGGGCGGATTGGATGCAGTTAGCCGCGGGACGGCAGCCGCTGACAGCGGGGCAGTTGCTTGCGCCATCAGGCAGCCTTGCGCCCGGCGCAGTGTTGTGCGCTCAAACCAAATCCTCCGTCCCGGCGCGGCGCACATATAACCCGACCAATACTAAAATGGTAAACATAAGCGTGATGGAAAGCGCAGCTGCGGTTGGATAGTCAAGCACGGCCAGAAAGCGGCTGTCAATTACATTGCCGAGCATGGACTGCGAAGGCGTGCCCAGAAAGCGCACGTTGATGTAGTCGCCGGCGGCCGGAATAAAGGTGAGCAAGGTGCCCGCCACCACGCCAGGCATGGAAAGTGGAAACGTGACTTTGAAGAAAGCAGTGGTGGGGCTGGCGTACAAGTCCCCCGCTGCTTCAATCAGGCTTGGGTCAAGGCGCTCCAGTGAAGTGTAGAGCGGCAGCGTCATGAACGGCAGGAAGTTGTAGGTGATGCCGGCCACGACGGCAACAGAAGTTGCCAGCAGGCGCCCGCCTGGCGGCAGCAGGCCGAATGTTTGAAACATGCGCACGATCCAGCCGCTGTCTGCCAGAATTATTTTCCATGAAAGTGTGCGGATCAAAAAGCTGGTGAAGAACGGTGCGACGACAATCAGCAGCATCAGATTCTTGTAGCGACCGGCGCGGAACGCAATGAAGTAGGCCAGTGGATAACAGATGACCAGCGCCAGCAGCGTGGCCAGGCCGGCGTACACAATGGAGCGGCCGAATTGCTCACGGTAATCCCAGAAGGCGTTGGTGTAGTTGGCGAAGCGCCACGTGAGGCGGAAGCCAGTGCTGATGCTGCCTTCTTGCAGAGAGGTGGAAAGCAGCGTGAGGATGGGTGTAACAAAGAACAATCCCAGCCAGAGCAGGCCGGGCAGCAGCAGAGCATAGGGCATCCAGGCCGTGCCGGCCAGCAGCCCGCGCCGCGGCGGAATGGAGCTCATAGTTCTTCGGCTTCGGTTTCCAGCGGGGCGCCGGTGCGCGGCACGGCGAATGTGTGCTGCGGGTCCCAGTGCAGCTGCACGGCTGTGCCGCGCGGGCGCATGCCATCGACCCCCATGTTTTGCGCGAATACAGTCAGCTCCTGCTCCCAGGCAGTGCGCACCACATATTGCGTGCTGACGCCCATAAAGCTGGAGTCTGTGATGGTGGCTTGCAGTGCGTTGTGGCCGGCAGGCAGCTGGGCGCCGGCGCTGGTCATGTGCAGTTTCTCCGGGCGCACACCCACATACAGGTCGGTGGCGGCGGCGGCGGGCCGGTTGGCAGCAGGCAGGCGCAGCGCCACGCCGTGTGTTTCCACCAAAAGCAGCGCGCCGTCGGTGCCGGTAACGCGGCCTTCCAGTAAATTGGATTTGCCCAGAAAGTTTGCGACAAAGGCGGTGGCGGGGCGTTCGTACAGGTCTATGGGTGAAGCCAGCTGCTCCACGTGCCCGTGGCTCATGACGGCGATTGTGTCTGCCATGGTCATGGCTTCTTCCTGGTCATGCGTTACGTGCACAAAGGTGGTGCTTACCTCGGTCTGAATGCGCTTGAGTTCCAGCTGCATCTGGCGCCGCAGCTTGAGGTCGAGCGCGCCCAGTGGCTCGTCCAGCAGTAAAACTTGCGGAGCGTTAATAAGGGCGCGCGCGAGGGCGACGCGCTGCTGCTGCCCGCCGGAAAGCTGTGCGGGCCGGCGGGCGCCATATCCATCGAGCTGCACCAGTTCCAACATTGCGTCGACGCGCTTGCCGATATTCTGCTCGCCCTTGCGCCGCAGCCCGAACGCCACATTTTCATAAACGGTCAGGTGCGGAAAGAGCGCGTAACTTTGAAAGACCGTGTTAACCGGGCGGTTGTAGGGCTTGAGGTGCGTAATGTCCTTGCCGTTGAGCAGGATCTCGCCACTGGTGGGTTGTTCAAGCCCGGCAACCATGCGCAGGGTTGTGGTCTTGCCGCAGCCAGACGGGCCGAGCATTGCAAAGAACGAGCCGGCTGGCACGGTCAGGCTGACGTTGTCCACCGCCACAAAAGCGGGGGTGGCCATGACCGCGCTGCCAAAGCGCTTTACCAGATTGGTGATGCGCAGCTCCGCAGCCGGTCCCGCTAATTTTTCTTTCATTGGATGCACTGCGCCACGCGGGCTGCAAAATTTCTCACGCGCCGATTGTTTTTTGGAAGAGTTCTTGGTATGCCTTATCCTCTTCCTCGGTCAGAATCTTAAACTGGAATGTGTTGGCGAGCATTTTATCGCTGGGAAAGATCAGCTCGTTGTTGGCCATCTCGGGATCCAGTTTTTCCATGGCAGCTTTGGCGCCAGTAACGGGCGAGATGTAATTTACCCACTGGGCTATTTGTGCTGCCACTTCCGGCCGGTACACATAATCCATCAGGGCTTCCGCGTTGCGTTTGTGCGCTGCCTTGGCAGGGATGAGCATGTTGTCTGAGAACAGATTTGCCCCTTCCGCCGGCACCACAAATTTCAGGTCGGGGTTGTCCAGCTGCAGCTGAATGATGTCCCCGGACCACGCCACGCAGGCGGCAATGTTGCCGACGGCCAGGTCGTTGGCGTATTCGTTGCCGGTGAAGGCGCGGATTTGCCCGTTGTCGGATGCGGACTTGATGCGTTCCATTGCTTTTTCGAAATCGGCGAAGGCGTGGTTTGTCGGATCCAGCCCCATTGATGCCATTACCAGCCCGGCGGTGTCGCGCATCTCGGAGAGAAAGGTTACCTTGCCGGCGAGGTCCGGCGCAAAGAGGTCATTGATGCTGCTTAGCTCGCGGCCGGTTAGCGAGGGGTTGTAGCCGATGCCGCTGAGGCCGGATTGCCAGGTTAGCGAGCGTTTGCGTCCGGGGTCAAAGGCTGCTTTTTGCAGCGCCGGCAGCAGGTTGGCTTTGTTGGGCACATTCGCTTCAGTGATCTCCTCCGTCCAGCCCAGCTTGATCATGCGCGCGGCCATCCAGTCCGTCAGCACCGTCAAGTCGCGGCCGATGTCCTGCCCGGCTGCCAGCTGGTTGCGGTACTTGGCAAACCAGGTGGTGTTGTCATCGACCTCTTCAATATATTCTGTTTTGATGTTGGATTCTTTTTCAAAGTTGCGCAGCGTGGGCGAGGTTGTGCCGTCTTCTTCCATGTCTATGTAGAGCGGCCAGTTTGCAAATGAGAGCGCGCCGCCGGGTGTGGCCACTGGCGCGGGCGCTGCGCCGCCCATTTGCGGGCTCATGCCACAGGCTGCCAGCAGGCTGCCACCAAGCAGGCCACCGGTGCCCATGCCCAGCTTGCGCAAGAAGTGGCGCCGCGAAAGGCCGAACGATTTTAAAGTGCGCAATATCTCGGGATCGGGCAGCGGCCGCATTGTGTCTGTTTTGCGATTTGTGTTTCGGGTCATTGGTGCCTCCGTGAGTTTTGGACGCGGTTGATAGCAGAGCAGTGGTGCGTGCGGGGCTGCACTCGTAGTTTAGCCGGATGGAAGGCGCGGGAGCAGCGGTGTGTTCATTACCAGTGCGTGAATTGTAGCGGACTGCGGGCAATGGCGCAAATGGGGTGTTGTGGGGTTGCGGGTTGTCAGATTGCGGCGCTCTAGTAGTTGTTGGTGACCGTTGGTCTGGGCAAGAGGGCGCCGGCTTGGGCGGCGCTGCAACAGAGCTGAGTGGACGGCCAGATAGGCTTCAGGCGCACGGCAAATGAATGGTATTGGTGAATAGGTTTGGGTCGCTGCTTACTACTGTACTATTAAGCGGCATGGAATGTACTGAAATGATTGTGATGTGTCGTTTGTGTCCGTGTTCCGGCGTGATGTTGCGGAGCTGCGCATGAGCAATGAGCCCAATCGCTGGCTGACGGAGCGCAGCGGCTCCGCGGATGAGTATGATGCCACGTACCAGCAGCGCGCGGCGGCTGGTGAAGACGTGCACGGCGAAGCAGATTTTGTGGCGGCGCTGGGCGGGCACTCCGTGCTGGACGCGGGTTGTGGGACGGGGCGCGTGGGGCGCGAGCTGGCACGGCGCGGGCTGGATGTGGCGGGCGTTGATATTGATGTGCAGATGCTGGCGACTGCCAGGCGCATGGCGCCGGCGGTGCCGTGGCTGGCGGCTGACCTTGCGACTGTGGACCTGCGGCGCAAGTTCGATGCGATTGTGATGGCGGGGAACGTAATGATTTATCTGGCGCCGGGGAGCGAAGGCATGGTGGTTGCGAATATGGCGCGCCACCTTGCGCCGGGCGGCTTGCTTGTGGCGGGGTTTCAACTGCAGGCTGGGTATTTCCACTTGCAGCAATATGACGATTGCGCAGCGGCGGCCGGGCTGGAGCTGGTGCAGCGTTGGGCCACGTGGGATCGCGTGCCGTGGTGCCCCGGTGGGGACTATGCGGTTTCGGTACACCGGTACGGAGGTGGCGAGTAACGCGCTGCGGGACGGGCAGCGGTGATGCGACGCTTGCGTTTGCGGATGCTTGTGTGGTCGGGTTCTTACTGCATCCAAATCTTGGGGTTGGCTTGCATTAGGTTGTGGTGCGGGTGGCTGTGGGCCTAAGAGCCGGCAGGCAGCTTTGCGCGCGGTGCGGCGGGGGCGATTACTGGTAGCCGAACAGGGGCGGGAACACGGCGACGACAACTGCTGCCCACGCGGAGTAAACGGGCAGATAAGCAAGTTGCCAGTGTTCCAGCGTGGCAAACGGGGCGCGGCGAAACACGAAGCGCCAGTAGAGCCCGGCTGAACCGGCGAGGTTGACGAGCAAAATCAGATTTTCGCCGAGGGCCGCAACGCGGTTGGGGGTGAAGCCAAAGCCGGAAATGCGCGCGAGGATTGCCCACAGTGCGATGCCATCAACTGCGAGCGCGCTTGCCACGAGCAGCAGTTGCAAGCCGTCGAAAAAGCCGGGCGCTGCCTGCGGGGAGCGCGCCGAGGCAGCGTAAAGCACCAATCCAACGACGACTGCCAGCATCAAGTCCAAGCTGATCAGCAGTTCACGCTCAACGTTTATTGGGCTGCCGGTCCACAACATTGTGGCGAGAAACACCAGCAGGAGAATTGTGAAGAGCGGCGTGAACAGCCGCGTAAGCATCGGGGCCAGGTTGCCGATGACGCTCTGCTTGGATTCCACGAGCCATGCGGCGATGATGACTGTGCCCGCCGCCCCGCAGGGGATCAGCCAGCCTGCGACGAACCAGGCTGAGTTGGTGTTGATGGCCGTGAACATAATGGAAGTGAAGCCGGCGAGGACGATGCCGCCCAGCGCGATGAGCACACAGTAGATTGCCAGCTCGCCGGAGAAGCGCACAAACTGCATGCGGGCACTGTTGGCGAACCAAGCGCCGCGGACGTGCGCGAACCCGACGGCGAGCCAGAGTGCGATCGGCAGGTGCAGGATGGCAAGGAGCGCAGTGTGGCTGCTGTCCGCGAACAGGTAGGCGTTTGCAAAGTAACCCCCGGCTGCAAAGGCAAGCGTGAGCGTGAGGGCTTTGCGCGCATTTGGTGCGCGGTGCCACATTAGGTAGGCAGCAAGCAAGGGGAAGACGAATAAACTCGCGTTGCGCAGGTAAAAGAGCGGTGGGTCCGCGTCCGGCGAGAGCGGGATGCCAAAGAGGACGGGTGCTTTGACTGCCAGCGCTGCGGCGGTTGCAAACGCAAGCACACCGCGCAGCTCCTTGGCGCGTGTTGGCGCAAGGGCTGCGCCCGGGTCAGATGGCGGCTGCTGCCACAGCTGGGCGGCATGCGTACCGGCAAAGTCATGGGTCGGCGCATCGCTGCTGCCTACGCGCTTGAGCGCAATCAGGAAGGCTTCATCTGCGGATAAGCCAGCTGCGCTGAGTGCGGCGAGGTGCGCGCGCAGCTGCGCCTCACTTGCTGCGGGCTGCGGGCTGCCCGCAGTATGGCGGGTGCTTACGTATGCGCGCCACTCGGCAATCTGCGCTTCAAACGGTGCGGCAGTAGTGGTCATGCCTGTGGAGGCGCAGTTAGCAAATGGCTATTCAAGCTACGCGCGTTCGCATTGAACTATTTGCGACGGCAAATTATCAATAATCTAAAGCGCCACTTATGCGGATAATTCTAACTCCGCCTGACCAAGTGTCTTGGGAGGAATTTTTTTTGCGGTTTGGGGGCAAGCGTTGCGCACTGCATCGCGTGCCGCTGTTGGCCTGCTACTCTGCCGAGTCGGCGCGAAGCCAGGCCAAAACTTCCTGCAAGGCGGACTAAGCGGGTAGGCGCGCTGCCTCCCCGACTTCGGCAGGGCAAATTTCCTCTTCCATCAGTTGGAGATGCGGTGCGTCTGGCGCTAGCAGGGCGTCGTTGGAGGTTGTGTACTTTGCGAGGATATAGCGGATAAGGCAGGTAACCGGGATGCCCGTTCGCTGGCTCAACTCATAAACAGCCGGCAGGGGATCGGCAACTGTGTAATATGTCACGTCAGCCTTGAAGTTGGCATGCGCATCATTCGATTCCCAGACATCGGTATAAGGGTAAAGTTTCATAGTTCTCCGTCAAGTAAGTTATCGACCCTTGTTTTGTCGCCTTGAGCGTTACACCGCCACACCTGTACAAGTTTGGAAAATATTCGCGGTCACAGCCTTATAAAAAAAATATGCTTGGAATTAGGTGGTTAATTCTGAAACCTGTTGGGTGTGCGTTGGCTGCAGGGGCAGCAACGCGTTGGGCAGCACTGCGCAGGAACGGTAGAACTGCGGGCCAGTCCGGGAAGCGCTGTACCGAACTGGATGTGCATGCCCTCAAATTCCCCTGCTCCATGCTTGGTGCGGTCATCCACCAGAAAGTGGCCGCGGTTTAAGTTCTTGTGATGCGAAAGGATGAGGCGCTTGTGAGCATTGGCGCCAATGTGACGCTTGGTCCAGAGCAACTTGTCTGACCACGCTGTCGGGTTCCCCCACGGTGCGGTAGACAAAATGCAGGCATCGAACAGAAAAGACAGCTCATTGAAAGCATCAATCGCGCCGGGGATGGGAGTCATCAGCGAGAAGATGCCCGGGACTTCGTCAAGGTTGCCTTCATAGATCTTGAGCACTTCGGGCGAAAGGTGCGGGACGGCGGATTGAAAGTCGACCAGCACGTTGTCCATGTCGAAGTAGAGAATTTTGCGCATGCGGGCTGCGTGGCCGTCGGTGCTGACCATGCGGAGATTATAGGGTGCACCGGACTACCACATCTAAGTGCCTGGTATCGGTGTGCGCAGAAGCTGGTGCAGCGCGGAGCATCATGCGGCGGGATGAATGATAATTCAGCATGGCTTTGAATTCTCCGGTGCGCGCTGCGCAGCCTGTGCTTGCTGTGCGCAGTATACACCCGGCTTGGATTGCAGCGGCGGTTACGTTCCTGACGCTGGTGGCAACGGCGGGCTTCCGTTCTGCGCCCTCCGTGCTGATTGTGCCGCTTGAAGCGGCCTTCGGATGGAGCCGCGCGCAAATCTCATTGGCGGTATCCGTGAATGTTTTGCTGTACGGGTTTACGGCGCCGTTTGCGGCGGCGCTGATGGAGCGCTTTGGCATCCGGCGCGTTGTGATGACGGCGCTGACGGTAATTGGCAGCGGGGCGGCCGCCACAGTCTTTATGACTGAGCCGTGGCATTTGGTGCTCTTGTGGGGCGTGGTGGTGGGCGTTGGCACCGGCTCGATGGCGCTGGTGTTTGCGGCAAGCGTGGTCAACCGCTGGTTTGTGCAGCGGCGCGGACTGGTAATGGGGCTGCTGACGGCGGCAACCGCCAGCGGCCAGCTTGTTTTTCTGCCGGGACTTTCGATGCTGGCGATGAATGTGGGCTGGCGCAGTGTGTCGGTGACAGTGGCTGCGGGCGCGTTTGTGATGGTGCCGGTGATCTGGCTATTCTTGCGCGAGCGGCCGGCGGACGCGGGCCGGCTGCCTTACGGCGCAGCGCCGGATTGGCAGCCACCGGTGCGCAGTGAAGTGAATGCTGCGCGGCTGGCGCTGCAAACTTTGCGGGATGCGGCCAAGGTGCGCGACTTCTGGTATGTGGCCGGCTCGTTTTTTGTGTGCGGGCTTTCCACCAGCGGGTTGATTGGCACGCACTTTATTCCGGCTGCGCATGACCATGGCATGGCGGAGGTGGCAGCGGCCGGCTTGCTGGCGCTGGTGGGCGTGTTTGATGTGGTGGGCACAATATTTTCCGGCTGGCTGACGGACCGCTATGACGCGCGCCGCCTGCTGTTTTTTTATTACCTGCTGCGCGGCATCTCGCTCTTCCTGCTGCCGTGGGTGCTGTTCAGCACGGTGCAGCCTTCCACGCTGGTGTTTGTGGTTTTTTACGGGTTGGACTGGGTGGCGACGGTGCCGCCCACGGTGCTGCTGTGCCGCCGGATACTTGGGCCCGGGCATGCCACGGTTGTGTATGGCTGGGTATTTGCGGCGCATCAGGTGGGCGGCTCGATTGCGGCGCTGGGGGCTGCGCTGCTGCGCGTGCAGTTTGGCGATTATGCGCTGGCGTTTTATACGAGCGGCTTGCTGTGCGTGGTGACGGCATACTTTGTGCTGCAGATTGCGAAGGACGTGCCGGCCGGGCAGCTGCGGCGTTGAGTGCGGCGCTGGCTGCAGCATTTGTTTGCGCGGGCTGGCACGGTGGGCGTTGGCTGCTGGTTGAGTTGGCAGCGGGCGGTTGATGGGCTGACGCTGCGGGTGCGCTGCGGATGCGGGCAGCGGGCGGGATGCGGGCTTACAGGCAGCAAGCTGGCAATGTGGGCTGCAGTTGAAGGGCGGGCGGCCGCTGGTTCGGGTGCGGCTTGCGGGCGGCGCGCTGCGGGTGCGAAGCGGCGCCCAATTTTTTAAGCGCAAGGGCAGCGGGCCGTGCAAGGAGTACGGGGGCTGCGTGAAAATAGTTGTGGGAGGCGGCTGATGGCGGAATATATTCCGAGTCCGAGCGCGTGGGTGCGGGAGCAGGTGGAGCTGTATGAGCGCACGAATGGCGCGGAGGGCAGCACAGATGCGGCGGGGCAAGCGGTGATTATTGTGACGAACACCGGCAACAAGAGCGGGGCGGTGCGCAAGACGCCGTTGATGCGCGTGTGCGATGGCAAGCGTTATGTGCTGGTGGGGTCGAAGGGCGGCGCGCCGGAGGATCCGCTGTGGGTGTACAACTTGCGGGCGCAGCCGCTGGTGGAGATCCGCGATAAGGCGCAGGTAATGGCGATGCGCGTGCGCGAGGTGGCGGATGCGGCTGAGCGCGCGCGCTTGTGGGCGCTGGCGGTGGCGGCGTTTCCGATTTATGCGGAGTACCAGCAAAAGACGCAGCGGCAGATTGCGCTGTTTGTGGCGGAGGCGCTGTAGCTGACGGTGGAACTGCTGCGCGCGGCGCAGCAGCTTTTGTTGCTTGCAGGTTTTAGTTTTTGGTTTTAGCAAGTGAGGCAAATATGAAGTTTATGAATTTGGGGCGCTCGGGACTTTCGGTGAGCCGGCTGTGTTTGGGCACGATGAACTTTGGGCCGGAGACGGATGAGGCCAGCGCGCACGCGATTATGGATGCAGCGCTGGCGAGTGGCATTAACTTTTTTGACACGGCCAACCGCTATGGTGCGCCGCAGCCCGGGCGCACGGAGGAGATTATGGGGCGCTGGTTTGCGAAAGGCGGCGGCCGGCGCGAGAAGGTGGTGCTGGCGACAAAGCTGTACGGCGAGATGAATCCGTGGCCGAACAACAAGTGGCTGTCGGCGCTGAACATCCGGCGCGCGTGCGAGGCAAGCTTGAAGCGCATGCAGGTGGATTACATTGACCTGTACCAGATGCACCATATTGACCGCAGCACGCCGTGGGAGGAGATCTGGCAGGGGCTTGAGCTGCTGGTGGCTCAGGGCAAAATTATTTATGCGGGCAGCAGTAATTTTGCGGGCTGGCATCTGGCGCAGGCGCAGGCGGCAGCAGCCAAACGCAATTTTCTGGGGCTGGTGTCGGAGCAGGCGCTTTACAACCTGGTGGTGCGCGATCTTGAGCGCGAGGTGATTCCGGCGGCACTGTTTTACGGGATTGGGATCCTGCCGTGGTCGCCGCTGAACGGAGGGCTGCTGGGCGGTGTGCTGAAGAAGGAGCGTGACGGCAAGCGCCGGCTGGCGGGGCGCGCGCAAGAGTCATTTGAAAAAATCCGGCCGCAGATTTTGCAATATGAGGAGCTGTGCGCTGCAATCAAGCAGGAGCCGGGTGATGTGGCGCTGGCGTGGCTGCTGCAGCAGCCGGGTGTGACGGCGCCGATCATCGGGCCGCGCACACTGGCGCAGCTGGAGGCGGCGCTGGTGGCCGAGCAGCTGGAGCTGAGCGCGGAGGTGCTGGCGAAGCTGGATGCGATCTTCCCCGGCTACAAAACTTCGCCCGAGGATTTTGCGTGGTAGGGCTGTGACAACGATTAGTCCCAAACCTGATGAAGAGTGGTAGTGCGGCGCGAAGGGCGCTATAATTTGCGGAGATTATTTGAGGAGGGGCGGTGAGTGTCGGCGCGGGTTGGCGGGCTGGTTGCGCCCGGTGTCCGGTAAATTTCGGCAAGCCGCAAGCTGCGTGTGGATGGCGGGTTATTTTATTTTTTTTGAAACTAAGGAGCTAACATGAACGAAAAAGAATTGGTACTCTTGTGGAATGACAAGCGCAGTCAAATTACGGCGGCGCAGATGGGTCCGACCATCATCTTGGCTGGTGTGCTGGTTTTGCTCGCAGTCGGCAACATCGGTGCCATGAGCGCAGCGGCGAAGTATTTGGTGCTGGGCATTGTGGCTGCTTCCGGAATTCTGGCGTCAGTGACCCAGTTCGCTGCGGCGCGCGAGGGCCAGTCTGTGTGTGCGGATCTGGCTGCGCTGGGTCCAAAGACCGCGGTTGGCAAGGGCGTAGCAGGATCGGCTTCAGCCATCTCTGTTTTCGGCGGCCTGGTAGTGGTGTTGGACTTGGTGGTGTTTCTGCTGGCAGCGAACTTGCTGTTGTCGTAACTGCGGTTTTGTAGCACGGCAGCGCTTGGGCTGCCGGTTTACTAGTTGATCCGGGCCGGCAGGCGCCGGGCGCTTGAGCGCCGGCGCTTTGCCGGCCCGGTTTTGCTTTGCGGTGCGCTGCCACAAATGCGTTAGGATGTTATGCGCCTGCGAACACTACTGATTGATGATGAACACTGCTGAAAGAACTTCCGAAACGCACCCGATTGAGGTGGGCTGGCTAAGCGATCTGTGGCCGGGGCGCGTGGGCTTAACCCTAGCGCCGGGCAAGCAGCAGCCGGGTGGTCTTAGCGGCGCCTGGATGCGCAACTTGGAGCTGGACCTGCAACGACTGCGCACTGTATATGGCGCGCAGCATCTGGTGTGCCTGCTGGAGGATCGCGAGCTTGTGAAGCTGGCGATTGGCGAGCTGCCGCAGCGCGCGGCAGCAAACGGGCTGGAGTTTCACCGCTTGCCCATCCAGGATGGCAGCCTCCCGGCGGAAGTTGGTGCGGTGCGCGAGCTTGTAGTGCGCATCTGCAGCTGGGCTGCGGCGGGGCAGACGACGGTGATTCATTGCATGGGCGGGCTGGGGCGCGCCGGCACAATTGGCGGCTGCGTGCTGCGCGCAGCCGGCTTGGATGCGCCCGCTGCTTTTGCAGCGCTGCTGGCGGCGCGCGGCGTGAACTGTCCGGAGACAAATGAGCAGCGCCTTTATGTGCAGCAGTTTAGCGTGGGACAGGGGGTTTGCCGCAAAAGCTATACGGGCCGATAACTTCACTCTTCGTATTGCTCGACGATAACAGCGATTAATTTTGTGACAATTATGTTTTGTGATTTCAGGTCAGCTGCGGTGAGATTGAATACTAACCGATCATTGTTTTGCTCTGCTTCAAGTCCAGCTTCTTGAATTTGACTGACATTTGCAGCGTTCCAGGCATTTGGCATGATTACTCGCAAGTGGTTCTTGCGCGGCCGAAAATGAATGAAGTTTCTTGATCGCTCTCCGTCTGACAGTCCAATGTAATGCTTGTTGAAGTTAAGTTGGTATGTTGTCTTGGTGTGCTGGTTAATTATTTTTAGGACTTCGTCTGCCGTTTGCATGACAGTTGCAGAACTGCGCTTGACCCAGTCTTCCCGGTCTGATGGTGCTGGGCGCACCTCTGTTACATCGTCGCGCCGCAGCGAGCGCTGGTCAAGGACGGTGGTGAAGCTGAGGATGACTTTGTCGTCAATACTTAGGGCTTGCAATTGAATTGCGATCAGGGGCAGCGTACCTGCTAATAGTGCAAGAACATTCAGAAAGCGGCTGGTTATATCTTCGGCCACAATTACAGCGCAGTGATCGTATGCGGGGTACCTGCGGCGTTCGATGTCCCAGTATTCCAAGCATCTAATAATGTGCGATTCATCGGTCGCACCGAGCATTAGTTCAACTTCATAGCGTGTGTCCGCGTCGGTATCTGCAAGGAGCAGGTCCAGCCGGCCAGCGCGATCCTGCTGGCGTTCGCGATCCAGTAGCTCAATTTCCCCGAGACCGATTATCGCGGGATTTTCTGCAATGCGGTCCTGAAGCCATTTCTCGTTCAGTTCCGCATGCCCTTTAAGTATGATGCGTTTATGTGGTGTATAGGTTAGCGTGGTCATGGTGGGTTTCCTGTGTTGTGGGCTCTTAATGACTGGCTACGCTGCCGCTTCCGCATCCTGAATTTCCTTTAGCATGCGGCCGTCATCAGTTTTCCATGCGGTGCGCCCGTTTGATGCTCTGCCCAGCAAGACACCGGATGCAGTGGAAGGCGAGTTGAAGGTGTAATCCTGCGAGAGCGTTAAACCAGCACCGGCAGGTGCTGGGATGAGGACTCCTTGGCGCTGTAGGTCAGCCCGAATGGTGCGGAGATATTCCTGGGCTGATGCGGTGATATTGTCATCAATGACGGCCTGCGCGCCTTTGTAGACAACGAAGCCTGCGGCTGTATCCCGCCCCGAGGCTTTTATTCCGCGTGCGCTTAGAAAGAGTAAGTGTTTGTCAGTGGGCACCGTAATGGTTGTTTCAAATAGCGAGTACCCAACGAGCGGCAGGCACAAAAGCAGGTCGTCGAGGAATCCTTCCGCCGTTGCCGCGTCGGATTCCGACAGTGATGGTGCGCCGGGTAGAACTACGTTCTCGAGTACGCAGCGCTTGGCAGCTTGCGCCAGTTCCACGAGCCGGGATTCCAGCAACTGCACATGGGCTTTGTTGAGATTTGTATCCTTACTGGTGAAGATTACGGCATGCGTCCAGAAGTCTTTTCTGTTTGCATGCTGTTCAAGGCGGGCTTTTACCGGATCGCCTTCGCCCACATAGAGGCGCGGTAGCGCAGAGGTCTCGTCAGGGCCAACCAGCAGATAAACGCCCGTGCGATTGAGTTCCTCGCGGTGCTTACTCTCGCCAAACATCGCGCGTGGGATCACCAGGCCACGCCCGGTCCAGTTGGATTTTTCTACTACCTTGAGTCCTTCGGGATTGCCACCCGGAAGATAAACATTGACCGAGAAGGGGCGCCGCGTGTCGGTTGCTATTGGTGACATGGTTTGACGGTTGCCTCTCTGAGGTTATTGCCTAGTGGGTTGTGTCTTTTGTGGCGCGGCGCGCTTGGTGATGGGTTGGTGAGCTATTGCACTTGGGCAATTTGTCGATATTCAGTTGTTTTTCCCGACAAGCAGTTGTACGCTGCAGCTGTGATGCTGTTCATCTGACTATTGTAATGCGGAGCCGTCCGTGGCTGGTGGGTGGGGTGATGTGCGTTGGGCGCGCCGTCGATTGACAGGTCCCATATACTCAAAGCGGGTATATTGGAGGCACGATAATGACAAGCCGCCGGAAGGGATCATCCTTATTATGGAAAGCAGTGACACTGCCGCTTGGGTTGGGGTTAATTGTTGTGAAGGGCACTGCATTGCTTGGCCTGGTGGCGGGAGCTGCGGTGTATCACGGCGTGAAGGCCGCACGCCGTAGCGCGCAGTATGACAAACTTTCTAAAGAGCGCGCCCTGCTCTACGCCCGCTTGTCTGAGGCCGACCGGATAAAGTTCGACTTAGCCGAGGTCAAACGCAAGATTGACGGTCTTTAGTGCGCGGAGGTGCCGCCGGGGAGTGTTGTTTGCGGTGCCAGCGGGGCTGGGCTTGCTGGCCGTGCCCATACTAAACAAGCCGGTACCATTGGCGGCTGCGCTGCTGCTGTGCGCGGGCTGTTGGACCCAAGCAGCATTAGGCGGGACTATTCAGACACTTTTTGCCGGGCTGTTTGAATAAGCCGGCCAGCCTTGCGCTTGCAGTGCTTTTGGCTGCGGGTGCCCTGTATGTATCCGCCAGCAGCGCAGCTGCCGCAACCGCCACAGCCACGCAGACGCCTGCCGGGCGTGCGACGGCCACCAGAACTCCACTGGCACCTAAATCTGTAGAGACAGCCACGGGCACTGGCAAGAAAACTTCCGCTCCATCTGCAACCAAACTTGCGAATGGCACTGCCACCCGGTTACCCAACAAAACCGCCACCAAGCTAAAGGGTAAAAACGCCACTGCGCAACCCAACGCCACCGGGACGAAGGTACAAAACAAAATTGCAACCGCTGCGCCCAACAGCACCGCCACGCAAGCGCCCAATAAAGCTGCGCCGCGGCTGCCAACCGCTACAGCCGCCAGAAATGCCACGCGCGTGCAGCCCGATGCTAACGGGCCGGATGCAACGGGTGTGCCGACGGCGACGCCAATGGCGCCTGCACCATCGCCAACGCGCATTCCGCTGCGGCCAAGTGCAACTGCGGTTGCAACGCGGCCGCCTGCGACATCTCAAGCCCCGGCGCTTACCGCCACGCCAGTGCCAACGGCGCTTGCGCCAGCTGCAACTGTGCCACCAGGTGGCGGCGCACCGCAGCCAAACATCCGCGGCAACGGCAGTGTGCCTGGTTACGATCGCAGCTCATGGAAACATTGGGTGGATGCCGACCGTGACTGCCAGGACACGCGCGCCGAAGTGTTAATTGCCGAGAGCCTTGAGCCGGTGACGTTCACCAGCAGCGCCAACTGTACGGTGCTGGGCGGGCGCTGGTATGACCCGTATACGAATGCTGTTTACACAGTTGCGCGTGAGTTGGATGTGGATCACTTTGTGCCGCTGGGTGACGCCCACAGCTCGGGCGGATCTGATTGGGCGCCGGACCGCAAACAGGACTACGCCAATTCGCTGGCCGATGCCGACCACTTGATTGCAGTGTCGGCGTCGGCCAATCGCGCCAAAGGCAGCCGCGCGCCGGATGAATGGAAGCCGCCCAATCAGGGCTACTGGTGTGAGTATGCTTATGACTGGATTCGTGTGAAGGCCGCGTGGGGGCTTTCTGTCACGCAAAGCGAATGGGTCGCTGTGAATAGCATGACGGCCACTTGCCCGGCTGGCTATACATATGCCAACGCTGCCAGCCAACCCGCTGCGCCCGCCGCTGCGCCCGCAACCGCGGTGGTGGTGGTGCCAGCCCCGCCTCAACCAACTGCAACGGCCGTGATAGTGGTTGTGCCAACAGAGGTGCCGGTTGTGGCAACTGCCGTTGTGGTGGCAACGGATGTGCCAGTGCCTGCGGCTGCGCCAACTGTTGCGCCCACCGATGTGCCCACGCCTGCGCCCGCTGCCACGGCCGTGGCTGCCGGCCAGTGCGCTCCCGGCCAGATTGATGTCAACAGTGCCGCGCTGGAGGACTTGCAGCGCATCATCCACATTGGCGCTACGCGCGCGCAAGCGCTGATTGCGCTGCGGCCGTTCTCCAGCGTCAGTGATTTGGCGCGCATCAGCGGCATTGGCAATGGGACGCGCCTGGCCGCGATCAAAGCTGAGAATTTGGCGTGTGTGAACTAGGAAATAGTTTTGGAAGGGTAACAGGAGGCTACTGATGGGTGATTATTCCTGGGTCTGATTGTCGTACTTGCATTGTTGGTGGCGCTATTCTTTATTTTTCGTGAAGTGCTTCTTTGGTACTGGAAAATTAACGAAGTTGTTGGACTCTTGACCCGAATTGCGCGGGCCCTGGAGGCAAACTCGCGTGTCCAATCAGCTGATGTAACGTTGCGGCGGCCTGTGCCGGACACATTCGTGACAGAAAGAAATGGAGATACGGAATCTCCGGGCAGTGCGACCGACCAACTTGCGGCATTGAGTGCTAGGATTGATGCACTGGTCGCGCAGCAAAAATTTATGGGTCCGGGGCAACCTAGGCGAAAGGTACTTCGCGACGAAATTGAAGAATTGCGTGCGCAGAGGAATAGAATGCTGTAATTGTGACTTGGCGCGCATGCGGTGCATTGGCAATATTCTGCGCTTGGTGTCTATGAATGCCGATAATCTTGGTTTGGGTATAGACGATGCAAAGGCCGCACATGGGCCGACTGTTGCGCCTGTGTATTACGATTTTGTTTCGTAGCTCGATTTTGATGATTGTCTAAGGTTAGATTTGTCGGCCACACTATAATGAGTAAATGTTTGCTGCTGTAATCATCTGGATCTTGTCCGGCATTGGCGCCGCGATGATTGCGTCAAGCAAGAACCGCAGCGGTTGCGGCTGGTTCGCTGCGGGTCTTTTGCTCGGGCCGATCGCGCTGTTGATTGTGGGCTTTATGGCGCCTGGCGAGGCACCCGCCAAGCCGCTGCCCGGAAAAGCCCAACGAGAACATCCTGATGCTGCCGCTGAGCGCCTTTCAGCCTCGGGGCAAACGGGTGCAAGCCAAACGAAAGAGTGCCCATTTTGCGCAGAAACCATTCAAGCTAAAGCAATTCTCTGCCGTTACTGTAGTCGGGACTTGCCGCCACCATCTTACGGATAGATTAGGGGGCGGCGGCGAAAACCCCAAAGATGTTTGTCGGCCCGCATTGCGGGTTGTATGAAGCAAGGAGCAGGGGCTAGCCGCGTGGGCTAGGCATATCTGGGGCGCCGGTAGCACCGCAATTACGGCTGCGGAGGGACGGCCAGTCGCTACCGTAAAGCCGGCGGGCGTGGGGCTGCCCGCTGAAAACCCGCGGCTGTTGGCCGATACTTGAGGGAATATCCCAACTGGATTACCATCAAACCAGCTTGGGAGCAACAGGTGGTCCCGGAATGTCGGCTGGCTCGGGAATTGCATCTGTTGCAGGTGAGTTTATCGGAAGGATCCGGCAAGCTGGGATTACAAATATGCGAAAACTGTTTGCCTTTATGTGTGTTGCGTTAACTGCCGGCTGTGGTCTTTTGCCATGGTCGACCGTGAACAGGGTTTCCAATGCGGATGGCGACACGTACTCCGGTTCATGGAAGTACGACACCGCCAACGGCGAAGGCACCATGACGTTCGCTGATGGCAGTAAATACACCGGCGGCTGGCGCGACGGCAAGCCCACCGGCGAAGGCACGGTCAACTTTAGCGATGGCTCCACGTTTACCGGAAGCTGGGATCACGGCAGCGCCAGCGGCAGCGGCACAATGAAGTATGCCAACAAAGACAAATACACCGGCGCGTGGCAGCATGGCAAGTTCCACGGCCACGGAGTCTTATTGCTCCATGATGGCAGTGCCTATGAAGGCGAGTTCGAGCATGGCATGTTTCACGGCGCGGGCACCATGCTGAACGCCGATGGCAGCAAGGAAACCGGCCAATGGCACCACGGGCAGCTTGAGCATTGAGCGGCTGTCCGTTGCGCCAGCTTGGCAGCGATCGCGGGCTTTGATTCTGGCGTGGCGGCAGCTGCGCACTTGTAAGCGCTGGCTGGCTGCCGCCGACCACGGCCAGCCCTAAGCGCATGCCCTATAGCGGAGAGCGGAGGAACGGCCGGCGCCACGGGCAAGGCTCAATTGCATATAGCGATGGCTGCAGTTACAGCGGCGGGTGGGAGGCTGGCAAGTGGCATGGCCATGGCACCTTCACAAATCCCAACCACTGCACGTACACCGGCGGGTGGGAGAACGGCAAGCGCCACGGCCAGGGCACGATGACATGGCACAGTGGCGCCACCTACACCGGTAGCTGGCGCAACGGCGAGCGCCACAGCAGCGGCACCTACACGCACCCGGATGGCTCCATTTATCTCGGCGATTGGGAACGCGAACAATTTTTAGTTTGGGGCGCGGGGGCTGATCAGGATTCCCTTTGCGATTACTGCGCACGCAATAACTACAAGGCTTATTTCTTTGGAGGTGCGCGTGCCTGGCGCGTGCCCTGCGCGCGTCGTAATTCGGGCTGCGCAGGCTGCAACACAAATAGTCATGCCGTAAGCTCGGGCTATATGTCGGCCGCGTTACCAGCACGGCACCGATGCCAACACGGACACTGGTGGCTGGAAGATTGAAGAGCGCAACGGCCAAGGCGCTGCCACGTACCCCGATTGCGCCGCAACTCTCGCCAATACAATTACAACAAGCGCCACGGCCATGGAACCCTCGGGCAGTCCACTTGCAGCAAGCTGACGCGAGAGAGGAAAGACGATCAGCTGGTGAGGCAAGGCATGCTGCCGCTTGAGATATCCGCCCAACTGGATTAACATGGGCGCATGCGAAAAATAAATGTCGGGCCGGGAACGATGTCGGTGCCGGAGATATCCCTGGGCTGCATGCGCATCCATGCGCTTGAGCCGGCAGCGTTGGACAAGCTGCTGGACAGTGCCATGGAATGCGGCATCAGTTTCTTCGACCACGCCGATATCTATGGCGGCGGTAAAAGCGAGACGGTATTTGCGGCTGCCGCAAAGCGCCTGAAGTGGCAGCGCCGAATCAATTGTGCTGCAGAGCAAGTGTGGCATTCGCAAGGGCGAGTTTGATTTCAGCAAGCAGCATATCTTGGAGGCGGTGGAAGGCAGCCTCAAGCGCCTCGGCACCGAGTATTTGGACGTGCTGCTTTTGCACCGGCCGGACGCACTGGTGGAGCCGGCCGAAGTTGCCGAGGCTTTTGGCAGCTTGCAGAGTAGCGGCAAAGTGCGGGCCTTTGGCGTAGCAACAGAACCCGTACCAGATTGAGCTGCTGCAGCGCAGCGTAACGCAGAAGCTGCTCTTCAACCAGTTGCAGCTCAGCGTCATGTTCACGCCCATG
>BGOS01000004.1 GCA_003569365.1 Anaerolineaceae bacterium
CATTGCGGCCCCGCAGCTGGCGGCAGCCACCAGGCTGAACTTTCCCGCCAAGCCGAGGCCAGCGACGAGCATGGAGCCGCCCGCGCCCGCCGATAGCAGCACCACGGCTACGCCCAGGCTTGCACCGGAGCTGATGCCAAGGATGTACGGGTCGGCAAGCGGGTTGCGGAATAATGTTTGCATCTGGGCGCCGCTGGCAGCCAGAGCTGCGCCGGAGAGTGCGGCGGTGATGGCTTTGGGAAGCCGGATTGTGAGCACAATCAGTGTCCACGTTTCACTTGCGGGCGCAGCGCCCAGCGCAATGCGGGCGATGTCGCCCAGCGGTATGGCAACTGATCCAAGCGCGAGACTGGCGCTGATTGCAAGCAACAGCGCCAGCACCAGCGCTCCAAACTGCGCAGCGGTGAGAAGTTCCGCCGGCTGCGCCCCAAGCGGCTGCGGTTTTTGCGCGGTTGCGGCCGCAGCCCCTTGGGGCGGGTTGGTAGTCATCTGGTGCTGCAGGTTGGAGCGCGGGCTGCTATTAGTTGCGGCTCTATTTCAACTGGCGGTAGTAGTAAAACTCGTGCCCGGGCATCTTGTCGGGATGCACAATTGCAACAAGGTCAGCGAGCACCAGATCCGGGCGCACCACGGCGCTTTCGTAATAGTCGCTGCCGCCCGCAGCATTAGAGCGCAGGTCGTTGTTCCAGACGGCTCCTTTTTTGTAGGCGTCAAAATCCGCAAAGCGGCTGTCCTGGGCCAAGAGCGCGGCGAGGTCGGGGACGAATGGCAGATTGATCCAGTACGCTGCGTCGCGCGTGGTGCTGTACGCTTCTTCGAAGGATAGCGGCAAACTTGCGGTTGATGTGTCGGCTGCGTACGGGTAAGTTGCGCCGGCATCGCGGATAAGCTGCGCGGCGAAGGAAGCGCCACCGGGTAGATACCACGTGCCTTGGTATGGCGTGCCGTAAGCCAGCTTAGGCGGGCTGCCAGCTTTGGCTGCGATTGCCTTCACCTTGGCGTAGCCGTCAGCAATTTCCGTGAACCAGGTTTCGGCTGCCGCTTCCTGGTTGAAAAATACGGCTATAAATTTTCCCCATTCGGCCCGGCCCAACGGTGAGGTGTCCAGCCACTCAGCGTTCAGCACCACTTTCAGGCCGGCTTCAAGCAGCTTGGGGTGTGAGTCAAAGTCAGTGGATCCGGATCCGAAGGTGATTATGAGATCAGGCTTCAACTCGATGGCCGCCTCCAGATTGAGGCCGGCTCCGCTTCCAATCGCCTTGAGCTTGCCGGCTGCAAACAGCTCAATGACTTTTTGGTTGTAGGTATACGTGGCATCGTCCACGCCCACCAGGCGGTCGAGCAGCCCCAGGTCGTCGAGTACCGACAGGTAAGTGGTGGACATGGCTACGACGCGCTTAACAGGCACTGTAATAATTTGCGCAGGTTCGAAGCCGGCGGGTGGTTCTGTGCCACACTGCACAAGCACATAAGTTTGCGCCGCCGTGGCTCCGGGAGCCGGCGTTTTTACAGTGAGTAATTTGTATGTGTCGTGGTACTCAATGCTAAAGCCTTCGGTTTGGGTAATGATCGCTTTCGCTGGGAAGTAGTCCACGCCGGGAGTCGCATCGGCAACGCATGCGTCAGTTAGGTTTGCGGTTGGTGCGGGCAGCGAGGTTGGCGCAGGCGATGCGGTTGGTAGCGGCACGGCTGTTGGGTCAGCCACGGTTGGCACCACGGCAGGCGCTGTTGCCACGGGTGCGGCGCACGCTGCAAGCAATACTAGGCAAGCAATCAGGGTACGAAGGCGAAAAATTGACATTGGTCTAATTGTCTCCGGAACTAAAATGCAACAAAAAAACCTTTCGCCGGAACGGCAAAAGGTTTCTAAAACGGCACTGCACGCGAGCAGCGGTTCTACAAAACCCCTTGGCGCGAAGGGCGTTTGCAAAAGAACGGGGTGGGCGACCTGGCTTGGGCAAGCGATTTTGCCCTTACAGTTGCGCGACAGCGCCGGACTTTCACCGGCTTCGCCACCAAGGTGTGCCAATCGTTGGAGATCAGCACTTCCGCTCTGTTGGAGTAGTATGTTGCAACCGAATGTTACGTGATCAGGGGGCGATTGTCAAGCGATTAGCGTGTGCGGCTCGTGAGCGCGAGGTTGGAGCTTGAAAGGCAGCTGCCCCGGCTGCGGTGGACCGCTTGACGGTGCTAGGACCGAACCGTAAAATCGTTTGATGTTGAGTACAGCTGGTGCCGGAGTGGTGTTTGGTTAATCCGTTGCCAGTGTATGGGGGGCAGGCACTGCTGGAGGGTGTGCTAATGCGCGGGCGGCACACGCTGGCGATTGCGGTGCGCGCGCCGGCTGGCGACATCCAGCTGCAGACGGAGCAGCTCGGCGCGCTGTACCAAAGCCGGTGGATGCAAGTACCGTTCGTGCGCGGCGTGCTGGGGCTGTGGGATTCGTTGTCGCTTGGAGTGCGCGGCCTAAACTACTCCGCGCGGGTTGCAAATGGCGAGCCTGGGGATTTGCAACGATCTTCAGACTGGGGCAGCGTGGTGATTGGGATCGGGTTCGCACTTGCCCTGTTCTTTCTGCTGCCGGCTGGCTTATCGGCGCTGGTTGAGTTGTGGGTGCCGCTGGGCAGCTGGCGGGCCAATTTGCTTGAAGGGGTGCTGCGGCTTGCGATCCTGATTGGCTACATGCTGCTTGTAGGCTTGCTGCCGGAAATCGCCAGAGTGTTCGCTTACCATGGTGCAGAGCACAAGACCATCAACGCTTTCGAGGCTGGTGCGGAGCTTGTGCCAGAGCGTGTTGCGGAATTTTCGTTGTTGCACCCGCGCTGCGGCACGGCTTTTCTCTTGATACTGGTTGTGTTTTCTGTGCTGCTCTTTTCTTTGATCGGGCAGCAGCCGCTGCTGGTGCGGTTGGCAACCCGCATCGCATTTATTCCTGTGCTCGCGGGAGTGGCGTACGAGCTGCTGCGTTTTGTGGCGCGTAACTTCGGGCACCCGCTGGTGCGGGCGCTCGCTGCGCCGGGCTTGGCCATGCAGCGCCTCACCACCCGCGAGCCTGACGCTGAAATGCTGGCCGTAGCAATTGCTGCGTTTGAGTGCATGCGCGCGGGAGAGGCGGCCGCGGTTGGGCGCTAGGTGGGCGGTCGTGCGCACCTGAGGTGCGTGCGAGTTTGTAACTTCTTTGGATTGCGAGGAACTAAATGCGAAAGAAATTGTCGATAGTTGGTGCGGGTAATGTCGGGGCAGCGGCGGCGCATTGGGCAGCCAGCCAGCAGCTGGCGGATGTTGTGCTTGTGGATATTGCGCCACTCGAGGGCAAGACGAAGGGCAAGGCGCTCGATTTGATGGAAGCAACTCCGGTGCTTGGCTTGGATGTGCGGTTGACGGGCACAAGTGACTTTGCGGATTCGGCAAACTCCGACGTTGTGGTGATTACAGCTGGCATTGCGCGCAAGCCGGGTATGTCGCGCGATGACCTGATTGGCACAAATGCGCGCATCGTGAAGGAAGTGACCGAGAAGGTTGTTGCGCATTCGCCGGAATGTATTCTGATTTATGTGACCAATCCGTTGGACGCGATGGTTTATTTGGGCTACAAAGTTTCCGGCTTTCCGAAGCAGCGGGTAATTGGGCAGGCGGGTGTTTTGGACACGGCGCGCTATCGCGCGTTCATTGCGATGGAGGCGGGTGTGTCAGTCAAGGATATTCAGGCGATGGTGCTTGGCGGGCACGGGGACGATATGGTTCCGCTTACGCGCCACACTTCGATTGGCGGCTTGCCGCTGACTGAATTTTTGAGCCGGGCCAGATTGATGCAATCGTGGAACGGACCCGGCTCGGCGGCGGCGAAATTGTAAAGTTGCTGGGCGACGGTTCAGCTTATTACGCACCAGCTGCGGCCACGATCCAAATGGTTGAGGCGATCTTGCGCGACCAGAAGCGCGTCTTGCCGGTTACGGCTTACCTGCAGGGCGAGTATGGACTGCGTGACATGTTTATGGGCGTGCCCGCGGTGTTGGGCGCCGGGGGCATAGAGCGCGTGCTCGAGGTGCAATTGGATGGTCCTGAACGCGCGTTACTGAGTGCGTCGGCTGCGTCGGTTGGCAAGACACTTGATACGCTGAAAGCAATGGGCTTCTAAGGCTTGTCTGTCAGTGTGCAGCGGGTTCCAGGGTTGGGTGAATGTGCAGGTGGCGCGAGTGGGGCTGTTGTGACGGCAGGCGCGCGTGTGCCGGACGCGCATGAAACCAGTTGCCGCGCTTATTTGCGCGGCGGGGAATGCGCGCTGGTGCGCGGCTCTGGCGAGCTGGAGTTGGCGCGCGCCGGGGATCGAATTGTCGGGCCGCCGGTGTTTGTGCGCAAGGGTTTTCGCATGGTGACCAGTCCCGCGTTGTTTTTTCCGTCTCCGTGCTGTCTGACTATGGCGCTGCAATCGGCGCGGACGACGCGGCCGGTTGGATTGCGCGCAGCGGCATGGGGCATCCGCGCGCGGAAGCGCAGGGTGTGCTGGCCGATGGAAGCGGTGCTTCGTGTCTGCTGCGCGACTTGGATCTGTCCGAGCCGTGCCTGCTGTTTGCTGCTGTGAAGGCGGGTGATTTTCCCGGGATGCTGGTCGTTGCGGATCTGCGCGAAGCCGGCGCCAGCGCACATCCATTGGGTGAAATTCAAAACGCTGGTTCGTTAGTGCAGGCTGAAGATCAATTTCGCGTTATGGACAATGTTGATCAGATTTTTGCGGGGAGGCGTAACGCTTGAACGCAGTTAGCGATTACAAGTGCGGGTATGTTGCGCTTGTTGGGCGCCCAAATGCCGGCAAGTCCACGCTGCTAAATGCCTGGGTGGGGCAGAAGGTGGCGATTGTGTCCCCCAAGCCGCAAACTACCCGCTCAAACCAGCTGGGCGTGTTGACAACTGATAAGTGGCAAGTGGTGTTTGTTGATGCGCCAGGTATGTTGCGCGCAAAGCACGCGCTGGATCGCGTGCTGGTTGCCAGTGCGCAGCAGGCGCTGGTGGAGGCGGATGTGGTGTTGTGGGTGGCGGATGTGTCGCGCATGCCGGCGGCTGAAGATGAACGGCTGGCGGAGCTGGTGCGCAGCCGGATTGGCAACCGCCGGTTGTTGTTGGTACTGAACAAGGCTGACCACTTGCGGGCGCACCGCGTGTTGCCGAACACGGATGCCTACCGTGCGCTTGCACCGGAAGCAGAATGGATGCTGGTGTCCGCATTGCGGGGCGACAACTTGGATCGGGTGCTGGCGCGGATTGTGGAACTTTTGCCGGTGGGTCCGCAGCTTTTTCCGGATGAGCAGATCACTGATAAACATTTGCGCGTCCTGGCTGGAGAGCTTGTGCGGGAGGCTGCGCTGTACTCGTTGCATGAAGAAGTTCCGCACGGATTGGCGGTGGTGGTGGAGGAGTACGACGAGAGTGATCCGGCACTGGTGCGCATTGAGGCCATGGTGTACGTTGACAATGACCGGCACAAGGGCATCGTGATCGGGCAGGGCGGGTCAATGTTGAAGGTGATTGGTTCGCGGGCGCGCAAGGAAATCGAGGAGCTGGTGGAGCGGCAGGTGTTTCTGGGGCTGCGCGTAAAGGTGCGCGACGGCTGGCGGACTGACGAGCGCGAAGTGGCGCGCATGGGATACGGTGACGCCCGCGAGTTGCGGTCCGGCGACGGGGACTTTTAGATTACTGCAATATGCTGGCATCCAGCGGCCGATTAATTTGGGTTTAGCAGGTTGAGGTGAAGTAGTCGGATTCGATAGACTGCCAAGCCGGGCGGTCGGTCCAGCGCATGAAGCCGGCAAGCAGCGGATGCACGGCGCTAATCATTTCGTGCATGCGCCCGGCCATGCGGCGCACAGCGAAGTGCGCGTTCGGCGCACTGCGCAGCTCGCACAGGTGAAATGCCTGGCGCAGGTTTAGCACCATCATGAAACGGCGGTTGAAGCCATTTGGCACCACATAAGCGGCAGCGTGCGGATGATCGCCAACCAGTGTGCTGTAGCAGCTGGCGGCGGCTGTCATCGCAGTGTTGTAAATTGCAAGGACATTGGCATCAGCCAGCAGCCGGGGTGTGGCAAACCCCAGTGCCGCGGTAAGAGCTTGTGGCGTCTGCGTCATCAAACGGTGGCGCTTGATTTCAAAATATGCACCTTGGTCAATGGTGCAGTCAAACGCATAGGACGCATGTTCAAGTTCCCGCAAAGGGTTGTCGAAGCGATCCATGCGGGCAAGCGCTGCCGCTGCTATCTCCGCCCGTTGCGCGGGGTTGGCCTGCACAATAACTTCCACTGCCTGTGCAAAGGGCATCTCGCCAAATGCATACAGGCTTGCTGCGAGTACTTTTGTCTCGGCGTCTTTTTCGTAATCTGTAAGTGTTAGCCAATCTGCGGGCCGGGGAGTGCCTGCCAGTGTGCGGGCACGCAGTTGGAGGTCCGCTCTGGTGTCAATCATAAATTGGCTTGGTGCTGCATATTTCACGAGTGTTGGCGTTTCGCGCAGCGCAACTGTTTTTACTTCCTCCCCAATCTCCTGTACTTCGGCGAGCGGGTGCGAAAGCATCTTCCGAATGGCACCTTCGAACACGCGGGCGTTGGCTGTCATGCCCACATTGGCAAGGGCACTGGCGGGCAGCAGGTAGCGCGCCACATCCACGTACATCGAGCGGATGCGCGCTTCGTAGCGCGTGGAACTCTCTTCTGTGCGGCGCGGGTGCTGTTCCGTTATCGCCAGCCGCAAGGGCGGCAGCACCTGTTCGTACGCTGCAAAAAGCGCATCGCAGGTGGCAGTGTAGAGTTTTCCGGATGACCCGGAGGATAATTCGACGGGAACATGGTATCCGTCTTGCGCCCAGGTTTGGTAGCGCGTGGATTTTTCCGTGTAGGACGCGAGGCGGTTGCTCTCGATGCACTCAATTGCCAGGCGCGAAACATTTTCGAGCGCAAGGTGCAGGACCGCATGTTCGGCAACTGATGCGTGGCCGTAGCCCACCACCCATTTCTCGTGAAATTCAGCCGACGCGGTTGCGCTTAGTTCGGATGCTATTTCGTCAAAGCTTTTTGGGGAGCGCGAAGTTTTTGCAAACGCAACCGCGATCGTTTCCGGATCGTGCGCGCGTGGGCTTAGGAGGTAAATTCTGCGCTCGGCGGGCACGGTAAATCCTCGTTCGCCAGCAATTGCCTGGCTTGCTGAATGTCGCGGTCAATTTGGGCGCAGAGCTCGGTTACTCCGCTGAACTTTTGCTCTGGCCGCAGGCGCGCAGCGAATGACAAAATTAAGTTGTCCCCATAAAGATCTTCGGTGAAGTCCAGCAAATGCGCTTCAATGGTTAGCGCGCTGGCTTGTGGTTCAAATGTGGGGCGCATGCCCAGGTTTGCAACTGCCGGGTGCCAGCGCCCTTTGGCCCAGGCGAAGACGGCGTACACGCCGTTAGCGGGATATGCGCGCTCGTCCCAGATTTCAAGGTTGGCGGTGGGTATTCCAATGGTACGCCCGCGGCCTTTGCCGGTTATCACTTTGCCGGGCACGCGCAAGTTTTGCCCGAGGCAAATGCGAACCTCTGCCAGGTCGCCGCGCGCAAGTGCAGTCCGGACGCGACTGCTGCTAACCACGGTGCCAGCTACTTCCAGCGGCATGTAAGTGTGCACTTTGTAACCAGCGGTCTGGCCGTGCTTTTGCAGCCACGGGACGCTGCCCTCGCGCGCGTGGCCAAGCGCGAAATCGGCGCCAAGCCACAACACACGCAAGTTGAGTGTGCGCTGCAATTGCGCCACAAATTCAGTGGCGCTAACTTTTGAGAGCGCAAGGCTGAAAGGCTCTGTAATCGCCAGGTCCAGCCCAAGTGTTTCAAAAACTTGGAGCTTTTCAACTGGCCTGTAAATATAGAACGATGGCCGCCGGCCGTTGAGTACCACAGAGGGATGCGGATAAAACGTGAGCACCGCGCTGCGCATGCCGTTCGCGCGCGCATATGCGCTCATGTCACGGATTAGCGCTTGATGGCCAAGGTGCACGCCGTCAAACGCGCCAACAGTCAGCACGGTTGGTCGGTCGGGTTTGGCGGCGGAGAGCGCTGAGAGATGAATCATTGCGGAGCAAGTACTTTGCGCGGTACCCAGTGGGTACCTGCGGCGTCGGCTTCCATGATCGCAATCAGGGAACCCGCCGGATTATATGCGCGCGCAACTCCATGCACGGCTTCAGCTGATACAGTCTGGCCGTGCATTACGCGCGCGGCTGCAGCACTGTCGAGGTCCAGTTTTGGCCACATTTGTAGCCCGGCATCGGCGGGCTGTAAGAGTTGCGCGCCTGCACCAGCAGCAAACTCCCGGTCAAGGTGTTCAACCGTGTGCGCGTCGGTCAGCAGGAAGGGCCCGGCCGCGGTGCGCTGTAGATCTGCGAGATGGGCGCCGCACCCTAGTAGTTGCCCAAGGTCGTGCGCCAGCGAACGGATGTAGGTTCCGGCGGAGCAATGCACCAGTATTGTGGCACGCGGCGAAACATATTCAATCAGTTCAATCGTGTGGATGGTAACGGGACGGGCAGCCAAGTCCGCGGGGCGGCCGCTGCGCGCCAGTTTGTAGGCGGGCTGGCCGCCAACTTTCACCGCGGAGTATGCCGGCGGTGCTTGGCGAATTGTTCCAAGAAATGTCTGCAGAGCGGCGGCTACATCCGCATGCGTTGCAAGCACGGGCCGCTCCAGCGTTATGGGGCCTTCCGCGTCGTACGTGGTGGTACTCTGGCCCAGCTGCACCTGCGCGAGATAGCGTTTGTCGTGGCCCAGCAGGTATTCGCTGAGGCGCGTTGCGCGACCGAGGCAGAGTACCAACAAGCCGCTCGCCAGCGGATCCAGCGTGCCAGTGTGCCCGATGCGCGCCTCGCCCGAAATGCGCCGCATGCGCGCAACTACATCATGTGAGCTGGGACCGCGCGGTTTGTCGACCAGCAACAAGCCGTGAAGTGTCATGGAAAATTGTTTGTTGCGGGTTGGCTGTGGTGCGATGCGGCTAGCTGCTGCGCGAGCCGGCAGGTTGCTGTGACGTGGCTTGCTTCCATTCGCGAAGTGCTGCCGAGGTGCGGGCCAGCACCAGAGTGCGCGCGTCCGCGAGTGTGGTGTCAAGCAGGTTGGCCCCGGACGCAGCAGCGTGTCCGCCGCCGCCAAACATGGCTGCCACACTCGCGACATTGAAGCCGGTGTTTGCGCGCCAGCTTACTTTTACTTCGCGGCCCTTGTGCTCAACAAACACCACCGCGACGTCGATGTTCTCGAGCGCGGTGAGCAGAGTTACCACGTCTCCGTCACCGGTGCCACCATAGCCGTGCGTGGCTTTGGAGGCCAGCGTGACACTCGTGTGCACCAGTCCGTCGCGCTGTTCAATCTGCTGGATGCTGTCACCCCACAAGCGCAGCGCTGCAAGCGAGCGCCGGTGCAAGGTGCGGTCGTAAATGTCCGCCAGGGGCGCGCCAGCTGCGATGAGCTGCTGGCTGATGGAGAGCGTGGCGGGTGTGGTGTTGGCGGTGCGGAAGCCAAGAGTATCGGTGACGATTCCGGCCAGCAAACAGGTGGCAACATCGGTTGTCAGCTCCAGCTTTAGGCCGGGCAGCAGTTCCGCCAGGTATTGCGCGGTTGCTGCAGAGCTGGTGTCGATGAGGTTTATGTTTCCGTAGCGCGTATTACTGAGGTGGTGATCGATATTGAGATGCACTTGCGAAATTCCTGCGCCTAGTTTGCCGAGGCGGGCGAAATCCGCAGCGTCAACCGCCACAAGAACGTCAGCGGAAGGTGGCACCGATGCAGAGATAGCTGCGCGGCCCGGCAGTGTGTCGAAGCGGGAGGCAATATCATCTGCAAGGGCGGCTGTTGCGGTTATTCCGGCGGCTTGCAGCGCCAGCGTCAACCCAAGCATTGAGCCCAGTGCGTCGCCGTCCGGGTTGTGGTGGCTCATCACGCATACATGGCGCGCAGACGCGAGCAGATTGCGGGCTGCTGCTAAGGTCTGGTCATTGGTATCTGGCATGCGAATTACTTGGTACTGGGCTACCGCATCAATTTGCCGGTTGCTGCGGAGCCAATTTCCGCAAGTTCTACGCGTGTGCGTCCGGCAGCGAAGCTATCAAATCTTCCATGTGGGCAGCATGGTCCGGTGCCGGATCCCAGCGGAAGCGCAGGGCGGGGATGCGGCGCAGGCGCACGCGGGCTGCAAGTTCGCGGCGCAGCAGCGGGCTGTTTTCGTCCAGCGCTGCCAGTATTTTGGATTGCAGGTTCGGCTTTCCAGCCGGAGCACACACCCACACCTCTGCTGTAGCCAGCGCCGCGTCAAGTGCCACGCTTGTAATCGTCACAAATTGCAGGCGCTCATCGCGCAGTTCCAAGCGCAGCAGGTCGGCCAGTACCTGGTGCAGGCCTTCTTGAATGCGTTGCTTGGAAATTTCGCGCGTGCGCGCCATCTCACGGCACCTGTTCGTTAATCATGCATTCAAGGACGTCGCCGGTTTCGAATGCGTCAAAATCTCCCAGCCCAACGCCAAACTCAAAACCCTGGCGGACTTCGCGCACGTCATCCTTTTCGTGGCGCAGGGACGAGACCGGCCCCTCATACATCATTTGCTTGCCGCGGGAAACGCGCGCGCGTGCGTTGCGCCGGAATTCACCTTCCAGCATGTAGCTTCCAGCAATGAAGCCCATGTTTGGAATCTTGAATATTGCACGCACTTCTGCTTTGCCAATTACCACTTGCTGATACACCGGCCCGAGCTTGCCGCGCACTGCGCTTTCCACTTCTTCCAGCAGGCGGTAGATGATTGTATGCAATTTGATGGTGATGTTGTCTTTTTGGGCGAGGCGCTGCGCAGCCTGGTCGGCCTGCACATTGAATCCAAGCACAATGCTTTGCGAGGCTGAAGCCAGCAGCACATCACTTTCGGAGATGTAGCCGGTTTCCGAGTGCACAATGCGCACGCGCACTTCGGGAGTGCTTAGTTTTTCAAGATTTGTGAGGATGGGTTCCAGCGAACCTTGCACGTCTGCTTTTATGATCAGATTGAGCTCTGGGATTCCGCTCGCGGACATGCGCTCGAACACGTTCTCCATGTTGACGGCTTCCGGCCCGGTCTTGGCTTTGCGTGCATCTTTGTTGACCTGGGCAATGATGCGCGCCTCCTTCTCGCTTGCAGCCACATGAAAGAGGTCGCCGGCATGTGGAACTTCAGATAGGCCCAGCACTGAAACCGGTGTGGAGGGCGTGGCTGCACGCACGGGCGTGCCATTTTCATCAAACATGGCTTTGAGTTTGCCGGTCGCGGTGCCGGCCACAACTGCGTCGCCAATGCGCAGCGTGCCGTTTTGCACCAGCAATGTCGCCATCACGCCGCGGGATTTATCGACAGATGCTTCGAGCACGGTGCCCATGCCTGAGCTGCTCGGATTTGCGCGAATGTCAGCGTGCTCTGCAACCAGCGTGAGCGCTTCCAGTAAGTCCACGAGCCCTGTCTTGCGCTGCGCTGATACCGGAATTACCATCGTAGTGCCACCCCAGTCATCCGGGGTCAGGCCGGCCTCGCTCAGCTGTTGTTTTACCAGCTCCGGGTTGGCATTGCTTCGATCAATCTTGTTAAGCGCGACGATGATTGGAACTTGCGCGTTTTTTGCATGCGCAATTGCTTCGCGGGTTTGCGGCATTACGCCATCATCGGCGGCCACCACCAGCACCACAATGTCTGTTGTCTGGGCGCCGCGCGCGCGCATGGCAGTGAAAGCAGCGTGCCCGGGCGTATCCAGAAATGTGATCTTTTTATTGTTGTGTGTCGTTTGGTACGCGCCAATATGCTGGGTGATGCCGCCGGCTTCGCCACTCGCAACGTTGGCTTTGCGGATTGCGTCAAGCAGGGAAGTTTTGCCGTGGTCTACATGCCCGAGAATTGCAACGACCGGCGGCCGGATTATTAATTTCTCATCCGATTCTTCGCGGTTGAAATTGCGCCACTCCGGTTGCGGCCCAAGCACTTCTGCCGGTTCTGGTTCTGGTTCAGGTAAGCGGAGCTCGCAGCCGAGTTCGGAACCGATAATCTGGGCAGTTTCGTGGTCGATTGCTTGGTTAATATTTGCCAGTACACCGTTAGTCATCAAAAGTTTGATGATTTCAATTGGAGTTGTGCCGAGCAGGCCTGCGAGATCGCGTACGGTTAGGTCGGGAGAGACTTCAATTACTCGGGGCGCGTGTTTTTCCGCTGTTTCGTCTGCCATCATTCATTCTCCCGCTTGTTTAGCTTATTGCTGGTGCACTGGGCGCCAGCTTTTTCATATGTGTTTCCATCCGCTGAATGTCTTCGGCGGAAATTTCGCAGCGCAGCGCCCGGCCTAGTAAATTGCGCTGCAGTGCAGTTTGCCAACAGTCAAGTTCTGCGCACAGGTAAGCACCGCGCCCCGCTTCCTTTCCGCCCGGATCTAACTCCACGCCGGATGCTGTGCGCACAAACCGGTGGAGTGCGCGCTTGCCTTCAGTTTTACGGCAAGCGATGCAGGTGCGCACCGGCACGCGCCGTGGTCTAGGCGGTTGCGTGCCCACGGCTCCCCTCGCAGTTGCGCACAGTAAATACGCCTTTAGTCGAGGCGCGCATCCTCTTCGTTCAGGCCGGCTGCGCGCCCGGTAACAAACGTGTCGGCATCCTCGTCGTAAATTATTGTGCGACCGCGGCGGGCGCCCTTGTCTTTTTTCTTTTTCTTTGCTCCAGCTTTTGCCAGCATTCCTTTGCCTTCGCCGTCCTCATCGGGGTCTTCATCTTTGTCGACAACCCGTTCGGGTACCTCTGCGGCCGGCTGTGCGGGCGTTGTTGGAAGTTCCGCAGCCGGTACATCAGTGGCTGCAGTTGCAACCACTGGTTCCGGGGCAACAGTGCTTTCGAACTCTGCGACCGGAAGTTGTAACTCGGGCTCAGGTTCTGGATCAACTACGGGGATTGCCTGAGCAGTGGCTAGCAGCAGGTCGTGCAGATCCGAAATAACTTTCGGGCCAACGCCGTCGAGCTTCAGGATTGCATCTTCGTCGAGCGCGAGTGTTTCAAGCACCGTGCCTGCGCTCGCAAATCCAGCCGCCAACAATGTGGCCCGCAGCACCTCGTCAAGTTCCGGGATCTCTTCAAGCGTTAGGGCGTACGCAGCAGCAGGGAATGTTGCGCGCACGGCCGCAATCCGGGCTTCCCTTTCCGCACGGTCTGCTTTTTGCATGCTGAGTCGCAGCCGTTCCGTTGCATCCACAACCTTGTTAAGGAAGGCGTACTCTTCGGGCATGATCGGCCGCCGTTCTTCCATTTTTGCGATGGTTGCAGTGGCATGTTTCAATTCGCTCTCAAGAATTTGCTGCAGGTGGGCGTACGCGGGATCTTCGGCAATGCGCTTGATGGATTCGCGCGTGCATTCGGACAAACTCTTGATGTCAATTTTCCAGTGTGTGAGCTTGGCTGCCAGCCGGGCGTTCTGGCCATCGCGGCCGATGGCGAGTGAAAGCTGGTCATCCGGCACCACGACCGTTGCGTTGCGCATGTCCAGTCCGCCATCTTCAAGGTACACCGCGCCAACACGGGCCGGGCTGAGTGCCTTGCTAATGAAGACTGATGGGTCTGCGCTCCACTCAATCACGTCGATTTTTTCGTCGTGCAGTTCTTTGACGATTGATTGAATGCGCATGCCCCGCATTCCGACGCAGGCGCCGACCGGGTCAATGCCGGGGACTCCGGCGGCAACTGCAATTTTGCTGCGATGGCCGGGTTCGCGCGAGATGTCTTTGATCTCGACCGTGCCGTTGTAAATTTCGGGTACTTCCAGTTCGAGCAGGCGCCGCAGCATGTCTTTGTGCGCGCGCGATACCGTTATTTGCGGCCCACGGCCTTCTTTGCGGACGCCAATGCACAGCACGCGCAGCTTGTCGCCCTGGCGGTAGCGCTCGCCCAGCATCTGCTCCTTGCGGGGCATGGCGGCTTCGGCGCGGCCAAGCTGCAAAATCACCGTGCCGCCGCTAACGGATTGCACGGTGCCATGAATAATTTCACCTTCGCGTTTGGCGTATTCCTCGTATTGGGAATCGCGTTCAGCTTCTTTAAGTTTTTGCAGCACCAGCTGCTTTGCGGCTTGCGCGGCGATGCGCCCAAAGTTTGGCGGAGTCGAATCTATCTTTACAAGATCACCAAGCTGTGCCAGCGGGTCAAATTGGCGCGCAAGTTCCAGCGTGGCTTCAGTGCGGTTGTCCTGCACTTCATCAACCACTTCTTTCTCGGCATAAATTAATACTTTGCCGCTGTTGACGTCGATTGTGGCGTTTACTTCTTGAGCGGTCGATGCATTTAACGCCTTGCGGTAGGCCTGCACAAGTGCGGCCTCAAGCGCCTCCAGAATCACGCTGCGCTCAAGTTTGCTCCGTTCGCCGATCTCTGTAAACGCCAGCGCAAACTCGGATTTCATATGTGTGCCTCTTTTAGATCAGTTGGATTGCGTTTGTGCAGTCCGCTATAAAACAGAAAAGTGGGCGGCGCCCACTTCCCAAGTCCACCCGCTCCACCCGAACACGCAAAGTATAGCACCGGGCCTAAAGCCCGGCAAGTCAGGGGGCGGTGAGTGCCGCGCGGAATTCCGCCGCGTTTGGTACGCCGTATTTTCGCCACTGTTCCTTTCCGGTGGCGTCAAAATATACAAACTGCGGTGTGCCGCGCAAGCCGTATTGTTGCGCTATGGCATAGCCGTCAGGCTCGATTACATTGACCGAGACGAATGTTACGCGGTCAAGCAAGGTTGTGCGCAGCCCGTCAACGACAGGCTTGGCCATCAGGCACCCGAGTCAGAAGGGTGATTGGAACTCTACCAGCGTTGGCTTGCCGGAGCTAAGCGCGGCCTCCAGTGCGAGTGCGGGTGGAACTGCGCTTGGCGGCGGGCGCATGATCCACCAGCCGGCAACGAGCGTGCCGCCCAGCGCGGCGGTGGCGAGCCACTGTGCAGGAGCGATTGCTCTGAAGCCGCGTGAACCCAGCAGCACGAGCATTATCATCGCGCCGATCATGGGGTACGAATAGAAATTGATTGAGCTCATTGGGCGGCATTGCTGAAGAAGTGCACAAACGTTTCGATGCCACGCCAGAATGTGGGAATATGCTGTTTTTCATTCGGGCCGTGAATGCCGTCATCGTGCAGCGCAAATCCCAGCATCACTGTATCTATGTTTAAGTGGGTGCGCATCAAACCCACAATGGGCACGGATCCGCCTTCGCGCACCAAGACCGGCGCCTTGCCGAAGACGGTGTGCATTGCGCGGACGGCAGCCTGCATGCCAGGCGAGTTGCGGTCGACCACGGCTGGATGCGCGCCGGACAGCAGGTTGAGTGTCCAGCGCACGGAGGGTGGCGCATGCTGCGCGAGGTATGCGCGCATCTGGGTTGCCACCTTGGCGGGATCCTGGTTGGGTACGAGGCGCGTGGAAATTTTGGCCATGCTTTTTGCCGGGAGTACAGTTTTGCTGCCTTCACCGGTGAAGCCGGAGAGCATGCCGTTCACATCGAGGGTTGGGCGCGCGCCAATTCGCTCTGCGCTGCTAAATCCGCGTTCGCCGTAAAGTTGCGGCGGGTTGGCGGCAGCTGCCAGCACGTCGGCATCCGTGTACGGGGTTGCGGCGAGCACCGCGCGCTCAGCCGGGTCCAGTGTCACCACGTCGTCATAAAAGCCGGGAAGTAAAATATGGCCATCGGAGTCGTGCATGCCGGCGATCAAGCGGGCAAGCACATTGGCGGGATTGTGCACTACGCCGCCAAACATGCCGGAATGCAAATCTGTTTGCGGGCCCTGAACCCATAGTTCAAAGTACGCGAGGCCGCGCAGGCCATAGACGATGGACGGAATATCGGGTTTGAGGATGCCGCTGTCTGCGCTGACCATATAGTCGCACTGCAGCCGGCTGGCGTGCGCGGGAATGAACTTGGACAGGCTGGGCGACCCGATTTCCTCTTCGCCCTCAATCAGGAACTTTACATTGACCGCAAGGCTGCCGGCTGCCAGGAGTGCGCCCACGGAGCGGATGAGCGTGAGAACCTGCGCTTTCATGTCGGATGCACCACGCGCATAAAGGTTGTCCCCGCGCTGGGTGGGCGTGAAGGGATCCGTGTTCCACTCTGCCAGCGGGTCAGCCGGTTGCACGTCGTAGTGGCCGTAAAGCAAAATGGTTGGCTTGCCCGGGGCGTGCAGCCAGTCCGCATACACTACCGGATGGCGGTCGGTCTCGAAGAGCTGTGCGTGCTCCATGCCAATGCTGTTCAGTTTGGCGACGACCCATTGCGCAGCGCGCCGCGTATCCGGGTTGCGTTCGCTGAGCGTTGAGATACTGGGTATCGCGCTGAATTCGATCAGGTCCGCGAGGGCTGCGGATTGCTGGCTTGTGACAGATGCAAGGGCGGCGTCTAGGTGCTTCATCTTGTTTGGTTTGCTAGGGGTTTAGTTGGCGTGAAGAATAGAAAGTTCTGTATTGCGGTATTGTTTTTCGGCGGGTTCGGTTCAAACACGAACCTGACTCTTAGTATTTTAGCATCTCTGAAGGGACATAAAGTGTGGCAAGTGCCGCGCTAGAAAAATCAAATCGGAGTAACGTGTTCATTATTTCTGCTGGGTTTCTGTGGCGGCGGCAGTCTTCAGCAGTATTGTGAGTCCGGACTGATGTGCAGTACGTTGGGAATTGTTGATAGCAGGCTTTAGAATTGCAGTTGTGAAAACGGGTGACGATAAAGCCAGTCCGGTGCGCGCGCAGTATTTGCGCATTAAGCGCCAGTATCCGGATACGCTTGTGCTCTTTCGGCTGGGTGATTTCTACGAGGCGTTCGATGCGGATGCCGAATTGGCTGCGCGTGAGCTGGATATTGTGTTGACGGCGCGGCCGGTTTCGAAAGGTGTCGCCGTGCCGATGGCGGGTATTCCATACCATGCGCTGGAGGGCTATTTGGCGGTTCTGATTGGGCGTGGCCACCGCGTTGCAATTTGCGAGCAAATTGGATCTGTGCCGGTAAACGGGCTGGTGCCGCGTGAGGTCGTTCGCGTTGTCACGCCCGGCACGGTGGTGGAGACTGGTTTACTGGAGGATGCGCGGAACAATTACCTTGCTTGTTGTGTATTCGATGGGACGCAAGCGGGCTTCGCTTTCGTGGACATCACAACTGGAGAGTTCAAAGCAGCGGAGTTCAGGACGCCGGATTCTTTTCAAGTGGTGGCGCGTGAGCTGGCGCGCATCCGCCCGGCAGAGGTGCTGTTGGCGGAGGAAGCTGCGCAGATTGCACCGGAGATGGGTCTGCATATACAGCGTGTGCCGGCGTGGAAATTCGAATTGGGCATCTGCCGGGAAAATCTCACTGGACATTTTCAAGTAGCAACGCTTGCGGGCTTTGGGCTTGCGGATGCTCCACTAGCGCTGCGCGCCGCCGGTGTGATTGTGGGCTACCTGCGTGAGATGCAGCCCCCGGCGTTGCGGCTGCTGACGGGCGTCGCGGTTTACCACCCGGGAACCTTTATGCAGCTTGATGCATCCACGCGGCGCAACCTGGAGCTCACAGAAACAATTCGAGGCGGATCCGTGCGTGGTTCGCTGCTGGGCCTGCTGGATTGCACTGTTACGCCAATGGGCGCACGCTTGTTCCGGCAATGGTTTCAACTTCCATTACTGGATGTGGATCAAATATGCAGCCGGCAGGCCGGGGTTTGGGCGGGCCGGTCGGATGGCGTGCTGCGCGCGAACGCACGCAAGTGCTTAAAGATTTTCGGCGACTTGGAGCGTTTGGTAAACCGGGTGCTGGGCGGCACAGCAACCCCGCGGGATGTGGGTGCAATCCGGAGCGCGCTGCGGGGACTGCCTGCATTGCGTCAGTTGTTGAGTGCGGATGCGCCGGAGCCGTTGAACGCTTTTGCTGCGCGCCTTGCCGGTACACCCGAGTTGCTGGCGGTGCTGGAAAGTGCTTTGGTGCCAGAGCCGCCGGCTGGCGCTGGTAGCGGCGGTATTGTTGCAGCGGGTTGGAGCGCGGAGCTGGATGGGATTGTTGAATCTTCGCGGGCAGCCCGCGAGTGGATTGCCGGCTTGGAGCCTTCGGAACGGCAGCGCACTGGCATCCGCACATTGCGCGTGGGCTTCAATCGGGTCTTCGGTTACTACATTGAGATTAGCCGGGCGGCTGCAGTGCAAGCACCGGAGAACTATGTGCGCAAGCAGACGCTGGTCAACGCCGAGCGCTTCATCACGCAGGAGTTGAAGGAGTACGAGACGCTTGTCCTGAACGCGGAAGAGCAAATCAATACTTTGGAGCAACGCCTGTTTGTGGAAGTGTGTGAACGGATTGCGGCGGAGGCTCCGCAGCTTTTGTTAACTGCGCAGGTGCTGGCGGAACTGGATGCATTGCTGGCGCTGGGCGAGGTTGCATCGCGGCACAATTTTGCGCGGCCGCAGGTGGTGGTGGATGATGTGTTGGAGTTGCGCGGCTGCTGGCATCCCGTGGTTGCGGACATGCTGTCTGACGGGCAGCGGTTTGTTCCGAATGATTGCAGCATGCCGGAGGCAGAGCGCATCTGGGTGTTAACCGGCCCCAATATGTCCGGCAAGAGCACCTTTCTGCGGCAAGTGGCGCTATGTGTGTTGCTCGCACAAGTGGGCAGCGGTGTGCCAGCCGCCAGTGCGCGGATTGGTGTGGTTGATCGGATCTTCACGCGCATCGGCGCGCAAGACGAGATCTATTCGGGTCAGTCAACATTTATGGTTGAGATGGTTGAGACCGCAAATATTTTGCAGCATGCCACTGCGCGTAGCTTGCTGGTACTTGATGAGGTGGGGCGCGGAACCAGCACCTATGACGGGTTGTCGCTGGCTTGGGCTATTTTGGAGTTTGTGCATAACCGGCCAGGCCTGCGGGCTAAGACCTTGTTTGCAACTCACTACCATGAGCTCACTCAGCTTTCAGAGCAACTTGAGGCAGTCGCGAACTACAACGTGCGGGTATCAGAAGAACGCGGCGAGGTTGTGTTCACGCACACAATTGCGGCGGGCGGCGCGGACCGGTCGTACGGAATTCATGTGGCGCAGTTGGCTGGCATTCCGCGTTTGGTAATACAGCGGGCGCAGGAAATACTTTCCGCATTGGAGCTGGCAGCGGGGCGCGGCCCGGCGCCGCTGCCCGCCGGCGTGCGGCAGATGTCTATGTTCAGCGGGCATAGTCCGCTCTTGGACGAAATTGATGCGCTTGATTTGGCGGCAACTTCACCGCTGCAGGCATTAAATATTCTGTCGGAGTTGCAGCGGCGCTTAAAAGCTGCGGGTGCGGGGAAGTTCTAAACCAAATCGGGAAAGTCTTCGCGCACTGTTTGGTTCAGGTCCGCGCCAAGCAGCTGCAGCAGTTCATCAATCAGTGAGGCTTTGTCGTCGGCATCGCGGCGGCTCCACGTCCGGCTTTTAACTTCGAGAAACAAGCCCAGTTCGGGGTCGCGAACTTCATCAATGTTGACGTAAAACTGGACGCCGCGGAATGCAACCTGCCAGCGCTGGCGGTCTTTTTGAACATGCGTCTCTGCAGCCGGCTTGAAATACTCCCGATAAAAGCGCGGTGTGTGGTTTGAGGGAGCAATGTAGCGCGAGCGCGAAAGCAAGGCGCTAGCTGGCGCGTGGCGGCCGCCGGCGGGTCCGATTAGCGTCAGTCGGTAACGGATTTGGGTGGTGGGTTCGCCAGTGTCAGAGAGTGCGACATCTTCCCGGACGCGCAACCGGTCCGATTCGGGTGGCGCAAATGCGAAGTATGTGTCGTACTGCCGGTAGCGCACGTGGCGCAATATGGTGATCGCGCTGTTGCGCAGGGCATGTATGACTAATTGCGGGTCGCTGATGCGCACCTTTACCTGAACCTCAAAGCTTTCCTGCTGCTGGATGTCGCCGATCGCAAGCAGTTTTAGCAAAACACTTTGTTCGCGTTCAATCAGGAAGTTATCAATGTCGCGGGCGATTTCGCTGGCGCGCGCTGTGACTGCAGCTTCGTCCACAGTGAGCAGGTTGCGCGCTTGCAGCAGCCACTTTCCGTTCACCATAACGTCGCAGATGTCACTGCCTTTGGCGGCATAAACTATTTGCGCGTATATCGCATCTTTATCGCGCTTGAATCCGGGCGTGTTGTGCAGCGTGTTGAGCTCGAGCACGCTGATGTCCGCGCGCTTGCCAGGCTCAAGTGAGCCGGTGATGTCCCCGATATGCAGCGCACGTGCGCCCATGATGGTTGCCATGGCAAGCGCCTGGCGCGCAGGCAGTACTGTTGGGTCATTGTTGGCTGTCTTGGCGAGCAGCGCAGCGAGGCGGGTTTCCTCAAGCATGTCGAGGTCGTTGTTGGAAGCCGGGCCATCGGTGCCGATTCCCACGTTCAGGCCGGCATTCAGCATTTCCACCACGGGCGCGATACCCGATGCCAGTTTTAGGTTGCTCGTCGGGTTGTGCGCGATCCCGACCCGGTGGTTGTGCATCGTGCGGATCTCGCCCGCGTCGATATGCACGCAATGCGCTGCGAGAACCTTGGCTTCAAACACATTTTGCTTTTTCGCCCAGGGCACGACAGGCATATTGTGCAGGGCGCGGTTTTCGGTGACCTCGCGCGCCGTTTCGGCGATGTGAATGTGGAGTGGCACATCAAATTCGCACGCCAGCGCGCTGCACGCTTGCAGTACCTCTGGCGGGCAGGTGTATGGTGCGTGCGGCCCCACGGATGGCAGGATCAACTCGTGATTTTTCCAGCGCTCGATGAAAGAGCGGGCAAGCGCAAGTCCGTCTTCCCAGCTGGCACTGTCCGGCGTTGGAAACTTCATTACAGTTTGCGAGCACAATGCCCGCATGCCAGCTTCGGCTGCGGCCGCTGCCACGTCTTCCTCAAAGTAGTACATGTCAGCAAAGCACGTTACACCGGACCGGATCATTTCCGCGCAGGCCAGGAGTGTGCCGATTCGGCAAAACTCCGGATTTACAAAGGCGCGTTCCACCGGCATCATGTAGCCCAGCAGCCAAACGTCGAGGCGCAAGTCATCTGCCAGGCCGCGCAACAAAGTCATCGGCACATGCGTGTGCGCATTCACCAAACCGGGGATGAGAGTTTTGCCGCTGAAGTCTTGCGTGGATTCAGCCTGGTAAGTGGCGCCAATCTCCGCTGCGGGGCCGACCGCAACTATTGTGGTGCCAGTGATGGCAACGGCGCCGGGCGAAAATATCTGCCATTGCGCATCCATCGTGATCACTGTTGCATTGGCTAGGATGCGGTCAACTTGGGTTTTGGACTTGGTCATCGCTGGTTATTGTTTCGGTGCTATTAAGTATTTTGCGCGGAGCCTAGCTTTCGATATCGCTTGGATGCTTTACTTTTAGTTCTTCAATGTTATCACGCTTGAAGTGATACCTCGGTCGATCGAAGCAAACATTCGGTTGCATGGCGGTTGTCATGCATGGACCAAAGCGGTTCCGGTGGATCCTGTTCCAACCAGGTGCTCGTATACGCTGCCGGTTTCGGCACCGGAAAATATTTGGATGGCAAGCGTCGGCTGGATCTGGAGGAGTGAGAACATCTGCTGTACTTTTGATGCCATTCCACCGGTTACGTCCGGGGCCTGCGATGCTTCGACTTGCGCCGCGCGGGATGCAAGCATTGAAGGCGTTAGGCGGGGTAGGACTGCGCCAGTTGGGAATGTATCCAATACGCCGGGATCTGAGCCGGCGAGCAGAATTTGCGCCGGATTCAGCTCGGCGGCGAGAAATACAAAAACGTCTTCGGTCGACACGATTGTTGCGCCGCGTTGCGTATCGATGGCTACGTCACCGCACACCAATGGCACGAGGCCATTGCGCAACGCAACAGTGATTGGTGCGAATGCTAGTGCGTGCAACGTCCCATCTGTGCACACTGCCGAAGCCGACGGTCTTAAATTTATGATCGGCACTCCCGCGGCGCGCAAGGCATCTTCTACCAGCCGGTTCAACTTTCCGGCTGCGATAGCCACCTCTGCGAACCCGCGCCATTGCGCAGGAGTGTGCGCGCCAGCGCGCGTGTTGTGGCGCAGGGCAGCGCTGTGGCCAAAGGAGCCGGACCCGTGGCCAATCAGGAGCTGTAATTGCGGCCGTGCTTTCAAGGCGCGCGCAATCTCGCCTGCCAACCGTGCGAGCACTTCGGGGCGCGGTGTGTCTGCCTGATGTTTTGCGGTGATTAGCGAGCCACCCAGCTTCAGGAAAACCAGTGGGTCGGTCATCTTGTCGTGGACTCCAGTGTAGTGATTGACGCTGATTTGGCGCCGGCTGCGAGCAGTGCTTTTTGCACTTTAGGTGCGCCTGATTTATCCACCAGTGCAATCATGCACCCCCCGGTGCCTGCGCCAGTGAGCTTGGCACCGTAAGCACCAGCTTGAATTGCTGCGGCGCACAGGGCGTCGAGCAACGCGGTTGAAACGCCGATAGCCTGCAGCAAGCTATGGTTTGCATTCATTAGCGCGCCGAGCATTTCATGCTTGCCGGCTTCAAGCGGTGCCCGTGCACTGAATGCTAGTGCTCCAATCTCCGCAAAGATACTTGAAAAGCGGTCGGGGCTATCACTGTGAAGTTTCCGCACTGCATTTACTGCTTCGCGCGTGGAGCCGGTTAATCCGGAGTCGGCAATCACGAGCTCCAGGCTCGAGTGGGGGTAAATGAATTCTGGATCCTTGTTTTTTGTGAAACAGATTGCCGCATGGTGGGCAATCACGGTCGGGTCAATTCCGGAGCTGTTCCGTGGTGAAGATGTTCAACGGCTGAGGCAATCTGAGCCGCTGCGGTGGCGGGGAGTTCGGTGGCGAAGCACGCTGCCAGCGCGCGGGCTATGGCAATTGTGATGGCTGCGCTGGAGCCGAGGCCGGCAGCAACTGGCAGTGCGGAGTGTACGCGCAGCGTGCCGCCAGGTGCCTCAGAAATGTTCAGGGTGCGCATTGTTTCCAATATGGCAGCTGCCAGCGGATGGTCTTCAGCCAACTTATCGAAGCAGGTATGCATTGCAATGCCGGGGGCATCGACTACCAACTTTTCTAAAGAGTGTCCGGCTGCAGTGATAGTTGCAGTGGCGCGCAAATTATTTAGTGGAACTGCGATGGCAGGCTGTCCGTAAACGACTGCATGCTCGCCGAACAAAATTACTTTACCGGGAGCACTGCCGGTGGAGATTTGCGGCAGCGGCGTCACGCGAGATAAAGCACAAGCACAGCGGCGAGCGCCCAGACAAATACTGTGGCCAGCAGCGGGCGGTCCTCCAAGAGCAGGTCTTCCGGTGCGCCGCCTTTGCCGGCAACATGCAGCAGGTACAAGTAGCGCAGCGTGCCATACCAAACCGGTGCGATAGTAAGCATCATCAAGTGGTTTGCGGGCATATTGGGCGCGCTAAATGTGTACAGCGAATAAGCGATCAGGATGGCAGCGGCAGCCATGTTGATGGCCAGGTCCAGAAATGGCAGCGTGTATTCCTGCAGTACGCTGCGGTGGGTTGAAGCTTGCGCTTGCATAAGCGTCAGCTCATGGCGGCGTTTCCCAAACCCGACCAGGAGCGCACCGAGGCCAACGCAGATAAACATCCACGGGGAGAAGCGTTCAACATTTACCAGCGTTACTCCGGCGCCCAGCCGCAGCAAAAATCCTGTGGCAACAACCATCACATCGAGGATGACGATGTTCTTAAGGCGGTACGAGTACAAGAGGTTTTGCACCCAATAGACTGCTGCCAGCAGGCCAAGTAATGGTTTTATTGCATAGGCAGCCGGAAGGGCGAGCAGGGGAAGCATCACCGCAGTTATGACTGCGCTGCGCGGTGTGATCAGCCCGGCCGCAATCGGGCGGTTCTTTTTTGTTGGGTGCAGGCGGTCGGCCTCGGCGTCGAAAAGATCATTGATGAGATACACGGAACTTGCGAGGGCGCAGAAAACTCCGAAGGCTAATAAGCTTGGTACCAGATACTGCATCTGGAGCAGTTTTACGTCGAACACCAAAGGAACGAGGATCACTAAGTTCTTGATCCATTGCCGCGGGCGCAGGGCTCGGATCAGCGCTGCAATATCTGTCACGCGATGATTATAAACGCGCGGTTGAGCACTGGCGGAATGTTAGAATCAAGTTGGTTTGAAACGCGAACGGCTTGATAAGTTGGTGCATGAGCGCGGTTTGGTGGAATCATTGGACTCTGCCCGGCGCTACATTATGGCGGGTCAGGTGCGGGTGGGTGGCGTGCGAATGGACAAACCTGGCACTGCGGTTGATGCGAATGCCAGCGTGGAGGTGGTAGAAGGCCGGCGCTTTGTGAGTCGTGGTGGCGTGAAATTGGAGGGCGCCCTTATCGAGATGGGGCTGGTGGTGCAGGGGCTGGTGTGCGCAGATGTTGGCGCTTCGACCGGTGGTTTTACGGACTGTTTGCTGCAGCGCGGCGCCGAACGGGTGTACGCAGTTGATGTCGGGAAAGGTCTACTTCATTGGAGACTGCGCAACGATGCGCGGGTTGTGGTGGTTGAGGAGACGAACGCCCGGCTCTTGAGTGCCCTTGCCGAGAGTGTGGATTTGATTGTTGTCGATGCGGCTTTTATATCACTGCAGCTTCTACTGCCGGTTGTGGCTGGTTGGCTACGCCCGGCTGGCGGCCGAATGCTGGCCCTAGTGAAGCCGCAGTTTGAAGCTGAGCGCAGCCAAGTGGGTCATGGGGGTGTTGTGCGCGACCCGGCGGTGCATCGCCACGTGTTGCTGGCAGCGGCCGAGTTTGGCGCAGCGGCTGGATACGGTGCAACGCAAGTTAGTGCGTCGGTTTTGCGCGGCCCGGCCGGCAACGTGGAGTTCTTTGCGCTGTTTGAAAGCGGACCAGTGTCTGCGGATATAGCGGCGCGGATCGAGCTGGCTTTAGGCAATGCCAGCGCGCAGTCTAGCCCAGCTCATCAAGCAAATGAAATTCAACGCGGGGATGCTTCTCCTGCAAGTGATGCAGCGTAAAAGCTGAGCGGAGCAGCGCAACAATGCGGCCGTTTTGGTCCTTCGTGCGCAGCAGGCCGTGGCGCCATGGCAGCTCATCAATCGCAGCTTCGGTGCCGTTTAACCAGCGCGCCACTGTGTAGTCACATGGTTCGAGCGTAGTTTGGACGCCATACTCCTCTTCCATGCGCGCGCAGACGACATCTAGCTGCAGCATTCCAACCACCGCCAGAATTGGGGCGCGGCGCAGGCTGTCCGTCTCGTACAAAACCTGCATTGCGCCCTCGCTTTCCAGTTGGGAGAGGCCGCGCTGGAATTGTTTTTGGCGGCTGATGTCGGTGTTGAGCAGGCGCTGGAAGTATTCGGGTTGAAAGCGCGGCAAGGTTGCAAAACGCAGGCCCGCACCGGTACTGAGTGTGTCACCGATGGCAAAGCCGTTATTGGGCAGTCCAACGATATCGCCGGCGAAGGCTTCATCAAGGACCTCGCGGTCTTCCGCAAAAAACTTGTATGGGCGCGGCAGGCGCAGACTACGCTCTGTTTGCGCGTGCCAAACTTCCATATTGCGCTCGAAGCGCCCGCTGCAGACGCGCACGAAGGCGACGCTGTCGCGGTGGCGCGGGTTCATGTTAGCCTGAATCTTGAAGATGAAACCGGTGAACGGTGTGCTGTACGGGTCGACGATACCAGTTTCGGTGAGGTAGGCAGCCGGGTGCGGAGCATGATCCACGAAGGCATCGAGAAACAGCTGCACCCCGAAGTTGGTGAGCGCGCTGCCAAAAAACACGGGTGTTTGCCGCCCCTGGCGGGTGCTAACGGGATCAAACTCAAGTTCGAGAGTGTCTAGCATCTCGAGCGAGTTGGTGAGTTCAGCAAACGCCGTTGCGCCGATCGTGGCGCTCAGGCGCCCATCGCTTAGCGGATGGATGCTTTCAGGGCTCATCTTTTGGTTGTGCAGTGTGCGGTCGTAGAGGTGCACGTTGCGTGTGCGCCGGTCCACCACGCCGCGGAACTCGGGGCCGTCACCGATCGGCCAATTTAGCGGAACAGGCTGCATGCCAAGCACGCGCTCCACTTCATCTAGCAGTTCGAGTGGATCGAGTGCCGGCCGGTCCATCTTGTTGATGAAAGTAAAAACGGGCAAGTGCCGCCGCCGGCACACTTCAAATAGCTTGCGTGTCTGCGGTTCGACGCCCTTTGCGGCATCAAGCACCATCACTGCACTATCGGCGGCCATCAGGGTGCGATAAGTGTCCTCGGAAAAATCCTGATGGCCGGGCGTGTCGAGCAGATTGATGACGCAGTCGCGGTATGGAAACTGCAGCACGGTGGAGCTGATGGAAATACCGCGCTCGCGTTCGATTGACATCCAGTCCGAGCGCGTATTGCGTTGGTTGCGCCTGGCTCGCACACTTCCAGCAAGGTGAATGGCGTTGCCATAGAGCAGTAATTTTTCTGTGAGCGTGGTTTTGCCCGCATCCGGGTGGGAGATGATTGCAAAAGTACGCCGTGCGTTGATCGCGGTGGTGATGGGCGATGGTGCAGGTAAAGTGGCCATGATGGTGAAAAGCGAACGGCCACGCGCACGAGCGCCGTGGCCGTGGGAAAAGTATATCAGCGTCGCAGTGGATTTTGGCGACGATTTACCGATCTACTTTGCTGGCAATGCCTCGCAGGATTTTCCGTCACGGTTGCCGTCGAGGTTGGTGTATCCCTGCGCCAGCGCAAGGTTTGCGGCGGCTTGGGTCTTAAAGTCGCTGCAGGTGATTTTTCCGTCGTGGTTGTTGTCGAAGTTTCCTTTGGGTATTGTTTTGGACGGCGCAGCGGGAGTGGAGATTGTTCCATTGCAGGTGGTGCGGTTCCACAGCCCCCGGCCGTTTGCACGGGCGTCTGATTGCGCGGAAGAAAAGTCGCTTGAATAGCGATATGCCGAGTTATAGGTGTACTCGCGAGCGTAGCCCTCCAGTATCGAGACGTAGTTGTACATTTGTCCGTCCGGCAGCCAAACGTAGCGCAGCATGCGCGAGTATTTGTCCAGCTCACCTTGTGATTTGTCTGTTTCGAGGTAGACGGTTTTGTTGTTTAGCAGGCGCTTTGCAAAGCTGCTGGCTTCGGGGCCGTAGCATTGCACTGCCTTGCGCGGGTCCAGGGTTTCGGGTGTGTCCATGCCAATCAGGCGCACAGTGTATGTACGCCCCTGCAACCGGACTTTTATCGTGTCGCCGTCAACAACCTGGACAACTTGCGCTGCAGGGAGGCCGGGTGGTTGAACTGGAGCTAAGCGGATAGCCGAGCTGCCGCTGCCCAGGCTGGTGGCGATGGCAACGGTAAGCGCGAGCAGTAAGGCGCGCATAGCTCAAATGCGGATGCAGTCTAGGGAGTCGCTAGCGCAGTTTCAAGCACCAATTCAACGCGACGGGCAAATTCTGGCTCGAGTCCGGATATGAAAATCTGTTCGCCGCGGAATTTGCAGCGGTTGTTGTCCCACGGAAAAAATATTTGCACATCGAATTCAACAGCTTCGCCCCGCGCCTCGAATTGCAGCCATTTTGCGCGGTGGGTGCCTGTAACGCGGGCTTGCTCCCAAACACCTTGCGGCCCGATGACTATGTTCTTCAGGTCGAAGTGGATGTCTGGAAAAGCAGCGAGCATCTCAGTGTAGAAGCTGGTGGCTCCGGGCTTGCCGTGCCAAATCGCACCCCACTGGTTAATTTCGTAAACACAATCGTCTGTAAGGGTGGACATGAGCCCGGGAATGTCGCGGCTGTCCTCGGCCACAGAGTGCGCAATCCACTCGCGCCGGATGTTGGCGTGCTGCGCCGCGGTGGGGTTGAGGCGCAGCAGTGTGCGGATGTTAGCGTGAGCCATTAGTTTCTCACGCTGAAAGTATACTGCAGCTGATGAGAATACCTGATGTGAGGGTGGCAAATTCGAATGCGTAGCAAAAGCCATGTCTCGGTGGTGCTCGGTGTTCTGATTGGTTATGTGCGGCGGTTGTGGCGCGCAGGGTTTGCTGCGGCACCGTTTTCGGTGTCCGCTGCGGAGCAGGCAAACTACGCGCATCTGTATTGGGACAGTTTTGGCTTTGGGGTGCTGTCCGGCAGCACGATCTCTTTTGTTGCAATCTATGCAGTGCGCGTGGGGGCGGGTGCGCTGCAGGTTAGCTTGTTATCAAGTGGCCCGGCGGTTGTCAATTTGATGTTTTCGCTGCCGGCCGGGCGTTGGCTAGGCCGGCAGCAGCTTGGTCCGGCAACGTTTCGGGCTGGCGCGGTGGCGCGTCTCGGGTATTTGGTACTGTGTGCGCTGCCGTGGATTGCGCGTCCGGTATTGATGCCGATGGCATTGCTTGCATTGTTGTTGTTCGTGGCAGTGCCGAACACGTTTTGGGCGGTTGGGTTCAACGCGCTTTTTGCGGACACCGTGGCGCCGGAGCATCGCGGGTTTGTGGTCGGGCGGCGGAGCGTAATCTTGGGTATCAGCCAGGTACTGGTTTCTTTGTTGTGCGGTGCGGTGTTGTCGCGGCTGGTGTTTCCACTTGGCTATCAGATTGTTTTTGTGCTTGGCGCGGTTGGTGGTGGATTGAGTATCTACCATTTGGGTCGGGTGCAGTCGGATGATGTTCCGCGCGTGCGAGTGGGCAGTGCGGCGCAGCTCACAATTGGCAGCGAAGTTCGGTCCGGGGATGCGTTCGGTGGAGGCACGGCGCTCCGGTTTCTTACGCGCGCGCAGCAAACGCCGCTGCTAAAGCTCGCGTTACTGCGTGGCAGTTTCGGATCTTTCATTGGCGCGTATTTTTTGTTTTATACAATTCAATTCATCACTGTGCCGCTAATCCCATTGTATGCGGTGCAGACTCTACGCCTGCCCGATAGTGTGGTGAGCATTGGCAGTGCGTTGTTTTTTATTGGGATGGGGCTGAGTGCAACGCTGCTTTTTCGGTTGAGTGTGCGGTGGGGTCATCGGCTCGTGCTCGTGGGCGCGGCGCTTTTATATTTGTGCTATCCGCTGTTGAATGCCGTGGCGCGCGGACCGCTCATGTATTATGCGGCGCACCTTGTGGGCGGCGGAGTGTGGGGTGTTTTGAATGCTGCGCTGCTCAACCGCTTGATGGAACGCGTTCCGGAGGATGACCGGCCGGGACATATGGCATTGCACAATATTGCGCTGCACCTTGGTATTCTGTGCGGTTCTAGTTTGGCTCCGGTGCTGGCCGGAGCTATGGGTGTGCGAGAGGCGCTGTTCGCTGGCGCCGGTTTGCGGGTGGTGGCGGGAATTGTGTTTTGGCTTTACGGCTGAGCCAGCAGATAGATAATTCGGTTGAGGTTTGGACCCGGCGTGCGATTGGATCGGTATGGTTGGTCCGGGCTCGGCGTGTTACTCGAGGCCTTGTGCGCAACCGTCGGCGCGGGGGTCGCTGCCGCCCCATAGCACTCCGTCCGGCTGGCGCACAATGATCTGGCCGCGCCCGAACAGGCTGCGGCTATAACCGTGCACACTGCGCGTTGTGTGCCCGAAAGTTTCCAGGCCGGCAATTGTTTGTAGCGGAGTGCCAGCCTCAAGTGCAACGTCACCCCCGCTGGCGCCATCCGTGATGCAAAAACGCGGTTGATCCAAGGCTGCCTGCGGGTCAAGGCCGTCATCAACAAGCGAGACAACAACTTGCAGGTGGCCTTGCGGCTGCATAAAGCCGCCCATCACGCCAAACGGCGCAAGCAGGCTGCGGTCTGCTGCGCGCGTGAGCATGCCAGGAATAATTGTGTGATACGGGCGCTTGTGCGGCGCGACGGCATTGGGATGGCCCGGCTCGAGGCTGAAGTTGTGGCCGCGATTTTGAAGCGTGAAGCCGCAGCCAGGCGGGACGAGGCCCGTGCCAAAACCGGAATAGTTGCTGTTTATGAACGAGCATGCGTTGCCGGCTTCGTCCACAGCGCAGAGATAAACAGTGTCGCTGCTGCTGGTGGGCGTGCCGCGCGCCGGCGCTGTGTTGGCTCGCAGGGTGTTGATCAAGCTGCGGCGCCGCGCAGCATAGTGGGTTGAAAGCAGCTCAGCCATGGGCACTGTGGTGCAGCGCGGGTCCGCAACATACCAACGCGCGTCCGCAAAGGCAAGCCGCAGCGATTCAATCATGAGATGCCAGCGCTGTGCGCTGTTGGCATCTGTGGCCCTGACGTCGAAGCCGCTTAAGATGTTAAGCGCAAGCAGGGCCGTAATTCCCTGGCCGTTGGGTGGACACTCCCACACATCCACATTGCGGTAGCGCGTGTGGAGTGGTGTGTCCCAGGTGGACGAGTGCCCGGCAAGATCCGCTTCTGTGAGCATGCCGCCGTCTTCTTGCACCGTGCGCGCGATTGCTCTGGCAATCTGCCCATGATAGAACGCGCCGGGTCCGTGGGTTGCAATTTGGCGCAGCGTGTTGGCCAGGGTTGGATTGCGAAAAACCTGCCCGGCGCGGGGAGCCTGCCCATCAATTAACAGTTCTGCGCCGGCCGCATTGCGGTGCAGCTGGCGAAGCGCACCGGCGGCCCATGAATGCGCCGTGATTGGTGCAACTGGAAATCCGCGTTCGGCCAGCTCGATTGCCGGAGCGAGGACAGCCGACATGGGTTGGCGGCCGTGCCGCGCTACTAGATCGCACCAGCCAGCGCAAGCGCCGGGTACGGTTACCGTGTGGGCGTGCAGTTCTGGCAGTGCCTCGCCAAAGCCCTGCGCTTGCAAGAGCTCAAGCGTGAGTGCGGCAGGGGCGCGGCCGGAACCATTCAATGCGGTTACATTGCCTGTGGCCGCATCAAAATAAAGTGCAAAGCAGTCTCCGCCAAGGCCGGTGGAGCAGGGTTCGGTAACGTTGAGGACTGCGGCAGCTGCGACGGCCGCGTCGGCGGCGCTGCCGCCCGCGCGCAGCAGCTGCACACCGGCAGCTGCTGCCTGAGTTTGGCTGGCTGCCACCATGCCGCGCGTGGCCAGCACCGGTGAGCGCCGCGAGTTGAACTCAGGTTCGTTAAAAATCATGCTAGGATTGTAAGGCATTTGGTTGGTGTTAGATAATCGTGGGTAGCGCACTTCTTATCATTGACGTCCAACAAGCACTTTGCTCAGGCAAGTTGGAAGTGTTCGAAGCAGCGCGCGTGATTGACACAGTTAATCTTGTGGCTGCGAAGGCCAGGGCTGCGCGGGCACTTGTTGTACTCATTCAGCACGAGACTGATGACGGGCTGTTTGTTTACGGCTCGCCCGGATGGGGACTTGCTGATGGCCTGGTTGTTGGCGTGGGCGATTTGCGAATTCGTAAGCGCAGTCCGATTCTTTTCACAACACTGAGCTGAAGAGCCTGCTTGACCATTACGCTGTCGACCAGCTCGTAATCTGCGGGCTCCAGAGCGACTTCTGTGTTGATACCACGACGAGGCGTGCGCTTGCCCTTGGCTATCCGGTGATGCTTGTGTCTGATGGGCATTCGACGGCACGCAACAGAGGGCTCAGCGCGGCGCAGATCTCAGCGCACCATAACGAGACGCTATCCAACATCACCAGCTTTGGGCCAAGAGTTGCGCTGGTACGGGCGCGCGAGCTGCAGATTGATGCAAGCGATTTTGTGCCGCACGCGCGGGCCGGCTGAGCGTTACCGACAGCGGTTATCCATCGAAGGAAAAAGGAAAGCTATGCCACAGAAGTTGCTCGAGCGGTTCTTGCGATACGTGCAAATTGATACAACCAGCGATCCGGATTCGACAACGTACCCCTCAACCGCGAAGCAGTGGGATTTGCTGCGGTTGCTGGCCAGTGAGCTGCGGGAAATTGGCGCTGATGTAACGCTGAATGCGCATGGGTACGTGATTGCTGAAGTGCCCGCCTCGGTTGGGTGTGAAGATGTGCCAGTGGTGGCGCTACTGGCACATGCAGACACTGCGCCGGATTTTAGCGGTACGGATGTAAAACCAATTGTGCACCGGAACTATCAGGGTGGTGCCTTGCGTTTGCCGGATGCCACGGATCAGGTGATTGATCCAGCGGATACAAGATACGCGGACTTGCTTACTGCAGTTGGCAAGGATGTTGTGACTGCTAGCGGCAAGACGCTGCTGGGCGCGGATGACAAAGCTGGCGTGGCCATCTTGGTTACGCTTGTGGCGCGCCTGCTGACGGGACCCGCGCCAGCGCACGGCCGCATTCGGATCTGCATTACACCGGATGAAGAGGTTGGACGGGGCGTTGAGCATTTGGATTTGGATGAGTTGGGCGCAGTTGTGGCTTACACCATTGATGGAGGCGCTGTCGGCCGCATTAGCTGGGAAACTTTTTCCGCGGATGGGGCTGTCGTGACTATCCGCGGCGTGGCGACTCATCCTGGTGATGCGCGGCGCTACGGTATGGTTAACGCGGTGCATCTGGCGGGTAAACTGCTTGCGCTTTTGCCGCGTGAGACTGCGAGCCCCGAGGCAACTGATGCCCGCCAGGGATTTATTCATCCGCTGCGCATTAGCGGCAACGCCGCTGAGTGCAGTGTGCATTTGATCCTGCGTGACCACGACAATGCGCTGCTGGCGGGTAAGGGCGCAGCGTTGCGTGCAATCTGTGGCGCACTGGAAGCTGCGCATCCGGGCGCGCGCATCGAGTGCGCTGTGACCCAGCAATATCGCAACATGGGCTATTGGCTGCGCGATAACATGCTTGCAGTCGAGTTGTTGCGCGAGGCTTGCGAGGGGGCGGGTGTGGTGCCGGTAGATGATCCGGTGCGCGGCGGCACAGACGGCAGCCGGCTTACCGAGCGCGGCCTGCCTACGCCAAATATTTTTACCGGTGGCCATAATGCGCATGGCCCGCTGGAGTGGGTGGCGGTGCAAGACATGCAGGCCGTGGTGGAAGTGCTGCTAATACTTTTGGGCAAATGGGTTGAGCGCGGATCAGAGTTTGGCGGCTATCGGTCACAAGCCAATTAATATCGGAGTTGGCGAAAAAGTTTTGAATTGAGTGCGATACAAAGGAAACTATGAACGAAGATAAGGGCGTTGTTTCGGTTGGGAGCGAACAGGTTGCGGCTGTGAATGCGTGGGAGGAAGCTCGGTCCGCCTGGTTAGTGGCTCAGGCTGCGGCTGAGACCGCTTTACATTTGGCGAGTGATGCGCGCGCTGGGTGGAAGAAAGCGCTGTTGGCGGCGACGGAGGCAAAGCGGCTGGCTTGGGTTTCGCAAAAGGCAGCCCGCGCGGCTGGCGTCCGGCCGGAGGCGGGCGAAGCTGAGGTGCGGGTACTTTGGGCAGCTGAACGCGCAGAAAAAGCGGCCTGGACCGCATGGGAACATGCAAAAAATGTGTGGATGGAAGAATCATTGGATTAAGCCGATAACTTTTCGTGTAACAAGCGGGCCTCAGCTGCGTTCTCTCCGTGATCTTGCGTGGAGCAGCATCCAAGCTGGCAGTGCTTGGCTCATGTGGGACCGCGGTTAGCTTCAAAAACATTACGGCGGAGTTGATATGGCTCGAAAATCGCGCAAAGTTCAAAATGGAGTTTCGGATTCAGCCATGCACCGCGTGGTCAAAGGCGGGGTGGCGCGCGGCAGCGGTGCGCAACGGAACTCACAAAACTTCAGTGGGCTCGACGCTGATTGGGATGCGTCGTGGAATTCTGCTTGGGACATTTCCTGGGCGGCTGCGCGTGACGCTGCTCGTGAAAGTGCGCGGCTGGCTGCCCGGGCAGCAGCTGCGGAAGCAACGCGAATAGCTGCGCTGCGGGCAGCCCGCTTGGCATGGCGTAATCCAGCGAATGACCTGCGCCAGCAAGCCTTGATCAGAATAGTAAGACGGGCAGCTTTGATGGGGCGCAAATTGGTGGCCGGGGTTGTTGCGGTGGCGCCAGGTGCGATGCGGCTTGTGCTGGTCGGAATCGCTTGGGTTATGGTGTACGCGCGCAGGCTTGGCGTGCGGTTGTTGGCGCTGTTGCCAGTGGTTGTGAAGGCTGTGCGGGTTGTGTTTGTGTGGTTGGTGCGCAGCGTGCGGAGAATTGCGGCGTGGGGCAGCAAGGAGGTTGTTGACGTTCGGCCGCGCACTCGGATCCTCTAAACAGCAGTCGCTGTATGTGGGGGTCGGCCGGTTGCTTGGCTGCCCCGGTTTTTGTAGCATCGGTTTTCTTCGTGGCGCTTTGGTACGATTTATGTTTGGTGTAGAATTACCGGATATTTTTCGCGCGAGGTGCAGTATGGAAACATTTTTCATGTATGGTCGGTATAGTGCAGCGGCTATCAAGGGAATTAGTTCCGGACGGACTTCCCGGGCCAATGCAATCGTTCGCAAGCACAAAGGTGCTGTAAAGGCAATATATGCGTTGCTTGGCGAGCACGATCTCGTGATCATTGCCACTTTCCCCGGTGTTGAGCAGGCGATGTCGGCGTCGATTGCCTTGGGTAAGGCGACTGGCATCGGTTTCAACACCTCAGTTGCAGTTCCAGTCGAACGGTTTGATAAGCTTGCTGCGCGCGCCTAGCTGCTGCTAGGCACGCCGCTAAGCAGGTAACTGCAGTGAATGCGGCTCCGAGTGAGCTCGGCTTGTTCGCTGCGTATATCCAGCGCGTGGTGGATGGAGCCGTGGCGGCACTAAGTGGCCTGAGCGACCAGCAAGTTAATTGGAGCTCTGGCGGCGCTGATGCAAACTCCATGTATGTGGTTGCAACGCACATGGTGGCGATGGGTGAATTTTGGGTGCTGGGGCCTTGTGGGTGGAGCCAAGGTGCCGCGCGACCGGCAGGCTGAGTTTCGGGCTGCAGGTGCGGGCGCAGATGTGATTGTGCGCTTGCAGGAATGGGCGCGGGCGAGCGCTGTACTGTGTGCGAGCCTGGACGGTTTAGTGCTTGCTGACGAGGCAATAGTTCCGCAGGAGTACCTTCAATCGGGCGGCTTTGCGGCCGGGCGCTTTTCAAAGCGCGAATGCCTGTTGCACGTCTTGGAGCACAGTGCCCTGCACTTGGGTCATTTAGAAATCATGCGGCTTAGTGTGGTGCGGTGACCCGCGCTTGCCTGATGCAAGTTGGGCAGACAAATTAATCTTGGAGAAGGATATGCCACGAAAACTTACGAACTTAATCCGGCCGGTGCCTAGCGATATTGAAATTGCACAGGCGTTTGAGCCTATGCCAATTTCAAAGATTGCCAAGCAAGTTGGTTTGCTTCCTGAAGAACTGGAAGTGTTCGGCACGACAAAGGCAAAGGTTCGTTTGACGGTTCTGGACCGGTTACGCGGACTGCCAAACGGGTTTTATGTGGATGTGACAGCAATTACCCCAACGCCGCTCGGCGAGGGCAAGACCACCACCACGGTGGGGTTAAGCCAGGCATTGGGCGCGCATCTGCGCCGCAAAGTTATTACTTGCATCCGCCAGCCAAGTCAGGGGCCAACATTTGGCATTAAAGGTGGCGCGGCCGGCGGGGGTTACAGCCAGATTATCCCGATGGCTGATTTCAATCTGCACTTGACCGGCGATATTCACGCCATTACGGCTTCGAACAACCTGCTTGCGGCGGCAATCGATGCGCGCATGTTTCATGAGGCAACAACGTCAGATGAGGCATTGTTTAACCGTCTGTGCCCGGTGGCGAAGAATGGTACGCGTAAATTTTCGACTGTAATGCTGCGCCGTTTGAAAAAGCTTGGTATAAGCTCAACCAACCCTGAGGATCTAACAACGGAGCAACGTGGTCGTTTTGCGCGCTTGGATCTTGATCCAAAAAGTGTTACGTGGCGGCGTGTCGTTGACACGAATGACCGGTTCTTGCGCGGCATTACTGTGGGGCGCGGCAAAAATGAGGCGGGACATGAGCGCGACACTGGTTTTGACATCACGGTTGCCAGTGAAATTATGGCGATCCTGGCGTTAACGACCGGACTTGCCGATATGCGCGAGCGCTTGGGGCGGATGGTGGTTGGAACCAACCGCAAGGGCGAGCCCGTGACGGCCGATGACCTGGGGGCGGGCGGAGCGTTGACGGTGCTGATGCGCGACGCAATCAAGCCCACATTGATGCAGACGCTTGAGGGAACGCCGGCACTCGTGCATGCGGGTCCGTTTGCAAATATTGCGCATGGTAACTCGTCGATCGTTGCGGATCAAATCGCGTTGAAGCTTGTTGGCAAGGACGGATTTGTGGTGACCGAGTCCGGCTTTGGCGCCGATATTGGAATGGAGAAGTTTTTTAATATCAAGTGCCGGTACAGTGGGTTAGTACCAAACTGCGTGGTACTCGTGGCAACGGTACGGGCGCTCAAAATGCATGGCGGGGGCCCGAAGGTGGTTGCTGGCAAGCCGTTGGATGCAGCTTACACTGATGAAAATCTGGAGCTTCTCGAGAAGGGCTGCAGCAACATGGTGGCGCATATTGAGAACGCTGTGCGCTATGGAATTCCTGTGGTTGTGGCGGTGAATGAGTTTGCCACGGATACGGCGGCTGAGACGGCGCTAGTTCGCCGGATTGCGCGCAAGGCAGGCGCACAGGACGCCGTTGTAAGCAGCCATTGGGCCGACGGCGGGAAAGGTTCGGTTAGGTTGGCGCGGGCTGTTGTAAAGGCTTGTGCGCTGCCGGCAAATTTTAGATTCCTGTACCCATTGGACATTACGATCAAGCAGAAGATTGAAACAATAGCGCGTGACATGTATGGCGCGGCCGGAGTGGAATACCTGCCCGCTGCGGAGGAAAAGATTGCACTCTATACGCGTCTCGGTTTTGACAACCTTCCGATTTGCATGGCGAAGACGCACCTGAGTTTGAGTCATGATCCCGAACTGAAGGGACGCCCAACGGGTTTCATTGTGCCCGTGCGCGATATTCGCGCCAGTATCGGGGCCGGCTTTTTGTTTCCGCTCATCGGTGAAATGCCCACAATACCTGGATTGCCGACGCGGCCGGCATTCTATGACATTGACTTGGATATTGAGAATGATCGGGTGATCGGTTTGTTTTAAATAATGTACCGCAAGGATGCGTGCTCAGACGCCTGCGCCGTATGTCGCGCAGGCGTCTTGTTTTAACTGGCCTTGCGGGATGTTAATGGGGGGAGCGGTGGTTAGAGATGGTGGATTTTGATTATTTGCGAAACACCAGTTGCGTAATTTGCAGGTAGAAATTTCTGTGCGTTGCCACATGGTTGTAGAGGCCTTCGCTGAGTATCCGGAAGAGTGGCAGGTGGTTGTACAGGGTGAGCATCCAGCGCCAGCTATGCCTGCTGCTCAGCGACCCCAAAACTGCTTTCGCGCCCGTGGTGTGGGTGCCGTCAACTGCCACCAAGTGCACGGCAGCCTGGAATTCGCTGGTCGGAATGTGCGGATAGTCGGATGCAGCTTGCTGGTAGGGCGTGTATTCGATTTCATCCCCGGTGATCTTGCGCCAGACTTCAATCCAGATGCGGCAGAATTCACAGTCGCCATCCCAAATCATACGCGGCCGGAGGGGCTTGGACATTCAGGCTTTTTGAGTAAGTTCTTGTGGAGTGGTTGTTGCTGATTATTTGACGGCTGCCGAGCGTACGGTTAAACTTACGCAGTTGGCCCACTAGCTCAATTGGCAGAGCAGCTGACTCTTAATCAGTAGGTTCTAGGTTCAAGTCCTAGGTGGGTCACTTTGAATAGCCGGTTTACCCGCGGTGCTTCCGTTCTAAGGGCTTGATAGGTTCGAACTAGATTACGCGCTCGTTGCCGCCGTCAATCGGAATCTGGGCGCCGGTGGTTTTAGCGAATACCGGACTGCATAAGGCAGTTACTACCGCGGCCACGTCAGTACTTCTTACTTCAGTTTTTAGTATATTGCGGCGTTTATAGTCGGCGACAGATAGATTGTAAGCAGCGGCACGTGCGGCCAGCATATCCTCGGTCCATATGCCGGTATCGAAGACTGCATCCGGGTGCACCGTGTTCACGCGGATTGAGTCTCCGCCCCATTCGAGGGCTGTGACGCGCGCGAGTTGTGTAAGCGCTGCTTTGGAGGCCGAGTACGCAGCGGCACCGGGGCCCGGCGCGGGTACATTGCGCGATCCTACAACTACCACTCGGCCACCGCGTGGGCTTAGGCGCAGCAGCGGATACACTTCGCGCAGCATGCGCAAGTTTGCGTCAAGGTTGATGCGCAGCGTGGCGTCCCAATCTGCATCTGTAAGATCGGCTACGCGCCGGCTTTCCGGAAAGACGCCGGCATTCAAGATCAACATATCTACGCCGCCATACGCAAGCACAGTGTCATCAAGACAGCGGTGGACTGCGGTTGCGTCGGTTATATCGCACGCAAGCTGGAGCAAGCTAGCATGTGAGTTGTTTTTTGCGGTCGGGGGATTGCGGTCAAAACCAGCAACGGTTGCGCCTTGAGCGAGCAGTGTGTTTACGCAAGCAAGGCCAATCCCCGAGCTGCTGCCAGTTACGAGCGCAACTTCCCCGGCGAAAGCTTTTGGTTGGCCCGCGCGCAGAAGCTTGGCCTGCTCAAGTTCCCAGTACTCAATTGCAAATAGGTCTTCGGCTGGCAGTGCGCACCATCCGCCCAGCGCGTGTGCGCGCAGAATAATTTCGATGGTGTGATCGTATATCTCGGAGGCAATCGCGCAGTCCCGGGCAGTTCTACCGATGGCACACAGCCCCAGTTGTTGGTCAAGAATGATTCGCGGAGCTGCATCCAGCATGGTGAGGCCTGCATTTGCGCGGCTGGCGTAGGTCGCGAATGATTGTTCGTAGTCGGCTGCGTATTCTTCAACATTGCGGCCGAGCAAGGGAATGCGCTTGGTGCGGATGACATGATCCGGCGTAGCGCAGCCTTGCAGTGCGAGTGCTCTGACATCTTGGCGGCGCGCAAATGCGAGGTTGGTGGGCGTCGGGTGCGATGCCATCAGCAGTGGGACGTTGGCAACGCGCGAAACAGCTGAACGTAATTCGGCGGTTTGCACGCGAGAAAAGAGCATCGGATCCGGAGCATGTAAGCCAGAGATGGTCCAGGCATTCGCTGCTTTTAAGTGATCTTCTGCCATCGAGACCAGGTCAATCATGCGGGTGTAGGCTTCGCGGCCCGTGGCTCCAAAAGAAAATATTCCGTGCTGCATCAGGAGCATGCCGACAGTGTTTGTGCCGGCTTGTTCAGCAAAGTGAAAGGCGCAGGCTTTTGCGAGCAGGAAGCCCGGCATCACGTACGGGACAATCACCAGTTGGCCGCCGTAGATCGAGCGGATTTGTTGCTCGCCGTTTCGTGAGTTGCAACATGCTATGACCGCGTCTGCATGCGTGTGGTCCACAAACTTGTGGGGGAGTAGCGCGTGCAGGATTGCTTCGACTGACGGGTCAGGGCTCGCGGGATCCGTCAGGCCAACGCGTAGCTCGCGCACCATTGCGGTATCGCTGAGGTTATCAAGCTGCGCGAGCCGCAGTAAATGGGCCATGCGCAGCCCGGCAAAGCCGGCGGGTTCGATCGTGCCAAGGTCCCAGCCACTTGCTTTTACATACAGTACTTCTTCCGCATCACCAAAAATGTTGGTGCAGGTGGTCTTGACTGAGGTGTTGCCGCCTCCATGAAGCACCAGGTTGGGATTACTCCCCAGCAAGCGGGAAGAGTACACGCGAAGCGCCAGGTCATCCGTGCAGGTTGCGGCTTGAGCTTCGTTCCAGAGGTTGTTCATGCGCGGATGTGCCTGCCTTGGGCTCCGTGACAGGTTGTGGTTATTGGCGCAGATGGTTGAGGTGGTAACTCAGGCATGCTGCCGAATAATAGCATGCGGGTCGCAATCGCCCGTTGTTGTGGGTGTCTGTTTGAGTTGGTGGTAGGATGCGATAAGCTGCCCCACCTTGCCTTAAGGCGCGGGCAGCTCAGATGGTAGCCGGAATTGCGGTTGAACTGAGTGAGAGTGACTGTTGGGGTCGCCGGCTATTTTTGGACGACGACAGGCGTGCCAAGTGGCGCCCAGCTGTAAGTCCACTCGGCTTCGGGGGTTGGCATATTTACACACCCGTGGCTGTGTGGCGTGCCAAAATCATTGTGCCAATAGGTCCCATGCAGCCCGTAGCCTGCGTAGAAGAACATAGTCCACGGGACATCTTTGAGGTCGTAGTCCTCGCCTTTCATGTCTTGTTTCTCAAACTTGACGTAGATGCTGAATGTACCCTGGATGGTAGGAAAGCTTGCACGCCCGGTTGAAACTTTTGTTTGGCGCACTTTGGTCTTGTCAACAAAGTTGTAAAGCATCTGGTCTGAAAGGTCGATCAAAATCCATTTTTTGTCGGCTTGTACATTCCACGGCACAAGCGGCGCCTTGCCGCCACTGATGTCTGACGGTCTGTGGCGGCTGGCCCTGAAGGCGGCGCCACCGAGCTCGAAGGTTGGAAGATCCAGCGTGCGAATGATTGCATTTTGGCGTTCGACTGTAAGCTGCGGCAGAGTGCCCAGCACCGGTCCCGTGTAGCCGGCGCGGCGGTCGCCGTAGATATACGCCAGTCCAGCGGACTGTATCCAGTCATCCATGTCCTCTGAAAATTCAGAGGCGGCGACGTAAACCGCGTTGATGATGTCTTGATGAGGCCGGCTGCCTTGCAGGTCCAGCGTAAGCGCTGTCTCTGGCGGGGTTACAGGTGCGGGTGGTCCCGGTGTTGCTCCCGGCAGTGGCAGCACCACCGCTTGGGCTGCGGATGCCGGAATGAGCAGGACTTGGCCGGTATAAATTGATGGTGTTGCTAAACCATTATGTTTGGCGATTGTGTTCCACGGCAAGCCATATGTGCGCCCAATTTTTGACAGTGTGTCTCCGCGCTTCACAATGTGGGTTCGCGTACCCGGTATATTCGCGCCTGTCCCAATTGGAATGATGAGGGTTTGCCCCACGAAGATTTTGTCTGATTTGAGATTATTGGCTTTTAGAATGTCGTTAATCTGAACGCCGTAACTTTGCGCAATCTTCGTCAGGTATTCCCCGCCCTGCACAATGTGGGTTTTTGTTTCTGCGAAAGCGGGTCGCGGTTGTGCCAGCACGAGGGCTGCAGCTAGGGCGCAGGTTAAAGCTAAAAGATGTCTGGTAAGTTTGTGCATAAGCTAAGTCGTCGCAAGAACTGTGCCATGGCTGGTCCGTTGGTAATATACTTGGCGAGTGTTTTATTGCGGTGCGAAATGAGCGACAAGAATCGGGCCACGCGGCTTGTATTCTCGACTGATGACGGGCGCCTGTGCGGGGAGTGCGAGTTGCCGGCCGGCTCGTGTGTGTGCCGGAAGAAGCTGCAGGCACAGGTGCCGGCCGACGGTTTTGTGCGCGTACGGCGGGAGACTCAGGGGCGGGGCGGTAAAACGGTGACGGTGGTGCTGGGACTTACAGGGCCGCCGGCAACAATTGCGGAGTTGGCGCGTGAGCTCAAGCGCGCATGCGGAGCCGGCGGTTCTGTCCGTGCGGAGGGTATTGAGGTCCAGGGTGATCACCGGGGTGCTGTGGCGGAATTGCTGCGGGCGCGCGGTTACAAAGTAAAGCTGGCGGGTGGGTAGCAGAATGGTCCGCGCATCGGCGACACCGCCAGTAGAGAAGTTCGTTTCCGCTAGTGGCTTGCGGGTGTACCGGATGCGGCTGGAAGTGTTTCCCGGGTTTGATGCGCATGTGCATCTGGTTCTCGGCTTGGATGTTCCAATATTGATTGACGCGGGTTCGGGGTTGGGTAATTGCAACACTGACCTAACAGCGCGATTTGAAGCGGTGCATGCGGAGTTCGGCGAGAAGATCGGTCTCAAGGACGTGGGTCGGGTGTTGGTTACGCATGGGCACATGGATCATTTTGGCGGTGTGCAATTTGTTAGGGAACAGTCTGGCGCTGGGGTTGGGATACACGTGCTGGACAAGCGTGTATTGACGCACTACGAGGAACGCGTGGTGATTGCTTCAAAAAGTTTGCGAGAGTTCCTTGTGCGGGCCGGTGTTTCGGGTGCGAGCGCAAGCGAAATGATGGACATGTACCTTATTGGCAAGGGCTTTTATCATTCTGTGGCGGTGGATACTTTGTTGGAAGAGGGCATCGAATTGTTTGGTTGTATGCGTTTCGTGCATGTGCCCGGCCATTGTGGCGGCCAGGTCTGCATCGTGATGGATGACATTTTGTTTGCTGCGGATCATGTGCTTGCGCGTATCACGCCGCATCAATCGCCCGAAAGCATCACGCGCCATGTTGGCTTGGGGCACTACCTTGAGTCATTGCGCAAGGTGCGCGACCTGCCGGGTGTACGCGTGAGCCTTGGAGGGCACGAAGTGCCGGTTACAAATCTTGCGCAGCGTGTTGACGAGATCCGGGAGGCACACCAGAAGCGCCTCGAGCGCGTGCTTGCCATTTGTGCCGAGCCCCAAAACATCAAGGCCGTGGCGGTTGCGTTATTTGGCCCGCTGCAAGGCTACAATGCGCTCTTGGGCATCGAGGAGGCAGGTGCGCACGTGGAGTACTTGTATCAGCGCGCTGAGTTGGGCGTTGCAAATCTGGAGCAGGTGCAGGGAGAGACGGAGCCTGCAATTCAGTACGTGCGCTTATAGGCAGGCAGTTGCCACTGCGCAGGCTGCTGCCACTTTTGCGGTCGGCGGATAATCTGGGAGAGGTGCCCCTACGGGGATTCGAACCCCGGTCTAAGCCTTGAGAGGGCTTCGTCCTAGGCCTCTAGACGATAGGGGCGGGGTGCGAAGTTTAGCATGTAATTACTTGTGGGCGCCGTCAAGCTGGGCTATTTGCGCGAGCGAAAGTGAAGCAGTGCGGCCCGATTTTCTAAAAAATGTGCTTACGTATTGCGCCTTGAATGCCGGCACGGGCGATTGAGACAAGTTCACAACTTCCACTTTCGCGTTGGTAAAGACGATCAGCGGAAGGACCGGCGGGGCATCGTTGCCAAACTTGCGCTTTAGCTGCTTTTCGAGGCGCCGTGCTTCTGCCTGGGCTTCGAGCACCGGATTACCAATGCCCTCCTGGCCGAAGGTGCGTTGAACCCAGCCAGTGTTTGCTTGACGGAATTGTTTGTGTTTATCGTCCCAAGTAACGGTGCCAGACTGGAATTTTGGCAGGATTGCGAATACACCGGTGGGTCCAATGACTGCATGCGATGCTGACAGGCGATAGTGATAGATGCTATAGGCATCATCAAGAGCTTTCAGGGCTTTTGTGAGCGCGTCGTCCGGGCGTGGTTCCCGCACATAACGGTTGGTGAGGTGGATGCCGACATTTGACATCACGAAGCCAATCAGAAGTGTGTACAAGGGTATGTAGGGTTTGTCTGGCCATGTGAAGGAAACCACCAGGCCGCCAACCAGGGTTGCGAGTCCGAAGAAGGAAAGTGCTTTTGCGATTAGGCTATAGCGCTTTACAAGCGGCTTGTTGTCTATGACGCGCATTAGTGTTATGCGGCGGGCTGGCTGATTGGTGTGCCGGCTGCCGCAATGCGCTCCTGCAGTTTCTCAATCATGTTGTTCTGCGCAGCGGCGGCGGCAGCCACTAGCGCACTTCGTATGGCGCGGGCATTTGAGCGGCCGTGGGCCTTGATTGCAATGCCGTTTAGTCCAAGCAATGGCACTCCGCCCACCTCATTCGGGTCAAGATCGCGGCGCGCATGTTGAATTGCAGATCTCGCGAGCAACCCGCCCATCTTCGCCAGCGGGCTGCTCATGAAAGCATCCTTGATCATGCTGCCAACCAATACGGCGACCGCCTCTGTAACTTTGAGCGCTACATTTCCAGTGAAGCCATCAGTGACCACCACGTCGGCCCCGCCGCCAAATATTTCTTTGGGTTCTATGTTGCCGATGAAGTTTAGTTTCGCCGTCGCCAGTAAGCGGTGGGCTGCCCGGGTTAGCTCGTTGCCCTTGCCGGCTTCCTCTCCATTGGAGAGCAGGCCGACGCGTGGATTTGTTATGCCGAGGACAGTTTCGGCATACACAGCTCCCATGATTCCAAATTGGAATAGGTACTCTGGTTTGCACTCTGCGTTTGCGCCAATATCGAGCATGATGCAGCGCCCATTCTTCACCGGAAGCGTGACCGTTAGGGCTGGCCGCCGTATTCCGGCAATGCGCTTCAAAACCAGAAGCCCATTGGTGAGTGCGGCACCTGTGTTGCCAGCGGTGACAAATGCGTCGGCGGCCCCGGATTTCACGAGGTCAAAGCCGCGGGCAATTGAGTTTTGCGGTTTTTGGCGGGATGCGAAAGCGGGTTGTTCTCCGCTCGTGACGCGTTCGGGCGCGTGTTCAACGGTAATGTTCTCGGGTAGACGCGGGCCGGCAGCGCGGTTGAGGGCGTTGTGTAGTTGTGTTTCGTTACCCGTGAGGATTATTTGCCAGCCGAATTCGCGCACGGCCTGGATAGCCCCTAAAACTTCCGGTTCGGGGAAGGCATCGCTGCCCATCCCGTCGAGCGCAATTCGCATTTGGTTATTTGGTTTGGTGGGTGCGGGGAGAATGGTTAATTGGCCGAGAATGCGTACTCGGGCGCACCAGCTTGATAAGTGGGCTGCCGCAAACTGTGGAAGAGCGCTAGTTCCCGCCTATACGTTGACAATAGCCTGGTTGCGAGGCTGGATGCGTCGCGTGTTTCCAAAAGTTGCTGTTTTTCAATCATTGGAATTTGTACAATGTAGGCAGCTAAGTATGCCATTTCGCTTGTGTTGGCGGGAATGTCGGCGGGGGAAATCCGGACTTCCATTACCTGTGCCAGAAGCTTGCTGTAACGCACAATGATTGAGCGTAGCTTACTGTCAAGGCCTGACAGGTTGTCGCCGATGTTTTCGTGAAGCGGAAGTTCGCGAGCGGTAGCGGTCATGTACGGTTTATCAAAGTGCAGCTGCAACAGTTCAACGCGTGTACCGCCGAGGACCGTGATATTGGTGCGGCCGTCTGCCAGCGGTTCCATTTGGGTTATTGCTGCGGTGCAAGCGATGCGGTTTGGTTCCGCTAGCTGTGCGCTTGCAGCATCGCCGTTTCGAATAAGAGAAACAATGAAGGGTCGCGTGTCGGCCAGGCAGTCACGTACCATTGCGCGGTAACGCTCTTCGAAAATATGCAGGGCCAGTGGTGTGCCCGGAAAAATAACTGTGTTCAGCGGGAAGACGGGTAGTATGTCCATATTGTGCTAGCAGGCAGACCTTAGGTATCTTTTGTTCTGAAGGGTGATTAGGCGCTGTGTTTTCTTCGCGGGTTGGCCGATGTCTCTGCGTTATAATAACTTTGTTAGCGCTCGTGGCGGAATTGGCAGACGCGCTAGGTTGAGGGCCTAGTGACCGAAAGGTTGTGTGAGTTCAAGTCTCACCGGGCGCACAATATTTCCACCTCACTAGTTCGATTGTATCATTTTTAGCTATGGCAGTTATTCGTCCGAGCACAAAAATTGATGGTGTTGCCGTGGCTGAGCTGGTGTCTTTCACGGATGAGCGCGGTGGATTTCGCGAAACATTCCGAGCCGAGTGGTTTCCGCAGGTGACTTGGGGTCAGCTTCAAGCAAATCGCAGCGATTCTCAGGCGCATGTGATCCGGGGCCTCCACTTTCACCGGCAGCAGGCAGATTACTGGCTCGTTACCGCGGGAAGAATCAAGGTTGGTCTGTGTGATTTGCGCCGCAAGTCGGCTTCGTTCCGCGCGGTTGAGGTACTGGAACTGTCTGCGGAAGTTGAGCGGGGCCTGTTTATCCCAGTCGGTGTTGCGCATGGATTTTATACACTGACTGATGTGACCGTTACTTACCTGGTCAATAATTACTACGACGCTTCCGATGAGTATGGCGTGGCGTGGGACGATCCCGAGCTGGCTGTACCGTGGGAGGTTCAGGCGCCGATTGTGTCGAGGCGTGATGTTGATAATCCATTGTTTAGAGATTTGCCAGCTGCCGTTTGTCCGTAAGCTACATTTAGGGGATCTTCGGCATTGGTCAACAGGTGGACGCTCGCAATTGGGTTGTAAGGCGCGGCTCTATTGTTCGTTCGCGGGGTTTGACCTCAGGGGTTTTGTAGCAACGGGTTAAAGTGGTAGTAGACGGCGCGGCTGATGTCCGCCATCCGGCGGGAATTTTCGTCCCAGTAAGTATTGCCTGGAACCCAAAGGTAGTACACAAGTACATAGTTTCCGCCGGGAGTAAAGACGATTGCTGCGTCACCGATTGGTTCTCCGTCTGCCCAGGCATGTTTGTGCGCAACGCGCACCCCTTCAGGTACGCCGGCTTGTACGAGCACGGCAATTTGGTTCTTTGCCAGCAGGTCAATCATTGTTGTGCACTCAAGCTTTGAGTACTGCGCTGGAAAAGTATCTGTTAGCAGGTTTGGTTTGTCCTCGCTGCATTGGTAGATTGCTTCGAGCAGGCGCCCCATGTCGGAGGGAGTGGTCTGCATATATGCGTCAGGCGAAGTGGAAATGTCAGTGCGTTTGTTGGACGGTGTGTAGCGAAATCCCGGAGCGTCTGTTGAGTCGTATGCACCGCCAATAAATGTTCCCTTCATACCTAGTTTTTCGAGCGACCCGTTGAGAGTGTACAGGCCGTTTGCTGTATTTTGGTCGCCAATCCATGCTATTAGCAGGTTCGTTGTCCAGTTGGAGCTTTGAGTTATTGACTTAACGACAAGGTCAAGTTCGTATGGCAGGGCATCGTCATTCGACTGGCGATAGAACTCTGCCATGATTGGAATTTTGAGAATGCTCATTCCAGAGAAGGCAATGTCAGGGTCGGTTGGCAGTGGACTTCCGTTGAGAGTGTTGAAATGAAGGCGCTGATTATTTTGCAGGTCAATCAGAAAGAAGCTGAGGAGCCCGGTGTATTGCTGCAACTCCATGTATTTGCGAATTTGCGCTTCTAGGAGCGTTAGGCGGGGGTGTAATGTTGTGCCTGATTGTGACTGGAGCTGAACGGATCTGTTTGTGCTCGAAAGCAAGGCTGAAGTTATGGAGCGAACCGCCGGCGCTATGTTCAGTGTTCTGCCCGGGGCATTTATTACCGTGACCATGGCGGTTGCATCTGCGGCAGCAACTCCGGGTGCGGTGTCGTAGCGGGATGCAACGTTGTTGAGAAATGCGGTGAGCTTTTCGGCGCTTACCGAGGCGATGAGACGCGCGGTAGTTGGCGGATTGTTTTCCGGGCGACCAAGCAGCGTGTTCCATACGTTCGGAGCTAAGCTGTCCGGTACTTGCCCAATGGTTTCGGCCAAGTCCAGCTTGAAGTCAACGATTTCGGGGGAGAGGGTGATTTGCTCTTGGCCATAAGTTAAATATAGTGGCGAAAAGAACTGGGCGGTCAAGCGTTCTTGGGCTGCGGATATTGTTAGTCCACCAACTGGTACTCCCGAGATGGTGGTGTTGGGTGGTAGGCGCTTTGGAAATTGCAAGACTGATGCAAGGCTGGTGGCCATAACGAGGATGGCACCAAGCGCGCAAATGGCGGCAAGGGCAAAGCTGACGCGGGCGACTGAACTGCGGCCGGGCCTGAATGATTTCCGCGGCTTGAGGCTGTAGATATTTCCGGTGAGCATTTATGGTGTGGTGATTCGGCGGTTGTTTGTGTTATCACCGAGAGGGTTTTAGTAAGTTCGGTTTTCTTGCTGTCGCATGGTTGATTCGTAAATAACTGGAGATCAATTCTAGATGTGCGACAGCCGTGCAAGCATAACATTGCAGCTTAGCCGGCTGGTACACTTCGCGCGTTTCTTTTTATTATGGATCTAGCGTCGTCAATCCGGTTACTGGGGGATCTTCTGGGCGAGGTGATCGCGGAGCTGGAGACTGAGGCTGGTTTTCAATTGGTGGAGCGTGTCCGTGATGTGGCGAAGCGCCAGCGGGCGGGGCAGATTGCGGCCGGTGAACTAGCTAGGTTGATTGGCAGTTTGGATGCGGTAGGCGGGCGGGTTGTCGCACAGGCGTTTGCTATTTACTTTGATCTGGTAAATCTTGCGGAAGATGCCAATCGGGTACTCGTGCTGCGCGAGCGCGAGCGCAGCGTGGCTCCAGCGCCAATGGAGGGTTCAATTGCGCATGCGTTGTTTACAGCGCACAATGCCTCTGTTCCCATAGCTGATGTGCAGCGCGTGCTTGCCAATCTTCGCGTTGAAGTGGTTCTGACGAGTCATCCAACCGAGGTGAAGCGGCGGACTGTTATGTCCAAGTTGAACAGGATAGCCGCGTTCTTGGCACAAGTGTCCGCCAGCGAGCAGCTGCCACGCGAGTATGCGGAGTGTGTACAGGGTGTGCGCTCCGAAATTGCCGGTTTGTGGTTGACAGATCGCTCGCGCGGGTCTAAACCGGACGTGGGTGATGAGACGCGCACCGGGCTCTTTCTGGTCGACAATATTTTTTGGGACACGCTGCCGCGCGTCGCCGCGGATCTGCAAGCGGCCGTGAACGAGTTCTACCCGGGTGCTGTGGTACCGGCGGCTTGGCTTCAGTTGGGTGCGTGGGCTGGCGGAGATCGGGACGGGAATCCGGCGGTGACCACCGATGTCACAGTGGAGGCCCTGCGGATGCACCGGGGTCTGGCGGTGGAGCGCCATCGTGCGGGAATACTCGACCTTGGGCGGCGGCTGAGCGCGAGCATCCGATCTGTGTCTATGCCGCCGGAGTTGCTGGCCTGGTTGGCTGCGCGGCAACCTTTTCCGAAGCATGTGCAGTTCCTGCAGGGGCGCTACGCGGACGAACCGATCCGGTTGATGCTCGCGCTGCTTGCTGCCGATTTGGGGGAGGCCTCTAGTGAGAATTTCGTTCGTCAGCTCGGGCGGGCGGATGCTACTCCAAGCAAGATATCGGTGAAAGACTATCTTGAGCTGCTGGATCTTGTGGCAACTGCGTTGCCAGCTTCGGTTAGGGTCGAGTACCTGGCTCTTGTTCGGTCGCAACTTGCAATCTTTGGCTTTCACAGTGCGCGGCTTGATGTTCGTGAGCATGCATCCGCCTTGATGGTTGCCGTTGCGGAGATTCTTTCGATTGGATTTGACCAAACTGAATTTGCTAATTTAGATGATGATGGTCAGGTCAATGTACTGATCGAGATTATGGCGTCCCGCCGGAGCATAGCGATGCTTGAAGTTGCGTTTAGCCCCGCTACCGCGGAGATTGCTAAATTGTTTGCAATGCTGGCGCGGGTGGAGCGTCTGTATGGGGCCGGGATGCTTGGCCCCTTCATTGTGTCCATGACCGGTGGAGCAGCGCACGTGATGGCTGGCTATTTTCTGGCTTGGTGCGCTGGGTGTGAGAAGTGGCTGGAAGTTGTGCCGTTGTTTGAGACGCTGTCGCATCTGCAGGCCGCACCAAAGATAATGCGGAGGCTGCTCAGTTCAGCTCCGTACTGTAGAGGTCTCCGGCAGCGAGGCAATTTGCAGACTGTGATGATTGGATATTCGGACAGTGGGAAGGATGTCGGTTATTTCTCCTCTAACGTTGCATTGCACAATGCGCAACGGGATATTGTTGGTGTGTGCAGTGAGTTTAGTGTAGATGTGATTTTTTTTCATGGCCGGGGTGGAAGTATTGCGCGCGGCGGGGGTCCACTTCGACTAGCCATTGCTGGGTTGCCGAATGGAAGCATCAATGGGCGAATAAGGTTTACGGAGCAGGGGGAGGAAATGGCTGCGCGGTATGGAAATCATGCTTTGGCAAGGCGCCATCTACATCAGGTTGTGAGCGCTGTGATTGCTGCCTCTTTGCGCAAAACTGGAGATGGCTCTGATAAGCGTTTGGACGAGGCGACGGCATTGATTTCCGATAAGTCTCGGGGCGCGTACCAGGAATTGGTCTATGGCACTGTCGGTTTCGATGAATTCTGGCGATGCGCTACGCCTTTGGACGAGATCATGCGGCTCCGGATTGGCTCGCGTCCTGCAGTGCGGCCGGGTGGGGCGCTGGGCGTGCGTGAAGTGCGCGCGATTCCGTGGGTGTTTTCATGGCTACAGAGCCGATTTAATATTCCAGCGTGGTATGGGTTGGGTAGCGGATTGTCGGGTCTGCCTGACATGGGTTTATTGCAGGAGATGTACAAGTTGTCGCCGTTCTTTCGGGCTCTTATCCGAAACGCCAGTTTGGCATTACTTCAGGCGGACATGGACATCGCGGCGCTTTACGTGGAGCTTGTTCCGGATCGGTTGCTCTCGCAGGCGGTATTCAGTTTAGTGCGCGCCGAGTACGTGCGCACCTGCGACCACGTGCTTCGGATCACCCAGTTGACTGAGCTGCTCGCCGATGAACCTGTGATCCGCCGGTCAATTGAACTGCGCAACCCTTATGTTGATCCACTCAACCACCTGCAGGTTGAGACACTCCGCAAGCTGCGTTCGGTCGCCGATGGTGAAATATCACGCGCTGCAGAACTTAGAACGGTGATGGTACTAACGATCAACGGGATTGCGGCAGGCCTTCGAAACACCGGGTGACCAAGTCGCAAAAATATCAGGTTGCGGTGAGACAAAGCAAGAGTGATCGTTGCCACAGTGTATATTTGCGCATAGGCAAACCTATTAACCTACCACAACACACCAAACAAACACAAATCAAGAACCGCCACATACACCACGCTCCTCACCACCACGTTAACGCTGACCCACCGCTGCATCACGCCCATCGCTAAGTTCGGCCGCCGCGCCAGACGGTAGCTCCAATTTGCTTTCAGCAAGAAATGCAAGCCTCCGCTAAGGCCCAGGGCGGTCGAAGCTGCTGCGAGCAGCACTAGGCTCGTCCACCGCGGATCGCCCCGTAATGCAGCGCCAACTTCCGCACCTGCCAGCCACAAACACCAAACGGCAATGCACTCGCGCATCCAGTAGGTACCGCGATGCGGTGCAAGGCCGAGCGTGATATGCAGAGTAGGTTCCGCATTTGCGGCAGCTTCGTGCACATAGCCACGCGGCAAGTAAAGCAAATCGCCCGGACGCAGTGTGAAACGTCCCAGTGGAATCAATTCAGTTGGATCCTGTTTTAGCAGCCGGCCATATCCCCGCGCTTTCTGTTTGGCCCCTGTACCGACTGCGGAGTGCGGCTTCTGATACACCGTCCAGCTTTTTGTACCCGAGAGGTGCAGCACAAACACATCGTGGCCGTCCGCGTGCGCCGTAAAACCACGGCCGCCGGACGGCGTGAAGTAAATATTGGTTTGCGCTTGCGACAACCACTCGTTTCCAAGCATGTCGCACAAACGCTGGAGCGGCGGCCAGTGCCGGTGCAGCGACTGCAAAATCACCGTCGCGCCGGCGTGATATTCACGCCACACCCGCACCGCTTTGGCTTTTCCTGACAACACATAGCGACCCGCACGCAGCGTATTGGCAATCGTCTCCGTGCGGAACACTTCGCCGTGCTTCGCCATGCGGATTTCCGGGGGCCTCAAGCGCTCGGCATCAATCAAAGCTGCCAAATCTGCCATGCTGAATAATTCCCCGAAATATTCAGGCGACTGCCGCAACACCAACAACGGAGCCGTGCCCAAATATTTGTCTGCAAACGCACGCGGCTCAACCGGATGAATAATTCGCTGTAAATTGAACACTTAAGCTTTTTCCCTTTCTACGCCGTCCTACCCTACAACTCAGCGGTGCTTCGGTTACAATCATAGACCCGCAGCGCAGTTTTATCGCATGACAATCGACCACATTCGCAATTTCTGCATTATCGCGCACATCGACCACGGCAAATCCACCCTGGCGGACCGCTTGCTGCAGATTACCGGCACAATTTCCGATCGCGAGATGCAGGCCCAGTTCCTGGATGGCATGGACCTTGAGCGCGAAAAGGGTGTAACCATCAAGGCTTCGGCCGTGCGCATGGCTTACACCGCAATCGACGGAAAAACTTACCAGTTGAACTTAATCGACACGCCAGGCCACGTGGATTTTGGCTACGAAGTGAGCCGCGCTCTACGCGCATGCGAGGGCGCAGTGCTCGTCGTCGACTCCAGCCAGGGCATCGAGGCGCAAACTCTTGCAAATCTTTATTCTGCACTGGATGCCAACCTTGAGATCATTCCGGTCCTCAATAAAATCGACTTGCCAGCCAGCCGTGTGCCGGAAATTACAAATCAGGTAGCTGAGCTGCTGGGCGATGATCCAAATGAAGTTATTGCCGTTTCGGCAAAGCACGGCAGCAATGTGCTCGCAATTCTCGAGGCGGTCGTCCGCCGTGTTCCGCCACCCGCCGGCGTGCTGGATGCTCCCGCAAAAGCGCTTATTTTTGATTCGCACTATGACGCCTATAAAGGCGTGGTGCTTTATGTGCGCGTTGTTGACGGGGTTTTTGAACATGGGGACTCGCTGCTGCTGATGGGCAGCGGAGTAAGTTTCATCCCCGTGGAGCTCGGCAGCTTTGCCCCGGGGCTGGTTGCCGGCTCCCGGCTCAGTGCTGGCGAAGTTGGCTACGTTGCCTCCGGCTTAAAAACGATACAGGATTGCCGCGTGGGCGACACGCTTACACCCGTGAAGCGGCCAGCCTCCACAGTTGTACCGGGCTATGCGCCCGCAAAGCCAATGGTCTACGCCGGGGTCTACCCCGTCTTGAGTGACGATTATTTATTGCTGAAAGACGCGCTGCAAAAGCTGCAGCTTAACGACGCCGCATTGGTCTATGAGCCAGAGACTTCTCAGGCGCTGAACTTCGGCTTCCGCTGCGGCTTCCTCGGCTTGTTTCATATGGAGATTGTGCAAGAGCGGCTTGAACGCGAGTACAACCTCGACCTGATTGTGACCGCACCGTCGGTGGTGTATGAAGTACTCTTGCGTTCCGGTGACACCGTGCGCATCAACTCACCGGCTGAGCTGCCAGACGAAGGCACAATTGACCAAGTGCGCGAGCCATGGATGCGCATCCAAATTATTGCGCCCGAAAGCTATATCGGGCCGATCATGGAGCTGGTCACCAAGCGTCGCGGTGAATACATCAGCCAGGAATATCCGGCGCCGGACAGAATCTCGCTGTCCTACTACATTCCGCTGTCCGAGCTGATTGTGGACTTCTACGACGCTCTAAAATCCAAAACCCGCGGCTATGCATCACTTGATTACCAGCTGGACTCCTATCGCGCGGGTGATCTGGTGCGCTTGAACATGCTCGTCAACGAGCAGCCTATCGACGCCCTGACGATGATTGTGCACCGCGACCAGGCATTTCACAAAGGCCAACTGCTCACCACAAAGTTGAAAGCCTTAATTCCGCGCCAGCAGTTTGTGGTGCCCATTCAGGCTGCATCCGGCGGCCGCATCATCTCGCGCGCCAACGTGAGTGCCATCCGCAAAGATGTGCTTGCCAAATGCTATGGCGGCGACGTATCGCGCAAGAAGAAGCTGCTCGAGAAGCAAAAGAAGGGCAAGAAGCGCATGAAGATGATCGGCAGTGTGGAGATTCCGCAAGAAGCCTTCATGGCGCTGCTGTCACTAGACGACTAATGAACCAGGCCGATGTAATTGTGATTGGCGCCGGGCCGGCCGGCCTGACCGCTGCCTGGCAACTGGCGCAAGCCGGGCGCAAGGTGCTTGTGCTTGAACAAAATGAAATTGTCGGCGGCATTGCCCGCACAGAAAGCTACCGTGGATACTATTTCGACATCGGTGGGCATCGCTTCTTTTCCAAGCTGCCTGAGATTCAGGCGCTTTGGCACGAGTGGCTCGGCGAAGACTTCTTGCTGCGGCCGCGCTTGTCGCGCATCTACTACGGTGGCAAGTTTTTCAACTATCCGCTGCGCGCATTCAACGCACTATTCGGGCTTGGCATTTGGCAAAGCGTGATGGTTGTGGCCAGCTATATCTGGGCCCGTCTGTTTCCCCAAAAAGTTGAGGACAACTTCGAACAATGGGTGTCGAACCGCTTTGGCCGGCGCCTCTTCCGCATCTTTTTCAAAACCTACACAGAAAAAGTCTGGGGAATTCCTTGTACTGAAATTCGGGCAGAGTGGGCTGCCCAGCGCATCAAGGGACTCTCGCTGCCATCAGCTATTCGCAATGCGTTGTTCCCGCCCCGGGGCGAGGTGATCAAAACGCTGATTGACGAATTCCACTATCCCAAGCGCGGACCGGGAATGATGTGGGAGCGCGTGGCGGGGCTGTTGGCACAGCGGGGCGGCACAGTTTCCACAGGCACCGCAGTTGTAAAAGTGCGCCGCTCCGGCACACGGGTGTTAGCCGTCGAGCATTTGTCACCTGCAGGAACGATTGTGTCAACCGCAGATCACTTTGTGTCTACGGCAGCACTGGGTGAATTGATCGCGCAGTTTGACCCGCCCGCGCCGCCTGATGTATTGGCAGCAGCCCAACAGCTGGCTTATCGCGACTTTCTAACCGTGGTTCTAATTATCAACCAGCCGCACCTCTTTGCGGACAACTGGATTTATGTGCACAGTGAAGCCGTGCGCATCGGCCGCATCCAGAATTTCAAGAACTGGAGTCCGCACATGGTGCCGGATGCAAAAATGACCAGCATCGGTCTTGAGTACTTCTGCACGGTTGGCGATGATTTATGGTCGATGAGCGACGCAGAGCTGGTAGCACTTGGGCGCAGAGAAATTGAGACGATTGGAATCGCGAGCAGCGCAGACTGTGTTGATGGCACTGTTGTGCGCCAGCCCAAAGCGTATCCAATTTATGATGCGCATTACGGGCGGCTGTTGGAAATAATCAAAACCTGGCTTGGCACGCTCGAGAACTTTCAAACGGTTGGCCGCAATGGCCTTCATAAATACAACAATCAGGACCACTCCATGCTCACAGCCATGCTGGCCGTGCGCAACATTCTAAGTGGCGAGAAGAATGACGTTTGGAATATAAACACAGACCGCTCGTACCACGAGGAGGTGCGCGTGCCCTCTGCAAACCCCGCAACTGATCGACCGATCGACATTCTCGAAGCGTAGGCTTTTGCAGGCCACACATTCTTCTCAGCAGCGACCACGAAAATAGTGCGAATTAACTGGCGGGTACTGGCCGGTGCCGCGCTGAGTATTGGCGCAATTGCGCTTGTGCTCTGGCGCATGGACTGGGGAGCATTGCGCAACACTGTAGCCGCTGCCAATTATTGGTGGCTGCTGCCTTTCCTGGCGCTCGAGGTCCTTGTGATTTGGACGCGCGCCCTGCGCTGGCGCATAATGCTTGAAGACCAGCTCTCCACTGCGCGCTTGTTTTGGATTACCAACATCGGGTACCTGTTAAATAACGTCCTGCCCTTGCGCCTCGGGGAAGTGGGGCGCGTGTATCTGGTAACGCGGCGCAGCACTGTGGGCGCAATGCAGGGCCTGTCTTCCGTGGTGGTGGAACGCCTGATTGATGTTCTGTGCCTTATCGTGCTGGTCTTCCTACTGCTGCCTTTGGTGCCGGGGTCGGTGGCGTTTGTGGCCACCGGCATGACGCTCAGCGGCGTTGCGATGGCGGGGATTGCGCTGATCTTTGTCGCAGCCCACCTGCACACAATTGTAGAAGCAAGCTTTGCCAAGCTGGTGTCAAAGATGCGCCCGCAGCTTGCGCAAGCGCTGCAACAGCACTTGCACGATTTTCTTGCCAGTGTGCGCGTGATCCAAGGCCGGCGTTTATGGCTGTGCCTGCTGTGGAGCGTCATCACGTGGACTGTTTCCGTAGCTTCGATGTACGTGCTGATGCTGGCATTTGATCCGCACCCGAAGTGGTTCATCGGCATGCTCGCAAACTGCGGCATCGCTTTGGGTGTTGCCCTGCCGTCCGCGCCTTCCGGGCTGGGGCTGTGGGAAGCGGCCACAGTGGCAGCACTCACCATGGCGGCTGTGCCTGCCGAGATGGCGTTGGCGTTTGCAATTCTGTCGCACCTCGCCAGCTTTATTTCACTGGCAGTCCTTGGCATCGCCGGGCTTGTAGTAGAGGGACAAAGTTTTGGGGAGCTGGCACGCTCGGTGCGCGCCTTCATGCAATCTTCCAAGCAGTGACCGTTCAGCCGCGCACTTGAAAATTCTCGTTGCCCTGACGTACTATCGGCCGCATATCTCAGGCCTCACAATTTATGTGGAGCGGTTGGCGCGCGCCCTGGCGGCACGCGGACATACGGTGACGGTGCTTACGTCGCGCTTTGCAGCGAACTTGCCGCTGCGTGAAGAGCTGGATGGTGTGCATGTGGTGCGGGTGCCCGTGGCCGCGCGCATTAGCAAGGGAGTGCTGATGCCCACAATCGGCTTCATTGCTAACCGCTTGGTGTGGACGCACGATGCAGTCAGCTTGCATTTGCCGCAGCTGGATGCAAGCGGCATTGCACTGCGCGCGCGCCTGCTAGGCAAGCCCGTCATGCTCACCTACCATTCAGACTTAGTGCTGCCGCCTACGCCGGTTAATTTCCTCGCCGAAATGGTGGTCAACGCCAGCAATAATGCAGCCGCCTCGCTGGCGGATGTCATCTGCGCCTACACCTCTGACTTTGCAAATGCATCTCCGCTGCTTTCGCGCTTCCGCAGCAAAGTATGCTGCATATTGCCACCGGTGGAGATTCCCGATGTAACCCGCGCCGAAGCTGAAGCCTGGGCGGTCGCACGCGGCCTTGCGCTGCAGTATCCTGTGATTGGCTTGGCAGTGCGCCTCGCAGCCGAGAAAGGGGTTGAGTACCTGCTTCAGGCGCTGCCCCAAATCTTGCAGGCGCATCCCAACTCCACGGTGCTTCACGCCGGGCCGGTAGAAGCAGTGATTGGCGAGCAAGCCTACCGCCAGCGCTTGCAGCCGCTGCTCGACAAATTCCGCGCGCGCTACATTTTTCTGGGTGCACTCAACCCGCATGAAATGGCGATGTTCTTTAAGATTTGCGATGTGCATGTGCTTCCCAGCGTCAACAGTACAGAAACCTTTGGCTTGGTGCAGATTGAGGCCGCACTCTGCGGCACGCCCACCGTGGCGAGCGATCTACCGGGGGTGCGCGTGCCAGTGCGTGACTTTGGCATTGGCCTGAATGCGCCGCCGCGGGATGTTGCAGCGCTGGGAACAGCAGTTCTAAAAGTGCTGGCCAAGCCGGAGCACTACCGCCGGCCGCGCGCCGAACTCGCCCGGCATTTTGCGCCGGACACTGTGGCTGCGCGTTACGAACAAGTTCTGGGAAGCTTGCTGCGCAACTAACATGCAGCCCGCCTTGGAACCGGCAGCGTGACAGCCGACCTGCTTTCCCGCCACCTGCGTGATTTGCCCGCCTTTCGGGCGCTCTTGCGGGCAACTGAAGCGCGCTTCTACGCCAACATAGACTTGCCGCAGCCGACGCTCGATGTGGGCTGCGGTGACGGGCACTTTGCTGCCACCACATTTACAAATAAAATTGCCGTGGGCATTGACCCGCAATGGCAGTCGCTGCACGAAGCCAGTGTGCGCAACGGCTACTGCAGCCTGACTCAGGCTGCAGGCGATCGACTGCCATTTACCAGCTCAGCGTTTGCCAGCGCCATGAGCAATTCAGTGCTTGAGCACATCCCCGATGTGCAGAGCGTACTGAACGAAGTCAGCCGCTTACTGCTCCGGGGTGCACCGTTTGTATTTTGCGTGCCAAGCGATAATTTTCTCGCGATGCTTTCTGTCAGCCGCACGCTGCACGCCTGGGGCCTGCCGGCACTCGCTGTTGCTTATGAAAACTTCTTTAACCGCATCTCGCGCCACCACCATTGCGACAGCCCTGCCGTCTGGCAGGCACGACTGGCAGCGGCCGGTTTTGCTGTGGAGCGGCACTGGTATTATTTTTCTGAAGGCGCACTGCGCGCGCTTGAGTGGGGTCACTTTCTTGGCTTGCCTGCGCTCGTCGCTAAAATCCTGTTTGGCCGCTGGGTGCTTGTGCCAACGCCTGCCAATCTGATGCTGACTGACCACCTGCTGCGCCGCCACTTTGAAGAGCCGCTGCCGGCGCGCGGTGCATACTTATTTTTCATTGCGCGCAAAATATGATGCCGGAAGATACTCTCTGGGATTGGTATTCCGGCAAGCAGCCAGCGGCAAGCCCGCGCCCACAGCGTGCCTGGGCGGCTCCGCCACTGCCTCTGATTTCAATTGTGGTCGCAATGCTTGCGCAGTACTTGTGGCAGTTTGGCCCGCGCGACCAGTGGCCCGCCGGTGCCGCGCTTTACCTCGTGGCAGCCGCGCTGTTCGGCTTGCATTGCTGGCAGCTGCCGGTGAGCAACGGCGTTCGAAACGCGGGCCGCCAGCCTTTGCCCAGCGTGCGCTGGCAGTTTGTGCTGGCTGCGTTTTGTTTAGCTGCCGCGGCATATTTACTCAATAGCAATCTTCAGTTCTCCCTGCTCGGTGTGCTTGCATGGGTTGCAGCACTCGCCATTTTCACAGCTGCTTTCTGGTCCAGTCCACTGCCAGGCCTGAGTACTCTGCCCGCCGTGCTTAGGTTGCTGCGGACGTACTTCAACAATCCGCGCGTGCCGCTGATTGCAGCCGGTGTTGGCGCTGCAATGCTGCTGGGTGCGTTTTTCCGCTTGCACAATCTGGACACCGTGCCGGGCGAAATGACCAGCGACCACGTGGAAAAGTTACTGGATGTCGCCCGCATTGCAGCGGGCAAGTCATCGCCAATTTTTTTGCCGACCAACGGCGGCCGCGAAGCAATGTTCTTTTATATTTGTGCGGCGCTGGTTCACTGGCTTGGGTTTGGCCTAACGCATTACACCTTAAAACTTGCGGCCGCGGTGTGCGGTGTGCTTGTCATTCCGTTTGCGTATCTGCTGGCTTCCGAGCTCACGCAAGACAAACGGCTGGCACTGCTCGCAGCCGTGTTGCTGGCTGTGGGTTGGTGGCCGGTGGTGATTGCCCGCAACGGGCTGCGCTTTCCGCTGGCTCCGCTGTTTACGGCGCTAACCCTGTGGCTGGTGGTGCGCGGCTTGCGGCGCAGCTCCGCGAACGATCTTCTGCTCGGCGCGCTGGCGCTGGGGCTCGGCTTCTACGGCTACTCTGCTTTTCGGCTTGTGCCTCTCGCAGTTGCCGCGGTCTGCCTGCTAAGTTGGCTGCATCAACGCAGGGTGGGGAGCAGCATCTCCGCCGCACTCGCAGTTGCCATGGCATCCGTTTTCCTGATCGCCCTGGTCCCAATGGTGCGCTATGCGATAGATGACCCGGCTGCATTCTGGCACCGCATCATCACGCGCATGGGGCAGGCGGAGGTTGGTTATACCGACAGTGCTTGGATTGTTTTTCTACGCAACGCGTGGAATGCCGCGCGCATGTTTTCCTGGACCGCGGATACCGCGTGGCTGGTAAGTCCTGTTGGACAGCCGGTGCTGGACTGGGTATGCGGCGCATTGTTTCATCTGGGCATAATTGGGTTTGCGGTGCGTTATGTGCGCACCCGTGAATGGCACTACCTTGCTGTGCTTTTGTGCGTGCCAATTCTGCTGTTGCCCTCTGTGCTTGCCCTTGCGTTTCCAATTGAGAATCCGTCCCTGACGCGCAGCAGCTGTGCATTGCCACTTGTGTTTCTATTAGCTGCATTTCCTCTGCGGGCTTTATGGCAGCCCGCTGGCAATATCCAGACTAGCTTGCAAGCTGCCTTCTGGCGGACCGCAGCAGTTTGCAGCTTGGTAACCGTGAGCGCACTGGTGAACTACCGCATCATCTTTACAGATTACGCCGCCTTGTACAAGCTCTCAGCGCAAAACACGAGCGAGATCGGCGCCGTAGTGCGCGGCTATGCAACCTCGATTGGCGATTGGGACACGGTGTGGGTGCGTGCCTATCCATACTGGGTGGACACGCGTGCAGTGGGCATTGCGGCCGGGCGCTTCGGCTGGGACAACGTGATTTTAGATCAGGCACAACAGCACCTGGAAGAGTTGGCGAACGAGCCGCGCGCAAAGTTATTTATCTTCAACCAGGTTGATGCCGATTTTCAGTCGCAGCTGCAGCGCATTTTTCCGCGCGGCGTAGAGCGCCGCCATCAATCGCTTGTCGTAGCAGACAAAGATTTCATGTCATATTTTGTTGCGGCGCAGGGCACACCGTAATGCAGCCGGCTTCGCTGCGCACACATGCAAGGCCGCGTTTCACACGCGCACAACGCTGGACCTTCGAGCTGCTCTTTCTCAGCGCCCTGATTTCAGGTGCGCTGTTCTTGCGGCTTGTTGGCCTCAATTGGGATGAATTTCAGCATTTGCACCCGGACGAACGCTTCCTAACGATGGTGACTTCTGCTATTTCGAGCCCATCCGGCTGGTCTGAATATTTCGACACCGAAACGTCGCCGCTCAATCCCTTCAATCGCGACTATAAGTTCTTTGTGTACGGCACTGCACCGATTTTTGCAGTGCGCTACTTAGGCGAAGCGCTCGCGGGAACTTCGCTTGCACTTGAAGGCATGCCGGATTGGCTGCACTTGCCGGCAACGCTGAACTTGGGCACGGGTTACGACGAGGTGCATCTGCTTGGCCGGATAGTTTCTGCCTGCGCCGACTTGCTGCTCGTGCTTGTTGTGTACGCACTGGGCACCGAACTCTACAGCCGCAACGCCGGCCGAATTGCTGCGCTATTGGCTGCCGGCACACCGGCGCTAATTCAGCAGGCGCACTTTTTTACAGTTGACTCGTTTGCAACATTGTTCGTGGCGCTGGCACTGCTTTTTGCCGCACGGGTTCGAACGCGGCGCGTCTACTCAAACTATATTTTGTTTGGGCTATGCATGGGCGTGGCACTGGCTTCGCGCATCAACACCGCTCCGCTTGCCGTATTCCTGGCAGTTGGCGCATTTGCCAGCTTCCGGCCCGCACAAGACGGCAGCTGGTGGAATGCGGAAACACGCGCACTAATATTGCGCGTATTAGCGGCGGCATTTACGACGCTCGTCGTGTTCCGACTGTTGCAGCCGTACGCATTTGCTGGACCGGGCTTCTTTGGAGTCAGTCTCAATCCGCACTGGCTCAAAACTCTAGGCGAGATCCGGGTACAGATGACCGGTGATGTGGACTTCCCGCCCAACCATCAATGGACAAACCGGCCAGCAATTTTGTTTCCACTGCAAAACATGTTGCTTTGGGGCATGGGTCCGGCGCTCGGTATCGCGGTGTGGCTGGCCACGCTATGGTGTGCCTGGCGCATCTATAAGCACCACGAGTGGCGCGCACACCTGCTCCCGGTGTTGTGGACGCTGCTTTACTTTGCGTGGCAAGGCACACAATGGGTCAAGCCCATCCGGTATTTTCTGCCCATCTATCCCACACTATTTGTAATGGGCGGCTGGGCTTTAAGTGAGCTCGTGACACGAGCCAACGCCACTCAACACTTACGGCGCTGGGCCCTGACGTTATCCCTGGTGGCCGCCGGCGGCGTAATGTTCTTCACGCTTGGCACCGGCTGGGCCTTCACGCGCATCTATACCCGCCCGGTGACGCGCGTGGCCGCAACCAAGTGGATCTACCAAAATTTGCCTGGGCCAATCACCTTGCGCATTGGAAACCCCGGCGCCGAATTTAGCCAGCCAATCTCACTGCCGGAAAATTTTGTCTACGACGATGCAGCTACCCGCACGATCTCCTTTGTGGCGCAAGAGACGGGACCACTCCGAGCCATGTGGGTGGCGCACTTGGGTGACCCGCAGCGCGACCCGGATTTAGAGACGTTTACAGTGGAGTTGCTGGTAGACGGCGGGGACGATGCGGTAAGCACCGCACAAATAACGTCCGACTTCTCGGCTGCAGGCGGTGCCTTGGGCGCACTTGCAGAGCTGAACTTTGAGCCCGCAGTAGACGTTGAAAAAGGACAACGCTATCAACTGCGCACCAAAGCAGATGGCTTTCCAGTATCACTTGCCGGAACCCAGATCGCAAATGAATCATCCTGGGACGACGGGTTGCCGCTGCGACTAGACGGCTACGATGGATTCGGCGGAATTTACGGCGGCCACAATCTGGAAATGTACTGGGACGACAATCAAGAGAAACTAGAGCGCTTCATTACTGAGCTGGACGCCTCTGACTACATTATGATTTCTTCCAACCGGCAATCGGATTCAATCACGCGCCTGCCAATGCGCTATCCGCTGACGATCGCCTACTACAAGGCACTCTTCAATGGCGAGTTGGGCTTTGAACTTGCCAGGGAATTTGAGAGTGCGCCAAATGTGGGGCCGTGGATTTTCAGCGACGCGCAAGCCGAAGAACCGTTTACTGTTTATGACCACCCCAAAGTCAAAATCTTTCGCAAATCGGCAAACTTCAGCAGCGCAAAGGTTTCTGAAATACTGGGCGCCGTTGATTTATCCCAAGTGGTGTGGATGAATCCGAAGCAGGCAACGAACACACCGACGGCATTGATGCTGCCGGCCGAGCGCAATGCGCTCCAGATTACCGGCGGCAGCTGGGCATCTATGTTTAATATAGACAGCATGCTGAACACGCAGCCGTGGCTGGCTGCAGCTGTGTGGTGGCTGCTGCTGACGCTGCTCGGCTGGTCGGTATTTCCACTTTCATTTTTGGGAATGAATGGTTTGCCTGACAAAGGTTTCGCGCTTATCAAGACCCTGCTTGCGTTGCTGGTTGCGTGGCTGGCCTGGCTTGTTGCAAGTTGGCAGCTGGCAACTTTCTCGGCAGCCACTCTCTGGGCTGTTTGGGGCTGCTGGGCAGCCGTCAGCGCCTTGCTGGCGCGGCTGCATTGGGCCTCCATCACTGCATGGCTCAGACAGCACTGGCGTTACGTGGTGGGCGTGGAGTTTCTATGGCTGCTGTTGTTCGTAGCATTTACGCTGGTGCGCTATGGCAATGCAGATCTTTGGCATCCATCTTACGGCGGCGAAAAGCCGATGGACTTTTCTTACTTCAATGCGGTCGTGCGCAGCACCTACTTTCCCGCCTACGATCCGTGGCTGGCCGGCGGCTATCTCAATTACTACTATTTTGGATTTGTGATTGCAGCTTCGCTCACTAAAATGTTCGGCGTAATGCCTTCACTTGCGTACAACTTGATTCTGCCAACGCTCTTTGCCGGCACCGGCGTGGGCGCATTCTGTGTAGCCTACAACTTGGTGGCAAGCAGCCGCCCAGCTGGCGGCACAACGGGCAGCGCTTGGCGGGCGGGACTGGCAGCCCTGGCACTCATGGTACTGCTGGGAAATCTGGGCCAGCCGGCAGTTTGGGCCAAGGGTGTGCAGCGCATTGCAACCGACGTGGTACCGATGGACACTTCAATTCTTGGTGACTGGCAGCGCATCGCTGCCGGCGCATACCGCAACATTGTCGGCGGGAAAACGCTTCCAGTGGGCACGGGCGAATGGTACTGGAATGCCACGCGCGTAATCCCGCACCCAGAGTCTGAAGTGGGGCCAATTACTGAGTTTCCATTATTTACATTTTTGTACGCGGACTTGCACGCGCACATGATGGCGTTGCCGCTGACGCTGCTGGCATTGGCGTGGGCGCTGGGCGCTGCCTTGGCCGGCGAAACTGGAGCACAGTCATCGAACTCCTGGCTGTTCTGGCTAATTGGCGGCGTGGCGATTGGATCGCTGCGCGCCACAAACACGTGGGACTTTCCGGCGTATCTGAGCTTCGGCATGCTTGCGGTCTGGCTGGGGCACATGCACTCTGTGCTGCGCCCAACACTGCCGGCAATGCTCGCGGGAGCTGCCCGCGCACTCCTTTTGGCAGCGCTAGCACTGCTGTTCTTTCGCCCGTTCTTTCAGTGGTACGCCTCGTCGTACGGCACCGCGGAGATCTGGGCGGGATCGGCAACGGAACTGGGCGCTTACATAAAAGTGCACGGCTTGTTTTTATTCATCCTGGTTATCTGGCTGCTGGCCGAGACGCGTGATTGGATGCAGCGCACACTGCGATCAGAATTTCTTGGCTCGTCCGATGCCCTAGCGCTGGGCGCAGGCGCCGCGACCGTTGCCATAACCACGGCTGCGCTGCTTGCACTTGGCATTCAAGTGGCGCTGATGGTGCTGCCGCTTGCGGGGTGGTGCGCGGTCCTGGGGCTGCGCGCCGGCCTGAGCATGGCTAAGCGCGTTGCTTTTGGCGTGGTGATTGCCGCTCTGATGCTGACGCTCGTGGTTGAGCTGCTGGTGTTGGAAGGTGACATCAGCCGCATGAACACCGTCTTCAAGTTTTACCTGCAAGTCTGGACTATGCTGAGCGTAACGGCGGGTGCAGCGCTGGCCTGGTTGTGGCCGCAGCGCAGCGCATGGCGCCCTGCAAACCGTTTTGTTTTGCACGCGGGCCTGGGAGTTTTGGTGGCGGCAGCTGCTTTCTATACTGCGTCAGCCACCCTAGCGAAAGTCACCGATCGCATGGCCCCCAATGCGCCGCGCACACTAGACGGCATGCGCTTCCTCAACGATGCCGAATACCAAGATCGCGATCAAAACATTAAGCTGCATGATGATTATCTGGCAATGCGCTGGCTGCTGCAAAACGCAACAGGCTCGCCCGTGATTGTGGAGGCGCACACTAGCGAGTACAAGCTGGGCTCGCGCTTTACCATGTACACGGGCCTGCCCGGCGTGGTGGGCTGGAACTGGCATCAACGCCAGCAGCGCGGCCTGGGGCCACCAAACTTAATTACAGATCGGGTGGAAGCGATTGACGAATTCTTTCAATCACCGCTCGAGGAAACTGCGCTTGCTTTCATCAACCGCTACGGCGTGCGCTATGTGATTGTTGGCGATTACGAGCGTGCGTACTATGCGTATCCGGGTTTGCAGAAATTTGAGCGCATGCTCGGCACCGGCCACCTGAAGATCGCGTACCGCAACGCCACGACCACCGTGTACGAAGCGCAAACGCACACAGCCGGATAAACATGGCAGCGGAAGTACTGGCAGTATTTGTATGGTGGCTGTTGGCTGTTCTGGCAGGCTGGCTGGCGTGGCCACTTTGCGCAAAATTACTCGGGACGCTGCCCGACATGGGCTACACAGCCAGCAAGGCATTCAGCCTGCTGCTGACCGGGTTTCTAGTTTTTACGCTCGGGTCGTTCGGGTTCTTGCGCGTAACAGCGGGCAGCGTGCTGGTGGCTGCGGGTGCCGTTGCGGCTGCCGGCCTTGTGAGCAGCGGATCGCACCAGCAACAACTATCTGCTTGGGCAAAAATCAACTGGCGCGTTGTGCTTGCCAGCGAGTTAATTTTTTTTGGCGCATTTGTGTTGATGGCGGCGTTGCGCTCCCTCAACCCTGAAATTGTGGCCACCGAGAAGCCGATGGAACTGGCCTTTCTCAGCTCGATCATGCGCCACCAAACACTTCCGGCACCAGACCCATGGCTCGCCGGTTACGGCATCAGCTACTACTATTTCGGCTACATCATCATAGGTTTGATGGCAGCCACAAGCGGCGTGACAGTTGGCATTGCCTTTAACCTTGCGCTAGCATTGGTCTTCGCACTGGCTGCCGCTGCGTCAGCCGGTTTGATCTACAACCTGGTGGCAATCGATCACACACCCGATGCCGCAGGCCAGCCAAACCAGCAGCAACTACCTATGAAAGTTTGGATAGGGCCGGTGCTGCTGGCTCCGGTACTGTTGCTTGTTGTGGGCAACCTGAACGGTTTGCTTGAGCTGCTCCACCAAGGCGGAGTGGGTAGCGCTGCATTTTGGAGCTGGCTGAATATCAAGTGGCTCTCGGAGCCTGTGGTGGCGGGCGCGGGCTGGATGCCGACGCGCTACCTGTGGTGGTGGCAGGCATCGCGCGTAATTCGCGATCTCAATTTGTCGGGGGCGCCGATTGATCTCGAGCCCATTGATGAATTTCCGTTCTTCTCCTTCTTGTTGGGGGATTTGCACCCGCATGTATTGGGCTTGCCATTTTTACTGTTAGCAGTGTCGGCGGCACTGGCGTTGTATTTACACGCCCGCCAACAGAGCCTGCACAAGTTTGCTGTCGCCGTACCCACAGCACTGCTGGCAGTTGTGCTGGGCGGCCTTGCGTTCATGAACGCTTGGGATTTTCCGCTGGCACTTGCGCTGGCATCAATGGCTTGCGTAATCGGCTTGGCAGCCAGCGGCCAAACAAATTACGCAATTTGGCAGCGCTCCGGCGTTTTGATCTTGACCACAATCGTCTTGTGCATCATATTCTTCTTGCCTTTCTATACCGGCTTTCGGTCACAAGCCGGCGGCATCATTCCCAATCCAATATTCGTCACGCGCCTCAGCCAGTTCACCGTAATGTTTGGTGTGTTGCTGGTTCCGGCCGGGCTGTGGCTGCTCTGGGAATCCACTGGCGTCAACCTCAACTGGCGCGCAGCGCTGTGGGCCGGACCGGGAGCGCTCGCAGCGCTGGTCGGCCTGTGCGCGCTGCTCACCGTTGTCGCAATGCGCACCGGGCAACTTGCTGCTACCAGTGCCTACAGCACACTGCTTGGCGATGTACCTGCTGCTGAAATGTGGAACGCGATCTTGCGACGCCGGTTCATTGAGAGTCCGTGGACAAACTGGCTCTTGGCTGGCATGCTGGCTGCTGCCGGCGGCGTGGCTTTTGGCAGCCCGCGGCGCGCTGGCAACAGTGTGCCGTTTGTTGCCATGCTGCTCGCAGCGGGTGCAGCGCTCACACTCATCCCGGATTTCGTATATTTGCGCGACACATTCGGCATGCGCTTGAATACCATTTTCAAGTTTTACTATCAGGCGTGGCTGCTGTGGGCTCTTGTGGCCGCGTATGCCGTGTCGCGAATGGAGCGTGTGCAGTCCACCGTCGGCCGGCTCGCATTTGGCGCAGTCACCACGGTTGTCATCACCGGCGGCCTTGTGTATCCGGCACTTGCGGTGTGGACCAAGACCGAGGGCCTGCAAGGCACAACCGTTATCAACCAGCAGCGCACGGCCACACTTGACGGCCTCGCGTACATGCGCACGGCAAATCCGGATGAGGCTGACGCGCACGCCTGGCTGCGCGCGCAACTGCCCGCAAGTGGTGCCATAGCCGAGGCAGTTGGCGGCAGCTACACAGAGTTCGGGCGCGTGTCCGCGCACACGGGTTTGCCCACAGTACTCGGCTGGCCGGGGCATGAGTTACAATGGCGGGGCGGTTTTACTGAGGCAGGCAATCGTGAAGAGCAAGTGCGCGCGCTTTACTCCAGCCGGACCTGGGAGGATGCACAGCAGATCCTGAGCGCGCACGACATCCGCTATGTGTATGTGGGCAGCCTCGAGCGCAACATATTTCCAGCGGCGGGTTTGCAGAAATTTGACCTGCATATGCGCCCGGCTTTTTCCAACAATTCTGTGACGATTTATGAACGCATCAACTGAGACGCTGCACGCACCGGCCCCGTTTGTCCGGCTCCATATTCCGCTGCTAGTTGACTGGACGATGGAGGCGTGGGCATATGTGCTGCTTGGCTGCTACAGCGCAGGCACCCGCCTGATCGGGCTGGGCACTGCGCCGCTTGCCGGCAGTGCCGCCCGTGATGCAATGTGGGCGTGGGAACACGCGCGCGGGCTGGCGCTTCCGGCAACAGCCGTCCCGAACAGCGCTTTGCTTTTCTCATTGCAGATGCTGCTCTTCTGGGTGGGTGGCCATGCCACGGAGACGCTTGCCCGGCTTGCACCTGCACTTGCCGGCATCGCACTTGTGTTTATGCCGCTGCTGCTGCGAAAGGAGCTGGGTGCCATTGGCGCACTGGCAGCCAGTGCCTTGCTTGCGCTCTCGCCCAGCTTGACGGCGATCGCGCGCAGCGCTGACGGCATTGGCCTTGCGTTGCCACTGGCTGCGCTCACCGCAATCAGTATTTGGCGCTGGCAAAGCGCTCAGCCCGCACCGGGCCTGCAGGTGGCAGCGCTCGCAGCCGGTGCCGGCCTGGCATGCGGACCGGAGTACATCGCCAGCATTGTGGCGCTTGCGATTACGTCACTGCTGATAGCCCCGCAATCGCTGCGGCAGTGGAGCCCGGTATTGCGATCGGGCCGCTGGTGGCTTGCCGTGGGCTTAGCTCTGGCTGCCAGCAGCACCGCATTCTTGCAATATCCCGCGGGTCTTGCCGCAGCCGGAGACGGGTGGGGCGCATGGCTTGCGGATTGGCTGGCGCCGCAGGGCACAACAAGTTTTTTTACACCGCTGCTCACCGCTGTGCTCTATGACCCGCTTGCCATTGGGCTCGGAGTCATCGGAGCCGCAACTGCAGCCCGCCGCATACCGGCAGCAAGATTTCTTTCGATCGTCAGCCTGGTCGTCGTGGCAATTAGCTTGGTAGACCCGCAGCGGCGCGCAATTGATGAAGGTGGATTAGTGATAGTCATTTCATTGCGCGCAGCTTTCGCTATGAATTGGTTTTTTGCCGCTGACTGGTCCGGCAAGCGCGCCCAAATTTGCGCCGTACATGCGTGCTGCCTGTTTGCAGTTTGCTGCATACTTTATTTGGTCCTGGGTGGCATTGCAACCGGAAGCACAGGCGCAATTGGACAAACGGGCTGGGGATTGCTTTCAGTGCTCGGAGTAGTATTTGCAATCCTTTGGCTGGTAACTGCGCTGGTCGGTTCGTGGTGGGACTGGCAGATTGCACGCCGGGGCGCGTTGGCCGGATTTGTGCTCACGGCGCTAGTGTGGACAACTGCTTCAGGCTCCGCCCTAATTTCCACGCGTGCTGGCTCTGCGGTCGAGCTGCTTACTGGGGAAAGCATCTCGCCGCACATCCGCTTGCTTGAGGAAACAGCAACACAAGTAAGCTTGCGTGCCCGCGGCAGCAGCACCGACGCCGAGATTGTGGTGTTGGGCCCACCATCCGGTGCGCTTGCATGGGCACTGCGCGACTTTGCAAACGTGCGCTACACAAATTCACTTTCCGCCACCATCACCGCGCCAATTGTGATCACACCGGGCGAAATCGTGGATCCGCTGCTGGGATCGCAATATCTTGGCCAGAGATTTAATTACGAGTTGACCCGCGGCCGGCTTCCTACTGATTTGCCCGGCCGCATTGGCTACATTATGTTCCGCAAAATTCCAGTAACTGCCACACAGTTGGTGCTGTGGGCGCGCGCAGACGCGCAATTACTGCGTTGATTAAACACCAGCGGCTTTAGCTCACATTCCACAAATATGGACAGCCCACAGCCGACCCCGGAACTTTCAACGCTACTGGATCAGCAGCCGCTGCGGGTTTCTGGTGCATTTTCACTTGAGCGCGCCGCGTGGGTGCTGGTGATTTTGATTGCGCTACTCACGCGCTTCTACATGCTTGGCGAGCGCGTCATCAGCCATGACGAAAGCCTGCACACCTATTACTCATGGCAGCTTTATCGCGGACAAGGCTTTCAACATACGCCACTCATGCATGGACCCTTTCAATTTCATGTTGTAGCACTCAGTTACTTTCTTTTTGGCGCAAATGATTTCACATCGCGCGTGCCGGCAGCCCTGTTTGGGGTGGGGGCTGTGGCGCTGTTGTGGTGGTTCCGGCCGTGGCTGGGGCGCAAGGGCGCGCTTGCCGCCGCCGCCATGCTCACCATCTCACCGTACATGCTGTACTACGCGCGTTATGTGCGCAACGAGGCGTTTGTTGTCGTTTGGGCGCTGCTGATGGCTCTGGCCACGTTGCAATACTTTGCGGACCGGCGACCGCGCTGGCTCTACCTGATGGCGCTGGCAATCGCACTCAATCACGCCACCAAAGAAACCGCTTTTATCTATGACGCCATCTGGCTCCTATTTCTGGCTGTACTTTACGCGGGTGATTTATGGCGCGGCCCGTGGCGCACCCGGAACATGCATTTACTGTTTTGGTCGCTGTCAGCGGGCGGACTAATCGGCAGTGCTGCAGTTGGCGGGGTAATGTTCGCCGCACTGTTGGTGGTGCCAGCCGGCATCGCTCTGGCGGTACTTGCATTCGCTGCGCTGGTAGGCGCATTGGTTGTCGCATTGCGCGGGCTGCCCACCGCCGCGCGCGTCACACCCAGCTTCGATTTACTAATCGTGATGGGGACCCTCGTACTCCCGCAACTTGTGGCGTTTCCGGTCAAGCTGCTGCTGCACCGCGATCCGCTTGACTACACGCCAGCCGGAATGTGGGTGACCGGCCCGGCTTTGGCCGCCATGGTCTTGTTGTCTGCGGCTGTGGGCCTCCTATGGGACCGCCGCCGCTGGCCAATCATCGCCGCTATCTTCGCTGCAATTTACCTGACGCTCTTCACAACCATGTTTACAAACGGGCAGGGCGTTGCCACCGGCATCGTCGGCTCGCTCGGCTACTGGCTGGATCAACATGGCGTGCAGCGCGGCAGTCAGCCGTGGTACTACTACGCTGGACTGCAGCTGCCATATTACGAATTCCTGCCAGCACTCGGCGGCTTGCTGGCTTGCGCTGCCACCTTGCTGCAGCTGCGCCCGCGAGCTGTACCCGCTGCTCCTGCAGAGCCCCGACCAGCATTTCCCACGATTGCCTTTCTATGTTTCTGGAGTGTCCTGGCATTGGTCGCCTATTCAACAGCCGGCGAAAAAATGCCGTGGCTTACCGTCCATATTGCGTTGCCTCTAATTTTGGCCGGGAGCTGGATATTTGGTAATTTGCTCGAGCAGGTTCCGTGGGCCGCAGTTTGGCAGAAGCAGGGCTGGATTCTGCTGCTCGTGCTGCCCCTCGCCACCCTGGCGGGTGTGGATGCCGCGTCGCGGCTGGCTGGCTTGGGCGCGCCATTCCAAAGTACAACGCTCGAGGACCTGCAGCACTCAATGGCATTTCTTTCCGCCACCACAGTCTTGGCTGGCACAATCTACGGGCTTGTTTACGCGGTACGCCAGCTCGGTGCCCGCGTCGCACTGCAACTTGCCGCAGTGCAGGGCATTGCTCTGCTAGCGGTGCTTACACTGCGCAGCGCAATCCTCGCCAACTACATTAACTTTGATTACCAAACCGAATTTATAAATTATGCGTCGGGTGCACCCGGCGTGCGTGTGGTCATGGCGCAGGTTGAAGAAATTTCACGGCGCACAACTGACGGGCTTGACATCAAAATTGCATTTGACAGCGACGTATCGTGGCCTTTTACGTGGTATCTCCGCGATTACCCCAACCAGGTGTACTACGCCGAGCAGCCCACGCGCGAATCATTCCGCGATGTGCCCTTGGTCATTGCCGGCGATAACAGCTGGGCGCGCGTTGAGCCGCTGCTTGGCAACAACTATCACTCCTTCGAGTACATCCGCATGTGGTGGCCGATGCAGGATTATTTTGACCTGACGCCGGCCCGCGTGCGTGCTAACTTGCTCGATCCGGTGCGCCTGAACGCGCTCTGGAATATCTGGCAGTGGCGCGACTACAAAGCCTACGGTGAACTGAATGGCACCAGCTACGCGCTCGCACAATGGCCGGTTGTCGACCGCATGCGTTTGTATATTCGCAAAGATGTCGCCTCAAAAATTTGGAGCCTTGGCGTCGGACCGTCGGCGCTTACGGAGGCACTGCCGCCGGATCCATTTGAGACTCTCCTGCGCCGCGTCCCGGCAGCAATATTTGTGGGCGCAGCCGGCAGTGCACCCGGCCAGCTCAAACAGCCGCGCGATGTGGCCGTCGCGCCCAATGGCAGCGTGGTGATCGCCGACACCTTCAACCATCGCATTCAGAGCTTTGCTCCGGATGGCAGCTTGCTTGCAAGCTGGGGAACGTTTGGCGCTGTGGATCAAGGCGGCCAACCCGGCCAGTTTAACGAACCGTGGGGCGTTGCCGTCAATGCTAATGGCGAAGTGTACGTAGCTGATACCTGGAATCACCGCGTGCAGCACTTTGATTCTGCCGGCAAGCTGCTGGGCACCTGGGGCGCGTTTGGCAATGGCACAGACCTGCTGAACCTGTGGGGCCCGCGCGACGTGGCCATCGACAGCACCGGCCTTGTCTACGTGAGCGATACGGGCAACAAGCGCATCTCCGTGTTTGATGCGCAAGGCGCGCCCCTGCGCCAGATTGGAGCAGCCGGCGCGCTCGATGGCGAACTGGATGAACCCGTGGGCATTGCCATCTCTCCCGCCGGCGAACTTTATGTTGCCGATGCATGGAACCGGCGCATTCAAGTGTTCGGGCTCGACGGAGTGTTCCGGCGCAAGTGGGATGTGTCCGGCTGGTACGGCCAATCCCTGTTTGCAAAGCCGTACTTGACGGTGGACGCAAACGAGAACGTGTACTTCAGCGACCCAGAAGGCTTCCGCATCTTCGTAACCGACCGCAATGGATTGCCGCTGCGTTCGTTTGGCGACTATGGCGCTGATGCCAGCGCACTCTCCATGCCCACTGGATTGGCTGCGAGCAGTGACGGTTTGCTCTACATTGCCGACGCCGACAATCAGCGCGTTGTGCGCATCGCGATTGATCAACTACAAATTGGCAGTGCGGCCGCACCGTCCGAATAATCCACGCTGCTATACTGCCGACCGCATCAAACATCAATGAAACTACACGAATATCAGGCCAAAACAATTTTTGCGGAGCATGGCATCGCCATCCCACGCGGCAGAGTTGCCGACACAAAAGAGCAGGCGCGCGACATCGCCAAAGAACTAGGCGGCCGCGTCGTAGTCAAAGCCCAAGTGCTTGTGGGCGGTCGCGGCAAAGCCGGTGGAGTGAAGGTGGCAGACACGCCAGCAGCCGCACTCAAGCATGCAGGCGAAATACTTGGCATGCAAATCAAAGATCTGCCGGTGCGCAAAGTGCTGGTGGATGAAGCCGCTGCAATCAAAACTGAAATCTACTTCGGGATTACGAACGACCGTTCCGCGCGCAAGCCGGTGATGATTGCCTCCGCCAGCGGCGGCATCGACATTGAAGAGGTGGCGGCGCAAACACCGGAGAAAATCATCCGCGAGCATGTGGATCCATTTCTCGGGCTGCGGGATTACCAACTGCGCCACATCGCATCCATGATTGACCTGCCGCGCGAACATTGGGCAGCGTTTGCAAAGATTGCACATGGCCTCTATAACGTTTACAAAAACACGGATGCCACACTAGCCGAAATCAATCCGCTCGTGATTACCGAGGCAAACCAGCTTGTGGCACTGGATGGCAAACTGGTGGTGGATGACAACGCGCTCTACAAACATCCGGAGCTCGAAACCTTGCGCGACTCCGATGAAGAGACGCCTGCTGAAACCGAAGCGCGCATCCACGGACTCTCCTACGTGGCATTGGACGGCGAGATTGGCTGCATGGTGAACGGCGCCGGCCTGGCTATGGCCACCATGGACATCATTCAACTGTACGGCGGACGCCCAGCCAACTTTTTGGATGTGGGTGGGGGAGCGGGCGCGGAAAAAGTGGCAGCAGCCCTGCGCATTATTTTGCGCGACTCCAAAGTCAAAGCGCTGCTCATCAATATTTTTGGCGGCATCACGCGCTGCGACGAAGTGGCGCGCGGAGTGCTGACGGCCTTGGAGACAGTTGGAGCCCGGCTGCCCATGGTGGTGCGGCTGGTTGGCACCAACGAGGAAGAAGGCCGCAAGCTGCTGGCGGACGCTCACATGCTTACCGCCACCTCGCTCGCCGACGCCGCGCAGAAAGTTGTGGCGGCCGCTGGAGGTGCACGATGAGCGTGCTTGTAGACCAGCACACACGCGTGATGGTGCAGGGCATCACCGGGCGCGAGGGTTTGTTTCACACGCGCCAGATGATTGCGTATGGAACGCAAGTTGTTGCCGGTGTCACGCCTGGCAAAGGCGGCGAGTGGGCGGACAGTGTGCCCGTCTTTGATACTTGCAAACTTGCTGTTGAGGCAACTGCCGCAAACTGCGCGCTGATATTTGTTCCAGCGCGTTTTGCAGCGGACGCCATGCTCGAGGCCGCTGATGCCGGCCTGCCACTTATTGTTTGCATTAGTGAAGGCGTGCCCGTGCAAGACATGATGCTGGTGCGCCCATACCTGGACAAATGCGGTGCGCGCCTGATCGGCCCCAACTGTCCCGGCCTGCTCACGCCGGGCGGCGCCAAAGTCGGCATCATTCCCGGCCACATCGCCAGCGTCGGCACAGTGGGTGTTGTAGCGCGGTCCGGCACGCTTACCTATGAAGTGCTGCACGCGCTCAAACAAGCCGGCCTCGGGACCTCCACTTGTGTTGGCATCGGTGGCGACCCCGTCAATGGCACATCCTTTTTGGATGTGCTCAAACTTTTCGAAGATGATCCGCTTACCGAAAAAGTTGTCCTGATCGGCGAGATTGGCGGACGCGACGAGGAGGATGCTGCGGCGTACATTGCCAACAACTACGGCAAGCCCGTGGCGGCGTTCATCGCGGGCCAATCGGCGCCAGCCGGCAAGCGCATGGGCCATGCCGGCGCGATCGTAGAGGGTGGAGCTGGCACTGCGAGCGAAAAAATTGCGGCGCTCAAAGCCGCCGGTGTCCGCGTCGCACGCCATCCCGAAGAGCTTCCTGCGCTGCTTGCATAGCTGCGCTGCCTGCTTGCCGGCGGTTGCCCCGCCATAATTAAATGCCCAAGCTCCTTTCAAAACTTGACCCGGGTGTGGCGATTGCATTTGCAATTGGCCTGCTGGCCGTCTGGCCGCTTTTTGCGTACCCCAGCCTGCCGCTTAATACCGACGCCGAAATTCATATCCTGCGTGCAGCAGAAGTCAAAGAGTCGATCTTGTCCGGCGTGCTTTATCCGCGCTGGGCCAACGATTTCTATTACGGTAACGGCTATCCAATCTTCAGCTTCTACGCGCCGCTAACTTACCATCTGGCAGCTTACTGGAGCATCATTACCGGGACGGATGTGGTCGCAGGCTCCAAAGCCGTGCTAGTGGGCTCCGGCCTGTTGGGCACGCTGGGCATGTACCTGTTTGTGCGCAACCGCTGGTGGCGGCTCGCCGGCATCGTGGCGGCTGCAGCCTGGGCGTTCTCGCCTTATCTGATATTTTTGGAGCCGCATGCGCGCGGCGAAATTGCCGAGACACTTTCGCTGGGCATTGCGCCATTCGTGCTGCTGTGGTTCGATATTGTGCTGCGCAGGGGCGGGTGGCGCCCGGCAGTTATGGCAGCCATCAGCCTTGCAGCCGTAATTCTCGCGCATCCGCTAACGGCACTGCCGGTGTACGGCGTCGTGCTTGTGTTGATTGGATGGGAAGTCTCGCTCGCGTCAGTTGATGCGCAGCGCGGCCGGCAGCCGTTCCCGTGGGAGCGCATACCACAAGTGGCGGTTGCAATTGTGCTTGGCCTCGGGCTGGCAGCAGTTTACTGGCTGCCCGCCGGCCTCGAACGCAGCGCAGTGCGGCTGGATTTTTACGGCCTCGGGCATTACGACTTCCGGCGCCACTTTCTGCCGGTAAACGAACTCGCAGCGCTGCCCATCTGGCTGGACGAAGGCGCAGCAAATCCGGACTTCCACTTCAGCCTTGGTCCGGTGCAATTATTACTTGCGATCGCCGGCATGCTTGCAGTGTTCAAGCCGCGCCTGCGCCGCCTTGACTCAATGCTGATGGTTTTCCTCAGCTCATTTTTTTTGTACTTGATGACGAATGCATCACAAGGCTTGTGGGAAGTACTGCCGCCGATGCGCTTCTTTCAGTTTCCCATGCGCTTCCTTGGCCCAACCGCGCTGGTTCTATCCCCGCTTGCGGGTACCGCGCTGGCCTGGGTTGGAAACATTAATGGCAATCCGCGTGCGCCACGCGCAGCCGCGCTGATGGTGGCTGCCCTGTTCCTGAGCGCGCTGCCGCTCACATACCCGCCTCCGTGGTCGGACTTTGGTGCCATCAACCGCGGGCGCGTGGTGCAAGCGGAAATCTCCGGCAAATGGCTGGGCACCACCTGCTGCAATGACTTTTTACCGCGCGGCGTTGAAAGCATTCCAGTGCCATCAGCAGAAATTGTTGCCGCGTATACCGCAGGAGACCGCATCATCCCGCGCGCAGAGAAAGAGCTGCTGCCCGCGGGCGCCAGCGTCATAATGCTGCACAGCACTTCGCAAAGCGATGCGCTGGGTATCACAACGCCCAGCGCTTTCAAACTCAAGCTGCACCGCTTCTATTTTCCGGGCTGGACGGCAATGTTGGATGGCAAGCCGGTTGAGATCTCAGTGACTCAGCCAGACGGACGCATTGGTGTGGACATCCCGGCTGGCAAACACCGCGTCGATGTGGAACTGCAGGCCACGCCAGTGCGAGGCGCGGCCGCGTGGATCAGCATCACATGCGCACTGGCGGCACTCGGCTTGCTGCTGCTACCGCATAGCCCGGCTAAGACCTCCGCCGCTGCACACGGGCCGACCACTGAACTAGCGCAGGTGGCGATTGCACTCGTAGCGGTTGTATGCATCAAACTACTCTCGGACCAGCTGGGATGGTTCCGCCATCATTCAAGCGGGCGCACAGTCGCTACCGCCCAGCACAGCCTGCTGGGCAGCATTCAGAAGGAAATCGAATTCCTCGGCTATGACATGGACAAGTTGACGTTGCGCAAAAGCACAGATTTTCCCGTCACACTTTACTGGCGCGCTCTTCGGCCGCCATCCGTCAACTATCAAGTGTACGTGCACCTGCGTGACAAGGATGGCAAGGTCTGGGCGCAATCAGACAAGGCCAACCCGGCAGACACACCCACCAAGCGCTGGGCCCTAGACCGCTACATCCGGGATGTGCACACGCTTGCGCTGCCTGCGGTGCTGCCGGCGGGCGAATATCGCGTTTACGTGGGCCTGTGGAACGATGCCACGAGTGAACGGTTCCTCGCGTACGACGAAGATGGAGTATTGATGGGGGAAAACATTGCGCTGCCGGATATCGTCACAGTTAGGTAAACGCACTAACTGCCGGATTTAGCGGTAGCAATCACGCGGCGGTAAACCAGCCACGCGTTGCCCAACAAATCCGGCGGGGTCCACGGCCCGTCCTCCACCTGCACTGAGTAGCGCTCCGCAAGCCACGGCACCAAGCGCTCTTCATCGCCGGGGATCGCAAGAAATAGTATCTGCGCCGGCAAGTTGGCAATCGGCGGCAGTTCGCCAGACACATACCGGCGCAGTGCACCGTCACCAGAAAAATCCACCGGTACCAGAAACCGCACTGTATCACTCCCCGAACTGCTGTACTCAGGGCAGACGTCGCGTGCAATGATTACGACGCGGTCCGGTGCGGGTTGCGCCCGGTCAGCAAACCCACCGATACCTTGCCAACCTGCATGCAGAAATCTATTTGCATCAATCGCAGCGCGGGTGCACTGCTCATCGAATGAGAATCCGGTATTGGCTTGCGCCAGGTATGGCGGCAGCCACAACGCTGAAAATGCTGAGACCGCCGCCAAACCAAGCACACCCGCAATTGCCAGATGCTTCGGCCACGGATGTTTGCGCAACCACTCCCGTTGAAACACCACGCTGCCAAAAGCTGCCAGTGGAAAAACTACAAGTATGGCTCCGGAAGCCCGCGCAAAATGTGGCGCCTCCTCGGAGAGCATTGTTGGAATCAAACTCAAACCGAGAAGACACAACATAATTACAGCAACGTGCCGGCGCTTTCTTGATAGCACTACCAATCCAAATCCAGCGGCAGCCGCAATCCACCAGTCCAGCGCCGGCCGGCCCGGAACATTGTGGCGCAGATTCGTGTCACCCATGCCTGGGCCGCCAAACATTGCAGCAACCTTCCAAGCTTGCAAGACCAGCATGCGCACGGCTGCCAACGGGCCGCCATCCATATTTATTGCCAGCACACCGGCAGCCCGCCCAAACAAAACTTCACCATGAGTCGTGCCATATAAAATCAGCGGGAATGCAACAGCCAAGAAACCAACAACGCCGTAGACCGCACCCGGCCACATCCGCCGGGCGCCGCCATGATTTGATACAACCACTATCCAAACGGGCACAATAAAAATGATTACGCGGATAGGTGTATATGTGTAAAGCGCAACGCCGAACAACACGCCGGCAGCAAACCAGCGCCACGCATCCCTGCGCTGCCAAGCACTAATGCCGGCCCATAAGGCAAATGACAGCACGCACGGCAGCAGCGCTGGCCGGGTTGCGAGGCGTCCCAGCATTACCGCCCAGACTGAGAACGCGCACAGGAATGCAGCAACCAAACCGGCACGCGTGCCGAACAACTTCCGCGTGAGCCCAAACAGGCCAACGATGGTGAGGCATGCCGCAAGTGCGGACGGTAACCGCACGGCAGCCGGTGTGCGCCCAAACACGCCGACAGAGATGGCCACGAGGTAGGCATGCAGCGGCTCACGCCCAAAATTGGACTCCAGATACACCGGCCGCTCACCGGCCAGGATGCGCAGTGCGTCGCGACCCTCCGCAGCTTCATCCCCGAACAAACCAGCCGGCAGACTGCTGAGGCCGTACACGCGCATGGCGCCGCCCAGAAGAACTATCAACCCCAGCAGCACCCACAACGGCGGTCGCCAATTAGTGCTCGCGAAAGTTTTCAGTTGAAGGTTAGCTCCCACTCGTTAATGCTATCATCCCCCGAGCGCAGGCTCAGCCACAATATGTCTGGAATTCGAATCAATGCGGGGGAAGGGCGCGGGCGCAAGTTGCGGCTGGTGCCGGGCACCACAACGCGCCCGGTCTCCGACCGCGTCAAGCAAGCGCTATTCAATATTATTGGAGCAGATATTGAGGACGCGGCACTGCTCGATCTGTTTGCGGGCACTGGCAGCGTGGGCATCGAGGCGCTGAGCCGGGGCGCGCGATCAGTGCTCTTCATCGACAACTCAGTGGAAGCCTTGCAAACGCTGAAACTAAACCTGGCCAGCACCGGCTATACCGCAAAAGCCGCGGTGGTGCGCGCCGATGCACTTAATTATTTGGCGCAGCCGCGGGCTGGTGTCTTCGATTACATTTACATTGCGCCACCCCAATACCACGGCATCTGGCGTGAGGCGCTGCGCTGCATTGACGCACGCCCCCAGATGCTGAGCGCGCATGGCAATGCGATTGTGCAGCTCGATCCCAAGGAGCACAGCGAAGTGGCTTTGAGTAATCTGATCCTGCAAAACACCCGGCGTTACGGCAGCACAATGCTGGCTTTCTACGGCCAGGCCAACTCAACCACGTCCAACCATAACGGGAATACCAATTGAACCCACACCTCAACTCCGTAGAAATTGAAAAGACGCTCGAACGCGTACTGCTCGAAGTGGAGCGACCGGCGCGCTACATCGGCGGCGAATACAACAGCATCACCAAGGAATGGACGGCTGAGCGCCTCAAAATCGCGCTGTGCTTTCCGGACATCTATGACCTGGGCACGCCCAACCTGGGGCTGGCCACTTTGTACCAAATCCTAAACAGGCACGCAGATCTGCTCGCAGAGCGAGTGTTTCTCCCGTGGGTGGACATGGAAGCAGTGATGGTGCGCGAAGGCCTGCCGCTCTATTCACTGGAGAGCAAACGCCCGGTGCAGGACTTCGACTTACTCGGCATCTCGCTGCCCTACGAGCAGCTTTACACAAATACGCTGCACATGCTGCACCTTTCGGGAATGCCGCTGCGCACGCGCGACCGGCTTGCACAACACTACCCGCTGGTTATTGCCGGCGGGCACGCCACCTACAATCCGGAACCGATGGCGGACTTCATTGACGCATTTGTGATTGGCGAAGGCGAAGAAGCAATTGTTGAGATTGCGCGCGTGGTCATGGCCTGGCGTTCGGGTTCCGCCGCCGACGCTGCTGCTGTCCGCCCCGATAAGCGCGCGTTGCTCCGGCAACTCGCTGCACTGGATGGCGTGTATGTACCGCTGTTTTACGAGGCCAGCTACAACGATGACGGCACGCTGGCCGCCACGCGCAGCACCGAGCCAGCAGCGCGCATGCCAGTGCTTAAAACTATCGTGAAAGAACTGCCGCCGCCCATCACGCGCTTTATTGTGCCGGGCGTGGATGTGGTGCACAACCGCGCGGCAATTGAAATCATGCGCGGCTGCACCCGCGGCTGCCGCTTCTGCCACGCTGGCATGGTGACGCGCCCGGTGCGCGAGCGCAGCGTTGCGGAAGTAATCTCCGCGATGCGCGAAGTGCTGCAGCACACCGGCTTCGAGGAAATTGCACTGCTCTCGCTGTCCTCCTCAGACTACAGCCACGTGCTGGAACTGGTGGATGCCATTCGCGAAAACTTTGGCCACTTGAATCTGAACATCTCCATGCCATCACTGCGCATCGAAACTGTGTCGGTGGACCTGATGGACCGCCTTGAGAAGCAGGGGCGCCGCAGCGGGTTCACACTTGCGCCCGAAGCCGCCACGGAGCGCATGCGCGAGATCATCAACAAGCCCGTGAGCACGCGCCAGCTTTTGGAAACCGCCAAATCCATTTACTCCCGCGGCTGGACCACCATCAAGCTGTACTTCATGATTGGCCACCCGGACGAAACACTTGCGGACGTACAAGCAATTGCGGATCTGGCGCACGCTGTGATGCTGGAGGGGCGGCGCGCACTGGGCAACCGCGCTTTGCTCAACCTGGGCGTGAGCACATTTATTCCCAAGCCGCACACGCCGTTTCAATGGTCGCCATGCGACAGCATTGCGCAAGTGCGCGAGAAGCAAGCCTTGCTGCGCCGCGAGGCGCGCGGCCCGGGCATCAAGCTAAGCCTCAGCAACCCGCCTGAGAGCCAGATGGAAGCTTGGCTTTCGCGCGGCGACCGCCGCATGGGAGCGGTGATCGCCGATGCTTACGCGCGCGGCGCCAAGTTTGATGCGTGGGGCGAACACTTTAAATACGACGCGTGGCTGGAGGCGTTTGCTGCAAACGGGCTCGAGAGCACGTTCTATACGCATCGCGAGCGCGATGTTGCCGAAGCGCTGCCCTGGGACCACATTGATGCTGCGGTAAAGAAATCTTTTCTGGCGGAAGACCTGCGCTGGAGTGCGCGCAGCCAGACGCGCGTGGACTGTCGCGACAAGTGCTTTGCGTGCGGCATCCTGCCCAAGTTTATTGAAGAGCGCCGCGCCACACCAGCAGATGCGTGGCAGTGCCCTGAAGTGAAACCAAAGCACCTGCGCGGAACCAGCGCACTGCAATCAAGCCAGCTGATCGTCGTCGCCTGACGCGCGCTGCGGCGCAACTGCAGCTACGCAACTGCAGCTCTGCAGTTCGATTTAACAGTTGAATGTGATCGCCGCTAAGCCGCACCAATGCGCGCCCGCTCCTGAGCACGGCTTAGTAAACTTATGAAAGCATTGATCTTGCAGCGGCTGCGTGTCCAATTTAGCAAGACTGGGCCAGCGCGCTTCATTGGCAACCTGGATCTGATGCGCCTGTGGGAGCGAGCCGCGCGCCGGGCCGGACTGGCGCTTGCATACTCGGAGGGCTTTCATCCGCAGCCGCGCATGCAGCTCGGCGCACCTTTGCCGCTGGGCTACGTGGGCGACGCCGAACTACTGGACCTGTGGCTTGCCAATCCCACCGAACCCGCAGCGCTGCTCCAAACGTGGAACACGGTCCTGCCGCTTGGCATTGCTGTACAAGCCGTAACGGAGATTGTGGAGCGCGAAGCAGCACTCTCCGCGCAGGTAACCTCCGCCCGTTTTAGCGTGCTGCCAAATTGCGAAAGTGCTGCCCCGGACCTGCCCAAGTGCGTCCTGGCACTGCTGGAACAAAAGCAGATATTGCGCATCAACAAACGCGGCAAAGAATACGACCTGCGCCCGCTGGTTGAAGAACTAACGGCCACGCCAGCTGGCTGGCTGGAAATGCAATTGGCCGCCCGTCCGGCAGCCACCGGCCGGCCAGAGGAAGTAATCACCGCAATGGGCCTTGACCCGTGCCGACCCGCGATCCACCGCCGGTACCTGATTTTGATTGACAAAGCCTCCGCCAGCGGGTAGAATTTTGCCGTTGCCCCGCAGGTCGGGGCATTATTTTGCGCAAAGCGCAGCAGGAAACCACCATGCGGTATGCGATTGTTATAGACAAAAATCGGCAACACCGGGTCGAAGAAGGCTCGGTAATTGACTTGGATCTGCGCGAAGCCGAAGCCGGCAGCAAGCTTGAGCTTCAAGTGATGCTGCTTGCTGATGGCGAGACGGTGCAGATTGGCGGCCCGGTACTGGATGGCAGCGTTGTGAAGGCAACGGTGCTCGACCAGGTTAAGGGGCCAAAGATTCGCGTCTTCAAATACAAACCCAAGAAGCGCTATCGCGTCACCACCGGCCACCGCCAGGGTTACACGCGCGTGCGCATTGATGAAATCGTTAGCTGAAGCGGGCAGGGGGATAGTTCATGGCACATAAGAAGGGTGCGGGATCAAGCACCAACGGGCGCGACAGCAATGCGCAGCGCCGCGGCGTAAAAATATTCGGCGGGCAGGAAGTGCGCTGCGGAAACATTCTTGTGCGCCAGCTTGGCACGCACATCAAAGCCGGCGCCCATGTAAAAGTGGGCCGCGACTTTACGCTGTACGCCACCGCTGACGGCCACGTGAAATACATCCGGCTGCCAGACGGGCAGAAGTCTGTTTCAATAGTTTTGTTACCGGAAGCCAGCGCATGAGGGCAAACATTCATCCGAAATACTTTACGGCCGCCAAGGTAGTTTGCTCTTGCGGCAACACTTGGACCACGGGCGCCACGCAAGAAGTGGTGCGCACGGACTTGTGCTACAAGTGCCATCCGTTCTACACGGGCGAGCAGCGCCTGATAGACACCGAGGGGCAGGTGGAACGCTTCTTGAAGAAGTTGGATGTGCGCCAGAAACATTTGGCGCTGGAAGCCGAACGCCAAGCTGAGCCGGAAATTGTTGATGTGTTGCTGGCTGATTTGAAACTTGGCACGCGCGCAACCTCTGCCCTCACAAAGGAAGGCTTGCTCGGTGCACTCGGAATTATCGAGCGCCTCAAAGCAGCTGGCGATGCAGGCGTGCTTTCCATTCAAGGTTTTGGCCAAAAAGGTTTAATTGACTTGAAGAAAGCACTGCGCTTAAACGGCTTTGAAGTTCCGGGCGACGCGCAGGAACCAGCAGCCGAAGCTGCGGCTGATTCCTAGCGCCTGCCACCGCTTACATCACAAATCTAAACAGGCGCCAACGGCGCCTGTTTTTAGTACAGGTATACTTTGCGGAATGAAGCATCGCAACGGCAGCATCGAGGTGATCACCGGCTCAATGTTCAGTGGCAAAACCGATGAGCTCATCCGGCGCCTGCGGCGCGCACGCATCGCCAACCAGCTGGTGCAGGTCTTCAAGCCGGCAGTGGATCACCGCTACGGCACAGACAAGGTAACTTCGCATGCGGGCAGCGAGTTTGAGGCCACACCTGTGGCCGGCAGCGCCCAAATTGAGCAGAGCTTGAAGCCTGAAACCACCGTGGTGGCGGTGGACGAGGCCCAATTTTTTGACAACGGTGTCACGGATGTGTGCCAAAGGCTTGCTGCGCGCGGCATTCGCGTAATCTGTGCCGGCCTCGACCAGGACTTTCGCGGCGATCCGTTTGGGCCGATGCCGCAGCTGCTGTCACTGGCGGAAGATGTGGACAAGCTGCACGCGATTTGCATGGTGTGCGGCGAGCATGCTTCGCGCACCCAGCGCCTGATAAACGGCGAACCGGCGTACTACGACGACCCGATTGTGATGGTTGGCGGCAGCGAAGCTTATGAGGCGCGCTGCCGCGAGCACCATCAGGTGCCCGTGCGAAAGCCCCATGGAACGCAATAGCTAGCATGCCACCCATCGCCGATTACAAAACTATTTTGCATGAAGTGCTCATCCCGGAGGAGCGGCTGCAAGCGCGCATCACCGAGCTGGGGCAGAGTATCAGCCGCGACTATGAAGGCCGCGACCTGCTGCTGGTGTGCATCCTGCGGGGCGGCATTCTGTTTCTGACCGACCTGATGCGCAAAATTAGCATTCCGCACGCGGTGGATTTTATGGCGGTGTCATCCTACGGCGCCGGCGCGCGTACCTCCGGCGGCCTTGTCAAAATTGTCATGGACTTGCAAACCGATATACGCGGCCGGCATGTGCTGCTGGTGGAAGACATCGTAGACACCGGCCACACCATCTCGCGCGTTTTAGATTTTCTGCACATCCGCGAGCCAGCGCAGGTGGATGTATGCACATTACTCGACAAGCATGAGCGGCGTGAGGTGCAAGTACCCATCACTTACACCGGCTTTCAAATCCCCGATAAATTTGTCTTTGGCTACGGCTTGGATCTGGACGAGTACTGGCGCAATCTGCCATTTGTGGCAGTAGCCAAGACAGGCGTTTAAAAAGGCGCCATGGCGCGCCGCAGCCAACCAGCGCCCGCAGCGCACAAGATTGTTCTGCTGCCCGGCCAGTGGCAGGCTTTCCACAATGGTGAACTGGCTGCCAGCGGGCTAACTGCAGCCCTTGCCGCAGCGAAAACTTCCACCCCGGCAAAGCAGCCGGCCTTTCTATTGCAACAGCCTGCAGAACCACAAGCACCCGAATTGCCGCCACTCTGCGAAACGATTGCGCGCGCGCTGCCGGCCGCAGCCATGCCCGTCACATGGCTAACGGGCGGGGCGGTGCGCGATGCATTGCTGGGCGCACCCATTCATGACCTCGATTACGTAACCGGCGCCGACGCGCTGAAAATTGCGCGCACCGTGGCGCGCCAGCTGAATGCAGACTACTATGTGCTGGATGAGCAGCGTGGCACAGCGCGGGTCATCGTGAACGCAGCAGATGGAGCGCGTGTGGTGGTGGACTTTACGCGCCTGCGCGCCCCGGACATTGTGAGCGACTTGCTGCTGCGCGATTTCACCATCAACTCCATGGCGATCGCCGTGGCCCAACCCGCGCTACTGCTTGACCCGGCCGGTGGCGAAGCGGACTTGCGCGCAAAACAATTGCGCCTGACAGGCGCGGGTGCAATCGCAGACGATGCGGTACGCGCGCTGCGTGGCGTGCGCCTCGCCAACCAGCTGCACCTGCAGATTGACAAGCCCGCGCGCATTGCAATGCGCGCAGCCGCGCCGCTGCTGGCGCGCTGCAGTGCCGAGCGCATTCGCGACGAGCTCTGCGCCATACTGGGCGGTAGAAGCCCCGCAGCTGCACTGCGCGTGCTGGATACACTGGACCTGCTCGGCGTGTGCCTTCCTGCGATTATGCCGTTGAAGACAGCCGCAATGCCAGCCCCGCAACCTGGCACACAGTGGGAACACACATTGTTCGTGGTGGAACGGCTGGCCAGCTTGCTGGGTGTGCTTGGCCGTGCGCATGACATGGACCGCGCTTCAGAATTTGCGCTGGGGTTCGCCGCCGGAAGGTTGGGGCGCTTTCGCGATCAAATCACGGACCGCATGGAACAGGAGCTTTCACCGGGGCGCAGCGTGCGCGCGCTGCTAATGCTGGCCGCACTGCTGCATGCCTGCCCGGAGGCTTCTAATGCAAAAACCGCACCTTTGCATGCGGGAGCGCTCCCAGGCAGCCATGCGAGTGCGCTGATCCGCCAGCAAACCACTGCGCTAAAAATGGCCAGCGTTGAAACCGCGTTCGTACAGCATGCAGTGCACTGCCACACTCTGCCGGCGCAGCACTACAGCACGCGGCCAATGACCGCGCGCGAACTGCACATCTACTTCCGCACCACAAAAGCGGTGGGGCTGGAGGTTTGCCTGCTGGCACTGGCAGACATGCTGGCGCATGCCGCTGCAACACTGAAACAAAGCACATGGATTGCAGCCGTTGACCGCAGCGTTGAGATGCACGAGGCATTTCACCTCAGCAAGAGCGTAATTGTGCAGCCGGAGCGGTTGCTAACCGGCGATGAAGTGATGGCTGCGCTGCAGCTGCCGCAGGGCAGGGCGCTTGGCCTGCTGCTAATCGGGCTATCAGAAGCACAGGCAGCGGGCGAGCTAACTACAAAGGCAGAAGCACTTGAATGGGTGCGGCTGAGGGCACAAGAAACTTAGCGGCGTGAGCGTACAGACCATGTATTCAAAGCTGAGTAAGTCCGTAGATGTCAACCAGAAACAAGTGCTATTTTTGGTTATGGATTTCAGCATCAAGTGTGTGAGGCCTTGCAGCGAGTAAGGTAATCAAAGGCAGTTAGTGGAGTAGACCATGGGAAACGAACTACGAGAACAAGGTAAGTCGAAAAAGAAGATTTCGGCGTTCACTTGGATATTTATCTTCGGCGCACTCGCCCTAGCCGTAATTGTTCCGCGGCTCCCGATGTCAACAGACCAAAAACTAGCAATCGGTTTATATCTTGGTTTTGCATTCTTTGGAACGCCAATCTTGATATTTGTATCAAGCTTTCTTAAGTTCAAAAAGGTAATCATTAGCTACCCTAAACTTTATTTGTGGATCGCTGAAGGTGCCTTCCTTATTACAATTTTGCAAATGGGGCCTGAGTTGGAGCAGATTCGAGCAGCGCGAACTGCTGCCGCTACAGCTGCGACCCAGAACGCACCACCGACATCTACATCAACATCTACACTTACGCCTCGACCTACGCCTACGCCAACCACACCCACGCCCACCATAACGCACACGCCTACCATAACGCACACGCCTACAGCAACACTTTTGCCTGAGGTTTACACTGCAACGGCGGTTTCATTACATGCAACCGTAGAACAATCCAACTACGAATACAAAGTCAAATTTACACAGGAAGCACTAGCATTACAGAAAGCCACAGCGTACAGCGTTACCGCAACTCCACCACTTGTTAAAGTTGCAAACACGCGGGTCGCGCCAACTGCACTCCCCGTGGCCATGCCTACAGACATACCAACCGCCGTTGCAGCTGCGGCTCCTGCACCAGCGCCTCTGTCCGCCAGGGAAACTGTGCTTGCCACCTTAGGGGCAAACGCAGTTTCACATTGGCCGAACGATCCATCTATGGTGCAGCTTGAATATAACGAACAGGTAGCTGCGTACGACTGGGTCATTGCGCAGACTGCATACCCAGACATTATGGCTACCGTGAAGCAAGCATGGGGCGATGATTATGCAATGATGCAAGCCGACTATACCTTGAGGGTGTTCGATGTTTCGACAGGTGCCGCCGCTGCGGGCGGGACAAAACCAAGTTCATTTATTGGACTTGCGTTTCACGTTTTTAATGGAGTAAAGGTATATTACGGTTATGACAAAGCCTACGGATTTAAGGTGATTGGCGCCACTGGCAGTGGAGACTGCCCAATCGCGCCAAGCGGCAAGGGGCTTTTCGTCGAATATCCCAGCGGCAACCAAGAGTGGAAGGATTACGATGCAATTGTTTACTCTGGCAACTATTACATCGGGGCGAATGACCCAAATCGTTCGGGGCCAAGATTGTCTGGGTATAACAGCTGTTGGTGACTCCGATGGTGTTGCTTGAAAGCTCGGGAAGCCAACGGTAAAAGCAGCTATGGCGCTGACGCGTATGCCGCAGGCTGCTCGCACACTCGTAGGCGTGGGCAAGCTAGGATGTGCGGCGACGGCAGTGGTATGTGACCCATTCGCTACACCTATGCTCGCAGGGGAAAGCATGGCGAGCCAAAAACCCTGCAGGAGTATCTGCCCACTTATCAGTGATTTGGGTAACCAAAAGTTATCCGGGCGAATACACCGGCTGCGCTGAGCCCCTCGAAGCCTTCGAGCCAAGGCCCGCTCCGGTGTGCAGCACCAGCCATAAATGCTGCCAGCGCTTGACAACGGGTGTATACTGCAAACGACAAAACGTTTAGCCACATTCGACTGAACGCTGTTCACTGGCCCGCGCATCTATTGACTGGCGTAGCCTGTCCCACCGCGCAAGCCACAAGCGCCGCGCTCCTGTGCGCGGTGCTTGCTGCCTGGCCCATGCAGCGCCCAAGCCCAAATTTAGTAGGTGAGCGGGCCCACACGCCCAAATGTGCCCGTGCACGCACCCGCGAGCCAGGCAACATCACTGCTTGATTTAGGGCTCATCGGCTCTATCCGCGAAGTGGTTGTGTAGTTCCCAAATCGCCGGCTTCGGGGAGCCCCGGAAAGAACCGAGCGCAGTGAACGTCGAGCCCACTAGCGCCACCCGCCGCAAATTCCTACCAAGGTAGCTTTCACGCCATGCTTGACATAAGCAAAGCAAACTGTATACTGTGGTATTGATAAGTTCACTTATGCCTACCACAAACTCAGCTTTAAATACACTCCCCAAAGTCACCTTTGAGAATATTGACCCCTCTAAAGACACTGTAGCGTCCGCGGCACTGCGCTACACGCGCGTTGTGGAAGAAAGCCGCAGCCAAAACACGCACCGCACTTACTCGCAGGCGATCCGCAAGTTCCTATGGGTGCTCGGCCGGCATGGCGTGCAGGCGCAAGCCACGCCAGCGGCTGACACCAGCGTTGATTGGGTCACCTGGTTCGTTTACCGAGCTGCGCGCACAGGAAGCCTCGACAGAGGCAATCTATATCACCGCGCTCGTGGGGTTCTATGAGTACCTTGTAGCCGAGGACCTGTGGCCTGACAAGCTGGCAAAAGTTAAATCGATATTGAAACGCCGCTTGCGGCGCGTCACACCCCTGCCACCGCCGTTTGCCCGCGAACAGATCGACAAAATTATCAGCTACGTAAGAGCGAGCCAGGCTGCCGCCACAACAGAGCCGCGCGAACAGCTGCGCCGCCTGCGCGACCGGGCATTTGTGCTAACGCTGGCCGACACCGGTTTGCGCATATCTGAGGCGTGCCGCCTCACGACCGGCCACTTTGACTGGCCCGAACGCCGCGCCCAAGTTGAGATTAAGGGCGGCCGGCAGAGCACCGTGCGCTTCTCTGACCGGGCTGTGGCTGCCATCCAAGCGTATCTTGTACTGCGCGACACAGTGATTGTGCCCACCGGCATGCGCCGCAATGCGCTGCCGATTTTTGCGCGGCACGACGATGGCGCCGGCTCAAAGCTGCTGCCCCTCAATAGTTTAGGGGCGCGCAAGCTGGTGGACCGCGCCGTAGTTGATGCAGTTGGGGCGGAAGCCAAGGGCACAGTCACGCCCCACTCTTTCCGGCACTATTTTGTGACCGTCGTGCTGCGCGCTTCTGGCGGAAATCTAAAGATGGCGCAGCGGCTCGCGCGCCACAAAAACATTTCCATCACAGAACGCTACGCGCGCGTTTCAGATGAAGAAGAAGACCGTGGCTACCATGAGATTTTCAACGAACAAAAACCTGGTAAAAAGTAGTGGCTGCACAGCATGTCCCGATCAACCGATTGTGCTGGCACAGTGTGCAATCAAGCCGGCCATAGATCGCCCACAGTACAAACCGGCAGCTTGACCGTGTCCCCCGGTGCTGCTAACGTATGCACCCATGGCCTCTGGCATCGCTTTACTTGTGTCGCTGGCGCAGATCGACGTGCCGGAGGATACGATGTGTGAAATTTTTGGGCGCTTCGACCGGCAAATCGAACTCTACCGGCAGCGCACGCGGGTGCACGTTGAAAAGCAGCAAGAATTGAACCAAGTCGAGAGCCGCTTTGATGAACAGCTGCAGGAATTTGAGCCGCAACTTCAGGCTGCGCTGGCCCGGCGGCTGGGCGGAAGTGCACAGCAGCACACATTCAAACGCGCGATTGATACTGCCTGGTAAACAAACCAATAACCATTGCAACAGCTTGCAGTGACGCAAACACACCGCTGCAATTAACCAATTCCAAAACCACAGACCCTCCCCCGTGCCAATCGCAACTAAGGAAGACATTCAAAAGCGCATCGTACAGCTCGACGCGCTCGACCCGAACTGGCGCCAACACGACTCGCAGTGGCTGCTGCTTGACGCACAACTACAAACGATAAGCGAGCAAGCGCAGCAGATTGGCGATCAGGCGTGCGCGCTGGATGAGCAGCGCCGCGCGCAGCTGGCAGCACAGGCCGCGCAGATTTTAGACCTGCGCCCCACTCCGGCAGCCTGGCCCCAGAATAACTCTCTTCAATTATGGATACCGATAGTGCTTGGAATAATTACCGCGCTCTTAGTCACACTCGGGCTTGTTGCCACTGGCCAATAACCCGGCACACGGCACACGGCACGTGCCAAGCACATGGCTGTGTCCAACCGCACGAACAATTCGACGTTGCAAGCGCAAGAACCGCGCCCTCACTAAATTGCGCTGAACCGGGCGCCAAAACCCCCCGCCAACTGTGGTGAAGCCCTGCGCTGCTGGCGCGCTTCTTGCTACAAAGCCCAATATGACAACCAAAGATGAACATTGGCACCAGTTTGTTGAACAGCTGCATCGGCTGGACAATCAGTGGATGCTGTTTCTCGAGCAGCGGCAGCAGCTTGACGAGCAACGCCCGCAGCTTGATGAGCACTGGCGCCAGTTTGTTCAACAGCGCGATAATTACGAGGCGCAGCAACGCCAGCTAGCCGAGCAGCGCGCAACACTGGAAATACAGCAAAGGCAGCTGAACCAGCGCCGGCAGGCCTTCGCGACCGCGCAGGTCCGCCCGAGCCCACTCTCGGAGACTCCCATCGTACTGATTGCGCTAGCTGCTGTGTTTGTAACCCTGCTTCAGCTAGCCCACGGATAGGCACGTCCGCGTAGCCACCCAACCACCGCGATAACGCCCACCCCGGGAGCGGTGGCCCGATATTGCCAGCGTATTTCAGCTTGCAATTTTGTCGTTTGACCAAATTCAGGCGCGCTGCTATTAATATGGTGCATGGCCACCCGAACCGAAAATGACGAGCAGTACGCGCAGCTGCTGGCGCAGCGCGACAAGCTTGAGATACTCAGTAATCAGCTGGCCGAGCGCATGCGCCAAGTCCGCGCGGAACTGGATGTGCTGCTCGGAACGTTGCGTGACAACGCCATGCTGCATGAGCAACCCTATGTGCGCAGTGAGCATGCCAAACGATTGCGCGCCGAAGGCTCAGAGCTTGTCGAACAAGGCAAACAAATTGCTGCGCAGCAGTTGCAGATAGTGGCGCAATTAGCTTATATAAACCGCCAGCGCCAACAGCCAGAAGCCAAATAGCACAGGATAAGCAGCGCCAGCAAACTGCGCGGACTGGCGCGGAAATTCCAGCCACTCATCCGCCTGAAATCAACCGGCCGCTCCTGTGCCCCGCCAGAAACCCGCGCTGCGCACTCCCCGCCTATAGGGCGAAACAACGGGCGCAGTCCAGATCTGCCTATTGACAACGGGTGTACACTGCTTGCAGGCGAAGGCAGCGCGCACCAAAAACAATGCGCGAGATGTGCCGCCGCAAGGCTTGCCCCACCAAGCCTCAACTGGCTTGCCAAGAGCAAGTCAAATATTTAGCGCGGCGGCCTGAGCGGCTGCAGCGCACGGCTTGCGGATGCAAGCCAAACAATTGAGCGCCGCGGCTGCAACCTTGCTAGCCGCGGCGCGAACATTTTAATGCAACCGAAGTTATGCGGCAGCGCCAGTCCCACCTGCGGATGCGCCGCAGCATCGCGAAGCACTCCGCCCGATGCCTGCTGCGCATTGCCGATGACCAGAAAGCAGTGCGGATCAGTGCGCAGCACCAATCGCCACAAACTCTCCACTTCGGATCGGCTTACCGTGCAGATCAAGACAGAGCACTTGCGACCGCTAAACATGCCGGCACCGCGCCAAGCTGTAACACCGCGCCGCAGCTCATGCAGTATTGCCGCCGCCACCGCGTCCGGATGCTCCGTAATCACCGTCGCAGTGCGCACCACGCTCGGTCCCTCCAGTACATAATCTGCCACCATGCCACTCACAAACAACGCCAGCACACCATGCATCACGGCCTCCCAGCCAAAAAAGAACCCGAAAGCAAAATGCCGCTGTCCACAAAAAGGTACAGCTGGCTTAGCGGCCAACCAGTAACCAGCTGCAAAATGCGCGCGTACACACCGGTGCCCCCGGTATTGCCGCGGCCGCGGAGATGAGCCCCATGCCGAGGCCGCTCAGAGCCCCACCGTAGAGCGCATTCAAAATCGGATTGGCCGACACCAGCGCAAAGCGCCCCGCCGACAAATCAATAGCAAACGTGACTACCAGCGCGGTAAATCCCGTGCGGAGCAGGAACGGCCACCGCCCTAAATATCGAAACCCAAAAAATAACCCCGGGATGCGCAACAGCAGCATTGCAGTACCAAGCGGCAACCCAAACAAATGCTGCGCGATCATTCCCAGTGACAGCATCGTGCCATCCGGTATCGGTGCCGGTGCCAGAAACAAATTCACACTGACGGCCACCATACAGCCGCCAAGCAGCAGCAACCCCACATCCCAAATGTCTGCCACGTTCAAGCACGGCTTGTTATCTGTGTGATTATTTTTTACTCCAATGCCATTTAACGCCCTGATATACAAAAAACTGGGCTGCCAGACGCTTACGGTATACTAAAGCTCTAGCTGGCAATTCCAAACTATGCCGCCAACTGCTTCTAACTCCTTGATCCACTCCACAGAGGCAGCTCAGCCGCACATCAACAACCCGGGGCACTCCGGCCTGCTCCCCGCCCTCCTGAAGGCCCAAAAACAAAACGGCTACATCAGTAAGCCTGTCGCTGCCGAAATTGCGCGTGCGCTGCAGGTTCCGCTTGCAGATGTTTATGGCGTGATTGAGTTCTATGCGCTGCTTTACTCAAAGCCAACGGCAGTGCGCGTGATCCGCATCTGCGGGGATCCGGCCTGTTCGATTGCAGGCAGCCACACCGCCTTGAAGCTGTGTGTGCCAGCCTGGGTGTTAGCCCTAACGAAGCCACTGCCGATGGCGGGTTTATGGTGGAGCGCTCGCCATGCCTGGGTTTGTGTGACCAGGCACCAGCGGCGATGGTAAATGATCAAGCGCTGGGCTCCATTCCCGTTGGCGTGCCGGCGGCAGTCATTGCATCAAAAAGCCTGGCCAAGCCCGCAGTAGTGGGCGGCAGCCTGCGCCACCTCACGCGCCGCTGCGGAACTGGCACAACCCCGGTGCTTGCCACCTACGTTGCGGATGGCGGCTACAGCGCGCTCACCAAAGCCATCCAACAGCTCACGCCGGCTGGCGTTATTGCAGAACTGAAGGCGAGCGGTTTGGTTGGCCGCGGCGGCGCTGCATTCCCCACCGGAGTGAAATGGGAAAGCGCAGCCAATGCCAGCGGCGCAGAAAAATACATTGTTTGCAACGCCGATGAATCCGAGCCGGGAACATTCAAGGATCGGATTTTGATGGAGGACGATCCGCATGCTGTACTCGAAGGCATGCTGCTGGCAGGCTATGCCTGTGGTGCGCAGCGCGGCTATCTGTATGTGCGCGCAGAGTACCCGCATGCGCAACAGCGCCTTGCAGCTGCAATTGCCGAAGCCTACGCTGGCGGTTATCTCGGCAGCAACCTGCTCGGCAGCAAATTTTGTTTTGAGATTGAGCTGCGCAGCGGAGCCGGCGCGTACATCTGCGGTGAAGAGACAGCACTGTTTGAAAGCATCGAAGGCAAACGCGGGTTCCCGCGGGTGAAACCGCCCTTCCCTACTACCGCTGGCTTGTTCGGCAAACCCACCGTCGTCAACAATGTGGAGACGCTCTGCAATGTGCCGTTGATCATCAGCGCCGGCGCAGCAGCCTACCGCCAGCACGGCACGGAGAAGTCACCGGGGTCAAAATTGTTCTGCCTGTCCGGTGATGTGGCGCGGCCTGGTTTGTACGAGGTGCCCTTCGGCGTCACGCTGCGCACAATCCTGGATGAGATGGCGGGGGGCGTAAGCGGCGGCACGCTGCAAGCAGTTTTGTTCGGCGGTGCTGCCGGTGCCTTTGCCACTGCGGCACATCTGGATGTACGCATGACATTTGAGGACTTGCGCAAAGCTGACCTGCCATTGGGCTCCGGCGTGGTGATGGTCTTCAACCACACGCGCAACCTGCGCACCGTGCTCGAAGGCCTCGCCCATTTTTTTGCTGAGGAAAGCTGCGGCAAATGCTATCCATGCCAGCTTGGCACAGTACGCCAGCATGAAATTCTTACGCGCGTTGCAGCCGGCCATGCGCGCGCGGGAGATTCACAACTGCTGAGCGATGTGGGCTGGACAATGCTGGATGCTTCGCTGTGCGGCCTCGGGCAAACCGCTGCAACCGCAACGCTCAGTGCCATCAAGCTCTGGCCAGAGCTATTCGCTGCCAACGGCAAGGCGCAACCCGCGCACACACCCTAAGCCATGCCAGCCACAGTCACGCTAGAGATCGATGGCCAGCCCATTACTGTGCCAACCGGCACAACACTGCTGAACGCAGCCGCTTTGGCGGGCGCCATGGTTCCCACCATTTGTTACCACGAACACTGCACAGCGAATGCCTTGTGCCGCCTGTGCGTTGTGGAAGTGGAAGGCGCACGCGTGCTGGCACCGGCCTGCGTGGCCACCGCAGCAGAAGGCATGCGCGTGCACACGCGCAACGAGCGTGTTGAGCGCAGCCGGCGCACAATTTTGGAGCTGCTGCACTCTGCCACTGATATAAGCGAGGCGCCAGAAATTCAGCTGCAGCTGGACGACTACCACGCCAACCGCGAACGTTTTGGCAACTGCGAACAACGCGAGCCCGAGATAATCGATGACAACCCGATGTTTATTCGCGATTACAGCAAATGCATCCTCTGCTGGCGCTGCGTGCAAGTGTGCGCTGCCGATGCGCAGTTCACCTACGCCATCAACTTCAGCGGGCGCGGCTTTGAAACTTCAATCAGTACATTTTTTGAACAATCGCTCACCGAGAGCTCTTGCGTGTTTTGCGGCCAATGCGTGGGCGTATGCCCCACCGGCGCTCTCAAACCCAAGCGTGAATGGCTGCTGGAGCAAGGCCAGGCACCGGCCGACGTGCTCGCTGCCACGCGCGGGCCGGGCAAGAAACAACGCGCGCGCAAATGAGCACGCCGCAACCTCGACCGCTGCCAAATGGCGGCCAGCCGGTTCAACGGGAACCGCAGGGCAATTTAATCGTTACTGCCGACCGCACCGTCTCCACCACCTGCCCGTACTGTGGCGTGGGCTGCAACCTGCAGCTGCACATCAAAGACGAGCTCATTTACAAAGTGACGTCGGACTTCGAGCACCCCGTCAATCAAGGCAACTTGTGCGTTAAGGGGCGCTTCGGCTACGATTTTATTTACAGCAACAAGCGCGTCACCACGCCGCTTATTCGCAAACAGACCCAGGCAGCCGGTGCGCGCACCCAGGCATTTGACCGCAGCGAATGGCGCGAGGCGAGCTGGGAGGAAGCGCTGGAGTACACCACTGACCGGCTGGTTGAAATTTACCAGCGCGACGGCGAACATGCGATGGCTGTGTACTGCTGCGCAAAGGCAACCAACGAAGACAATTACTTGCTGCAGAAAATTTACCGGGCGCTGTTTCGCACCAATAATGTGGACCACTGCACGCGCCTGTGCCACGCTGGCTCGGTGACTGCGCTGCTGAAGTCCATCAACTCGGCTGCGATGAGCAACACTGCTGCCGAAGTCATCGACAGCGATTGCTTCATCATCACCGGCTCCAACCCGTCCGAGAATCATCCGATCATCGGATTGCAAATGAAAGCGGCGGTTGAGAAATACGGCAGTAAGCTGATTGTGATTGACCCGCGCAAGATTGAGATGTGCGACTTTGCAGCGCTCTGGCTGCCGTTGAAACCCGGCACCAACGTGCCCGTGTTCAATGCCATGGCGCATGTGATTGTGAACGAGGGGCTGGTAAACCGTGAATTTGTGGAGGCGCGCACGACCGGCTACGCCGACTACGTCAAAACGCTGGACAAATTCACTCCCGGCTACGCCGAAGAAATTTCCGGCGTGGACCGCAACTTAATTATTGAAGCTGCGCGCATGTACGCGCGCGCCCAGCGCGGCATGATTTTCTGGGGCATGGGCATCTCGCAGTTGTCACATGGCACTGCCAGTTCGCTGGGCCTGATCCATCTTGCGTTTCTTACCGGCCACGTGGGCCGTAAAGCCACCGGGCTCAACCCGTTGCGCGGCCAGAACAATGTGCAGGGCGCGTCAGACATGGGCGCCATGCCGTTCTTTTATCCGGGCTACCAGTGGGTGGACGATGAAACAAATGCGCAAAACTGGGAACAGCTTTGGAACGTTGAGCCCGGCGGGCTCAACCGCAAACGCGGACTGACGACAACGGAAATTTTGACGCACGCTCATCCCGGCGGCGTGCGCGCGCTCCACATCATGGGCGAGAACCCAATGATGAGCGAGCCCAACCTGAATGAAACCCGCAAGCACATGCAGCAGCTGGAGTTCATTGTGGCACAGGATTTGTTCATCAATGAATCCGGCGCGTTTGCCGACGTGTTCCTGCCAGCCACCTCATGGGCAGAGAAAGAAGGCACAGTCACCAACACAGATCGGCGCGTACAGCGCGTGCGCCAGGCAATTGCACCACGCGGCCAGTCCCGCCCGGATTGGGAGATCCTGTGCGACCTCGCACAACGCATTGAAGCCCGCCTTGGCCGTCCCAACAGCGCCCATTGGACCTACAACTCCCCAGCAGAAATCATGGCCGAATTTGGCAAACTGGACATCAACTACGCCGGCGTCACCTACGAAAGAATCGAACGCCACGGCCTGCAAACTCCCGTGCCGCATAACACACACCCCGGAACACCATTCCTCTTTGCCAAAGACTTTCCATCGGGACGCGGAAAATTTATACCGGTGGACTATGTGCCTATCATGGAGCCGCCGGATGAGGAGTACCCGTTCATATTGACAACGGGGCGCGTATTAGAACATTGGCATGGCGGCTCGATGACGCGTAACTCCGCGCTGAACGAGATCTATCCCGCACCGGTGGTTGAAATTCACCCGGTGGACGCAGCCTGGGCCAACTTCACAGACGGACAGCCCGTGCGCGTATCGTCGCGCCGTGGCTCGGTAATTCTGCGCACGCGCGTAACGGAAAAGGCGCGCGCCGGAGTTATATTCATGGCAATGCATTTTGCGGAAGCCGCCGCAAACCTGCTCACCAACGACGCCCTCGACCCGCAAGCCAAGATCCCTGAATACAAAGCTTGCGCGGTAAAGATCGAACCGGCAGCCGAGCAAGACCTGCCCCACCCGGACGTCACAACCGAGCGCGGCCGCTGGTAGCAGTCGCGCCCGCCGTAACGCGCCGCATGTTGCGCCACAGACCAGTTGATTGCCGTGGCTGAATTTCTCACCGTTTGCGCATCCGCAGATGCCCTCGAAAAACTTTTTGCACTGCTGCCCGGCACGCCGCCCACTGAATTAATCCCAAGCGCCAACGCGCTCGACCGCGTAACTGCGCTAGCCGTGCTTGCGCCCGCAGCCCTGCCCGCGTTTGTGCGCAGCACTGTGGATGGCTACGCCGTACTGGCGCGCGACACGTTCGGCGCAAACACTACGCTGCCCGCATACTTGCGCCTCGCAGGCGAAATTAATATGGGCGAGCGCGCGCCCGAGCCGCTGCTGCCCGGCCAAGCCATTTTGATTCACACCGGCGGCATGCTGCCGGTTGGCGCGGACGCAGTGGTGATGGTGGAAAACACACAGCTTAGCCGGCCGGATGAGGTGGAAGTGCTGCGCGCGGTTGCCGCTGGCGAGAATCTTGTCAACCCGGGTGACGACATCAATCGTGGTGAGATCGTGTTGCCTGCGGGACAGCGCCTGCGCCCGCAAGACATTGGCGGGCTGCTGGCACTTGGCATAACAACAGTGTGTGTCGCGCGCACGCCCCTCGTCGGCCTGATCTCCAGCGGCGACGAACTCACGCCGCCCGCCGAAACACCCACGCTTGGAAAAGTGCGCGACATCAACTCCTACACTGTGGGAGCGCTGGCTGCACGCACCGGCGCAATCGTGCGCAGTTATGGCTTGCTGCCGGACGACTATGACCTGTTGCTGCAAACCGCGCAGCGCGCGCTGCAAGAATGCGATGTGCTTGTCTTCTCTGCCGGCAGCTCAGCCGGCACACGCGACGTCACTTCCGGCGTGATAAACGCGCTCGGCCCACCCGGGGTGATTGTGCACGGCATAGCGGTGAAACCCGGCAAGCCCACCATCTTGGGTGTCGCGCAAGGCAAACCGGTGTTTGGCCTGCCCGGCAACCCGGGCAGTGCACTGGTTGTGGCAGACCTGTTGCTGGTGCCCACCCTCTTTCACATGCAAGGCGCGAGCGCCCCGCCCCCGCGCTTGCTGCAGGCGCGCCTAACGCATAACCTTGCATCCAGCGCCGGCCGCGAAGATTACGTGCCCGGCCGCTTTGTGGAACGCGCGGGCGAACGTTGGGTGGAACCGTTATTCGGAAAGTCAAACCTCATTTTCACGCTCGTCAAAGCGGATGGCGCAATTTTGATTCCGCTGCATGCCACCGGGCTGGCAGCCGGCCAGATTGTGGATGTGCGCCTGTTGTAGCCCGGCCGACGCCGTGCACACTGACCACCCGTTGCAATAACTCACATGCCGCTCGACATCTATTTACACGACATCCCGCTGCCGGAAGCACACGCCGCGTGGAATGCTGCCCTCCAAGCCGCAGGCTGCTGGGATGCGCTGCCTGCAGAGAGCATTGCGCTGCCGGATGCATTGGGGCGCGTTACCGCTGTACCGGTGTGGGCCAAGCTCTCTGCGCCGCACTATCACGCGGCAGCGATGGATGGCTATGCGGTGCGCGCCGAGGACACGGCGGGCGCAACCGAGAGCGCGCCGCTGGAGCTGCGCGTACCGGACCAGGCAATTTACGTGGACACTGGTGACGCGCTGCCGCCGCATGCCACAGCCGTCGTGCCAATTGAGGCGGCGCAACCGATGGGCAGCGGCGCAGACACGCGCCAGCCGGAGCGCATTCAGATTCGCGCCGCACTGCCACCGTGGCAGCATGTGCGCCCCACCGGCGAAGATATGGTTGCCACAGAGCTGGTGCTGCCGGCCAACCAGCGCTTGCGCCCGGTGGACCTGGGCGCGCTGGCCGGCTGCGGTTATGGCTCCGTGCTCGTGCGCCGCCAACCTTTGGTGGCAATCATCCCCACCGGCACAGAGCTGGTGCAAGCCGGCACCGAAGTGCTGCCGGGACAAATCATCGAATACAACTCGCTGGTACTGGGTGCGCAGGTGCAGCAATGGGGCGGCCGCGCAACACGCTGGCCGATTGTGGCTGATGACTTCGAGAAGATATGCGCGGCAGTTAGCGAAGCAGCATCCACGCACGATTTGGTGCTGCTTAATGCGGGCTCTTCCAAAGGCTCGGAGGACTATTCGGCGCGCGTAATTGCAGCGCTCGGCAAAGTGTGCCTGCATGGTGTGGCAGTGCGCCCGGGCCATCCAGTAATTTTGGGCGTGCTGGCTGGCGTTGGCAGCCAGCGCCCCACCCCAATTGTGGGCGTGCCGGGATACCCGGTGAGCGCAGCGCACACGGGCGAAATTTTTGTGGAGCCGCTGCTGGCGCGGTGGCTGGGAATGGCATCCGCTGCGCCGGCCACCGTAACTGCAACGCTCACGCGCAAAGTTTTGTCGCCGGTCGGCGATGATGAGTATTTGCGCGTCAGCGCCGGGCGCGTCAACAACCAGATTGTGGCCACACCGCTGGCGCGTGGCGCAGGCGTGATCTCATCGCTTGTACGCGCCGATGGCATTGTGCGCATTCCGCGTTTCTCCGAAGGCTACACAGCCGGCACAAGCGTCACGGTGCATCTGTACCGCACAGCTGCGGAAATCGATAACACCATCCTGCACATTGGGTCGCACGATCTGGCGCTGGATCTGATGGCGCAGTTCCTCACTGAGCGCGCGCCCGGGCTGCGCCTGAGCTCCGCCAATGTCGGCAGCCTTGGCGGGTTGATTGCGCTGGCGCGCGGCGAATGCCATTTTGCAGGCAGCCATCTCATCGACCCCGCCACCGGACTATTCAACCACGCCTCCGTGCATCGTTATCTTCCGGATACGGCTGTGCAGCTGATAACGCTTGTGGAGCGCGAGCAGGGCCTGCTGGTGGCGCCTGGCAATCCACTGCGCATCAATACTCTTGCAGACCTTGTGCGCAAGGATGTGCGCTACGTAAACCGCCAGCGCGGCGCAGGTACGCGGGTGCTGCTGGATTATGAACTGGGCAAGCTGGGAATAGCTGCGGCGGACATCAGCGGCTACGAACACGAGGAATACACGCACCTGGGAGTGGCGGTTGCCATATCGTCCGGTATTGCAGACTGCGGGCTGGGCATTCACGCTGCGGCGAGCGCACTGAAGCTGGACTTTGTGCCGCTCACCCGCGAGCGCTACGACCTTGTTGTGCCTGATGCAAGCCTCGAAGGGCCGTTGCTGCAGCCGCTGCTGGCATTGCTCACTGACGCGCAATTCCGCGCTGCCGTTAGCGCCCGGCCCGGCTACTATGTGGAGCTGATGGGCGAGCGCCGCCCCGGACTGCTATGAGCACCGTGCACAGCGCAGCACAGGCAGTGCAGCTTGCGCGCGAGCTTGCTTGCGAGTTTGCCACACGCGCCGCGGCGGCGGATGTGCACGCAACGCTGCCAGCCGAAGATGTTGCGGCGCTGCGCAGCGCGGGCTTCTTTGCGCTGAGTGTGCCGCGGGCGCATGGCGGCAGCGGCTTGACGCTGGCAGAGTGCCTTGCAATCCAGATTGAGCTGGCACAAGGCAGCGCTGCCACCGCAATGGTGCTGGGCATGCCATTGCACATTTTCGGCAGCGCCAATGAACACTGCCCTTGGCTGCCCAACGCGTTTGCTCACTTGTGCCAACTGGCTGCGACCGGCGCGCTAGTGAATGCGGTTGCCAGCGAACCGGAAATGGGCAGCCCCTCGCGCGGCGGCCTGCCGCAATCAACGCTCAATGCGCATAACGCCGGCGGCTACGTGTTGAACGGGCTGAAGACCTGGACGACCGGTGGACGCCACCTGACGCACATGCTCGTGCGCGTGCGCCATGCAGATACGGCCGCGATTGTGCTCGTGGAGACCGGACGCGCTGGCGTGGAGTGGGACGAGACGTGGGCGAACGCGCTTAGCTTGCGTGCCAGCGATAGCCATGATGTGCGCTTCAATAATGTGCACCTGCCCGCTGAAAACTTAATCCAGCCCGACTGCGTTGTGCCCGGTGCGCCGCCCAACGCATGGTTTCCCGTGATGATGGCGGCGGTGTATCTGGGCAGCGCAATCGCTGCGCGCAACGCGGTAATTCAATTTGCATTGGAGCGCACCCCGACCGCGCTGGGCGCGCCCATCGCAACACTGCCAAAGATCCAGCGCCAGATTGGCGCGCTGGATGTGCGCCTGATGAGCGCGCGCACGCTGCTTGAAGCTGCGGTGCAAGACTGGGACGGCAGCGCTGCGGCGCAGCGCGCGCTTTATCCGCGCATTGTGGCGGCCAAGTACGTGGTGTCTGAGGCTGCGAATGAAGTGACCGACGCTGCGCTGCGCATTGCAGGCGGCACCAGCATCACCCGCACGCTGCCGCTTGAGCGCCACTTCCGGGATGTGCGCGCTGGCTTGATGCAGCCGCCATCTGGCGATACGGCGCTGGAGCTCATCGGCCGCAGCGCGCTGGCGGAAGGCGGAGCCACCGCAAATCCGCCGCGCGCGGGCTAAGGCATTAGGCGCGCAAACTTGCGCTTGCCCACTTGAATCACCGTTGCTTCGCCAAGCTGCAGCAGCATTTCAGTGTCCGCAACCGCAACGCCGCCCAACTTTATTCCGCCCTGCTTGATTAAACGGCGCGCCTCACTTTTGGTGGGCACCAAACCTTCGGCAACCACAAAGTCAACCAATTTCGTGCCAGCCACCACCGCAAGCACCGGCATATCATCCGGCAGCTCACGGCGCTGAAACACGCGCTCAAAATGCGCCTGCCCCTGCGCCGCACCATCTGCGCCGTAGAACACTTCGGTAATTTCGTGTGCCAGCTGCATTTTGCCATCGCGCGGGTGAAGTGCGCCGCTGGCAAGTTGCTCCTCCATCCGCTGCACCGCGGCAGGCGACCAGCGCGTGACCAAGCGCATATAAACATTCAGGGCGGCGTCCGGCACGCTCATCAACTTTCCGTACATGTCTTCTGCAGTGGTGGCAACCGGAATGTGGTTGCCTGTTGACTTTGACATGCGCAGCACGCCATCAGTGCCCGGCAAAATACCGGTGATGATGCCCACTTGCGGCCGCTGGCCCAGCGCTTCCTGCAGCTTGCGGCCGGCCACAATGATGTTAAACAACTGGTCCGTGCCGCCCACTTGCACATCTGTCTGCATGGCACACGCATCGTAACCTTGCATCAATGCATAAAAAGTTTCGTGCAGAAAAATCGGGTCGCCGTTCTGCATGCGCTTGGCAAAATTGTCGCGCACTAAAAACTGCTGCACGGTAAAGTTTTGCGCCAGCCGGATCAATTCCACGAGCGACAGCTTGGACAGCCACTCGCCATTGGCGCGCACCACCGTCTTCTCGCGATCCAGCACGCGAAACGCCTGCTCCGAGTAACTGCGCGCATTCTCGTTAACCTGCTCCTCGGTCAACACTGGGCGCGCGCGATTCTTGTCTGAGGGATCACCCACCAGCGCGGTGTAGCTGCCAATCAAGAAAGTCACCTCGTGGCCCAGCTCCTGAAACTGGCGCAGCTTGCGCATGGTGATCGTGTGCCCCAGATGCAGATCGGTGGCGGTGGGATCGTAGCCGCAATAGACGCGCAGCGGCCGGCCAAGCAGCAGGCGCTCGCGCAACTCAGCGCGCATTTTTGCCGCCAGTTGCGCGTCGCCGTACTCCGTTCCCTGCATGAGTACTTGCAGCTGTGCCTCAACATCGATTGCTTTCATTGTTCTCCGTCTGCGCTCGGAGTTATATCATGCAACCCCACCATCCCTGAGTGAATGCCTCAGGTATAATCAGCGCGCAGCATAATTTCCGCAGAATTCAAGATGAATATTCGTGTTCCGCCGTCCCTGACGGGCGCCCAAGTGCGGCAGTCCTTTCTCGATTTCTTCGCAGAACGCGGCCACACCATAGTTCCTTCGGCCTCGCTTATCCCGGCCGACGACCCCACCCTGCTTTTCACAAACTCAGGCATGGTGCAGTTTAAAGATGTATTCCTAAACACCGGAACCCGCCCGTACCGGCGCGCAGCCGACTCGCAAAAGAGCATGCGGGTCGCCGGCAAGCACAACGACCTCGATGATGTTGGCCGCGATGACACCCATCATACTTTCTTTGAGATGCTGGGCAACTGGTCATTCGGCGATTATTACAAGCAAGATGCGATTGCCTGGGCGTGGCAGCTGCTCACCGGAGTGTGGGGGCTGCCCAAAGATCGCTTATGGGCTACCTGCTTCCGCGATGAGCAGGGTATCGTCCCAGAAGATGATGAAGCTGCACAGTGCTGGCTGCAACAACCAGGTTTCGATCCGCAACACCTGCTCTTCTTTGGGCGCAAGGACAACTTTTGGGAAATGGCGGAGGTTGGCCCGTGCGGCCCGGATTCCGAAATCCATCTCGATCGCGGCGCCGAGTTTTGTAACTGTGCCGATGTGTCCGGCCAAACCTGCGGCGTCAACTCCGGCTGCGCGCGCTACCTGGAATTATGGAACCTCGTATTCATTCAGTACAACCGGCACAGTCCCACGCAGTTGGAGCCACTGCCGGCAAGCCACGTTGATACAGGCATGGGCCTCGAGCGCATTGTCTCGGTGCTGCAAAACGTTAACTCCAACTACCGCACAGATCTCTTCACGCCCATCTTGCAGCGCATTCAGGAACTGGCCGGCCACAGCGATGCGCAGCGCGAAGCAAACCTTACGCCCTACCGTGTAATTGCCGACCACGCGCGCGCCGCAGCATTCTTGATTGCGGACGGCGTCATTCCCGGCAACACCGGCCGCAACTACGTCTGCCGCATGATCATCCGGCGTGCTCATCGCTTTGGACAGGAAATTGGATTCCACGATCCGTTTTTGGCACGCGTCACCGCGGCGGTAATCGCAGAGTACAGCGCAGCCTACCCGGAGCTGGAACGCCAACAGCTGGCAATTGCCCGCACGCTGACAGATGAAGAGCAGCGCTTTCAGCGCACAGTAGACCAGGGCGTTGCGCAGCTTGAAACATTGACGGACGAAATGTTGCGCAGCAAAGAAGCTCAGCTCGATGGCGCGCGTGCCTTTGACCTGTACGCCACTTATGGCCTGCCGCTGGAAATAACCCGCGACCTGCTGCGCAAGCGCGAACTGGGCGTGGACGAAGCCGGTTTCCGCGCCGCGCTTGAAGAGCACAAGCTGATTTCAGGTGCCGGTCAGGCGATGGGTGCAAAGGATGCAGGCACTGCACAAAAGTACGCACAGCTACTGTCAGAGCTGCAAGCAGCTGGCGTGCTGCCCGAGAGCGGCGTGGAGCACGATCCGCACGGTGCGTTGGAATCAAGCGAAACGCTCGCTGCGCTGCTCGTAGATGGAAAGCAAGTTGCGACTGCAAGCCGCGGCACAAAAGTAGAAGTCATCCTCACGCGCTCGCCGTTCTATGTTGAGTCTGGCGGCCAGGTTGGCGACACCGGCACAATCCATGGGCCAAACAACGCATGGGAAATTCAGGTTGAGCGGGCGCAGCGGCCGGTTGGCGGACTCATCGTTCACAGCGGCACCGTGGTCGCCGGCGAGCCGCGGGCACAAGACAGCGCCTCAGCCCGTGTCGACGAAGGGCCGCGCGCTGCCACCGCCTGCAATCACACGGCCACACATTTGCTGCAGGCACAACTGCGGCGCCAGCTTGGCGGGCACGTGCGCCAGGCCGGCTCACTCGTCGCGCCTGATCGCCTGCGCTTTGACTTTTCGCACAATGGCGGCCTGAGCGCAGCTGAACGCGCCGAGATTGCAGGCGCAGTCCAGCGCAACATTGCGGCCAACCTCCCCGTCAGCATTTCACATGAGGCGCGCGCCAGCGCGATTGCGAGTGGTGCCATGGCGCTGTTCGGCGAAAAGTACGGTGAGATTGTGCGCACCGTGCGCATCGGCAGCGCAGCGGCACCGGTCTCGCTGGAGCTGTGCGGCGGCACACATGTAAAGCACACCGGCCAGCTTGGCGCATTTGTAATTTTGAGCGAAGGTGCCATCGCTGCGGGTGTCCGCCGCATTGAAGCAATTGCCGGCCCGGCTGCAATCGATTACTTGCAGCGCCAGGCTGCGCTGGTGGAGCAGATTGCCGGCCAGCTGCAGGTACCAGCCGCCGGGGCCGCACAAAAAGTGGGCGAGCTGCTCGCCAGCCACAGCCAGCTGCAGCGCGAACGCGAGGAGCTTAAGCGCAGCGCGCTGTTTGCGCAGCTCGAGGCTGCCTGCGCCAACACCCAAACGCTGGCAGGCGTCGCATTCCTGGCAGCGCGCCTGCAAGTTGATGACCTGCATTACTTGCGCGACGCCGGCGAATGGTTCCGCGCTGCGCACCCAAGCGGCGTCGCGGTATTTGGCAGCGTAGTGGATGGGGCTCCCGGTTTGGTTGTGGCAGTCACGCAGGATCTTGTTGACCGCGGGTTGAATGCCGGCAAAATGATCAACACTGTGGCTGCGATAGTCGGGGGCCGCGGCGGTGGAAAACCCACGCTGGCGCAAGCTGGCGGGAAAGATGCCACACAATTGGATGCCGCACTCGCAAGCGCAGCTACACTTGTGCACGAATTTCTTGCGGGATAAAACGCCCGCCCGCGGCTGTGTGCAAATCCCCGCCACAGTGCTCCCGCTGCGCCACTTGCAGCATCGTCACACTGCACTAAAATCACAGTAGCTCCACAGGTGCGCTGTGCGCGAACAAATAATTCATCTCGACCAATTTGACGATTACCATTCGGCGCGCGACAAACTGGGCTGGGCGCGCGTGGACCGGGTGCTCGTGGTTTGGCCCAAGACCGGCTGGGGCCAGGCGCCGCCTTTGCAGCGCCGGGTCGAACTCACGCTGGTTCACCGCCACACTTCACAACTTGGCGCGCACCTTGGTTTTGTAAACGCCCCGGACAGCGTTGCCGACCACGCGGCAGACATGCGCATTCCCACGTTCAACTCAGTGGAGGACAGCCATCTCTTCAACTGGGGCTCGCGCCTCGCACCACGCGGCATGCGCGAGCCAGACGGGCGCATCCCAACCGATATTGCTGCAGCGCGAAACTATCTGGGCATGCGGCCACCGGCGCCGCGCTGGCAAACTTTGTTGCGCCTTCCCGCAAGCATGCTGCTTGCTGCGGGCGCGCTTGCAGCAGTTGGCGCAATGCTGCTGGTGGCGCTGCCCACAGCCGAGCTGCGCCTGCAGCCGGCAACCCAGCAGCTCACTGCAAGCATAGAGCTTGAAGCAGTACCCGGGCTGGATGCTGCCAACGGGCGCACAATCCCGGCAACTACGCGCACCGTGGAGGTGAGCGCATCCTCTGACACATTGACGACTGCAACTTTTACGAAAGCCGAAGAGTATGCCACTGGCAATGTGCTGCTAACAAACCGCACAGCACAAGCGGTGCGCGTGCCCGCCGGATCAGTTGCACGCACCACCGATGGCTCGGCGATCAAGTTTGTGCTGCAGCAGGACGTGGCATTGCCTGCCCGCGCAGGGGCTAGTGCCCAGGGAACCATGCGCGCCGTGCGCCCCGGCCCGGCAGGCAACGTGGCTGCCAACCTGATAAACAGCATGGAGGGCTACCTCGCCGACCTGATCGTTGTGACCAATCAGGCAGCGCTGGCCGGTGGCGAAGTGAAACAGCTGCCCGCGGTTGCGTCTGCCGATCTAAGCCGGCTGCAGAAACTTGTGGAGGCGGAGTTGGTTGAAAACGGTTACGCGCAGCTTGCCGCCGCGCTGCCCGCCAGCCAATTTGCGCCGCAAAAGTCAGCGCGCATCACGCGCGTGTTTGAGGCCACATTCAGCAACGCAGCCGGCGAACCGGCGGAGATGCTCTCGCTGCTGATGCGCGCTGCCGTGTCTGTAACCGTGGTGGACGAACAGCAGCTGCACGCGGTGGGCCTGCAGGAACTGGAGCAGCGGGTCGGTGCGGACCTTGTGCTGCTGCCCGATTCAGTCAGCTACTCGCGCAGCACTGAGGTGCTTGCGCTTTCGGAAGGCCGCGCAGCGTTTACCCTCACCGCCCGCGGCACAGCCGGTCCGCAGATAGATGCACGCCTTGTGCAGCAAGCCGTGCGCTGGCAGCCGGTTGCACAGGCGCCGGAACTCATCTACAAACTTTTTCCAATCGTGCAGCGCCCGTCGCTGGCGGTGTGGCCGGCGTGGCTGAAGCGCACCCCATGGCTGGCGTGGCGCACGCGCGTTCTGATTGGCACCGAAACTGATGCGCGTGCTGGCGGTTGATCACGGGCAGGCGCGCATTGGCCTGGCCATAAGCGATGCCGGCGGCCGCGTAGCGCGCCCCCTGCAGGCGCTGGCGCATGTGGCCCGCGCAGCAGATGCCGCCCGCGTGGCGCTGCTGGCAGCGGAGCATGCTGCGGACTGCATTGTGATTGGCCTGCCAAAGGATGGCGAAGGCAATATCGGGCCGGCTGCGCGCCGCGTGCAGCGTTTTGGTGCAGCGCTCGGCGAGCACACCGCCATCCCGGTGACTTACTGGGACGAGAGCAACACCACCCGGCGCGCAGCCGAACTCACCGGGCACAAACGCAGCGCCCGCCCCGCACTGGACGCGGTCGCAGCGGCCATCATCCTGCAAGACTATTTGGATGCCCAACCTCACAACCCGCACCCAATCGCGCCGTAGGCGTGCCGGGCCGTGGGCAATGGTCTTTGCACTGCTGCTGTGCGCTGCTGCAGCATTCGTATACATGGCAACAGCCAGCTTCCTGGCATCCGCAACACAGCTGGGGGCGCCGGGCCCGCGCGTGCGCGCGGTGCAGGCGCTGTGGCTGCGCGCCGCGCTGGCACCCTCTTCTGACCAACTCTTCGTAGCGACAAGCCCCGACACGCAGCCGCTTTCACTGACGATTGAACAAAACGAGCTGCCCGCTGCGGTTGCACAGCGCATTGCTGCCCTCGGATTGGCGCCGGACGCGCAACAGCTGCTGCGCTACATGATCTACAAAGGCTACGACACGCAGATGCAAGCCGGGTATTTCAAGTTAAATCACAGCATGCCGCCAGCCGAAATTGCAGCGGCGCTGGTCAACGCCATGCCTAGCGAAGTTCGCGTGCGCATTTGGGCCGGCTGGCGCGCCGGCCAAGTGGTGGCATCGCTCGCGGCACAACCGCACTTGCAAATCGATTCGAGCGCGCTTCTGGCCATGATTGAAGGCCGCGCGCCTCTGCCCGGAAATTATCTCTTCCGCAACATGGTGCCGCCAAACTCCAGCCTCGAGGGATATCTCTTTCCAGCGGATTATGTGTTCCCACCCGGCACCAGCACCAACGCAGTTCTCGATGCAATCCTGCGGCGCTTCGACGATGAGGTCATGGGCACGCTGCGCGCAGATGCCAGCGCCATAGGATTTGATCTGCCGCAACTTGTAACGCTGGCCTCCATAATTCAACGCGAAGCCATGCTCGATGAAGAACGGCCCCTGATCGCACGCGTGTTTCTTAACCGCCTCGCGCAGGGGATGCCGCTGATGGCCGACCCAACCACGCAGTACGCGCTCTCCAGCCCCGCGGATTGGTGGCCCAAGCTCACGCTGGATCCGCGTTCCGTTGAACACCCCTACAACACTTATGTCATTACAGGCCTGCCGCCCGGCCCCATTGCAAACCCGGGCCTGCTTTCAATGCAAGCCGTGACCAATCCAGCCGCCAGCAACGCGTTGTACTTTCGCGCAGCGTGCGACAAGAGCGGCCGGCACAATTTTTCTGTGACATATGAGGAACATCTTGCCAACGCCTGCCCGTAGTCCGCTTCGGCATGCGCTGCGTTTTGGCGTCAGCTTGTGGGCGGCTGCCAGCATCGCAGGCTGCCTGCCCGGAACGCGGCCGGTAATTAAAGTCGCCCTGGTCGCGCCATTTGAAGGCGCCCACCGGCAGATTGCGTACGAAGCGATTGCAGCCGCGCGCATGGCAGTACGCGAGCTGAATACTACCGGCATCAACGGTGGCTGTGCAGTGGAGCTGCTCGCGCTGGACGATGGCGGCGATCCGTTAGAAGCGGTGAAGCAGGCAGAAAAGGTTTTATTGGATCCGCAGGTTGTGGCGGTCATCGGGCATTGGCTGCCTGTTACTACAGCCGCTGCCGCGCCGATCTATGCCCGCGGTGGGCTGCAGCTGCTTTCCACTGAACAGCCGGACACCACGCCGCCTGACGCCGGCTTTACGCAGCGCTTTGCTGAAGCCAATGGCGGCACAGCTCCGGGAAAGTTCGCCATGCGCGCATATGCTGCAATGCTGGCAGCAGCGCGCTGCACACACCCAATCCGCAGCGCCTACTCCACCACGCCGTAAAACAACGGCAGCGCGGCCACCCGCGCGCCAGCTACAACTGCCACGCCCTGCAGCGCATGCGCGCGCGCGGCTGCGAGTGATGCGCTGCTGCTGGCATGCACCGTGAACAGTGCGGACCCGGCCGCCAGCTCATCGCCAACTTTGCAATGCACCACCAGCCCCACGGCCGGGTCAATTGGATCGCCCTTCTTTGCGCGCCCCGCACCCAGCAGCACCGCTGCCTCGCCCACCGCGCGCGCATCCAGCCGTGCCAGCCAGCCAGCAGTTGGCGTGCGCACCACTTCCACAAGCGCAGCTTGCGGCAGGCGCGCCGGGTCATCCACCATTGCAGCGTCACCGCCCTGTGCCACCACCAGCTCGCGAAACTTTGCCAACGCAGACCCGTTGCGCAGCGCTTGCTCAGCCAGCGCCCGCCCGGCTGCCAGCTCCGGAACTTTCCCCGCCAGCACCAGCATGTGCGCTGCCAGCGTCAGGCAGTGCTCCACAAAATCAGGCGGCCCGGATCCGCGCAAGGTCATCACTGCCTCCTGCGCTTCCAATGCGTTGCCCACCGCAAAGCCCAGCGGTTGGTTCATGTCCGCCAGCAGCGCCACCGTGCGCCGGCCAACTTCGCGCCCAATTGCCACCATCTGCTGCGCCAAATTGCGCGCGTCTTCAAGCGTGCTCATGAACGCTCCGCTGCCCACTTTTACATCAAGCACAATTGCCTGCGCTCCGGCTGCAATTTTCTTGCTCATCACCGAGCTCGCAATCAGTGGCATCACCGGCACCGTGCCCGTCACATCGCGCAGCGCGTAGAGCTTCCCGTCGGCAGGCGCCAGCTGCGCGGATTGCCCGGCCAGCACAATGCCAATGCGCGCCAGCTGCTGCTTGAACTCCGCAATTTCCAACTGCGTGCGGTAGCCCGCAAAAGATTCCATCTTGTCCAGCGTACCGCCGGAGTAACCCAGCCCGCGCCCGGACATTTTTCCCACGGGCACGCCACAAGCGCTCACAATGGGCTCAACCACCAGTGTGGTCTTGTCGCCAACACCGCCGGTGGAATGCTTGTCCACCACAATCCCGGGCACCACGTCACTCAAGTCCAACTGCTCGCCGCTGCCGGCCATCGCCAAGTAAGATCGCGCGTCTCGCGCGCTGTCATGCCGCGAAAGAACAACGCCATAGCCAGCGCACTTGCCTGGTAGTCTGCAACCGCACCGTCCGTAAAGTTGCGCACAAACCATTCGATCTCGGCGGTATCCAGCTCGCCCCCATCCCGCTTCTTGGTGATTAGATCAACAACTCGCATTGCATTTCCTCAGCGCTGTCGATTTTCCCACACTAATTCCGCACTGTTTCAACGGCACGGTATAATGACCTGCACAGGCGCCAAAAATGAGTCTCTCTGGCAAAGCTGCGGTTGTTACGGGCGCATCACGCGGCATTGGCCGGGCGATTGCCGAAGCTCTGGGCGCTGCCGGCGCGAGCGTGCTGGTAAATTACTCACAGGATGCAGCGGGCGCAGCCGCCACCGTGGCTGCAATCGCCGCTGCCGGTGGCAACGCAAAAGCGCTGCAAGGCGATGCAGCCGACCCGGCTGCCGCGGCAGCATTGGTGGGCGACTGTATTGAAGCTTACGGACAAATTGACATTCTGGTAAACAACGCCGGCATCACACGCGATCAGGTAATCATGCTTATGCCGGAGGAGGACTGGGACATTGTTGTGCGCACAAACTTGCGAAGTGCCTATTGCTGTTCCAAGCCGGCCGTGCGGGCCATGTTGCGCCGGCGCTCCGGCCGCATCATCAATATTGCATCCGTGTCCGGCGTAGCGGGCAATGGCGGACAGACAAACTACTCCGCTTCCAAAGCCGGCATGATTGGCTTCACCAAGGCACTCGCGCGCGAAGTTGCGCCGCGCAGCATCACTGTAAACGCCGTGGCCCCCGGCTTTATTCCCACCGCGCTCACCAGCGACCTCACACCCGAGCAGCACGCGGCCACGCTTGCCGCGATTCCGCTGGGACGCTGGGGCACGCCCGCAGAAGTGGCTGCCGCGGTACTATTCCTGTGTTCTGAGGGCGCCGCTTACATTACCGGCCAGGTTCTTAATGTGGATGGAGGAATGGTGATGGCATGAAACAATTTACCGCCGAGGCAAACCTAAACCGCACAGACCGCGTGATCGTGGCGTCGGAAGTGCTTGTTACAGTTGTGCGGCAGGCTGCGCTGGAAGTGGAAGGCGTGATTGGCATGGCGCCCGTGGCGGGCGGCGTGAACCGCCTGCTGCGGCGCGGCAAAGCAGATGGCGTGATTATCGAAGTGAGCGAACATACCGCCAAAGTGGCGGTGCACTTGCGCGTCGCAGCCGGATGCGATATGCATGGCGTGAGCCGCAGCGTACAAACCGAAGTGGCGCGCTCAATGCAAAACATTGTCGGGCTCGATGTTGCAGCGGTTGACGTGTTTGTCGACGATGTGGCATTCCACTAACATGCCGGGCGGCTGCTTGCGGCGGCCGGCAGCCCACTCGCTACCAACATGGTAAAAGCACGGCGCAAAGCGCGCGCAATTGCACTGCAAGTGCTCTATGAGCTGGACTGCACGCGCCACGAGCTGGAGGATACCCTCGCCCACCACAGCGAAGAACTGGCGCTCGATGCAGGCGTGCAGGAGTTTGCGCGCACGCTGGTGATGGGGGTATGGCCGGCGCGCACCCGCCTCGACCGCGCCATCCACAAGCAAGCGCCGCAATGGCCACTGCGCGAGATGGCTTCCATCGACCTAAACATTCTGCGCATTGCCCTGTGGGAGGTTGGCGTGCAGCAAACCACACCGGTGAAGGTGATCATCAACGAAGCCGTGGAACTTGCAAAGAAGTACGGCAGTGACTCCACTGCAAAATTTGTGAATGGCGTGCTTGGCTCAATCGCCGACAACCTGACCGCACTGCGCGCTGAGCTGGCAGTTCTCGCACCAGCTGCCTGAGCGCTGCCGAGCGCCAAAACACATGGACATTTTTGGCATTGGTGGCTGGGAACTACTTCTAATTGCAATCATCGCAATGGTGGTGCTCGGCCCGGAGCGCATGCTCAAGCACTCATTTGAAGCCGGGCGCTGGCTGCGCAAACTTTCTGCTTACTCGCGGGATGCACTGGCAATGCTCGAGGCCCAGGCCCGAGAAATTGACGATGGCTCGCTGGTCGATGCCACGAAGAGTTTGTCCGACTTGAAAGCGCTGGGCACAGAGCTGCAAACGATGGGCACCAAGCTAATTTCCGGCACTGTTTCAGACATAAAATCGCTTAGTGATGATCTGAAGCCAATCCTTGCGCTCACCGACTCCGCTGTCAAATCGGTGGCAGACCCGGATGTCACAAATGCTGCGGTTGAACCGCAAGCACTGCCGGACACAAATGCAATTGCCTCGAGGCCGGCAACAGAACTTAACGGCGCCGCCCCCATTGAAGGCGTAATACCCGCAATAGCAGCTGCAATCACCAGCCCGTGGTCTGCGCGCATAATCTGCCCACCCACCTGCTGCGGCCCTGAGTGCCTTGTAATCAGCCGCAGCGCACTGCCTCCGCTATCCGCATTAATTTACCGCTCCGCCCGGCCGCATCTGCAATAACCGCGCGATGAAGTTTTTGGCCAAGCGCACACCCCGCCAACCCCGGACGGGTGAGATGACGTTGCTCGAGCACCTCGGTGAACTGCGCAACCGCATCGTTTCGATTGCGCTGGCGCTGGCAGCCGGGTTTGCAGTGGGGCTGTACTTCGCAGAAGTTGTGCTGAAGTACCTGTCGGATCCATATCGCGGAAAGCTAATTGTGCTTGGCCCCACTGAGGGAATCACAATGTATTTTCGGGTGGCGCTCACAGTTGGCGCAGCCGTGGCATCACCGCTTGTTGTCTACCAAATTCTTGCATTCGTTAACCCGGGGCTGGAGCAGCGCGAGCGGCGCTGGATGTGGTTTGTGATCCCAGCAGCGTCGGCATTGTTTCTTCTGGGCGCAGCCTTTGCCTGGTTTGCGATGATTCCATCCGCAATCGAATTCCTTGAAAATTTTATGCCCGATGTCTTTCAATCCCAATGGTCATCGCGCGAGTACGTGCCTTTCATTCTTTCGCTCGTTTTGTGGATTGGCATCTCCTTTGAAATGCCCTTGATCCTGATGTTTCTGGCATGGGTGGGCCTGGTTACGCCCGGCGTCCTGCTGCGCGGCTGGCGCATCGCCGTTGTAATAATTGCGGTCATTGCAGCAGTAATCACACCCACAGTTGATCCGTTCAACATGGGAATGGTGATGGCGCCACTGCTGATCTTGTACCTGCTCAGCATCTTGCTGTCGATCTTCCCGTATCAGGCCCGGCGCCGGCGCGCAGCGCAATCCAGCGCCTAGATCAATGGTTGAGCTAAACCCGCGGCGCCAGCGCCTGGCCAAAGAGTACGCGCGCACCCAGCGCCGCCTCGGGCTGGCAGAAACGCTGCTGAGTGCGGCCTACATTGGCGTTTGGCTGGCAACCGGCTTGGCGGTCGCTCTGGGAAGTTACTTGGCTGGCCTGCAAAACTGGCTGCGAATTGCCGCGCTTGGCGCTGCGATTGGTGCGCCGCTTTACGTGGTGACACTGCCGCTAGCCTTCTATCGCGGCTACAAGCTGCCGCACAAATACGAGCAGGGCAATCAAACGGTGCGCGATTGGTGGATGGATCAGCTCAAAGCGCTGCTGATTTCCGTGCTGCTGGGTGGCTTTGTACTCGAGCTGCTGTACTGGCTGCTGGCGTGGCAGCCGCTAACGTGGTGGCTTTGGCTCGGAGCAGCCTTGCTCCTGTTCAATGTGCTGCTCACCAACCTTGCACCACTGGTGATCGTCCCAATTTTTTTTAAGATGCAGCCGCTGGGTGCGGAGTTTGGTCATTTGCAGCAGCGCTTGCTCGCGCTGGCCGCACACGCCAAAGCCCGCGTGCGCGGCGTTTACACTCTCAACCTCAGCAGCCGCACCAAAGGTGCAAACGCTGCGCTCATGGGCCTGGGCAATACGCGCCGCATTGTATTGGGGGATACGCTGCTGCAAGAGTTCACCGCCGACGAAATCGAGACCGTAATGGCGCATGAACTCGGACACCATGTCAACCGCGATATTCCATCTGGCATCGTTATGAGCAGCGTGCTCATGCTCGGCGGCCTCTATCTTGCGCACCTGGCGCTGCAAGCTGGCACGCAGCGCCTCGGCTATCTTGATCCGGCTGACCCCATTACACTTCCGCTGCTTGCAGCGGTACTGGGCATATACCAGCTGCTCACAGGGCCATTGGAAAACGCATACTCGCGCTGGCGCGAACGGCGCGCAGATGTTTACGCTCTGCAGGCCACAGCCAACGGCCCCGCGTATGCCAGCGCACTTACGCGCCTCGCAAACCAAAATCTTTCCGAAGTTGACCCGCCGCTGTTGGTTGAAGCGCTGCTGTACAGTCATCCAGCTCTCAAAAGCCGCATTGCACTTGCCTTGGCCTTTGCCAGTGCTCCCACTCTGACGCCCGCTGCGTGAGCCGGCAACTCATCAACCCACCGCGCCCGTTGGAACCTATGCCGCGCGCAATTATTGTTGGCGCCTCTTCAGGCGTGGGCGCTGCGCTTGCGCGCGAGCTGCACAATCAAGGTTACGTTATCGCGCTGCTGGGCCGGCGCCTGCCCGAGCTCCAACACCTTGCAAATGAGCTGAATCAACTGCGTCGCGGTACGGTAGCTGCCTATGCGCACAATGTGCATGTCACCGCTGGCATCCCGGAACTCTGCCGCACTATTTGCGCGCAAATTGGCGGCCTCGACCTTTTTGTTTACTGCGCTGGCGTAATGTATCCTAACAACCCGGCCACACATGACACTGACGCGGATCTGGAAATGCTGCAAACCAACCTGCTGGGCGCGGTTGCGTGGCTCAACGAGGTTGCTCCGCGCATGCAAAGCGCCGGTTCCGGCCAGATCGTGGGCATCGGCAGCATCGCCGGCGACCGCGGCCGGCGCGGCATCCCCGCCTACTCCGCGTCCAAAGCCGGCCTGCACACCTACCTTGAAGCCATGCGCAACCGCCTTTCGCGGCATGGTGTCACAGTCACCACCATCAAGCTCTGGCAGGTGCAAACCGCCATGCTGGCAAACGCCGACCGCGTCATTCAGCCGGCCAGCCCGCAGCTGGCAGCCCGCCTCATCTGGCGCGCAATCCGCCACAAGCGGCAGGTTGTTTATGTGCCGGGTCGCTGGGCCGCCGCCGGGCTTGTGCTGCAGCATCTACCCTCTTTTATTTTTCGCCGATTAAGTTTATGACGCTGGCATTGAACAGCGCGGCGCTGCAAATGCTGCATGCGTGGGGCGAGAACACACGCGCCCGCAGCTATCTGCACCAGCCCACAACCGCTGCCGAATTGCAAGCTGTGTTTGCGCTCGCGCAGCGCACCGGCATCAGCATCGCGCTGCGCGGCGCGGGGCAGAGCTATGGCGATGCGGCCCTGAACTCCGAGCAGTTTGTGGTTTGCCTCTCGCAGATGAACCGCATCACGCACTGGTCGCCGGCGAACGGCGTGGTGGAGGTGGAGCCCGGCGTCACGCTGGCGCAGCTGTGGCGCCATTGCATCAGTGACGGCTGGTGGCCGCCGGTGGTTTCGGGCACAATGTTCACCAGCGTCGGCGGCTGTGCGGCCATGAACATCCATGGCAAAAATAACTGGCAAGCGGGCAACTTTGCGCAGCACATTTTAGAATTTACTGCGGTGCTGCCGGCCGGCAACAGCGTGCGCTGCAGCCGCACAGAGAACTCAGACTTGTTTCACGCCATTCCCGGCAGCTTTGGCATGCTGGGCTGCATCACTGCGCTGCGCCTGCAGCTCAAGCGCATTCACACCGGGCTCGTCTCAGTGACGGCACTGGCGGCGCCAAATTTGCAGACGATGCTGCAGCTGCTTGATGAGCACAAAGACTCAAGCGACTACGTTGTGGGCTGGATAGATGCTGCGGCAGGCGGCACTGGTTTGGGCCGCGGCCAAATTCACGCTGCAAGTTACTACAATCCGCCATATGCTGCATTGCACGCGCGGTCCCTCTTGTTGCAGCACCAGGATTTGCCCGCGCGTCTTTTCGGTGTGTTCCCTGCACGTTATGCGTGGCTGGGCTTGCGCCTGGCAAACAACGCGCCCGGCTTGCGGCTTGTGAACGCACTCAAATACGCTTCGGCCCGCTTGCAGCACGGACACACATATCTGCAATCACTGGCGGGCTTCAACTTCCTGCTTGATTACGTGCCAGACTGGAAGCGCGCTTACCGGCCGGGCGGACTGATCCAGCACCAAAGCTTCATTCCCAAAGAGAATGCGCTGAACGCATACCAACAGTTGCTGGAAGCATGCAAGAACGCGCGCCTGCTGCCCACTCTTGCAGTCCTCAAACGCCACCAGCCCGACGCCCAATATGCGCTGTCTTATTGTCCAGACGGCTACTCACTCGCCCTGGATTTTTCGGCGCGCGTGCGCACCCGCCAGCGCCTGACCACGCTGCTGGCGCAGCTAGACCAAATCGTAGTGGCCGCACAAGGCCGCTTCTATTTTGCAAAAGACAGCGCCTTGCATCCAGCCACTGCGCGCGCAAGTTTGGGCGCAGCGACCCTCACGAACCTGATGGCGCTCAAACAGCGCTGCGACCCCGAAAACCTGCTGCAGAGCAACCTCTCCCGGCGCCTCCTTCCCGAACTTCATTCGATGGAATAATTGGGAGCAAGCTGCGGCGCAGGTTCAAGCCGCCACTCTTCACCAATCTTGCACGGCATTCGATACAATCCACCGTTAAGGGATCTACCACCTATGAAAATAATTCGGAAAATTGCGCTGGTTTCTTTGCTGTCGGTGCTTGGGCTCGTGACATTTATCGCAGCATCAATCTTTTTTGATGGCTGGATCGGATCACGGCGTCTTGACAGCATCACCAATGTCACCGTGGCTAACCCCGGCGGCCCCGCGGTGCGCGCGTACCTTGCGCGGCCCGCTGGCGCTGGCCCGCATCCCACCGTCATTATGATCCATGAGTTCTGGGGCTTTAACACCGAAATGCGCGACAAGGCAGACCTTTTGGCACGCTCAGGCTACGTCGTCGTCGCGCCCGACATGTTTCGCGGCAGCAGCACCAACTGGATTCCGCGAGCCATCTACCAAACCCTCACGACACCGCAGGAGCGGCGCAACACAGACCTGGATGCAGTTTATGCCTGGCTCGAGCAACAGCCAGAAGTGGACCCCGGGCGTGTGGCCGTGATGGGATTTTGTTTTGGCGGCGCAACCTCTCTGCGCTACAGCCTGTGGAATCCAAAGCTGGCAGCCACCGCCGTTTTCTACGGCTCCCCCATCTCAGATGCTAACCAATTGAAGTCGTTGCCTGGCCCCCTGCTCGGCGTCTTTGGAGGTGCTGACTCATCCATTCCACTCGCCGAAGTTGGAGCATTTGAATCCGCGCTCGTCACGGCAGGCATCCCCAGTACGATCACAATCTACCCGGACCAGCCGCACGCATTCATCACCGATGTGGCAGCCATCGAAGCGGGCGGCGCACCTGGTGCGGCTTGGGCGCAACTGCTTGGCTTCTTAGACAGCGCCCTCCGCACCGCGCCACAAGCAGCCCGGCCGCTCCACACCCCGCGTGTGGTGGCGGAAGCCGGCTTGGGATACTATGTGCGCCTTGCTTTTGCACACACCCTTACCGGCCATGGCACCCATCGATAACTAGCTGTTGGTGCTGTGCTCGCAGCAGCTAGCTAAACGGGTTGGAGGATTTCCCCTGTTGCAATAATTCAGTTTGCGGACTGGTTGCTCTAACCAACAATCTTAAGGCTGCGCCTGCGCCTTGCCTTGCCTCTACTAATGGCACGCACAACAAGTTGCAGTATTAGACATAACCCCACCGTCAATGCACGAGCACTCACGACTCCTTAGCGACATTGCGCCGGTGTTGCGAATCAAGGAAATGACCCGGTCTCTATCTTTCTCTCAGGCGCAGCTGGGATTTGAGCTTGACTACTTGTACGAGAACTTCTACGGAAGTGTGGTTTGCGATGGATGCCATATTCATCTGCAATGCAGAACGCCCGCCAAGCGCGGCCAGACGGCGTTCGAGCGCGGTGAGCATCTGGATGCATGCGTTATTGTGCGCGATGCACAGGCACTGTCACGGAGTCTCACGGCTGCGCAAGTTACCTTCACTGTGCCACTGCGCCAGATGCCGTATGGAACGGAGTTCTATGTCCGCGAATCCAGATGGCTACATTCTCGGGTTCGTTCAGCCTGCGCAATAAGAAGAAATTACCTGACCCAACGCCCAACTTGCACGCCTGGAACCGCTGTGCGGCGCTAGTAACGGCAAGCGTGCGCCACTAGCGGAAGCAACGGCTACATTGCGCGGGCGCAACTAAATGCTCACATCTGCCGGCTTCCGGCTTGCTCCGCGCAACCTAATTGCATCCGCCACGCGGTAAAATCGCGCGATGCAAGTGTTCCTGACACCGCTATATTTGGCGCAGATGGAAGTACTGCGCAACAAGGTGCGCTTCTTTCTTATCAGCCTGCTGATTGCACTCATCACTTTGCTGGTGCTCTTCATTGCGGCCTTGGCAGAGGGGCTGGGCGGTGGCAACCGTGAGTACATCTCCAAGCTTGATGCTGATTTGCTTGTTTACAAAGCTGATTCGGACCTCCTGATAGCCGCCAGCCGCCTGCCACGCTCTGTTATGAACCAGGTGCGGCGCGTCACCGGCGTGCGCGCTGTCGGCCCCATTGCGGTCAGCAATGGCGCCATCGACAATCCACTGGAGACTCCCGACGCTGACCCGCTGCGCGTTGCACTCCTGGGGGTGGAAGCGGGCCTGCCCGGCGCGCCGCCAATTATTTCCGGGAGCCCCTTCAGTACAAATCGCGCGCCCGAGGCAGTCGTGGAGCGCCGCGTAATTCAGCGGCTGGGAATAAAGGTTGGCGACCGCATAAGCATTCGCACCAATCAAGGCTCAGGCGACGAAACGTTCGAGTTGCTGGTAGTGGGCCTTAGCGACGGCGAGCAATACGGATTGCAGCCCGTGGTCTTCCTGCCAGTTTTGACCTGGGATCGCGTGCGCTCAAAAACCGGACCTAACTCACCACTTAACCTAAATCTGATTGCAGTGCAGTTGGAAAACCCCAAAGATCTGGCGGCAATGAAAGCACTGATACCAACCCAAGTGAAGGACGTCGAGATGGCCGGCATCCGCGAAGCTTATGAAGCCTTGCCGGGTTACAAAGAACAGCAGAGCACGCTGGACACCCAGCGCTTCTTTACGCTAATCATCGGCGTGCTGGTAATTGGCGGCTTCTTTCAAATTCAAGCGCTGCAGAAAGTGCCGCAGGTGGGCATGCTAAAGGCAATCGGTGCTGCCAACTGGATGGTGGCCGTGGCTGCAATCGCACAAATTATTTTGGTGACGGTAATTGGTGTGCTGCTGGGCGGCGGTGCCACACTGCTGCTCGCTACCACACTGCCGCCCGGCATTCCAATTGTCTTCACCGGCCAGGCAGCTGTTGCCGCAATTGTTTCGCTTTTGTTCATCGGCCCAATTGGCGGCGCCATCTCAATCCGTTACGCGGCCCGCATTGAGCCGCTTAAGGCGCTGGGCATGTCCTCATGAACGAAGGCATTGCACTTTCCACCGAGAGCCTGGTCAAATCATACGAACTGGACGGCCAAAAGTTTAATGCCGTCAATGGCATTTCACTCGCAGTGACAGCGGGCGAATTTGTCGGCTTGGTGGGACCCAGCGGCTCGGGCAAAACGACGCTGCTTGCCATGTTGTCCGCCCTGCTCACACCCACAACCGGAAAAGTAATCATTGATGGCAGCAACCTCTCGGATATGTCTGACAAGCAGCGCGTGGAGTTCAGGCGCAAGCGCGTGGGCTTCACCTTTCAAGCCAACAACTTGATCCCGTATTTAACGGCGCTCGAAAATGTGGAGCTGATGCTGCGCCTAAACGGCGAACTGAATGCTGCCGGGCGCGCGCGCAGCCGCGACCTGCTTGCGCGCCTCGGCCTGAGTGACCGGCTGCACAATCTGCCATCGCAGATGTCCGGCGGACAGCAGCAACGCGTGGCCATTGCGCGCGCGCTAATTCACAACCCGGCCGTGGTGCTGGCGGACGAGCCCACCGCAAGCCTGGACACCGAGCGCGCCCACCAGGTAGTGGAAACTTTTGCGCAGCTAATTCACGAGCACAAGCGCGCCGGGGTGATTGTCACGCATGATCTGCGCATGATCACTTACACCGACCGCGTAATTCAAATGCGCGACGGCGATGTTGCGCGCATTTATACATCGCGGGAAGAGATCAAGGAGCTTGCAGCGTCCGGGCCGGGCTAGCCGAATTTATTAACTCGCCTGCACAGGCGACACGTTGTTTGCGCTTGCATTTCAACGAGTTTCCCGACCGGCTCCTTTACGGCAACCAGCGTGCCATCGATGCATCGGCTACCAGCAGCTTGACTTCGCTGGAACCCATCGTCAAAACCACCACCTCCGGCAACGCGCCGGCTTCGCGCAGCGCAATGCGCTGCATTACTGCGCGGGTGCCCCACGCATCCCAGCGATAGCCATCATACGTGTAATTGTTATCGCTTGAAAGTGCGCGGCCTTCAGTGCCATCGAGGCGCATCAACCACAGCTGCTTGTTCGGGCCGCTGCCCGGCAGGCGCTTGGCCGTCAGCAGCCAGTCCCCAGCCGGCGACCAAGCCGGCGAGCTGTAGTCATTTGCATCCGGGTCCGGCCCAATCGCCGCACTTACATCCTTGCGCTCGAAATCAATCAAATGCAAAGTTACCAGCGCCTGCGACTGCGCCAGCTTTAAGTCTGTGATGAGCATGCGCGCACCGTCCGGCGACCAACTGCCCACCATGCCCATTTGCGTTTGCACCACTTGCTGGCGCCCGCTTGCAACTTCATACACGCGCAAGGCGAGCTCGCTGCCGTCATAAACCATCAAGCGCTTGCCATCCGGCGACCACGTGGCGCCAAAACCAAGCACCTTCGTATCCTGATTAAACGCTGCGGTTTCGCCGGTCTCGACATCCACCGTCCACAACCGTGGTGCACCCGGCGCTGAGCCCGGCGCAACGCCGGCGTTCTCCCGGCTATAGGCAATGCGCCGGCCGTCCGGGGACCACTCGGGCGCAATGCAACGGTCGATCTCGCAAGCCACAAGCAGGCGCGGCACACCACCGGTACGGGACAGCAGCCACAGGTCCACACCCGTTCGCGCATTTTGCGCAGCGTACACCAGCTGCGCGCCGTCGCGGGCAACTGCATAGTCATAAATGCCGCCATTGGTATTAGTCAGCTGCACACCCGCGCTCGCATCCGCCTGCACATCAATGCTGAAAATTTCGTGCGGTGGATTGGCTGGATACACGTATAGAATTTTTGGATTGCGGACCGTGAAGGTGGTGCTCGTCTCGCGCAGCACTGTCCGCCCGGAAACGCTGCGGCCCCCCGGCGCCAGCCGGGCTGTATAGCTGCTGCCGGATACCAGCGGCTGCTCGGGCGTGAAGCGCAGTGTGTCCAGCTCCCACGCTGTTGTGCCCAAGATGGCGGGCTCGAGCACCAAGAGCCCGGTCAGAGAGCTCTCAAGCATTGGCTGCCCAAAAGCCACCTCTAATTTTGTAAACGGGCTGGCCTGCGCCCCGCCCGCGGGAAAAATACCGGCTACGCGCGCGCCAACACGGTCGCCAACCGCCAGCACGCCCCCAATCGCCGCAAGCAACGCAGCAATCAGCACCCACACTAAATGGTCAAACCGGTCGCGCTTCAAAATAGATTTATTTACCGCACCCGCAGCACCCGCGGACAGCGTGGCTATGGATAAAGGTACGGATCAGCGGGTTCAGCAATTGTTTCAACCGATGCTGCCTGAATGAGCGGCATTGGTTGGTCGCCGATCTTCGCAAGGCTCACCGGGCCGCGCACGCGGATCCAAGCGTTGCCCGCCGGCGCTGGCTGCTTCGACCGCACCACCATGCCCAGCGCCATCGCATCCGCCACACAACAAGAAATGGAATAGCGCGCCACAATAAACTGACCGGCTGGCAGGCGCGTGTCAAAGTAGGTGAAGCCGGTGACATCAGCAGTTTCCCCAGAATACACAGCTGCATCCGCTGCATAATTAAAATTGCGCACCCACTCCAGAATGTTTCGCTGCTCTGGCGGCTTCTCTGCCCGCTTCAGGCTGGTGGCATCTGCACGCGCAAGCGGCCGCGCTGTATTAAGCCCCTTGTTTGCCACTGCCCCGCCATCCAGCGGCCGCGAAGGCACCAACAGCGCCATGATCAGCGGCAACGCGAGCACAACAAGGCTGTAATAGCTGCCGGCCGCCCCATGGTCATGCGCAGCATGTTCATGTCCGGCATGGCCATGTTCATGCTCGTGACTTTCCGTCGCGGTGCGGGATTCGGCAGCGTCGTGGAAACCAGTGACAGCCGGAACGCGCCGCAGTTTGCGCACGTCCAGCAAGCTGCCAGCCATGGCAATCATCCCGAGCGCAGCCATCCACGTGAGCCCAAGCGTCCGCGGATTGACAAACCAGACCAGCGTCCCCGTCCAAATACGTTGGAGTATCAGCACTCCAAGCGCCAGCATCACCAGCCCGCGCGAAGCCCGGGTCATTCACCAGCCCGCGCGAAGCCCGGGTCATTCTTGCAGACATAAACAGTTCACCAGTTGAGATTGAGATTAATAAAAACAGCTGCCAATATCGTCAGCAACAGCGGGAGTATCACCAGATAGCCCACGGTGCGCTTCTTAAACACCCCGCTATACATAACGATGCTCTTAATATCCACCATCGGGCCAAACACAAGAAAGGCGAGCACGGAACCCGTGGTAAACGAGCCGGCAAACGCCAGCGCAATAAATGCATCCACAGTCGAACAAATAGACAGCACGACGGCCAACAACACCAGCGCCAGAACGGACACCAGCGGACCAGTGCTTAACCCCAGCAACAAAGACTGCGGCACAAGCGCCTGCAAACCCGAAGCCAAAGCAGCTCCCACCAGCAAATAACTGCCCATCTCAAAAAACTCATCCGCCGCAATTGATACCACCTGTCCCACGCGCTGTGCCAGAGGCGCAGATTTCACTTGCGCCTCAGACCCGCTGCCACCGGCAAGCACTGGCCATGCAGCAGGCAGCAGCACCCGCTCTGGCCGGGCGCCAAAGGAAAACACCAACCCGCAGACAACAGCAATCAGAACCGTGAGGCCAATCCGCGCAAACAAAATGGGGCCAAACCCAAACGCGGTGTAGGTACTGACTATCACAATCGGGTTAAGCGCCGGCGCAGCAAGCAGAAACGCAATGCCAACATGCAGCGGCATGCCTTTGTTAAAGAGCCGGCGCGCCAACGGCACCACTCCGCACTCACAAACTGGAAAGCAAAACCCAAGCAGTGCACCCGCCAAGACACCGCGCACTGCGTCGCGCGGAATGTAGCGCGCCAGCTCCTCACGATTCACAAACACTTCAACTATTCCAGACGCGAGCGTGCCGAGCAGCAGGAAAGGAACTGCTTCAATAAAAATTCCCTGAAAAATCGTGGAGAACATGTGCAACCGCTCACTCATGATTGTGAGGGAACCGGGTAGGTTTGGAGCCCGCCCAAGCACCGCAACGCTGCCGGCCAGCACAACAAAGAAAGTCACGCGCGACCAGCGGTTGGCAGCGAAGGCACGCGCACCAGCAAACACAAGTTGGATACTACCACCATTTGTAACCAGGTTAGAAACCGTACTCCTGTATTACAAAATCCGCATAGCCGTTCCCCTGCCATGCTCGCGCCACTCCAAACTTGCAACTCATGCCCTCATTCAAAGAGGGGGTAAAATCCACGGATGCGCAAACTGCACTTGGGACTTGCAATCCTGCTTTTGGCAGCTGGCTGCAAGTCTGTGGGCTCAATTGCCAACGAGCCAACCGCGACACCGCTTCCAACGCCCACGCCCATTCCAGTTCCACTGGAACGTACCTGCCTCATGCCTGCCGAGGTGCTCGTGGAAATAACCGGCACAATGCGCGTGCCGGCCAACATTTTTACCCGCGAAAAAGTGTACGTCCTGGGAATTGGACTGCCGAATGACAAGCCCGACCGTTTCATACCAATTGCTGTTGATGTTGGCACGGGCAAAAATCAAGTGGAGCAGCTGCCGCTGTTTCGTTACACCGCCAGCCAAGTGGTAGTCCATACGGACAACAACACGCTGATCCAGCCGGACAAACCCATCAAAGTTTTTGGCTTCGTCCGCTTTGGCGATTTCAAATTTACAACTGCGCCATGCATCGTGAAAGTGACCAAGATATACCGGCCCTAACTTCCATAATACCTGTGGTGCGCCACGTGCGTGTCACCCGCTAAAAATTCAACTCCACCTCACCGCAAGGCTAAGGCTCAAGCATTGAGCGCCTAGTTTAGTCCTCTTCCGGCCTGATTAGCGACTGCCCCACCGGCGCTGATTTCACAAAATACTCCGCAAAATCCGACAGTCTTTGGCGCGGCAACTGGCCGCTCACCCGCACCCCTTTCGCAAGGTGTTTAACTGATCGAACCCGCCCGTGCTGGTGGAACGCGGACAACAATTGCCCCGCAGTGTGCGGCAACAACAACTCCACATCTGCCAAATTGCTATTGAGGCTCGACTGAATTTGACTGAGCAACGCCTCCAACCCCGTGTGGGTCAGCGCGGAAATCATCACGCTCTCAGGATAAACCGCCCGCAGATCTGCCAGCACCTTTGGCGCTACCACACCGTCAATTTTGTTCAGCACCGTCACTGACTGCACGTTATCCATGTGCAAGTCACCCAGCGTTTGTTCCACGGCTTCAGCCTGTTCACAAGCATTGGCGTGGGTGCAGTCCACCACGTGCAGCAGCAGATCCGCTTCGGAAATCTCTTCGAGGGTTGCGCGAAAGGCTGCTACCAGTGCGGTGGGCAGCTTTTGAATGAAACCAACGGTGTCGGTGATAAGTGCTGCCTGCCCGTCAGGCAGGCTAATCTGGCGCGTGGTTGGATCAAGCGTCGCAAAGAGCTGGTCCGCGATGTAGACATCGGCACTTGTAAGCGCCCGCAACAAAGTGGACTTGCCGGCGTTGGTATACCCCACCAGCGCCACAACGGGTGTGCCAGTGCGCTTGCGCTGCACGCGGTGGCGCGCCCGGTGCGCGCGCACTTTTTCAATCTCCATTTTCAAGTGTGATACGCGGCGCGAAATCTCGCGCCGGTCAACTTCAAGCTGCGTCTCGCCCGGGCCGCGCAATCCCACGCCGCCAACTCCGCCTGCGCGCCCGCCGCCCCCACCCGCTTGCCGTGCCAGATGCGTCCACTGGCGCGTGAGGCGCGGCAGGCGGTACTCAAGCTGCGCCAGCTCCACTTGCAGCGCGCCCTCGCTTGTGCGCGCATGCTGCGCAAAAATATCCAGGATCAGAGCCGTGCGATCCAGCAGCCGCACGCCTTCTCCCAAAACAGTCTCCAGCTCACGCTGGTGCCGCGGCGACAGCTCCTCATCAAATATCACGAGGTCAGCATGCTGTTCTTCAACCAGCTCCTTCAATTCCGCCACCTTGCCCGACCCGATCAGTGTCGTTGCATCCGGTTTCGTCAGGCGCTGCGAAACATTACCAATCACTACCAGCCCGGCAGTTTCGGCCAACCGCTCCAGCTCAAGCAAGGAATCTTTCGGCGTGAAAAGACCTGGCTCATGGCGTATTTCCACGCTCACCAAAAATGCCCGCTCCTTCAGCACTTCCGTTGAGATTGCAGCTTTAGGCATTGTCCGTTATTGCAACTAAAGGCATCTTACGCACACAACGCTCATGCGGCAGCGGGAGCTGCTGCCTGCTTCAAAGCACCGGTGATGCGATTACTGCCGCCACCATTGTCAACAGCCTCAAATTGAGAAGCTGATAAATAAACGCCAAGGTCATTCACGGAGCGCGCCGCGTACGCGCCAAAGCGCTCGCGCTTGCCGCCATCGCGGCCATTGGCCGCACGTTCCAGCGCCGGCAGCAAGCCAAAGTTGGCCTTCATCGGCTGAAAGTTGTCCGGGTCCGCATGGGTCACATACCAGCATAACGCCCCCAACATTGTCGTCGCCGGCAGCGTCAAAAGCTCTTCGCCCGCCAGCAGCCGCGCAGCATTTATGCCGGCCATCAAACCAGTGGCCACGTTTCCCATGTAACCCTCAACGCCGGTGATTTGACCCGCAAAAAAAATATCCGCGCGCTGCTGCGCTTGCAATGTGGGCAGCAGCGTTCGCGGGCTGTTTATAAACGTATTGCGATGCAGCATGCCATAGCGCGCGAACCGCGCGTGCGCCAACCCGGGAATAAGGCGCAGCACGCGTTGCTGTTCACTGAAAGTGAGATTGGTTTGGAAGCCAACCAGGTTGTACAGCGAACCGGCCAGATTATCCTGGCGCAGCTGAACCACCGCGTACGGTCTCCGCCCGGTATGCGGGTCGCGCAATCCCACCGCACGCATCGGTCCGTACGCCAGCGATTCCAACCCACGCTCTGCAATGATCTCCACCGGCAGACAGCTCTCAAAAAATTTATCCGGGCCAGCCCGCACCCCGCTGGCAATGTCCGCCTCAAACTCACGCAGTGCAATGCGCTCGGCCTTCACGAGCTCCGCCACAAAAATGTCGTACTCTGCACGTGTCAGCGGGCAGTTCAAATAGTCGCCGTCGGGTACCTCACCCCGCCATAACGCGAGGCTCGGAAAGCAATTGAAAGATCCACGCTCTCGTACTCAACGATCGGCGCGAGGGCGTCATAAAAGTAAAGATGCGGACCGCCCAGCCACTGCTGCAAATCCGCCGCCAGCGCGGGCGAAGTAAGCGGGCCGCTGGCCACAATTGCCGGTCCCGCCGGCAGCCGTTCCACCTCAGAGCGCACCAGCTCAATTCGGGGATGCCCCTGCACGCGCTCCGTAACAAGCTCCGCAAACGCTTCCCGGTCCACAGCAAGCGCCCCACCCGCCGGCACAGCTGTCTCCTCCGCACAGGCCAAAAGAAAACTGCCCATCGTTCGCAGCTCGGTCTTAAGTACCCCGGAGGCGCGGTCCGGCAGATTTGAGCCGAGGGAATTGGAGCAAACCAGCTCTGCCAGCCGATCCGTGGCATGTGCGCCTGTGGGACGCTTGGGGCGCATTTCATGCAACAAGACCTGCAAACCGCGCTGAGCGGCCTGCCAAGCCGCTTCAGAGCCCGCCAAACCGCCCCCGATCACCACCAGATCCGGTTTCATGCGGCAATTCTACCACGGCCAGCGCGCGGCCTCGCCAAAAACTCATCTGGCACGCATCTTGCAACTACGTAAATTATCGGTTAAACTTTTCTCGCTCGAGGCACCTTATGCTAAACGCCACGCTCTCCAATCGCAATACTGCCAGCCAGCGGCAAATGCCGTCTGCGCACATGCTCAAGACTATGGAGCTGTTGGCCTGCCCCGTGGGCGAGCTCGAAGCCGAAGTTGAACGCGAGCTAAGCGAGAACCCGGCCTTGCGCCTGGTTGAAGAAATGCGTTGCCCGGAGTGCCGGCGCCGCGTCCATTCCCTGCCCTGCCCGGCCTGCATGGGAAAAATGACAACCGAAAATGCGCTGGTCTTCGTATCGCCGCGCACTTCACCCAGCTCCGCTGTCACTCAATCCGAGTATGACGAATCCCCGATTGACCGCGTGCAACAGTCAATCACGCTCTCCGAACATGTGCTGCAGCAAGTAGCGCCGCTAGTATCAGCCACTCAGCGCGAGATTGCCGTCTACATTCTCGAGCGGCTGGACAACCGCGGCTTTCTGCCAGAAACTCCGGCAGAAGTGGCGCACTACCTGAAAGTTCCGGTCGCCGACGTGCAATTGGTGCTTGAGAAAATCAATCAAGCCGACCCGGTTGGGGTGGCTGCCAGTGGCGTGCGTGAATGCCTCCAGTTGCAAGTGCGGGCGCTCGAAGCGGAAGGCACTGCCCACCCGCTTGCGAACTCTATCCTGACTGATCACTTTGAAATTCTGGCTTCCGCAGATATTGTCGCGCTGGCACGCGCGTGCGGCCAACCACTCGCAATCGTTAAAGCCGCGGTCGAGTTTATCCAGAAGCGCCTGTCGCCCAATCCGGCGCGGGCGCGCTGGACCCATCAAGATGCTGGCGATCAGCGCTTCTATCAGCCGGATGTCTTGATCACCCGCGACCCGCACCGGCCGGATGGCCCGCTGCTGGTTGAAGTATTTTCAGCAGCCAGCGGCTGGCTGGAAGTAGACCCTGAACTTAAAACCATGACCAAAGAGATCAACGACCCCAGCCAAAAGCTGGAGTGGCGCCAGCACCTGGAGCGCGCCGAGCTGTTCGTAAAGTGCATGCGCCAGCGCAACAATGCGATGCGCTTGATCGTGACCAGCGTTGTGCAGCGGCAGTATAATTTCATTGTGGGTACAAATGCGGATTACCAGCCCATGACCCGCGCAGAACTGGCAAAAGAATTGAAGTACAACGAGTCCACCATTTCGCGCGCTGTGGCAGACAAACGCGTGCAGATGCCCAGCGGACGCATGGTGCGCATGGATCAATTCTTTGATCGTTCGTTGGCAGTGCGCGATGCCGTGCGCGAGATTGTAAAAGCCGAACAAAGCGCACTGACAGATGACCAAATCTCTCTGGCCCTGAAGCAGTTCGGCTACTCCGTCGCCCGCCGCACAGTCGCAAAGTACCGCTCAATGGAATCCATTCAGCCCGCAAATATGAGAAGCCGCGCTGCCGCCCGCGTTCCTGCATGACCTTTTCGCAGCTGCGCACACCCCTGGCATTATTTGGTTCCCGCTCTAAACCGCGCGCCACAGATCCGCGCTTCCAGCACCTGGCAGACCAGCTGCCGCAGCTGATCCTGCTTGTATCGCCGCACGCCGATAGCGTACTTGCGGCCAATGCGCATGCATTGGAATTACTTGGTCGCAGCCGCGAAGAAGTTTGCGCGGCGCCGCTCTCCACATTGCTCGTGGAAAACGCCAGCGTACTTGTACGCGATTTGAAAGGATTGGCGCCTGGCGCCACGCTGCTACTTGAAAATTCGCAGTGGCATGGCAAGGCTGGAGCGCTTGCAAGCATCGACTTGCAAGCCACGTGCTCAGAGATCGACGATCAATTGGTAGTAATGCTAATGGGTACGAGCGCGGCCACCATGCCCGTGCCAGCTTCTGCCGCAAACCCTGCGCCTGCTCAAACGCTTGAAACACTGCTGGCGCTGCAATCAGCCTTGCGTGAAGTCTCGGCATCACCAGCCCAAAATGCTGCTGCTTACTGCCGGCAACTGCTGGGAGCGGACGCCGTTGCTATTTACGAATGCACACCAAGTGCCGGCGCGCCAAAGCTGCTTGCGTCACAACCAACGAATATATTTCCCGCATACCTCCCGGCCGAAGACGCTGCCAGCAGCCTAACTGCTTGGGAGTTTATTGCGGGCGCACCACCTCTTTCGGTGCTTTATCAGTTTGCAAAGACGTCCGGCTGCACCGCGATCTATGGGCACCCAATCGCGCACGCTGGCAGCCCGATTGGCATTTTGATTACAGGTTTTAGAGTCGCTCCGCCTGATGGCGCTCGCAAAGATCTCACGAGTGGAGCCGCCAAACTGGCAGCACTCTTTATTGCACCACAAACTTCTGCCACGCCGGCAACCCAGGAAAGTCCGGTTGTGCAATTACTAGAAGACCGGCTTGACCTCATTTTCCAAGAGGCAGTCGAAGCCATCATTTGGGTTAATCCGGCGGGCACGGTAGAGCGCTTGAACGCAGCCGCGGAACGCCTGTTGGGCTACGCGCCGGTTGAGGTCGCTGGCATGGATCTGCAGGATATTTTGGTGGCGTCCACACCAGCGGCCAGCGAAGTTCTGCACAGCCTCGCGCGCGGACAGAATTACCGGCAGGAGGAAGTGAGCGTCATCCGGCGCGACGGAACGCAGGCCAGTACCGCACTTGCCGGGCTGCCTTTCTTTGATTCGGCCGGCAACGCAGACGGCGGCCTCGTGGTTTTGGTGGACCATAGCGAAAGCAAAGCGGTTGATGCACGCGTGCACCACTTGCAGCAACGCGCGTGGCTGGGCGATCTCTCCGCGGTTTTTGCGCATGAGATCCGCAACCCGCTGAACAATATTGTCACGGGCTTACAGCTGCTCAAACACAAACTTGATGCAGCAGCGCCAGCGCAAAGCATTCTCGACGAGATGCTGCCCGAGGCACACCGCATTGCGGAGCTTGTGAAGAACACGCTTTTGATTGTGCAGCCCAGCGAGCTGCACTTTGAGGCGGTGGACCTCAACCAGCTGCTTGACCGGCTGGCCTTCCGCTGGGGTGAACGGCTGCAGCGCCGCAAAATATTATGCCAGGTGGATGTGTCCGCAGCCACACCGCGTGCACTCGCGGATCTGCGCTGCATGGAGCATGTGCTCACCAACCTGCTGGCGAACGCGATGCAGGCACTGCCGGAGAGCGGCGGCAGCATTACACTTACCGCGCGCACCGCGCCGCCAAAACCGGAGCGTGCCGGCCCACACGTTGAGATCAATGTGGCAGACACCGGGCCGGGTATTCCACCCGAAGTAGTGGCCCGCATTTTTGAACCGTTCTATACCACCAAGGCCAGCGAAGGCACCGGCCTTGGGCTTGCCATCGCGCAGCGCTTTGTGGCCGCGCACAAGGGCACGCTCACCTGCCAGAGTTTCATCGGAGTGGGCACAGCCTTCACCATAACCCTGCCGGCCGCGCGTACAGACCAGACCGCTGCCTAATTCCGCTAACCCGCATCCCATGCCCACCGTACTGATCGTCGAAGACGAAGCGCCAGCCCGCAAATTTTTGCAGGGGATTCTGGAAGCACACGGCTATGAAACCGTTGCAGCGGAAAACCTTGCGGCAGCCGGCAAGGTGCTCGAGCAGCACGCTGCAGACATCGTCCTGCTGGATGTGCGCCTGCCCGACGGCAGCGGCCTCAGCTTGATGGAGCGCGCATTGCGCGACCAACCTGGTCTGCCCATCATCGTAGCCACTGGCCACGGAGATATTGAAATGGCGGTTGAGGCAATGAAGGCTGGCGCAGCAGACTTCATCAGCAAACCAATCGACGAAGCGCGGTTGGTGGGTGCCCTGCGGCGCGCCGCGGACCATGTGGCCTTGCAGCGCGAAACTGTGCGCTTGCGCAGCGAGCGCTGGGAAAACCATCAATGGGTCCCAAGTACTTCGCCGCAAATGAAAGAGGTGCTGAGCATCATTGAGCGCGTGGCAAAGACCGATGCGAACGTGCTTATTCTGGGGGAAAGTGGCACCGGCAAAAATATGGTGGCTGACCTGATTCATCGGAATAGTGCACGCATGCGCGGCAACCAAACTCCCGTGGTGCTAAACTGCCCGACCATCGCCGAACACCTGCTGGAAAGCGAGTTGTTTGGCCATGAAGCGAACGCATTCACGGGCGCCGGTACAAAACGCAAGCGCGGCGTAATTGAAACCGCCGAAGGCAACACGCTCTTCCTTGATGAAATTTCGAGCATGAAACTGGAGCTGCAGGCAAAGCTTCTGCGCGCCCTTGAAGAACGCTTGCTGCGCCGCGTCGGCGGCACCACGGAAGTTAAAGTGGACTTTCGGTTGATCTCAGCCACCAACCACGAACTAACCAAAATGATCGCTGACGGCAGCTTCCGCGAGGATTTGTACTGGCGGCTGCGCACCGTTGAAATCCGGATGCCACGCCTGCGCGACCGGCGCGAGGACATCCCCGCACTCACCGGCGCGATGCTGGCACGCCTGGCGCAGTTGCGTGGTGAAAACTCAATCGGCGTGAGCAGTCGCGCGATGGATGCGCTGCGCGCCTATGCGTGGCCCGGCAATATCCGCGAGCTGCTGCATGCATTGGAACGCGCCATGCTATTTTGCGATGGAGATCAACTTGAAATTGGGCATCTGCCCCAAGAGGTTCGCGAAGCCCTCTAGCGATTGACCCCAGCACTGGCATTTTCCCGCCGGCGCAATTTCATCCCCAATCCGCCCGCTTTTGGCGGCATACATCTTGCATCACTCCGCACATAGCTGCCACCACTCGGTGGCTGCCCAGCGGAGATTAGGATGCCAATAAACTCAGAAGCATTGCGCCTTTTGGTGGCGGTCGTCAACTTATTGTTCGGCGCCGTCTTCTTGATTGCCGGTCTCCGCAAGATGCTCGCGGCCGAATACTTGCCGGCCATGCGCGCGCTCGCAGCGCAGTCCGCAAAGATCAGCCAGAAAAGCCTCACCGAAGACATGGCTCAAATCGCACAAGCCGCATCGAAATTATGCGACTCCGTTACGCGGATGGTGCGCACCTCAAGCGGCAGTGGCGCATTTCTGGTCTTGGTCGGGATGATATTCCTCGGTTCATCGTACCTGATGATTGCTTAACCAATCGCAAGTGGAGTGCACATGAAGCTGTCTATGTTTGAAATCACCTGGCAGATTGCAGACTTGCTGCCGGAATCTACGCTGGCCGAAGTTCTGCGCCGCATCCGCGTTGCGCCCGAACTGTGGGCTGAGCTGCACGACGCGGCAATCCTACCGGCATGGCTGCAGCGGCCAGGAACCCAAAAACTAGATAGCTGGCAACCCGTTCATTTCCAACTTTGGCTGTACGGTCGGGCTAATCCCACAGCCGGACCTGACACAACGATTTGGCTGCAAACGGAACCTGGTCAAGCCGCAATAAGCAGCGCACTCGAAAGCGTGATGAGCGCATCAGCTGCCGAAGCCATCAACCTCCAGACAAAGGTGCTCGCGGCATTCGCCTTCGCCCAGCAACTGGCAAGCAGCAATTGTGCAGCGACGCTGCAGGCTGCGCTTGGCGCGCCGCAGCACTGGCAAGCAGTGTTCACTTGCGCCTATGCAATCTCAAGCACTGGCAGCGTGATGACAGAGCAGCTTGGCGCAAACGGCAACGCGCAGCTGGCCGCGCTGCTCGTTGAGGCAGCGCTGTCCAACACTGCGCCGGAAATGGCGGCGCAATCCCTGCAAGACAACCTGCACTCCACGGCAGCGCCCGAATTCTGCGCCGCAATCGCAGCTGTCCTTGCGAAGCACGGGCACCGCGATCTTGGCGCCGCCTTGTTAGCAAGCACCGTTGGCGCCCATGGCCAGTGCACTACCGGACCCGCAATTACCGCCACCCGCCAAATAACAAAAGCGCTCGAAAGCAGTACATTGCATCTATACGGCGAAGCTGCTGCCCATGGCGAACATATGCAGGCAGCTGCCGAAGCAGCGGCGCACCTCTACCGTGACCTTGCGCTTGAGCTTGGCCAGCAGCAAGTGCAGTCCGACCCGCCCGCTGCGATCAAACATTTGGAAGCCGCCCGCAGCCTGGGCGCACCACAAGACACTTGGCTCGCACCTCTGGCAGCGGCGCATCTTGCAATTGGCCAACAAACAACTTGCAAGCAGTTGCTGCAGACGAACCCCAGCCCCACCGTCCGCGAATTGATTGTCACGGCACGCCTGTATCTAATTGAGAATGAGCGCGCTGCGGCGCTGCGCTGTGCAACCGAAGCATTGGACCGGGGCGCGGATGAAAAATGCGCAAGTGATATTGTCTCGCTGGCTGAAACGGCGCGCGCGCCGGAATTAGCCATCCGCGCTGCCCGGCGCCTGCTGGAGCTGCAGCCCCACTCCGCCACCACCCATCTCGTCACTGAGGCACTTGCGCAAATTGCCCGCCACTCAATTGAACCAGCCCGCGAAGCTGCATTTATGGCTGTTTCAGCCGACCCCACAAGTGTGGATGCGCGCGCCGCCTACGCCCGCAGTTTGGCGGAAACGGTTCCGGGAGTTCCCCCGGAATACGATTCAGCGCTGGACCATTGGCAGCGCATCACACAAACAACGCCGTTGTTTCTCCCGGCGCAACTTGGATTTGCGCGCTGCGCACTAGCCGCGTCCAAGCCTGAACTTGCGCTATCCATTGCTGAGCGCGCATTCGCACTTTTCACAGCCGCCGCTGCTGGCGCCGCGCCAGATGCCACCAACCTTGCCGAACTAAAGATTGTGATCGGTGTAGCCCATGCGGCAGCCGGCAACATTACGGAAGGCAAATCGCAATTGGTTACCGCAACGGAAATGGCTCCTGCTCTGCCGGCTACCTGGCAGGCGCTCGCCGAGCTGCACGCGAGCAACGGCGAAATTGCGCCTGCGCTCACCGTGGCTGAACATGGATTGAAATGCTCACAACCGGCTAGCGGGCACGCGTACGGCGAACTTTGGCTCGCACTCGCTCGTCTGCGCGTCGAATACGGCCAGCCGCAATTTGCGCTCGAAGCGCTGGCAGCTGCCAATACCCACCTGCCCTTTGACTCGAGGGTGCAGCACTTGATCGGCACTGTGCAACTCAGCTGTGGTCTTGATGCCGACGCTGCGCACACACTAGCAGAAGCTGCCAACCTCGACACAAATGAACCGCGCATCTGCTTTGACCTCGGCCGTGCGCAGGAACAATCCGAACCTGCCCGCGCACTTGCCAGCTACCAACGCGCGCTGGACTTGGGAATATCAGAATCAACAATCAACATTCGCATTGGCCGCCTTGCGCAGCGCCTCGGGCAAAACATGCTTGCAAGACGCGCGCTGCAGCAAGCCTACAGCGATGGAGATGCTGGCGCAGAAACAGTTTTGGCTTTGGGAACAGCACTCGAAAATGACGCCGAATGGACCGAAGCCCGCGCGTTGTACCAAGCAGCGCTCCACAGCGATCCACAAAATAGTGAGCTGATTGCCCGGCTTGGAAACTGCTGCCTGGAACTTGGCCAACCCGCCGCTGCGATCGCTGTGTTGGCGCCCGCCGCTGAGAACAATTTAGATGACGCCGGCCTGCAGTCTGCAATTGGCGCAGCCTATGCCGCAACCGGCCTGTGGGAAGAAGCCCTGCTCTCCTTCGAGCAGGCTCTGCGCACCGCCCCGCAAGACGCACGCTTGCTGCGCTGGGGAGCAACCGCTGCCGCCACAGTGCAGCGCTATCCGCAAGCCATCGAACTATTGCGGAAGGCGCTGCAAGCTGAACCGGACAATGCCGAGCTTCAGGCGCTGCTGGGGCGCTGCTTGGAAGCCACGGGCGAGAAGGCTGCAGCCCACACTGCCTACTTGCGGGCAGCCGACATCGCCCCTCACGACGCAAAGCATCTGGTCGAGCTCGGGGACAGCTGGCTCGGCACTGGATCGCAGCCGCTTGCATTGGCCGCCTATGAACGCGCAGCACTCGCGGCGCCGCGCAACCCGGTGGTACTGTCGACACTAGCAGAGGCGCAGCTCAATGCCGGCAACACGCAAACAGCCATCGAGAGCTTCATCAGCGCTGCCGCTGCCTGCACCAACGATGAACACGCCCCGCTGCACGCCCAATGCCTGCGCCGCATTGCAGAATCCTGGGCGGCACTTGGAAACACGGACCGGGCTCTCGACGCATGGAAAGCCGCCGCCGAAACTTTTCCAATGGACGCAGCGATCCACTCCGCGCTGGGCAACAGCTTGCTGGCCGCGGGCCAGGCCGCAGCCAGCCAGGCCGCCCACGCCACCGCAGCCAGACTAGAGCGAACCCAACCTTCACATCTATTGGCCGCAGCCAAAGCAGCAATTGCAGCCGGTGACAGTGCGGCATCGAATACATTCGCGCAACAAGCGGCAAGCCTGCCGCTCGAGCAGCCGGAAGAACTTGGCACGCTTGGACACCTGCACCATCAATTGGGTGATCTGCAAAAGTCACTGGAGTTCCATCACCGCGCTTGCGCTGCAGCCGGAGACAACCCGGGCAGCCGCGCCACATTGGCACTCGCTCTAGCTGATGCCGGCGAATTTGCCGAAGCCACCAGCACTGCGCGCGAACTGCTTACCTTGCCAGAAATTCCAACCGGTGTGCTGCTAAAGGCAGCCAGCGCCCTGCTCCGTGCTGGCGACCCAGCCAATTCAATGCGCGCCTTCGAAACTTTGGCTGCGGGAATCGACGCTGACGGCACGCTTGTGATGCAAGCAGTTTCCGAAATTCTGGCCCATCTGGAAGCCGCACAAGACGAGTGCACCGGCCTGAGTGCAATGGAACAGCCGGACTTCGCAGCGCTCACTGCATTTGCGCAGCGCGCAACCAATCGCGCCCAAGTGCTCGGCGCGGACACATGGCTGGTACACGCCGCGCTTGGCCGCCTGCAGTCGCTATCCGCAGACCTGAACAGTGCGATCCCCACTTTGGAACGCACCCTGCAATCCCGCTTCGCACCAGAAGCTGCCTGCGCACTGGCCGTTGCAAAAATTGCTGCTGGCGACGCTGCGGCTGCAGCAGAATTACTGGGTAAAGTCCTGGCCACGAACGCCAACCACCCGCGCGCGCTAATGCTGCTCGCGCGTTGCGCCGCAAATACGGGGAACCGCGAAAGCACAGCCAGCCTAATAATTGCAGCGGCTTCCCATCCAGCCCACAACGCATTGGCGCATTTTCAATTTGCGCTTGCACACCTGCACTTGGATGCAACGCCGGAATGTATCACGCAACTTGAGCAAGCGCTGCGCCTCGCGCCCGAACATGCCGGGTGGCACTTCCATCTTGCACTGCAGCAGGAAACAATTGGCGAGCATCAGGCCGCGCTCGCCCACTACCAGCAAGCAGTGCATCTGGGGCGCCAGCAACAGCTGCCCGCCCGCCGCCTGGCTGCATTCACTGCCCGGCTTGCGGCAGCCGCGCAAACCGACGGCGACTTAACCACGGCGCGCCGCGAATACTTGAACGCCCTGAACCTGCAGCCTGGCATTGCGGCCTGGTGGGTGGCTGCCGGCAGCGCAGCGCTGGGCATGCAAGACAACACGGCGGCTGCTCAGGATTTTGAAAAAGCAATCGCGCTGGAGCCACTCGCCGCAGCCGCGCATGTGGGCTGCATGCAGGCAATGCTGGCCAACGGCGAGGTGACCGCTGCAGAGCGCCATGCACTTACCGCAATCAAAATCGCTCCCTCAAACTCAGAAGCACTGCTCGCGCTTGGCGGCCTTTTTGCAGCTCGCGGCGCGCACAGCAACGCGCTGCAGGTTCTCGACCAAGCCCTCAGCTTCAACCCGCAATCTGCGACGATCCAAATTGCCAAGGCGCGCGTGCTTGCCCAAGCCGGGCGCCCGCTGCCAGCATTGGAGTTGCTGAAGCCCCATCTGGGAGATGCCTGCAATGATGCCAGCGTATGGGCCTTTGCTGGCGAGCTTTACGCCGGGCAGGAGCTATTCCCGGAGAGCATTGCTGCCTACGAACACGCGACAGAAATTATGCCGCTGGACTTCGCTCATCAGCTGCGGCTGGGCCAGCTGTGCCGCATCGGAGGCCAACCGGACAAAGCCATTACAAATCTGGAACGAGCGCAAACACTTGCCACCGCCAGCTCCCAACAGGCAGCCGTCCTCACCGAAGCAGGGCTTGTGTTTGAAGCCCGCCGCCAGTACGACCGCGCCTTTAAATCATTTTCGCAGGCAATTGAATGTGCCCCGCAGCAACCCGACAACTATTTCCGCGCCGGCCTGGCACTAAAAGGATTGAAGGATTATGCCGAGGCACTCACGATGTTTCAAAAAGCGGTGACGCTGGATCCGAAACACCGCGAAGCACACCGCCAACTTGCAACGGTGTCAGCACTCGGATTGATGAGCGCCGTGCCCGCCTGACGGCGCTCGAACTACTTTGTAGCGCTGGTGTCTTGCAGCAGGAACCGCACGCCGCGCGGTTGCGGCGGCCGGTTGGTGCCGGTATACACCTTGGTGTAAGCGGCAATCTGCGCCGTATCGAGGTCCATCGGTGTTGTGAGCAATATCCAGCGCACGCCCTCGCTGCACGGCGGCGTGGTGAGCGAACCCGGATACCGATACGCCCGCCGGTCTGCAGGCAGTAGTTGCATCAGATCCACCGGCGCAGGAAGATCGTGCGCAACATCCACGTCGGTCGGCACACTGGTTAGCACGGGCGCCAGGCCGGCGCTCGCCGCGCCCGACTGCAGCAGCACACCTACCACCGCCAGCCCGCCGCCGGCATTCTTGTGCACCAAGTGCAGCTCCATGGCAAAGCTGGCGCCCGCAATAGTGTGCTCACTGGGCGCATGAAAGTGAAATTGCAGCAGCTCGTGCAAGATGCCATCGACCACAATCGTGTTTCCGTTTCCAGCAGCAAAATTAACTTGAATTGTGTGCCCGTTGTTTATGATTTTGCCCGGCGTGGCTGCGTATTTGAATAATATGTCAGTGAGGCCCATCTTGAGCGGGTTGACCACATCAATTGGTGACTGCTCAATGCCGCTGTCACAAACCTTGTAGTCCGGGGACAGGCTGCCCCAACGCGTGGGGCCGCTGTCGCCAAGGTAAGCCCAATGCACAGCCGAGCTGTGCGCCGCTGCTGCCGGCGCGGCTGCCGGCGCCGCTGCCACTGCTGCGGCAGTCGTCGGCACCGGCGCTGCAGAATGCGCCGGGGCAGTAGTCGGTGCCGGGGCAGCAGTGGGGGGTGCCGCCACCACCACAGTTGCAACGGCCACCGCCGGCATGGCTACAGTTGGAATTGCAGCAGCGACCGCAGCCACTCCCGGGATCATCATGCGCTGCCCGGCACGGATATTCGTGCCACTAAGTCCGTTTGCGGCCTGAAGCGCGGCGACACTTATCCCAGCCCGCGTCGCAATCTTGAACAGGGTGTCGCCCTTCTTCACCATGTAGGCCGTAGCCTTTGAGCCGCCAGCTGCCGGCGCGATTGCAGGGCTGGTGGCATTAGCAATTACGCCAGCCGGATTAGGCACTTTGAGCATTTGCCCGGGTTGCAGCACTGTGGTCATCAAACGGTTAAGCTCCACAAGCTTGGGAACTGTGGTGCCAAACTTACGCGCAATCGCTGTTAGGCCATCCCCCACCTGCACCACATACACTGTCTCACCCTCGGCGGTGACAGCAGAAGGCCCTGCCACAGACCAGATCCCGGCGGCCCAGATGCAAGCCACCACAAGCAATAAAGATAATCGTCTCATCCCGCGAAGCTCCCTGAAATTATTTGTTGCCAGTGCACTACTAAATCAAAATAATATTTGCGCGCAAATCAAAAGCGACAGCGCCTACTCCTCAAGGCCCACCACCTGCTTCCAAGCCCCGCGAATCCCATCTTCGTTCACGCCATAATAAATGCGCAAACCATGCGGCGTGCGCTGGCACAAGTCGTAGCGCGCGCTCTCGCCCTTTGTCGTCTTCTTCACCAGCCCCAGCTCTCCCTGCCAGACCACCTGCGAGCGCTCCAATTGCGGATCGCTCTCGCAGGATGTGACCGCATAGTGCCACAAGCGCCGCGCAGAACTGCGCGTAACATTCTTGACAACGTTGCCATTGCGCAGATCGCGCATCACATGGTACTTGATGCCGTCGCGCTCCTCAGTCTCCAACACCTCAACGCCAGTACCGGGCGCCTTTACCGGCTCCGGGCTGCCCACAACAACCGGCACACCGGGCGGGTCCGCAGACAAAACGGGCGGCACTGCGGCCGGGGCAGTTGGAGCCGCAACGGCTTCACGCTGGCGCAGTACCAGCTGCACAATTTCGTCCCGCACCGCCAGCGAGGTCTCGGCCTCATCCCGCACGTAAATAAGATTTTCATCGATTGCGTACGGTGGATCGCCGGCGCGCGGCACCGCAATCCGCACCACCTGCTTGCCCTGTGACAGCAGCGTGTCCAGCGTGCACACCAGCTTGGGCGTAATTCGCCGCCCGATATCACGCTGCATCGCCTCGATCAATTTTTCCGGCTGCTGGATGCCAAGCGGCTTTTCGCGCGGGTCACGGCTCACGCCCAGATAAATCACGCCGCCATTCGTATTGGCGAGCGCCCCAACATCGCAAATAATCGCATTCCAAAACCCGCCGCGCTCCGATACCTTGTCGTGAAACTCCTGCACAATGCTCGAACCTTCTGTGCGTGCACTTTGCAAAAAGTCCACGCCCGGCCCAACGCCGTGGTACGGCCGCGTCTGCGAAAAGTCCGTGCCGAGAAAAAGTTTCTTGAGTGCCTCAAATGAAACCTCTTCCAGCAGCACTTCCGTTACCCGATCACCCACACCCAAATGCTTGGAGTTGTCTGCATCGCGCATCAAACGATGCGCATCAGAGCCCTGAATGCAGTGCATGCGCCGCGGATACTCCGGCTTCGAGCCGTTGAAGAAGCGCGCAGTTGTCCGCTCGGTGCGCACATCAAAGTCGGTCACCTCCAGCGCGTGCAGGCTGGGATCCTGGGTGTATGCAATGCGCGTCTGTCCGCCGTAGCCGGAGCTGCGCATTGCAACCCCGTTAGACGAGTTGGCATGCGAAGCAATTGCCAGGCCGCCGGCGGCGTTAATCAGGCGGTAAGCCTGCAGCACATCCGCGGTCGCACCCACCGTGGAAGAACCCTTGTCGAGCTGGTCCGAGGGCACATTCAAGCTCAGCAGTACATGCTCTAAGTTGCGCAGCGGAGTATCCGGCGAAAAAATTCCGAGAATATGAAATCCAAAAGTTGCCGTAAACTCAAATCCGGGCAGCACAACCACCTGCTCCAAAAGGTCGCGGTACTCATCCAGCAGCGCACGCTCGGCCGGGACCAGCCGCTGCAACTGCTCAAGCATCTCAAGATGCGCCAACTCGCGCTGCATGGCGGCGTAGCCCGCCACCGTGTTGTGGTCAGTAAACGCAATCATGTCCAGGCCGCGTGCGTGTGCCTGGCGCAGAATGTCCACATACGCAACCGTTGGGTCCATGTAGTCACCCGATGCCGGCGTATGCAAATGCAAATCAATGCGCCGCCACTCGCGCTGCTGGGCACTTGGCTTCTTGCGTCTTCTCAAATTACACCTTCACGAAAATAACGGGCGCGATCTGTCCCAACAACCACACCATACAAACAACTTCAAACAAGCTTGCCTGAATTTGCTTCTAAATATTGCATAATGGGAGTCTACCATTTGGCCCAACGCGCACTGACCCGGCGCTCACCGCACCGGCAGCGCAATCGCTTGCCGGCTGCGAGCCGCCAAGACGGCAGCTGCCACCACAAAGGTAATTGCCGCCAGCCACTGGTTGGCGTTTAGGCTGCCAATGTGGCTGCTGTCCAATCGAATAAATTCAAGCGCAAATCTGATTGCTGGATAAATCAGCAAGTAAGCACCAATCAAACTGCCGCCTTGCGCCGCGCGCTTCCAATTTCGCGACAGCCACAGCAGCAAAAATGCGCCGGCAATATTGAGAATCGACTCATACAGGAACAGCGGATGAAAGGTCTCGAACGCCGCGTAAGCAGGCAACCGGTACTGGGGGCTGATGCTGATGGCCCACGGCAATTGGCTGGGCGCACCGTACAACTCTTGATTTACATAATTGCCCCACCGGCCAATGCCCTGCGCAAGCAGCAAGCCCGCAACTGCAAGGTCACCCCACACAACAAACGATTGTGCCTGCCGGCGCGCAAATATCCACAGTGCCAAAGCACCGCCCGCCACGCCCCCCGGAATTCCCAAACCGCCTTCCCAAACATATAAGATGCGCATTGGGTTGTGAAAGTACGGGTTGGATCCATCGGCCAACAAGTTGCTGGGGGAGGGAGTGAGCACGTGGTACAAGCGCGCCCCGATGATGCCGCCTACAAGGCACCATAACAGTGCATCCCATGCAAAATTTGGGTCGAGGTTGCGGCGGCTGGCTTCCAGCCCAACTAGATACGCAGCCAGCATAGCCCCGGATACCAGGATCAGTCCATAGAACCGCAGGTACAGCGGCCCGAGATGAATGCCCAGCCCGTCAACAAACATTTGGACTTACAGCGGCGGTTTGCTGCTGCGCGCGTACCATTGCCGGCGCACATGCAAAAAGCGCTGCACTGCAGTGATGTTGGCCAGCGAGGCAATCACCCATAATCCGAATGCAGGCCAACCCAGCAACAGTGACGGAGCCAACACCAGATAGCGCTCGAAACGCGTCATCAAGCCCACATCCGCCGTGAAGCCCAAGCCCTCGGCGCGCGCCTTTGTGTATGAAACCATCATCGAGCCAAAGAGCGCAAGCAGCACCAGCAAGGCGCCCTGTGAATCTGCGCGATCCACATAGTACGCGAGCAACCCAAGCAAAATAACGCCCTCGGACCAGCGATCCGTAGTGGAGTCCACAAATGCACCCCAGTCAGAAGTCTCCCCGCGCAAGCGCGCAGTAGCTCCGTCCAAAGCGTCGATCGGCCCCATAGCCAAAATCAGCAGACCGCCACCCAAAAACTCACCCCGCGCCAAAAAGAAAGCCCCGACTGCGTTTCCAAGCAAGCCGGCAAAGGTCAAAATATTTGCGCGTATTCCCAGGCGGATAAAAATCCGTGCAATCGGATCAAGGATGAACTTGGCATTAACGCGCGCCCAGTCTGCCGCATTGCGGTAGACGTGCTTGACTGCAGTTGTCCTTGGGGATTGACTCATAAGTACCTAACTCCCAAAGTATACGCGGTAACCGGCCCGCCGCCTCAGCCACCTGAACAGCCGGCACCATGCTCTTACATTAATCCAGCTCGAGGCATGCCGGCTTTTCCTGCACATCACCTATTGACAAAACAATATGTGCTACCATTGCCGCACTATACTTTTTACCCCGGAGGTAACTGACAATGGCAAACGTACATTTTGAGGGCGTCACAAAACGATTTGGCGACGTCGCCGCAGTCAACAACTTGACCCTGGAAGTTGCTGACAAAGAATTTCTGGTGCTTGTCGGCCCTTCGGGTTGCGGCAAGACAACAGCGCTGCGCATGCTGGCCGGGCTGGAGGAAACCACCGAGGGCACCGTGAGCATTGGGTCGCGGGTGGTCAATGATGTGCCGCCCAAAGACCGAGACATCGCTATGGTGTTTCAGTCCTATGCGCTTTACCCGCACATGAGCGTGTACGACAACATGGCCTTCGGATTGAAGTTGCGCAAAATACCCAAAGACCAAATAAAAGAACGCGTTGGGCGTGCCGCCAAAACGCTGGGAATTGAGATGCTGCTGGACCGCAAGCCCAAACAGCTCTCCGGCGGGCAGCGCCAGCGCGTGGCCGTCGGCCGCGCCATAGTGCGCGAGCCATCGGTTTTCCTCTTTGATGAGCCGCTCTCCAACCTGGATGCAAAGCTGCGCGTGCAAACGCGGGCGGAAATTTCCAAGCTGCACCAGCAGCTCCAGACCACTTTCATTTACGTGACGCACGATCAGGTGGAAGCCATGACGATGGCCACGCGCATTGCCGTGATGAAAGATGGGGTATTGCAGCAGTGCGATACGCCGCAGGCCGTGTACTCCACGCCCGCAAACATCTTTGTGGCTGGCTTCATCGGCTCACCAAGCATGAACTTCTTTGAAGGTACGCTGGAAGAATCAGACGGCAAGCTGCTGCTGAACTCAAAAGCCTTCCGCATACAAATCCCTGAAAACAAGCGCAAGGCCTATGGTGCCTATTCTGGGAAGCTGGTTACGCTTGGCATCCGGCCGGAAGATATTCACGACGCGCAATTTGTGCCGCCGGATGTGCAGTCTGCGTCCATCTCTGCCAAAGTTGACATCACTGAAATGATGGGCAATGAAATCTACGTGTATTTAGTAAGCGGCGGCACAAGCTTTGTGGCACGCTTGGACCCGCGCACTAGTGCGCGCGTGGGCGGCGAAGTGAAACTGGCAGTCAACACCGCCAACCTTCACCTGTTCGACCGCACCACTGAGCTGGCAATTACATAAGCGCACCCTGGCGCACGTAATCCACACGGGCACAACGTTGCACGCGCAGCGTTGTGCCCGTATTTGTTTCACGCACCAATGTCCACCCTGGAACTAACCCGCTCGCTGGCCACAACCAACAACACCAAGATTGTTTTGCTTGTGATGGATGGCCTGGGCGGCCTGCCGCTGCAACCCGGTGGCCTCACCGAGCTGGAGGCCGCACACACACCCACGCTGGACCGGCTGGCAAGCGAGGGAACACTTGGCCAGATTGTTCCCGTGCGCACCGGCATCACGCCCGGCTCCGGACCGGCACACCTTGCGCTCTTTGGCATAGACCCCATCGAGCACGCAATTGGACGCGGTGTGATCGAAGCCTTTGGCGTTGGCTTGCCGGTTGGCGAGCATGATGTGGCTGCGCGTGGAAACTTTTGCACCGTTGACAGCGCAGGCCTGATCACAGACCGGCGCGCTGGCCGCATCTCAACTGCGGCTGCGGAGCCACTTGTGGCGCAGCTTGGTGCAGCGCGCGTGCCCGGTGTTGAGGTCGAACTGCGGCATGTGAAGGAATACCGCTTCGCTGTGGTGATGCGCGGCGCGGACTTGGCTGCAGATATCGCCGACACGGATCCGCAGATTAATGGCGTGGTACCGCATGCCGCCCGCGCGCGCACGCCGGGCAGCGAGCGCGCTGCCCGCTTGTACAACCAGTGGATTGCAGCGGCGCAGCCAATCCTGCGCGCGCAACCGGCAGCAAATATGTTCACCTTGCGCGGATTCTCCGGCGATCCACGCCTGCCAAAGTTTTCAGAGACCTACAAATTGCGTGCGGCTTGCGCAGCAATGTATCCCATGTACCGCGGCGTGGCCAGCCTGGTGGGCATGCAAGTGCAGAAGGTGACTGATGCCAGCCCAGCCGCAGCGCTCGCTGCCGTGCGCTCCGCCTGGGCCGCAAATGATTTCATTTTCGTGCACATCAAGCCGACAGACAGCTACGGCGAGGATGGGGATTTTGCCGGAAAACAAAAGACCATAGAGACAGTTGATGCCATGCTGCCGGACCTATTGGATCTCAAGCCCGATGTGCTGCTGGTAACCGGGGACCATTCCACGCCGGCGCGCATGCAATCGCACTCATGGCATCCGGTGCCGCTGTTACTATGGGCGCCCGCCACGCACCGCCCGGACCGCAGCACGCGCTTTGGCGAACGCGACTGCGAAGGCGGCGGCTTGGGCACGCTGCCGGCCACTGATGTAATGCCGCTTGCAATGGCGCACGCCCGGCGCCTCGCCAAATACGGCGCATAACGGCAGCCAGCCGCCAGCGCGGCAGCAGTTACTTGAACCAGCTGGATGCAGCCCACCACAGCAAGGCACCCTGCGCAAGCGCAGCGCCCACCACCAGCACGCTCACATCCACCCAAAACTGAATTGGAAACAAGCGGATCAACGCATCCGTGTACTCGAATGTCCAAGTGCCGTTTGCAAAAAATATCCGGTGGAAGTTGGTAAAGAAGCTCTCAAAATTAATTCCAATGTAGGCCAGCAGCAACAGCAAACCCACCACAAGCCCGATTGCCCCCCACAGCAGGCCAGTGCGCAGCGCAACATGCTGGCGCATCAACGCGAGCAGCAGCGCCCCACTTGCCAGCACTATCACAGCCAGCCACCCCGCCCGCAGCACGGACTGCACAACCGCTTGCACATCAACCATGTGGCTTAACTCGCGCTCGTTGTACAAGGGCTGACCGTTCTGCGTTGTGGCATCCTTGAGGCGCGTGTCGCCCGCGTCGCCCAACAAGTAATCAATTGCTGTGCGTGCGTACTGCAAACGTTCGGCGCTGCTGAAGCCGGACGTGTCCGCCGGGAAGCCAGCGCGCCCGTATTCAAACTCCAGGTACCATGGCACCAATGCTAATCGCACGCTGGTGAAAATAATTACCACCGGCACGGCCACAATCACAACCCACCGCACCACAATCGCCCATCCGAGTTCAACACTTGGCACTGACATAATATCTCTCCAAAAATATCTTAACCTTCAAGCCCCGGCCGGCCGGATTGCAGCAAGAACCGCAACAAGATCGAGTCCGTTAGCTGCTCTATTGGCACGCGATCATCAGTGAACAGCAGGCCCGGCTGCGCTGGCGGCCGCAGCGCCTGCACGCCAGCAACCAGCGCCATGCGCAAAAGCGGAGAGGCACTGCCGGGCAGCGCCTCGAGGTTGCGCCGCAGCATCGCGCTCTGCGTGGGCTCCATTGTCGCCACAAGCACACTGTTCAGGCTGTGCGGCACATCCATGATGTGCACACTTGCGAACACGCTCGCCAGCGTGGTTGCGATTGCGTCAACAAGCCGCCGGTCATCCGGTGCGCGCCCGACGTTTACCGCCAGCGCGCCATCCAGCGCAAGGTGCGCCCTTACCTCCCGAAAAAATTCAACCGTCGTCAAGTGTGCCGGGATATACGGCAGCCGGTAGGCATCCACCAACACAACGGAGTAGCGCTCGCTGCTGTGCGCAAGCACCCAACGCCCATCCCCAATAATTACGTTTACATTGGGCTGCGTCAGCTCAAAATATTTTCGGCCGGCTGCCACAATCTCCGCATCCAGCTCGATGCCATCGATCGGCACTGCGCCAAAAGCAAGTGTGTACTGGCGCGCAATCGTGCCGGCAGCCAGCCCCACAATTGCCACCCGCTCCACCGGCGCCTTGTCTGGCCGCCGCTCCGTAAAGTACGGGGCTGCCAGAAAGTAATCCCATGTGCCGCCGGTTGCCGCGTTATTGGGATCAAGCATCGAGTGAATGCCCTGGCCTTCATTCAATAATAAGTAGCGGATGCCGTTGCGCTTGACAACCTGAATAAGGTTGTAGGCGCTCTCTGTTTCAAATTGCAAGCCCGCGATTGGCTTGGCCGGTGCGCGAGCCAGCCACGCTGCCAGTCCGGCAAGCAGCGCCGCCATCACAAGCATAAGCGCTGCGCGCCGCGGCTGCCGCGGCGCGAGGCCGCCCAAAGCAACCGCCACAAGCAACCCAGCAAATGCAATAAAAGTCAGGCGCGTGCCAACTGCCGGAATTACCAAAAGCACCGGCAAAAAACATCCCAACAATGACCCGCCGGTGGAGACTGCATACACACGCCCGGCAATCTTGCCGGCCCCCGCCGGGTCATCAAGCAACAACCGCACCGCAAACGGCGTCACCGCACCCAGCAGGGCCAGCGGCGCTGCCAGCAGCAGCAGCGCGCCCGCAAACGCACCCGCTGCAACCGCGCCGTTCAGCTGCGCAACCCAACCGGCAGACCACAGCAATACGGGCCGCGATACAAGCGGCAGCGCTCCCGTTGCAATACCGGCCCACGCCAGCAGCTCATAAAAGCGATCGGCGCGCGGCCCGGCATCAGCCCACACGCCGCCCGCATAATTGCCCACCGCCAAATACAAAAGCACCGCTCCAATAATTGCGGCCCACACAAAATTCGCCGTGCCAAAAACATTGCCAAGCAGCCGCAACGCAGACACCTCGATCGCCAGCGTGGTCACGCCTGCTGTCAGCACCGCCGCATAGATATATCCGCGTGAACGGAACAGAGCCGGCAGGTCTCTCAACATTTGAACTCGCGTCCGCTTGCAGCCATCACCCGCGCAGCCTGCTCACAGCCACATGGGCTGCCTTCCGCTTGCGCCCAACTCAACGCGCCATCGCTGCCGCCAGCAGCGGGCATGCCGGGCAGCTGTTGTTCGGCCGGATGATCGAGTAGCCAGCCATCGGATCGTCGCCGAAACCCGGGACATTCACATTAAAAACCATTTGCAGCCAAACCTTCTGCTGCGTCCGCGACAACCGCGTGGCCTCGGCCAGAAACTCCGCATGTTCGCGCACAAGCAGATTGTAAGGCGGCCGCCACAAGTAACCTGCGGGAACATAGCCCCACTCTTCTCCGCTTAGATAACCGAGCCCGGTAAAGCACAATGGGATCCGTCCACCGGTCACCGTCCAATAAGCATCGATCAGCGTCGAGTAATAATTTGAATAATGGCTGCTGGTAGCGCGCGGATCGCCACTTGTAACTGCCGGCGAAACCACTCCGCTCTGGTAATGCATGCCAACACAATCCACTAGATCAAGCGCACCGTTGCGCGCAAGGCTTTGCATAAACAGCAGGTCATCGCATCCGGTGCGAAAACAGCCCGCGTAAAAGCCGGTTGGCGCAAGCCCGCCGGAAATTATGATCGTGCGCGCATTGCCCGCCCGAATAGCCGGAACCGCCGCGCGCAGCAATACACTATAAGCGTCGGGGCCAATCGTGCCGGCAGCCCACTCGCGCGGCAGGTTGGGCTCGTTCCACACCTCTATCGCATCCGCGCCCAGCTGCGCCAACCCACGCACGTACGCCACGTAAGCTGGATGAAAAGCGGGGCCACTTTGTTCCGGGCGGCCAACCACACTCAACAAAACTTTGAATCCCGCCGCGTGGCCCTCATCGATAAGCTGCTTTCCCATTTTGAGCTCGCTGCCCGTATCCCACTTGATTTGCCGTTTCACCCACGTCATGCCGGCATCCCGCATACGGTTTGCGCCGGTCACCAGCGAGAACTCCGTCACCTGCCCGCCGAGCTCAAATGGTCCGCGCGCAATCCGCGCTGCAAGCACCTCCGCAGCTGGCACCGGCGCAGCAATCTCGTCAGCTGGCCCTCCGCTTGCGGGCACGCGCAATACCTGCCCCGGGTTAATTACGTTGCCCGTCAAGCCATTCAGATTTCGCAGCTCAGCTGCCGAAATTCCGTAACCAAGTGCAATCCGAAAAATGTTTTCGCCAGCCCCGACCACATGTTGTGCGGCTGCTGCTCCCGTTGCGCGCGCTGGTTTAGATAGTTCAAATGAAGCCTGCGGCGGCGGCGCAGCCGCAGTAGCTCCCGCTCCACCGCCCACAGCCAGCACCTGTCCCCCAAAAATATCCGAGCCCAAAAGCCCATTGCCTGCGCGCAAATCGGCCACAGTTGTGCTGTATTGGAGCGCAATTTGAAACAGCGTGTCACCCGCCGCCACCACATGCGTGCCGCGCCCGGCAACAGCTGGCAGCCGCAAGCGCTGTCCAACTGCAAGTTGCGTGCTCGATAAGCCGTTGGCAGCCTGCACGGCCGCCACGCTCATGCCGGCGCGCTGCGCTAAGGAGAACAATGTATCACCCGGCTGCACAATGTAGATGCCAGGCTCCGCAGCCAGCGCGCTGCCCCCCGGCTGCGCAACAGCAGACATTGCAAGGATCATGGCGAGCCACAAACCCCGCGGCAGCGCGCCGCCAACGCTTCTGATAATGCCCATGGTTATAATCAAAAGATGAGCGCTGTTGGCACGCTCTTCAGGCTGCAGCAACTGGATACGGAGCGCGACCGGCTGCGCGCCCGCATCAAAGCCATTGACGGCCTGCTGGCCGGACCCGCGGAGCTGCGCACAACAACCGCAGCGCTGCAAGCCGCCGAAAAGGCAGTTCGCATGGCCAGCGCGGCCGCCAGCACCATCAAAGACGAACACACCGCGCTCGACAACAAGCGCGCAGCTTCCGAACAGCGCTTATACAGCGGCAGTGTAAAAATCCCAAAGGAGCTGCAGGACTTGCAGCGCGAGATAGAGTCGCTGGCTGAACGCACGAGGTTACTTGAGGAGCGCCAACTAACCGGAATGCTGGAAGAGGAAGCAGCCGAAGCGGCGCGCGCCGCAGCTGCTGCTGCGCAAGCTCAATGCGCCGCCGCCTGGCAGCTGGCTGCCGCAGCCCTGCGTACCGAGCGCGAAGCGTGCGATGCGCGTATTAGTGCGGTCGCCGCGGAGCGCACATTGCTAACACCACAAGTGTCCCCCATCCACCTCACGTTATATGAACAGGTGCGCACAGCAAAGAATGGCGTTGCGATCACGCGCATGCTGGAAGGCTCGTGCGGCGCTTGCGGTATTGCCCCGTCAGCTACCCGCATCCAAGAGGCCCGCAACAACCCCGATCCCGTGAAATGCGGCAACTGCGGACGCATCTTGTATGCGGCATAAGAGTTATGGTTCACAGCGTCCGCGTCAGTTGCTTTCACAGAGCACAAACTCGCCAAGTGCGCCGGTGCGGTAATCGTAGCGTTTGCCGGCCAATTCGAGAGTGACCCGCAAACCCGGGGTAATTACTTTTGAGTACACCTTGCCTGGCTGCGCACAGCCAAGCGCGGAATCGCTCCACTGCACAGCTTCTGAGCTAAGCACTACAATTTCGGCGACTGCCGCGCCGCTGCGCGCGGCGAGATCCAACTTCAGCAATTCGATTGCAGCTGCGCTGCTGCTGGACCCCGCCTGCTCACACAGCACAAAATTTCCAGCCAGTGCCGTGTGATAGGTGTATTGCTGTCCATCCACCGCAAGCACCACGCGATGGCCCGGTGTTATCACCTGCGCATACATCATGCCCGGCTCCGGACAACCCAAACTCGCATCGCCCCACTCCACCGCTTCGACCACCACGATCACCAAGGCTTTATCGCTAACTTGCAGCTTCTTTGCAAGCTCAGCCTTTAACGCACTCAGTTCTACTTTCCCCAAATCCACCACCAGCGGAGCCGGCTCCGCCGTCGGCGCCGGAGCGGTATTCTGAACACTAGCTGCGGTGGCACTGACTTCGGCTGTTGGTTTCATTGATTGGGTTGCGCCAGGCGCATCGGTTGGGATGGACGTGCAGGCAGCCAGCACGCAGCACACCAATGCAACTGCGCGCTGCCGTGCAATGCCCGTGGCACCAGCCCGCATGGCTTCACTCGCCAAGGCATGCACGCACTGCCGCCAACGTCATGCCTTCAATCTGCACAAGCTTGTTTGACGCCGTAGCCCCCCGCACCAGCGAGATGCGTCGCCTGCAAATATTTAAGCGCGTGGCAAGAAACGCAAGCGCCGCATCATTCGCAGCGCCGTTTACCGGTTGCGCAGCCAGCCGCAAATGCAGCGAACCATCTGGACGCCACCCTGCAAATTCTGTGCGCGCCGCCCGTGGCGAAACTTTTAGCGCGAGGCGCGTGCAGGCTAAATCCGCGGGCACTTACATCACCATGCCCAGAACAGCCACCGTCAACTGCCCGGCAGTCTGCACCAGTACCATCGCCACAATCGCCGTGAAGTCAAACATGCCGGTTGCAGGCATCACCTGCCGGATTGGCGCCATCACAGGTTCGGTCACATCATGCAAAAACCTCACCGCTGGATGATACGGGTCCACTTGCACCCAGCTCACCAACGCCCGCCCAAGTATCGCAAAAGAGTACAGCTGAAAAAACAGTTGAACGACAGACAATAATGGATTCATAACGTCGCTCCGTGCACTGCGTGCTAACCAGAAAATATTGCGCGGCCGACCCGCACAATCGTCGCGCCTTCGGCAATTGCCACTTCAAAATCATCCGTCATCCCCATCGAAAGTTCGGGCAATGCAAGATCGCCAAAATGAGCCGCGAGCCGGTCCCGCAATGTGCGCAACGCAACAAAGAATGGGCGCGCCGCAGCCGGCTCCGCCACCACTGGCGCCATTGTCATCAGGCCTCGCACCTGCACACCGGGTATGGCGGCAATTGCAGCAACTTCGCGAAGCAACTGCTCCCACTGTAGCGAGCCCGCTGCGCAGTCATTCGCCTGTAACCCTTCCTTGCTCTGCTCGCCGGACACATTGCACTCCAACAAAACCGGCAGCACCCTGCCCGCCTGTTGTGCGGCGCGCCCGAGGCGCGTGGCCAGCTTCACGCCATCCACCGAGTGCACAATGCCGCACACCTCCGCCACCTGCTGCGCCTTGCGCGATTGGACATGCCCGACCATATGCCAGCAGATTGCATCGCCGCTAAGTTCAAATTCAGCTGCGGCCGCTGCAGCTTTTGGCGCACACTCCTCTACGCGGTTCTCGCCAAAACCCCGCTGACCGGCGGCATAAATAATCGCCACCTCCGCGAGCGGCCGCTGCTTGCACACCGCCACCAGCTTAATTTCCGCCACGCTGCGCCCCGCCCGCGCAGCAGCGCCGGAGATGCGTTCCTGCACCTTTTCATAATTACTCTTAAGCCGATCCATTTCTGTACGTTCTCACTTGCGCAGAGTTTTGCATGCCGGCCACAACAGCCGGCCGGCAGCCGGCACAAAGTGCTAGTTGACGCCCATTCCTATTAGCGCACCAAACCGCCCAGACTGTCCATTGTCCCCGCGATGCGAAAAGAATTCATTATTGTTTTCGGCAGTGCAAAGTTGAGCAACCTCAATCGAACGCACGCCCGCAGACCGTAATGCAGCCGCATTCGCAGTCCACAAGTCCAGGTACGTTTTGCCGGCGCGCACTTGCAGGATGTCACTCTCGTGCGGAAATGCAGCCCGCGCCGCATCCGCCACCTCAGCGCCAACTTCGTAGCGCGCCGGACCCACTGCCGGCCCAATCCCCGCCAAAATATCCGCTGCAATGCAGCCGTACTTGGCAACCATTGCGCGCACAACATTTTGAGCCATACCCGCCACTGTGCCACGCCAACCAGCGTGTGCTATGCCCGTCACGCGCCGCACCGGATCAAACAAAAGAATTGGCACACAGTCCGCAAAGCGCAGGAACAGCGTCACGCTGCGCTCGTTTGTGATTAGCGCATCCGCCTGCGTAAGCGGATCGCCCGGTTGCGCCGCCACCGCCACCACCTCCGTGCCATGCACCTGCCACAGCGTTGCCACCGCCGCCGCCTTAACGCCTGCCGCCGCCAGCGCCCGCCGCCGGTTCTCGCGCACATTTTCCAAGCTGTCACCAGTGCTGATGCTCATGTTCAGCGAATCAAATGGCGCAGGACTAACGCCGCCCGCGCGCCCAAACACTGCATGTGTCAGATCACCGTTGGGGAAACTTGTGAAGGTGAAAAAGCGGACTCCGCCACGCTCACACAACTGCATGCGGGCAGTTTACCATGCAAGCCGCAACAAACTGCTTGCTTGGCAGCTGCCGGCAAGCTGGCTACGCGCCTGTAAGTTCCTCCAGCTCTTCGCGCACCACCTGCATCCACACATCCAGATGCGGGTACGCCATCCAAATGCTTGCAATGCCAAACAGTGCGCCGGTCAGCGAGCGCAGCACGGGCGTGCTCTCGCGCAGCGCCAACCCGAACAAATCAAACGGCGGCTGCGAGAGCAGCTGGCTCACACCATCGAAGGCAATCGGCGCAACACCCAGCAGCCCATAGCCGATCCAATGCAACGGAACCACTTCGCGCCCGGTACTGCGCCAAGCAGCGTAAGCCAAGCTGGCCAGCAGCATGCCGCCGTAAATGGCAATATCCCGCTCGCACAGCGCCAGCTTGTACCCGAGCACCGCGTCTCCCACAAAACTTTTGCTTGCAAGCCGCCCGGCAGCAGTGTAGGGATCGATGCCGGTTGCCAGCTTGAACTCATCGGCAGCATAACTAAAGTGCGCCCCAAACAAAAACCAAGACCGGTACGCAAACTGGTGGCAGACCGGCCAGTACAAGCGGTAAATGAGCGCCGCACTGCGCACAAAGCCAAGCTTGAGCAAGACTGCCGGCGATACTGCCAGCCCCACATAGCCGCCGATCACACCGCAGCAAATCGCCAGCCAATGCTTAGCCGCTGCATAAGTCAGGCGTTTGCCAAGGTTGCTGCCGGCAGGCAGCGCATACTTGCCCGCCGCAATTTCATCGCTGGTCATGAGTGTGCGTCACTAAATTGCAGCCCCTGCCTTTCGCAGCTTGCTGCACCCACATCAGGGCAGAATTGTCGCAAGGCGCGCACTCAGCTGATCCTCGGTCAGAATTCCCAAGTGCACCGCAGCTACCCGCCCCTGACGATCGATAAAATAACTGGAAGGGTATCCCGGCACGCGATAGGAATCCTGCACGGCGCCATCGGAATCAAGAAGCAAAGGAAGCTGGAGGCTAAGCTCGCCGGCGAACGCAAGCACTGCCGATCGCGACTCGCCAAAGTTTACGGCCAGAACTTGAAGCCCGGCATTGCGATAGGTTGCAGCGGCTTTTTCGAGTGCAGGCATTTCTGTCCGGCAGGGCGCGCACCATGTGGCCCAAAAGTTTACAAGCACCGGTCGTCCGCGGTAATCTGAAAGGCGCTGCTTGTTGCCGGTGCCGGCTTCAATCAGCTCAAAGTCCGGCGCTGGATCTCCCACAAGCGGGCCGGCAACCGCCGCAGGCTGGCTGGAAGTTTTACGGGCCGAAGTTGCCGCCGTGCGCAACCGGTTGAATTCGTCGGCGCCCACCAGCGCAACAGCCAGCAGTAAACCCAAAACAAATCCGCCAGCCAGCAGCGCGCGCAGCGCGCCGTTGGAGCCGGATGAACTATCCACCTCCCAGCCTGCTCCAGATTTTTAGCAAACCGCTGTCAATTTGTTCCTGCAACGTCAAGAGCGATGGCACCTGCGAAAGTTGAATTGTGATCAGGCCTAGTGCCCCGGTAAAGAGCAGCCCGCCGATGACAATTAGCAGCACACCATTCGCCAGCTCAATGTAATGCATGTAGCGCCCCATGCGCCGGATGAGCTGCGATACACGCCCGACTGCCAGCGCCGCGGCCAGGAATGGCAGTCCCAGCCCGGCCGAGTAGGCGCATAACAAGAGCGTACCGTGCTGCGCACTCTCGGCCGAAAATGCAAGCGTCATAATCGCACCGAGAATTGGACCGAGGCACGGCGACCAGCCCGCGGCAAAAAACATGCCCATGAAACCGGAAGTGGCAAAGTTCAAGCCATCTGCAGCGCGTGCGTACTGCATGCGGGTGTCACGATATAAGAACGGGATGCGCAGCACACCCATCGTGTGCAAACCGAGCACAATCACCACCACGCCGCCGGCTCTCGTCAAAACATCCCGCATGGAAAAGAGCACCTGGCCAAGTACGCTGGCGGCCGCGCCCAAAGATACAAAAACAAAGCTAAAGCCAAGTACAAACGCGACGCCATGCAAAAACGTCTGCGCCCGATTGCCGTCAGTTTCTGTGCCAGTGGCAGTCACCGCGCGCCCGCCGAGATAGGTAATGTAGACCGGCACAAGTGAGAGCACGCACGGCGATAGGAACGACGCCATGCCTGCAACCAGCGCAAGTCCGTAGGTTAAGTTTGCAGAAGCCAATTAATTATCTCCACAGTGGCGGTGTTTGGACCGCTATGAAACAGAAGCGCATGCCTGAATTCCCAAATCAGTATCAATCAGCCGCCGGCGCTTGAGTGCATCCCTCTAAGCTGGGATTGTACGCCTTGCTGCGAGCCGTTGCCAAAACCTGTTCAAGCATGGCTCACCGCGAACTCCCAAACCATTCATCCACACTGGAAAAAACAGCAGTGAATAATTTGGTGGGCGCCTAAGCCACTCCCGGCTCAATTTGTATGCGTGTACCGCCCGGCCAAGGCGAGTCCGCAAAGCCCGGCAAATATTTCACCTCTGGCAACGTCCACCGAAAGATCCAACGCGCTGCCTGTGGCGTGCAGTTGATACAGCCAGCGGAGCGCGGCACGCCAAAATGGTTGTGCCAAAACGCGCCATGCACCGCTGCGCCATCGCTGGAAAAAAAAGATGCGAACGGCACGCCAGGAATATCCCAACCCGCAGTGGCCGAACCACCCTGCATGTGGCGCGTCATGCGCTTGCTCCAAATTGGCGCGGTAATTACTGGCGTAGTTTGAGCTTCCACCCAACGCCCGTCTTTCACATAGTGCTTGCCAGTTGAAACCAGACAGCGAAATACTTCGTTCGCCCCCTCGAAAGCGGACAGTGACTGGTGGGCGAGGTTCACCACAATCAACTTTCCATCGGCATGCGGGGAGATCGGGGCAATATCGGCCGGCGTCAACGGGCGCAGAATATGAGCGGGCAGCCACAGCTTCACATCAGCGTCGTCCTTTACCCGCAGCCAATAGCTGCCGTCAGGCGCCTGTTGCACACCATGAACTTGGAACACCGCGGAGTAGTAAACCCGGTATGGAGTGGCCGCGCCCGGGCTGGGTTCACTGCGCGCATCGGCAAATGGCACCGTTACCTCGCCGTACAGGCCCTCCGCCGGCAGCGAGCGCAGCGGCTCATTCGGCTCGTTGCGCACAACCTGCATGGCGGTGGAATAGACGTAGCCGTTGGGCACCTCAAACCAAATGTGATTTGTGGCATTCATGCCCTTGCCCACAACTTCCCGCACGATTGGCACAACATCATCGCGCAGCACTTTGCCAGTAATGCGCCCGTCTTGCGTGGGGCGCGCACGCACAAATCCAAAGTCGATTGCCACCCGCCCAAAGCGCGCGCCGGTGCCCGGCGCTAATGCGGGCAGCGCACGCCGCAGTTCCAGTGGCGCAGCAGCAATGCCCACCACAGCCAGCGAAGCCAGCTTTAGAAAATCACGCCGCTGAAGCTTGCTCTGCATAACCGCTGAATTATACAAGCCCACTCGCGGCCTGCCCCCACCTGAAACTCACGCAAGGCGCACGCGCCTGAGCCGCAGGCTGTTTGCAACCACAAACAGCGAGCTAAATGCCATCGCGGCAGCTGCCAGCACCGGTTGCAGCAGTCCGGCAGCTGCCACCGGAATCAAAAGCGTGTTGTAAGCAAACGCCCAAAACAAGTTTTGCCGGATAGTGCGCATTGTCGCGCGCGAGAGCAGGATGGCCCGCCCAATGCCCCGCAAGTCGCCGCTCATCAGCGTAATGTGTCCGGCCTCCAGCGCCACATCAGAGCCAGCCCCAATCGCCATGCCCACATCCGCCTGAGAGAGCGCGGGCGCATCGTTAATTCCATCCCCAACCATTGCCACTGGCGCAGCTTGTGGCAGCAGCTGCAGTTCCCGGATGGCTTCCAACTTTTGCGCGGGCAGCACCTCCGCCACCACCCGATCCACACCCAGCTCCTGCGCCAATGCGTTCGCAGTCCGGGCGTTGTCCCCAGTCAGCATCACAACCTTGATTTGCATTTTGCGCAGCGCAGCGATTGCAGCCTGCGCCTCGGGTTTAGCCGCATCAGCCACCGCCACCAAGCCGGCAGCAGCTCCATCGATGGATACAAAGATCACCGTCTTGGCTTGCTGCTCGAGCGCGACCGCCCGCGCATGCAGATGTTCAACATCAACCTGGCTGTCTGCCATCAAACGGCGATTGCCGGCAAGCAAGCGGTTGCCATTTACAAGCGCAGATATTCCGCGCCCCACAAGCGCCACAAATTCGCCCGGCTCAAACAAGCTCAAGCCGCGCTCGGTGGCACCAGCCATCACGGCTTCGCCAAGCGGGTGCTCACTGCGCCGCTCCGCAGATGCCACGTGTTGCAAAAAGTCATCCGCCGACCAGCGTGCGCCATCCGCAATGTAAATATCCGTTACGGTTGGCCGGCCGCGCGTTAGCGTTCCAGTTTTGTCGAGCGCAACAGTACCCACCTTGCCGGCATGCTCCAGTGCTTCGCTGTTGCGAAACAAGATGCCAAGCTCTGCGCCACGCCCGGCCCCAACCATGATCGCAGTCGGCGTAGCGAGACCCAGTGCGCACGGGCACGCAATCACCAGCACCGCCACCATGTTGATCAAAGCCCGGCTCACATCCCCGCCCACAAGATACCAACCCAAAAATGTTAGCAGCGCAAGCAGCACCACTGCCGGCACAAAAATACTTGAGACACGGTCTGCCAAAGCCTGCACGGGCGCCTTGCTATCTTGTGCAGCTTGCACCAGCCGCACGATGTTCGCCAACGCGGTCTCTGACCCAACCTTGGTTGCCCGGAACTTGAACGCGCCCTGCCGGTTGAGGGTGGCACCAAACACGCTGGCACCCACGTTCTTTTCCGCAGGCAATGATTCGCCGGTGAGCATCGACTCATCAACGGTGGAAGAACCTTCGACAATCAGACCGTCAACAGCGATGCTTTCGCCGGGACGCACGAGCACAATATCGCCGACCTGCACTGTGCCTGCCGGCACATCCACCTCAGCACCCGCCCGCACAAGGCGCGCCATTCGCGGCTGCAAAGCCAGCAGCCGGCGGATCACCGCAGAAGCGCGGCCTTTGGCACGCGCCTCCAGCAGCTTTCCCACGCCAATCAGCGTAATGATCATTGCCGCCGTTTCAAAATAGGTATGGTGTGGCACCCCCGCCCAACCCGCACTGCTGCCCACCAGCACCACAATGCTGTAAAAATAAGCCGTGGAGCTGCCCAGCACAATTAACACATCCATATTGGCTGCACTATTGCGCACGGACTTAAGCGCAGCAACATAGTGCGGCCAGCCCACATAAAATTGAACCGGGCTGGCCAACACGCCAAGCAGCAACGCAAACCATGGCGCGTGCCCGATGGCAGGCGGCAATAAAGCGAAATCATTGGCCATGGAAAGCAAAAACAACGGCACGGTGAAACCTGCGCCAACCAGCAGGCGCTGCGTGCGGCGCGCAGTCTCTGCGGCGCGCGCCCGATCCTCGCTGTCAGCGCTATCGCCATCCAAAGCGGCGACGGCAAAACCGAGGCGCTGCGCAGCACTGCGCATGTCTTCAAGCGCCACAAGCGTGGGAATGAACTCCACGCGCGCACTCTCTGCCGCAAAATTAATGGACGACTGGCGCATGCCGGGCAACTGCGCCCATGCCCGGGCAAGCGCCCGCGCGTCGTTGTCGTCCACCAAACCGTGCACAGCAAGCTGCTGCACAGTTGTGGCCACGCCATAGCCAATCCGTTCCAGCTTGGCGATCAGATCAACCGCTTGCACCTGGCTGCCATCAAATGCAAATGTGGCACGTTCGCTGGCAAGATTTACAGTGGCGGACTGCACTCCGTCAACCCGCTTTAGACTGCGCTCAATCGTTACTGCGCAATTCGCACATGTCATGCCCGTAATGGGCAGCACCAGATGCTCGGTAGCCATCTTCCGCAGTACTTACAAACCGCAGCAGACTACACAGCTACCGGATACCCAATTTCTTGCAGCAAACCATGAATTTTCAGAAGCGTGGCTGGAGTTTCAAACTCAACAGTCAACTGCTTGAGATCCACATCCACGGTAGCCTTGGAAATGCCAGCCAACTCAGAAACCTCGCGCTCCACTGTCAGCTTGCAGTGCCCACATGATATTGCCGGGATAGTCATTTGATTTGTATTCATTTTACGCTCCATGAAATAAACAAAAATTGTAGAGTGAACCCAGTCCGCTGCTACTGCACAACCAGTGTCCCATGCATGCCCGCTTGCTCATGCCCTTCGGTAGAGCAAAAGAATTCATAGCGCCCCGCCCTAAGCGGTGTAAATTCCGCCACAGCCCGCTCGCCCGGCATTGCCATTACATGCAACTGTGGCGCTGTACCAGTAGCTTGCCCATGCTCATGCGTAACCATACCGCCCTCCACATATTTGAAACCGCTGATCTTGATTTCGCCAATATTGAAATCATGTTCAAGCGCGCCTGCGTTGAGAAATGTCATGCGCACTGGCTGACCCGCTACTGCGCGCAGCTCAACCACCGAGTACGCCATATCGGAGGCTTCAAGCGAAATTTGAAGCGGCGGCGCACTGCAGCCCGCAATCAAACCCGCAAAAACGCCGCCGAGCAGCAGAAAATAAATTCGCAGTGATCTAACGCGCACCAATTCGGTAAACATCCACGATCTCCTTAATCACCCGCGCCCGCTCTGACTGTTTCGTACCCCGAATCGCAGTCGTGACACAGGTTTGCATATGGTTCGCCAGCACCGCTTCGCTCAGTTTTGCCAGCGCCGACTGTACCGCTTGCACCTGTTTGATGACATCGATGCAATAAGCGTCCTCATCAAGCATGCGCTCCACGCTGCGCATGTGGCCGCCAATGCTCTTGGCGCGGTGCAGCAAAGTTTGTTTTGGGTGTGTCTTCATAATTTCTCCAGCCCACCCCATCCGGGGAGGGGTCAGGTCATTGCAAGCTTACCGCGGACGGCAGCTATCGTCAACTAACGTTGCAGTAAAAGGCGGTCAAGCAGCGCGAGCTCCCCGGCGGCGTCATGGATCTCTCCATCCAGCCAGGCATCGCGCAGGCGCGCAAGCACTTTGGCATACTGCGGGCCAGCTGCCAATCCGCGGGCGCGCAACACATGCCCGGTCACCAACGGTTTGATGTAGCGCAGATCATTCCGGTAGCGTTGAAGATTCGTGCGCACTTGCTCATCCTGCGCCGCAATCACAAGTGCAGCCAGCGCCCAGTCCTGGACACCCGCGAGCACCGAAACAATTTCACTGCTAGCCAGCTTGCGCCCCAAGTTGCGCTGTGCACCCAGTTGCTGCGCCTGCTGCAATGCAGCCGTGAGGCGCACGGGCAAGCGCAAGCGCTGCGCCACCAACCGCGATTCTGCAGCCGGCAACCGATACAGCCACAACAGCCAAAGTACCTCTGCCGCTGCGCCAGCAGCTTCAGCAGCGATTAGCTTGTCCGCGAGCCAGGCATCAGCAGTATTGGCCAAGGCCGGGTGAATCGCAGCCAGCAAACTAAAGCCATTCAGGCGCGTCAGAACATTTGCTGAATGCTTCTCTTCAAATACAAGCTGCAGTTCGTGGCGGAGGCGGTCGCCGCTGAGCGCCGCAACATGCGCGCGCGCTGGCTCAATCAGCTGCAGCGTGGCAGGTGCAAGTTCGCAACCCAACCGTTCCGCGAAGCGCACCGCACGCAGCATGCGCGTCGGATCGTCCTCAAAGCTACGCGGATGCAAGACATTTATCAAACCTTGTTGCAAGTCGGCAGCCCCGCCACAGAAATCGAGCGTAATGCCCGCGCGCTCCGCATCCAGGCAAATCGCCAGCGTATTTATCGTAAAGTCGCGCCGCAGCAAATCGTCTCGAATAGCTGCCCGCTTGACCACGGGCAGTGCAGCTGGTCGGGCATAACTTTCGCTCCGCGCCATTACAAAATCAAGCACGGTCCAACCGCAGGCAGTTGCAAGTTCGCGCGGCAGACGCCACTTGGCGGTGCCAAAGCGCCGATGTGGCGTTACGCGCCCGCCCAGTCGCGAGAAAACCGTCTGCGTAAATCCAATCGCGTCGCCCTCGACCACGAGATCAACCTCGCGCACGGCGCCACCAAGCAGCAAATCCCGCACAAACCCGCCAACAATGTACAGCCCAACTCCCGACTCAGTGCCGAGCGTGGCAATCTCCCGCACCAATGTACGCTGCGCAGCATTCAATGCCGCATGCATTTGCTCACGAAGATTTAGTTGTGCCGGCAAAGTGGAGCTCATTGAAGTGGGCTTCGCATCAGATTAACAACGACCCGCAATGGCACTTGATGCCATGCCAAGTTTTGGGAAACGACACTCAGATACTAGGGTCGCCGTTCAACCCACGGGCCATTGCGAACCACACAGAAATCGATTACGACGGGTGGGAGCGAAGTTATTCGGGCGGAAGCGAAAGCGATCTGAACTAGCTATCCCATGCGGGGAACGATTAGAATGACACCTATCAGCAACGCCAATGTCAGCACCAGCATTCCAGCAATTGCCAAAATCCGCAACACCGGAGAGCGTCTGCCACCACTGCGCCTGACAGGTGCCCCGGCCTGCTCGAGACCACCAGCAGCCAAGATCCCCGGCACTTCATGAGTATCGCCACACTCCTCACACTCCAAGATTTCACGCCGCAGCCGCCGCGCAACCGGCACGCCCAATACCGTGACGCAGTCAGCCTCTTGGAAAACTTTGTGTTTTGTCAGTGAGAGACAATTGGGGCAGATCAGCAGACGCGGCGCGCCAGTAAACCGAAGCGCAGCCGTCTCCAATATCGTCTTCACCCTTCTAGTATAGCAGTTGAAGTTAGACTGCGTTTCTTTTGAACCTGCGGTTAGCGGCAGCACAAACCATGTGACCCCGTCAGCCGCCTATACAGTCACAATATTCTGCTTCGCAGCTGCCAGCAATTCTCTGCGCAATGTTTTGCCCACCGCCGTCTTTGGCAGTTCGGCCACGAATGCAAACCGGCGCGCAACCTCGTACGGTGCCAAATGCTCGCCCTGAAACTGCACCAGCTCGGCCGGGGTGGCGCTTTGTCCCGCACGCAGCACAATCGCGGCCAGCAGCACTTCCACTCCATCCTGTTGCGGGTGTGGCATGCGCGTTACGCCCACCTCGCCCACAGCCGGATGGCTCGCAAGGACTTTTTCCACCGTGGTGGGATAAACATTAAAGCCGCCAATCAGCGCCATGTCTTTTTTTCTATCCACAATATAAAAGAAGCCCTCGGCATCCATACGCGCAATATCTCCCGTGAACAACCACGGTGGACCGCCATCGTGCATGTCGCGCAACGCGATCGCCGTCTCATCTGGCAGGTTCAAGTAGCCCAGCATCATGTTGGGGCTGCGGATGATCATTTCGCCCACTTCCCCCACTCTCAACTCCGTGCGCTCATCATCGAGGCTCACGATACGGCACTCAACATCCGGAAAGGGAACGCCAATCGACTGGTCCTTGCCCGGCCGGCTCATTGGGTTCCCGTGCGTGGCGGTCGGAGTCTCGCTCATGCCAAAACCTTCGCGCAGCGGCGCGCCCGAAAGCTCCTCAAACCGCAGCTTGACTGAAGGCGCCAGCGGTGCCGAGCCGCTGAAGCATGCCTTAAAGCAGCCAAGGTCCACAGCACGGCTGCTGACGCGCGGATTGAGGCTAATGGCATTGAACAGCGCGGGCACGCCGCAGAATACAGTGGGCCGCCACACCGCGATGTTGTCCACCACATCATCAATGTCACGCGCATTGGGAACGAGGATTATGCAGCCGCCACTACTCGCGGCAAAAGCCAGCACTGCCACCATGCCATACACATGAAAGAACGGAATCGCGCCAAGCAGGCGCTCATCAGCGAGGTGCGCAGCCCCCAGCCAGCGCTGCATTGTATGCGTGTTAGCCACCAGCGCCCGGTGCGTTGCCATTGCGCCTTTGGCTACGCCGGTTGTCCCGCCCGTGTACTGGTAAATGGCAACATCATGCCCGGCATCAATTACGGGCGGCTGAAAGGCAAGGTCCTTGCCATGGCGCAACAAATCCTGCAGCCACAGGTCACCCGCAAGCAAACTGCCCAGGTAGTGGCCGCTCTTCTTTTCCCGCACAAGGCTAAACAACAAGCCCACTACCCGCGGCAGATATTCACGGATGCGCGTGGCGATTACGCGCTCTACTTTTGTTTGAGCTTGTATCCGCTTAAAGCCACTGTAAAAGGGCGTGAGGCAAATCAGAACACGCGCGCCGCAATCGTTCACTTGATGAACCATGCGGTCCGGCGGATACGTCGGGTTGATTGCAGCCACCACTCCGCCCACCTTGAGGATGGCATAGAATGCCACAATGAACTGCACACAATTGGGCAGGATCAGCGCCACCGCATCACCCTTGCGCACGCCCAGCTCTGTAAGGGCTGCCGCCAGCTGTCCACTCGCAGAGTTAATTTGCGACCAAGTTAATTCTGCACCCAACCGGCCGGCCACCGGAACGCGCCCCGACGTAATGCAGGCAACCTTGTCCGCATGCTTTATCGCAGTCTGCTCCAATTGAACATGCAGGCATTCCGGGGGATATGGCTCCAGCGATGCACCAAGACCAGCATCGTAGACCTTAATCCACGGGCGTGACAAAAAATCAGCCATGGCTCTGCCTCCGCTATTACTAAATGCGCGCGCGCCGGCGCAGGTCATACTATGCCGGCAGTATATGTGAAAAATCCGGCGCGTGGGCGCCGGGATCAAATATTTCTTCTCTTGGCAATGACTGGCACAGTGCTGTTGGGCTTTGCACTGCGGGCTGCGCTGCTCGCCGCCAACCGCTTCCACCCGGATGAAAGCCTGTACGCCGGCTTTGCGCTGCGGATTGCCGACGCACGCGATATCTGGCTCTCGCATGAAGTAGTTGACAAGCCGCCGCTTGCCCTTTATTTGGGCGCGGCCGTGCTAAATATGCTCGGTGCCAAAGCGCGCTACGATGTCCGTTTGGCGGAGCTGGCGCTGCGCCTGCCCGCCCTCGCTGCCAGCACAATCAGCATTGCACTCGCAGCAGGCTGCGGGCGCAAGTTACATGGCCCGCCGGCGGGACTGATTACCGGCCTGCTGCTGGCACTCTCCCCGCTTGCAATATCATTTGGTGCCACCTACTTTATCGACGCACTCCTGGGTTGTTTGGTGCTTGCGAGCCTGCTGCTTGTACTGCGCGGGCACTGGACGGGATCTGGGATCGCGTTCGCCACTGCCTACGCCTGCAAGCAGTCCGCCCTGATTTTTTTGCCACTTGTGCTGGCACTTGGACTGCTGCTGCAAGTGCCCACGTTGGGCCCGCACCACCGCGTAAGGCAACTGCGCAACTGGGTGGCACCACTACTGGCCGTGTTGGTGGCGGTTTACATTTGGGATTATGTGCGCGCGCCCGCGATTGGATTTTGGGAGCAGGGTTACGCCGACAACATGCCGGGGCGTTTTATCCGGTCCGCGGAACTGCTGCCGCGCTGGCAGCAGCTGGCCGGACTGGCCGCAATGATGGTCGGCACGCCCGCATTGAACGGAATGCTGCTCGCATACAGCATTTGGCTGCCGGCCAGCTGCCTTTTCACCATTGCTTGGCCGCTGCGCACCACAGTAAATCTGGTCATTCTCGGATTCGTGGCGGCATACCTTGCGGCGTACTGGCTGCTTGCGTTTAACTTGTGGGATCGCTACTTTGTACCGCTTGCGCCGTTCGCACTTATGCTGCTGGCTGTGCCGCTGGCAGCTGCAGCCGGCTGGCTGCAAAACCGTAACCCGTCGCGCGCAATACACGCGCTGGCTGCAGCCGGCATTGCGTTGCTGGCAACCGTGCTGCCCGCCAGCCTGCGCGCAAGTGCCTCAGGCTATGCGCTCGGCGGGGATCACGGCGCGTACGATGGCATCGAGCAAGTGGCAGCAGTACTGCGCACAGCCCCAACGGGCAGCGTGCTCTACGACCACTGGCTGAGCTGGCAATGGAAGTTTTATCTTGACCAGGGCCCGCTCCACATTAGCTGGGTCCAAGGCCCGGCCCAGCTCCTGACCGATCTGCGCACATTCGGCAGCGCCAGCCCACGCTATTTTGTGGCGCCCAGCTGGGAGCCGTTCGCCGAAATACATGGCGCCGTCACAGCCGCCGGCTACGCCTGCGTGCCACTGCTAAACACAACCCGCCGCGACGGCTCCCACTCGTTTACGCTCTACCAGTTGGTGGCAAAGTGATGACGGTGGCAGTCACACCGTTGCGAACGCGTGCACTTGCGCGCTTGCAGCCCGCACTCGCGTTGGGCTTGGCGCTGGCAGCAGTGCCGCTTTTTTTGTGGAAGCTCACATTCACCAATTTGATTCTTGCCCGCGGTGATGTACTGCTCTACCAGTACCCGCACTGGGAGCACCGTGCCCAGGCCCTGCGCAGTGCCACAGTGCCGCTTTGGAATCAGTTCCTGTTCATGGGCGTGCCTTTCCTTGCCAATCCGCAGACCGCGGTGCTGTACCCGCTCAACTGGCTGATCATTGGCTTCAGCACCCCAACGGCGTACAAAATATCTTTGATTGCGCACCTGCTGCTGGCAAGCGCGGGAACTTACTGGCTTGCGCGCCGTACCCTGCAGCTCGACGCTGCGGGTGCAGCCGTGTCCGCACTGGTCTTTGCCTTGGGCGGCAGCCTGCTCGCAAAAGCCGAGCAAATCAATCAGCTGCAGTCGCTCGCGTGGCTGCCGATGGTTTTGCATCTGGCGTTTGCCACAGCGTTTCATAGCAACACCAAACGCGCGGGCCTGCTGCTATGCCTGGTCGTCGCCATGCAAGTTCTTGCAGGCCACCCGCAAACTGTGTTTGTTACATTGATTGGAACCGGTATCTGGCTTGTCAGTGCTGCGCTCGCAACCAAACCCGCTACTTCACAACCCGCGGCCAAGCCGCAGCTGGACTTAGTGGTTGCAGTCCGCAGAGCTGCGATTGCCTTGCTGCGCTGCGCGCCCTTCTTTTGTGCGGCGGCACTGCTGGCCAGTGCACAGCTCTTGCCAACGCTGGAGTTGAGCAGCGAGTCGCTGCGCAGTGCCGGCCTTGGCTTGCGCGAAGCCCTTTCGTTTTCACTCTCGCCGCTTGCGCTTGGCCGGGCTCTGCTGCCCAACTTCACCCGCGCGCTATTCACCGAGTACGTGGCATACGTTGGCTGCACCGGCATGCTGCTCATCGCGGCCGGTCTCGCCGCACTTCCGCAGCGCCTGGCAATGCGCCGCGCGCTGCTCGCAAGCACAGCACTTACAGCCAGCGGGTTGCTGCTGGCACTCGGCGGCTTCAATCCCCTGTATTGGCTGCTCGTGCGCGTGGTGCCGGGCTTCAACCTGTTTCGCGCGCCTGTGCGCTGGCTGGCGCTGTGGGCAATGGGCGGCGCATTGCTTGCCGGCGCCGGCATCGACAATCTCGAACTCCTCACGCGCGTGCAAGTTCGGCGCGCAAGCTGGTGGGCCGGCGCTGCCATTGCCGGATTGGTAATGGGGACCATCGCGGGCGCAAGCCACACACCCGCCGGCGAAACCGGCCCGCTTGGCATGCCGCTCCCGGGTGAGCTGGCAGCGTGGCTGTTGGCTTTTGCCGTCGGGCTTGCAATATTCGCAATTGATTCCGCCAGGCTGGCGCACCTCCGCAAGCCAACTTTGATTGCGCTGCTCGTGCTCGAACTATTTTTTGCAAGCGCTCCGCTTCCTATCAACAACCCAACTACGCCTGATGCCTACAACAGCATGCGTCCGGCAGTGCTGGAAATAATGCGGGCGCAAAGCGCAGCGCTGCCAGCTGCACGCATGTTGTCGCTCTCCAACCTCACCTACGACCCAGGCGACCTCACCGAAATGCGCTCAATGCTGGCGCCAGACATCACAGCCGCCGCGCTGGTGGATGCCATCACTGCCGCGAAATCCAAGGAGCTACTGACGCCAAATCTGCCTCTAGCCTGGCACATTCCAACGCTGGATGGCTACGACGGCGGCTTGCTGCCAACGCGTTCTTACGCTCAATTCGCAGCACAACTCGCCGAGCCCGCAATCGAAGTGCCCGATGGCAGACTGCGCGAACGCCTGAAAGCGCTGCCGCCGGCGTGGCTCTTGAATATCACAAACACGCGCTGGCTGATCACCGACAAGACCAACGACATTTGGATTAATGGCGTCTATTTCGACCAGCAGTTCGCACGCCAGCTTTCGTTCGAGCCAATTACAGTGATGCCGGTAACGCCGCCATTCGTGGCCGATGGCCTCGCCCTGATTCTTGAATCTTTTACCGCAACTGAGCCAGCACTTGTGATGGCGCGCATCACACCGGTAACAGGCGCAGCGTTCGAGATGGCAGTTCCCGAAAGTTTGCAGCGCAGTGGCAACGGCACACTTAGGTTTGCAAACTCGGCAGCCGTTGCCACGGTGGAGCTGTACGCCGGCAGTGGCAGCGCCATCCTGCGCTCCGCCACTTTGGTGCACACACCCAGCCGCACATTTAAGCCGCTCGTGGCATTGCCCTATCGCCTCGCACATTCCGGCGACGTAAAAGTTTACGAGAACCTTGGTGCGTGGCCACGTGCATATCTTGTGGCCGCATTGCCAATCACAGAACTTTCGCAGCCTGCCGGTTCAGCTGTAATCACGCTGTACAGTGCACAGCAGATTGATGTACAGACCAGCGCAAGCACTGGCGCCCATTTGGTGCTGGCCGACGCTAACTATCCGGGCTGGCGCGCAACAGTTGATGGCGCCGCGGCACCGATTGAAACTGCCAACGGGCTGCTGCGCACGGTGAACCTCAGCTCTGGCGCACACTCGGTAAGTTTTATTTACGCACCAGACAGCTGGCGCTACGGACTAATGCTTAGTGCAGCCGCTGCGTTGCTCTGGTGCGCTGCTTGGTTTATCAGGTGGCCGGCTGCCAATCGCGCAGCCTGAGTTGCACGCTGCGCCGGCCCTGCCACTCGTTGAGCTCCAGATTAAATGCAACATCAATCTGCTTAGGCATGCTTTCCGCTGCCGCACCCTCCCCGAAAGCAACCGCCTCAACACTGGCACTGCCCGCATGGCGCAGCTGCAGCTTCAAGTGCTGCCCGTCGGTTCCCATGCGCCGCACTGATGCCACGTTGACATTTCGTGCAGCAAAAACCGGCGCCGGATTGCCATAGCCGGTTGGCTCAAAAAATTCCATTTGGCGCGCAAGCCGGCCGGTTAGGTCGGCAACACTCACTTCCGCATCGACGCGAAGTTGCGGCCGCAATGTCAGGCCGCCCAGCTTGGATTGCGCAATCGCACGCATGCGCTGCACAAACGCGTCCCAGTTATGCGGGAGCAGCGTAAAGCCCGCAGCCACAGCATGGCCGCCGTAACGCACCAGCAGATCCGCGCACGCATCCAGCGCTTCAGTGATGTGAAACTCCGCGATGCTGCGTGCGGATCCACGAATTTGATCCGGTTCCCGCTGCGCAACAAGCACCGGCCGGTAAGCTTGGTCCTGCACGCGCGCCGCCGCCAAACCCACAATTCCACTGTTGAATGATTCATCCACCGCAAACAAAATTAACTGCTCCGGCCCGCCAGCCAGTGCCTGTTGCAGCGCACGCTGCGTGATCTCAGTCGTCTGCTGTTGCCGGTCCCGATTGAGCAGTTCCAGCGCCTGCGCCAACCGTTGCGCTTCGGCAGCATCGGTTGTTATCAGCAGCTGGTAAGCGTCTAAAGCCGTATCCAGCCGGCCGGCAGCATTCAGCCGCGGCCCAAGCTGAAACGCAATCGTGCCGGCATCCACTGCACTGCCCCGCCGCCGCGCCGCCACCAACAGCGCCGCAATGCCTGCGCGCGGGTGCTGGCTGATGCGCTGCAAGCCACGCCACACCAAGGCGCGGTTCTCGCCAGACAGGGGCGCCAAATCTGCCACTGATCCGAGGGCCACCAAATCCAATAGCGACTCACACTGCGTCGCACTTGCAGCCAGCGGCAATCGTTGCTGCAATGCCTGTGCGAGCTTGTACGCGAGCCCGACGCCGGACAGATTGCGTTCCGGATATGCATGGTCCGGGCGCTTGGGGTTGATCACTGCGATCGCTGCGGGAAGCGTCCCGCCCACTGAGTGATGGTCAGTGATGATCAAGTCCATTCCCAGCTCGCGCGCGCGGTCTGCCTCCGCCAAGGAACGCACGCCACAGTCCACGCTTATCACAAGCGCCGTGCCGTCCGCCGCAATCTCCTCTAACGCGGGGTTGTTGAGCCCGTACCCTTCCAAATCGCGGCGCGGAATATAGGGGTGTACATCAGCACCATACTGCTGCAAGTGCAGCACCAGCAAAGCCGTTGCAGTCACGCCATCCACATCATAATCACCATAGATCACAATGCGATCGCGCCGCTCAATTGCCGCAACGATCCGCTCTACCGCGGCGGGCATATCCGGCAGCAACATCACATCGCCTGCAGCCAGCTGGCTGCGCTGCACGAAAGCCATTGCATCAGATTCAGTGGCAAGGCCGCGATTGACAAACAGCTGCTGAATTACGGGCTCATCCTGCCAGCGCCGCAATGCGGCACGCGCCTCCTCAGTAATCAGCGGGCTTATGCGCCAGACTTTTTTTACTGCAGCCCACGCACCGGGAGCATCAGAACGGCCGCTCAACATCCGATCTCAGCAGCGCACATGTATATACAAAGCTCAAACATAGCAGTCCTGCATTTTAGCTGAGCCAAATGCTAAAATCAAATCATGCGCATTGTTTTTATGGGAACGCCGCAGTTTGCGGTGCCTGCACTCCGAAAGTTGCTTGAGCAATGGCCGGTAGCAGGCGTCGTTACCCAACCCGACCGCCCCGCAGGACGCGGGCGCCGGTCCGCCGCAGGCGCGGTAAAACTGGAAGCACAACGATTTGGCCTGCCAGTCATTTCGCCCGCGCGCCTGCGCGACGCAACTGCACACGCACAAATAGTGGATTGGGCGCCAGACTTGATTGTGGTGGCGGCCTACGGGCAATTGCTCAACTCCGCCCTGCTGCAACTTCCCAAACATGGCTGCTTGAACATTCATGCTTCGCTGCTGCCACGCCACCGCGGTGCAGCCCCGGTGGCTGCCGCCATCCTCGCCGGCGACAAAACCACCGGCGTCTCCATCATGCGCATGGATGCCGGCCTGGATACCGGCGCCGTGCTTGAACAGCGCAGCCTTCACATCCGGCCGGAGCATGATGCCGGAAGCCTTACGGCAGAGCTGGCCACTCTCGGCGCTGAAACCCTGAGTGCTATGCTGCCTGCATATTTGGAAGGAAAATTAAAGCCGCTCCGCAAGACGCGCAATTTGCAACCTATGCACCCCAGCTCACCAAAATAGACGGGCTGCTGGATTTTGGCAAGCCGGCGTTCGAACTGGCGTTGCGCGTGCGCGCCATGCAGCCCTGGCCAAGCGCACACATACTTTGGAATGGTGCGACGCTAAAAATATTAGCGGCGCGCGCCATCCCCGGCAGTGCTGCGCCCGGCCGCGTGATTGCGCACGCAGCAGGCGCTGCCATCAGCACAGGGCAAGACTGGCTCTTGCTGGAAGTGGTGCAGCCCGCCGGCAAGCGCGCAATGCCAATCCAAGATTTCTTAAACGGCAACGCGGGCTTCCTAGGCAGCGACCTCACAGGCCGCACCTGACCAGCAAGCAATGGAGGCCGCACTGAACGTTTTGGTTTTTGGCAGCGGTGCAGTGGGCACCCTGCTCGGCGCGCACCTTGCCCAAGCCGGCCAGCGCGTAACTTTTCTTGTGCGACCTGCGGCAATAGATTTGCTAAAGGCGCAGGGCCTCACGGTGCAACACAAATCGTACACAATTCATGTTGCGCACCCGACACTGGCTACAGACCCGGCCTTGGCGCTGGCACAGCAGCCTTTTGATTGTGTGCTGCTGGCAGTGAAAAGTTACGACACGGAAACTGCAGCGCTGCAGCTGCAAGAAGCCGGCAGCAGCGTGCCACCCATCGTGTGCCTGCAAAATGGCGTCGACAATGAGCGGCTGCTCGAGGAGCGCTTCGGCAGCACCCGCGTCATTGCGGGCACAGTGACGACAGCTGCAACGCAAGCTGCTCCCGGCAGCGTTACTGTGGAACGCATCCGTGGCGTGGGACTTGCCGCCGGCAGCGCCATTGCCGCCCGGCTGGCCGCTGCCCTGCAAACTACAGAGATGCGCGTGCAGCTTTACACTGACGCGCACGCGATGAAGTGGTCAAAGCTGCTCACAAACATGCTTGGGAATGCCACGAGCGCCATCTGTGATCTGCCGCCAAGTGCGGTGTTTGCGCACGCTGGCTTGTACCGGGCCGAAATTGCAGCGCTCCGCGAGACTCTGCGTGTGATGCACAGGCTGCACACTCCAGTTGTGAACCTGCCGGGCATGCGCGTGCGCTTGCTTGCAAGTGCAATTACGCTGCTGCCGGCTGCCTGGTATCACGGCTTCCTCGCCGGCCAGGTAGGCAGCGGACGCGGCGGCAAAATGCCTTCATTGCACAACGACCTCAGTGCGGGCCGCACCCGCAGCGAAGTCGGCTGGCTCAATGGTGCCGTGCAGCGCCATGCGCTTGGCTGTGGCATCAATGCACCTATCAACCACCGTCTCAATGAAATCCTGACAGTGCTTGCGTCCGGCGTTCGGGATCGGTCTGACTACCAGCATCAACCAGACAAACTGGCGGCGGAACTGGGCACGCAGTAGCCCCGCCGTGATATACTGCGCATTCTGCGGGGCGTGGCGCAGCCTGGTAGCGCACCTGACTGGGGGTCAGGGGGTCGGAGGTTCAAATCCTCTCGCCCCGACAGCCGTAGCCGGAGGCCACATATTTGCCCTCCGGCTTATTTTCATGGGCAGCCGCCGCACCCCACCGGACCTCCCCGCCAAACCGCATTGGGTCCTTCCGCAAAATTGGCACGATTTGACCTTGCACATTTTCCCATTTTGGTAGTAAAATTCAGCTCGTCGACTTGACCGCCAGTTCGCAGTTGCATGGCCCAAGCGCATCGTATCGGAGAAGCTGTAGTTAGTGCCCAAGGGCTAGGAGTTGAGTATCGATCATGCAAGCGAAACTGTACGTGGGGAATTTGTCTTATCAGTGCACAGAGGATGAGCTGAAAAGCTTGTTTTCCCAGGCGGGCGATGTGAAATCGGTGGCGATTATCACAGAGCGTGACACGGGACGGTCGAAGGGTTTTGGATTTGTGGAAATGGACACGCAAGAGGCGGCGCAGAAGGCCATCACTATGTTCCACAATCACGAGATGGGCAATCGCGCCCTGACTGTGAATGTTGCGAAACCAAAAGAGGATCGCCCGGGCGGCGGCGGCGGCGGCTTCTCGCGCCGGCCGAGCGGCGGTGGCGGCGGCGGAAAGCGCTACTAAGCCTACGACCTGCAAGACAAAAGCGCAAGCATTGCCTTCTGGCGGTGCCTGCGCTTTTTTTGTTTAATCCACTTTAATTATTTGGCGCGGGATCGTAAAATTGTAAAAACCGACATCTAGCTTTCACGTAAACCGGAAGCCAATCACCCGCCGCAAATTTTCGCCGGCACTATGAAAGCTCAGCCGCCAGCTTGAGCAGGACATCCTGCTCCTCTAAACTGATATGCGCAGCCAATCCACGATCTGTGCGCCCCTCGAGCCGGGCAACGTCAACAGCCATCGCCATCAGGCCAGCTACAAACACGCCATATTCCGCAGCGCCCACGCGTTCGAGTGCCATGGCCCGCACTGCCACGACGCGGTTGCGGAACTTGTTGGTGTGCCCCTGAAGGGTTGGAACCTCGGCATACGTGATGCTGCGCGTTAGCTGCCCGATCAAGGTTTCGGCCGTCGAGAAATTTTTCATGATGGCCATCATTTCTTTCCACTCGTTATTGGTGACAGCTCCATCCGCAGAGGCCACGCGCATCAGCACCCATAGGGCCATTACCTGCAAGTCCACCCACTCCGGCGCAGAAAATTTTTCCCGCATGTCAATCTAATTGTAACCTACATGAATATTCGGTGGCCCATCTGAGCGTCAGGTCTTCCCGTGACTGCCTGATGCCTAAAAACAGACAACTTCCGGTTGTAACTAGCCGCCACCCGGCCATCAGTTCATGCAGCATCGTTTCGCTGGCTGGGTGCCGTGGAAACATTGTGACTCAGCGCTTGCGGGCACCAGCCGATCAGCCGCAACTTGCCAGGAACTGCCGCAGCGCTTGCACGAATACTATCGGCTCCTCTAAGTGCACATTGTGGCCGGCATCCGGCACAATCAAACTGGTGGCACTTGGCATCACCACCGCCATGCGCTGCACAGTTGAGGTGTACTGCACATCCAGCGCACCGGCCACCAGCAGCGTGCGCATTTGGATGGACGCAAGCTCTGCCCACACTGAAGCTGCCCGGCCGGGGCTGAGATCACGAACCACTCTAGCCAGCCAGCGCGCATCATTGGCAGAACGCGCTGCCTGTAACTTGGCCAGCAGAACCGGATACCTTTGCAGTGATTGAAAAAGCGGGGCAGAGTACCAACTTTTAGTAAAGGCCGGGACGCCGCCTGCCAGCAATGCAGCAGCGCGCGCATCATCGGTTGCCGAGCGACTCTCGCGCTGCAGCGTCCCCTCCACTCCGGGGCTGGCACTTTCCAGTACAAGCGCCCGCATTAGGCTCGGGAACTGCAGGGCAGTGCTAAGCGCAACCCGCCCACCCAATGAGTAGCCCACAACTACCGGCTCATGCAGTCCAAGCTCGGCACACAGCGCAGCCAGATCGATTGCAAGTTGTGCGATTGTCAGCTGCGCACTAAGGTCACCCGCGATGTTTGCGCCATGCCCGGGCAAATCCGGGCACACACAATAGTATTCTTCCGCGAGCAGCTCGCAGATCTCACGCCAGTCCGCGCCCGCCCCCATGAAGCCATGCAAGAACACAATTGGCGGCAACTCTGCGCGCCCCCACGTGGCGATTGGCCACATCTGCCGCTGCCGCGCAGACTTCCCGCCGGCTTGCTTACCCATCTTCCAATACCAGACCCTTCATTGCAATCACGAGCATAACTCAAGCGCCAAATAATCGCCGCCGATTAAACACGCCGTCCGCTTGCAGAGCAAGCCAAATTTATTGAGTCAGCTTTTGAACTTCACTGGCACGGATCGGACCGCAACCTTCGCGTCCGCCTGCCTTGCGTAATCCGGCCGCTGGCCGGAGCGCACTAACTTGTTACGAGGGAAACTACGAGCATCAAGGCGGGAACCACAACCGCTGTCATGGTAATCACAAGAGCAACTGTAGACGTAATAACCCCACCATCGAGCGCATAGTAGCCGCGCGCGTGAAACACCTGATCAAGGACCAAGATTACAGAAGACACCAGCAACATTTCAAACATTGAACCAAATTCCTCGCAAGGTCTATCCTACTTGGTATCGGCATAATTTACAGCAACCATGCGCGGCTAAAGAAAAACCAAGTAAAACCGATAACTTTAGCGGCACGGAAGCCAAATGCAGCTTGTGGCAGGGACGCCGCAAAAAGCGCAATATTCCATCCCCTACGCGCAGCAGGCGCGCCTTGCTTGGGCAAGGCGCGCCTGCTATTTATTTCCCCGCCCGCCTTCAGAGTAAAATCGGCGCATGTCAGGCACAATCACAAACATATTCATCAAGTCGGCCGTTGGCGGCGCGATGCAGCCCGTGAATCTAGCCCAAGCGCTTGCCAACAAGGGCCTCGAAGGCGATGCCAATATTGGCAAACGCCGGCGGCAGGTGCTGTTGATTGAACACGAGACCATAACCGAATGGGGACTGGCACCAGGTACTGTCCGCGAGAATGTGACCGTGCGGAATTTAGCACTGGCGGGGCTGCCCGAAGGTACGCGCTTGCAAGTGGGCAGCGCCGTCTTGGAAGTTACCGGGGACTGCGCACCATGTGAATTCATGGACCAGCTGGCTGCCGGCTTGCGCGCTAAAAGTGCCGGCCGGCGCGGCACACTCTGCCGGGTTGTCACCGGTGGCACCTTCGCAATTGGCGAACTTGTGGGGCTGGCCGCTTCAGTGGCGGCTGCCGGCTAAATATGGCCGAAATTATTCGGCCGGTAAAAGGCACGCGTGACTTTTATCCGGAGCTAATGGCGCAGCGCACGTGGCTTTACAACTGCATTCGCGCAGTTTCCGAGAGCTACGGTTATCAAGAATGGGAAGCGCCGATCATCGAGGCGCTGGAACTGTACGCAGCAAAAAGCGGCGAGGAACTTGTAAAAGAACAGGCCTTTGTTTTCCCGGACCGGGGCGGCGCATTGCTGGCGTTGCGGCCGGAGCTAACGCCTTCCCTTGCTCGGCTGATAGCCCAGCGTGCGCGCGAGCTGCCGCGCCCGATTCGCTGGTGGTCGTTTGGCCCGTTCTGGCGCTACGAGCGGCCGCAGAAAGGGCGCACACGCGAATTCTTCCAATGGAACATTGATTTGCTCGGCAGCGCATCAATCGTGGCCGATGCGGAAATTGCATCCATTGGCGCACGGTTGCTGGCTGCGCTGGGGCTTAGTGCTCAGCACATTGTAATTTCAGTGAACAGCCGGCGCTTGATGGAATCACGCGTGGCTGATTTGGGCGTGCGTGCGGAAGATCGCCCAAAAGTTTTCCGGCTGCTGGACCGGCTGGACAAGCTGCCGGCCGACAAGTGGGCAGCCGAAGGCACGCAGCTGGGATTGACCGACCAGCAGCTGGCCGGCCTGCAGCTGCTTTTGCAGGACCGCGAGCAGTGGCGCTCGTCACCGGAACTCACTGCATTCTTTGACACGTGCTCTGCGCTGGGAACGCGTGAGTGGTTTGACTTCGACCCGACGATTGTGCGCGGGCTCGACTACTACACGGGCGTGGTCTTTGAAGCGCGCGACCGCGACGGCGAGTTCCGCGCAATTCTTGGCGGCGGCCGGTATGACAATCTTGTGGCGGATGTCGGCGGCGACCCCATCACCGGGGTTGGCTTTGCCATGGGTGATGTGGTGGTGCAGCTAGTGCTTGAGAAGTATGGCGTGCTGCCAAAACTGCGGGCGGCGCCGGCCGATGTGCTCGTAACAGTTTTTTCGGCCGAGCTGCTGCCGGCTTCCGCAGCGCTGGCACACGCCTTGCGCGCAGCGGGCCTGCGCGTGGAGCTGTACCCGGAAGCTGACAAGCTGGCAAAACAACTCAAGTACGCAGACCGGCTGGCAATCCCGTTTGCCACCGTGCTGGGCCCGGACGAGCTCGCAGAATCCAATGTCACCATCAAGCAGCTGGCCAGCGCAACGCAGCTAAAATGCGCACTGACCGCAGCGCCGCAAGCGCTGCTGCAACTGCGGGACGGCGCAGCGTGATAAAATCGCCCACGTTATAGCTTGGTGCCTGTAGCTCAATCGGCAGAGCTCCGCCCTGTGGAGGCGGCTGTTGTGGGTTCAAGTCCCATCAGGCACCCCTTGCACATTTACCGCTGGCAGCGGCCGGCCTGTGCCCGCCCCCGTGGCTCAATGGACAGAGCATCTGACTTCGGATCAGAGGGTTGGGGGTTCGAGTCCCTCCGGGGGCACTTGGTTCTCGCACAATTGTGCAGCGCACTATTCACCTTGAATTTCTTATGACGGACACAGCCGAACAGCTTGGCGCCGCGCTGAAAGCGCAGCAATACATTCCCAGTGAGGAAATATGCACTGTGATGTTTTTGGCGCAGCAGCTGCAGAAGCCGGTGCTGGTGGAAGGGCCGGCTGGCGTCGGCAAAACAGAGCTGGCCAAGGCGCTGGCGTCCGCACTCGGTCGCCCGCTGATCCGCCTGCAATGTTATGAAGGCCTCGATGAGTCCAAGGCGCTGTACGAATGGGAATACTCCAAGCAGATGCTGTACACCCAGCTGCTCAGCGGCAAGCTGCAGCAAATGCTGGCCGACACCGACACGCTGGCAGCAGCTGCCGACCGGATTGCAAAGGAAGACGATGTCTTCTTCTCCATGCGCTTTTTATTGCAGCGCCCGTTACTGCGCGCAATTCTTTCCCCCGAGCCGGCAGTTCTGCTGATAGATGAGATTGACCGCGCCGACAGCGAGTTTGAAGCCTTCCTGCTGGAAGTGCTGAGCGACTTTCAAATTAGTGTGCCGGAAATTGGCACACTCGTGGCAATCAACAAACCGCTGGTGCTGCTTACCAGCAACAATACCCGCGAACTTTCTGAAGCGCTCAAGCGCCGCTGCCTGTACCTGTTCATCGGCTATCCTGCGCCCGCTGCAGAGCTGGAGATTGTGCGGCTCAAGGTGCCGGCGCTGAGCGCACAGATTGCAGCGCAGGTGGTGGACGCGGTGCAAAGCCTGCGCAGCCTGGATTTGCGCAAAGCCCCGAGTGTGGCCGAGACAATCGACTGGGCGCGCGCACTGCTGGCGCTGAATGCCAGCGCCCTCACCCGCGATGTCTTTGACAGCACGCTGACGGTGCTGCTCAAGTACGAAAGCGATTTGCAAAAGGCGCGCCAAATGATCCGGCGCGAGCCGCGCAAACCGAAAGCCCCGGACGCGGCGTGAGCATTGGCACAGCAGGCCGCGCGGCGCCGGCGTGCAACTTCACGCCGTAACATTCCCTGCCTCAGCCAAGCCAAGTGGAAAACCGCATAATCGAATTTGTCTCCGGCCTGCGCGCTGCCGGTGTGCGCGTGTCAGTGTCCGAAAGCCGCGATGCCTTTCTGGCATCCAGCAATGTGGCGGTTCCGCAACGCGAAACTTTCCGCGTTGCGCTGCGCGCCACCCTCATCAAAGAGCAGCGCGACCGCGAAACCTTCGACCGCTTGTTTCCAATGTACTTTGGCGGTGACCCGCCCGCGCTGCAGCCGGTGGGCCAGAATCTGCAGCCTGCCGACAGTGAAACGCTGCAACAGATGCTGCGCGAATTGCAGGCTGAACTCAGCGACTTGCTGCGCGACCTGCTGCAAGGCAAGGCGCCCGACAATGAGCAGCTGCGCGAACAGCTGGGCCGGCTGCCCGCGCGTGTGGATCCACGGATGTTGCCGCGGGTGGAGCGCGAGCTGAACAAACGGCTGGGCGTGGCGCAAATGCTGCGCGAGATAGAGGCCCTGCTCGCTGCGCTGGAGCAGGCCGGCATGCAAGCCGCAACGCTGCAAGCACTGCGGGCGGAGATTGAGCAGAACCTGCAGGCGCTGGCGGAGCAAGTGGCGCGCTTCGTTGGCCAGCAATGGCGGGAGCGCGCCGCACAAACACCCGCCGAAGAAGCCAGCGATGCGGGCCTTGCAGACCGGCCGTTTGAAAGCCTTGGCGATGCCGACTACGCGCAACTGCAGCGCGAGGTGCGCCGGCTGGCAGCGCTGGTGCGCACCCGCGCTGCACTGCGCCACAAACGCGGGCGCGGCCGGCTGTTGGATGCCAAGACAACCCTGCGCGCCAACGTGCGCCATGGCGGCGTGCCCTTTGCGCTGCACTTCAAGCGCCGCCACCTCAAGCCCAAGCTCACGCTCATCTGCGATGTTTCTACTTCAATGCGCCAAGTGGTGGAGTTTCTGCTCACCTTCATTTACGAGCTGCAAGACCAGCTAAGCCGTACACGCTCCTTCGCATTCATCGACCAGCTGTTGGACATCAGCCCCGAGCTGGCAGCCGCGCCCCCAGCCACGGCCATACCCCGCATTCTGCGCAACCTGCCAGCTGGCCACTACAACACAGACCTCGGCGCAGCGCTGAACCAGTTTGTAACCCATCATCTTGACGCAGTTGACCAGCGCACCACGCTCATCATTTGCGGCGACGGGCGCAACAACTACAACGACCCGCGCTGTGAACTTGTGGAACTGCTGCGCCGGCGCGCGCGGCGGGTGCTCTGGCTAAATCCCGAGCCGCGCTATTTGTGGGGGTCGGATGACAGTGATATGGGACAGTACGCCAGCGCTGTCACGGCAGTGCATCACGTGGGCAACTTGCGCGAGCTTGCTGCCGCAGTGGACAGCTTGCTGGCTTCCAATTAACGAAGCGCGCTACAATCGACTCACGCCAAGCGCCCGCCCAATGCAACGTAACAATAAACGCCCACCGCTGTCGCCTGCCGCGCGCGGAGCTCTGAAGCGCACTTTCAAATATCTCGGGCGCACCGGCAATGCAGCCACAATGCCATTTGCATTTATGGTGATTGCCACGCTCTCGCAGCTGGCCGTGCCGCGGCTGGTTCGCAACATTCTGGATGGCATCACACACGGGGTCATGGCAGCCAGCCTGCTGGAAAAACTGGCCGCGATCCCGGCCGCCTTGCTGCCAATGGCCCTCCCGAAAGTCCTTGCTTTTGCAGCGCTGCCTGCCGATTGGACAAAGGCGCAGCTTGTGGAACGCCTGACAGCAGACCAGCTCGCTGCGCCAACGGCGGTGCTCGTTGCCGGGGCAGCCATCGTGCTGTTTGCATCTATGCGCGGCCTGTTCGCCTTTCTGCAGGCGTATTGGGCCGAGCGCAACTCGCAAACAGTTGCCTTTGAAATTCGCAACGAGCTCTTCGACAAAATCCAGCGCCTGTCTTTTTCGTATCACGACCAAAACCAAACCGGCCAGCTGATGATCCGCGCCACCGACGACATTGAGAAAGTGCGCCTCTTTATTGGCCAGGGCCTGGTGCAGCTGGCGGGCGCTGCGATTCTGCTGGTTGCCACGCTGTCTTTGCTCCTGACCACAAACTGGCAGCTGGCACTTGTAAGCATGCCAATCCTTCCGGCTGCGCTGATTATCTTTATGATTTTTGGAATTGTGAGCCAGCCGCTGTTTGCCAAGGTTCAGGCGCGCATCTCTGATCTCAACACCGTGCTGCAAGAGAACCTTGCCGGCATCAAAGTTGTCAAGGCATTTGCGCGCGAGGAAATGCAGCAAGCCAAATTCCACACGGCGGCTGGCAACCTGCTCAGCCAAACGATGACAGTCTCGCGCGTCTTCTCGTTTCTGTTTCCCGTCGTGCTGCTGGTGGCCAATCTTGGCCAGGCATCCGTGCTGTACTTTGGCGGCAAACAAATTGTCAATGCCTCCCTGACGCTGGGTGAATATCAGGAGTTCAGCCTGTATCTCATCTACCTCTTTCTGCCGCTGGCGCAGTTTGGCATAATCATCACGCAGCTCGGCCAAGCCAGCGCATCCGCAGCGCGCATCTTTGAGATTTTGGATGCGACAAGCGATGTGCGGGATAAACCCGACGCGGTCACCCTGCCGGTAGTCTCCGGTCGCGTCACGTTCGACAACGTCACATTTAAATACCCGGGCGGCGGCGACCCGGTCCTCAGCGAAGTGAGCTTCACTGTGGAGCCCGGCCAGTGCGTTGCGCTCCTGGGTGCCACCGGCTCCGGCAAAACAACCATCATCAACTTGCTGCCGCGCTTTTACGATCCCAGCTCGGGCAGCATCATCATAGACGGACATGATTTGCGCTCCATAACTCTGGACTCACTGCGCTCCCAAATTGGAATTGTGCTGCAAGAGACCACCCTTTTCAGTTCCACCATCCGCGAGAACATTGCCTTTGGCCGGCCCAGCGCCACGCTTGCCGAAGTGCAAGCCGCAGCGCGCGCAGCCGCGGCTGACGACTTCATTGACGCGATGCCAGAAGGCTACGACACGCCCGTGGGAGAGCGTGGCTCCACACTCAGCGGCGGGCAGAAGCAGCGCATTGCAATCGCACGCGCGCTACTCCTCAATCCGCGCCTGCTGATCTTGGACGATGCCACCAGCAGCGTGGATCTGCAAACCGAATCGCGTATTCAGGAAGCTCTTGACCACTTGATGCGCGGCCGCACCAGTTTTGTGATTGCGCAGCGCATCAGCACTGTGATCAACGCAGACCTGATACTGGTGCTCGACCGTGGAAAAATTGTGGCCAGCGGGCGGCATTTTGACCTGCTTGAAAACAACGGCCTGTACGCGGAGATCTGCCGCTCGCAGCTGACGGGCGATCCCGCGCAGCAACTTGTGGAGGCATAAGAAATGTTCGGTGGACCTGACGGCCTGCGCCGCCTAATGAGCCAGGACCAAATGCGGCCGCAAAGCTTGGGCCGCACGCTGGCACGCTTCGGCGGGTACTTCAGCCGCTTTGTGCCAACGCTGGCGGTGGTATCTGTGCTTGTGGTTGTTTCCACGTGGGGCCAGGTGCTGACGCCAGAGCTGGTGGGCCAGGCAGTTGACTGCTACATAGCAAAGCCAGTCGCCGGCGCATTTGGCGGCGCCACCCTTGCGCAGCAAGCCGCTGCCGGCTCGGCAAGCCGCTGCTGGTACGGCGCAGACCTGTCCCAGCTTTCAACCGGCGCCAAACTGGCGCACTGGCTGGGATGGCAGCATGTCTTTGTTGCTACAGCCGAGCTGGAAAAAATGTCTCCCGATGCAGCGATAGCCGGGCTTGGACAGCTGGTGCTGCTCTCCATTGCAGTCTTTGCGTCTATCTCCGCGCTCACCGGGCTGCTCTTCTTTGCAATGGCGCGCGCTGGCCAGCACGTTCTGCGTGACATCCGGGTGGACTTGTTTGCCCATCTACACCGCCTCTCAATTGGCTATTACTCTGAACATGAAGTTGGCGACTTGATGAGCCGGATTACAAACGACACCGAAGCAATTGGCCAGGCTTTCAGTTTTGCGCTGGTCAACGTGCTGGGCGGAATATTGCTCATCGGTTGGATTTCATACAAGATGCTGGCCGCAAGCTTTGCCTACGCACTTTTGAGCCTTGCGGTTGTGCCGGTAATGGCCGTCACCACCGTCTGGTTTTCCAATCAGGCGCGGCGCGCGTTTCGCATTTCGCGCGCAGAGCTGGGCAGCGTGAACGCAGAGCTGCAAGAATCCATCTCCGCCGTGCGCGAGGTGCAAGCCTTCAACCGCGCGGACGAAAATCTGGACAGCTTCCGGGCAACCAACGCTGCCAACCGCGATGCCAACGTGCGCGCCGTGGCATTTACCAGCGCACTTGCCCCGGCCCTGGAAGCGCTGGGATACCTGGCGCTTGCCATTGTGGCTGCTGGCGGCGGCTGGCTCTTGCTCAACGGCGAAGAGCTGCTCGGTGCAAGCGTCTCGCTCGGCTTGATCATCACCTTCATCGGATACTCGCAGCGCTTCAACCAGCCGATCCAGCAGATCGCCGTCCTGTGGACCAATATTCAAAGCGCGATTGCAGGCGGCGAGCGCATCTTTCAGCTGCTTGACGAAAAGCCATCAATCATGGATCGCCCCGGTGCGCGCACCATGCCAACGCTCAAAGGTGAAGTGGCATTCGACAATGTCTCGGCCGAATACACAACCGGCACACCCGTGTTGCGCAATGTCAGCTTCAACGCCAAAGCCGGGCAAACTATCGCCATCGTGGGCCCCACCGGCGCCGGCAAAACGACCATTATTAATTTACTGCCGCGTTTCTACGATGCCAGCACGGGCTCAGTCAAGATTGACGGCATCGACGTGCGCGATGTGACGGCGGAGAGCTTGCGGCGCCAGATTGGCATCGTGCTGCAGGATACGTTCCTGTTCAGTGCCAGCGTAATGGACAACATTCGCTTTGGCCGGCCGGATGCAACTGACGCCGAGGTGGTGGCTGCCGCCGCGCTGGCGCACGCCGACAGTTTTATTGACCGGCTGCCGCTGAAATATGACACCGTGCTTGGCGAACGCGGCAGCGGCCTGAGCCAGGGCCAGCGCCAACTGCTCGCGATTGCGCGCGCGTCACTTGCCAACCCGCGCATTCTCATTCTGGATGAAGCAACCTCCAGCGTTGACACGCGCACCGAACGCCTGATCCAACAAGCGTTTGAGAAACTGCTGGCTGGCCGCACGGCCTTTGTGATCGCCCATCGCTTGAGCACCATTCGCAATGCTGATGTTGTGCTCGTCCTGGATCAAGGCCGGATTGTGGAACAGGGCACTCACGACTCACTCTTGGCAGCGCACGGCTTTTACTTTGACTTATACAACAGCCAATACCAAAAGGTGGATGCGAACACGCAGCTCAACGGCAAAGCCAGCGCAGGCGCTGCAATCCCGAACTAACGCCGAACAATCACGCGCGGAAGCCGACGCCAACAGTGTCGGCCACGCCTCTGCACTGCACCATTCTGAAGCGCACTGTGCGGCAATTCTCCGGCGGCTTTGGCACGCGGCAAAGACGGCCGCAGACCGACCCACCCTCCAATTCTGCCAAGCTGGCGTGATAATTTTTGCAGTGCCCGCCCCTGACCTGACCGAGTATGATGTGCCGGTGAGCACAATTCGCTACGGCGAGATGCCAACAGAACTGAACGAGGCGGCAAGGCGGGCGTGGGCGCAACGGCAACAGCCGTCAGACCGGCAGCCATTCACCACGAGGGCAGCTGCAAAGAATACTAAACCTGTCTCGCTCAAGCACTGGCAATCTCCGCCAGACATTGCGGCCGCGGCAGTCTTTCTATCCTCGCTGCTGCACTCGAACATCACCGGCCAGACCAGCAATGGGGATGGCGTTTTTGTAATGCACGCATGAGCTGCGCATGAACCTTCACGGCAAAGTTGCGATTGTGACCGGGGCGGCATCCGGCATTGGGGCGGAGATTGTGCGCCTGTATCTGGAGGCTGGCGCACAAGTGGTGGGAGTGGATCGCAATACCCAAGCGGTGCCGCAAGAATTGCATGCGAAACATCCGGCTGCGCTGCGCGCTGTTAGCGGCGACGTAAGCGTTGAGCAAACTGCGATTGAGTACACCCGCGTTGCGCTGTCCGAGTTTGGGCGCATTGACATCATGGTGAATAACGCCGGCATTGCGCCCGTCAAGCCAATTCATATGCACACGCCGGCAGAGTGGGACGCGGTCATGAACATAAATGTAAAGAGCATTTACTTTAGTGCGCGCCATGTGGTGCCGGTGATGCAGGCGCAGGCGGCGGACTGTTCCTGAACACGGGGTCCATTTCATCTGTAACTGGCATGCCGCTGCAGGGCGCGTACGGCCCGTCCAAAGGCGCGGTAATTCAAGTTACGCGCCAGATGGCAATAGAGTACGCGCGCGACAACATTCGCTCTAATGCCGTTTGTCCGGGCACCGTGGACACGCCGCTCTTGCAGCAGGCGGCTGCCGAATCCGGCGATGCGGCTGCCTTCATGAAGCGCCTCGGTGACGCGCATCCAATTGGGCGCATCGCGCAGGCTGAGGAAATTGCGCAGTTCTTCCTGTTCCTTGCTTCTGACAACGCGCGCTTTATCACCGGTGCAATTCTGATGATCGACGGCGGATATACTGCGCAGTGACCTGCACAAAATTCTGCAGAACACGAGCTCCCCGCGAAACATGAAAGTACTTGACAGCTTCCGCTTGGATGGCAGGGTTGCGCTCGTCACTGGCGGCAACCGCGGGCTTGGCTATGCCATCGCACAAGCGCTTGCAGAAGCGGGCGCTTCTGTTGCCATAGTCTGCCGCACAGCTGCCGCTGCCGAAACTGCAGCTGCAGCCCTCTCACAGCTGACCGGCCGCGAGTGCCGTGGCTTCGCCTGCGATGTGACCCAACCGGAAGAAGTCCAAGCCCTGGTGGATCTCGTGATTGCGGACTTTGGGCAAGTTGATATTCTCGTCAACAACGCCGGCTTAAATGTGCGTGGTGCAATTGAAGACCTGACACTCGACCAGTTTCGCTCCGTGCAGGAAACAAATGTGACCGGCCCGTGGCTAATGTGCCGCGCTCTGGCCACCCACTTCAAGCAGCGCCAGCAAGGCCGCGTTATCAATTTGGGATCGGCATTATCTATTATCAGCATGCCGGACCGCAGTGCTTACAGCACCAGCAAAGGCGCCGTACTGCAGCTGACGCGCACCCTGGCGCTCGAGTGGGCGCCATTCAACATCACCGTGAATTGCATTCTGCCCGGGCCGTTCCACACTGAGATGAACCGAACACTGTCGGAAAATCCGGAAGTCTACAAATTGTTCCTGGCCAAAATTCCGCTTGGGCGCTGGGGCAATCCCGAAGAACTTGGCGGGCTGGTAGTGTTTCTGGCAAGTGACGCAGCGAGCTTCATCACGGGCGCCGGCATTGCCATCGATGGAGGTTGGACGGTCCATTAATCAAACCACGCAGGTACCAAGCCCTAATTTGCGAACCGCCTCCGTTCCACATCAGCAATTGCTGACTCGGGTTACGAACTCATAGAATTTTTCACACGCCAATAACATGCGAGCCCTCAATCGGATTCTCTTTGCAGTGCTATGCATCGCGCTTGCCATCGCCATTGCAGCATTTGTTGCCGCCCGCCAAAAACCAGCCATCGCCCGCAACCTCACCCCGGTTGCCATCTCACCCGCTGCAGTTGAATCCTTTGATCAGAAAGCCGACACTCTGCAGCAAGCCGTGGATGCTGCCAAACAGTCTGGTATTGCACAAGCAGTAACAGTAACCTTCAGCGAGGCAGAGCTAACAAGCAAGGCCGCGGAGGCGCTGCGCCAACTCCCCGATAGCGTTATAAAAGCTGACAATCTGGAACTGCATCTTGTGGACAATGGCGTGGTCGCCACTTCCACCATTGACGTGGCAGGCGTGCCCGTCTCAATTGCGGTCGTCGCGGAGCCGGTCACAACAGACGGCACGACAACCTTTGTCATTAAAGATATTCAAACTGGGGCAATTGCGCTCCCTGATAGTTTGCGCGCCCAAATTGACAGCCAACTTCAGCGGCAGATTTCGCCTGCAACACTTAACCTGCCATTCGATGTGACCGGTCTTCAAATTGAAAATGGACAGCTTGTGTTGCGGGCAACTGCAAATCCGTAAGTACGTTCCTAAGGCTGCGGGCATAGCCAATCAGCGCTGCCAATCTAGTCAAGTGGCTTCGCGCTGCGGCTGATCGCCGCTCGGCGGGACGGCGGCGTCTGCTTTCGATGGCATTCCGCTGTGCATCTATGCCGCCAAACGCTCGCCGTGAGCCGCCCTGCACCGGTGGTTCGGCATCGCCGGCCCCATCGCTTTGACCGCCAGAGTGATGCTACCGATGCAAGTGCTCCAATACCCCGCGCGCCGAAATAACCGCCTCCTTAGCGTTGCCACTCCAGGTTTCCGTGCCGTGGAGGACTTCGTCACCGAAACGCTTGACAGCATTTGCCATCATAATGTGATCGTGGTCGAGCAAACCCACACGCTGCGCCATGTCAATCAGTTGTCCTAATTTGTGAGTCGGTTGATTTGTGAGTTTGACCACCCGCTCTCTGAGTGCCTCCTCGATCGCAGCCCGCGAAAGCGCAATCGATGCTTGCCAAAACCCAAACACATAGCATCGTGTAGCTTCACGGAGAAGGCTTGCAACGCGACGCGATGGTGGCCTAGTCCCCCAGAGTTCGTCCAGCTCCAAGAATCGTTCTACATACTTTGGAATTTGTTTGAGGAGGTCTCGCGAGAATTGATAATCCATCTGCTGCATAATGAATTCGAGAGGAGCCCCACCGAATCTTGCGCGAACACTTCCGTAATCCGGTTGGTGAAATGATTCCAGTCCGTCGAACAGCCTTTCGTTATTTCATCCAACAATTCCTCTAATTCTCTTTCTCTCTCGTATGGTAAGCCTTCCAATATCGGATCGCGGGCCATAGGATGAAGCACCTCTAGAAGATGCTCTGATGTTGTAATTTCATTTTCTATCATATTTTTTTGGGGGTGTGAATGGAAACGACTTGTCTGGTTCAGGCACAGCAACAGCGGCGCAACGCGCCGTCCACTCGACTACTCGTGAGTCGCGGAGACCCGCGGGGAGCGAGTCAGTCCGATCGCCATCGATCGCGTCTTCAATGAGCGAGACGAGTGTATCAATTGCGGAATGATCCTCCGTTGCTATGCTTGATGTGGGTTTCGTACTCACATGTGCGTTCCAAAGAGTGCGCAAACGCCCCCGCCCAAGAATCAACCAGCCAAACATGGGTTATGCGGCGGCGGAACACGAGCCTATGATATCCCGCAGGGCTCCTAAATCAATTCCGCCAACATAATCAGCCAATCAACGACCAACACACAATCCTCACCCGCGCAGTTTTACTTCTCCGCCTGCCACGCTGCCGCATCATACGCCGGCAGTTCGCAGCGCAGCGCGCCGTCCGTGCGATAGCCCAGCGCAATGCCGGCCTGCATCAACTGTTGGATCTCGGTGGTGCCCTCATAAATTGTGGTAACGCGCGCATTGCGCATGTAGCGCTCCACGTCGTACTCATCCGAGTATCCATACGAGCCGTGCACCTGGATGGCATTGTTGGCCGCCTCAAACGCTGCCTCCGTCGCAAACCACTTCAATGTTGAGGTCTCGCGCGTATTGCGCTGGCCGCAGTTCTTCATCCACGCCACTTTGTGATACAGCAGCTCGCCAATCTGGTAGTCGCGTGCCATCATCGCAATTTTTTGCTGCACCAGCTGGTGGCGCCCAATCTCGCGCCCGAATGTCTTGCGTTCGCGGGCATACTTCACACTGGCATCCAACGACGCGCGAATGACGCCCACGCAGCCAGCGCCCACCGTGTAGCGCCCATTATCAAGGCAGCTCATCGCAATCCGAAAGCCCTCGCCCTCCAGCCCGATGCGGTTGCCTTCCGGCACGCGTACCGCGGAGCAATTCACCCAGCCGGTGCTGCCCGCCCGCACGCCAAGCTTCCCATGAATATCACCGACCGTAACCCCCGGCCGGTCCGTCTCCACCATGAACGCAGTGATCGCGTCGTGCGGATCATCGCTCTTGCTATCTGTCTTTGCAAACCAAAGTATATGGTGCGCCTTGGTTGCAAGCGAGATCCACATTTTTTCGCCATTGAGAATGTAATCCGAGCCATCGCGCTTAGCGGTGCTCAACATTCCGGAAACGTCTGAGCCGGCTGCCGGCTCGGTAAGCCCGTACATCGCGTACTTCTCGCCGCGCGCCTGCGGCACCAAAAACTGCTGCTTCTGTGCCTCCGTGCCCCACTGCAACAGCGCAAGCGAGTTCAGCCCCACGTGCACAGAGAGCGCCGTGCGCAGCGCCGTATCAACCGCGTCAAGCTCCTCACACGCAATGCCCAGCGCCAGATAATCCATGCCCTGCCCGCCATACTTCACCGGAATGCACAGACCCAGCAGGCCGAGCTCTGCCAGCCGCGGCAGGATGAACGGCGGCATCTGCTGCTTGCGATCGTACTCTTTGATAACCGGCGCAACTTCGCGCACCGCAAAATCGCGCACCATCTTTTGAACCTGGCGATGCTCATCCGAAAGAGTGAAGTCCATGTTTGTTGATAGATCCTTTGCGATTGATTAGGCGCGCATACCCGCGCCCCACTGCGAAAACCCGCCGGTGAGACTGCGCACATCTTTGAAGCTTTGATCCGCCATCCATTCCGCCACCATCTGGCTGCGCATTCCATGCTCACAATAAACAATAATCGGGCCGTCAGCCGGCAGCTCAGCCAGCCGCCCGGGAATATCGTTCATCGGAATGTGTACCGCACCCACCACCATGCCACCCGCCAGTTCTTCCAGCTCGCGGATGTCCAGCACAAACGGCAGCGGCGTGCTGGACAGCAAGTTACGCAGCTCGGCAACAGTAATATCAGTGGATTCGGGCATTGTATGATTTGAAGCCAGGGCAAGATCTCGGCGCACACACCGCAGAGCGTGGCATTAAATTCGATTTTACCAGTCTGCCGGTTATCGCCCACGTGCCTGCACAACACCATTTGGCGACGGCCTAACGTACACCGCCACCCCGCGCCACACAGTCAATTTACGGCGCTAAGCTCGCCCCACGCATCCCAGTATGTGCGCTCACGCGCCGCCAGCCGTTTAGCCGGCGCAAAGTCATCGCCAAGAAAATACGCCACCGGCAGCAGCGCTGCCTGCGTGACCCCGGCGGGGATGTTCAAAATTTTTGCCGCCTGCTCCTCGTGCATCAGATGCAGCGTTGTCCACGCGCTGCCCACACCCCGCGCCCGCAGCGCCAGCATCAACGACCACACCGCTGGCAAAATCGACCCGTACAGCGAGGCCTGCATCATAGCGGGCGCATGCTCCACGCGCCCGTCCACGCACGCCACAATCAACATCGGCACAGCATGCAATTGCTCGGCAAGGTAGCTCGCAGAATCCCGCACCAGCCGGGCGCGCGCCATGCGCGGATCGCGCACATTCCACACCGGCGGCTGGCCGGCGGTTGCCGCCCGGTAATCCGCCCACGCTAACCGGTACAGCTCCGCCAGCGCCGCGCGTTTGGCTGCATCGGTCACCACCACAAAGTGATAACCCTGCAAGTTTGAACCGGTTGGCGCCTGCACCGCAATCTCGAGGCAGTCTGCCACCAGCTGCGGGTCAACCGCGCGCGTCAGGTCCAGCCGCTTGCGCACCGAGCGCGTGGTTGTCAGCAGCTTGTCCACCGTGGCTATGTCCATGTTAGGCCCTCCACTAGAAATCAATTTGCACATTGCGGATTATAATCATGCACATCCAACCGAATGTTTAACGCAGGGCATGGCAACTGGTGGGCCTTTATGGGCTCAGATGAAAAGAGCTCTCCGCAGCTGGACCGCGCTTTGTTGCTGCGCGTTTGGGAATATGCGCGCCCGTACCGCTGGCAGACAACTCTGGTACTGGGCTTGATTGGCGCGTCCACAATTGTGGGGCTGGCGCCACCGCTGCTGATGCGGCAGCTGCTGGATATCACCCTGCCCACCCGCAATTATTCCCAGCTCAATCTGGTGGCGCTGGCGCTGGTGGCGGTGCCGCTCATCAACGGATTGCTGGGCGTTTGGCAGCGCAACATCAGCGCGCGCATGGGCGAGGACCTGATTTGTGAGCTGCGCCAGGCTCTCTACGGCCACATGCAGCGCATGTCGCTGCGCTTCTTCACGCACACCAAAACCGGCGAGATCATGGCGCGCCTCAACAACGATGTGGTTGGCGCGCAACGGGCGGTCACCGGCACACTGGTGGGCACAATCACCAACGTGATTCAAGCCCTGCTCACGCTGGGCATCATGATCACGCTGGAGTGGCGCCTCACCGCGCTCAGCATTGTGGTGCTGCCGCTCTTCATTTTGCCGGCGCGCCGTGTTGGCGGCCGCTTACGCGAGCTCACGCAGCAGGGTTTTGAGATTAACGCCAAGATGAATGCGCTCATGAATGAAACGCTGAACGTAAGCGGCATTCTGCTGATGAAAATCTTTGGGCGCCAGCCCGAAAACTTTGCGCAATTTCGCAGCCGCAGCCGGCAGGTGGCGGACATCGGTGTGCGCTCGTCCATCATCGGGCGATGGTTTTTTATGGGGCTGGGGCTCATCAGCGCAGTGGGAACGGCGCTGGTGTTCTGGGTGGGCGGCCACCTTGTGCTGCAAGGCAGCTTTACCATCGGCACCATCGTTGCGTTCGCCTCCTACTTGGGCGGCCTGTACGGCCCAATCTCATCCCTCGCAAATGCCCGCGTGGATCTCGCCAGTTCGATGGTAAGTTTTGAGCGCGTGTTTGAAGTACTTGATCTGCCGGTGGAAATCAGCGACCGGCCCGCAGCAATTCAGTTAGCGCGTCCGCACGGGCGGGTCGAATTTGCAGCGGTTGGATTTCGCTATCAGGCTGCAGCGCCCCCAGCCGGGCAGCCGCCAGTTGCCAATGGCAGCCACCCGGCAGTACTTGGCGCGCGCCTCAAATCACAGCAGCGCCATGGGCGCCATGCTGATTCGGATACAACCGATTACACCATCACTGCCGACCGCGCTGACGCGCTGCAAGACATCACTTTTGCAATTGAGCCCGGACAGCTGGCTGCAGTTGTGGGCCCAAGCGGTGCCGGCAAGACAACGCTGACCTACCTTGTGCCGCGCCTTTACGATCCATCGTCCGGCAGTATCCGCCTGGACGGCCATGACCTGCGCGACCTGCGCCTCGACACACTTGCAAGTGCAATCGGCATGGTGACGCAGGAAACTTTTCTGTTTCATGACTCGCTGCGCGCCAATCTTTTGTATGCCAAGACGGATGCCACAATGGCAGAGCTGTGGGCGGCGTGCGAGGTGGCGCAGCTGGGTGACTTTGTGCGCGGCCTGCCCGAGCAACTGGAGACGGTGGTCGGCGAGCGCGGCTATCGCCTGTCTGGCGGCGAGAAGCAGCGTGTGGCGATTGCGCGCGCCATTCTGAAAGATCCGCCAATCCTGATTTTGGATGAAGCCACTTCGTCGCTGGACTCGCAATCTGAGGCGCTCATTCAACAAGCACTCAAGCCGCTCTTCAAAGGCCGCACGAGCATTGTGATTGCGCACCGCTTGTCCACAATCCTTGCAGCCGATTTGATACTGGTGCTGGACCACGGCCGCCTGGTGGAGCAGGGCAAGCACACCACACTGCTGGCGCAAGACGGCCTGTACGCCAATCTTTTCCGCACGCAATTTGAGCGGCCGCTGCAATTTGCGGCGGAAGCTGCCGCACTCGAAGTTTGACTTTCGCAGCGGCTGACCGCCCGAAGCTGCGCCAGATTGGCGGCCGCCCCATAAATGACGGCGGGCATAACGGCTTGCTGCTGCGCGACCCACTGAACTTGTGCGAGCATAGCGTTGTGCTGCCGCATGCACTAACGCCCGTCTTGGGCATGCTGGATGGCAGCCACACCGTTGAGCAACTTCCGGCGCGGCTTCAATCTCGCTTCAATCTCACAGTCGGCAGCGCGCAACTGCAACAGCTGCTGGCTGCGCTGGACGATGCCAAGCTGCTTGAAAACGACAACTCCGCCCGCGCGCAGGCACAAGCTGTCGCTGACTTTCACCACCTGCCGCACCGCGCACTCAGCAGTGCCGACGGAAGTTACCCGGCAGAGCCGGAAGCGCTGCGCGAAATGTTCGATGCCTACCTTGCGGAAGCAGCAACGGCGGCGGGCACTGCGGACTACCGCGCGCTGTTCAGCCCGCACATTGATTACGGGCGCGGCCACAGCGCATACGCCGCGTTGTGGCAGGCGGGCGCAGGCGCAGCGCAGCAAGCCGAGCTGGTGATTCTGATTGGCACCGACCATAGCCTCGGTGAGCCAGAGCTGACGCTCACCCGCCAGAGTTACGCCACACCGTATGGCGTGCTGCCCACGGAGCTCGACCTTGTAGCTGAGCTGTCAGACACGCTGGGTGCAGCGCGCGTGTTCGCGCATGAGCTGCATCACCGCGGCGAGCACTCACTGGAGCTGGTTGCCAACTGGCTGCACCACATGCGCGGCGGCCGGCCGGTGGCGTTGCTGCCAGTGCTTGTGGGCTCGCTCGGCACCTACGTGCGCGGTGGCGCAGACATTTCATCCAACCACGCCTTCGAAGGATTCATTGCGCAGTGCCAGGCAGTGATGCGCAGCCGGCGCACGCTGGTTGTCATCAGCGGCGATCTCTCGCATGTGGGGCCGGCCTTTGAAGGTGCAGCGCTGCGCGCAGCCGGCAAAGACAAGCTGCGCAAATCAGACGCGGCGATTATTGCGGCTGCCAGCAGCGGCCGGCCGGACCGCTTCTTGTCCAGCGTGGCGGCCATCAGCGACCGCACCAACATCTGCGGTGTGGCGCCGCTCTACCTTGGCCTGCGTCTGCTCGGCGACTCGCAAGGCCACAGCATGGCTTACCAACACTGTCCCGCTGATGACACCGACACCTCGGTCGTGTCCGTGTGCGGCATAACTTTTGCCTAGCATCACAACAACATAACAGCAACTGCCCGTGTCGCAATTAATTCTGGCGCTGGATTTTGGCGGAACAAAATTTGCGGCTGCGCTCACCGATAACCGCGACAGCTGGATTGGAAAAGAGTTGCTGCCCGCGCCGGCACCAGCCAGCGCGCAGGCTGATTATGCCGGCATGCTGGCAATGGCCCGCAAGCTGCTGGCCGGCCGGCAAGCGGCTGCCATCGGTGTCAGCTTTGGCGGCCCGGTGGATGCTGCGCGCAATACGGTGATCCTTTCTCATCACGTGCAAGGCTGGGAGCAAGTGCCATTGGGCGCATGGCTGCAACGGGACCTGGGTGCACCCGCAGCGATTGATAACGATGCCAACGCCGGCGCACTGGGCGAGTACACCTACGGCGCCGGCCAAAACTGCAGCAGCGTTTTTTACATCACTGTGAGCACCGGCGTGGGCGGCGGCTTGGTGGCAGACGGGCGCGTTTGGCACGGCGCCGACGGCATGGCCGGCGAGATTGGGCACATGCAAGTGGACCCCGCCGGCCCGCTGTGCCTGTGCGGCAAACATGGCTGCGTGGAGCGCCTTGCCTCCGGCCCGTACATGGCGGCCGACGCGCGCGCGCAAATGACCGCCGGCTCAGCGCTGTGGGAACTCTGCGCCGGTGATGCGGCGCAGATTACCGGCCAGCTTGTGGCCGCAGCCGCCAACCGTGGCGACGAAGTTGCCATGCGCTTGATCGAGCGCAGCGCCACGGCGTTGGGGCGCGGCATCGGCAACACCGCCAACATTCTCAACCCGCAGCGGTTTGTTGTGGGCGGCGGCGTAACCAAGGCCGGCAGCCGCTGGTGGCAAGTGCTGCAGGCCGCCGCCCGTGCCACCGCCCTGCCGGAAATCACGGTGGATATTGCACCGGCGCAATTGATCGACGACGCGCCCCTGTGGGGGGCGGTGGCGCTGGCGAGGGCGGCCGTCACAAGCAACTAGGTCCACCCCCCGCCGGATGGGTGTATAATGCTCTCAGGTTAAGTTCAGATGCCGTACTCATCCGCAATTGTCCGGTCGCCAATTCTTGAACTCATGGGCGGAGAACGCCCGTTCACTTCTGCCACTAACGCTGCCACGCAATACTATGCCGGTAAAACCTCGGCAGTCACTTATGCTTCCGCCGCTACATTGTTGCAGGTGGAAGGGCTCCAGCCCGGCCGTGAGCAGGTCCGCAATATCGGGCATGTGCGCGACTCGCTGATGCTAATCCCGCTTTGGAAAAACTCGTCAACTATAGCTCGCACACTGGCCACGCTTACCGCGACCTGGCGGTATACGTGCCGGACATTGTCAACAAGCCTGGCTCAATCCTGAGCTACGAACTTTAGGAGTTCGCGCAGCCATCTCCGCCCTGCGTGCCGGCCCGGCTGGCACAAACGCCACCACGTCCCCACAACCGCACAGCATTTATTTGCACGTGCCTTTTTGCGAGGTGCGCTGCGCATATTGTGACTTCAACACCTACGCCGGCCTGCAGGCTTTGATGCCGGCCTACGTGCGCGCCTTGTGCCGTGAAGTGGAGATGATTGGTGAAAGCGCACCGGAGAAACTGGCGGTGCACACTGTTTTCTTTGGGGGCGGAACCCCGTCGCTGCTGCCTGTCAGCGCTGTCAAGAGAATCTTGGACACGGTTGCTGCGGCGTTTGAGCTCTTGCCAGATTGCGAGCTCACCCTCGAAGCCAACCCCGGCACCGTTGATTTTGAGCAGCTGGCAGGTTTGCACGCGGCCGGCATCAACCGCATTTCGTTTGGCGTGCAATCAGCAAATGCGCATGAACTAAAGCTGCTGGACCGGCTGCACACATTTGCGCAAGCCCAGACTGCGGTGCACAATGCACGCCGTGCCGGCTTTGCGCGCCTCAGCCTCGATGTGATGTTCGGCCTGCCCTATCAAACAATGGCAGAGTGGCAGCACACACTCCACGCGGTGCTTGCTCTCAACCCCGACCATCTTTCTGTGTACGCATTGATCTTGGAGCATGGCACACCTATGCAAGCCGCAGTCACAAACGGCCAGCTGCCACTGCCCGACTCCGACCTTGCCGCCGACATGTACGAGTGGGCCAGCAGCCTGCTCGCGCAACACGGCTGGCACCAGTACGAAATATCAAACTGGGCACGACCGCAGACCGCACCCGAATCACCAATGCAGCAATGCCGCCACAACTTGCAGTACTGGCGCAATCTGCCGTATCTTGGGTTTGGCGCAGGCGCACATGGCTTTGCGGGCGGTGCGCGCTATTCCAACGCGCTCGCACCGCAGGCATTCATCAAACGCATGCAGGCTGCACAGCCGCGGCCGTTCCCGGCCTCGCCTGCGTGTGTGCAGCGCACCGAGGTCAGCGCCGCAGTGGAAATGAACGACACGCTGCTGATGGGCATGCGCCTCACGGATGAGGGCGTATCTGCCAAAACATTTGAAGCGCGCTTTGGCACCTCACTGGATGCGCAGTTCGGCGGCAAACTGCGCGCGCTGCAGGACCGTGGCCTGGTGGACTGGACCCCCGAGCGCGCCCGCATTACGCCCGGCGGCCGGCTGCTCGCCAACATGGTGTTCACGGAGTTCATCTGAGCAAACTCACGCTGGACCTGCATCACTTAACCGCAGACGAAGCACTGCGGAGTTTTGTGGCTGCTTACAACCAGCACGTGCAGCGCGGCCGCAGTTGCATTGACGTTGTGCATGGCTATGGATCCAGCGGCACTGGTGGCGTCATCAAGCGCCGGCTGCGCGCACTGCTGGCCGCACATGCCGGCCAACTTTCATTTGTGCGCGGCGAAGATCTGGACCACAACCCCGGCCACACGGAAGTTCATCCGCGCAATCCTTTGCCCACCGCGGCAGATGACCTGGCCACAGCCATCATCGATTACTGCAGCAACGCGCGCACGCTGGAAAAAATTGCCGGCCGCTTCCGGCGCCACGGCATGCCAGCGGTTCAGGCTGCAGTGCGCACACTCACTGCCAGCGGGCGCCTGCGCAGCGCACAGCGCGGCGCGCACAAACTGTTTTGCAGCCAATAAACACACGCGACAGATACCGCGCCTGCCTGCTGGGATTGGCCCTCGGCGACGCGCTGGGCGCAATCGTGGAGTTCAAACCGCCGGGCACCTTCGAACCACTCAAGGGCTTGGGGGGCGGCGGGCCACACCAGCTGAAACCCGGCCAATGGACGGACGACACCTCAATGGCTTTGTGCCTCGCGGACAGCTTGCTTGAAAGCAACGGCTTTGATCCAGTAGACCAGGCTAATCGCTACTTGCGCTGGTGGCGCGAAGGCTACAACAGCAGCACCGGAAAATGTTTTGACATTGGCATCGGAACAGCCAAGGCGCTGTTGGAGTTTGAACGCACAAAGTCGCCGTACTGTGGCTCCACCGACCCGCAATCCGCCGGCAACGGCTGCCTCATGCGGCTTGCCCCGGTTGTGATGTTCTATGCCCGCCAACCCGCCAACGCGCTCCTGCTCGCGGCGCAAAGCACGCGCATCACGCATGGTGCCCGCGAATGCATCGATGCCACGCGCTACTTTGCAGCGCTGCTCGCCGGCGCGCTCGCAGGCGCCGCAAAACCGGACTTGCTCTCTGACCATTATTCGCCAATTGCAAACGGATGGAAGCAGCAACCGTTGGCCGCGCGCATCGCCGAAGTCGCCGCCGGCTCGTTCAAGCAGCGCCAGCCGCCGTACATCAAGGGCAGCGGCTATGTGGTGCGTTCGCTGGAAGCGGCGCTGTGGGCGTTTTACAACAGCGACGACTTCCAAACCGGCAGTCTGCTTGCCGCCAACCTCGGCGATGATGCCGACACCACCGCAGCCATCTTTGGCCAGCTAGCCGGCGCCCACTATGGCACAAGCAGCCTGCCAAAGACCTGGCTGGCGCGCCTGCATAAAAGAGAGCACTTGGAAAAAGTTGCCGACCGGCTGCACGAGCTTGGCGGCATGCCATAGGCAGCAGCTTGCGAGGGCTTGCTGCCGTATACAAGCTCTATTCACAGCCGCCCTAAAAACACCTGCAACTGCAGCCAGTGGCTGCATTCGTCGTCACTGCATCCCAAATAGCTGCGCCAGATAACGGAACACTCCCAGCAGGTCTGCAGCGGAGGCAACCACAACCACAATCAGCAACGCCTGCACCAACGGTGCCCCGTGCTTGAGCGACAGGCGCGCGCCGAGCCACGCGCCAATCGAATTGCCAATTGAAAGCACCAATCCCGCAACCCAGTCCACTTGCCGGTTGTATACGAACACAGCCAGCGCAAACACAGTGAACACAAGCACAATCAAGTTCTTCGTGGCATTGCCGGCCACCAATTCCAACGGGGTCGCAACGAGGATTGCCATCAATAGCAGCACGCCAACGCCGGCTTGGATAAATCCGCCGTACACTCCAATGCCAAAGAACAGCACAATCTGCCACTCAACGCGCACAGCATTGCGGCTTTCGGCTGCCGCTGTGCCCCAGCCGCGCGAGCGCAGCACTGTGATGATCAGCATGGCAATCATGAGCACGCCAATCGCCCGCCGCATGAGCACCTCATCCATCTTCACCGCAATCTGAGCACCCAGCAGCGCCCCGAGCGCAGCCGGAATGATCAAGGGTAGACTCTTGCGAATGTCCAGCACACCGCCTCTGCGAAAGCTCTGCACCGCCACAAGGCTTTGCGCCAAAACGGCCACACGGTTGCTGCCGTTGGCCACCGTGGCAGGCAACCCGGCAAAGATAAGCAGCGGCAGCGTAATCAAGGAGCCGCTGCCGGCAATGGTGTTAATGAATCCCGCCGCCACGCCGCCCACTATCAATAACAATGAAGAAGTAAGATTCATGCGCAGTCGCCGCACCGATAAGTAATGGGCTGTGTCAAAATGAAAGCACGATTCGCAGTGCTTCTAACAAATCACGTTGCAAATCCGCTAAACTACGGAGCACTGCCTCCTAACCAATGACAAAAAGTATGCCACATAACGCCATCACGGATGTGCCTCGAATTAAAGTGGGCCACTTCACCGACCTCAACGCTCTTACCGGCTGCACAGTTGTCATTTGCCCGAAGGGCACCACTTGCGGCGTGGATGTGCGCGGCGGCGCACCCGGCACACGCGAACTGGCACTACTGGACCCCACCTGCATGGTGCAGCACGTAAACGCAATCCTGCTCAGCGGCGGCAGTGCTTTCGGGCTGGCAGCCGCGGATGGCGTAATGCGCTGGCTGGAAGAACACGGTCAAGGCTTTGACACCGGCGTCGCCAAGGTGCCAATTGTGCCGGCCGCTATCTTATTTGATCTTGCAATTGGCCGCGCGGACGTGCGGCCCGACAGCGCCGCCGGTTACGCCGCTTGCGCAGCTGCGGCTGCCGGACCCGTGCCGCAGGGCAATGTGGGCGCAGGCACGGGCTGCACCGTCGGCAAGCTAATGGGCTTCAAGCAGGCAACAAAGACTGGCATCGGCAGCGCCAGCCGCCAGATCGGGCGCGGTGTGATTGTGGGAGCACTGGTTGCTCTAAACGCAGTGGGGGATGTGATTGACCCGGGCACGCAGCGCACAGTGGCGGGGGCGCGCCAGCCACTCACCGGCCGCTTCATCAACTCACTGGAATTTGCCGCTGGCACACTTGGCCAAACATTGGCATCCATGGCGGGCACTAACACCACCCTTGCCATCATTGCCACCAATGCCACGCTGGACAAAGCCGGCGCAACCAAGGTTGCGCAGATGGCACACGACGGGCTGGCCCGCACCATCCGGCCGGTGCATACACATTTGGATGGGGATACCGTGTTTGCGCTTTCAACCGGCAAGGCCACTGCCGCAGCTGGCATAGTGGGTGCGGTGGCCGCGGAAGTTTTAGCAGAGGCGGTGTTGGCTGCTGTGCACGCTGCCGAAAGTCTGGGCGGACTGCCCGCTGCCCGGGATCTTAAAGACGCCTAGCAGCGCTGCAGCCTTTGGGAAGCTTCAGGCGTAAGCGAGGCTCTCCGAAACTCGAATGCGGGCGGCGCGCTGCGCGGGCATGGCCGACGCCAGCACTGCGATCACCAACACACATACAAGCCAAATTCCCGCAGCGGAGAATGCAAACTTAAAATCCAAATCCATCTTTAGCATTACCTGGCCCAGCGCCCGCGCAAATGGCCGCGCCACCACAAACGCCAGTGGAACTGCAAGCAGCCAGCTGACGGCAGCTTGCAGCACGCCCTCCAGTAAAAACATAATCATGATTGTGCGCGACCGCGCACCGACAGCCCGCATCACGCCCACCTCGCGCGTGCGTTCCACCACACTGATTGCAAGCGAACCCATCAGTCCGAGGCCGCCAACAACTGCCACCACCACCGCCACCACAAGCAGCAGTGCAGTCACCACCGAAAACTGACCCAGCGCAAAAACTTTGTCCTCGGCAGTCGTCGCGGAGCCAAACGTGCTTACAATCACCTGCCGCGCTTCAAGCGCGTCGTTGATGCGCCGGTAAACCGCTTCCACATCGGCTGCGGACTGGGAGCGTGTCCGCACCAGCAGCCGGCTGCCCTGCTCAAACTTTTTGGTGGCGGCCTTAACGGCGTCCGCGGGCGCGTACACCGGGTCAGGGTCGCCCACCTTGCGATGCGCCACCTTGAAGATGCCCGCCACACTCCATGGACTGGTGCCAAACTCGCCCATGTCCAATGACACTGCATCGCCGACGCGCAACCCATTTTCATCAGCCATCTCGCGGCTGATCATTATTTCATTTGTCGCACGATTGGTGAGCCAGCGCCCCTCAAGCATGCGCGGCACATACATGTCGCTGCCAAATGGCACGCCAATAATTTGCGCACCGGAGCCAACTTCGCGCGCGCGCTGCCCTGCCCGCAGTACCGACACCGGGTGCACGTACCAAAGTTCAGCCGCAGCCACCTCCGGCATTGCGACCACCGCCGGCAGCACGCGGTTAACACGCTCCTCACGCACAAATACAAAACGGATGTTGTACGCCCGGCGCGCCAAATCCGTATCCAGCGTAAAAATCAACGACTCATTGAGGCTCAGGACTGACATGAACATTGCACCGGCTGCAATCAGAACCACCTGCGTGAGCAGCAAGCGCTCCTTGCGCCGGAACATGTTGCCCAACGCCAGTGCAGGCCCCGCCGGCAACCGGCCGAGGCCCGCGCGCTCCAGTGCCTGCTCAAAGCGCCCGCGCCCGAACTGGCCGGTGCCCAAGCCGTAGGATGCCAGCGCCTGCCGCACAGTTATCGCAACGCCGCGCAGCACAGGATGCAGCGCTGCCAGCAGCGGCACAGCCAACGCAGCCATTACTTGAAACCCAAACGCACGCCGCGACAATTCAAAAATCTCGTGCTCAATATTAAACATATTCAAGAACCAGCGGCTGGCTCCGAAAGCAAGCAACCCGCCCAAAGGCACCGAAATGAGGAACGCCAGCACGCCATAGAAGGCGACGCCGGACAGATACAGCCGCCCGATCACACGCCGCGTTCCGCCAATCGCCTTGATGATGCCAATCTGGTTGGTCTGCTCAGTGATGATTGCGGTAACGGTGTTGGTCACGAGCACCACGCTCATCATCAATGAAACAACCGCCAGCACCTCCAATACCAGCTGCACGCCTTCCACCAACGGCCGCGCCCAGTGCTCGGTTGGGCCCTGAAACAGCGTGGCGCCCACGCTGATCCGGTCCTTGGCTAGCCGGTCTTTGATTTGCGCAGCAGCCGCGCGCGCATTCTCCTCGCTGTATGGCACTGTGCGCGCCTTCAAATTGAAGAAGCGCCCATCGGGAATGCCAAGCCGCTCCAAGCCCTGATTGTCCATGAAGAACACGGCATCGCCGCCAAACTGTGGCGGTTCCACCAGCGGCTGGCGCATCAGCCCGGTGATTTGGAAAGGACGCGCAGTTTCATCCGGCATTTCCAGCAGCACTGTGTCGCCCACCTTCAGGCCAAAGTACTGCGCCGTCAACCGCTCGACGCCAATCGTATTGCGGGTGGGCCAGCTGCCGGCTTTGAGCGTAACAACATCATAGGTCTGGTGCGCGTAATCGCTGCGCGTAACAATGTTGCCGCCGCGCCACTCCGCAGCTTGCTGCATTTTGTAGCGCACTGAAATCTGATTGCCAAGGTCAACGCCTTCAACCCCCGGCAGCTTGGCAAGCTGCTCCGCGTTGGCCAGCCCCACCGCATGCTGCAGAAACATGTTGATGTGCGACGGCTGCGTCTTGCGATGCGACTCATCCATGCCGTCAATCAGCTGGTCGCTCATGCCAAAGATGCCACCCACTGCAAACACGCCCGCCGCCACACTGGTGACCACCAGCACCGTGCGCGCCTTCTGGTGCCACAAATCAAACCATAGTTTTGCCCACAGCACGCTCATAAAGTGCCGCGCTTAATGCGCGCCCGCCGCTGCCGGTTGCAGCCCGGCTGCCGGCGCGGCAGAGCGTTCCACCACCTGCGCCCGGTCCGCACTCACCTGTCCGTTCACAATCTCAATCACGCGCGGTATGCGCCGTGCCAGCTCTTTGTCGTGCGTCACCATCACCATGGTTTTGCCCTGCGCCACCAGCGCGCAAAACAACTCAAATATTTCTGCAGCCGTCTTGGAGTCCAGGTTGCCAGTGGGCTCGTCCGCCAGCAGCAAGGGCGGGTCATTGGCCAGCGCACGCGCAATTGCAGCGCGTTGCTGCTGCCCGCCGGACACCAGATTGGGCAGCTTGTGCGCCTGGTCGGCAAGGCCCACCAGCTCCAGCAAGTGGGCAGCCCGCTCACGGCGCTGGCGCGCCGGCAGCACCGCAGAAAAATCCATTGGCAGAATCACATTTTGCAGCAAAGTCAGCGCCGGCAACATTTGAAAAAACTGAAAGATGATGCCGACCGTGGCCCCGCGCCACGCGGCCAGGTCGTTCTCGCTCATGCCGTTGAGGCAATGGCCGCCAACATGCACTGTGCCACTGCTGGGCGCATCGATTCCGGTCACCATGTTCAACAGCGTGGATTTGCCGTTGCCGGAAGGGCCGACCACCGCCACAAATTCGCCGCGCTGCACTTCAAGCGAAATTTGATTGAGCACCGGCACCATGGCTGCGCCCACCTTGAAGCTCTTCGACACTTCTTGCAGGTGAATCAGCCGGTGCGCGCCACCATTGTTTGCGCCTGAATTTAGGGCTTTTACGCCGTTTGCCTGCTTGAACACGCTTGCGATTATAGCTTTCAAGCACCGGAATTGGCACACCTATTGCAACATGGCGCACATGCTTGATCGCGCCAGCGTCATCAGTTCGCTGCATGCCGCCTTAAACAACGGGCGGCCGGATTATGCGCGCCAGCTGGCAAAAACCTGGCTCGCAGCGTGGCCCGGGGACTTCACCATGCGGCTGCTGCTGGCCCGTGCCCACCTGTTGGAGGGCGAATTCATGGCAGCGCTCGATCTGCTTGGCGCCCTTGCAATTGTTGATCCGGAAAATGCAAGCGTGCCAGCGCTGCTTGTTACGGCCGCAGACGGTGCGGGAGATAGTGAAGCTGCCACGCTGGCAATTGGGATGAGCCGCCTGCTTGGCGGTGCGGCGCTGCCGCGCGTGCCGTGGCTGGTGGCCACGCGTGAGAGCTGGATGGCGGCCCAAAGAGCCCAATGGCCCGAAGCGCGTGCTGCAGCCGAGCGCGCAATGCAAGCCGATGCGCCACTGCCATTGCCGGCCGTGCTGCTGCTCAAGAGCCACTGGACAATTGGCGAACACGAGCTCGCGCTCCCCTTGGCGCGCGCATTTTACGAGCGCTGGCCCACGTGCGTGCCCATCAATCTATGCCTCGCGGAATCCCTGCTGCGCACCGGCGACTACGGAGCCGGCGTGGCATTGCTGCACGATGTGGTGGCGCTGGATCCCGCAGCAGAGGTTGCCAACCGCTACTGGGGACGTGACCACGCCTTCCGGCCAATCTGGCCGCCAGAGCCGCGCATAAGCCCACCCGGCCCGATCCCACCGGAGGTAAGCGAGGCACTTGGAACCAACCGCATAACCGACCGCGCTGGCTTGAGCAGCAGTGGTGTTGCCGGCGCGCCGGCCATGCAGCCTGCTGCCTGGTTGGAAGTTGAGACGCATGCTCCCAAAGCCGGCACCGTGCCCCAGCCAGCCATCGCAATGGCATGGGACGCGCCCATGCAAAACAGCTCAACCACCAATCCACCGTCAGCAGCGCCCGGGCTCAATGCTGCCTCCGAATTGCAGCACTTGCGCGAGCAGCTGCGCAAATTAAACCTGGGCGGCAAGCCGCGATCAACCGCAGGCTCTCGGCTGGTGCCAGTCCACGTAATCGTATCCAGCCGCCGCAATCTGGAGCAAAAGTTTTCCACCGCGGGAACAAGCGACGTGTTGGACAGCTTGCGCTCACTGGCGCAGGCCACCGAGCAGCACACACGCCGGCCGTGCCTTCTGCTGCTGCCGGACTGCGCCGAGAGTCTTTTGCCACTGGGCTTGAAGCCGGTGAACGCCGCCAACGCGTGGGACGTAAAGCTGCTGCTGCACGATTTGCAAACAAAGCTGGCTGCCAGCCGCCGCCGGATCGGCTCGGTGCTGCTCGTCGGCGGCGACGATGTGGTCCCGTTCCACCGCCTGCCCAACCCGACAGACGATCACGACCGCGACGTGCCTTCAGACAACCCCTACGGCACGCCCGACGAAAATTATTTTGTGCCGGAATGGCCGGTGGGCCGCCTGCCCTCCACTTGCAATAACGACCCGCGCTTTCTGATTGGAGTCATTCGCGCTGCCATTCGTGGCCATCTGGAACCAAAAGCCAGCCTGCCCCCGCTCATCCGTTTGCTGCACTGGTTCTTTCCAACCTGGCAGCCCAACATTGCCCTCAACCGCACCTTCGGCTACAGCGCTGATGTGTGGCGCGAAGCATCGCGCGAAATATTTAATTTGATCGGGCGTGGCCGTGACTTGCGCACCAGCCCGCCGCTGCAGGCGGAGTCGCTGCCCGCCCGTTCGCTGGCGCCGGCGGATCTGGCGTACTTCAACCTGCATGGCCTCGAGGACAGCGCAGAATGGTTTGGGCACGCAGCCGGCGAAACTTCCGGCCCACAGTACCCCACGGCGCTGCGCCCGGAGGATGTTGGCGACTCAATTCCACCATCGATCATTTTTAGCGAAGCCTGCTACGGCGCCAACATCATCGGCAAGCAGCAGTCAGAGGCAGCCATTTGCTTGCGCCTGCTCGAGTCCGGCAGCCGCGCCATGGTTGGCTCCACCAAAATTTCCTACGGCTCTGTCAGTGCGCCGCTCATCAGCGCGGATCTGCTTGCACAGCACTTCTGGCAGGGAGTGCTGCTGGGCCTGCCGGTCGGCGAGGCGTTGCGCCGCGCCAAGCTTGGCCTGGCACACACCATGAGCAAGCGTCAGGGCTTTCTGGATGGCGAAGACCAAAAAACTCTCATCAGCTTTGTCTTGTATGGCGATCCACTGCTCACCGGCCCCAACATTATTCCGGCGCCAGCCCACTCCTCTAAAAAGAGCATGCAATCCGCCACGGGCAGCCTTAATCCGGCCTGCAGCAAAGGCGCGCAGATATCTACCGACCTGCCCGGTGGCGCAGCGACCCTGATTGACGTCAAGCAGCTGGTGGCGCGCTACCTGCCGGGCGCCAGCAGCTTTGATGTGCGCGTGAACCGGGCACAAGTGGGCTGCAATTGCGGCAGCCAGGATTGCCTGGCCGGGCGCCACGGCGCAAAAAGCGCCTTCAACCCGGAACGTACGGTTTACACCGTGCGCAATTCTGTGCAGCTAAACCAACACATGCAGCGCCAATACGCGCGCGTCACCGTGGACAAATCCGGCAAGGTCACCAAGCTGGCCATATCCCGCTGAGAGTCCAGGCACAACGATGCAATCACAAAACACTTCCACGCTTGCAGCCCGCGCCGTGCGCAAGGGCGGCTATGGCTTCCACTACTTTCCGGATGAGCAGCACTACCGCAGCGCAGACTTGGAGCGCTGGCTGCCAGAACTGCAGGCGCTCGGGTCGGCCTGGCTTACGCTGCGCGGCTCAGCGGAGCGTGCCATTCCAGAGCCATTCATCAATGCGCTAGTGCAAGCCGGCATCGAGCCCATCATTCACATCCCGCACAGCGGCGTCGAGCCCTTTGACCTTGAAGATCTGGCCAGCCTTGCTGCTGCCTACCGCAACTGGGGCGTCAATTACGTTGTGCTGTACGACCAGCCCAACCAGCGCGAGCAGTGGCCCGCCGGATCCTTTGACCAACTGCATCTGATTGAGCGCTTCCTGACGTGCTGGCTGCCGGCAGTGAAGGTGCTGCACGCCAGCGGGCTGGCAGCCGTTTTCCCGCCGCTGCGCCAAGGCGGCACATTTTGGGATCTCTCATTTTTGCGCACCTCAATCGAAACGCTCACGGCGTGGGGCGAGACCGAACTGCTGCACGACATGATCCTGGGTGCGTACGCATTTGCCGGCCCGCATCCGGCAGACTGGGGCCGTGGCGGACAAACCGCGTGGCCGGCTGCGCAGCCGTATTGCACGCCGCCCGGCTCAGAGGACCAGCTCGGTTTCCGCGCCTTCGAATGGTACGCAGAAGTGACCGCAGAGTGCCTGGGACAGCCCTTGCCAACTCTGGTGCTGGCCGGCGGCGCCCGCTTCGGTGAGCGGGATGCCACCACAGGCCAGCCACTGGACATTGCTTGGCACACCACTTGCAATGCAAACATTGCACACGCCATGACCAACCGCCACCTGCCCGACTATTTGTTGAACATGAACTTCTGGCTGCTGGCTGCCGAAACACAGCCCGCAGCAGCCGCAGCGTGGTTTCCTGCCGGCAGCCAGCCGCTGCCGGTGTGCCAGCAGTTAAGCACACCAGTGCGCAGCGCTGCTTTGGCGTCCAACGCAAGCAAGCCCGGCGCCGCCAAGCGCCTGACGCACTACGTGCTGCTGCCCACCTTGGAGCACGGCCCGTCAGAGTGGCACTGGCGCGCGGCTGGCGGCTTTGTGCGCGACCAGCACGCAGCGTGCGGCTATTCAGCGGAGGATGCAGCTGCGGCACTGCAAGTTACGGTTGTGGGCTCCGAGCAGGAGATCAGCCGCCAAGTTGAGACCGGGTTGCGCGGCATCGGCTGCAAGGTACGGCGCGTTGCCGGCGCAGACTTCGGCCAGCTCACAGCCAACCTGGCTGCAAACGCAATTCCCGTCCCGCAAACAGCCTGATGCGATTCGCAAGTCATCCTGCAATAAACACGGATTAATCCCATGACCCAAATATATTCACTAAGCGGAACGCCTGCCAAGGCCAAAGCCACCAAGAAAATTTCCATCAAGCTGATTGGCGTGGGCGGCGCTGGCGGCAATGCCGTTGACCGGCTGCTGGAGTTTGGCTTGGACGGCGTGGAGTATGTGGCCGCCAACACGGACGCGCAGGCGCTTAAGCGCTGCCATGCGCCCACAAAGATTTTGCTTGGCCGCCGCAGCACACGCGGCATGGGCACCGGCGGCGACCCGGGCGCGGGCGCGCAGGCCGCACGCGAAAGCATTGCGCAGCTCACCGAGGCATTGCACGACGCTGATTTGGTATTCCTCGCGGGCGGCATGGGCGGCGGCACCGGCAGTGGCGCCATCCCCGTCATTGCAGAGCTGGTGCGCTCGCTGGATACGCTGGCACTTGCCATTGTCACCACGCCATTTAACTGGGAAGGCCACCCGCGCCAACGCGTGGCCACCGCCGGTATTGTGCAACTGCAGCGCTTCTGCGACACACTTGTGGTGGTGCCCAACGACAAACTGCTGCAGTTTGCAACCCCCACGCTCTCGCTGGATGTGGCATTGCGGGCGGCCGATGACGTTCTGCGCCAAGCGGTGCAAGGCTTGACCGAGCTGGTTTCGCGCCCCGGAATAATCCAAGTGGACTTTTCCGCCGTGCAGGCGCTGCTCCGAAAACCGGGCGGCGCGCTGCTAACGGTGGGCAGCGGCAAAGGCGACCGGAAGGTGGCAGATGCCCTGCGCATGGCGCTGCAGCACCCGCTGCACGATGCCGCTGCGCTGGACCAGGCCACCGGAGTGCTCGCGCACTTCTCGGGCGGCGCCGACCTCACACTCCACGAAATCAATGATGCCATTAGCGAGCTGCGCGCCGCTGCCCACCCCAAGGCAGAGCTGGTGTGGGGCACCAGCAGCGACGACCAGATGGTTGGCCGGGCGCAGGTGATCCTTATGGCCACGGGCGTCGGTGGTCACTCGCTGCAGGATGTAATGCAAGAAACGCAGCAGACCACAATCACCACCAGCGTGGTGCAGGAGCCAGAGCCGTTTATAGAGTTTGCGCCGCTGGGGGACCTCGCAGACAACGAATTCTTTGTGCCAGCACACGCTGCCAAACGGTTCACGTCCCGCCTGCAGCCCAGCAGCACATTCTCCAGCGCGCCAGTGCCGAACAACCTGGACACGCCGGCTTACTTGCGGCGCGGCGCGCACTCCTAGCAGGCATTGAAAAATCTTTAGCACCAGTTGCGGAGCACAAGAAAATGGCACTCAAAAAAACACAGGTGGACACCATCGCGCAAACGGTCTACCGGCGCTATCCCGAGCTTGGCGGCGTAACACCGCAGGTGCGCAATCAAGTGATTGGGGCTGCCAGCGCGAACGCAAAATCGCCCGCGGGCGGGCAGTACCTGCTCACATTCTCGGGTAAGGCTGTCACTGCCAGCGGCAAAGCAATGCCGCGCGTAGTGCGCGTCACCGCTGATGCAAATGGCCGCGTGCTCAAAATCAGCACATCACACTAAAGGATCTGCCATGAATGCAACCCTTGCCAGTCTCTTCTCCAGCATCACGCGCGACATGGAGATTCTTGCGCTGCGCGCCATCACACATGTGGTGTTGAGCCTGCGGCAGGTGAAGCCGGTCTCGCGGCGCGTGCTGGGCTACGGCATGCTGGCGTTCAGTGCCGGCACAGCACTGGGCGCTGCCCTCGCGTTGGTGGCGGCCAGAATATAAATAAACATGACTCAGTTTCAAAAACGCTTCTCGCTGGCCTTCGCCGGCATCTGCCTCAGCCTTGGCGTGTGGACTGGTGCGCGCATTGGCGGAAACGGCGAGACAGCCGCATCCGCCGGCAAAGCAACCTGGAAGCTGGCAGCAATGCTGCCGGCCGCAAGCAAACCACAAACCGCTGCAGACAATGCCTGCATCTTTTTCATTGGTGAAAACGCGGGCGCTCCTGATGCGCGGCTGGTTGGCATTTGGCTGCTAAAGGTGGAGCCCGAAGCGCACACTGCGGAACTGCTGGGCATTGACCCGCAACCCGCGCACACTGCCGCATTTGCAGCAGACCCCGCCAGCCTTCCGTTGATGCTGGCGCCGCAGCTGGGGCAGCTTGTATCACGCTATGCAATTGCCTCACCCGCTGCACTGGTTCAAATGAGCGACGGCATTGGGCCCGCGCGCTTGCAAGGCCAGTGGCTGGGCGGAGAAGCGATGCGCAGTTACGTTAGCGAGCCAGCGGCAGCAGCGGAACGCTTGCTGCGCGCCGCGGCTGCAGCCCAGGCCATCATTGCCCATGCTGCGGTGCGCAGTGGCGCAATTGACCCGCTGGCTTTGGTCAGCCTGCTGGGTGCGGACGCGTGCGGCACCAATGTGCTGCCGGCGCTGGTTCAGCAGCTTTGGCCGCTGCCACCGCAAAACATTCGTGTGCGCATCCTGCCCGCCCAGGCGGGCTAGCCGCGCAGCCTAAGGCGGCGCGCCAAACAGCGCAAGCACCGGCGTCATGCCGGCCGGTTCGGCCAGCAGCACTTGCGCCCCGCCACCCGTGGTGTGAGCGCGGGTCATTGTGTAATCCATCAAATGCTGGGTAATGCCGTCCATGCCAATGCGCGGCAGCACACAGCCCAGCAGCCCCATTTCTTCCAGCGACAAATCCGAGTGCACCGCCGTAAATGCAAATTGCAGCAGCGCGGGCGCTGCAAAGATCACGGCCGGGCTCAACAGCTTCTCGCGGGCTGCCATCAGGATTTTTTGCTGGCGGCGCATGCGCCCAAAGTCGCTGTCTGCATGCCGCGTGCGCGCGTACATCAGCGCTGTCCGTCCGTCGAGGTGCACATCGCCGGCCGGAATTTCCAGCACCATTGTCGTGTCCTTATCCAGCGGATACAGCGGATCGCGTAGCGCAACCTGCATCGTCACGTCCAGCCCGCCAAGCGCGTCAATAATTCTTTCAAAACCCGTGAAGTTCACAACTGCATAACGATCCACGCGCACACCCAGCGCCTGGCTTACGGTGAACATTTGGAACGCCGGGTTGCCGCCCGGGAAGCCATATTTCTCACCCAGCGCATACCCCAGATTTACACGCCCCGCCACCGGTAGATAGGCGCCGTAGCCCGGCACCGTGATCCACAGGTCCCGCGCAATCGAAAGCAAGTGCGCAGACGGCAAGCCAAAATCTATTGCCAGCAGCAACAGCGTATCTGCGCGCCCAAAAGTGTTGAGGTCATCCGTCCGCCCATCCACGCCCATCAGCAGCAAATTCATTTGCCCGGGGCCAGAGCAGTTTTCCGGAAACGGCGGCGCCTCCGGCAGCACCGGGGTTGGCATGGGCGTGGCTCCCGGCTGAATGATGAAGTAGCCGGTGGGGCGCGCCGTTGGCTGCGGCGTGCCCGGCAGCACGCTGGCGGTGGCCGTGCTCACAACTGCAGCGGCTGCCGCCAGTGAGCTGGTTGCCGGCACTGCAGCCGGCGGTGCTTGATCCGGTGCGCGGGCATCCGGCGCCCGCCCCAGCCACAGCGCACCGCCAATGCCCGCCACCACGCCCAATCCAATCCACACGCGCGGGTCAGCAGCCCCGCTCCGCAGCCAGAGCAATCCTCGGCGCAAAAGCATCATCGAATCAAACTATAATTCAAGCGCAGAACGCAGCTTGCACATTTCCCAAAATGAAATCCGCCGTCATCATTCCCACGTATAACGAGTGCGAAAACATTGCGCGCCTGATCGCAGACCTGCGCAGCCTGCCGCACAACCTGAGCGTGATCGTTGTGGATGACAACTCGCCCGATGGCACCGGCGCGATTGCCGCCGCGTGCGCTGCCAGCGACGCGCAGGTGCAGGTTATTCACCGGCCGGCAAAGCTGGGGCTGGGCACGGCGCACATCGCCGGTTTCAAGCTTGCGCTCGCAAGCGGCTTCGAGCAGATCCTGACGATGGATGCGGATTACTCGCACCACCCGCGCTACATCGATGGCCTGCTGCAACTTGGTGCCACGCATGATCTGGTGATTGGTTCGCGTTATGTTCCCGGCGGGAAGGTGGTTGGCAGCTCGGCGCTGCGGCGCGCCATCAGCCGCGCCGCAAACCGCACGGCCCGCACAGCGCTGCACCTGCAAGCGGGGGACTGCACCGCCGCCTTCCGCTGCTACAGCAGCGCCGTGCTGCATGCCATCCAACCCGAAACAATTCGCTCCGAAGGCTATTCCTTCCTGATAGAACTGCTGTGGCGCGCACAACACAGCGGCTGGCGCATCAGCGAACTGCCAGTCACGTACGAAGACCGGCGCTTCGGCCAGTCCAAAATTTCTGCGCGCGAAATATTTAAAGCGCTTGCCACAGTGGTGAGACTTTACCAAAATCAGAGCGCCGCCGGCAACTTTTCCGCGCTTGCCAAAGGCAGCACCCACGGGTCACACTAAACACATGGAAGACATTGCAGCACTGGCGGTTATCGGCGGCAGCGGTTTGTACGCCATGGAGGGCCTGACTGGCGTGCAAGAGCACGCGCTTGAAACGCCATTCGGCCTGCCAAGCGATCCGATAATCTCCGGCATGCTGGGCGGGCAGCGTGTGGCTTTTCTGGCGCGCCACGGGCGCGGGCATCGCTTTAGCCCCAGCGAAGTGAATTACCGCGCCAACATTTACGCGCTCAAGCTGCTGGGCGTCAAGCGCATTGTGTCCATCAGCGCCTGCGGCTCGCTGCGCGAAGATTACGCGCCTGGGGACATTGTGATCCCGGACCAGCTGTTCGACAACACGCGCCTGCGCGAGCGCTCATTTTTTGGCGGCGGGCTGGTGGTGCATGCCAGCGTGGCGGACCCGTTTGCACCGCAGCTGTCTGCAGCCTTGCACTCAGCTGCCAGTGCCACCAGTGCCCGCGTGCACCGCGGCGGCAGCTTCATCACCATTGAGGGCCCGCGCTTCAGCACGCGCGCCGAGAGCGAAGTCTTCCGCAAGTGGGGCATGAGTTTGGTTGGCATGACCACATCACCCGAGGCATTTCTGGCGCGCGAAGCGGAAATTGCGTACGCCGTGCTGGCGCACGTTACTGATTACGATGTTTGGCACCAAACAGCTGAACCGGTGACAGTGGAGATGGTGATCCAAACTATGCTGCGCTGCACCGGCATTGCGCAGCAAGCCGTGGCCAACCTGGCGAAAGCGCTGCCGGCCAGCGCGCCCAACGAGTGCGCGGGCTGCATGGCCAATTCCATCCTCACGGCTCGCGACCACATACCGGCTGCGGCCCACAAGCAGGCTGCCCCGCTGATTGGCAAGCACCTGCAGTAAGCAGCGCATTGCAAGACCGCTGCAAAAAAACCCTTTCAAATAAAGCACAGGAGAAATTCCAATGAGTTTGCAAACTGATGTCCGCGAGCGCCACCTGCGCATGATGGCCAAGACTGGCGCCGTACTGCAGAATATTGTCAGCAACTTGGAGCCGGGGCGCGCCACCAGCCTGCGCGACGGGCCGCACGGCTGGAACACGGTTGAAATATTGTGCCACCTGCGCGACTTTGACACCATCTTCCGCGAGCGCGCCGCGCTGATGCTGCAGCAGGATAGTCCGGCGCTGCCTGCCTACGACCACGAGGCCTTGGTGATTGAGCGCGCCTACGCCAAACAGAACCTGCACCCTGTGCTGGCGGAGCTGGTGGCTTCGCGGCAGAAGTCGCAGGAATTTTTTGAAGCGCTCACCGAAGCACAGTGGAACCGCCCCGGCCTGCACGCCGAACGCGGCCCGATTACGCTGGATGACATTGTGGTGCAGTTTGGCATGCACGATCTCGATCACATCGAGCAGATCACGCGCATCCTTTCCCAAGCGGCGTAGACTGCGCGCGCTTGCGCTGCGTCGCTGAAAACTTTGTCTTGCGCCCGCTGGCAGCGGGCGCAAATTATTTAAGCGCCAACCGCAACCACCGCATTGCGCAGGCGGCCGATGCCTTCCACCTCGCACTCCACCACATCGCCCGCAGCCAAAAACTCCGGCGGCTTGCGCGCGAACCCAACGCCCTCCGGCGTGCCGGTGGCAATAATGTCCCCCGGCTCCAGCGTGCGCCCGTGCGAGAGCACCACAATGGCACCCGCCACATCCAGCATGAGCTGCGCTGTGTTTGAATCCTGCTTGAGCACGCCATTCACCCAGCAGCGCAGCTGCAAGTTGTGCGGATCCGGCAGCTCATCGCTGGTCACAATCCACGGGCCCATCGGACAGCTGCCGTCCAAGCTCTTGCCCAAAAAGAACTGCTGGTGCCGGTATTGAATGTCGCGCGCAGAAACATCATTCAGCACCATGTACCCGAACACATGCCGCAGGGCAGCTTCGCGCGCAATATTTTTTCCGCCAATGCCAATCACCACGGCCAGCTCCACTTCCCAATCCAGCTGGGTGGTGATGGCTGCATCAAACGGGATCGGCGCGTGCGGGCCATTGGCAGTGTTGGGCGCCTTGGTAAACACCGCTGTGTGCGCCGGGATCTGCAGCTCTTTGCCCTGCGCAGCATAAACCTCGCGCGCGTGCTCCAAATAGTTTTTGCCAAGGCACATGATATTTTTTGCGGGGCGCGGGATCGGCGCCAGCAGCTCCACCGCCGCCAGCGGAGCGCTGCTTAACGGCTGCATCTGTGCCAGCGCCAGCCAGCGCGCGGGGCCGCCTGCAATCACTTCCAACATTGCGTGCGCTTGCGCCTGCTGAGGCACAAGCATTTGCACGCTGTCCCCGCTCACGCGCCCCACAAATGTGTCGCCTTTGTGCACACAAGTAACTAGTTTCATTCGCGCTGGTCCTGTAGTCTCAGTTTTTTGATGCGTAATGCGCCGGTCCGCTGCCGCTGCGCGCCGCAAATTATAATTGCTCGGGCGCCGAAAACGCGCCCCACCCCTTGAAACCCGATCGAAATGTGTTGCGCTCCACCCTGTAATGCCTGAAGTACCGACCCCCGGCAGCCCGCCCGCCGTGGCCGCGCCCATTCCGGGCCGCATGCATGCCACAGCGCTGGCGCTGCTGCTCGCAGCCACGTGCATATTCCTGTGGCCGTTGTTTGCCCCGGAACCTTGGCACATCCCGTCCGGTGGCGGTGACAATGTTTCGTTCCTGTGGCCCACCTATAGTTTTTCGGCGGACGTAATCCGCAGCGGCAGCTGGCCGCTCTGGAATCCTTATTTGTTCGGCGGCGCACCGCACGCCGCGGACAATCAATCCAGTTTGTACTATCCGCCCTTTCTGCTGCTGGCGGCACTTCCGGATGTGCCGTATCGCGCGCTGGAGTGGATGGTGTTGCTGCACATGTTCTCCGCCGGCGCCGGCATGTACGTGCTGCTTGCCAGCTTGCTGCCCGCAACCGCGCAGCCGCGTTATCGCGCAGCCGCTGCCTGCGCAGCGGCGCTTGCTTTCCAGTTCTCCTCCGTATTCGATACGCACATTGGCAACTTAAACATCATCGTCGTGGCATCTTACCTGCCGTGGGCCGTGTGGTGCTCGCACAAACTGCAGGCCGTGGGCGGGCGGCGCTGGACGGTGGCACTGGCGCTGGTGGTGGCGCTGGCGTTCGTTGGCAACCATGTGCAGATGTTCATGTTCATTGTGATCGCGCTCATCTTCCATGGCGCCGCCGGGCTGTTTGCGCTTGGGCGCAGCGCACCACGCAAGTCCGTGCAGCTGATTGCAAGCTATCTTGCGGGCGCACTGATCACCACCGGCCTTACCGCGCCGTCTTTGCTGCCGGGGCTGGAGATGCTGCCGCAAACATTGCGCTTTGATTTCTCGTATGAAAGCGCAACCGAATATTCACTGCCACCGGAGGGCTTGGCCGGCCTGCTCTCGCCGCTGCTTTTCGGGCGCGGCCCCGAAAACTTTTGGGCAGGGTGGGATCGCGTCGAGCTTGGCTACGCTGGCGTGATTACAGTGTGGCTCGCTGCGCTGGCCGTCAGCCTGCCCCGCCAGCGCAAATGGGCAATTGCGCTTGGCGCCACGGGGCTCGTGGTCGCGCTTGGCAAACACACGCCAATCTACTATTGGCTGTACACGTACCTGCCGGGTTTTAATGGCATGCGCGTACCGGCGCGCACAGTGCTGCTCACTGACTATTGTCTCGCGCTGCTGGCGGGGATAGGATTGTGCGACCTGCTGCAGCGCACAACGCCGGCGCGCCGCCCGCAACAAGCAGGCGAAGTGCTGGCAGTACTGCTGACCGGCGGGCTCGCTGCCAGCTGGTGGCTGGCTGCGCCGGTGGCGGGTGCGGTGAAGCCGCTGGCTAATTTGCAGCTTGCCGTAGGCGTCGGCCTTTCCACGCTGCTGGCTGCACTCGCATTCCCGGCCGCTGCACGCTGGTGGGGTTTGCCGTTGCTGCTGGCAGCGGAGCTGATTGGGATGGGTGCGTGGGTGGAGGTGGGCCGGTACGATCCCGCTGCCGGCTACCGGGCCGGCCCGGCCATGCAGTGGCTGCAAGCACAGCCGCAACCCTTCCGCATCGATATCGCCACGCTCGCGTGGCAGGAAGACACCGGCGCAATTAACAAAATCGAATCAGTGGCCGGCCTCGATAACCCGCTGCAGCTGGCGCGTTACCACACGTACTACTGGGCGGTTGGCACCCGCGGGTCGCCGCAGTACAACTTTCTGAATGCAAAGTATCTGATCACCACAAAAGATCAGCCGGCTGCCGCTGCCAGCTTTGTGCCGGTGTTCAATGCTGATCCGTTGGTGGATGTGTATCTGAACACCGGCGCGCTGCCGCGCATTCAGCTGCTGTACGACACGCTGCACGTCTCCGATGGCGCGCTGGCATTTGCGGCCGTGCAGGCGCCCACGTTTGACCCGCTGCGCACGGTGGTGCTGGAAGGCGGCACGCCACTGCATAGCACGCCGCCGCCCGGCCACGAGCTGTTTTATGCGCGCTACCAGCCCACGGACCAGGTGATAGTGGCGCGCAGCGCCACGCCCGCGTACCTGGTATTCAGCGAGAAATGGTTTCCGGGCTGGCGCGCAACTGTAGACGGCCAGCCAGCCGAAATTCAACTTGCCAATTTTGCATTCCGCGCCGTTTACATTCCAGCCGGCGAGCACACGGTCACGATGCAGTTTGTGCCAACCAGCACGCCCATTGGGATTGCAATCATGCTGCTTACCGTGGCGCTGCTGGCTGGCGCCGCAATCTGGCAGCCGGTTAGGCAAGCCATGGCGCGCCGCTCCGCGCAGCGCGCTGCGGCACCGCCCGCATGAGCAAACCGGCAGCGCCCCTTTCTTGAGCAGCACTTACAACACAACGCCAGCCCCCGCGCGCCGCACGGAACTGCTGCTGGTGGGCGCGCTGCTGCTACTGGCGGGCACGCTGCGCATGGGCTGGCCGGCTGCCACCGAGTTCAAGGCCGACGAAGCGCGGCTGTACGCGCTGGCGCTGGATGCGGCCACGGGTGCGGGCCTGCCCCTGCGCGGCATCGGCACGTCGGTTGGCTTTCCAAATTTTCCGCTGAGCGTGTGGCTGTATGCGCTGCCACTTTGGGTGTGGCCGCATCCATACAGTGCGGTGCTGTTTACGGGCGCGTTGAACACGCTGGCAGTGGCGGCATGCTGGTGGCTGGCGCGGCGCGTGTGGGGCGCGGAGGCTGCGCTGCTGGCGGCGCTGTTGTACGCAGCCAGCCCGTGGGCGATTATTTATTCGCGCAAACTTTGGGCGCAGAATTTGCTGCCGCTGTTTGTGATGGGCTGGGCTGCCAGCGGCCTGCTTGCATTTTGGGAGCAGCGCCGCAGCTGGCTGGCTGCCCATATTGTGCTGCTGGCTGCAGCACTGCAGCTGCATTACTCCGGCGCTGCGCTTGCGCTGCCCACCCTGTGTGCGCTGGCACTCTCTTACAAAACTTTTGACCGGCGCGCGCTATTGCTGGGCGCCGGCCTGAGCCTCGGGTTGATGCTGCCCTTCTTTGTGTACCTTGCAACCAACCCTGCCGTCTGGTCCGCTCCAGCTGCCTTCAGCCAGCCCGCGCAGCTTGACGCGAAAGCGCTGCAGTACACCGCGCTGATTGCATCCGGCGCGGACATTCATGCACTGGCCGGCGCGGAAGCCGTGGGCGCGTTCCAACAACGCATGCCGCTAGCGGCGTGGCTGCCGTGGCTAAGCGGCGCACTGCTGTGCGCAGCCTTTGCCGCAGCGTGGCTGCACCCCACCCGCCCGCGCAGTCTGTTGTGGTGGCTGGCGGGCTGGTGGCTGGCGCCGCTTGTGCTGTTCACATGGCACGCCACCGATGTCTTTCCGCATTACTTCATCACCACACTGCCGGCGCCCTTCCTGCTGGCTGGCGCAGCACTTGGCAGCTGGCTGGCAGCAGCGCCGGCCCGCATGCGCAGCCTGGCGTGGTCCGGTTGCGCTGCGGTGGCTGCGCTGCAAATAATTGCTTGGGCCAGCCTGCTGCAGTTTGTGTCTGTAACCAGCACGCCGGGCGGTTTTGGCACGCCAGCCGGCATGCAGCTGGCCGCGGTCACCAGCGCCAAGGCGCTGGCGCGCAGCGCACAACTACCGGAAATTCTTGTGGTTTCGGATGGCGCGGACCCGCTCACAGCGGAGGATGCGGCTGTGTTTGATGCCTGGCTGCGCGGCAGTGCCCACCGCCTGGTGAATGGCACTGCAAATGCCGTGCGGCCAGCCAACGGCGCCGTAGTGCTTGTGACGGGCAATGCCGCGCCCGCGCAAGAACTTTATGCGGGCTGGGCGGTGCAAACGCAGCGCGTGCCACTGCGCGCCGGCGCGGGCTTCATTACAGTGTATGCGCTGCCGGCCGGCAGCAGCGACCGCGCTGCACTGCAGCCGTTTGCAGAGCCGCGCACGCTCGCCAACGGCGTCACGCTGCTGGGCCTGCAGCGCATTGCCGCCGATTTACAATGGCGCATCGTGTGGCAAACCGGCGCGCCAGGCAATCAAGACTTTCACTTCTTCAACCACTTGCTGCTGGCGGACGGCACGCGCGTGGCGCAGGCAGACGCAGCGGCCTTCTCCGCGCTGCAGTGGCGCGCTGCGGATGAGGTGCACAGCTTCTTTGCCGCCAGTTCCGCCGACGCGGCTGCCATCACGCAGCTGCGCGTGGGCATGTACACCTATCCAGACCTTGCAAATGTGCCGGTTGTGGATGCGCTTTCCAATCCGCAAACGGATGCAGCAACCAGCGCCTGGCCGCAAGCGATAACGCCATGAGCAGCAAGCTGCTGCCGATGCGCGCTGCCATCGCAAAGTATGTGCACGATGGCATGACCATCGCGGTCGAAGGCTTCACATCCGGCATTGCATTTGCTGCCGCGCACGAGATCATCCGCCAGCAGCGCCGCGGCCTGACGCTCTGCCGCCTGACGCCCGACCTTGTGTACGACCAGATGATTGCAGCCGGCTGCGCGCGCAAGCTGGTGTTCTCCTATCTCGGCAATCCGGGCGTGGGTTCACTGCATGCCATCCGGCGCGCGGTGGAGCATGGTGTACCGCACGCGCTGGAGCTGGAGGAGTACTCGCACTTTGGCATGCTGGGCCGCTACAGTGCCGGCGCAGCGCGCCTGCCGTTCTTCCCGCTGCGTTCTTATAGCGGGTCGGATCTGCCCAAAGTCAACGCGCGCATTCAATTTATTGCGGACCCGTACGGCAGCGGTGAGATTGCAGTTGTGCCGCCGCTCAACCCGGACGTAACCATCATTCACGCGCAGCGCGCCGACGAAAACGGCAACACACAAACGTGGGGCCTTTCCGGCACGCAGAAGGAAGCCGCACTCGCTGCCCAAAGCGTCATTGTGGTTGTGGAAGAGCTGGTGCCGGAGGCAGTCATCCGCGCCGACCCCAACCGCACGCTGCTGCCGGCTCTCGCCGTCAACGCGGTTGTGCACGAGCCCTTTGGCGCGCACCCTTCGTTCGTGCAAGGCTTTTACGATCGCGACAACGAGTTCTACATCAAGTGGGATGAGATCTCGCGCAGCGCAAGTACAACTGATGCCTGGATTAAAGAGTGGGTACTGGATGTGCCTGACTGGCCCGCGTATGTGCAAAAGCTTGGCGCTGCAACCCGCGCGCGTTTGGCGCCCGGGTCAGCTTTCAGCCAGCCTGTGAACTATGGCCTCCACAGCGCCTGACTGCACCCCGAACGAACAGATGATTGTGAGCGCAGCGCATGCGCTGGCCACAGCACGCACTGTGTTCGTAGGCGTCGGCCTGCCCAACATCGCCTGCAATCTTGCACGCCGCACCGGCGCGCCACAGCTGGAGCTGGTGTACGAGAGCGGCGTCGTCGGTGCGCGGCCGGCACGCCTGCCGCTTTCCATCGGCGACCCGGCACTGGTAACCGGCGCAGCGCTGCTTGCAGCATGGCCGATTATTCATGTACTACCTGCAAGCCGGGCGCATCGATGTTGCGCTGCTGGGCACGGCGCAAATCGACCGCCATGGCAACCTCAACACCACCGTGATCGGGGACTATGCCAAACCAACCACACGCCTGCCCGGCAGCGGCGGCGCGTGCGAGATCGCGCTCAACGCGCGTGAGTTTCTGGTGATCACAGCGC
>BGOS01000005.1 GCA_003569365.1 Anaerolineaceae bacterium
CCATCATCTCGATGCTTGACCGCGAAGCGCGCGTTACAGCAGAAGGCGGACCCTACGCGGGTCTCGATCGCTTTGAGGCGCGCACTCGACTGTGGGCTGACATGCGGGCAGCCGGCTTGGTAATTCAGGAACAAGCCACACGCTGAATGTGCCGCGCAGTCAGCGTGGCGGCGAGATCATCGAACCAATGATCTCCACGCAGTGGTTCGTTAAAATTGAAACTCTCGCAGCCAAAGCACTCGCCGCGGTTCGCGATGGCCAGATTCGAATTGTGCCGGAGCGCTTCGAGAAAGTTTATTTTAATTGGCTTGAGAATATTCAGGACTGGTGCATCTCGCGCCAGCTGTGGTGGGGGCACCGCATCCCGGTGTGGTACGCGCCGGATGGCAGCGTGTTTTGTGCGCACAGCGCGGCTGCGGCCATGGCGCAGGCAGAGGCGCACTTTGGGCACGCCGTAACGCTGGAGCAAGACCAGGATGTGCTTGACACATGGTTCTCAAGCGGCCTGTGGCCGTTCTCCACGCTGGCTGGCCGGATGAAACTGCGGACTTCAAGCGCTTCTATCCAACCAGCGTGCTTGAGACCGGCTACGATATTTTGTTTTTTGGGTGGCGCGCATGATCATGCTGGGCTTGGAGTTCACCGGCAGAGCGCCGTTTGATACGGTGTACCTGCACGGGCTGGTGCGCGACGAGCAAGGGCGCAAGATGAGCAAGACGCTCGGCAATGTGATTGATCCGTTGGAAGTGATGGATGAGTTTGGAACCGATGCGCTGCGCTTTACCCTGCTCACTGGCTCAACGCCCGGCAATGACACAAACCTGAGCCTCGAACGCGTGCGCGCAAACCGCAACTTTGCAAACAAAATCTGGAATGCAGCGCGCTTCGTGATTGGCAAGTTGGACAGTGCAGCAATTGCGCCGGCCGCACCACCCACGCTGGCCGACCGCTGGATTCTTGCGCGCTTGCAAACAACGATTGCCGAGTGCACCCGCCAAATGGAAAGCCACCAGTACGGCCAAGCCGGGTCGCAGGCCTACGAATTTATTTGGAATGAATATGCGGACTGGTACATTGAAGCTGCAAAACAGCAGCTTGACGATCACGCGCTGGCTGCCACAACGCAGCACACTTTGGTGGCAGTGCTGGAGCAAACGCTGCGCCTGCTGCATCCGTTTGTGCCGTTTGTGACCGAAGAGATTTGGCAGAATTTGAAGGCAGCTTGCGCAGGGCTGAGCCCTGCGTTCCAGCATGCGGGCGCGTGGCCGGATGCGCTGATCATCGCGGCGTGGCCGGCTGCCAGCCCGGCAACCGCTGCCGGGAGCGCCGCAGCGACTGCAGATGTTGCCGCCTTCAATCATGTGATTGAAGTGGTGCGGGCAATTCGCAACGCACGCGCAGAAAATAAGATTGACGCAACGCTGCGCCTGACCGCGCATGTGGCCGGCCACGCGCGCAGCGCGTTGATGAAATCACAAAGCCGGGCATTGGCGCAGCTGGCACGCCTTGATGAGGCCGCGCTTGTGATTCAAGATGAAGGTGCGGCAGCGCCCGCCGGATGCATTGCAATTGTTATTGGCACAACCGAGGTGTTCCTGCAGCGCCCGGGCGCGGGCAATGCGGCAGACGAACGCGCCCGCCTTGAAAAAGAACTGACCGAACTCGAAGCGCAGATTGCGCGCCTCGAAGCGCTGCTAAATGGCAGCTTTGCCGGGCGCGCGCCGGCCGAAGTGGTGGAGCGCGAACGCGCAAAGTTGGCGGAATACCACGCAACCCGCACCAGCCTGCAAGGCCGCTTGGGCGCCGCGTTGTAGCCAGCTGCGCGCAGCCAACCGTGGCTTTTTAGCGCGGGCCGATATTTGCGCGCAAAAAGCGCTCCAAGGATGTGTAGCAGGCCTCGATAGTTTCGGCCTTGCGCCACCCGTGCCCCTCGCCCTGATATACGTGGTACTCATGGCGTACATTGCGGCGGCGCAACGACTCCACAATCCGGTCAGACTGATTTTGCTTTACAACATTGTCATCGCTGCCCTGAAACACGATCAGTGGATCCACAATATTGTCCGCAAAGAAAACAGCTGAGCGCTCGCGGTAAACGGCTGCCGCCTGGGGCAGCGCACCCAGCATAGTGGCGTTGTAGTGCGCCTCAAACTTGTGCGTCTCTTCGTCCAGCCCGAACATGTCCGACACTCCGTACAGGTTCACGCCCACCCGAAACACGCCGGGATGCAGCGCCAGCGCCATCAGCACGGTAGTGCCGCCCGCACTGCCGCCCATCACCACCATGCGTGCTGCATCTGCCAGCCCACGCTGCGCAAGGTGTTGTGCGCCGCTGACCGCATCCTCGCGATCCACCTTGCCCCAGCCGCCGCGCAGCTGCAGCATGTACGCCCGGCCATAACCAGTGCTGCCGCGGTAGTTCAGCAGCAGCACAGCGTAGCCGCGTGCCGCCAGAAATTGCACATCGCTATGAAAGCCCATGCGCCGCTGCGAAGTAGGCCCACCGTGGCTGATGACAACCGCCGGCGGCGGCGTACCCAACGCACTGCCCACCGGCGCGTAATACAAACCATGCGTCAACTGCCCGCCAGCGCTCTGCCAGCTGATTGGCTCGCCCGCGGCAAGCTGTTCCGGCAGCAGCGTCTCCGAGCGGGAGCGCCGCACAACTGCCGCCGGCTGCTGCGGCAGGCAAAGCACCACGCGCAATGGAATGCCGCTGGCCGACGCCACACACGCTAGCGCTGAGTCACTGGGCGCTGCTGCCAGCCCCTCAACATCCGTGTAAGCAGCCAGCGGCTCAAACACCACCGGCGTGCCAGCAAGTGGAATTTCCCAAACTGACATACTTGCGGCCGCATTGCGCAAGCCAAAGAGCGCGCGGCTGTCGTGGCGCCATGCAATTGTGCGCATGCCTTGCGCCCATGCGGGCACCGCAAACTCGCACTCGCCGTGCGTGAGCTGCTTGTGCGTTTGATTCTGCAAGTCATACAGCCGCACATGCGCCCAACCGCCATCATCAGAAACATACGCAAGCCAACGGCCATCGGGCGAAAAAGCGGGCTGGAAAACTGCGCAGTCGGCGTTGCCCGCCAGCGTTTGCATTGCAGCCAGCTGCGGCAGTCCCTGCGCGCCAACTTCCAATTCACACAGGCGCAGCTCGGTGCCATCCCACGGCATCTGTGGTTTGTTCCATGCCACGCAAGCCACTTGCGTACCGGCTGCGCTCCACACCGGTTGCATGTAAAAATCGTCGCCGCTAATCAGGCGCTGCGGCCAGAATTTGCCATGCACATCCACCACCGCCACGCAATCCACGCCTTCATGCGAATGCACAAACAGCACCCAACGCCCGTCCGGTGAAACTGCCGGTGCTGCGCAATCGCCAAAGACTGGCGTGATCGCACTAGCGCTGCCACCGGCCAACGGCTGCCGCCACAGCCGGCCGTCCGCCACAAACACCACGTGCCCGTGCGCCACCGTAAAGTCACCGCCGCCATAGCCCACACGCGCCCGCACAGACCGGTCCGTGGTCAGATCATTTGGCGCCAGCCCGCGCCGTTGCGCCACCAGCACGCCCTGCGCCGAGCGCCCCTCGAGCCAGACCAGCGTCTGCCCGTCGCTATCCCATTGCACATCGCCCAGCCGGATGCCCTGTGCCAGCGTGCGCGGATTGAGAGTAGAGGTTGAGATGTTCTGCATAATTGCCTCGCCTCCCATTATAAGTTGCGCCTGCCGCACCGGAGATACGTAGAGTAAAATTTTGCATTGGCAATGAGTGAATCTGCAATCATTGTGCACGGCGGTGCTGGCGACATTCCGGACGAGCATGCTGCCGAACACGTGGCTGGCTGCCGGCTGGCGGCAGCTGCCGGTTGGCGCATCTTGCAAGCCGGCGGCAGCGCCATGGACGCAATGGAAGCTGCAATTCAGATCCTTGAGGACCTGCCGGTGTTTGATGCCGGCCGTGGCTCCTACCTTACAACGGACGGGATTGTTGAGATGGACGCGATTGTGATGGACGGCGCCACGCTGCAGATGGGCGCCACAGCCGGCGTGCAGCACGTGCGCCACCCCATTACGCTGGCGCGCCGCATTATGGAGCGCGCACCGCATAACATGCTCATCAGCGCGGGCGCAGAAAGTTTTGCGCGCGCGTGCGGCTTGGAGCTGTGCGCAGCAGAGTGGTTTGAAACGCCGTACACCCGCGCCGTGTGGCAGGAGTACGGGCGCCTGCCACTGGCAACCGGCACAGTGGGCTGCGTCGCACGCGACGCCACCGGCACGCTGGTTGCAGGCACCTCCACCGGCGGCACGGACCATAAACTGCCGGGGCGCGTGGGCGATGTGCCGCTGGTAGGCAGCGGCGCCTACGCAGACAACCGCAGCGCAGCAGCTTCGGCAACCGGCGAAGGCGACAAGATCATGCGTGTGGTGCTGAGCAAGACTGCCTGTGATCTGGCAGCCAGCGGCATGCCGGCAGCCGCTGTGGCACAGGCAGCCATTGCCACGCTGGCAGAGCGCACGGGCGGAACTGCCGGCATCATCATCATCGACCGCAGCGGCCGCACCGGTTTTGCCCACAGCACAAAACGCATGTCGCGCGCTTGGATCGACGCCGACGGCGTGCTGCAGGCTGGCATCGAGCCTGCCCACGGCAGCACCTGAGCAAGTAAGCGCAGCCACCCAACAACATGCGCCTCGGCCTGGCTCTGGGTTACAGTGGTTCAAACGTGAGCCTGCCTATGGATCTAATCCAAGAGGCGGACCGGCTGGGCTACTACAGCGTGTGGAGCGCGGAAGCTTACGGCTCAGACGCAATCACACCACTGGCGTGGATTGGCGCGCAGACACGGCAGATTCGCTTGGGCACCGCCATCATGCAAATTCCGGCGCGCACGCCGGCCAACACCGCAATGACCGCCACAACGCTTGACCAGCTTTCCGGCGGGCGCTTTCTGCTGGGCCTCGGCATGTCTGGCCCGCAAGTGGTGGAGGGCTGGCACGGGCAGGCATATGGCAAACCACTGCAGCGTACGCGCGAGTACGTGCGCATTGTGCGCACGATTTTCGAGCGCAGCGCGCCGCTCACGCACAGCGGTGCCCATTATCAGATTCCATATCAAGGCGCGGACGCCACCGGCCTTGGAAAAACTTTGAAGAGCACGCTGCACGGGCGCAGCGACCTGCCAATCTATCTGGCTGCGATTGGGCCGAAGAATGTGGAGCTGGCAGCCGAAATTGCCGACGGCTGGCTGCCCATCTTTTTTGCGCCCGAACACTACGCAGCCGCCTACGGCACGCATGTAGCAGCAGGCTTGGCGCGCGCCACGCCCGCAAAAAATATTGCCGCCTTTGACATTGCGCCAACGGTGCTGGTAATCGTTGAGCCGGACCTTGAGGCGTGCTTTAACCTGGTGAAGCCCATGCTTGCGCTGTACATCGGCGGCATGGGCGCACGCGGCCGCAACTTTTACAACGACCTGGCGTGCCGCTATGGCTTTGAAGCCGCCGCACTTAAAGTGCAAGAGCTGTATCTTTCAGGCGACAAAGTTGGCGCCATCAATGCGGTGCCGGACGCGCTGGCAGATGCGGTTTCGCTGTGCGGCTCGCCCTCCCGCATCAAAGACCGGCTGGCACTGTGGCGCGCCTGCCCGATCACCACCCTCAGCGTAATCACCTTTGACCTCAACGCGCTGCGCCTAATGGCCGAGCTGGTGCTTTGAGCGCCACACCAAACCACTCCAAAGGAACACCAGCTTGAACTCTAATATGCCGGCAACCGCGCAAATCGCGCTTGAGTGGGGATGGGACAAATACGCTGCGCATGCAAAGGCGCTCACCCTGCAAAAACTGACGGCAGCCAACTGCACTGCATGGCTGGCAGACTGGACGCAGCTTGCCAGCCTGGTCGATGAAGTGGCGGCGCGGCTGGTAATTGCATCCACCGTGGACACAACTGACAAAGCTGCTGAGGCGCGTTACAACGCGTATCTTGAGGGCGTGCAGCCGCAGTGGCTGGCAACGCAGCAAACGCTGCGCGAGATGCTGCTGCAATCCGGGCTGCAGCCGGCCGGGATGGAGATCCCACTGCGCAACATGCGCGCCGAAGCAGCACTTTTTCGCGAAGCAAACCTGCCGCTGCTGACTGAGGAGAAGCAGCTGGGGGTGGAGTACGACCAAACCATTGGCGCCCAGACCGTGCAGTGGGAGGGCAGCGAGCGCACGCTCAGCCAGCTGGGCCCGGTCTATCAGGAGCCCGATCGCGCACGGCGCGAAGGGGCGTGGCGGCTGGCAATGCAGCGCCGCCTCACAGACCGCCCGCAGCTAAATGCATTGTGGCAAAAGTTTCTGCGGCTGCGCGGGCAGCTTGCCGCCAATGCGGGCCTGAACAGCTACCGGGATTACGCCTGGCAGGACCGGCTGCGCTTTGACTACACGCCGCAGGATTGCGCCAGCTTTCATGCTGCTATCGAACGCGTGGTGGTGCCCGCAGCCAGCCGGATTTACGAGCGCCGCCGCCAGCGGCTTGGCTTGCAAACGCTGCGCCCGTGGGATCTGGACGTCGATGTAGCACAGCGCCAAGCGCTGCGCCCGTTCTCAGATGCGGCGCAGCTGGTGCGCACGAGCAGCGCCATCTTCAATCGCATCAGCCCGCAGCTGGGAGAGATGTTTGACACACTGGACCGCGAACAGCTGCTGGACTTGGATAACCGCAAGGGCAAGGCGCCGGGCGGGTATTGCACCGGCCTGCCACTTGCGCGGCGCACGTTCATCTTTATGAACTCCGTTGGCATGCACGATGACGTGCAGACACTGCTGCATGAAGCCGGGCATGCGTTTCAGGATTTTCACATTGCGCAAAATCCGCGCCTGCCATACGCGCAACAATGGAACACGCCGCTGGAGTTTTGCGAAGTGGCATCAATGGCAATGGAGCTGCTGGCAGCGCCGCATCTGGCACTGGCCGAGGGTGGGTTCTACAGCGCAGCGGATGCCGCGCGCGCACGCGCCGAACACTTGGAAGGCATCGTGCTGTTCTGGCCATACATGGCCGTGGTGGATGCGTTTCAGCATTGGGTTTACGAGCACGCCGGCGCTGCGGCAGATCCCGCGCAGTGCGATGCGCAGTGGACGCGGTTGTGGCAGCGCTTTATGCCGGGCATCGATTACAGCGGCATGGAGGACATCCTTGCCACCGGCTGGCATCGCAAACTGCATATTTTTCAAGTGCCGTTTTATTACATTGAATACGGGCTCGCACAGCTGGGCGCCGTGCAGATTTGGCGCAATGCCATCAAAGACAAAACAGCGGCATTGGCCGGCTATCGCGCTGCGATAGCGCTTGGCGGCAGTGTGCCGCTGCCGCAGTTGTTTGCAGCAGCCGGTGCGCGCTTTGCATTTGATGCGCAGGCACTGCAAGACTCAGTTGCGCTGCTGGAGCAGACACTGGCCGACCTTGAAGCGCAAACTTAAATCCGGATCTGGCTCGTAATGCAGGCACGGCCCGCACTGTTTCCGGCGCTGCTTGCGCAGCGCTGTCCGGTCTGCCGCCGCGGCGCAATCTTCAGCGGTTGGCTGGCATTGCACCCGGCTTGTCCCGAGTGCGGCTTGCGCTTCGAACGGGAGAGTGGCTACTTCCTTGTGGCAGTGCTGATTGGATACATGGTCGGCATTGTTGTGCTTGTGCCTGTTTGTGTGATGCTCTTTCTTCAGGGCGCTGCGGTAACTACGGTCTTGGCTGTGCTGTGCAGCACTTCATTAATTCTTGCGCCCGTCATCCACCGCTATGCCCGTGTGCTGTGGCTGTATGTAGATCAGCAACTGCATCCGCGAACAGAAGTCTCATGAACACGCCGGGAGATAACAGTCTGAGCGCCCGGCCGGGCCTTGCAATGCTGGCACCGGCGCTGGTCTCGCGCATCGTCGACGAGGCGCTTTCGATCCTTGCAACAGTTGGAGTTGACGTTGTCAGTCCCGGCTTGCGCACAATGCTTATGGAACGCGGGCTGCGCGCCGACCCGGTGTCGGGCAGCCTGCTCTTCGATAGCGACAATGTGCAGCGTGCAATTGCAAGCACGCCGCGCAGTTTCACGCTTTACAACCGCGACGGCCAGCCGCATGCCGAACTCGGTGGCGACAACGTGCACTTTGTGCCCGGCAGCAGCGGCCTGCAGGTGCTCGATCACACAACTGGCGACACGCGCCCCGGATCCACCGCGGACTTTGTGGACTTCGTGCGCCTTGCGGACGGCCTGCCTCACATTGCTTACCTTGCCACCGCATTCTCGACCTCTGATATCGAAGTTCTGATTTCCGATGCGTGGCGCCTGTGCCTGTGCCTGGCGCACTCGCGCAAGCCAGTTGTAAGCGGTGCCTTCACGCCGCATGGTACCGGCCGCATGGCTGCCATGATGCAGCTCTTTCGGCACGACAAAGCGGACTTGATTGCGCGCCCGCTTTCAATCTTCACCATCACCGCCGCCGGCATGTTCCGCTACAGTGAAGACTCGTGCCAAAACCTGATCGACTGCGTGGACTGGGGCATCCCGGTTGAGATTGTGCCGGTAACGCTGATGGGCTTGATTGCACCGGTCACAATTGTGGGTGCCACGGTGCTGCACTGCGTGGATGTGCTGGCGGGCCTGACCATGGCACAACTGCTGCGCCCCGGCCATCCGGTACTGTTTGGTGGTGCGCCCGCAGCCTTTCACATGAAAACCGGCAGCTCACCCATGGCAGCCATTGAAGCACTGCAACTTTATGGCGCGTATGTGGCGGTCGCCAAGGCGCTTGGCCTGCCCACGCAAGCGTACATGGCGCTCAGCGAAAGCAAGTTCAATGATGCGCAGGCCGGCGCCGAATCATTTGGCGGCGCGCTGCTGGCTGCACTGGCCGGTGTCAACTCCGTTTCCGGGCCCGGCATGCTGGATTATGTGATGGTTTATAGTTTGGAGAAGCTGGTGTTGGATAACGAACTGTGCGGGCAGGCGCTGCGTTTTGTGCGCGCCATCGAGCCCAAAAATGACCTGCCAATGATGGACATGGTGCGCGAGCTGCTGGCCGAGAAACATCTGCTCACCTCCGAGCACACGCTCAAACATTGGCCGGGCGAAATGCATTTGCCGGACCCGGTCTTCGACCGCTTGAACCGCGATGCGTGGCGCAAGGCGGGCAGCCTCAGTATGCAAGACCGGCTGCGCGCCGAAGTTCAACGCGGACTGGCGGGCTACAACAAGCCGGCAATTGATCCGCAAATTGTGGCCGAAATGTGCAACATGGTAAAAGCCGGCATGGAGAATCCACAGACGCTCCCGGCCATTCCAGAGTTTGCTGCCGCTGCGGAATCCGGCCCCGGCCGGCGGCCGAGCCGCCGCAAAACCTGAGCCAACTGTTTCAATCGCAGAAAATATTGCCCCGCGAATTCTGGAAATCAGGAACAAAAATGACGCTCAATAAATACAGCTCGCAGATTACGCAAGCCGCAGCGCAGGGCGCCTCGCAAGCAATGCTTTACGCCACCGGCCTCACCGAGGCCGACATGCATAAGCCGCAGGTGGGCATTGCCAGCATGTGGTATGACGGCAACTCCTGCAACATGCATCTCAACGATCTGGCCACCACGGTGCGCACCGGCGTTGCGGCTGCCGGAATGGTGGGCATGCGCTTCAACACCATTGGCGTCAGTGACGGCATATCAATGGGCACCGGCGGCATGTCCTACTCGTTGCAATCCCGCGACCTGATTGCGGACTCAATTGAAACGGTGATGAGCGCGCAATGGTATGACGCGCTGATTGCGCTGCCCGGCTGCGACAAGAATATGCCGGGCTGCCTGATTGCCATGGGCCGCCTGAACCGCCCCAGCCTGATGGTTTACGGCGGCACCATCCGTGCCGGCCACGCCAACAACCAGGCACTGGACATCGTGTCCGCGTTCCAATGCTACGGCGAGTTCATTGCCGGCCGCATCAACGACACACAGCGCCGTGAAATTGTGCGGCACTCCTGCCCCGGTGCCGGCGCCTGCGGCGGCATGTACACCGCCAACACGATGGCCTCGGCCATCGAAGCACTCGGCATGAGCCTGCCCTTCTCCGCGTCCGCCCCTGCCACCGACCCCGCCAAGCTGCGCGAATGCGAAACTGCCGGCGCAGCGATCAAGGTTCTGCTGGAGCGCGACATCAAACCGCGCGACATCATGACGCGGGCCGCATTTGAAAACAGCATGGTGGTCGTGAGTGCGCTTGGCGGAAGCACCAACGCCGTGATGCATCTGGTGGCGATGGCGCGCACCGTCGGCGTGCCCCTAACCATTGATGACTTTCAGCGCGTGAGTGATCGCATTCCATTTTTGGCAGACTTAAAACCGAGCGGACTTTATGTGATGGAGGATCTGCACGCAATTGGCGGTGTGCCGGCTGTCATGAAATATCTGCTGGCTAACAGCCTGCTCGATGGCAGCTGCCTAACCGTCACCGGAAAGACTATCGCGCAAAATCTCGCCGATGTTCCAGACCTCACAGCCGGACAGAAAATCATTCGCCCGCTTTCCAATCCAATTAAGCCAACCGGGCACATCCAAATTCTTTACGGCAACCTTGCGCCAACTGGAGCCGTTGCAAAAATCACGGGCAAGGAAGGTGAAAGTTTTTCCGGGCCGGCGCGCGTGTTCGACCAGGAGGAAGCCATGCTCGCTGCGCTGGAGCGACACGAGATACAAAAGGGCGACGTGATTGTGATCCGTTACGAAGGGCCAAAAGGCGGGCCGGGCATGCCGGAGATGCTGACCTGCACGGCTGCAATCATGGGTGCCGGCATGGGCAAGGATGTGGCGTTGATCACCGACGGGCGTTTCTCCGGCGGCTCGCATGGGTTTTTGGTTGGGCACATTACGCCGGAAGCGCAGGACGGCGGGCCGCTGGCACTGGTGCGGAACGGCGACCAGATTGTGCTGGATGGCGTGCGCAACACCATTGACGTAAAGTTAACCAAGCGCGAGTTGGCTGCGCGTCGCAAAGTGTGGCAGGCCCCGCCGCTTAAAGCCACGAGTGGCACGCTTTACAAGTACATCAAGAGCGTGAAGTCCGCATCAGAAGGCTGCGTCACAGACGAGTAAGCCGCTGTCTGCGTTGCCGCGCGAAGTGGGCGACTGCGCAGCGCTACTAACGCAGCATAAACAATTGAATGCTGAACACAACAACAAACAGGAGATATACACATGTCAACAGATACTGAACGCAAAGTCTTGATTGAAAACTTGCGCGAACTGCCGGCGCAGCTGCGCGCCGCCGTGCGTGGCCTCACGCCGGCGCAGCTCACCACGCATTATCTGGCCAAAGAGTGGACGGTCGCACAAAATGTGCACCACCTCGCTGACTCGCACATGAACGCATTCATCCGGATGAAAATATTACTCACAGAAGAACGCCCGCCAGTCAAGCCTTACGATCCGGATGCGTGGGCTGCGCTGCCTGATGGCAGCCAGCTGCCGCTGGAGCCAAGTTTGATTTTGCTGGAGGGCTTGCATGCGCGCATGGTTGTGCTGTTGACCGCAGTGCAGCCCGCACAGTGGGAGCGCGTCGCGGTGCACCCGGAACGCGGTGAGATTTCATTTGATCGGTCCCTGCAAATTTACGGAATGCATGGGATTGAGCACCTAAAGCAAATTGCCGAGGCGCTGGCTGCCGCGCCGGCATAGTAAACGCGCAGCCGGTGTGGAGCATGACCGCGCCGCAAGTTTGGCTTGCCCAAATTACTGCGCCTCAGTCTTGCAGCAGCGGCCCGCTGCCAAGCGCAAACACGAGCCCGAATGCATACCACGCCTGAAGTGACGGCCGCAATCCTTGCGGGTGGCAAGAGCACGCGCATGGGCACCAACAAGGCCGTGCTGCCGGTTCACGGCCGCCAGATGATTGAACTCGTGTGCGCTGCCGTCGCTGGCCTGTGCCGCGAAACAATTCTGGTTACCAACACGCCCGCGCAATACACGCACCTGCAATTGCCGATGTTTGGCGATGAGTTTCCGGAACACGGATCGCTGGGCGGCTTGTACACGGCGGTGCAGGCTGCGCGCTGGCCGCACGTGCTGGTTGTGGCATGCGACATGCCGCTGCTCAACCCTGAGCTGCTGGCCTACTTGATTGCGGCGCGCCACGCTGCGGACGCCATCGTTCCGCAATGGGACGACTTTCCCGAGCCGCTGCATGCGGTGTATTCTAAAAGCTGCGCCAGCGCGATGTTGGCCTGCTTGCAAGCCAAGCGCCTGAAGATCACAAGCTTCTTCGGCGCGTGCACCGTGCGCATTGTGCAACGCGCAGAGATTGAAGTGTTTGACCCGGCGGGCGTGTCTTTTAAAAATGTGAACACACCGGAAGAGCTTGCGGCCGTGCTTGGCGCTCCGGCCAAGCGCTAAACCAGTAAAGTACCAGTCGGCAGCAGCTCAGAGTTGGCTCGGACTGTACGCTGAACCACGGCACCGCAGCCTGGCCAATCGATCAGTGGCCGCCGAATGCGAACTTGTGCAGGCGCGTATATTTTGCGCCATTGGCCAGCAACTCACTGCGCATCAATGAAAACTCACTTGCGATCCAATGCCCACTTGGCGGCATCACAACTTTCTGCAGAGCAGCGGCCACTTGCCCGGCTGCCACTGCGGGCAGGTGCGCCCTAAAGCGCCCCAGCGTCAGATGCGCCCTGAACGCGCGCGTTTCCGGCTGGTGCCCCAGCGCTAGCGCAGCCGCCTCTACGGAGCGCTGGAGGCCATTGAGGGGCGTTTTGCCGCCGCTCAGCCCCACCCACAGGGCGCTGGGCATCCCGCGCTGCGAGAAGCATCCCGCCTCTCCCAAACCCAGCTGAATTGGCGCGAGCTGAGCCGCCAAGGCATGCAGACTGCCGGCCAACGCATCGGCCTGCATATTTGAAATTTCGCCCAGAAACTTGATCGTGAGATGAATGTGATCCGGCGCCACCCAGCGCACGCGTTGACCGGGAAGAGTGGCGCGCAGTTGCGTGCCCACGCCGTCCAATACTGTCTGCACTCTCAGCGGCAGTTCGATTGCAACAAAAGCGCGCATCTTCTTGGGACGCGCTTGCCAAAACCCGCGCTTGGTTTAGGCCAGCGAATCTTGCAGGCGGTACCACTGCGCCACAAACGGCAGGAATAACCGCTCAAAGAATGCTACCGGATTGCGCGGATGGGCAATGTTCAAGAATGCACTTGCTGTACGCTTGCCCGCCAGCAGCTCGCCAACCTCTTTTCCCAAATAGCTGGAAATTGAAACGCCGTGGCCGCAATAACCGTAGGCGTAGTGCACGCCGTTCACGCGCCCGATGTGCGGCATCAAATCAAAAGTGATGCCGAGCTTGCCGGTCCACGAGTGCGTCAGTGGCACATCGCGCAATTGCGGGTACACCGCCACCATGCGCTCCTGCAGCCGCCGCGCGCTGTCATGCAAATCCAGCGCGGTTGAAAGATTATTGCGGCCGCCAAACAGCATGCGCCCATCCGGCGTGAGGCGGAAGTAGATCAGAAAGTTGGCGCTGTCGTACATCATGCGGCCACGCGGGCTGAGCTCCGCTTGCAGCGCTGCCGGCAGCGGCTCGGTAACAATGATGTAACTGCCAACCGGAAAGATTCCGGTTCGCGCGCGAAAGTTCAAGTTGGTGGTGTAGCCGTTGGTGGCCAGCAGCACTTCGCGTGCGTGCAGCGTGCCCCGGTTGGTGCGCAGCGCGTGCCCGCCCGTCTCGGCCTGCAGGTTCAACACGCGCGTGTCTTCGCACAAAAGCGCACCGCTGCGCGCCACAGCAGCCGCCAAGCCAAACGCATATTTGGCCGGGTGCACGCTGCCGGAAACATCATCAACCACAGCGCCGTGAAAAGCGGTGCTGCCAATTTCCGTTGCCACTTCAGATGGCGCGAGCAGGCGCCCGTTGCGATAGCCAAAGTCGCGATCCAGCATGGCGAGATTGGAACGGAAGCGCTCGAAGTGCGCCGGCTTGGTTGCCAGCGCCAGATGGCCACTGCGCCGCCAGTCACACGCAATGCTGTTGTCCGTTACAACGCGCTCCACATGATCAATCGACTCGAGTGCCCAACCCCAAAAATGCCGCGCCAGCTCCAGCCCGTGCGTTTTGCGAATCCAACTCAGTGGCGCCTTGAGGCCGGGCGTCAACATGCCGCCGTTGCGCGAACTAGCCCCCCACCCGAAAGTATTTTGCTCCAGCACCGCCACCCGCGCACCAGCTTGCGCCAGCACCAGCGCCGCGTTCATGCCGGTAAAGCCGCCGCCCACAATCGCAACATCCACCCGCTCCGGCAGCTGTTCGCATACTGGAATGTTTTTGGGATAAGGATGCTGCTCCGCCCAAAAGTTTTCAGTTTTCAAGAATCCACTTCCTCAAATATTTGTTAAGCATACCGCGGTTGCGTAGTGAATTAACGATAATGAATTTAAGCGATGGAGCAATCTTGAATCAAATTGCGATGCGGCGCAGTGCACTGCAACGGCAGGCTTTAGGTGCGCTGCCGGCACATGCCCAACCTGAGCTGGATAGGCACACTTTACGCAGCCGGCATCAGCGCCACAATTTGTTCGGCAGCCGCAAGTCCGGAGAGAATGGCACCCTCAACCCGCGGCCCGCCAAACGCGTCACCGGCAAAAACCACCGGCACGCCACCAGCACTGCTTACGACACAACTCTCAGCCAGCGGATTGATGGGCTGGCTGTAGCGCCAGCGCTGCAGTTGTGACTCACGCACCGCGGCTCCCAAATATCGGTGCACGGCACCAAACAACTCGCGTGTCACCACTTCGTCCGGTTCATCCCAATTTTCCAGGCTGTACTGCGGGCCCGCGTGAATGGTGAGCGCCCCGTCCACATCCTTGGGAGATCGCTTGTGCGCGTTGTCTGCCAGCCATGAAACCGGCTCGCCATCAAACCAGACTGCGCCCGGAGCGGGCACAGCACTTGGTCCGTACAGGCAGGCCAGCAGCGCAATGCAGCGCTTGTACTCAATGCCGCCAAGCGCAGCAGCGTGCACCGCATCTATTTGCACATCGCCCGCCGAAAGCAACTCCAAGCTCTGCGGCACCGGCGCGGTGAGGAGCAGCGTGCGCGCAGCATAAACTGCGCCGGATTCCGTTTGCACCTCCCAGCCTGCAGCGCCAATGCGGACACTCGCAACCCGCACGCTGGTTGTTACCGGCAATCCCGTCGCCAGCAGCTTGGCCAGCACATTCATTCCCTGCGGCGCAATGTAGCGCGGCACTTCATCCAGCTTCTTGCCACCACCAGCCAGCGCAAAACCACGCGCCCACTCTTGCAGCGTGCCGTCTTCAAACCAGGCGGCCAGCAGATTGCGCGCCTGCGCGCTGCGCAGCGTGAAGTACTGCGCGCCGTGGTCCAGCACTGCTGCACCCATGCGCCGCGACGCCAGCCGGCCGCCAACGCCGCGCCCTTTGTCCAGCACGCACACACTGCGCCCGGCGCGCTGCAACTCGCGCGCAGCACAAAGCCCGGCAAGGCCGGCGCCCACAACCAATACATCAACCGGCGCAGACGCGGCGGTCATTGCGAGGGACTGTGCGTGCCGCTTGCGCAGCAGCCGTCAATGTGCAGCACCCAATTGGGTGATGCATGGCCGCAGCGGGCTTGCATATTTCCAAATTGAGGCTGCCGCCTGCACGCGGGCAAAGAACTCTCAATCAGGGGCAGTCGCCGTAACCAGCTCATTAGCGGGTTAGCTCATCCAACTTGTCTACGTACGCCGACAGCACTCCAAACGCCGACTCAACCGGCTTGGGCGTGGCAAGATTGACACCGGCTTTCTTAAGCAGCTCAAGCGGATATTGCGAGCCACCGGCTTTTAGAAAATCGACATAGGCTCCGGCTGCACCGGGCACGCCATCCAAAATGCGCTGGGCGAGTGCATTGGCACCGGAGATGCCGGTGGCGTACTGGTAAACGTAGTAGTCGCTGTACATGTGGCCGAAGGTAGCCCAGGTGATTCCCACCTGCTCGCGGTCCACATGCATTTGCTCGCCGTAGCCCTCGGTGAACAGATCCGCCATCAATGCATTCAGGTCGGAGGCTGTTAGGCCGGCGCCGCGCTCGATGCGCTGGTGCACCTCCAGCTCAAAGCGCGCCAGCGTGGGCATGATGAAAAAGTAGCGGTGAAAGTTGGAGAGCGCCTCTTCAAGCACATTTATCTGGAAGGCCTTCTCTGTATTTGACTTTAACAAATGGCCGCGCGTCATGGCTTGATTGAAGTTGGAGGCAACCTCCGCCACAAACAACGAGTAGTTGGAATAGACCAGCGGTTGGGTTTGCCACGCCAGGTAAGAGTGCATGGAATGGCCAAGCTCATGCGCCAAAGTGCTTACACTGAAAATGTTGTGATCCCAGCTCATCAATATAAACGGATGTGTGCCGGGCGAGCCGGCTGAAAATGCACCGTCGGTTTTGCCTTTGCTGGGCATGGAGTCCACCCAGCGCTGCTCCAAGCAGCCGCGCCGCATGGCTTCCACATATACTTCGCCAAGCGGTGCCAGCCCGGCGCACACCCAATCCACCGCCTGCTCGTACGTCACCGAAGGCCGGCTCGCTGCCATTGGCGCCCAGATGTCATAAGGCTGCAGTGTGTCCACGCCCAGGGCGCGCTTGCGCACCGCCCAGTACTTGTGCCACGTCGGCAGGTTCTTGCGAAAAATTGAGAGCAGGTTTGTGAAGACGCGCCCCGGAATGTTGCTCTCAAAGAGCGCCATATCAAGCGTTGTGCGCTGGCGCCGCGCCCGCATCATCAGGACGTTTTGCTTGACGCTGCTGACCAGATTTTGCGCAGAGGTATTTTTGAATGCAAGGTACTGCCCCGTGTAGCTTTCAAAGGCGGTGCGCCGCACCTCGCGGTCAGGGTTTGCCATGAGCTCGTCAAATGTGCTTTGCGCCACAGGCAACTCCAGACCCGCTGTGCTGCGCGCCGGCCGGAATTGAAAGTCTGCGCTGGTGAGCATGTTATTAAGCATGTGCGGGCCGCTAAACGGATCTGCAAGCATGCCCAGCACTTCCTCCACTTCGGCTGAACGCACATGCTTCTGTTTGCGAAACAGGTCGTCATAGTAGTGCGCGTATTTAGCCAGCAGCGGCTCTGCCTTCATCCACTGGCGCAGCTTGGTGCGCCCGATCTGCAAAAGTTGCGGATCCAGAAAGGACGCAGCAGACATGGCCTGCCCCACAAGGCCCATTGCGCGCCCGTAAAGCCGGGCAGCTTCCGGTTGCGTGGTTTCCACATGGTGATCCATTACGGCATAGGTTACAAGCTGCCCCGTGCGGCGCGTGAGCGCCTCGATGTCACGCATCGCCGCCAGCAACTGCTTGCGGCCCTTGCCAATCAGTCCGCTATGGCGCCGCACGCGCGAAACCGAGGTCATCGCGCGTTTGAATTCCGCCTCCCACGCAGCGCGCGTGGCGAACACACTGCTTGCATTCCATTTGTAGTGATCGGGCACATTGTCTCGGGCTGGGAGGTCTGATGCACTCATAGTTACGTTGGTCTCCATTCGAAGAATTTCTTTCGGGTATCGGAATGCATTATATCTGCCAGCAAATTGCAGCGTGGCCGCAGATTAATCAATTTGAGCACATACAAAACAATAAACAGCTTGGCTTTGATAGAAAATACTTGAGGACGAATTTCTGATTCTTCCAGCCTTCAAACCTGATGCCTGCAGCCGGCAATCAGTTTTACTCAGCTGCTGCACGCAGCGCTGCGTAATCTTCGGGCGTATCAATGTCCTGCAGAATGTCCGCCGACCAATCCACCCATGCAGTTTGAGCAACATATTTTTCAGCCACCGCACGCCCACCCACATCACCGTGCAGCGCCAGCAGCTCGGGGAACAGAGCACGATCAAACAACATGGGATTTGCACGCCGGCCATCAACACGCGGCGCAACAATCAGTGCACCCGTGCTGCGGTGCAGCGCAATCAGCGCCGCAAGCAGCTCGGTGCCAACGTGCGGCAAGTCAACTTGCAAAAAAATTGCAGCGCCCACAGCCGAATCCATTGCGCGCAGCGCAGCAACTACAGAAGTGCTCAAACCGGCCTGCCAGTGCTCATTTGGCACCAGTTGAATATTGCGGGTGCCAAGCACCCTCTGCACAGAGCCACTTAAGTTGCCAACGACCACCTGCGTGTGGGCGCTGCCTATGCGCAGCGCCGCGTCCACCGCCCGCGTGAGCAAATTCCCATCTCCCCACGCAAGCAGGGGCTTTGGGACGCCGAGCGCAGCCATGCGGCTCGATGCTCCAGCGGCAAGGACCACAACCGTCACCGGTTCCACCCGCTCGCAAACCGGCTCTTTTTCAAGGGCAGATCCGACCAGCGCCGGAAGGCCATGCACCGCCAGCAGTCGCTCTGCCAGCGCGCGCGCCGCAAGCAGCTGCGCACCAGACTCCACTTTATTTATAAATGCTGTCCAATGGGCCGCCGCAGGCACGGCTTTGCGGCCTCCCAACGGGTGCGCCAGAATCGCAGCGGCCATCTCAACGGTAACTGGCTGCCCTAAGCCGGCTTCTGCCAGCCCGGCCGCACGCTCCGCCCGGTGAACGTTGTCCTCCCCGAGCGGCTTCCCAAAGACATCCGCCCCCACAACCGCAACAACATTCGTGGTGCAGTCCGGAATTACGGGTTCGTGCTCGGCGGGCGCCTTGAGCGGCCGCATGCGCGACCCGTCTGCCTCCACCAACACTGCATCCACGCCACTGCGCGCCAGCTCGGCCACAATTTGTGGCGAGACTCCAAACGCCTTGCCGGCCGATGCATCGATGGGACCGGTAATTAGCACGTGGTTGTGGCCGGCCAACTGAGCTATGACAGCTGCTGGCAGGTGCTCCGGGTCCGCGAGGGCAATGTGATGCGGTGCAAGTGCAGTCTGGTTTGCAAAAATGCGCGTGGTGGTGGTGGTGATTACGCGCCCGCCACCAGCCACAATCTCAGCCGCGAGCCGAAACATCAGGCTGGTCTTGCCACCGCCGCCCACAAACGAGACCACAGCCTGCGGCTGCAAGCGCAGCGCGGTGCGCAAATTCATCGTCGAGTCCTACTTAGCAACATTCGATTAAATTTCCCGGGATTGCGTCCCATGCTGCGCAGACAAGTTTGTATTGACCGGCGCAATTACAAGTGCGCCAGCGCAGCGAGCGGCAGTTGCCCCACTTTACTGCGAGCTGGCATGCAGCACGGCTTCCAATACCCCACCGGCAATTGCCAGCGCCTTGTCTGAGATCATGAAGCAGTGCGCCGGGTTGGAGCGCGGATCCACGTCACCAATCTTCTCGCCCGCTGCCACTTGCAGGCCGGACTGCAACAGGCCGCGCAGCACACCCGCAAACGGCGCGCTGACGCCCTGCCCCGCCACCGTGCACACCACGGCACCCGGCTCAAGCAGCGCGCCAATTTCAAAATTCGCAAGCAGTTCGCCGCTGCAAGGAGCGCGCAGCACGCGCGCACCCGCATGGCCCGCCACCGCTTCCGGAATGCCAGTATCAGCCAATGCAGCTGCGCCTTGCGCCGCGTACACACGGCCGAGGGTATGCCCGCGCTGCGTTTCTACAACAGCGTGGCAATGCTGGCCCACCACAAAACCGGGGCCGAGGCCAACCACCAGCGGCGCCATTTCCAAGCGCGTATCTATCCCGCGCTTCTTGAGGCGGGCATCAATCAGTACATGCGCGTTGAGCGCCGCCCGCAGCTCAAAGTGTTCATCAATGAAAACCGGCACGGCAGCATCAGACTTTTCCACATCAACATTTGCGGAGACAGAAGCAGCAGGAGTTGGCTGCACAATGCCAGCCCACGGCTGCCCTTTCGCAAATGCTGCGGCCTGCGAGTGAGGAGCAGCCACAAAGCGCAAGCCTTCAACTGTGTGGCTGCCGGCAAAGACAGCTTGCGCTGCGGAAACGGCACGCCGCACCGCGCGCGGCTGCGCCAGCTCCAAGATTGCAATTCGAAAACCAGCGCGCTGCAGGCGCCATGCAACTCCAGTTGCGAGATCCCCGCCGCCGCGCAGGACGACCAGCGGGCGCATGCCAGCCGTCACACCGCTGCGTGCAGCGCCGCCAGAACGCGCGCCGGCGTCAGGGGAAACTCGTCGATCCAAACTCCGATGGCTGCATGCACCGCCGCAGTCACTGCCGGTGCGTACGGCAGATACGGCATCTCCGCCATGCCGCGTGCGCCCCACGGCCCCTGCGGGTCGGCGTACTCCAGGATCACAGACTGGACGCGGTCCGGCACATCGAGCACGGTGGGAATGAGATACGTAGAAAGCTGTTTGGTCTTGATTGCGCCGTCGTCCGAAATAAAATTTTCGAGTACAGCATACCCGTGCGCCTGCACGATGCCGCCTTCAATCTGCCCTTCCACTTGCTGCGGATTGATGGCGCGCCCCACATCATCGGCGCAAACCACATTCAGCACGTGCACGTGGCCGGTTTCAATATCCACCTCCACATCCACGACTTCGGCGACATAGCCGTAGGAAATATTCGGGTCGCATTGGCCAGTCTGGGGATCCAGCATGGTGGTCGGGCGCGGCACATAGCGAAACGTGGCCAGCGCCGGCCGTTCCTCATCGTGCCACTTTTGCAGCGCAAGCTCGGCAGCGCCGCGGATGGAGTTGCCGGACATGAAAGTGAGCCGCGATGCCGACGCGCTGCCGGAGTTTCCGCTGCTGGCGGTGTCCGAAAAATCACCGCTGACTTTTTGCAGTGGCAGGCTCAGCGCACTGGCGGCCATCTGCAGCAGCACTCCATGCGCACCCTGCCCGCATTCAGCGGCGGCGTGGCGCAGCACCGCGCGCTCAATCTGGGCGGTGCCGTGCAGCTCAATCGTGGCCACGCACTCTTCGGGCGCGCCGAATGAGAAGCCAATATTTTTTAGCGCGCAGGCAATGCCACGCCCGCGCTTGAGATGGGCTGCGCCAGCAGCCGGCAGCTGCCCGCCCCAGCCCGCTTGCTGTGCGCACTGGTCAACCACCTGCCGGATTGTGACCCCCGCCGGGAACGCGGTGCCGAATGCGCCGATGGCTCCCTCGCCAATTAAATTGCGGCGCCGCAGTTCAACCGCATCCATGCCCAGCTGATGCGCCAGCTTGTTCATTTGGCTTTCAACGAGGAACGCACCTTGTGGTCCGCCAAATCCGCGGAACGCGCCACTGGGCACATTGTTTGTAAGCACGGCGTAGGCATCGATCGCCACATTGGGAATGTCGTACGGGCCGATGCACATGAGCGTGGCGTTGTTGAGCACTTTGGTGGAGGTGTACGTGTAGGCGCCAGCGTCTGCCACCAGCTCGCACTCGGCTGCAAGCACGCGGCCGCTGGCATCTGCGCCAAACTTGGCGCGCATGAAATACGGGTGACGTTTGTGGTGGCCGACAATCGACTCTTCTCGGCTCCAAATTATTTTCACGGCGCGGTGCACGCCGCGTTGTGCCAGGCGCCAGGCTGCGAGTGCCAGCACCACTTGCACGGTCATATCTTCACGGCCGCCAAACGCGCCGCCAATGCTGGCATAACGAATGCGCACTTGATCCACAGGCAGGCCAAGCGCATGCGCCACTTGCGTTTGGTCCTCATGCGTCCACTGCCCCGCCACTTCCACCATCACGCGCCCCGCATCATCTATGTAGGCAAGCCCGGCCTCGGGCGCAAGGTATGCATGCTCCTGCCATGGCGTGTGATAGGTGCCGCTTACCACCGCCGCACAGTTCGCCCACGCGCCGGCCACATTGCCCTGCCGCAAACGGTTGTGCTGCAAAATATTAGTGTCGAGAGTGTCGGACAGCAGCGGTGCGCCTGGCAGCATCGCCACGCGCGGATCCGTGACAATCGGCAGATCCTCCCAATCCATTTGCAGCAGCTTCGCTGCGGCTGCTGCCTGTTGTTCGCTTTCGGCCACCACCAGTGCCACTGTGTCGCCTTCGCAGCGCGCCACATCGCTGCCCGCTTTGGCGGAGCCCGGCCCCACAATCACCGGCTGGTCATACGTAATCAGACCGTACTCATTCACTGGCACATCGGCGGCGGTGAAGACGGCCACCACACCAGGCGCGGCAAGCGCCGCGGAAGTATCGAGGCGCAGCAGCCGCGCATGCGGCCGGCCGGCAAATACTGTTTTCATGTGCAGCATGTCGGGCCGCACCAAATCCCCGGGGTAAAGCGACCGACCGGTTACCTTGTCCAGCGCATCGGCCCGCAGCGGCACAGCGCCGATGGAGCTGGCGCCGTTTGCAGCTGGCTTAGCCATGAGCTGGTGCTGTGCCGGCGTGCTGCAGTGCATCCAATATTTTGTAGTAGCCGGTGCAGCGACAAAGATTTCCGGTAATGGCTTGCTGCGCTTCCCAGCGCGAAGGCTGCGGGCATTCTTCCAAAAGTTTTACGCCGGCCATCAACAGGCCGGGCGTGCAATAGCCGCACTGCACCGCGCCCTGCTCCACAAAGGCGCGCTGCACCGCGTGCAACGTGCCATCCGGCGCGGCCAATCCTTCCACTGTCACAATCTCCGCGCCCTGCGCACATGGCGCCGGCACCATGCACGCCATCACGGCAGCGCCATTCAAGAACACGGTGCACGCACCACATTCGCCTTCTGAGCAGCCTTCTTTGGTGCCTGTGAGGCCTGCGTCTTCGCGCAACATGCGCAATAGCGTCTTTTTGGACGCGCCGCTAAAGCTGGCTCGATTACCGTTGATGCGCGTAACAATCGGCGGCGCGCCGGCATCGCCATCTGACCGCCACGCTGCGTTCAACGCAGGGGCTGCACTGCTGCGGCTCCCGCCCCACAACATCACGGGCTTCTCAGCCGGGAACCAGCCCCGCGTATCGCCGGCCACAATTGCGCGCAGCGCACGCGCTACTGCAACGCGCACAATCTTGCGCCGGTACGCAGCCGGGCTGCGCAAGTCATCAATCGGGCGCGCTTGTTGCGCGGCAAGCTCGGACGCCGCCTCTATTGCCGGCTCATCCAAAACTTTTCCGCTGAGGTGTGCTTCGGCTTGGTGTGCGCGAATTACCATCGGCGCAACAGCGCCGAGCGCAATGCGCACATTATTCGCGCGCACGCCGGCAGCTGTCTCTGCCACATCCACAATCACCGTGGCATTTGCCAAAGAGATAGCTTGCGCCTTGCGCAAGCCCATCTTTACAAACATGCCGCGCTCTGTGGCTTTCATGGGCGCAAAAGTAATCGCGACCAGCAGCTCATCCGGCTGCATCACGCTGCGGCGGACGCCGGTGTAAAAGTCGCGCAGTGCAACGCGCCGCTCGCCGCGCACCGAACGCAGCGTAACCGCCGCATCCAGCGCCAGCAGCGGCGTGATCGTGTCGTTCGCCGGCGATGCCGTGATCAAGTTTCCGGCAACCGTGGCGCGGTTGCGGATTTGCGGCGCGCCCACTTCCCAACACGCTTGCGCCAGCGGCCAGGCCCGCTCCACAATCAGCGGCGCAGCCACGCATTGGTTGTGCGTCACAAGCGCACCCAACTGAATTTCTTCAGCCGCATTCAGCTCGATCGTAGCCAGACCGGGCACGTTGGAGATGTCAACAATCACACTCACGTCCGGGCGCACGTGCCGTTCCAACTCGTTCAGCAGATCCGTGGCGCCAGCCATGATGCGCGCCTGCGGCCCGTGCTCGGCAAGCAGCGCAAGCGCCTGCTCCAGTTCACTTACAAGGTGATAGGTTTGCCACATAGTTTATTTTGGAATTGGGAATGGTGAAGTAATGGAGCCTTCTTCTGCAAAACTTTTACCTCGAGGGCCGCAAGCAGCCCGCCGCGATACCTTGCACATCAGGCGCTGCCGCCGGCAGCTGCCGGCTTGACGGCTGCAGCCATCGGCGCGCCAGTGCCGCCCCGCCGCAGCATAATGATCTCAGCCAGAATGCTCACCGCAATTTCTTCCGGTGTTTCGGCGTTTAATTCCAGACCCATCGGCGCTCGTACACCGGCAAGCTGCGCAGCGCTAATGCCGCGTTCGTGCAGTGCGTCCACAGTTGTGGCCCAGCGGCGCTTGGAACCAATCACACCAAAGTAAGCGTGCGGCTGCGCCAACAGCATGGGCACGTAGTCCAAATCCACAGCCATGCCACGCGTGGGCAGCACAATGTACATGTTGCGGTGAAATGTGAGCGCAGCCGGCAGTGCCGCCGCAGCCAGCACCAGGTACTCATCCGCGCCCGGCACAGCCTGCGCGTTGCAAAACTCCGCCCGGTCATCCGTGAGTACCACGCGGAACCCCAGCCAGCCGCCGAGCCGCACAAGTGCAGCGCCCACATGCCCGCCTCCGATCACAAGCAAGGTTGGCAGTGGCTCAGCGGGCTCCACAAAAATCTCCATGGTTCCACCGCATATGCCGGGATCCCCGACCTTTAGATCCATAAGTGAATAGTGCAGCAACTGCGGCTGGCCGCTGCGCAGCGTCTCGCGCGCCGCATCGATCACACGGCTTTCCATCTGACCGCCGCCCACCGTTCCCAGCAGGCTGCCGTCGAGCCGCACCAGCATTTTTGTGCCGACGCTGCGCGGGACGGAGCCGCGTGTGCTCACCACCGTGCACAACGCCGCACTCTCGCCGCGCCGCAACAACGCATCCAGCTCGGCCAGTACGCGTTGCATCAGCCAGCACGCACAAACCAGCCCAGGTCCGCGGGCGCGCCAACCAACTGCTGCTCCGCCGGCACATCCAGCAGCAACGCTTCAGCCTCGGCTGCAATCGTACCGCCCGGCAGCTGCAGTTCCGCGCATGCCTGCGTGCTGCGGCCGCGCTGGCGCACCAGCCAGCCGCGCCCGCGCAGCTCCATGCCCACCGGCACGGGGCAGCGGTAGCGCACTTCCAGCTTGCCGGTAAAAGTAAAGTGCGCCGGGTTTGCAACCATCAGCGTGCGGCCGCACAGTTCATCCAGCACCGCCGCCACCACGCCGCCATGCGCTATGCCCGGATAGCCCTGAAAATTTTCGGGGATCGAAAATGTGCAGCCCACTCCGGCTTCACCTTCGTCTTCAAATGCAAGGCGCAGCCCAAACGGATTTTGCACCCCGCATACAAAGCACATATTAGAACTGGGTTGGCGGCGGCTCATAAAATTTCTACTTCATGATGATAGCATGCGCCGCCCAAGAGCACTGCATCAAGCGCTGCAGCGTGCAGCTATCTTACGGGCTCACCAGCGGGCTGCCCGCCGCGATCAGTTTTTTAGGGCAGAGAGCATGCTGATTAGTTCGGGCAACATTTGCTGTGCCCTGTCCACCTGCTTCAGCACCGGAGAGAAATCACTCACGCTGTAAGTTTCGGTAAAACTGCGCAGTGCGGTTGCACCGGCAAGCTGCAGCTTCAACGCCTGCAGGAAGTGCGCATGCAAATCCGCCGCCTCTGCGGGCGGCACATAGGCAAGCGCCAATTCGTTAAGCACCGTCAGGTCTTGCGCCAAGTCTGTCACATCCGCCCGCCAGCCGGCATCAAACACCTGCAACGGCTCGCGCACCTCGCGCTCCACAATCGTGCGCTGGCGCTGCAGCAGGTCTGTGGTCTGGGCCAGTGCCGGCCGCATGAATGCTGCGTAATGGATGAGCTGCCGCCCGCTTTGCACGGCCGCAATTTGGCAGCCGCAAAGCAGCAGCGCAGCCAGCAGCCCGCCGGCAGCTTTCGCCACGGCCCGTCCGGTTGATTTATTCATGGCAGTCACCTTAGCAGGTGGTGCCATTTCCGTGCCAGTCCGGCCGGCTGGCTACGCCGGTTTGCCGTTCGCGAGCCCGTTGATCATGTGCAAATCCTCCGGCAGATCAACATCCATTGCGAGGCCGGGCAATTTGCGCTCGCAGTACGGCACGCCAGCCGCCCGCGCTGCTGCCGCATGGGCCTGCAGGCTGTCCGGGCCAAAAGCGTATTTGATTGCGCCCGGCGGCTGCACAAATAGTGCATTGGTGCCACTGCCATGGCGGTCCGGCGCAGCCACAACTTGCGGGCCGGATCCGGCGTCCGCCAGCAGCGCTTCCAAATCCGCAGCCACCAACAGTGGCAGATCAATCGGCAGGATGAGCACAGCAGCAGCGCCCTGCAAGCGCGCTGCTTCCGTTGCCCGCTCCAGTGCCGCATTTAGTTCTGATGCAGGACCCTCGCTCACGGTTTGCACGCCCAGGTCGCGGGCAATGCGCAGCGCGCGCTGGTCCCGGCTCACCACAAGTGTGTGCTGCACGGCCGGAATATTTACAAGGATGCGCAGCGTGTGCTGCAGCCAAGCTGTGGCCAGCGCTGCGCGCTCCTTCTCCGTCAGCACTCCAGCCAGCCGGCTCTTGCCATTTTGCAAATGCTTCACCGGCACCAGCGCCCACAACGCCATCAGCCCCCGTCCTTGCGCACAGTGAGCGTGGCCGCAAACTCCAAAGTCTCGCGCGCAAGGCGCGTGCGGTCGGCATCGGTAAGCATTACAGTGTCCGCCACCAGCACTTCAACACCAGTAGCCCGAATCAGTTCCGCCTGCTGCGCATCGGCGCGGTCAATCACAAAGCCATCAAGCAGGCCGGAGTAAAACTGCGCCACTGCAGCCGCAGATGGAACATGGCCCAGCTCAGTCATCATTTTGGCAGCCGGCCCCTTCAACGCCAGCCCGCCCACAATTGGCGAAACGGCAACTGCCGGCGCCGGGCGCGCCTGCAGTTGGTCGCGCACTCCGGGCAGCTCCAATATCGGACCAATACTTACGTAAGGATTAGAAGGACAAATCACAATTGCGCTGAGTCCGGTTTGAGAAATGCTATTCAGGGTGAAATTTGCACTTGCATACTTTGCGCCATCAAATGCGAAACCAGTTACCACCGGCACGCAGCGCTGGCGCACAAAATATTCCTGGAAAGCCAAAGTGCCGGCAGCGGTATGCACGAGCGTACGCACCGGCGAGTCGCTCATCGGCAGCACGTGCGTGCCAATTCCAAGCGCATCACAAAAACCGGCGGTGATGCGCGAGAGCGGCTGCCCGTCTGCCAGGCGCCGCGTGCGCTCCACATGCACGGCCAAGTCGCGGTCGCCAAGCCGGAACCACGCGTCCCCGCCCAAGCGCTCCAATGCTCCAAGAAACTCCCAGGTCTCTCCCGCCAGCCCCCAGCCGGTCTCAGGATTGTTGATGCCTGCGAGCGTATAAATCACGGTATCGAGGTCCGGGCAAATGCGCATGCCCAGATGTTCAAAGTCATCGCCGGTATTTACGATGACGGTCAGGTCGCCGCTTGGCAGCACAGCTTGCAGCCCGGCGGCCAGCTTGGCGCCGCCCACTCCGCCTGCGAGTGCTGTCACCATCATAGCCAGTGCACCATCTCTGCCGCCGCTCTGCGCAGCGCAGGCTTGCCATTGGAGGCGGGGTGCCCTACCGTAATCAAGGCTTGCGGCTGCCAGCTTGCGGGCAGCTGCAGCACCGCTGCCACCGTATCCTGGCAAAACATTGGCGCACACATCCAGCACGCGCCAAGTCCGCCCGCATGCGCAGCCAGCAGCAAATTTTGCACAGCCATCGCAGTGCTTTGCACAGCCATCATGCCCTCGGCTGCGGTGCGCCGGTCATCCGCATAAGCATCCATTTCCGCAACTGTCATGCACACCACAATCACCGCAGGCGCCTCCACAATGCGCGCCCGCGAGCGCTCCGTGTCCTGAGTCACAAGTGCCGGGTCATCGCCATCCGCAAGCCGGTCGACGCGCAATCTGTCACCCATCGCAGCCGCAAGCTTTTGTTTTACATCTTGAGATTGAAGCACCGCAAAACGCCACGGCTGCCGGTTGTGGGCTGACGGCGCCCAGCCGGCAATTTCCAAAAGTTGCAGCAGTTGTTCACGTGCGACCGGTTCGGCCGTGTAGCGTCTAACCGAGCGCCGCTCGCGCAGCGCGCGCAGCATGTCTGCTGCCATGTCAGTCCATTGCTGATACGTGTTCAGGAACAATCCGGTAGGTTACACGCGTCTCGCCGCGATAGAAAGGATACGGCTTGCCCAGATATTTTTCGGACAAGTGATCGATCATGTCGCGTGCGCCGTCCTCCGTTACATCCACCACGCGACCGCGAATTTGCACATAGCGATACGGGTCAGCCGGATCCGAAATGGCAAGCGCCACCGCCGGTTTGCGGCTGAGCACACGATCCTTGACGCGGCCGCGGGCGCTGTTCACAATAATGTGCTCGCCGTCGTAATCAAACCAAACCGGCGTTACTTGCGGCGTACTGTCGCGCAGCGTTAGCGCCAGGTTTGCAAATGCCTTCTTGTCATACGTCAGCAGATCTGCCAACTTGTCCGGGATTGTTACAGCCATGCTTGCACACTCCTAAAATATTTTCTAGCGAAATAGATCCTGATCTAACGGACGGATGAGCTCGCGGGCGGTTCCACTGCGCACGCCATACGGCACACCGCGCAGATGCACAACCGGCAGTCCCTCGCCCGCCTGCCCCATGATGATGGAGGCTGCGGCAGCCAGCTCGTCCGCCAATCCCACTTGCGTGATTTGCAGGCGCTCGCCATACAAGTCCGGCCAGCCGCGCAGGTCCATCAAGGCCGGCACGCCCGCCACACCCAGCGCCACACCCACCGTGCCACTGCGCCATGCACGTCCGTGGCTGTCATTGATGATAACACCCGGCTCCACGCCGCAAAGCGTGCCCAGCCGCGCGCGCAGTGCTGCGCATGATGCGTCCGGGTCGGCCGGCAGCAACAACACCTGCCCGCCGTCCGCATGCTGCTCTACATTGGAGTGGTCAATGCCGGCGTTTGCGCACACAAACCCCAGCCGGTGCTCCACCACCAGCGCTCCGGGGCGCTGGCGCAGCACTGCGCGTGACTCGCTCAGGATCAACTCCACCAGCCGCGCATCTTTCTCCACGCTCACTGCCAGCTCTACCGCGCGCGCCGATGGCGTAACGCTCCCCAGCTGCACATAGCGGTCTTCCGCCTTCGATACCACCTTCTGCGCCACAACGAGTACATCGCCAGCCAGCAGCTGCAAACTGGCGCGCTGCAAGCCGGCAGCAATCAACGCAGCCAGATCATCCCCGGGCTGCACAAGCGGCAACGCGGGCAGCGCCGTGAGTACCAACGTTGGATTAGTCACTGGCGTGCAAGGTGGTCACTTATGCCGGCATGCAGTTCGCGCACCTGCACAACCCAAGCTGCACGCACGCGGGCAACGGCGCTTCAATCGCCGCGCGGAATACCCGTAATGCGAATGCCAGAGTTGGGAACCTTGTAGCGGCGGTTAAGGCTGATCAGTACCGGCGTCAGCGACTCGACCGCGACAGCGTTAGCTAGCGGGCCGGCGTGCCACGCCACCATGCCGGCAGCCACCGCCAACCGCACCACTGCTTCCCGCGCATCTGCATCATCCCCGCACACCAGCACATCACAATCAATCTCATGCTGCAGATTCACCAAGTGGCTCGCAGAAATATTTTGGAACGCAGACACCACACGCACGCCATCCCCCAAAAGTGCTTGGGCTTCTTCGCCCGCGGACTTGCCCGCCGGCAGTTGCACGCGGCTTACCTTCGGCGGCACCAGCGGCACCGTCACATCAATCAGAATTTTGCCTTGCAGCGCAGCCCGCACTGCAGTCAGCGTCGGATGGTGCGCCACGTATGGCACCGTCAGCGCCACAATCTCAGCGCGTGCCGCAGCCGCCAAATTTTCCATGCCTTGCACGCGCCAGCCTTTGCCCATTGCCGCAAGCTCCGCCGCCTTCTCTACAGCGCGTTCCGCCACGCGCGACCCCAGCGTCACGTCATAGCCCGCAGCCGCCCAACGCACCGCCAAGCCAAAACCCTCCGGCCCCGTTCCACCCAGCACCGCAAGCATCGGCAAAGTTTCAGTCATAAAGGTTCACCCGCATAATATGTTTTTGCGCCGACCGTTGCGCACACGCAACTGTACAGCTGCCTAAGTGCCGGCACAGATCCAGCCATCAAACTCGCTGCCAAACCGCGGCTGCCAACTCCCGGCTGCGCGCAGCAATCTGCGCCTCATCCAAAAAAAGCAGTTCGCGATCGCGCATCAATACCTTTGCCGCCGCAGATGGTTGTTGTCACCATGCCCGCATCAAACCCGAACAAAATCTGCCACGGCAGGTTGCCGGCCGTGAGCGGCGTCGGCGCGTGGTAATCCACAAGGATCATGTCTGCAAAAGCACCGGCAGCCAGCACGCCCAGCGGTGCTTGCGGAAAGAAGACACCCGCCAGTGCCGCATTATTTTCAACCGCCATTTGCACAATCACACTGCCGCCCGCCCGCTGCGGATCGCGATGCCAGGCCTTGTGCAGCAAGTAAGCCGTCTTCCACTCATCCCACATCGCATTGGAAAAACCATCGTTGCCCAGGGCCACGCGCACGCCGGCGCGCAGCAAGCCCTCCACATCCGCGACACCCACGGCGTTGTTCATGTTGGAGCGCGGCTGGTGCGTCACCCAGGTCTGCGTATCGCGCAGCAGCAGTGCCTCAGCCATATCGATGTGCACGCAGTGCGCCGCAATCGAGCGCGCACCCAAAATACCGAACGCCTGCAAGCGGTCAACCACGCGCCGCTGATACACTTGCAGCGAGTGATACTCATCCGCCTCATGCTCGGCAACATGTACGTGAAAGCCGCCATGCGGGTTGGCGCCGGCGCACGCCCCCAGCGTCGCGTCAGAGAGCGTCAGGCCGGCGTGCAGCCCGAAGCTGGCAGCCAGCAGCGGATCCGGCTGCCGCTTGCATTGCGCGGTGAAGCGCATATTTTCCGCAATGCCAGCGCGCGCTTCGTCCGCGCCGTTGCGGTCCGTTACTTCGTAACTTAGCACACAGCGCACTCCGCTCTGGCGCACCGCAGCCGCAATCACATCCAGCGAGCCATCAACACATTGCGGGCTGGCGTGATGATCGATGAGCGTGGTCGTGCCTTGGCGCACTGCGTTGACGAGCGCGCCCAGCGCAGAGTAGCGCACGTCCTCCGGAGTTAGTGCGCGATCCAGGCGCCACCACAAGCGCTCAAGAATTTCAGGGAAGTCTTTGGGCGGGTCGCCCGGCACAGACATGCCGCGCGCAAACGCGCCATAGAAATGCGTGTGCGCACAAATATTGCCGGGCATCAGCAGCTGGCCGCGCGCATCCAGCCGGTCGGCAGCGGGATACTTCGCGCTCAGCTCTGCGCTTGCGCCAACCTCAACGATGCGGTCGCCACTAAAGTAAAGCGCGCCATCATTAATTACAGCGTTGGGCGTGCCCCACGTGACCACAGTTGCATTTGTTATTAACATGCTGGCAAATTTTAGCATGCACAGCTTTCCGCAGTGGCAGCACAGCTTAGGCGGGCAACTCTTTTAATCCAGAAAGTTCAGCCACCGCTGCGGCAACTTGAGCGGCACAGCCGGCGGGATCACTGCGCACTGCGGTTGCAGGAATGTGCAAGCCCTGCCAGCCGGCTGCAGCCTGCGGCGCGCTGTCACCAATTGTGATGCCAAGCCCGCCGAGCTGGCAGAGCAGCGCCAAATCGAGGGCGGGCAGGTGCGGTGCCGGCTGGTATTGTTTCTCGGCGGGAAGATTGCGCTCGCGCAATGCGGACCAAAGCAGCTCGCGTTCAGTGCTGCCCATCATGAGCTCGTTTATTTCAGCTGCATGGTTTAGATGTTCGCCCAGCGTGTAAAAAAATGTGATCCGCCGCCACTGCGTGGAAATAATCGGCTGCGCCAGCGACTGCAGCGCACCTAGTTGCAGCTTGTAGTATTGCTCGCTCGCGCGCACATGGTCAGGTTCGTCGCGCAGCAGCTCTGCCCGCGTCACCAGCTCGTGCCCCAGCACCTGCGCAAAATGGCGGATCATCCACTTGCCATCAGCAAACTTGCCGGTCTGATAAAACGCAAGGAAGTCCACCGCCACATTTTTTGGCGCAGTCTTCAGCGGGATCCGGTACCAGCCCAGCACGCGCGCAATCTCCAAGTCGCGCGGCGCGGGCAGCACGCCCACTAACACAAGCGCCTCAGGCGGCAACATCATTTTGAACCTCCCGCCGCTAACAGCAGCGCCAATCGGTCGAGAGTGCCATGCAGCAAATGCAGCCAGCACAGGTATACTGCGCGCAGCCACCCGCAGCGCTGCTGGCAGCTGCCTCAAATTAGTTGGCTTCCATCATTGTACTCCGGTGCCAGCTTCACCTTTATTACCTCCGGCCAGCCAATGCTCTTCACCCGTGAAAATCTGATTGCCGTTTTGCTGTGCCTGCTGCTCGCTGCGCTTGTGATCATCAGCGCGGACAACGCGCCGCAATGGATCTACCAGGGGTTTTAGGGCGCGCCCAACTATGACTCTGGTGCAAGTCGTTGCACTTGCAGCGCTGGCTGCCGCCGCCCGCTTCTCCGGTTCACTGGAGCGCCCGGCTGTGCGCACTTGGATATTGTGCCTGAGCAGCGCACTGGTTTTGTTCCTGTTGCAGCCAGTGACCGGTGTACGCCAGTTGGACTACTGGCTGCCGCTTGGAACGCTGCTGATGTGTGCGGCAGTCTGGTTTATAACGCGGCCGGCCGCACAGGGGCTGGCACGCGAAGACACAGTCACGGCGACCGCCGTGGCCGCACTTTGTATTGCCGTCTCACTTACGCGCTACCTCGCACCAGAGTTGCGGTTCTCGACGGGACGCGCGCCGCCATCGGAAATTGTGGCGCTGGTACTCGCAATTTTCGCCGGGTTGATGGCGCTAACGCTGCGCCACAAAGGACGCGACCTCGGTTCACTGCCGGCCGTACTGGCGGTGCTTGCGCTCTTCATCCTGCTTAAAACAGATGCGCTGGCCACGCTTGCCGGCAGTGCGGTGCGCGGGTTGACCGGGCAGGACACCACGCTGGCAAGCAGCAGTGATCTGCGCTGGCTGGGCTTTTCATATATCGCGTTCCGGCTCTTGCACGCGCTGTTCGAATTTCGAAACGGGAAGATGCCGGCGCTGACGCTGCGGGAATTTTTGGCATGGGTGATCTTCTTTCCCGCGTTAGTTGCCGGCCCGATTGACCGCGCAGCACGGTTTTCGCAAGATCTGCGCGCGCCACTTGCGCCCGCGGACGCGGACCTGCGCGCCGGCATCGGCCGCATTGCCAGCGGGCTGGCAAAGAAGTTTGTTGTGGCAGACAGCCTCGCACTCTTCTGCCTCAACGAGATGAATGCTGCACAAGTCAACTCGACTGTCTGGCTTTGGATTTTGCTTTATGCATACGCCCTGCGGTTGTACCTTGACTTCTCCGGATACACCGACCTTGCAATTGGCATCGGCAACTTGTTTGGCGTACGCCTGCCAGAGAACTTCAATGCGCCCTACTTGAAGCCCAACCTCACCCAATTTTGGAATAGCTGGCACATGTCTCTGGCGCAGTGGTTCCGCGCGCACTTCTTCAACCCCGCAACGCGTGCACTGCGCGCGAGCCCGCGCAACCTGCCGCCGGCGCTCATCATTCTGATCACGCAGCTGGCCACGATGTTGTTGATTGGCGCATGGCACGGCCTAAGCGCCGGCTTCTTAATCTGGGGCTTTTGGCACGGCGCGGGATTGTTTGTGCACAACCGCTGGGCAGAATGGATGCGCCCGCGCATGGCCGCGCTGGCCCCTACTCCGCGAACTGCCCACGTGCTGCAAGTGGCGGGCGCGGTGCTTACATTTCACTATGTGGCCTTGGGATGGGTCTGGTTTGCAATCGCAAGCCCGCAGTTGTCGTGGTCAGTGATGCTGCGCCTGTGGGCACTCGCATGACCACCAACCCCACCGTACAACTGCAGCGGGCTGGCGCGCGCACACTTGCGCGCCTGCTGCTAAAAACCGGTGTGCTGTTTCTGATTTTGAATTTGGTGTTTGCGTGGTCAAATCCACTGCCCGCACTCGGCCGGATATCCGCCTACAACAACTTGCTTCCTGGCCGCACGCGTCTGCCATACGGCGAGAACCCGGCGCGTGCATACAACTTAAGCCTGTACTCATTGCCCGCGATGCTCGCGTCGCATGAGCTGGCAGCGGCGCCCGTGCCGGTGCCGGCAAGTGAGTTCCGTGTGATTGTGATCGGGGACTCCTCAGTGTGGGGATATCTTTTGCCATCCGCTGACACACTCACTGCGCAACTAAACCGCAGCAACACGACCATGCCAGACGGGCGCTTGCTGCGCGCGTACAACCTCGGTTACCCCGTCATGTCGCTCACAAAAGATTTACTGCTGCTGGACATGGCACGCAGCTTCACTCCGGACCTTGTGGTTTGGTGTGTAACCCTCGAGTCGTTTCCAACAGACAAGCAGCTCTTCCCGCCCCTGCTGCAAAACAATCCGGATGCAGTGCGGGCGCTCGCGGCCCGCTACGCGCTGCGCACGGCGGTAGATGATGCGCGCTTTGTGCAGCGCGACTTCCTTGCCCGCACGCTGCTGGGCCAGCGCCGCAATCTGGCAGACCTGCTGCGCCTGCAGCTGTATGCCCCGTTGTGGGCTGCCACCGCCATCGACCAGGAAATTCCGGAAACTTATGTGCGCCGCATGGAGGACTTGCCCGCCGATCTCACATTCGCCGGCTTCACGCCGGGAACACTGACGCAGCAAGATCTGGCATTTGATGTGCTGGCAGCCGGGTTCGAAGCTGCGCGCCCGGCGGAATTGCTGCTTGTCAACGAGCCTATGTTTGTGAGTGCCGGCGCCAACAGTAACCTGCGCTACAACTTCTTTTATCCACGCTGGGCTTATGACCAGTACCGCAGCTGGCTGGCCGACGCAGCCCGTGAAAATAACTGGCGCTACGTTGATTGGTGGGATGCGGTGGCCGCTGCTGAATTTACAGACAGCGCTGTGCACATGTCGCCAGCCGGAACGGGCCAGCTTGCCAACAAACTGGCAGCCGCCATCATTGCGGCAGCTGCCAGCCCGCACTGAACACCCTGGCGCCACAATCGCGCCGGCGCGCCGCATTCCGGCCGCGACTCGCAAATCACATTCATCAAGACGCGCAAACTCACGACGGTATAATCCGCCGTAGAGGCACACTCAATGCTCGAATGGATTCGCAACTTGTTGATTTTTTTGGTCGTGTTCTGCGGCCTGATTTTGTTCCACGAACTCGGGCACTTTCTGGCCGCGCGCTATTTTGGAATCCGGGTCACCGAATTCGGGATTGGATTTCCGCCGCGCATGCTGCGCCTTGGAAAATGGCGCGAGACTGAGTTCACGCTGAACTGGCTGCCGTTTGGCGGATTTGTGCGGCCGGCGGGCGAAGACGATCCGACGGTGCCCAACGGCCTCGCGTCCGCGCCGCCGCTGCAGCGCATTGTGGTGTTGGCTGCCGGTTCGCTTACGAATGTGCTGGTTGCATTTTTGCTTTTCTGGTTTGGGTTTACGACAGGCTGGCCGGACACAGTTGTGGTGGCGCGCGTCGAGCCCAACTCACCGGCAGCGGCTGCCGGCCTGCAAGCTGATGATGTTGTGCAGCTGGTTGGCGCCACTTCAATTCACACCCCGCAACAGCTTGCAGAAATTACTTACTCCAATCTGGGGCAGACCCTCACATTGCAAGTAGAGCGCGCCGGCGAGAACCTTACGATTGACATGACGCCACGCGAGAGCTGGCCGTCCGGCCAGGGCCCATTGGGCATTGGAATGACATGGAAGCTGACGACCTATAACATGGCGCGCGCTGGCACACGCGCTGCAACAGAATTGGCGAACCAGGCCCGCGAAGTCTTTATGCTGCCAGTGCGCCTCGTGCGGCAGCAGGTGAACGCAAGCGATTTGCGTTTTGTAGGCCCCGTGGGCATCAAGGCCATCAACGACCAGGCCGTGAATGTATCCGTGGAGCTCGGTGCCATTTTCCCGCTGCTGCAGTTTGTGGGCATCATCAACCTCATGATTGCCATCACCAACCTGCTGCCGCTGCCGGCCCTGGATGGCGGGCGCATCGTGTTTGTGCTGCTGGAATTTCTGCGCGGCCGGCGCATTGCACCGGAGCTGGAAGGCCGGGTGCACTTCATTGGCATGGCATTGCTGATCACGCTGATGGTGGTGCTGGTCTATCAGGATATTTCCAATCCACTTGTATTGCAATGAGCTGGTACGCAAAGCGGGCGCCACTGCGCGCATGACATTCGATGCCCAGAAAACTTCTGGCACAACTGGCCGACACCGGGTCCAAGCCCACCAGCGAAGCGCTCACGGCACTATCCGGCCTGGATGCGCGGGCACTGCATGACTTTCAGCTGGTCTGGGCGAACACTAAAGTTGCGCGGCGCTGCGAAATTCTGCTGGCGCTGCAGCCGCTGCTGGAAGCCAACGCCACGCTGGACTTTAGCGCCGTGGCAACCGCCGCCCTCGCCGACCCCGACGGCGATGTGCGCACAGCGGCTGTGCCGCTGCTGTTTGATGATGTAAACCCAAAGCCCGTAACTTTACTGCTGGACCTGCTGCAGTCAGACCCGCACGCGCCCTGCCGCGCCGCAGCCGCGCGCGAGCTGGTGGAGTACGCCGCACTTGGCGCAACCGAAGACCTGCCCAAAAACATGATGGCGCGCATTGAAGCGGGCGTTCTGCGGGCACATCGGACAGACGCAGATCCAAATGTTAAACGCACCACATTGGAAGCGCTAGGCTACTGCCTCTTGCCAGAGGTAAACGAGGCACTGCTTGCGGCTTCAAAGACGAGCGATGCCAAACTGCTTGCAAGTGCATGTCTGGCAATGGGCCACACCTGCGATAGCGCACGCTGGAGCAAGCTGGTTGCGGGCAGCCTCGACCATGCGGTTGATTTTGTCCGCACTGCCGCGGTGCACGCCTGCGGTGAACTCCAACTGCAGTCGGCGGTCCCCCAAATATTGGAGCTGGCGATGGATGGCGAGCCAGACACCGTGTCGCAAGCGGTGTGGGCGCTTGGCGAAATTGGCGGCACCGACGCGCGCGCTGCGTTGTACCAACTGCAGGGGCTCGCCGAAAAAGATGCGGAGCTTTCTGAAGAGATTGAAGAAGCAATTGCCACCCTCGAACTACTCAGCGGTGAAATTGACTTCGACTTGATGGACGGCACTGACGACGATGACCCCGATGTGGAGGATTCTCCCCGGCGCAAGGCAGCCTAAGCATGCGCATTGCGCCGAGCAATATTTGCGCTCACAATGCAGCGCGCAGGTTTACTTTTGAATTGGCTAACTCCGGACTGCGCCCGCACCGTCTCTGGTACAACACCGGAGAAGTACTAGCCTCACAAACCACCGCACAGGCCTCGCTGGCGCATTGACCTTGCAATCAAAAATGCTATAAAGTTAATGTGGCATGCCATCAAATCAAAATTCGCAAACGCTATTTCTACGGGCTCTGCCTTCCTGCAATGAAATAGCGTTGGCTGCGCTCATTTTGCGAACTAAACTGCACTCACTGGTTACTGCCCGCAGCGCAGCGCGTTCAGCCGCCACGGTGCCGTAGCCATGCGCAACGATCCGCAGCGCCTCGCTTGGGTGGTGATCCTGGCTGCCTTTGGAACCTTCTGCATAACCGTGATTGCAGTTCCACTTGGTGTGCGCTGGAGTCTCAACAATGCCGGGCGCTCGCACAATGTAACGCTTACGCTCGCCACCGGCAGCGCCTATGCCAGCCGGCCCTCGGTTGGAATACCCGAAGCAGTCTTCGGTTCGCTTGAGAATTTGCAGCCGGGCACTGCGCTCGAAACCACCGGCGCCTCCCGCGCCACACTCGATTTCTCCGCACCCTTCACCAATGAAGCATTGGGCGCTGTTAATTTATATTCTGACACCCAACTGGTATTGCTGCGCGCCAACACACCGCGATTTGACTTCAGCCCGCAGCCCCACCTGATTGACCTTTCATTGCGCCGCGGCCGGCTGCGCGCAAGTGCCGCTGCTGGCACCACGCGCGCAATACAGCTGGTGGTCCGCACGCCGCAGGCAAACATTACGCTGGATGCTGCTGGTGTTGTTTCAGTTGAAGTGACGGCGGGTGAAACCAGCGTGAGTGTGCGCGGTGGGAGCGCCACCGTCACCACGCTGGCAGGCACGCTGCAGCTGGCAGCCGACGAGCGCACAATTGTGCGCACGGGCGCTGCAGAGCTGGTAGTGCTGCGCGGCCAGCGCAATCTCGTGCGCAACGGGAACTTTACAGACAACATCACCACTGGCTGGACCACCTTCCGCAACCGCGCCGATGCTGCCGAGGCAGCGGGAGATGTGCAAGTGAGTGCGCAGCAAGGCCGCACCGCTGTGATGCTTGCGCGCCGCGGCATCAACTGGGCTGAAGCCGGCATCAAGCAGGATCTAAAGTACGATGTGCGCGACCTGCGCAACTTGAGCCTGCATCTGGACCTGTGGCTTTCGTTCCAAGACTTGCGCAACTGCGGCACGCTGGGCACGGAATGCCCGCTCATGCTGCGCATCGAATATTCTGATGCGGACGGCAGAGCCATGGAGTGGCTGCAGGGCTTCTACTATCTGGCGAGTACGGATGCAGGTACCTCAAAGCGTTGTGTGGTGTGCAGCCCGCCCACTTCTGAGCATCAGCTGGCCGGCCGCGCCGAGTGGTATGGCTACGACTCGCCCAACCTGCTGGAACTATTCAGAACCGGCGGGCGCCCACCCGTCAGCATCAACACAATCTCACTGTACGCCTCAGGCCACAGCTTTGAAAGCTATGTGGCTGCAGTGGAACTGCTGGCGGAAGATTGAGCGGAGTGTTGGCAGCCGGCCAGCGCTGGCTGCGCAGGCCCGCTCTTCTAGACGCAGCGCTTCTGGCGCTGCCACTGCTGCTGTTTTTTTCACTGGCGGGTTATCAACTGCAACTGCCCGGCCTGCACAACGACGAAGCTCAGGAAGCCGGCTTGCAAGCTTGGCAGCTTGCAGCTGGCACAGCAATTGATGCATTCCGCGATACCGGGCTGGGGGCACGCCACTTTCCGTTGATGGTGCAGGATTACATCGGCGCGGCTTTTGTCTATTTGGCTGCGCCGTTTGTCTGGCTGCTTGGGCCGGGCACGCTCAGCGTGCGGGTGCCGGCCTTGCTTGTTGGCGGAGCCACGCTGCTCGCCACCTATGGTTGCCTTAGCTCAGTTGCAGACAAGCGCACTGCGTTCGTCGGCGTTTTGCTGCTGGCGGTACAACCCTCTTTTGTATTTTGGAGTCGCCAAGGCGTCCTCATCGCGTCCCTAACTGTTTTGTTCACGCCGCTGGTGCTGTGGGCTGCCAGCCGCTACAGCCAAACCGGCGGATGGCAGCGCGCCGCATTGCTGGGCCTCGCTGCCGGCCTTGGCATTTATGCCAAGCTGCTGTTTGCCTGGGTGCTGCTTGGAATGTTGTGTGCGGTGCTGCTTCTCAATGCAGCGCTGTTGTTCAAGCCGGCGCGCAGCTTCTGGCCGCGGCCGCCGCACTGGCAGCAAGCTGCGCAATGCTGGCCGGTTTCGCAACCGGCTGCGCACCGCTGCTGCTCTACAACTTGCTGAGCGGTGGCACATTTACATCAGTGCAAACAAACACAGCCGTCTCTTATTACGGTGTAGACAACAGCGCTCTGCTCGCAAACCTGGCCACCCGCCTTGAGCAGTTGCGCGCAGTAGTCGGCGGGCGTGACCACCTCTGGTACCTCGGCGGAACACTCACCAATCCATTGTGGGACGTGGCACTGATATTAAGTGCTGCGCTCATCAGCATCCAACCAGAGCGCGGGCCGCGCGCCATCGTGCTCGTGATGCTATTTGGATTTATCGCCACGGCGTTTACGGTGTCCGGCCTTTTCCCGCACCATCTCGCAATCTTCGCGCCCATCTGGGTTTCGATCGTGGCGCTGGGATTGGGGCGCCTGCTTTGGCGCCGCGACGGATTGAGTGTGGTGGCAGCCTTGATTCTCGTGCCGCTGTTTCTGCGCGATGTGCAAATGGATTTCGGCTACCACCGCATGCTCACAAAGAGCGGCGGCCGCGGCGCACACAGTGATGCGATTGAGCGCCTCGCCACCGCACTAACCGAACTCAACCCGCCGTCTGTGGCCGCGCTGGACTGGGGCTTCGCTCCGCAGGTGCGCCTGCTAACTGCAGGCCGCGTCCATCCGCAAGAAATATTCGGCTACGAGTGGAACTCAACTGCAGAGTTTGAACAGCGCCTGCGCCCCCTGCTTGCCGCACCCGGCACGCTGTTTGTCTTTCACGTGAACGATGCTGTTTTCGACCGGCGACCGGCGTTTGAAGTACTGGCCAAGTCACTGGGCTATGGCTGGAGCCGCGTGCAGCTGATCCGCCGTCGTGACGGATTTCCCATCTACGAAATCCTGCAAGTGCAGACTCCAAAATGAATCTCCAGTCCCGGCGCCGCATTTCGAGCCCACCTACAACCTTGCGGGCTGACTTATAATATGGCAAGCAACCCGCACGGCGGCCGCAATAATCTGGGGCAGCCGCGCTAGCGCTTGTGCGCAACTCGTAACATCGTATGAAACCCGCCAAAATCCTGATTGTAGAGAGCAATTCATTTACTCTTGCTGAAACCCAGCGCGCGCTTTCAAATATTTACACAGTTCATACAGCCATGAACGCGCCAGACGGCCTGCGCCTGCTGCAGCAGTCGGGGCCGTTCCAAGTTGTCATCAGTGAGCTGCAACTTGGCGAGGCCAGCGGCATTAATTTCTTGCGCGATGTAATGAGCGCAAGCCCTGCCACGATCCGCATTGCGATGACCGCCGCAACAGCTGTTGCCCCGCTAATCAGTGTGGTGAATGAGGCTGCTGTATTTCAGGTGCTTGCCAAGCCGTGTCCGGCCGAAAAACTGCAGCAGACCGTCGAGAGCGCCCTGCGGCGCCACAGCGAGTCCATGGTTGAGCGCGAGCTGGTGGATCGAACTCTATCGGGCGCGATTACAGTGCTCAGCGAGGTGCTGTCTGCGGTGGATCCGCTTTCGTTCGGGCGCAGCATGGCTATGCGCCAAAATGTGCGCAACCTCGCCAAGGAGCTTGAACTGCGGAGCAGTTGGGAGCTGGAAGTGGCGGCAATGCTGTGCAACCTGGGCTTGATCACCATCCCCGCAAGCTTGATTGCAAAATGGAACAGCAAGGCAAGTTTGACAGCCGTCGAAACAGAAATTGTGCAGCGCTATCCCGCGAGCGGCCGAACGCTCATTGCAAAAATTCCGCGCCTTGAAAAAGTTGCCGACATCGTGCACTATCAAAACAAAAACTATGACGGCAGCGGGTTCCCCAATGACGCGGTGAAGGGCGAACAGATTCCGTATGGGGCACGCGTGCTGAAGGTCTTGATTGACCTGGCAGAAATTGAGCTGCGCGGCATTGGCCGCCAGGAAGCACTGGCTGCCATGAACAACAGCCAAGCGCGCTACGACCCGAAGATTTTTCAGGTGGCGCTGCGGTTTTTTGGATATGCGCCCGGCAATGGAAACGCCGTCCGCCGGCCCGTTGCCACGCCGGTGCTCGCGAAAGAATTGCGCACAGGATATGTGCTCGCATCCAACGTGGAAACAGCCGACGGCACGAAGCTAATGGCGCCTGGTTTTACAATTACAGAAACACTGTTGGAACGCATCAACAACTTCGGCGCGCTGAGCGGAATCCGCGAGCCGATCCTGGTGGAGAAACCCGCCTAGCGCATCCGCCGCGTTTAGAAACCGCGTTTGCCAACAAGCGCCGCCACGGCAGTGGCGCGGCCATCCTCTGCGCGCCAAACCTCATGCGGAAAGTTTGCCGACGCCGACACCACAAATGCAAACGCGGCGCCGATGCCCGGCGCAACGCGCAAGCGCCGGTAGAACTCAACATACTGCACGCCTTTGCTTTGTGCGTCCGCAGTTGGCGACGTGTTGGAGAACTCAGTGACGAACAGCAGCTTGTCTGGAAAGCGGCGGCGGTAGTCCTCATAACCCAGCCCGCCAGCTGGCTGCCGCAGGCTGGCTTCATCCTGCCAGTAACAATGGCAGCCAACCCAGTCCGCAGCGCGCGCTGCCTCATCAGACTGGTCCAAAAACAGTGCCAGCTCAAGGCGCTGCCCCGGTATGGTGTGCCCGGGTGAAAGACCCGGGAAACCAAATTTAGCCAGCGGATAAAGCAAGCGCAAGCGCCGGATCACATCAATGAACCAAGCAGCAAATTGCCGGCCATCCTGCCAGGTGTAGCCCCAGCCTTCAATTTGCAGATTGGGCTCGTTGTGCACCTCAAAGTAGCGTACACCGCGTTCGTAAAAGGGCTTGAGCTCGTATTCCATCCATGAACAAAAGTCCGCTGGCGTCACGACCCGATTGTTGAACCCCGCAAACATGCGCACCATAAAAAATGCGTCGGGCCGCAGTGCCCGAATCTGGTCCACATCAGCCGGCTGGGCACTGGAGAGAAACTTGACTGCTTCAATGCGGGCGGCTTTGATCACCTCCAGGTCCGGCGGCTGCACCGGCCCGTCTGCGCGGCTGTGCAATCCCACGAGGCAGCGGTTCAGCGGCCAGTCAAACTTGGCTGCCTGCGCCGGCTTGGTGGCACCGGCAAGCGGCGCAACCAAAAACGGCGCCGGATCAACGATGTCATTTGGATATGCGGTCAGGCCCGCAGCGGTGGCACCGGCTTTCTTAAGCGTGAGGTGCAAGTGCGAGCCCGATGAATTGCCCGTTGAGTCACCCAAACCAATGCGTTCGCCCGCCACCACCCCCTGCCCCACTGTGACGAGCGCTTGTGTCAAATGCGCGTAGATGGTCTGGTATCCATCGCGGTGGTTGATGCGCACATGTATGCCATACGCGTGGTTGCCAGAGCCGTCATTCACCCGCGAGACCGTGCCGTCTGCGCACGCGTAAATGTTGGCGTTCATAGGCGCGCGAATATCAATGCCCTCATGGCCGGGCAGCCCAAAGCGCCGGTAAATGTCCGCATTGACGCCGAAGGGCTGCGTTACCACGTTGTAATCAGTGGGCCATACCAATCGCAACGGTGCATCTGCAGCACCCAGCCGGTCGCCGCTGGCAATGCGCGCAGCCAGCAGCGGAGCCAGCGCCGCCGGGCTGGCAGCCGCCAACATATCCAGTTTGGCGAGCGGATATTTTTCTGACAGATATTTGCCAGTGTTGCGCTCCGCATCCGAACCCACAACATAGGTAATCAACTGGCCTGGATAATTAAACCGGCCGGCCGAGTCAACATCGGGCGTGACGTTAAGCTGGAACTTCAGAACATACGCCCGGCTGGCAGCCACCCACTGGTAGTAGTCCGCCTTGGGCAGCAAAATAATATGGTTATCCGGCATTGTTAATCTCGATTACAAAAATGGCAGCGTCCGCAGCGGCCGGGCAGCGTTCGGGGCTTGCAGCGGCAAGCCGCGCACAGCCCGCTAACTGAATCCTACACCACGCTCCTTGAGCGACACAAAGCGCTGATGGCCGACGACGATATGGTCAAGCACCGGAATATCAAGCAGCTTGCCGGCATCCACCATCAAGCGCGTAACAGCCACGTCCTCGGGCGAAGGCGTTGGATCGCCGCTGGGATGATTGTGCGCGACGATAATATTGGCAGCATTATTGCGCACCGCAAAACGAAACAGCTCGCCGATGCGGATCATGGAGGCGTTGAGCGACCCGGTGTAGACATCCGTAATCTCAATCAACTGGTTGCGCATGTCCAGCAGCATCACCAACACATGCTCCTGCTCCTGCCCGTCGAGGCGCGGTGCCAGCAGGCGCCATGCATCTTCCGCAGAGCTTACGCGCGGGCGCTCACCGCGCTGCGCGCCGGCAACCCGCTGGCCCAGCTCCACGGCTGCGCTCAATTGTGCCGCTTTGGCTTTGCCAATGCCATGGATGGACGCGACGGCCCGCAGATCCAAATTCATGAAACCCGCAAGCCCCTTTAGTTCGACCAGTACGCGCTGCCCGAGTTGCAATGCGCTCTCACCGCGCACGCCCACCCGCAAAAGTATTGCAAGCAGTTCCGGCGTGGAAAGCTTGCTGGCACCCAACTGCCACAAACGCTCGCGCGGCCGGTCCTGCGCACTCAGGTCTGTCATGCGCACGGCGACGGAAGCCACATCTGCGGCCGGTTGCGCTGTCACTGCTCGCGCCATCAAGCCTCCTGCAAAACTCGCTGCGCCCGCTGCTATAATGCGCGCAGTTCCCCGATTCTTGCGCTAATGATTCAGCTGGATCCTGTTTCGCTTCAAAACTATGCCATCGCCGGCGTCGCCCTGATTGGCGCCTTTCTGGCGGCGCTTTGGGCAGCGCTGGTTGTATGGACCTTTCGGGACATGCGCGCCCGCTCGCGCGATTTTTTTGCGCAACTGCTCGCGGCAATTGTGGTGCTGGTGCTAAACATCCCCGGATTCATAGTGTACCTGATTCTCCGGCCGCGCGAGACGGTGGCAGAGGGCTATGCGCGCTCGCTTGAAGAAGAAGCCCTGCTGCAGAGTATCGAGGAGCGGCCATTTTGCCCGGGATGCAACCGCCTGACGCGCCCGGCGTGGCTGGTGTGCCCGCACTGCCAGACTTTGTTGCGCAAAACTTGCACCCAGTGCAAGCAACCACTGGAACTGAACTGGAACATTTGCCCGCTGTGCTCCGCGCCCGCGCCCGGCCGCGAAGCCCGCGCTGCCATTGATAGCGGATAGCGGCCCGCGCCAAAACTTCTGGCGCTTTTGCCGCGTGGCAGTTTGCACGCGCGCACATTTCAAATCAAACCTGCCCCGGCTTCTTGCGCAACTTTGCGCAGCCGCTGCCGCCCTAGCGCCGCAGCGCACCCCAGCCCGCGTACACAGCGGAAGAACCCAGTTCCTCCTCAATCCGCAGCAGTTGGTTGTATTTGGCCACCCGGTCCGTGCGGGCGGGCGCACCGGTTTTAATCTGGCCCATGCTGAGCGCAACCGCCAGATCAGCAATGGTGGCGTCTTCCGTTTCACCGGAGCGATGGCTTGTAACCGCCGCCCAGCCGTTGCGCTGGCACAAGTCCACCGCTGCCACAGTTTCAGTCAACGAACCAATCTGGTTGAGTTTCACAAGCAGTGCATTCGCAGCGCGCTCATCAATGGCGCGGGCCACGCGCTGGGTGTTGGTCACCAGTAAATCATCGCCCACCAATTGCACGCGGCTCCCCAGCGCACTCGTTAGCTGCTGCCAGCCCGCCCAGTCGTTCTCATCCAGCCCGTCTTCGATCGAAACAATTGGATAGCGTGCAACCCAGTCCGCCCAAAATGCCACCATCTCAGCGCTGGTAAGCTGGCGCTTTTCAATGCGCAAGTGATATTTGCCGGTCTGCTCGTCATAGAGCTCGCTCGCAGCCGCATCAATGGCCAGGCCCACTTGTTCACCCGGCTTGTAGCCGGCCTGCTCAATCGCGGTCAAAATAACTTCAAGCGCAGCCGCGTTGGTTGCGAGCGCCGGCGCATAGCCGCCCTCGTCGCCCACCAGCGTACTGAGCCCGCGCTGCTTAAGCACCGCCCTAAGCGCTTGGTAAATTTCAGACACCCAGCGCAACCCCTCGGCAAAGGTCGGCGCACCAAGTGGCATAACCATAAACTCCTGCATGTCTGTGCTTTGCCAGCCGGTGTGTGCCCCGCCGTTCAAGATGTTCGCCATCGGTGTTGGCAGCAAATGCACTTGCGTTCCGCCAATGTAACGGAACAGCGCCAAGCTGCTCGAGTTTGCCGCTGCCTTGGCCACCGCCAAACTCACGCCCAGAATTGCATTAGCGCCAAGCATTGATTTGTCAGGCGTGCCATCCAACTCAATCAGGCGCGCATCTATTGCGCGCTGCTCGCAAGCATCCATGCCCAGCAGCGCCTGCTTGATCTTGCCGTTCACGTTGGCAACCGCCTTGCGCACACCTTTGCCCTGGTAACGCGCCTTGTCGCCGTCGCGCAGTTCAAGCGCCTCAAACTTGCCGGTTGAGGCGCCTGACGGCACCGAAGCGCGCCCAGTGCCGCCATCCTCAAGTACCGCGTCAACCTCTACGGTCGGGTTGCCACGCGAGTCCAGGATCTCCCGCGCCAGAAGCATCTTAATGTTCGTTTTCAAATGTCATTTCCTCATTCAACCGGCGCGCGAATGCTTAGTGTTTCACCCACGCGAAAATGGTGACTATCATCAACATTATAATCAGCAGCGCTTATGCCAAAGCTTCTGTTGTGTGCGCTGCTGACCGTTTTGGCAGCAGCCTGCACGCCGGCTGCCAGCGCTGCCCGCCCGACGCTTGACCCCGCCTCCAGCGCCGGGCGCGGGGCGCAGCTCTTTACCGGTGCCGGGCGCTGCGCCACGTGCCATGCGCTCACTGCCGGCACCATAATTGTGGGGCCCGCCCTCGCGGGCGTAGCCAGCCGCGCAAGCACGCGTGTACCCGGCATGGCGGCAGAGATCTACTTGGAAGAGTCCATCTTGCATCCCAATGACTTTCTGGTTCCCGGTTTCGCAGTTGCACAAATGGACACCACCCTTGCGAAAACGCTCACCACAAATCAGGTTGCAGACTTGGTGGCATTTCTGCAAACACTGCAGTAACGAAAATCTTTTGCACTGCCCCCGGCTGACAAAGGAGCGCGCATGAAACTCAAGCTATGGCAAAAAACCGCCCTGTGGATTGTTGGGCTACCGCTGGCGGTTGTACTGCTGCTGGCAGCCCTGCCCACCCATGACGAGCCAGTCATCCCGGATGCTGAGTTGACAGTGGGTGCGCAGGCCCGGGGTTCCTCAAGCGGTTTGCAAGTCCCATTTCCGCAGCCGGTGGGCAACAGCGCCAACCCTAGTACGCCGGAAAAAGTAGAGCTGGGCCGCCTGCTCTTTTTTGATGCCGCGCTGAGCACCAACAATCAGCTGGCGTGCGCCAGCTGCCACAACCCGGCGCTTGGCTTTTCCGATGGCAAGCAGTTGGCGCAGGGCAGTGCCACGCTGACCCGCAACACGCCGGCCCTGTACGGCGTTGCCTACAGCCGGAGTTTGTTTTGGGATGGGCGCGCACCCACACTGGAAGAACAAAGCCTGACGCCGCTCACCAACCATGCGGAGATGGCGGTGGATCCAGCGCAGCTGGAAACCGAGCTGGCCAAAATGCCGCGTTACACGGAATTATTCTCTGCGGCATTTCCAAATCAATCCACATCAATCAAATTCGAACAGGTCACTTTTGCGCTGGCGGCATTTGAGCGCACGCTGTTTGCCAACAACACGCCGTTCGATCGCTATGCCGCCGGTGACAGCACCGCGCTGAGCAGCTCACAAAAGCGCGGGCTCGCACTCTTTCGCAGCGGTGCCACCGGCTGCTACAACTGCCACCCCGGCCCGCTCTTCACCAACGGCAGCTTTGAACGCCTGGGCATGAACAGCAGTGACAACGGCCGCGCCGATGTGACCGGCAATGCTGCCGACCGCGGTGCCTTCAAAGTGCCAACGCTGCGCAACATTGCGCTCAGTGCACCCTACATGCACGATGGCAGCCTGCCCACGCTTGAAGCTGTGGTGGACATGTACGCCACCGGCAAAGGCCTGCGCGCCAGCGCTGATGCCCGCCCGGCGGGTACGCTCTCGCGTTTCATCCGGCCATTTGAACTGAGCACAGCGGAGCGCACAGATCTGGTGAACTTTCTCTATGCGCTAACGGACGAAAGTTCAACACCGGCAGTTCCACAAAATGTGCCCAGCGGCCTGCCGGTTACGGATGCGCCCGCAAACTCCGGCCGCGCGGCTGCGGCTGCAGCCAACACCGGCAGCAGCCAGCCCACAGCCCGCGCAGCCACTACCTTGCGCGTAAGGTCTGGTACATCAATCCAAACAGTCGTCGACAGCGCCATCCCCGGCGACATAGTTGAAATTGAAGCCGGTACCTACAACGAAGCTGTGGTGACGGACACGCCCGGCATTACGCTGCGTGGAATTGCAGATGCGGCCGGCAAGCAGCCGGTGCTGGACGGGAAAGGCCAGCATGCCAATGGCATATCAGCCACCGGCAACAATTTGGTGATTGAAAATCTCACGCTGCGCAACTACCGCAACAATGGCGTGTTTGTGGATGGCGCGACCGGCATTGTGCTGCGCGATTTGTTTGTGGAGGACACCGGCGTATATGGCGTGTACCCGGTGCACTGCAGCGATGTGCTGATTGAGCGCGTCACCGCCACCGGGGTGAATGATGCGGGCATCTATGTTGGCCAGTGCCGCAACATTGTGGTGCGCGACAGCATTGGCTACGGCAACGTGATTGGCATAGAAGTTGAGAATTCGATTGGCGCCGAGGTTTACAACAACGAAGCCTATGGCAACAGCGTCGGCATCTTCATTGACCTGCTGCCCAACCTGCCGTCCAAAGCCTCGCGCGGCACGCGCCTGCACAACAACATCAGCCGCGACAACAATCTGGCTAATTTTTCGACGCCCGAGATGACCTCCGCCATGCTGCCAAACGGCGTGGGCATTCTGGTGCTTGGCGCGGACGATGTGGAAATTTACGACAACAAACTGAACGACAACAACACCGTTGGGCTTGCTGTTTTTAGCGCGGCGCCCTTTTTTGAAAATCTGGACATTGACCCCAATCCCGAGCGCCTGCATGCGCACGGCAATACCTATTCCAGCAACGGCAGCGCACCGGACAAACTGGTTGTGAAGCTGGGCCTGTACGGCGCCGATGTGCTGTGGGATGCCAGCAACTGGTCCCCGCGCTTTGATGACCAGATTGAAGGCGCATTTCCGCCGGCGCTGCCCGCCACCGGCTGGCCGGTGTTGCTGCGCCGCGCCTACTGGCAGCTGCTCAATTTTGTGATCAACACGCTGGGGTAACTTGGATTGCGCGCCCGCGCGCGCAACTAATCAGGCAAACAGCGGCTGGTGGGCTGTTGCCGTTTGAACCAGAGCTTCTGCCGCCGCAACACTGAGCGGCGCATGCTGCGCGCAGGCGCGCAGCACCAACGGCAGCAGGCCAGCATCACCTGGCGTGCATAGGCCGGTCACATTTTGTGAGAGCACAAAATCCACGGCGCACTGCACTACGTCCGCACTTCCAAATGGTTCGTACCAGGTGTGATGCGTGGGCGGTCTTTCGCCCCACGGCGCACGCGCCACTGCCTTGATGATCATGACCCCCACATTCGCGGCTGCACAGACGGCCAGCAATTCCTCAGCCGCAGCGCGGTAGTCCGGCAGCGCCCACTGCACAAAGTTGAGCGGAAACATCACGGTATCGAAGTCAAAGCGGCGCAGTGCCTCAAGGAATACGCGCGGCGCGTCCACGCCATGGCCGGTGATGCCCACGTGGCGCACCACACCCGCGTTCCGCGCAGCAACGATCGCATCCAGCGCGCCCCCGTGCGCCGTCACTTGGTCCAGCTCTGCCATGCTGGTAACGGCGTGCAGCTGAAAAAGATCGAAACTATCAAGGTGCAGGTAGCGCAAAGATTGGCGCAGCTCGGCCGCTGCTTCCACTTGTGTGCGCAGCTGCGTCTTGCAGCCAATAAAAAAGTTATGCGCGGGATTGCGCTGCAGCCAGTCCCCCAAGCGCTGCTCGGCTTGCGCGTAAGACGGCGCAACATCCACATGGTTGACGCCGGCAGCCACCACCTGCTCAATTACGGCATCCGCATCGGACTGCAGCAGCTCTCCAATGGCATAGGAGCCAAAGATCGCCACGCTGCTGGCATGGCCGCTGCGCCCGAGGATGCGGGTTTGCATTGCAGTGCGCGCCGCGGAACCTACGCGGCGGTCCGCGCCATCAACCGCAGCGCAGTCGCTGCCAGCATGGCGGCCCCCAGCGGCAGCGCATCCTCATCCAGATTGAAGTCAGCCGTGTGCAAGTAGCGTGCAGGTGCACCGGCCGGCTTCACACCCAAGCGGAACATGGCGCCGGCGCACTCCTGCGTCATGTAGGAAAAGTCTTCGGCACCCATTGAAGGCTGCGCCGGGCCCAAGCCGGCACCACCCAACAACTCCCGCGCGGTCGTGCGAATTCATCCACGATGTCCGCATGATTGTGCAGCGGCGGATAGCCGCGCTCAATCTTCAGCGTGTAATCCCCGCCCAGCGCCCGCGCCACCTGCAGGCAGCGCTCCACCTCCAGCAACAGCTGTTCCCGCACGCCGGGATCCATGCTGCGCAGCGTGCCTTCAATATAAACCTCGGCCGGAATAATGTTGGAAGCGTGCCCGCCACGGATGACGCCCAGCGAAAGCACGCAGGGCTGCAGCGGATCAATGCGCCGCGACGGCACCGCATACAGCGCGTTCAGCACTTGTGTCGCCAGCCAGATGGGATCATTGGCAGTGTCAGGATGCGCGCCATGACCGCCGCGCCCGCGCACATTTGCATTGAACGAGTCAACGGCCGCAAGCACCATGCCGGACTCAACGCCAATCTGTCCCGTCTCCAGCGTACCGTCCACGTGCAGCGCAATCACGCTATTCACCCCGGACAGTGCACCGTCGGCCACCATGCGCGGCGCCCCGCTAATGCCCTCATCATCCGAAGTTTCCTCGCACGGTTGAAATATAAAACGCACCTGCCCGCTCAGCTTTTCGCCGGCCAGCAGCATCGCCGCGCCCAATAGCATGGTGGTGTGCGCATCGTGGCCGCACGCATGCATCTGGCCCGCAACGGTGGATGCGTATTCCACCGCATTCAACTCATGGATCGGCAGCGCATCCATGTCCGCCCGCATCGCCACCACCGGTCCATCGCCGTCACCCAGATAGCCCACAACCCCCGTCTTGCCAATGCCAGTCTGGGCTTCTATGCCCAGCTCGCGCAGAGTGCGCGCCACCAGCGCTGCCGTCTCGTGCACTTCAAAACCCAGCTCCGGCTTGCGATGAATTGTGCGCCGCAGCTCCACCAAGCGGGGCTGCAATGCTTTGGCTTTGGAAATTAAGTTGTGCATGGGTTGCATTATAGAGTACCGTTCGCAAAGCGCTTTGGGGAGAAGGCGTTAGCCATTATTGTTGGGGGCGCACCGAGCGCCAGTTCCGCCACACAGCAGCCGGCCATAAATGCGAGCGGCATGCCGTGGCCGGTGTAGCCCGCAGCAATGTATTCGCCGGGCCGCCCCGGCAGCGCGCCCACCAGCGGCTGCCCGTCCGGTGTGTAGCACATCACGCCGCTCCACTCATACTCCACTGCCAGCCCTGCAAGCGCTGCAAAATGCGCGGGCAGAAATGCGCGCAGGCCGGCTGCAGTTTCCGCATCCAACTGCGTATCATCATCGCAATCACGCCCCATGTCTGCACTGCGCCAGCGCATGCCACCCAGCACAATGCGCCCGTCTGCCATCTGGCGCCAGTACTCATAGCCATCATTGGCAACAAGGCCAAAGTCCCACATCGGTTCTGCGGGCGCAGTGGCCAGCACTTGCCCGCGCACGGGCACAAGCACATCGTGCAGCTCGGGCAGCAGGCGGCGCGCCCAGCCGTTGCTGGCGTGGATCACCGCCCGGGCCTGCAGCGCACCCGCCGATGTTTGCACTCGCAGCATTGCACCATCCGCCGTTACTGCTTGTACCTGCACGCCGCTGAACAGCTGCGCTCCGCTGCGCGCAGCGGCCACTGCCACGGCCCGCGCCAGCTTTGCCGGCCACAGCTGGCCGCCATGCGGGTAAAAGAGGCCGCCAATGAACGCATCGCTGTGCGTACGCACGGCACATTCGGCCCGCGACCATTGCTGCGCTGCAATCCCCATTGTTTGCAGCAGCGCCGCATCTGCTTCGAAACCGGCAAGTTCATGCTCCGCAAATGCCAGCAGCGCGGTGCCGGCAAACTTCAAATCACAATCCGCATTTTCGGCTGCGACAAAATCCCGCATTGCGCTCACCGTATGCAATGTGAAATCCCAAATCTCGCGGGCGGCTGCCATGCCTAGAAGGCGCACAGTTGCAGCGGTGGAGTCAGACGGACCCGCAACAACATGGCCGCCGTTGCGGCCAGTTGCCCCGCCCACAAGCGCGCGTTGCTCCAGCAGCACCACGTGCGCGCCAAGTGCGGCAGCGCGCTGCGCGGCGCGCAAGCCTGTCATTCCACCGCCGATCACCACCACATCGCTGCGGGCCGGCAGCGCGCCGGGGTCTTGCGGCTGCCAGCTTCCAGCACGCTCAAGCCAAAATGAAGCAGTTGATTCAGTCATCGCAAATACTTGGCCGCGCGCTGCTCACTTTCCAAGCAGCCGCAAACCCTGCAGCGCTTCCCGATTATCGGGGTCAAGGCGCAGCGCTTCGCGGTAGTAGCCCTCTGCCCAGACCGGCTCACTAAGCAGGCGGTATGCATCGGCCAATGTGCGGTAGCCCAACGCTGCCTGCGGCTCCGCCGCAACCGCGCGCTGTGCAATCTGGAGCGCAGCCACTGCGTTGCCTTGCAAGAGCAGCACATGTGCAGACCGCCCCAGATAAAGACCGTTCTCCGGCGCAATCTTTATTGCGGCCTCGCACTGGACAAGCGCAGCCTTCAAATCCCCCAGGCTGGCAAGTGCAACACACAGTCCACTTGCGGCATCCGGCGAGTTGGCATCCAACTGCAACACTGCGCGGAATGTTTCACGGGCATGCACATACTGGCCCAGCATCAGCTCCGCCGATCCTTTGTTTACAAGAGCGCGCCCATAGCCGGGCTTTAGCGCAAGCGCCGCCGCAAACTCGGCCATTGATTCCTTGAGCTGGCCGGCACTCAACAAGGCGTAACCCAGATTGTTGCGCAGCTCAGCATCGCTGCTTTTCACACTTACTGCGCGGCGGTAAAACGCGATCTCCGCCCGCACGTCGCCGCGCCGGGCCGCAATCTGCGCCAGATAATAAGGTGGGCGAACATCCGCAGGGTCTAGCGCCAAGAGCCTTATGTACAGCGGCGCCGCAAAATCGTACTGATTGAGAGCAAAGTACTCGCCGGCAAGATTGATGTTGCCAGTAACCGAGTTTGGATAATCAACCAAATGATCGTGCCAAAGTCGCACATCGCTCTGCCAGACAAGGCTGCGCGAGCTGGCAGTCACAATCCAAAATATCAATAAGCTGCTGCCCATCCCGAATAGCACCGGCTGCCATTTGGCCGGCTGCGCGCGGCGCGCTGCCCACGCACCCAGCCACAAACCCACCGCCAGCAATGGCAGATAAACATGGCGGTCCGCCCGGTGCGGGCTGAGCGGCAGAACATTGGCGACCGGCAGCATCAGCACGAGCAGCCACACGCCACCAAAGCGCAACAAGCGCCGGCCGCGATAGGCACCCAAGCTTGCCAGCAGCACACCCACCACCGGCAATAGACCCAGCCAAACGCGCCAGTTGTGGTTTAGCACGGCTAAATCATAGACATAAAGATTATTGAGATTGAGGGGCAAAATAAATGCCCCGACATAATCCCAAGCCACCAGCAGCATGATCTGCCCCATTACAAATACACTGCCGCCGCGCAGCGCCTTGATGCCGCCGGCCTGCGCATGCGCAATTACCGTCAGCGCTGCAACAGTGGCGCCCAGCAGCAGCGGCACGAGATTGCGCTGCAAAATACGCCGCCACGAATGGCGCAACCAAAAGCGGTCGTAAAGCCCAAAAACGGCGGGCATCCCAACAACCGAGGCTTTGCAGAGCAGCGCCAGTCCCAGCAGCAGCCAGCTGGCGGCCAATAGCTGGCGCCCGTTGGCGCTCCCGTCCAACTTGCTGCTGCGCATGTAACACAGCAGTGCAAGCAGTGCGAAGGTTCCGCACAGCAGCGTTTTGCGCCCGGCAACCCACACCACCGCCTCCACCTGCAGCGGATGCACCGCAAACACAAGCGCAGCAACCAGCGCGCCACTGCCACCACCCAACAAACGCCGCGCCACGGCGTATGCCAGCGCCACGTTCAACACATGCAGCAGCAAGCTGGTGAGGTGATAGCCGAAAGGCTGCAGGCCCCACACGCGGTAGTCCAGCGCAAAACTTAGCAGCACAACCGGCGCATAGTTGGCGAAATAAAAGCGCGTTAGCATTGCCCACAGGTTGGGCAAGTCCAGGCTGCGCAAATATGGGTTCTCGGTCACATAGCGGTTGTCGTCCCAAAAGCGCAACAGTTGCGCGCTGAGCCCGTTGGCAAACACCAGCACTGCCAACAACGGCAGCAGCAAGGGCACAAACTTATTGAAACGGTTCAGGCGCAGCACGGGGTATGCAAGGCGGCGGTGTAAAATGCACCCGCCGTAGAAATGATAGCAGCGGGCAATGCGGCAGCGCAGCCCGCCGGCTCCGGCACACCACACATGCCCAGCCCAGAGCAGCCGCCAGCTGCGGCGCCCGCCCCGCAACTTTCCATCATCATCGTCACCCACAATAGCGCGGGTGTAATCGGCGCCTGCCTGCGCAGTTTGTACCGCAGTGACCCGGCGCTTGTGCTCGAGGTCATCGTCGTGGACAACGCCTCGAGCGACGGCACTGCGGATTTGGTGCAGCAGCAGTTTGCAAACACGCGCGTAATTACCGCCAACGGCAACACTGGCTATGCTGCCGGCAACAATCTTGGCTTTGCGGCCGCGCGTGCACCGTGGCTGTTGATGCTAAACCCCGACACTGAGGCGCGCGCCGGTGCATTGCAAGCCATGCTCACTGCAGCCGATCGCCGGCCGCAGTTGGGCATGCTGGCGCCACGCCTGGTTTTCGCCGACGGCAGCTTGCAACACTCAACTTTTCGCTTCCCGAATATTGCGCAGGCATTTTATGGTTTCTTTGAGAAGCTGGTGCCACTGAACTCCGTTGCCAACGGGCGCTATCCCGCTGCTGCTTACGAGCACGAGCGCATGGTCGAGCACATTTTGGGCGCCGCGATTTTGGTGCGCCGCACACTCTGGCAGCAGACCGGCGGACTCGATGAAGGCTTTGCGCTTTACTTTGAGGAGACCGACTGGTGCCGGCGCGCACAGCTCGCCGGCTGGCAGCTTTGGTACACGCCCGACGCCGTCATTATGCACATTGGCGCGCATGCCACAAGCCGCCAGCCGGAGCGCAGCGCCGTGCTGTTCGCGCGCAGCCAGGCACGCTTCTTTCGCAAACAGTATGGCGCGGGCTGGTACCTGCTGCTGAAGCTGATTACGGTTGCCGGGCTTTTGTACTGGCTGGCACGCAGCTTGTACGCAGGGCTGCGCCAGCGCATTGACGGCGCAACGCTGGCGCGCCGCTGCGCCAGCTACTGGCAGATTCTCGGCAGCTAACCATGCGCGACCTGGCCATCATCATTCTTTGCCACAACTCGCGCGAGTATCTGGGCGCATGCCTGCGCAGCGTCAAGGCTGCGATTGCCGGCATTGATGCAGCCGTATGGGTGGTGGACAACGCCGGCGACGACGGCACCCCGCAATTTGTGCGCACCGAATTTCCGTGGTGCGACGTAATTGAGAGCACCCACAACGGCGGCTATTCCTACGGCAACAATCTTGGCTTGCACGCCGCCGGCTTCCCTGCCGCGCAACAATTCCGCCACGCAATGCTGCTGAACCCGGACACGGAGCTGCCTGCCGATGGTTTGCGCAGGCTGCTGATTTACCTGGATGCCAATCCAACCGTTGGTGTAGTGGGCCCCAAGCTGTTGCTGGCCGATGGCACGCTGGACAAAGCCTGCCGGCGCGGCGCCCCAACGCCTGCGACCGCGCTTTACCACTTGCTCGGCTTGAGCCGCATCTTTCCCCACAGCGCCCGTTTTGCGCGCTACAACATGACCTTTTTACCCGTGGATGAAACTGCCGAAGTGGACTCCACCGTGGGCGCATGTCAGCTGATGCGCGGCAGCGCGCTCGCCAAAGTAGGCTTGATGGACGAAAGTTTCTTTATGTACGGCGAGGATTTGGATCTCAACCTGCGCATTCAGCGCGCCGGTTATGCGGTGATGTATTACCCGAGCGTTGTGGTGCGCCACCACAAAGGCACCTCAACCAGCAAAGATAGTGCGCGCATGATCCGGGCGTTCCATGCGGCGATGAAAATTTTTCACCGCAAGCATTACGCCATGCAGACACCGGCAATAGTGAACGCCGCAATCTACGCTGCGGTAAATCTTCTGTGCGCATACCGCCTGCTGCGGAATCGTTTGCGCCCGCAAGCAGAGCGGACGGTGGGCTCCGCACCTGGCCAGCGCATTTAGCAGCAAGCCGGCAACGTTGATGCGGGCTAGCTGGCGGTATCCGGCTGCACGCGCCAGCGCAACGGCTTGCCGGTAAGCGCTGCCGCAACTTCATCGCCGATATCCACGCCAGCCCGCTCCTGCGCTTCTGCCGTTTGCGCTCCAACGTGGGGTGTGGCAATCACTTGCGCGTGGCGCACCAGCTCGCTGGCGCCCGGCGGCTCGGTTGCAAAAACATCCAGGCCGGCAGCCGCCACCCGGCCGCTTTGCAGCGCGGACAGCAAAGCTGCCTCGTCTATCAAGCCGCCGCGCGCGGTGCATACAATGCGCACGCCCGGCTTGCAGCTTGCCAGCGCCGCCGCATCAATGATGTTGCGCGTGGCGCTTGTGACCGGCACGTGCAGTGAAATGTAGTCAGCCGCAGCCAACACCTGCGGCAGCTCCAGTAGTGTGGCCAAATGGGCAACCGATGCCGGGTCAATCGGAATAACCTCGTAGGCAACAATGCGCATGCCAAAGGCCTGCGCCCGCCGCGCCACTTCGCGCCCGATGCGGCCAAAACCAATCAACCCCAGCGTCTTGCCTTCCAGCTCTGCGCCTTGCAGTTTTTTCTTGGGCCACTCACCTTGCTTCATCGCCGCATCAGCCAGCGGCACCTGCCGCGCCACTGCCAGCATCAGCGCAAGCGTCAGCTCAGCCACTGCTGTGGTTGCAGCCAGCGGCGAGTTAACCACAATCACACCGCGCGCCGCAGCGGCCGCAACATCCACATTGTCCACTCCCACACCAGCCCGCCCAACCACACGCAATTGCGCTGCCGCAGCCAGTAATGCGCCGTCAACTTTGGTGCGGCTGCGCACTACCAGCGCATGATATCCGGGAATGCGCGCCAGCAATTGTGCAGCCGTGATCTCCGCCTCGACGTCCACCTGCGCCACTGTGCGCAAGCGCTCCACGCCAGCCGCAGCAATATCATCAGCAACCAGCACTCGCAAGTCCGAGGATGTAGGCATTTTTATTCTTCTCCAGTCAAACCAAACCAGCGGGCAAAGCATTATACTCACGCCGCCCGATTGAAACCTGATGGAAGATCATTTTCGACTGCGTGCGGCGCACGACTTTCGCAGTGCACGCTCTAGAGCAGCGCTCGAACAAACTTTGGCGCGCCTGCGCGGCCGGCCGGCTGGCCTGCTTTCGTTTGAGGACGTTCGCCAGCAATTAAAGCTGGCGCATTCCACGCCGCGCGGCCTGCAGGAAGTGGCGCTGGATGCGATTGTAGGCAGCGTAGGGCGCTATGCGGACTTCACGCGCAGCTTTTTGCCGCTCCACGACTCCGACCAAACCCGCTGGGCTGGCGTGCGCGCTGCAGCCGAGCAGATGGGCCTGCCGCCTGTGGAGCTCTACCGCATCGGTGACGCGTACTTTGTTTTGGACGGCAACCATCGCATCTCTGTCGCACGCGAGCTGGGCGCCAAATCAATTCAAGCCTACGTGTTGGACATCCCCACCCGCGTGCCATTCAGCGCCGACGATAACCCCGACGACTTGATCTGCAAAGCGCGCTACGTGGAGTTTTTGGAACGCACCAGCCTCGACCACTTGCGGCCTGGCGCAAACCTGCTCATGACGGTGCCGGGACAATACCGCATCCTCGACGAGCACATTGATGTGCACCGTTACTTTTTGGGAATGGAAACTCAGGCGAATGTGAAACTGGAGGACGCGGTGGCCAGCTGGTACGACACTGTCTACCTTCCGGTTGTGGAAGTTATCCGCGGCCAGAGCCTGCTGCAATCGCTGCCGGACCGCACGGAAACAGATTTGTATGTTTGGCTGGCCGAGCATCGCGTTACGCTTGAGTCTGCGCTGGAGTGGAGTATGGACACGCAAGAAGTAGCCGCTGACCTTGCCGGAAAATTTGGCGTGCGCGGCAGGCAGGTGCTGTCACGCATGTGGAATGCGGCTTCGAACCTGCTTGTGCCGGCCAGCCTGCGCAGTGGCACGCGCATCGGCAAGTGGCGCAAAAGCTCCGTTGCCACACGCGACACGCTGCAGCTATTCTCCAAAATTCTGGTGGGTGTATCGGGTGACGAACAGGCTTGGCCCGCGCTTGACACTGCCTTGCTGTTTGCCAAACACGAATCAGCCGAACTGCGCGGACTTCACATCAGTGACCACGTGGACCCGGCTAACGCTGTGTCCTTGCGCAGCAACTTCACAAAACGCTGCGCCGCCGCCGGCATCAACGGGCAGCTGGCGATTGAAACTGGCCCCGTGCGCAACGCGCTGCTGGCGCGCGCCGTCTGGGCGGACCTGTTAGTGTTGCATCTGGCGCATCCCCCCGCAAATGATATTGGCAGCCGGCTGGCATCCGGCTTGCGCGCCATCATTCAGGCGTGCCCGCGCCCGGTGCTGGCCACGCCCGCTCTTCCCGCCGGCTTGCAGCGCGTTCTACTCGCGTTTGATGGCAGTGCGAAGGCGCGCGAAGCGCTGTACGTGGCGGCTTACATGGCTGGCGCCTGGGATGCCGCACTGGTGGTGCTGCACTGCAGCACCGGTGCGCCCGATGCGCTGCCCGAAGCACGCGCATACCTGGAAACGCACTGGACGCCGGCAGAATACATATCTGTTAAGAACAGCGCGGTTGCCGCATCAATATTGCAAACAGCGGCGGACAAAAACTCGGACTTAATTGTGATGGGCGGTTACAGCACAAACCCGCTGCGTGCGATTGCCTTCGGTGGCAGCCTTGACGCCGTGCTGCAGGCGCGCTCCCACTCCGTGCTGCTTTGCAGTTGACGCCCGGCGGCGCTGTTGCCGCCCGCGCTGCAGCAGCCTAACGGACCAGAATCGCGAGCAGAATATTTGTGGCCAGCAATGCACCCAGCAGCACAACCACTGCTGTGAGAAACGCGGCCGGTTTCGAGATTACGGTTGATGGAATGCGCATTGCAGTTCTCCTTCCCTACCATCTACTGTGCCACAAATTGCGGCCCCTGCCCCGGAACATCCCGCAAACAAGCCATTAACACAGCGTTCAGTATGGCTGCAGTGCGCGTAAAGGACAGCAGTTCTTCAAGCTGCGTCCGCTGTTGTCCGGAGCGGTTTGACGGCGCGCCGGCGCCATCATAAAATGATCTTACCTAAGAGGTAACCCGGTGTCATCCAGCAATCGCCCCATTTCGGTTCTGCCCACTGCCCGCCAGCCGGAGCTGCGCGCTGCTCTGGAACGCTTGCGTGCCAACGCGCGCGTCACAAGTATTGTCATCGGCGTAAGCGACGATGCGTGCCCGGCAGCGTGCGCGGTGCAAGGCACCTACGCCAAAGCTGAAACGCCCGACATTCCGCTTGAAGCCTGCTCGCGGGCTGGTGGCTGCAACTGCCGCTACCTGCCTGTGCTCAACGACATCTTTCCTTAAGCCCTGCGGCCGGCGCCGCCGCTAACCTCCCCGAACATGCTCACGGATTACCGCATTCAGCAGCGCGACCACTTGCTGGACATTGTGCGCGGGCTCAACCAGGAACTGGACTTGAGCACTGTGCTGACGCGCATTCTTGAAGCTTCCACCAACATGCTCAATGGCCGCGCCGGCTTGATTGCACTGCGTGAAACTCCGCCGGGAACTGAAGCCCAATCGCATGTGCGCTTCAACATTTACGCGCAGTACCGTGTGGCACCGGAATACCTGCGCCACTTTGCCAGCATCTTAAAAGATATTCCCATCGGCGATGTTAAGCACGCGGCGCCGCATCTCATCAGCGAGTTGAACCGCCGCTTGTATGTGGCGCGCAGCCGCGGGCTGGTCTCACTGGAGGGCGCGTTTGGGCTGCCGCTTGAATCGCGCGGCGAACTGATTGGCCTGCTGCTGGTGTTCCGCGCAACGACCGCCCCCTTCGGCACCAACGAGCAGGAGCTGCTGGATGTGTTCGCAAACCAAGCCGCGGTTGCCGTGACCAATGCGCGCTTGTTCGAAGCCGTAAACCAGGAACGCCGCCAGCTGGATGCCATCTTGGAAAATGCTGCCGACGGCTTCTGCATTATGAGCGTCAGCCACAAGGTGGAGCGCTGGAACCGCGCACTGGCGCGCCTCACAAACATCACTGCAGCGCATGCGATTGGGCGCAATTACGATGACCTGTTTCGCTGGGCGCAGCGCACACGCGGCTTAAACCTTGCGGACGCGGAAGCTGCTGGCTGGCCCAGCCCGGCATCTGCTCCGATTTATGTGGAAGGCGAACTGCTGCGCCAGGATGACAACCCGCTGGCAGTTGGCGTCACTTACGCTGCGCTTTTCGATCGCGACGCACACCTTGTTAACCTGATTGCCAGCGTGCGCGACATCACGCGCTTTCGGGAAGCTGAGCAGCTCAAGAGCACATTTATCTCTGTCATCAGCCATGAGCTGAAAACACCGGTCTCGCTCATCAAAGGTTACGCAGGCACGCTGCGCCGCGAGGATGCCAACTGGGAGCCGGCGGTGGTGCAGCAAAGTTTGGCGGTCATTGAAGAGGAGGCGGACCGCCTCACTGGCCTGATTGAAAATTTACTGGACGCATCGCGCCTGCAAGCGGGCGGGCTGCGCCTGCAACGGGAAGAATGCCAGCTGGCAGAAATCGCCGCCCGACTCGCGGCCCGCTTCCAAACGCAAACAACCATCCACCGCATCAGCACGCACTTCCCGGACAACTTTCCAATCATCAAAGGCGACGAGGAACGCCTCGGCCAAGTGCTCAGCAACCTCATCTCCAACGCCATCAAGTATTCGCCGGAAGGCGGCGCCATCAAGATTGCGGGGCGGGTGCTGGCGCAGGAGATTGTGGTGAGCGTGAGCGACGAGGGGCCGGGCCTGCCACCGGACGAAGTACAGCGCGTGTTTGACCGCTTCTACCGCGCGACCACGCTGGCCACTGAGCGCGCCTCCGGCGCCGGCCTCGGGTTGTATCTTGCGCGCGCAATTGTGGAGGCGCATGCCGGCCGCATCTGGGTCGAGTCGCCGATTGGCACCGGCGCAGCTTTTCTGTTCAGCCTGCCGCGCCAGGACTAACGGCCCGCAAAATGGCAAGCAACGCCCCCAACACAACCGTCGCATGCCCGCAATGCCGGCAGCCCGTGGCCGTGCACCTTGAACAGCTGGTGGACGCGGGCGCTGATCCCGGCGCCAAACAGCGCCTGCTAAAAGGGCAGCTCAATCTGCTCTCGTGCCCGCTATGCGGCCAAACCTCCATGCTCGGCACACCGCTGGTGTATCACGACCCGGCCAAAGAGCTGCTGCTTACGTTTGTGCCAATGGAACTCAACATGCGGCTGCAGGACAAGGAGAACCTGCTGGGCAGCCTGACGCGCCAAGTTGTTAGCCGCACGCCTGCAGACCAGCGCAAAGGCTACCTGCTGCGCCCGCAAGAAATGCTCTCGCTGCAAAACCTCATCAACCGCATTTTGGAAGCCGATGGCATCACGCCGGAAATGCTGGACTCGCAGCGTGCCAAGCTGCAACTACTGCAAGACCTGCTCAAAGCCGATGCCAGCGCCCTGCCCGCATTGATACAACAACGCGACGCGGAAATTGACGTGCCGTTTGTGCAAATCCTGGGCGCTCTGCTGCAACGCGCCACCGGCAATGGCGCTGCCGAACAGGACACAGCGGTGCGCCTCGCAGCACTCAGCGAGCAGGTGGCGCAGCACTCAACGATTGGCCGCAGTGCCAGCCGCCAGACACAAGTGCTGGAAGAAGTGGCGGAGGAGCTGCAAGCACTGGGCACAAACCTTACGCGCGATACGCTGCTGCAATTGGTGTGCAGCAATCCGGACGAACTGCGTACGCGCGCGGTGGTAACGCTGGTGCGCCAGCTGGTGGACTATGAATTTTTTGTGGGTCTCACCAAGCAAATTGATAAAGCCGCCGGCGAACAGCGCAAGAAGCTGGAAGCAGCGCGCCAAGTGTTGCTGGATGCAGTTGCGCGCAGTGATGCGGCCGCAAAGGCGCAGGGCACTGCTGCGGCGCAGCTGCTGCAAGCGTTGCTGCAGGCGCCAGACGAAACCGCTGCTGTGCGCGAGGCATTGCCCGAGATTAGCGATCTAACCCTGGCCATACTAAACCAGAACATTGAAGCCGCCCAAAAAGCCGGCCAGCAAGACGCGATTGCGCGCCTCACACAACTGCGCGCCACGATTATGGCTGAGCTGGATGCCAGCACCCCACCCGCCCTGCGCTTCATCAATGACCTGATGCAGTCAGACACCCCGGAGGCCGCGGCCGAAATGCTGCGCAATCGGTCCGCAGAGCTAACTGAAGAACTGCTGCAATCGATGGTTGAACTTGCACAAGACCTTGAGGCGCGCGGCCATGCAGATATGAGCGCCAAGCTAAAGGAGTACCACGGGCTCGCACAACGCGAGCTGTCGCTGGCAAAGTGGCGCTAGCGCATGGCATCCCAGCCGCCGGCTACACGCTGGCGCGCTACAGCTGCGGGTTGCTAAATCGGAAGCCGTGCCCGCGCACAGTCAGGATGTAGTCGTGCCCGTCATCCAGTTGGCCGAGGCGGTCGCGCAAACGCTTCACCAGTGCATCGATCATCTGCTCTGTAATGCCGGCCTGGTCAGCCTCCGTCCAGACGGCGCGTGAGACTTCATCGCGGGTCCGGATTTCATCGCCGCTCAGGTATAAAAATTCCAGCAGCCGGTATTGCGCCAAAGATAATGCTGGATCCAGCAACTGGCCGCGCAGCCGCACTTCATGCGTTTTGAGGTCAATGTGCATACGGCCGATTGCCTGACCCTCCTCCAGCAAAAGTGGCACAGTGTCCTCTGGGCCCGCAAAATAAAGCTGCGCAGCCGTGGAGATTGCAATTTTGTCCCCATTGGCGAGTGCCAGCGCACCTGTGACCCGCCGGCTGTTCACATGCGTGCCATTTTTTGATGTGTCTGTGATGAACCATTTTTCTTCAATGCGCTGCAACAGCGCATGCTTCCGGGAAACGGTAGCGTCGTCGATCAATAAATCACAGTGCTGCTCGCGCCCAATCACAAATGCATCGCCGGTTAAATCATAGCGATGCCCCTTGAGCGCACCCCTAATCACCACCAGAGCTGCCGCGCCGCCAGGACTCATCGCACGCGATCCCGCGCCAGCCCAAGCGCCGATATAATGCCAATATGATTCCGGCTGCGGGCGACGTCCTCAACCAGCGCTATCGCGTGCTGGGCACACAGGGCAAAGGCGGCATGGGCACCATCTTTCTTGCGGAAGACTTGCGTTTGGAAGGCCGCCAATGCGCACTGAAACAGGTAAGCGGCGATCCGCGCGCCACGCCGGAGGCGCAGCGCCAGGCGCGCGCCCAGTTCTATCAGGAGGCGTCGGTGCTTGCGCGCCTCGATCATCCGGCGCTGCCCAAAGTCTCGGACTTTTTCTCGCTGGGCGAGACCGAAGTTTTGGTGATGGATTATGTGGCGGGGGTGGACCTGCGCCAGCGCATCGAAACCGCGCGCGCCGCTGGTACCCTGATCCCGGAATTGCTGGTGCTGGACTGGGCCCGCCAACTGCTCGATGCACTTGTCTATTTGCATGGCCAGCAGCCACCCGTTGTGCACCGGGATATCAAGCCCGCCAACATCCGGCTGACGCCGGGCGGCGCGATTAAGCTTGTGGATTTTGGACTCGTGAAACTCATGGTGCCAAACGACGGCACAATCACCGTGGTGCAAGGGCGCGGCACCATTCACTACACCCCGCTGGAACAGTACGGCGGTGACACCGGCCACACCGACGGGCGCACCGATGTCTATGGCCTTGCGGCTACGCTTTACCACTTGCTCACCAACACACCTCCCACGGAGGCTAAAGTGCGCTTCCTGCAAACGGACAGCCTGGTGCCGGTGCGCGACATCAACCCGGCGCTGAGCGCGCGTACGGAGCGCGCCTTGCACTGGGCGCTGCACCTGCACCCTGAGGACCGTCCACCCACCGTCGCTGACTTCCAGGGCGCCTTGCTGAATGGCATTTTCCCGGGGCCGCAAGGCCAACCCGAGTTTGTGCCTGTCACCGCCTGGGAATGGGCGCAGCTTGCCTTTACGGACCCATTGGAGCGGCACCTGTCGATCGCCGCACTTGTGATCATTGGAATTGGGGTGATTGCCACTCTGGCTACCTGAAGCCGCCCGCACGCATGAACAGCCACGCTGCCTGCAGCCGCCTGCTGCCCGATTGCCAGCCGGCTAACAGCTGCAGCTTGTAACGATCCACCGCCAGCGCAGCAAGGCCGCCACCGGCAGCACACAGCACCGGGGCAAGCGCACCCAATGGTTGCAGCAGGCCCGCACCGGGCAGCTTCAAAACATACAAATCGTATGCCAGCCACACTCCAATAGTAATCCCCAACGCAAACCGAAAGCGCTGGACCAAGCCGCGCCCGCTGCGCCGCGCAGCGTCCCAGCCATAACCCACAATGGCAATATTAATAAACAGCGCACTTAAAAGATCGCGCGGATCGGTGGAGGCCTGTGCTGCCGTTTCGCCCGCCTTCAAGTTGTTGGCCGGCGAGTTTGCGTCAACTGTAGCCTGCGGCGCCGGCGCGTTGGTGGCTGCAGGCACGGCACTGGGCGTGACGCTTGGCGTCAAAGTTAACACAACGATTGCCGTTTCACCCGCCACGTCGCTCACCAACAAGGGTGCCGGCAGCGAAATTGCGCTGCCGCTCACGGCGCGAATTTCAATTCCGCCAACCCGCTTCGGTGCAAGTGCCGCCTGCGCCACACCCTGCACGGTAAAAGCTGTTGCAAAAATTTCGCGCAGTGCATTTGCATCCTTGTAGAGCACCTCAAAATCCACCTGCGTGCCATCGGGCACAATGTTGCCGTTGAAGTCAAGCAACATGGTGGTGCTCACCTTGACTTGCGCGCCTTCAGGCAGCGTGGGCGGCACAGCAGTTGCAGCGGGGTCCACGACTGTTGGTGAAAGCGTTGCAGCAGGCGTCAGCGCTAGCGTGGGCTCCGGCGATGGCGTCAGGGCAGTGCCTGAGGGAAACACCAGTTCAGTAAGCAGTTCAAATTTTTGTGCCGGGTCGGGCAGCAAGCGCTCCGCAAGATAGTAGGCTGCTGCCGGCACGGACACCGGCCCGCCTACCCGTGGTGTCAAATCTAAAAACAGCGCCTGCGCAGCCACATCAATAAACACTGGCGCTGCGCTAAACAAACCGTAGTACGCGGTAATTTGAGAAAGTGCTGCCGCATCCATATGGTATGGCGCGCCCAGCGCAAATACCACAAGCTTCTTGCCGGCAAGCAAGTCTGGCCGGGTTGCCAGCAGCCGCTGAAAGCTGCTGGGGGCTCCCTCGGCAGCTTGCGCCGGCTGCAGCAGCGCAACCACCCACGCCGCATCGCGCAGCGCGTCTGCAATTAGCGGACGCGGAGCCGTGGCGGTTGGCACAGGCGTGGGTGTGGCAGTCGCCGGGCTGCTTTCGGGCGCGGGCGTTTCAGTTGTTTGTGGCACCGGTATTGGCCCAACGCCCGCCAGAAAATCCGCCAGCTCCACAAAATCGTAGCTGCTTAAGTTCTGGCTGCGCACCTTGGCAATCGGGCCATACGCGCGCTCCACCGCCACTTGCAATCCATCAACAGCCGGAAGGCGTTGCGGCCGGCATTGGCTGCATTGGCGCACCAGCTGCGTCTGAGTTAGAAACACAATGCGGGCACCCGGAGCTGGCGGCTGCGGCAGGCGCTGCGCCAAATCCGCAGCTGCTGGCGCCAAGAGCGTAAATGCTTCACCGGCAATCGCCGCCATCTCGCTGTCCATCGGCACCAGCGGTTCAAGTGGTTGGGTGTTGATGGCTGCGCCCGCGCCGAACTTGCCATACAACTCCTGCTTGAGCTCAAGGATGCGGGTCACCGCCTGATCCACACGGGCGCTGAAGACCCCGCCCTGCTTGTAGCGGTTCACAAGCCCACCGAGCGTGGCCGGCAGCGCTGCCAAGCCATCTTCATCCTGCACAGACACTTGCAGCAGATCATTGCCGGCCATCAATGCGGTGTAGGCCACATTGGAAGCCAGCAGGTTTTGGCCCGCAAGATAATCCCGCCGCACACCGGGATGATTAAGCGGCAAGCTCACAAGCAGGCCGCCAAGCTCCACCCACGGCCGAAACGCGTCAAACTGCAGCAAAACTTTCAGAGCGCTTTCATCAATCGCCAGCGGCCGCGTTTCCCGCGAAATAGAGCCTTGCAATCCAGCGTACAACGCCGGGCCAGTTACCAATCCATCTGCGGCACCTTCGGTATTTCCGTCTAGGCTGGCAATAGCCGCGAACGTTCGGAGATCCACCGCCTGCAGTTCGTCCAGCGGCTTGGAAACAACCGGCACCTCCACAGCTGCGTCACGGTCCCCGCTGCCCAAGCCCGGGAAAGTGCCGGCAATCACTGCCACCCGCCGGCCGCTGCCCGCATGCACTCCGCGCGTGTAAGCCCTCCCAAACTCACCAACCCAAAACGCATCGCCACCAAAAACGCCGGAGCCGAGGTCGCCCGGGTTTGCCGGATTCGGGTTGCTCACCACATCTAGGTTCGGGCCAAGCAGCATGTTGAACCCCAACTCGCGCAGCTCGCGACCGGTGGCGAGACCCACCAGCCGCGCATTTTCTGGCTTCCAAGTTGCGCCAATCGCCAACGGGCTCGGCAGCGCGGTGGTTCCACTTAATAGTTCGGCTGTCCGCAGGCCAAGCCCGCCATGCGCAACCGCAATAAACAACGGTTGCGGCATTTGCTGCGGAGCCTTGGGTGTTGGTGTTGCCTCCGTCGCGGACACCGGAAAGTTCTGGTTGGCACGCTGCAGTAAACCCGTCAGCGCATACAGTGCAGCGCGCACATCGGTGCGGTCGTCAAAATTATCATTGGCGCGGGTAAGCACAACGCCACCCAAATGGTAGCGCCGCAAAATTTGGAAAATTGGTGCGGCTGGATCCAAACTGGATCCGGTAAAAGTGACGAGAAAAAGCTGCGCAATTTTTTCCTCATCAGATAAGTTGTCTAAGATGGCAGCGGCCGCAGCGCGCGGGTCGGCTGGCTGCCCGTTGCTGGCCTTGGCTGCCGGCAGCGGCGCAATGATTAGCGGTGCCAGCAGCGCCAGCAACGCCACAAGTCGCGCAAATTTCATGTGCCGATTCTACCCGCAGGCACTTCGTAACCAGCACGCTTTAGTGCACCAACCGCATGGTCCTCAATCCGCACCCGCGGTATGCGCCCAACGTCAAACCAGGTGATGTCCGGATTGCTCAATGAGAACCAGGCGTATTGGCGCCGCGCAAAGCGCCGGGTGTCATGCTTGATGCGCAGCACCGCCTCCGCCAGACTGCATTCACCGCGCAAGTGCGCTCCCAGCTGGCGGTACCCCAGCGCTGAAAGCGCGGGCAGCTCCCACGCCAACCCTTGGGCAGCGAGCGCCTGCGTTTCGGCCAGCAGCCCATCCGCCAGCATCTGGTCCACGCGCGCGTCAATGCGCGCGTAAAGCTCAGCGCGCGGCAGTGTCAGCCCCAGCTGGCAGGCGCGGTAGTCCGGCGCCACACGGGTGCGCTGCGCGCTGAACGGCCGCCCGGTGCTGATGCACACTTCCAAAGCCCGCACCACCCGGCGCGGGTTGCGCGCATCAACTTGCAATGCACCGGTCGGATCCAATTCGCAGAGTTGCGCGTGCAGCGCGGCAAGCCCCGCGGCCGTTTCCGCCTGCGCGGTCAGGTGCGCGCGCAAACTCAAGTTATCCCCGCCAGCCGGGATCTGCCAGCCCTGCAGCAGCGCCCGCACATACTGCCCGGTGCCACCCACCAGCATCGGCAGCCGCCCGCGCGCATGAATGTCCGCAATCGCCGCCGTAGCTGCTTGTTTGTACTCCGCCAAAGACCACGGCTGGTCCGGCGCGGTCACATCCACCAGATGGTGCGGAATGCGCGCCAGCTCTGCCGGCCCCGGCTTGGCCGTTCCAATATCCAGCCCCCGGTACAAATAACGCGAGTCAGCCGAGACAATCTCAGCGTCCAAGTGTGCGGCCAGGCGCAAGCTGAGTTCGGTTTTGCCAACACTCGTCGGCCCGACCAAAACCAAAAGTGGAATCATGCAATTAATCCGCCAGCAACCTCGACCAAACGTAGAGTATACAAAGCCTGCGCAGCGGTCCATCGGTATAATCAAATGCATGCCGGAGTTTGTACTGCATGCACCTTACCAGCCGACGGGCGACCAACCGCAGGCAATTGCAGAGCTGATTAGCGGCGTCAACAGCGGGCTCAAACATCAGGTATTGCTCGGCGCAACCGGCACCGGCAAGACCTACACCATCGCTCAGGTTGTGGCGCAAACGCAGCGCCCAACGCTGGTGCTCACGCACAACAAAACACTGGCGGCGCAGCTCTATTCTGAGTTCCACGAGTTCTTCCCGGAAAACGCAGTCGAGTACTTTGTAAGTTACTACGACTACTATCAGCCAGAGGCCTACGTCCCCAGAAAAGACCTCTACATTGAAAAAGAGACTGACGTCAATGAAGAGATCGAGCGCCTGCGCCTGGCTGCAACCGCTGCGCTAATGAGCCGCCGCGATGTGGTTATCGTCGCCTCGGTGTCCTGCATCTACGGTTTGGCAAACCCGGAGTCTTACTACAGCGGTGTGGTGCACCTTGTAACCGGCACAGAACACCGCCGCAATGCGCTGCTGCGGCGTTTGGTGGACAGCCAGTACCAGCGCAACGACCTTGAGCTGCGGCACGGTACTTTCCGCGTGCAGGGCGACACCCTGGAGCTGCAGCCGCCCTACAGTGACAATGCGTACCGCATCGACTTCTTTGATGACGAAGTTGAGCGCATTATGGAGGTCCATCCGCTCACGGGCGAGGTCGTGCAGCAGCACGAATCACTGGACATTTTTCCCGCCAAGCACTTCATCACCGAAGAACACAAACTGAAGCAGTCGATTATCGACATCGAAGCCGAACTGGAAGAGCAGCTGGTTTTCTTCAAGTCCAACGAGCGCTATCTGGAAGCGCAGCGCATTGAGCAGCGCACCCGCTATGACCTGGAAATGCTGCGCGAGGCCGGGTATTGCTCCGGGATTGAGAACTACTCGCGCCCGCTCGACCAGCGCCCGCCCGGTTCCCCGCCGTGGACCCTGCTGGATTACTTTCCCTCAGACTTTTTGCTTGTTGTGGACGAGAGCCACATGGCGCTGCCGCAAGTGCGCGGCATGTATGGCGGAGACCGCTCCCGCAAACAAGTGCTCGTGGACTATGGCTTCCGCCTGCCCTCGGCGCTGGACAACCGGCCGCTTAACTTTGATGAGTTTGGCACGCGCACGGGCCAGGTTATCTACACCACCGCCACGCCTGCGCCTTACGAACTTTCAATTGCCGATCGGGTCGTGCGCCAAATCATCCGCCCCACCGGTCTCGTTGATCCGCAAGTGGAGATACTGCCGATCAAGGGCCAGATCGATCGCTTGGTCGACGAAGTGCAGCAGCGCATCGCCCGCGGCGAACGCACGCTCGTCACCACCCTCACGAAACGCATGTCCGAAGACCTCAGCCGCTACATGCTCGAGCTCGGACTCAAGGTTACCTACCTGCACTCCGACATCGTGGCGTTGGAGCGTGTGGAACTACTGCGCGATCTGCGCCTTGGAAAGTATGATGTGATGGTGGGCATCAACTTGCTGCGCGAGGGACTGGACCTTCCGGAAGTATCACTGGTTGCCATCCTGGATGCTGACAAAGAGGGCTTCTTGCGCTCCAGCACTGCGCTGCTCCAAACCATTGGCCGGGCAGCGCGCCATGTGCGCGGGCGCGTACTCATGTTTGCAGACAAAGTGACTGACTCGATGCGTACGGCAATCGACGAAACAAACCGGCGCCGCACTGTGCAGCTTGCGCACAACGAATTGCACGGCATCGTGCCGGCCAGCATCATCAAATCTGTGCATGACATTAGTACGCGCGTGCGCACGGTGGCAGAGGAGCCGGCAGAATACACGGCCGAGCCTCAGGCTCCGCACACCACTGCGGAAACGATCTCATTGATAATCGAGCTCGAAGCCCGCATGAAGGCTGCCGCCCGCCAGCTTGAATTTGAAACCGCAGCCGGCATGCGCGACAAAATCCACGCGTTGCGCGCATCAATCAACGGCGCAACAGCAACCGCAGACAAGCAGCCGCGCAGCAAGTCCAGAAAATCCGTTTCGCCAGTGCAGCGCAACTAAGCCAGCCGCCATGCTGATCCAACGCGCCGCCATGGAGGACCACGAAAATCTTTCGCTGGCACCTTACGGATTTCGCAGCAGCGCCTCGCGCGGGCGCCTGCATCCGGAACCTGAAGCACAAGACCGCACCTGCTTCCAACGCGACCGCGCGCGCGTGCTGCACACTACCGCCTTTCGGCGCCTGGAGTACAAAACGCAGGTGTTCGTGAACAGCGAGGGCGATTACTACCGCACGCGCCTCACGCATACGTTGGAGGTGGCGCAGTTGGGGCGCAGCATTGCGCGCTCACTGGGCGCAAACGAAGATCTGGTGGAGGCCATCTGCCTTGCGCATGATCTGGGCCATCCGCCGTTTGGCCATGCCGGCGAGCGCGTGCTGCAGCGCCTGATGGCAGCCCATGGCCACTTTGACCACAACCGCCAAACGCTGCGCATTGTCACAACGCTGGAGGAACGCTACGAAAATTTCCGCGGGCTCAATCTCACGTGGGAGATGCGCGAGGGCATTGTAAAACATGAGACCGAGTATGACCGGGCTGACGCCGGCGAATACGACCCCGAACTGCGCGCCAGCTTCGAAGCGCAAATTGCAAACGTGGCTGACGAGCTGGCCTATACCGCCCACGACCTTGACGACGGACTGCGCGCAGGACTGCTGCTGCCCGCCGGCCTGAGCGGCCAGGCACTCTGGGAAACAGTGCGCGCGGACATCAGCTGGGACGGGCGCGAGTGGACGGACCTCATCCGCCACCGCATGATCCGGCGCTTGCTTGGCCTGCAGATACAAGACCTCATTGCAACGACCGAAGCTGCACTGCAGCAGTCTGGCGCCAGCTCACCGCTGCACATCCAGCAGCTTTTAACAAACCTGGTGGATTGGTCTGCAAACATGCAGGCGATGCAAACAGAGTTGAAGTCGCATCTACGGGAGCAGCTTTTTCAGCACCATCGTGTGGCGCGCATGGCTGAAAAAGCGGAGCGTTTCATTGCTGAAATGTTCGAGGTCTTGACGAAGTCACCGCACCAGTTGCCTGCCGGAGTGAAAAACTCAATCAACAACTTCGGCGTCGAGCGCGCCGTGTGCGACTACATCGCCGGCATGACCGACCGCTTTGCGCTTGACGAGTACGCGCGCCTGTTTGACCCGCACACGCGCCCATAGCGCGCGCAACGCTACAATGCCGCGCAGGGTACGCCAGACGCAGTGTAGCGCCTAAGGCGCCGCAGCTGGCGTGGGCGTTGTTGGCGGCGTTATAAAGTCCGCCCGCGTCTTTTCGGTAAAGTTCAGCGCAGAATAAGAAGACACCCGCACCACATAGGGCGAACCGCTAAAACTCATCGCGTAATCCTCGCCCACTTTTGCGCCAACCTGCAACGTGAATTCCTGGGCCGCGTTGTCTTTGCTGGCCATAATTTGTACCGTGGCCTTGGGCTGCGCGAGACCATAAGTCGGCTTCTTTTCTTTGCCCAGCGGCGCACTCATGCGCAATCCAGTGGCCTGCGTCAACACGGACGTAAATGCACTGGAGTTAAACAGTTCGTCCGCGCCCATGCCCTTCAAGCTCCACGCATCGCCAGCTTTTTCAAACTCCAGCTTTCCAGCTGCATTCTCCAGCACAAGTGCTGTGACCGTCTCAGCCGGAATGCTCACAAAGCTCGTGTCAATAAAATTTGATGCTTGCGGAGTGATGCCGTAGCTTGTCAGGTCTGCTGAAAGATAAACCTCCGGCTGCGGATCGAGCCGGAAGTGCGTGGCTCCAGCCCCGCTTGAGGTGCCAATGAAAATCAAACTGCGCGCTCCATCCTGCCACTGAATGTCCAGCCGGCGCGTGTACTTGTCTTCCGCCACCTGCAGCTGGCGGTGGCTGGCCGCCGTTTGTGTAATGAGCCGGCCGGTCTTCAACTGCTTGATGTTTTCAATCAGCGGCGCAATCTTTGTAGCGTCAGCCGGAAAGTCGCCAGCATCCGGCAGCACCCAAGTACCGCCCTTGTCTTCCAAGATGAGCTGCAGCGCCTTGTCATCCTGAATCACCAGCCGGGAGATAGCGGTCTCGGTGCGGCCGGCAAACAGCAGGCCGCCCGTCTCCGCAATGGCGCGCGGCCAGTAAACATAAATGCCAATGAGAACTTGTGCAACCAAAAGTGCTGTGAGTATGCGAAGTGTTCTGTTCATTTCACGCTGCCGAATCCGCGCTAGCTTCCTGCCGCTTGCGGGCTGCTGCCGGTGGCAGCAGCTCCATGGGCTGCTGCTTGCGCCGCCGGCGCTGCCACATCCACGCCAACGCCAGCAGCGCAACAAGCGCCAATCCGTAGTTGCCCAACTCCGCCACAGATTGCGCCTGTGGCGTAAGCGGCAGCAAAACATGGGTGGCAGTGCCGCGCGAGCGGATGCCCAGCAGCTCCAGATCCTCCACCGACCAGTCCACCATGTTCTGCGCAAACTGCAGGCTATTCAGGTACCTGTCACCAGACAAGTTGCGCGAGAGATCAAACACCACATCGTTCAGGAACTCCGCGCTGCCCACCACCACCAGCCGCGCCGTGGCGGGCGAACGCTCAATGATGCCCAGCGCTTGCGGCACTGCAGCCGGCGTCGCATCCGCGGCAGCGCCGGCATCAGCTGGCACGGCGGCAGGTGCTCCCTCCAGCGGTGATTGCTTGCCTTTGTAATAACTCTCGAACCCGCCCTTGATCGCCACCGCTAAAAGCTGCGCCGATTTAACTTCCGCTTCAGGAAAGCCCAAGGCTGGATAAAACTGCAAGTCTGGCTGCACAACAGTGTTAGTTGTCACCCAAGACTTGGCACTTGAGGAAAGCAGACGGCTGACCTCTCGGCCAGTGTTCTTCTGCTCATCGAGCGTCAGCGGTGAAACCCAGTTGAGAGTGACCGCAGCAACACTTGCGAGAATTGGACTTTTCCCATCCATGCCGTCTGTGCGAACATCGACGAAGTATGGATACGGCATCGCTTGAAACTCCCGCACTTCAACGCCGCCCACGGTGCGCGCCATTTGAATGGGGAACGGCTCGTTCTGCAGATCGAGCACAAGTGACTTAGCCACCGTGACGCCATAGTGCTCCAACAAGGGTGTGAGGCCACCCGCCACCTCCTGCACTGCCAAGCCGCCGGACATCGGGTCCGGCTTCAGTAAGTAGCTGCCCGCAGCCACAACAACCGCACCGCCGCGCATCAGATATTGATCAACGGCAAACAAATCCTTTTCCGTGAGGCCTTGCGGCGCGACCAGCAGCAGCACATCCACATTGCCGCCACCTGCCCGGTGGCCAGGTCCACGGGCTGCACAGTGTAATTCTCACGCAATACTTCAGCGATCTTTGTGTAACTCTTAAAGGATTGCGTCTGTTGCCCGAACATGTCCTGCTCCGGAACATCCGGCGGAGTCCAAATGCCAACAACTTTCAAGAAGCCCTTGGCACCGCGCTTTAACGCTGTCTCCAGCGTGGCGCGCACGCTGGCTTCGCTCAAGTCGCCCGCCGGAAACAGCACCTGACTCTCGCCACCTGAGCTCAGCACCATGTGCAAATAGTACAAATCTGGCGAGAAGAACGACGCCTGAAATGGGCGCAGGCCAAATTGCTGCGCCAACTCATCTGAAGTCGGCGCGCCGGGTGCGCCAACTTGCAATTGCTGAAAAGTAAACTTTCCCGCCGAAGTTGCCGCTATCTCTTGCGCAACCTTGGCAATCGTGGCCGGCAGTACCTGCAGCTGCTCGGGCAGTGTATTCGGCGTTGTGTATAGCGTCAGTGCTGCGGGCTGTTCAAGTGAAGCCAGCACGGTCTCAATGCTCTGAAAGCCATATACGGCTTTCTTGATCGCACGCGTCAGGTCATATTCCAAATTGCGCAGCCTTACATCCGGCTGCCCATTGGCTGCCGCTTTAACCTCAATTAAATCCTGAAAATTCAGAACAACATTCTGATCGCCATAGCGCACCAGGAGATTGAAGTAAGCATTCACCACCGAGGCACCGTAACGGTCGGCTGCTTGCAGCGGCGTGGGCTTGATGCCGTAGGTCTGGTTCGCTTCGGCTTCTTTATCCGGGTCCGTTAGCGGGTCAATCACCTCTACCTTCACTTTTCCGTCCGAGGCAAGCGCGTACTCGGTCAGCAAATCACGGATGCGCGGCACAAGCGGCGCGAGCAACGGATGCGTCTTGGCGCTGAAGTACCCGCGCACGAGCAGCGGCTCATCCAGCGTGGTCAGCAGGCTGCGAGTTGCGGGTGAAAGGCTGTACTCCCTGCCGGCCGGTGAGATCCACACGCAGCCAGCTAACCGGAAACAGCCAGGCATTTAAGACAGCGAGATTGGCGCCAACAAGCACAACCGTGAAGATCAGCCGCTGCCGGTAGGGAGCGAGTTCGCGCCCCTGCCCCAGCGCTTGGAGTCAAGTGACAGCACATTCAAAGAAAGAAAGATTCCGATCAACGACAAGTAGTACAGCAGGTCGCGCAGGTCCAACACTCCGCGCTCAATGCTCTCGAAGCGTGAGCCGGATCCAAACGCCCGCAGTAGTTCACCGGTGCGGTCTCCAAAAAATCGACCACTCCGTGGGCGCCGATCATGTACAGCACGCCTCCAAGCACTGCGGTGCTAATCAGCGAGACGATTTGGTTATCGGTGCGCGAGGAACAAACAGGCCGAGCGCCGCATACGCGCCTGCAAGCAGGCAAGGCAGGCGATGTAACCACCCAGCACTGTCCCCAGTCAAGGTTGCCGAGCAGCGCCACAGTCAGCGGCAAAAATACCGTAAGCGCAAGGGCCACGCCCAGCAGCGCCAATACTGCCAGGAACTTTCCTGCAACCAGATCAGCGGCCCCACCGGCAGCGTCACGCATGCACTTCAGCGTGCCGCTGGATTGCTCCTCGCTCCACTGGCGCATAGTGACAGCACTGGTGAGAAAAATCAGCAGCAGTGGCATCCACCTAAATAGCGGCCGCAGATCTGCGATGCCGCGCGCGAAAAAAGTGTCGACCCAGAAAAAGGTGAACAGGGTGGCGGCCAAGAACACGCCCACAAAATGAGCGCCATTGGAGAGCCGAAGTAATTTTTGAGTTTCTTTGCGTGTGACTGCGAGGTTTGTTGCATTGACTGAATTTGTTGTTGGTTTTGGATAAAGCTCTACGCTGCAAGCGCCAGCTCGTTGAAGACGTGTTCCAAGGTGCGCACATCGCGGCGCAGCTCGCGCAGCGGCAAGTTCTGCTTGCGCGCCAGATCAAAGATCAGCGGGCACAGATCGCCTGTTCGGCACCCGAGACGCGGAACGCCGGATGCCCGGAGTTGGGCAGCGTCGTCACGCCAACCGCACCCTGCAAAGCACGCAGCGCCTCCGGCACACAGTCCACCGCATGCTGCAGCACAAGCACCGCATCCGTTGTTGCCGCCAGTTCCGCAGGCGGGCGTCGGCTTTCACAACACCGTTGATGATGATAATCACGCGGTCACAAATCGCCTCCACCTCCGGCAATATGTGGGACGAAAAACAAAATCGTGGTCTTAGGTGCAAGGCCCTTGATCAAATTTCTGATTTCAACTATTTGCGTCGGGTCGAGGCCTACGGTAGGCTCATCCAAAACCAGCAGCCGCGGCCGGTGCAGTATGGCTTGCGCCAGCCCCACGCGCTGCCGAAAACCTTTGCTCAGCTGTGCAATGGGCTGCGTCAAGCGCTCAGCCAGTCCGG
>BGOS01000006.1 GCA_003569365.1 Anaerolineaceae bacterium
CCGGGTAAGTGAGGCCAAGATGCTCGTAAGCCAGGCGCGTAGCAACGCGGCCACGACCAGTGCGTTCCAGAAATCCCAGCTGCAGCAGGTACGGCTCATACACATCCATGATAGTGTCAGCTTCCTCGCTGATTGAAGCCGCAACGGTTTCGAGGCCAACCGGGCCGCCGCCAAACTTATGAATAATGGCGGCCAGCAGCCGCCGGTCAATTTCATCCAGGCCAACTGATCCACTTCAAGCAGGTCCAGCGCTGCATCAGCTACCGAGCGGCTTACAAAGCCGGCAGCCCGCACCTGGGCGTAGTCGCGCACGCGCTTCAAAAAGACGCAGCTCCACGCGTGGCGTACCCGCGCGCGCGCCGCGCAATCTCCGTCACACCGGCCGCATCAACCGGCAGGTGCAGCATGCCCGCAGCGCGCAGCACAATCGCCTCCATCGCAGCCAAATCATAAAAGTCCAACCGGAAAATTACGCCAAAGCGCGTGCGCAGCGGCGCAGTGATGAGCGCCAGGCGCGTGGTAGCGCCAATCACCGTGAAGCGCGGCAGCTTCAACCGGATGTTGCGCGCGCCAGGCCCCTTCCCCACCACCAAGTCCAGCGCGTAATCTTCCATCGCCGGATACAACACCTCTTCCACCGCGCGGCCCAAGCGGTGCACCTCATCTATGAACAACACATCGCCTTCGCGCAAGTTGGTCAGAATTGCAGCCAGATCACCCTGCCGTTCGATCACGGGCCCGGCCGTGATCTTGATGTTCACGCCCATTTCTTTGGCCATCACATGCGCAAGCGTGGTCTTGCCCAAGCCCGGCGGCCCATAGAAAAGAATGTGATCAAGCGGCTCTTTGCGGGCCAGCGCGGCCTCAACCACAATTTCGAGGTTGGCTTTAACTTTGTCCTGCCCGATGACATCCGCCAGCTTTTGCGGACGCAGTGCCGCATCCACTACATCCTCAGCTTGTGGCTGCGGCGAAATCACGCGTTCTTCAGACTGTGCCATTTAAGTTACGCCCCCCTTTGCAGGAGCTCCTAATTTCAAACCAAGTAAAGCGCAGTCCACCCTTTCGAACTAACGGTTGCCAATAATGAGGAATTACCACGTGCATTTCAATATTTTACGATAACACGCGTAACACCGGCAAGGCAGCTTAGATACCGGCAAAGACGCACACCCCGCCCTAATCATCGACCCTGCCACGCAGCAGCCAACCCGGTCAGGCAGAGCATGGACACAGAAGCTGTGCAAGCAGTGATGCAGCTCACGGCCGCGCTGCCGGGCACCACTCGCGCTGGGTTACAATGCGCCCTCAACAAGCGTGGCCGCATAGTTACGGCGCGCTTCTGCGGCAAATCACATGCAGGCACAAGCCCCACTCACTACAACTCCGTTCGCAGACCGCACCACAAAACTCCTGCTGGCAGTGCTTGCAGCCTGCGTAATGCTGGGCACTGCCACAATGTTCTTTGGCGACTTTCTTGATTACGGCGCAGAGTCCACCAGCATCGCGGCGCTGCAGCGCGTGGCTGGCGGCCTGCCGCACCTCACTGGCGTCACCGAAACTCCAATTCACTTAAACCCCTACAGCGGATATTTTTATTGGGGACTTGCACCCCTCATGCGCCTCGTTGGCCCCGCCGACGTTTGGCTTGTTGCATTTGTTGCGCGCGCCGCAATTTTGCTGCTGGTTGTGGCCATCTTTCTTGGCGCAGTGCTGTTTCAATCGCCGCTCCAAGCTATTTGCATTAGCGCACCCGCAGCTGCGCTCACACTCCTGATGATTGCATCGCTGGACCTGGGACTGCTGCTATCAATCCGCCCTGATCTGCCGGCAGCATTTTTTGAGCTGGTTGTTTTCTATCTGGCATGGGAGCTTCTCTTTCGCAAAAAGCTGGCGATGATTCCTGCTGCCACGCTTGTGGGCTTGGCTGCCGCGCTGGCCTGCGCCTTCCGGCTGAACAGCGTTACGATTTTTCTGGGTGTACTGATTGCACTTGCGCTTGAGCGCCGCGGCAAGATGCTGCTGTGGTGCGCTGCCAGCTTTGCTGCATTCACAGCTGCGCTGCTTGCTTTGCTCTGGCTTGGCTACAGCGCTGCGGGCCTTGAGAATGCGCTGCTGATGACGCAGGGCGAGTTCTACTCAGATTTGGGGGCACTATCGCGCGTAATGGAACGCGCCGTAGCAGGCTTGGTGATTCAACGCTTGCCGCTGTATCTGTTGGTTATCGCCGGTATTGCAACCCTCCACAAGTCTGAGCCCGCTGCGGCGCGCCTGTACGCGTGCTGCCTGCTTAGCGGTTATCTGCTGGCGTTTGCGGGTTTACTGCGCATCGGCGGGGGCGGCAACTATTTTCACAGCGCAGTCTTCCTCGGATTTCTGCCGGCAGCCGCAGGTTTGGATAGCCTCTTTCGAAGCAGTGAGACTTCTGGCGTGCATCAGGGCGCGCGCCTGGCAATCATTTTGTACGTGGCTGCGCTGGCTTTTGCGCCGCTCTTCCTTGCATTGAACAACATTGTCTACCGTTCCGGCAGGCACCCGTGGGCGGCCACGCGCGCCTACTTGGAAGAAAACATCGGCGCGGGCAAAGTTTACGCCAGCGATAGCACCGCCATACTGTACTTCAGCGACCGCATCCTGCTGGGCCCATATTCGGAAACCGCACTCGGCATTAACAATAATCTCAAGCCATTCTTGCCACAAATTGAGCGCGCTTGGCGACGCAGGAATTCAAGGCTGCGGTAATCGTATCCCGCACCTGTGCGGATTGGAAGCCGACTGGTATCTTTGCTTCCCAGCTAAACCAGCTGACGCGCTTAGGCCACCGCGAAGGATCGATCTGTGTCTTTATGCCGTGACGCGGCAGTGGCATAGTTCCGCTGCGCTAACGGGCAACTCCAGAGCGCGAGCAGAACAATTTTAAAAGTTTATTGTCCGGCTGCCAGCCCACCCGCTGCATAAAGCTGTCTCAGCCACCCGGCTTGAATTACTATGCGTTAAAATGCGGCACAGCGAGAACTGAAATAATGTCAAACGTATTTCCATCCACCCATCCATTGGTCGCGCACAAGCTTGCGAAGCTGCGCAGCATTGCTACAACCCATAAAGAATTTCGCGAGCTGATCCGCGAAATAAGCATTCTGCTGGCAGTGGACGCCACGCGGGCGCTTACTGTGCGCGATGTTGCCGTGACTACACCGATGGGGCCCGCAAGTGGACAGACGCTGGACGGAACGATTGGGCTGGTGCCGGTGTTGCGCGCCGGCCTCGGCATGGTGGAGGGAATTTGGGAAATGATGCCCGGTGCCGCCGTGTGGCACATCGGGCTAAAGCGCGACGAACGCACGCTGGAGCCGGTGCAATATTACGCAAACAAACCGGACACGACAAAAGTTCAGGTATGCCTGGTGCTGGATCCGATGCTTGCAACCGGCGGATCGGCATCGGCGACCTGCGCGCTATTGAAGAGCTGGGGCATGCAGACGCTGATTTACATTGGGTTAATTGCAGCACCGGAAGGCGTGGCGCGGCTGCAAGCGGACCATCCCGATGTGCCGATTTATGTTGCGGCGATCGACGCGCACTTAAATTCAGTGGGCTACATCATACCCGGCTTGGGTGATGCCGGCGACAGGCAATTTGGCACCTGACAAAATTGCTTCGTTCGCACGGCGCGACCCGTCCACAGCAGCCGTGGTTACAACTGACCTCGGGTTGCATCCAATCTGCGTTTACCAACTGCGAACACAAACTGTCGCCCACTCCGCTGGTGTGATGTGCAGTAAGTTCGAGATGCCTCCGCCCAAAACAAGTTGCCGCTCAAATAGAAATTCTCACTGACATGACCACCGCACTGATTGTGTTTTCAACAGCGCTGGCTGCCAGCGTGCTCTGCACGCCACTGGCTGGCTGGCTGGGGCGCCGGTTGCGGCTGGTTGACACCCCGGACGGCCGCCATCAGCACGCCGGCACCATTCGCGACTGGGCGGTGTGGGGCTTGTGCTGGCGCTGTTTGCCGGTTGTGCCATGGCATGGTGGCTGGACGCGCCCGCCGGCGGGCCGGACCGCCTGCGCATCGCGGGCATGCTGCTGGGCACGCTGTTTGTCTTTGGACTTGGATTGCTTGATGACTGGCGCGAACTCGGACCAATCCCGCAGCTGCTCGGACAATTGGCAGCTGCCGCAATTGCAATGTTGAGCACGGTATTCATTGAGCGCTTTACAAACCCGCTCAACGGCGAGCTGGTGGTGCTTAGCGGCTGGCTGCCGCTGGGGCCGCTGCTGATAGTCGCACTTACAAGCGTGTGGATCGCTGGCATGATGAACACCGTAAACTGGCTGGACGGCCTTGACGGGCTGGCTGCGGGCGTGGGCGCGATTGCGGCGCTGCTCTTTGCGGCGCATATGTACAGCGTTGGCCAACCGCCGGTGGCGCTGTTTGCGCTGGCGCTGGCGGGCGCGTGCATTGGCTTTCTGCCATTTAACTTCAGCCCTGCACGCGTGTTTCTGGGCAGCGCCGGCGTGTTCACCATCGGCTTCCAGTTGGCTGCGCTTTCCATTCTTGCGCCCGCCCGCTTTGCCACCGCATTGCTGGTGCTTGCAGTTCCCATCACAGACACATTCTGGCGCATTCTGATGCGCATACGCAGCGGCCGCTCCCCGCTGCACGGAGATCGCGGGCATTTGCATTTCCGGCTGCTCGACCGCGGCTACCGGCAAAACCGCATCGTGCTTGGCTATTGGGTGTTGTGCGCAGTGCTCGGGCTGCTGTCGTTGCTGCCCGTCGCGCGCATCTACAAGCTGGGAACGCTGGCTGCGGTGCTGGCCGGCGCCAGCATTGCCTTAGCCCGGCTCTCAAGCCCGAAGCAGTTGACCCCCGCGCAGCCGCCACAGCAGCGCCTCGAGTAAATACAACAACGGCAGCAACAGCAGATCCAGCAGAATTGTTATGCACAAAGCCACATTCGCAGCACTGGCCAAGCTCCAGGCAACCCCACCCAATGCAACGCGCACGAGCGGCAGCATGCCAAGCAAGTACCCGCCCAGCGCCAGGCCACCCAACACGGCAGCAGCAGCCGGCAAAGCCCGCCGGTCTGAGGCACTGGGCAGCATCGTGTTGCTGCACGCAAAAAGCAGATAGACCCACAACCACAAATCCGGCCGCAGCCAAACCTCAGCCAGCAAAGCGCGTAGCTGAATGGCTTCAGCTGCCGCCGCAGCTGTCCATAACCGGCCCAAGCCAAGGCGTGCGCTAATCAAGCTCACCAACACAATCCCGGCCACCAGCGGGGCGGTTCCCACAAACGCAGCCCGCGCAAAGTTCATTTGCTCCGTTTTCACATAACCAAGGCGCACCGATCCATCGCGCTGGCGCTGCGGCCAGAGTGAGATCTCAAGGTCGCGCAATCCTAAAAAGCGCGCCACAATCCAATGGCTGGCCTCATGCAGCGCAACTCCCGGCAAAAATAGCAGCTGAAACGCAAGCAAAGCCGCATGTTCGTTGCGAATCAACAACAGCAGGATCAGCTGCGCGTGGCGGGTGACGCGGCTCTGCAGCCAGCCAACGAGGATCACACAAGCCAGCAGCCACAGCACCAAACCAAAGTTCGGCAGCGCCACAGAGTTTAGAGTTGGAGTGCGGACTTATTCACGTTTTAGCATGCAGCGCTGCCCACCGGGGCAACTTAGGCTGCATTGCGCACAATATCAACAAAGCCGCCGGTTGTGAGGCTTGCGCCACCAACCAGCGCACCATCAATATCCGGTTGCGCCATGAACTCGGCAATGTTGCCGCCTTTTACGCTGCCACCATACTGCACCCGCACCTGCTGCGCCAACGCCCCGCCAAACATTTGTGTTAGCACCGCCCGCACACTTTCGCCGCATACTATATTTGCGCCTGCCGCAGTTGCCGCCCGCCCGGAACCAATCGCCCAAACAGGCTCATACGCAACCACGGTGTTGGCCACATCCGCCGCAGCAATCTGCGCGTACGCAATGCGCACCTGCCGTTCCACCACCAGCGCGGTTTGCGCCGCTTCATACTCCGGCAAACTCTCACCCACACAAATAATCGGCCGCAAGCCATGCGCCAGCACGGCCACCGCCTTGCGCCCCACTTGCTCATCCGTCTCCCCAAAAAACTGGCGCCGCTCAGAGTGCCCCACAATCACATACTGGCACAGCCCGGCCAGCATGCCAGCGGCAACCTCGCCCGTGAACGCACCACTTTCTTCCGTGTGCACGTTTTGCGCGCCCAGTTTGAGATGGGAACCTAGTAACACCTGCGCCACTGCGGCGAGCCCAACAAACGGCGGGCAAAGCACCACTTCCACAGCTTGCGGGCCGGCCAGCGCCGCACGGATGGCTGCTGCCAACTCCGCGCTTTCATCCGGCCGCTTGTTCATCTTCCAGTTGCCGGCAACAATCGGAATTCTGTTCAATGATCCATCCTCAAAACCAAGTCGAAGTAACGCGCGCTGCCGCAATCACCGCAAGCCTGCCCGCATGCCGCAGCTCCAGATGATCCAAGCTGCCAAACATTAGCGGTCATTCAACGCTTCCACACCCGGCAAAATCCGGCCTTCCAAAAATTCCAAGCTGGCCCCACCGCCGGTGGAGATGTGAGTGATGCGCCCCGCCAAGCCCGCACCGTGAATGGCAGCCACCGAGTCTCCACCACCCACAATCGAAGTTGCACCGCAATCAGCCACAAGGCGCGCCACTGCATTTGTGCCGGCAGCAAACGGCGCCAGCTCAAACACGCCCATCGGCCCGTTCCACACCACCAGCTTGCAGCCGTGCAACGCAGCGCCAAAGCGCTCCACGGTCTGCGGCCCGATATCCAACATGCGCCAGCCATCCGGCACACCCTCGGCCACCGCAATCGTTTGCACCTTCGCATCGGCGCCAAAGCGATCACCGAGGACTGCGTCTAGCGGCAGCAGAATGCGGTCACCATGGGTGTGCAGCAACGCGCGCGCCGTGTCCAGCGCACTCTCCTCCACCAATGAGGCACCCAGTGCCAGCCCTTGTGCGCGCAAGAAAGTATTTGCCATGCCGCCACCGATTAACATTTTGTCGGCCTTCTGCAGCAAGTTTTGGATAACGCCAATCTTGTCAGAGATTTTTGCGCCGCCAAGAATGGCAACGTAGGGGTGCTGCGGAGTCAAAACAGCCTGCCCCAGATACCGCAGCTCAGCCTCCATCAACAGGCCCGCCACCGCCGGCAGCAATTTCGCAACACCAACCGTTGACGCATGTGCGCGATGCGCCGAACCAAACGCATCGTTGACGTAGATTTCAGCATGTGCCGCAAGCTGCGCAGCAAAGCCAGGATCATTCTTCTCCTCGCCGGAGTGGAAGCGCGTATTTTCCAGCAGCAGCACTTCGCCCGCTGCAAGGCTCTGCGCCTGATTGGCTGCTGCACTGCCCACACAATCCGCCGCAAAGTTAATCTTGCGGCCGGGCAGCAGCTCGGACAACGCCGGCAGTACCGGCCGCAATGAAAACTCCGGCTCGGGGCCATGCTTCGGCCGCCCAAAGTGCGAGCACAAGATAACTGCAGCCGACTGTGCCAACAGATGCTGAATTGTCGGGAGGGCAGCCCGGATGCGCGTATCGTCAGCCACCGCGCCATCCTTGAGCGGTACATTGAAATCCACGCGCACAAGCACCCGCTTGCGCTGCAGATCAACGTCTAGGACAGTTTGCTTGTTCATCCAAACTTAATCCCGACCAACAACTTGGCCGACCCCCACATCGTTGGTACCCCGATCCGCTACAACTGGGCCGCGATCTTTGCGGCAAGGTCCGCCGTCCGGCATGAGTAACCCCACTCATTGTCGTACCAGGTAACCACCTTCAACATATTGCCTGCCATCACCATCGTGCTCTGCCCGTCTACTATTGAGGAGCGCGCATCACCCCGAAAATCAGAGGACACCAGCGGCTCGTCCGTGTACCCAAGAATTCCATGCAGCGGCCCGGACTCTGCAGCAGCTTTGAAGGCCGCGTTCACCTCCGCAACAGTTGTGCTCTTCTCCACCTGCACCACAAAATCCACCACAGATACGGTCGCAGTTGGCACCCGCAAAGCAAAACCGTCAAACTTGCCCTTCAGATCGGGGATCACAAGCGCCACCGCTTTCGCAGCTCCGGTTGTGGTTGGAATAATGTTTTGGCCGGCCGCCCGCGCGCGCCGCAGGTCACTGTGAACCACATCCAAAATCCGCTGGTCATTGGTGTATGCATGCACAGTCGTCATCATGCCGTGCTGAATCACAAACCGGTCATGAATAATTTTTGCGGCTGGCGCCAGGCAGTTGGTGGTGCAACTCGCATTGGAAATCACATGGTGGCGCGCCGGGTCATAGCGATCGGAGTTCACACCCAAGACAATCGTTATGTCCTCATTGCTGGCAGGCGCAGAGATGATCACCTTCTTTGCGCCGCCCTCCGTGATATGTGCGGCCGCACCAGGCCGGCCCTTAGCCGGGTCACCTTTCGCGTTGGTGAACACTCCGGTCGACTCAATCACAATCTCCACGCCGTGCTTGCGCCACGGAATTTTTCCGGGATCTTTTTCGCTGCACACGGCAATCTGCCGCCCATCAATCACAAGATTGCCGTCCGCGACAGTCACTGTCCCGGGATAACGCCCGTAAGTCGAGTCGTACTTGAAGAGGTGCGCATTAGTCGGCGCATCGGTAAGATCGTTAATTGCAACAACCTCAAGCGTATCGCCATGCCGGTCCTGAAGCGCCTTGAGCACTTGCCGCCCGATTCGCCCAAAACCATTGATCCCAATTTTTGTTTTCGCCATAATTTTCCCCCCGCACTAAATCTTGTTGAATTGTATCCAGCCGAACTCAAAGTCTATGCCAGCCTTGGAAATACTTCCAGCGCCAGCCTGAAAGTTACCAAGCTGGCGTTTCTCCGCGTCAACCGGGCGTTCGCAGCTCGCCCAGCAAGCCGATCAATATTTCTGCAAGCTTGGCCGAATCGTGGCGCCAAGGATGCTCGCGATCACACAAGTCTGCTGCCACCGTCCGGCACCCGGGCACAGGCTCGCCCAACGCCACCCAGCTCATATTTGGCAGCAGCTCTCCGTGCTGGTTTTCATTTGCAAGCACATTCGCAAACAACACATCGCCAGTGTGCGCTTGCAACGCGCGCACATGATCAGCCACAGAAAACCCGTCAGTCTCACCAAGCTGCGTCGCCATGTTGCATACCTGAACTTTGAGCGCAGTACTGTTGCGCACAGCATCGGCCAATTCGCGCAGCAGAAGATTTGGCAAGATGCTTGTGTACAAACTTCCCGGACCCGCCACAATCAGATCGGCCGCCAAAATTGCCTGCAGCGCAACTGGAAACGCTGCGGGCGCATCTGGCTCAAGATACACGCGCTCAATGCGGCCGATGCTGCCGGGTATGGACGCCTCGCCAAGCACGCGTTTCAACGGCGCGTTATCACCGTCGCGCACCTCCGCGCAAAGTGTCACGGTTTGCAAGGTGGATGGAACCACGCGCCCGCGGATCGCCAGCACCTTGCTGGCTTCCTGCAGCCCGCGCTCAAATGAACCCGTGATATCCGCAAGCGCCGTGATAAATAAATTGCCAAGCGAATGTCCGTCCAGCGTATCGTCACCAAAGCGGTAGCGAAAGAGCTGCGTTAGCAGCGTCTCATCATCCGCCAATGCGGTGATGCAGTTGCGAAAATCGCCCGGCGGCAGCACGCCCAAATCTCGCCGCAAACGCCCCGACGAACCGCCATCATCAGCCACTGTAACAATCGCCGTGATGTTGCTGCTGTGCGCCTTGAGCCCGCGCAGCAAAGTAGCAAGGCCCGTACCGCCGCCAATCGCAACCACGCGCGGCCCGCGGCCGAGGCGCTGGCGCTGCGCGGCCACTGATGCGATCGACTGGCCCGCCGGTAACAGCGGATGCAAAACTATTCGTGCCAACCGCAGCGCTGCGTAGGCAATCGCTACAAAACCGGTGCCGCCAAAAATACCCGCCCGCACCGGCCACGGCAAAACCTGCAAGCCAAGATATCCAAGCCACGCCGGCACACTAACAATGCGCTTGAACTCGGCGAGCAATGTGGCGAACGCAAATGAAGCAAGTGCGACGCCCAGAGCAAACATCAGGATCCACTTCCCGCCGCTCCACGCAACTTGCAGCCAGTCCCCAACGCGCCTTTTCCACCGGCCAAAACCACCGTGATGCTGCATAACCAACATTGTACGCCACTGGCTGCAAGCCAAGCGCCTTTGCCAAAGCGCCTGCTTTACGTCCGGCGGCTCAACCGATATAATGCTGAAAGTTCGGGGCGTGGCGCAGTCCGGTTAGCGCGCACCGTTCGGGACGGTGAGGTCGGAGGTTCGAATCCTCTCGCCCCGACTAACTGCACAATGGTGTCCGCTGCGGAAACGAGTTCGACGTCGTCATGCCGGGCACCTTTGTCGTTAATCACACAACATCATTAAGGCCGGCGTTTTCGTGCCGCCGCCCAAGCGTGCGGCCTCCCAGCCGCCGCACGCGCGACTTAGCGCACGCCCATCAATAACTCAAACAGCAGCTGGTCGAGGTGCTCATACCCCAGATCGCGCGCACCCAGCGCCGGCCGGTCGAACACATGCGCCTTCAGCGCCGCAGCCCGCGTGGAGGAGTATGAGCCCAGTAAAGCGTCCGTTGCAGAATCACCTGCCGCTAGTTCCTTGAGCAGCATTTGGATCTCGCCGTCAGCGTTAAACTTTGCCGCCTTATCCTTAAGAATCAAGTAGGTGCGCATGCATCCCGCGGCAAACGCCTTCACACCCGCCGCGCCTTCCGTGCGATAAGCATGCGCATCGAAATGCCGTGATCCGGAATAGCCCACGTCCTCCAAAAACTTCACCAGAAAAAATGCCTGCTTATAGTTCTGCGCCCCAAACCGGAAGTCCTGATCGTACCGGCCGGGATTCTGGTCATTCAAGTCGATATGAAATAGCTTGCCGGCATCCCATGCTTGCGCAACTGCATGCATGAAGTTCAGCCCCGCCATATGCTCATGGGCAACTTCCGGATTTACACCAACCATATCCGGATAGTCCAGCGTAGGAATAAACCCCAGCATGGCGCCCGTCGTGGGCAAATACAAATCCCCGCGCGGCTCATTTGGCTTCGCTTCCAGTGCAAACTTTAAGGCGTAACCCTGCTCGCGCACATACCCGCACAGAAAATTAAGGGCATCCCGAAAGCGCTTGCCGGCATCAAGCGGGCTGCGGCAGACGTCGGTCTCCGTGCCCTCGCGCCCGCCCCAAAACACATACACCTGCGCACCGAGCTCGACACCCAGATCAATCGACTGCATGGTTTTTTGCAAAGCCAAGGCCCGCACCTTGGGATCGTTGGATGTGAAAGCGCCATCCTTGAACGCTGGATCACTGAACAAGTTGGTGGTAGCCATCGGCACCACAAGACCGTGCTGCTTCAATGCATTCCTGAAGTCCGCAACAATTCGTTTTCGATCTGCCAGGGTCGCATCAATCGGCACAAGATCGTTATCATGGAGATTGACACCGTATGCCCCCACATCAGCCAGCAGCCTCACTATTTCCAACGGCTTCAGCGCCGGCCGAACCGGTTCCCCAAATGGGTCGCGCCCCATGTTTCCGACCGTCCACATTCCAAATGTAAACTTATGCTCCGGTCCAGGTTGAAAATTTGACATGTGAACCTCGCTTAGAAGAATGAATTGAGTGATTATAGCGGGGCAGCGGCGTCGACGAGCTGCCCCCGGCCGATACTAAGAGAGTGCTTCTCCAAGATAAATCGCATTGGCAGATAATGCACAACCATTGCCCCAATAACCGTACCGAAACATGGTAGAACAGCACAATGCCCAATACAAAAAGAAGTTTCTCTAAACGCGTGGCCGAATTCTACCAATGGCGAATTCGCAACCGTCTCACACGAGCCTACCGTGTATTGGGACCCCGGTTCCAATCCGTAACTGTGCGCGGACTTTCGATCCGCTTGTTAATCAGTTCGGATATCGAGCAATACCGCCTAGACTCTTATTCAGCAAAAGAGCCGGAAACATTAGACTGGATCGATCGAAAAGTGCAATCGGGAACTGTGTTTTTCGACATTGGCGCAAACATAGGCCTCTATTCACTTTACACAGCTGCGCGGAACCCGGATGCCACTGTGTATGCTTTTGAGCCCGAAGCCCAGAATCACGCCCACCTCTGTCAGAATATATTTGTAAACAACTTTACGAACGTGACCCCGTGCGCCATTGCACTAGGGCCAGCCGAGGAACTAAGCACATTTCACATAAGCACAATGGACGCAGGGAGTGCGCTACATTCGCTGAATGCCCCCAATCAACTGCGCATCGGTGGTGCGCGATCAGTGTTTCAACAAAAGGTCTATGCAACCTCGCTCAATGCACTAACCGGAAAACTAGGGATGCCCTTCCCACACTGCATAAAACTTGACGTGGACGGATTGGAGTATGAAATTTTGGGGAGCGCCAGCCAGCTCTTTAGCAATCCAACCTTGCGCACGATCCTGTTGGAGGTCACCGGGGAGTTTTCAAATCCCGCATCAGAAGCCGCGCGGGTTAAGACCATGCTTGAGCCTTATGGCTTTGGAATAGAGAACATGGGGGCCGAAACTTTAACCGGGAGCGGGGAAGCGGTGAGAAATACAGTTTTCAGCCGCTGAACACATCCAGACAAGAAATATTATCAAAAGCCAACTATCTGGCTGCAACCACAACCGAGACGCCAGGTATTTTGGTCGAGTGTCGGAGCCAAAGTCAGGAAACTTTCACCCCTCGCTGAATGATTTTTATAATTACCGCCTACCTTTCAAACTTCAACTAAAGTCCACGCAGGACACCAGTCATTAGTTATGTTTCACTACTTGCGACTCCAGTACGCCACCTGCCGATCAGCTGGCTTGGCCGCTTCCGGTTGGGTTGCGCGCAAAATATCAGCATACGGCAGCAGGCCCACATAACCGGCCGCATTGTCTGGATCTACAAGAGCCCTATAAGCCGACTGCACCAGGCTCCAATAATCGGATGTGCCGTTGTCTGTGGTCTGCGGCAAATTGTTCTCAACCTGTTGATCCATTTAGCATGCTCCTAGACTAATCTTGTGCAGTTTCTTTCGCCGAACTAATTACTGGAGATTGCACGAAGCACATGCACGGCGGCACTGTACTGGCGTAACTTTCTTGCTGTGGTTTTCGGCGGAAGTCATCTTGCGCGCATAAAACAAGGCTAAATGCGGACCACAACCGGGATTTCCGCGCAGTGGGCTGGACAACAATCGATTGTGAAAGCACCCAAGCTGCCGGGTTGACTATAATATTTTTATGTCGGAGCCCACTTCCACATTTGCTTTGAGTGCGTGGATTTTGGCTTCCCGGCCACGTACTTTGTTCGCGGCCGCGGCGCCCGTGGTGGTTGGCAGTGCCATTGCCATACGCGACGGCGGGTTCGCATTACAGCCGGCACTTGCTGCGCTGTTCGGTGCGCTCTTGCTTCAGGTTGGCTCCAACCTCGCCAACGACGTTTTCGATTTCCAGCGTGGCGCCGACGCACCGGACCGTGTTGGCCCGCTGCGTGTTACACAGGCCGGCCTCCTAACGCCTGTGCAAGTAATGCGCGGCATGTGGATCGTCTTCGCGGTCTCGCTCATTCCCGGCCTCTATCTTGCCGCTCGCGGCGGTTGGCCGGTAATCGCAATCGGCGTCTCTGCCATCGCCGCCGCAATCCTTTATACCGGCGGCCCACTGCCCTACGGCTACAAGGGCCTTGGCGAAATCTTTGTTTTCCTGTTCTTCGGGCTTGTGGCAGTTAGCGGCACTTACTACGTGCAAACCAGCACGTTGACGTGGCTCGCCATCGCCGCGAGCATCCCGGTCGGCTTGCTTACCAGTGCAATATTGAGCGTGAACAATTTACGAGACATGGGGCCAGACCGGGCAGCCGGCAAGATCACGCTCGCAGTGCGCCTCGGCATGCGCGGCGCACGCATTGAGTACTTGCTGCTCCTCGGGCTGGCTTTTGCCGCCCCGCCCGCTCTCGCCGCAGCCGGGCTAGCATCCGTCTGGGTAATGCTCACGTGGCTCAGCGGGCCGCTGGCTGAGCGGCAGGCACGCATTGTTGTCACGCAAACCGGGGCCGCCCTCAACGCCGCGCTTGCGGGAACAGCGCTGCTTACCTTCGTATTCTCACTGCTGTTCGCTGCCGGCCTTACCGTCCAATAATTCCGCAACGCCAAACGCTGCGCGTAACTCCGCCCGCTGCACTTTCCCCGCCGAATTGCGCGGAAGTGAGTCCATTACCTGCCAGCTGCGCGGCACCTTGTATCCAGCCAGCTTCATGCGGCAAGCACGCTGCAAGTCACCAACTTCAAGTTTCAGTTCCGCCTTCGCAACAACAGCTGCACCCACACGCTGTCCCCAATCCGCGTCAGGTAAACCAACCACACAACACTCCGCCACAGCCGGGTGCGCCAACAGCACTGCCTCAACCTCCGCCGGATAAACATTTTCTCCGCCACTCACAATCAGATCGACGCGCCGCTGCAATACAAACAAATCACCAGCGTCATCCAGGTAACCAAGATCTCCCGTAAACAACGCACCGCCCCGCAGCGCAGCGTTGGTCGCGAGCACATCTTTGTAGTAGGCATTCATCACAGTCGGACCCGCCACACAGATCTCGCCAACTTCGCCGGGCGCCAGCTGCTGCCCGCGGCTGCCCACCACCTCCACGCTAATGCCGGCCAGCGGCCGGCCAACGCTGGCCGGTTTCGCAAGTGCGCCAGCTGGCGTTGCAGTCACTGCCTGTGCTGCCGTTTCGGTCATGCCATAAGTTGGGAAGATCGGCCAGCCCAGCGCGAGCGCACGCAATACCAGTTCCGCCGGCGCAGCAGCCCCGCCAAGGAGGACGCAGCGCAAGCTGGACGACGCCTCAGCGCCGGCAGCCAGCAGGCGTTGCAGCATTGTAGGCACAAGCGAAATGATGGTGATGTGCCCAGCAGCAATTGCGGCGGTTACCAAGCTCGCGTCGAACCCTGCTTGCAACTCAATCGCGGTTCCATAAATGCAGCTCCGCAAAGCTGCTGCCAACCCACCCACGTGGTAGAGCGGCATGCACAGCAGCCAGCAGTCATTTGGCATCACGCCCAAGCGCTGTGCAGAAGCTTGTGCGCCCGCAAGCAAGTTGCTACTCGTCAGCTGTACTGCCTTTGGGCGCCCGCTGGTCCCGGACGTGAACATTAGAAACTGCGCAGCGCAGCGCGCCTTGACTCTCAGCGCTGGCGCCGTAGCAATTGTTCCGGGCAACTCCAGCCGCGGGCAATCCAGCGCTTTGGCCAGATCAGCGGTGGCTGCGTTGCAGACAAGCAGCGCCACATCGGCATACTCGATCTGCCATTGCAGTTCCACTTTGGTCAGGCGTGTATTGAGCGGGACCAGCACCGCCGCGAGGCGCATTACTGCATGCACCAGCACAACGAATTCCGGGCAGTTGGGCAGCAGAACTGCCACATGACTGCCGTTCACAACACCAGCGGCAACAAGACACGCAGCCATCTCAGTAGCAGCAGCATCCAAGTCCGCGTAACACCAACGGGAAGTGCCAAACCTCACTGCCAATGCCGCCGGGTTGCGCACTGCCTGGTCCGCCAGCCAATCCATTATTCTAAAAAGAAATCAATCACTCGCCCATCACAATTCACAAGCAACAGAGAAACCCACGCACAATATTCATGGACGCCAGGGGAATTTTCCAAACTCCGGGTTGCGCTTCTCTCTATAGGCGGCGTTGCCCTCCTGACCCTCCTCGCTCATGTAGTACATCATTGTCGCGTTACCCGCCAGCTCCTGCAATCCAAGCTGGCCGTCGCAATCGGCGTTCATTGCTGCTTTGAGAAAGCGAATGGCAATCGGACTCTTTGCAAGAATTTCGCGCGCCCAATTCATGCCCTCGTGCTCCAGCTGCGCCGTCGGTACAACGGCGTTGACGAGGCCCATCTGCAACGCATCCTGCGCGCTGTACTGCCGGCACAGATACCAGATCTCGCGCGCTTTCTTCTGCCCCACAATGCGCGCAAGATAACTGCTGCCGAGCCCGCCATCAAAGCTGCCAACTTTGGGGCCGGTCTGCCCAAAGACCGCATTCTCGGCAGCAATCGTCAGGTCACACACAACATGCAGCACATGACCGCCACCAATTGCATAGCCAGCCACCAAAGCAATTACCGGCTTTGGTATCGATCGAATGATGCGCTGCAGCTGCAGCACATTGAGGCGCGCGACGCCCTCATTGTCCACGTATCCGCCATACCCGCGCACGCGCTGGTCGCCACCGCTGCAAAAAGCATACTTGCCATCTTTTGCCGGCCCGTTGCCGGTCAGCAAGATGGTGCCCACCTGCTGATCGTGCCAAACATGATTGAATGCCTCAATCATTTCATCAATCGTCTGCGGCCGGAATGCGTTGCGCACTTCCGGCCGGTTAAATGCTATCCGCGCAACACCCTCAGCTTTTTGATAGGTGATGTCCTCGTATTCCTTAACAGTCGACCACTGCAATACTTCCATTATTTCACTCCTGGAGTAAGAATTTCAAATTACTAAATTGACCGGGCGCACACTGCACCGTACTACTGAACGGTATCCCGCAGTGATGAGAGGATGCGCTGCCGCACCAACTCATCAGCAGCTGAATCTGTCTGCACTTCGATCAACTGACTACCGCTGCGGCCCAGCGCTGCACTGAATGCAGCGCCAAATTCCCGGATGTGCCGCACTAACTGATAGCGCAGCCCAAAAAGTGTCGCCACACCCGAGAACTCCAGCCCATGTGGCGTCAGGAAGAGGTCGGTAAAAACCGGCTCGAACTGCGCAACTGGCAAACGCCGGAAGATACCGCCGCCGTCATTGTTGAGCACAACGATAATAGCGTGCAAGCCGCAGCGCCGCAGCGCCAATAGTGCATTGAAGTCATGGTAAAACGCAATGTCACCCAACACTAAAGTGACACGCTGGCCACTGCTGGCCGCGACTCCCAGTGCGCTGGAAATTGTTCCATCAATGCCGCTGGCGCCCCGATTACAGTAAACCGGCATTTGGGTTGTGCGCACCGCCGCAAACTGATCTAAGTGCCTCACTGGCAAACTGCTGGCAATGAACAGCGGAGCACCAGCCGGATGCGCAGCGGCCACCGACGCCACCACGCTGCCCTCCACACCATCAGACTCAAACGCAGCCGCAACCGCCATGGATGCCCGCGCCTCGCAGGCCGCCCACTGCCCGGCCCACCCGGCCGCAACCAGCGGCGGGTGCGCCGCGAGCGCTGCGGAAACTGCATCACACAGCTCAGCGGGATTGCATTGCAACAAGGCACTCAATCGGTGCGAAGGATCCTCGTAGGCGCCGCTGTCACTGATAAGAATCTGAGTCGTACTAGTGCCATCAATCAAGCGCTCAAGCGCAGCCGAAATTGGCGGTGCGCCAAATCGCAGAATCAAATCAGGCGCAGAAAGTACCGCACTCCCAATGTAGTTCTCGTACAGTCCAAACACCAGATCCGCGGAACCATCCGGATGGCGCGCAAAGCGCACGCCAGAAAGCGCGTCCGCAAGCACTGGCACCCGCAACTGTGCTGCAAGGCGCTGCACGGCAGCGACAAACGCCGCGCCAGCGCAGCGCGGCCCGCACACAATCAGCGGCCGCGCAGAGTTCTGCAGGGCAGCAACAACACTGTGCAACTGCTCATCGCTCGGCGTTTGTGCACCGCTTGAAATCTGCAGGTGAAGCCTATCGCGGTCCATATCGCCAGCGCCCAGTGGATCGCGGATGATGTCACCAGGCACTACGGTTGGCTCCAGAGGCTTGCGGAAAGGAAAGTTCAGGTGCACTGCACCCGCCGGCACACCAGCTGCAACCGCCAGCGCGCGATCCGCCAAACTGCACAAGTAGCGCAACATTAACTCCGATGGATTAGCTTCTGGCAGCGCCACATCTTGAAACCAGCGCACCTGGTCGCCGTAGAGTTTCACCTGATCGACGGTCTGGTTTGCCCCGGACGCTCGCGCCTCTGGCGGCCGGTCGGCAGTCAGCACAAGCATCGGCACGCGCGCGTGATTGGCCTCCACAATCGCCGGCAGGAAGTTGGCAGCCGCGGTGCCACTGGTGCACAAAACCGCAGCGGCACGCCCGCTCTGCAGCCCGATGCCCAGCGCAAAAAAGGCAGCGCTGCGTTCATCCAGCAGCGAGTACACCGTAATGCGCGGGTTTGCAGCAAAAGCAAACGCGAGCGGCGTGGAACGCGAGCCCGGCGCAATTACGGCCGCTTGCAGCCCGGCGCGCGCCAGCTCATCCACAAAAGTGGAAGCCCACAGCATGTTGCGGTTGGCAGAACTTAGCATGCGCTCAAATTAAGACCCAATTACAAACCACATGCCGCTCATCGAAACCCAACCGTCGGTAATTACTCTGACGCAAAGCCACGCAAGTATTCTGGTAGCGGCCGCGCCGGCTGCGTGCGCGGGTCCGGCACGGGCGCACTATACAAGTGGCGCATTGGAATGATGCCGGCCCACACAGGGTAATCCATGTCAGCTTCGTTATCGGTGGGCATGCCGTCTGCAATTTTTGCCGACGCACTTTCAATTGGCACAGCCACAATGGTTGTCTGCTTCAACTCACTTTCATCCGGCTGCCGCGCGTCATTCCAACGCCCCGGAATCATGCGCTCTGCAAACAATTGCAGCGCAGCCACGCGCGCTGCGCCGCCGATCACGGGCGTTCCATGCCCGAAGAGGGTGGCAGACCGGTAATTCATGGAATGTTCAAAAATAGAGCGCGCCAGCACTAGCGCATCGGGATTGTGACTGAAATGCAGACCGCCCCGCCGGCATCAAGATGCCGCAGCATGCGGCTGGCACGCGAACCGTGCAGCAGAATCTGGTCGCCATCGCGCGCATGCATCGTAGGTGTCACATACACCTGCCCGTCAATCACATAGCCCACGCTGCAGATCAGTGCCGCATCCACCACAGCGTAAATGCTCGCGGCATCGTACTGCCCCTTTTCGGGCAGCCGTTTCACTTTGTTTAGCGGGGTTTTTGGATACTCATGTGCCATCGCTTCTCTCCGTAATTTCAAGCTTGCTACAGCTGCATTTCACCAGTGCAGCAATTTAATCGCACGCTGCTTACGCACTGAGCGCATCCAGCATCGGCCGCAGCTTTAGTTCAGTCTCATTCCACTCGCGCTCCGGATCAGAGTCTGCAACAATCCCGGCGCCGGCATATAGCCGCGCAGTTGTGCCGTTGGTAACAGCGCAGCGGATGGCAACTGCCAGCAGCCCGCCGCCATTTGCGTCCAGCCAGCCCACCGGTGCGCCAAACCATCCGCGCCCCGTTGGCTCCAGTTCGGCCAGCAACTTCAGCGCCTGCACGCGCGGCACTCCGCCGAGCGCCGGCGTAGGGTGCAGCGCCGCTGCCACCGCCAACAGATCAACGCCGGCGAGCGCCTCGCCTTCAATTGCAGTTTGCAAATGCTGGATGTTGCTCAGGCGCCGCAGGTTGGGTTCCTGGGCTGCTGCCACAGTTTTTACAAACGGTTGAAGTTGGGAACAAATATCGCGCACCACCAGCTCATGCTCGCCCCGATCCTTTGCACTTGCAAGCAACTCGCGCCCCAACGCTGCGTCCTCCGCCGCATCAACGCCCCGGCGGATCGATCCGGCCAGCGCGGTGCTGCGCAGCACATGCCCGTCAGACTGCACCAGCAGTTCGGGCGTAGCTCCAAAGAATGCACACCCAGCCTCCGGCTCAATCAGATAGCGGTAGGTGCCCGCGTAATGCTGCTTGAGGTGGATCAACGCCGCCAGCGGATCGATTGCGTGCGGCAACTCAAGTGCACGCGCAAGTACCACTTTTTGCAGCTCGCCGGCGCGGATCTGCGCCGTGGCAATGCGCACGCTTGCCGCCCACTGAGCTTGTGTTTGCAGCGCAACTGCTGCCGTGGCTGGGCCCGGCACCAGCACGGCGGGATCATCTGGCAGCGCACGCAGCCGCTCCAGCTCCGCTACCACGCGCTCCTCCAAATGCTGCACATCACTGCCTGGCTGCAAGCACATGTTCAAAGTCAGCCAGACCTTTCCCTGATGGCGCGTTAACAGCACTTGCGGCAGCACAAAACATGCTGCCGGAAACGCCGTCCACATCTCATCCGCCACCTCTTCTCGGAAGGCGAAGCCCCCGAACAATCGCGGCTGCACTTGCGCCGGCGGCTGCTCACCGGTGGAAAGAATGCGCGCGAACACCGCAGCTGATGCGCTGCGCACGGTGTCGAAGGCAGTGCTGGCGGGAGCTACAACACGCGCTGCTTCGCCAAACCCCGCAAAGGCGAGCGGGTTGCCCGCATGCGACCAATACAGGCGCGGCAGACCGCCTGCTTTGCGCAAAAATCCCGTGAGCGAAACAGCCGGCCATGGTACGGTGCGGCTCACAATCACGGTCTCGCCGGCAGCCAACCGGGCATGCAGGGCAGCCAGCTGTGCGGGCCGCTCCAGCTGCACCGCAGTGGCAGACTCCACCTTGGCTGCCTCCCGCCGATTAATACGCTGCTCTGAAACACCAACGCTGCGCAGCAGAATGTTGCGCAGCGCCGGCAGCGCGCGTTCCGGTGCTGGCTCGCCAGTATGCACCCACTGGATGACCACCTCATTCAGCGCACCCATCCACGCATGCGCTGCCACTTGCGTATCAAGCGGCGGAATGGCGCCTTCATCAACCGCCTGATCAAGATAACTTTTAATAACGCGAATAAAGCGCCGGTGGACTTCAAGCCGTTTATGCTCGAATGCCGCACCCAATCCCAGCGCCTGTACCAGCAGAATCTTTGCAAGGCTGCGATGCTGCCCAAAAGTTTCCATGCACACCCGCAGCGCAGCCTCAACGCGCTCCACGCCGTCGTGGCTTTCAGCAATCGCAGCATCCAGCCTTTCCTGCAGGCCTGCAACAAACTCCTCAACAATCGCCAGAAACATTTGCTGCTTGCCGGGAAAGTGCGAATACAGCGAACCCTTGGACGAACTGCTCTCGGCCACAATTTCGTCCATACTGGCCTCGTGGTAGCCTTTGCGCGCAAACACGCTAATGGCCGCCTCAAGGATACGGCGACGGGTGGCATGCACGCGCCCCTTTGGATTATTTCGCTGGAAAATAGCCATTATTCACTGAACTGACTGGTCAGTCTACTTTGGAAGAATAGCACGAACAAACCAAACTGTCAGCCACGGGTACAATGCTAATTATGTACTCGGAGTGCACACCGTTCAGCGTGGAGCGTTGCTAATGCGGGTAGCTTCTCTCACCGTAATGCTGGCCAGCGGCGATCCCGCACGGCTGGCTGCCTTTTACGGAACTGTGCTGCAGCTTGAGCGCCTGCAGCATTTTCACGACCCGGTCTTCCAGCTTGGTGAAAGCCTGCTGCGCATCATCCAACATAGCGCAGTGCATGGCGCCAACCAGATGCCCGCCCGCTGTCAGCTAAATCTCTTCGTTGCAGACGCACACGCAGAGTGTGCGCGGCTGGAGGGGCAAGTGACATTTGTGCGCCGGCCGGAAAACGAAAGCTGGGGCGGCATCGTCGCCACACTGGCAGACCCGGATGGCAACTACGTTCAACTCATACAAACCGCGCCAAAATAAAAGCGGCGCACTCCGTGCCGCACCCACCGCACAAACCCCACACCGAATTTAGTGCGCGCCAGCCTCAGAAGCAGGCGCTGCATCGTCACGCTCCGCTGCGGCCGCCACGCGATAGGTTACTTTGGCTTGATCCCAGAGCGTGTCCAGTTCCGCCAGCGTCATCTCCGACGGCGAACGCCCCAGTTCCCGCGCCGCCTGCTCCACCAGCTCAAAGCGCGCCCGGAAACGCGCAGCCGCAACGCGCAGCGCTGTCTCAGCGTCCACCTTCAAGTGCCGCGCCCAGTTCACCACACTCAACAGCAAATCGCCCAGCTCCTCAAACTGTTGCGTTTCACCGGCAGCCGATTGCACTTCGCCCAGCTCCTCCATCACCTTCGCCAGCACCGGCTCCACCGCCGGCCAGTCGAAGCCCACGCGCGCGGCGCGTGCCTGCAGCGCTTGCGCCTGCGCCAGCGCCGGCAATGCGCGCGGCACACCCGCAAGTACGCTGCTGGGCACAGATACGCCACTCGTGCGCCGTTCCTCGGCCTTGATGGTTTCCCAGTGCTGCACAACGGCTTCGGCGCTGGGCAGCTTGAGTGTGCCATACACATGCGGATGGCGACGCACGAGCTTCTCATTGATTCCGCGCAGCACAGCATGCATCTGAAACTCACCGTCATCAACTGCAATTTGCGCATGCAGCACCACCTGCAACAGCAGGTCGCCCAGCTCCTCCTGCAGTGAATCCGGATCCGCAGCATCCAAAGCCGCCAGCACCTCATAGGTTTCCTCAAGCAAAGTTGCGCGCAGTGATTGGTGCGTCTGCTCGCGATCCCACGCGCAGCCCGCAGCCGAGCGCAAATGTGCAACCGTCACCTCGAGCGCTGCAAAGCTGGAACCAACCGGAAGCGCCGGCACAAACAAACATGTGAGATGGCCAATGTGCAGGCTGTGATCAATCGCATGCAGCGGCTGCCACTCCAACTGCGCGGACGCAGTACCGGCAGCGTGCACCAGCGCGACAAGATGCTCCTCCGGATATTGGTTCATCAGGGTGAGCTTCAGCTCAGAGGCAACCGCCCGGCTATAAACCTGTGCCAGCAGCACCGGCACATCCGGGCTCACAGGCGGATGGTGCAAGTCCAATAGCGCCAGCGCGTCACAGAGCTGCAAACTCGGCAGCACATCGCGCCCAAGCAGCGCCATCACCGGCTGCACAAAGCTCACACCCGGCAGCACCCGCACACCCCAGCCGCGCTTGCCCGCTTCTGCCCGAACTAATTCCACTGACGCTTCTGCCGTGTGCGGGTCGCCCGGCACTGCATAGACAACGCTACCCGCTTCCTCGGCTGCTGCAATAATGCGCGCCGCAATCAGCGGATACACCGCACTTAAGTCTGCCGTATCTTCATAGATATCATCACAGGTCTGGATCGGCACCCCTGGCGGCAGCCCGGCCACCGCCGGATGGCGCTGCGTTCGCAGGTAAATCACGGCAGCCCCCGTCAGTGCCTCCCATGCGTCGCGCGTCAGCATGCCCGCTTCACCAGGTCCGAGGCCAACAATCGTGATCACAATGCCAGAGCCGGGATTCATACTTCAATTCTAACTTGCACCAAATTCTCCAACCCGTGAGTGAAAACAAACTGCCGGCCAAAGCCGGCAGTTAGCACGCTAACGCTTGGTGTAGGTAGGCGCCTTGCGCGCCCGCTTGAGGCCCGGCTTCTTACGTTCTTTCTCGCGCGCATCGCGCGTGAGCAAGCCCGCCTTGCGCAACTGCGGCCGCAGCTCTTCGTTGAGCTGCAGTAACGCGCGCGCAATTGCATGGCGTGAAGCGTCGGACTGGCCGGTAATGCCGCCGCCCAGCACCACAATCGTGATGTCAAACTGCTTCTCGGTGCCCGTCGCCCGCAACGGAGAAACCGCAGAGTCATAATCCCCAAGCCGGTCAAAATACTCGCGGCCCGGCAGATCATTGACGGTCATCTTGCCGGCTCCGCCCGGAAACAAACGCGCCCGCGCCGTGCTGCGCTTGCGCCGTCCCACACCTTCGTAATAGTGCTTATCTGTCATTGATTGATCCTCGCGCGGGCTATGCTGGCATCGCCGTGGGCTGCTGCGCAGCATGCGGGTGTTCGCCGCCACAATATATCTTTAACTTTTGCATCATCTGGCGCCCCAGCGGCGTTTTGGGCAGCATGCCCCGCACGGCCATCTCAATTGCACGCTCAGGATGGGTTTCAAGCAAGCGCCGCAAGGTAATCTCTTTCAGCCCGCCCAAATACAGCGAGTGCCGGTAATATTTCTTCTGGTCGAGGCGGTCGCCCGTGACCACCACTTTCTCTGCATTGATGACGACCACAAAATCACCCGTGTCCAATGACGGACTGAACATGGGCTTGTGCTTGCCGCGCAACACCACCGCGATGCGCGTGGAAAGTCGCCCGAGCGTCAGCCCGCTTGCATCCACCACGAACCACACTGGTTCCACTTCACTTAATTTGGTTGCGTAAGTTTTATACACCACAGTACCTCAATATTCCACTTCTACAAGACTCAACCCATGCGCCGGTGCGGCACTTCCGGAAAGTTTCCGGTCGCACGCAGCCAGCCGTTTCGCAAGTTCGCTCACTGGCCATGCCCCCCAGCCCACTTGGCACAGCGACCCCACAATGCTTCTCACCATCCGGTACAAGAAGCCATCCGCCGCAATTTCAAACAACATCTCCGCGCCGTCCGCCCGCCACTGCGCCCGCATAACATTGCGGACGGTGCTTCCGCCGCTTTCTGGCGCAGTGCCGAACGTGGCGAAGTCATAGCGGCCAACCAACGCAAGCGCTGCCGCCTGCATCATCCCCAAGTCCAGCTCCGGCCACGCATGCCAATGACTGCGCGCCGTGCGCGGCACCCGCACTGCCGCGTTATAAATCCGGTATTCATAGCACCGCGATTTCGCCGAAAACCGCGGATGAAATCCGGCATCAACCGCTTCCATTTTTTGCACGGCAACATCCAATGCCAGATGCGCATTCAATGCCGCGCACAATCGCTCCGCCCCGTGCACCCAATCCAAGTCAAACGCAATCACCTGCCCGGATGCGTGCACGCCACTGTCCGTGCGCCCGGCCGCCAACACTGGCACAGCCGGTTGATTGCTGATGCGCCCAAGCGCTGCCTCTATCTCCCCCTGCACGCTGCGTCCCGCAGCTTGCCGCTGATAGCCGCAGAAATCGGTGCCGTCGTAAGCCAGCAGCGCCCGATATCGACCCATTCCAACCGGCTGCTATTCCTCAACCAGCTCGAGCAGCACCTGCTTCGCGGCATCGCCGCGCCGCGCCTCAAGCTTCAGCATCCGCGTGTATCCGCCGGCGCGGTTCACATAGCGCGGCGCTATGTCGTCAAACACCTTCTTTGCCAGCGCCTGATCGCCAAGACGGCTAATCACTAGCCGGCGCGCGTGCACCAAGCGCACCGCATCGCCAGTCACGCGCCCGCGTTTGGCAATAGTAATGATGCGCTCAATCTCGCCGCGCACAGCCCGCGCCTTCGCTTCTGTCGTCTGGATGCGCTCATGCTGAATGACATCTTTCATCAAACTGCGCCGCATGGAGTTGCGGTGGGCTGCACTTTTGTTCAGCCGCCGCCCGGAGATGCGATGCCTCATGATGGCGTCTCCTGCTCAGGCGTTTCTGCCTGAAAGAACTCGGCGTCGACCAAGCCTTCCAGTACCAGCTTCTCACGCAGCTCATCGCGTGACTTCTCGCCAAAATTCCGGATCGACAACATCGCATCCGGACTCTTCTTCACATAGTCCACCAGCTCGCCAACGGTATGGATCCCGGAGCGCTTGAGCGCGTTGAACACCCGCACACTAAGCTGCAGGGTGTCAATCGAGCGCTCGTACAACTCACCCACGCCCTTCACAGCAGCAGCCTCATCCGTCTCCACGCCCGCCATCATCTCTTCGGTAACGCCCGATATCTCGCGCAAATGATGCATCAGGATCGCAGCACTGCCGCTCATGGCATCTTCGGGGCTGATGGTGCCATCCGTCCAAATCTCCATCACAAGCTTGTCAAACCCGATGTTCTGCCCATGGCGCGCGCTCTCAACATCCCAGTTCACCTTGCGCACCGGGCTGAAGACCGCATCCACTGGCAGTTCGCCAATTGGCAGCCGCCCGCGTTCCTCGCCGACGGAGAAACCGCGCCCGCGCTGCGCAGACAGCTCCATGTCGAACTTGGCCCGCTCTCCATCCATCGTAAACAGATAAAGCTCCGGGTTGATAATCTCAACCTCCGGCGGGCAAATAATATCCGCCGCAGTCACCGTGCCCTCGCCGCGCACCTTCAGGTACAGGCGCGCCACCGCACCCTCGAGCAGCTTCAAGCGCAGCTCGCGCAGATGCAGCATTACCTGCAGCATGTCTTCGCGCATGCCCGGCACAGCGGTGAACTCATGATAGGTGTCGCTGATGCGCACCGAGGTAATGGCGGCACCATCGAGCGACGAGAGCAGCACCCGCCGCAATGCGTTGCCAAGCGTGATGCCGTAGCCCGCCTCGAGCGGGCCAATGCTGTACTTGCCGTAATTTCGCGCCACGCGATCACGCTCAATCTTGGGCGTTGCAAAGCCACTTATAGTAATCAATGGTCAATCCTCCCGCACTTAGCCCTGGGGCCTAACGCGAATAAAACTCCACAACCAGTTGTTCATTCACAGGTGTGTCAATCTCGTTGCGCAGCGGCAGCTGCAGAACCTTCCCGTCCAAATCTGAGATGTTGCGGCTCAGCCAGCCGGGCGTGGAACGCACCTCAGCCAAGTCCGACACCTCTTTGAAATAGCCGTTGCCCCGCGAAGACTGGCGCACACGCACCACATCCCCGGCGCCCAGCTGCACGGAAGGCACATTGGTGCGCCGGTCATTCACAGTGAAGTGGCCATGCGAAACCAAGATACGCGCCTGCGCGCGGCTCTGGGCATAGCCGAGCCGGTAGACCACATTGTCAAGGCGCGTCTCCAGTAACTGCAGCATGTTCACGCCGGTGACGCCGCGCATTGCAGCAGCCGTCTCGTAATAACGCTGAAACTGGCGCTCCAGCAACCCATAAGTGCGCCGCACACGCTGCTTGGCGCGCAACTGCAGCAAAAAGTTAGAGTCGCGCTTGCGCTTAAAAGTTGATTGGTTGCCATGCGCGCCCGGAATAAACGGACGCTTCTCAAACGCGCACTTCGGCGTAAGACAGCGCGAGCCCTTCAAGAACAGCTTCTCGCCCTCTGCGCGGCACAACCTGCAAACCGGACCTGTATACCTTGCCATACTAAAACCAAAGCCTCCAGAATTAAACGCGCCGCCGCTTTGGCGGCCGGCACCCGTTATGCGGAACGGGAGTTGTATCCGTAATCGACCGCACCTTAATGCCCAGCGACTGAATCGCCCGAATCGCAGACTCGCGGCCCGGTCCCGGTCCCTTGATGAAAATTTCCACTTCCTGCATGCCCAGCTCTTTGGCAGCCTTGGAAGCCTCTTCCGCTGCAACCCGCGCGGCGTAGGGCGTGCTCTTGCGCGATCCCTTGAAACCGGTTTTGCCAGCGCTGCCCCATGCCAGCGTATTGCCCTGCTGGTCCGTGAACGTAACGATGGTGTTGTTGAACGTAGCGTGCACATAGGCACGTCCGCGCGGAACAACGCGCTTCTCGCGCTTGCGGCGCGCAGGCTTGGATTGTGATTTCATTTACCCTAAACCTCCCGTTCTACTTGCGTGCACCACGCTTCTTGCCGCGCCCGGCCACCGTCTTCTTGGTGCCCTTGCGCGTGCGGGCGTTGGTGCGCGTGCGCTGGCCGCGCATTGGCAAATTGGTGCGGTGCCGCCTTCCGCGATAGGAACCGATCTCCACCAAGCGCTTGATGTTGAGCTGCACCTGCCGCCGCAGGTCACCTTCCACCTGCAACCCGTTGCTGGTGATGTATTCGCGCAGCTTGGCCTCCTCGGCCTCAGTCAAATCCTTTACACGGGTGTCCGGGTTAATCCCGGTCGCAGCCAGAATTTTGTGCGACGTGGAAAGCCCGACGCCAAATATGTAGGTCATGCCAATCTCCACGCGCTTGCTGCGCGGAAGCTCGACGCCTTCAATTCGTGCCATAGTTCACCTTTATGCCACCCATAACAGTGCTCAACCCTGGCGCTGCTTGTGGCGCGGGTTCTCGCACACAATAAATACGCGCCGGCGCCGGCGCACAATTTTGCACTTGGGGCAGCGGGGCCGCACCGAAGCTGAAACTTTCATAATCCGCCATCTCCTGTTTACACGCTCCGAACACTCAGAGCCGGGTAAGTATGTCCGCATCGCCATCCTGTATGGCGATCGTATGTTCAAAATGTGCCGTCAGCCGGCCGTCCTTCGCTGCCACCGTCCACTCATCATCCTGCAGCTGCGTGGCGTAATGCCCGGCCAGCACCATCGGCTCCATCGCAATCGTCATACCCGTCCGCAGGCGCAGCCCCGTGCCCGCCTTGCCATGGTTGGGAATGTGCGGGTCCTCATGCAACTCGCGCCCCACTCCGTGGCTGGTGTGCTCGCGGATGACATTGAAGCCATGCGCTTCCACTACCTTCTGCATCGCGGCCCCAACATCGCCGCTCTGGTTCCCGTTGCGGCTCGCAGCAATCGCCGCATTCAAAGCCTGCTCCGTCACTTGCAACAACTCGCGCGCCTCCGCGCTAATCGTTCCCACCGCAAACGTCCACGCCCCGTCGGCCACCCAGCCGTCTAATAGGGCGCCGCAATCAATTGTCAAAATATCCCCGTCTACCAAGCGGCGGGTGCTTGGGACACCGTGCACCACCTGCTCATTCACAGACATGCAGGTGAAGCCGGGATACGGCTTGCGCGCCTGCGCCGGCTGATAGCCGATAAACGGGCTGGTTGCGCCGTGCCGCTCCAAGACCTGCCCTGCCAGCTGGTCCAGCTCCAGCGTAGTTACTCCGGGGCGCACTTTTGCACCCACATCTTGCAGCAGTGCTGCCACCACTCGCCCGGCCCGCCGCATGCTGGCAATCTCTGCGGCCGTCTTTATCACAATCACGCGGCCAGGCGCTCCCGCGCTGCAGTCACAATCAACTTCAGCACATCACCAATCGCCAGCTCGCCGTCAAACTCCTGCAGTACCCCAGCCGCCCGGAAGTACTCCAACAGCGGCGCGGTATTCGCATAGTATTCGGCGATGCGCCGGCGCACAGTGTGCTCCGCATCATCCGGCCGCTGCTCCAAATCCGCTCCTGCCGGGGGCGGGTTGTACTTCACATGATAAATTTTTCCGGTACGCCGGTCAGTCCGGCGCCCCGTCAACCGCTCCACCAATACTTGGTCGCTGACTTTTATGTACGGCGCCAAATTTATCTTATCGCCCGCCTCAGCCAGCAGCACGCCCAAAGCCTCAGCCTGCGGCAGAGTGCGCGGAAAACCATCCAAAATCGCACCACGCACACAATCCTGCGCGCGTAACCGCTCGCGCACCAGTTCTATCGTCACCGCATCCGGCACCAGTGCTCCGCTTGCCAAGATTTCCTCAACCCGCTTACCAAGCGCAGACCCCGCCCGGATATTGTCGCGAAACAAGTCACCGGTAGACACATGCGCCAACTCCAATAATCCAGCCAGCTCCTTCGCCTGCGTACCTTTGCCCGCGCCCGGCGGGCCGATCATCACCAAATAAAAAGGCAAACGCCAGAATTCCTAGCGCACCAGCAGCGTCTCATCGTATCCGCGCACCTTCAACTCGGCTTCAAGGCCAAAGAACATTTCCTTAACCACACCCACCACAATTAGCAGGCCGGAGCCAATCGCAAAAAAAGCATTGCTTCCAGAGCTGAAGAACAAAAGACCCACAAGCAATGGCAGCACCGCCACCGCACCGAGCAACAGCGCGCCCGGCAAAGTAATGCGGCGCAGCACCCGGTTCAGATAGCGTTGCGTCGCAGCGCCGCGCGTAATTCCCGGTACTTGCGCACCGGCGCGCTTCAGGTTCTCGCCGTAGTTCTGCTGTTGGAACAGCACATCGGTATAGAAAAACGAGAAGATCACCACCATGCTGAAGTAAATAAGTATGTAGCCCCAGTTGCTGTGGTCAGCAAATAGATTCTGCATTCCCACTGCAAAGTTGCGCACCCACGCGTACTGGCTGCCGGTAAAGAACTGCGCAATGATGGCGGGAAAACTTAATATTGCCGACGCAAAGATAATCGGGATCATGCCCGCCATATTCACGAGCAATGGCAGAGTGCCGCGCACGGGCATAGACTGGCGCTGGCCAATGCGCCGCCCCGGATACATCACCGGCACATTGCGCCGACCCTGCGTCACAACAACAATTGCGAAAATGGTGAGCGCCAGCAATGCAGCAAAAATGGTTATCGCAAAATAGCGCGTCTCCTCATCCGCCCAAAGCTGCCCCACACTCTGTGGCAGCCGGCTCACAATGCCGCTGAAAATAATCAGCGATAGCCCCTGGTTGCGAATGCCATATTCCGAGATCAACTCGCCGAGCCAGATTGCAAACATCGTTCCGCCTGTCATGGTGATGAGCGTTGTTGCGGTGGGCAGCGCCAACGCAGCGGTGAATCCAAAGTTGGGCAGAACTTGAATGCCTGATGACTGGAAGAGCCTGATCTGGCCGATTGCGTTCAAGCTGGCCATTGGAATTGCAAGAAAATAAGTCCAGCGCTCCATAAATTTGCGCCCCTCGGTCGGATCATCCTCCACGCGCTGCTTGAGTGCGGGAATGATGGGCACAAGCAATTGCAAAATGATCTGTGCGGTGATGTACGGATAGACACCCATTGCAAGCACCGAGAAATTTGACACAGTTCCACCCGACAGCAGATCAAACAGGCCCAGAAGATTCCCCGCGCCGGTCTGTGACTGCAGAATGCGCGAAATGGCTGCACGGTCCACGCCCGGAACCGGCACATGCGCCGCCAACCGGTACAGAATCAAAAGACCAATGGTCAGAAGAATTCGGTTGCGTAAATCGCGTGCCGTCCAAAGCCGGCGCAAACCTGCAGTGCGCATTTAGATTCTGCCGCCGTTACTCAGCTACACCAATTTCGCCCAGCGGCAGCACATCAACTGTTCCGCCAGCGCTGCGAATGCTCGCAGCAGCAGCCTCGGAAAACCGGTGCGCCCGCACATTCAAAGCCTTGAGCAATTTGCCACGGCCCAGCACTACAATCGGCTGCTGTCTTGGGTCTTTCACGTATCCGGCAAAAGCCAGCGTCACCGGGGTCACATCCTTGCCGGGCAGCTCCAACGCCTGCAGCTGGTCAAGATTGATTGCGGTGTAATGCACCTTGCGAATATTTGTGAACCCGCGCTTAAAGGGCAGCTTGCGCACCAACGGCAGGTTGCCGCCTTCACGGTACAAGCGCCCCGCCGTGCCGCGGCGAGCGCCAGCGCCTTTGGTACCGCGCCCGGCGGTCTTGCCCTGCCCGGCTGCGTGGCCACGCGCAAGGCGCTTGCGCTTATGGCGCGACCCGGCGGCTGGTTTAAGATCATGCAACTTCATTACAACAAGGCTCCTGCCTAGGCTTCCTGAATTTCCACCAAGCGCGCAACTTTAGAAAGCATGCCGCGCAGCTGCGGCGTGTCAGCCAGCTCCACAGTATGGTTTAGCCGGCGCAAACCCAGCGCGCGCACGGTTGCTTTATGGCGCATCGAAAAACCAATTGCGCTGCGCACCAGCGTCACGCGCACGCTCTTAGCCATTTTGTTCCGCGCGTTTGCGCGCCCATACTGGCGACACCTGCGAAACATCCTTGCCGCGCAGTAATGCAACATCTTCCGGGCGCTTCATGGTCAACAGTGCCGCCATCGTGGCGTTGACAACGTTGAGGGTGTTGTTGCTGCCCTGGGACTTAGACAGCACATCCTTCACACCCGCACACTCAAGCACCGCGCGCATGCCGCCACCCGCCACAAGACCGGTGCCGGGCGATGCCGGTTTCATAAACACCTTTGCCCCGCCAAACTCCGTGGTGATCTCATGCGGAATGGTGGTGCCAAGCAGCGGAACTTTCTTCAGGTTTTGCCGCGCGCGCTCACCAGCCTTCTTCAGACTGTCCGGCACAGAACGCGCGCGCCCAATGCCAACGCCCACGATGCCCTTGAGATCCCCCACAACCACAACGGTGCGGAAGCTAAAGCGCCGGCCGCCCTTCACCACTGTGACCACGCGCGAGATATCTGCAATGCGCTCCTCATAATCAGAAGGCCGTTCTGGGGGACGTTTCCCTTGCGGACGTTGTGGACGTCTGGTCATGGTTTCTCCTAAAACTCCAAACCCGCAGCGCGCGCTGCATCAGCCAGCGCCTTCACGCGGCCGTGGTACTTATAACCACCACGGTCAAACACCACCTTGGCAACGCCTGCTGCCTTGGCCCGCTCTGCCACTGCACCACCCACCGTTTTAGCCTGGTCAGTTTTTGGTTTGCCCTTCACTGCATCGCGCAGTGCGGGATCCAATGTAGATGCCTGTGCCAGCGTCTTCCCGGTGGTGTCGTCAATCACCTGCGCATAAATATTGCCAAGGCTCCGGAACACGTTGAGGCGCGGCATTGCATTGGTGCCGGTCACGCGTTTGCGCACGCGCGTATGCCGCCGCTTCCGCGAAACTGATCGAATTGGCTGTGCCATAATTTATTTGGCCTTGCCGGACTTGCCGGCCTTGCGGCGCACCTTCTCACCGAGGTATCGCACACCCTTGCCTTTGTACGGCTCCGGCGGCCGCCAAGCCCGCAGGTTGGCAGCAGTCTGCCCAACCAGCTCGCGGTCAATTCCCCGGATCGTAATTGTGCGCGCCTTCAAATCAACCTCAAAATCTATTCCAGCCGGCGGATCAATTCGCACCGGGTGCGAATAACCCAGCATCATCACCAGAGTCTTGCCCTGCAACTCGGAGCGGTAGCCGACGCCCTCAATCTGCAGAACCTTGTGCCAGCCCGCGCTGACACCCAGCACCATGTTGTTCACCAACGCCCGCGTAGTGCCGTGCAATGCGCGCATGCCCGGGCTGTCATTTGTGCGCGCCACCGTCACCGTGTTCTCGGCCTGTGATAATGAAACACCCTCAGCACATTGCAATGAGAGGCCACCCTTCGGCCCGCGCACATCAACCTGGCGCCCGCTGATAGCCAGCTTCACGCCGGCCGGCAGGACAATTGGAGATTTACCGACGCGCGACATTTCTGCAGCTCCTACCAAATCCGGCAGATAACTTCGCCGCCCACGCCCAACTTGCGCGCGCGCTGGTCCGTCATCAGCCCCTTCGGTGTTGAAATAATTGCAATGCCCATTCCGGATAGCACGCGCGGCAGCACAGCCTTGCCAGAATAAACCCGCATACCTGGCCGGCTGACGCGCACGATCCCTGCAATCACAGGCCGGCGCTTGCGCCGGTCGCCCACATAGCGCAAGGACACGCGCAGCGTCGGATACTTGTCCGGTTCGGTCACCACATCAAAGCCATCGATGTAGCCCTCGGCCTGCATAATCTCTGCCAGCGCCACCTTCATTCGCGAGCTGGGCATACTGGTGGCAGGATGTCCCACGGCCACAGCGTTGCGAATGCGGGTCAGCATGTCGCCGATTGGATCACTAATAGTCATTATGCTGCAAGCCCTACCACGAAGCCTTGGCTACACCGGGAATCTGACCCTCAAGCGCCAGCTCACGGAAACAAATCCGGCACAATTCAAAACGGCGGATGAAGCCGCGCGCGCGCCCACAACGCCGGCAACGGCTGCGCACGCGCACCTGAAACTTGCGCTTGCTCTCGCGCGCCATGTTGGATTTTCTGGCCATCAGCTCACCCTTGCTTTGAATGGCATGCCCATGAGTGTCAACAATCTCCTGGCTTGCTCGTCAGTAGGCGCGCTGGTAACAACCGTAATTTCCATGCCACGCTGCTTGTCAATTTTGTCGTAGTCAATTTCTGGAAAGATCAGCTGATCGCGCAGGCCGAGAGTCCAGTTGCCCCGGCCGTCAAAACCAGTTGGCGGCAGTCCGCGAAAATCGCGCAGCCGCGGCAGCGCCACATTAATCAACCGGTCCAGAAAATCCCACATGCGCCCGCTGCGCAGAGTCACCTTGGTGCCAATCGAACGCCCTTCGCGCAGTTTGAAATTTGCGATGCTGATGCGCGCCTTGGTCACCACCGGCTTCTGGCCGCTGATGATCGAAAGGTCGCCGACGGCGGCATCCACCATTTTGGCGTTGTCCATTGCCTCGCCCATGCCGATGTTGATCACAACCTTCTGAATGCGCGGCGCTTCCATCACATTCGAAAGGTCAAACTCCTTCATCAGAACGGGCGCAATTTCAGCGCGATATTTGTTTTTCAGGTTTGGCATCGTTAATTAACTTTTACGTTGTCGCGTACTACTTGTCCACCACGGTGTTGCACTTTTTGCACGTGCGCAGCACTTTGCCGCCCTCGCGCTGCGTGCCCAGCCGCACAGCCGCATCGCACTTGCTGCAAACCACCATCACATTGGAGATGTGCAGCGGCCCTTCAAATTCCACAATGCCAGCCGACAGCGGGCGCTGGCCGCCAGTTTGCTGCTGCTTCTGGTGCTTCTTGCGCATGTTTACGCCCTGCACCACCACCTGGCTGCGCACGCGCAGGATCTTCAACACCTGACCGCGCTTGCCGGCCTGATTACCCGCAACCACTTCCACCAGATCCCCGCGCCTGACTGCCATCTACATCAACTCCAATCGATCCTAAATTACTTCAGGCGCCAGCGAAATAATCTTCATAAAGCCCCGGTCGCGCAACTCGCGCGCCACCGGCCCAAAGATCCGCGTGCCCTTCGGATTGGTGGTCTCGCCATCGAGCAGCACCACCGCATTGTCATCGAACTTAATATGCGACCCGTCACTGCGGCCGTACTCTTTCGCTGTGCGCACAATCACAGCCCGCACAATCTCGCTCTTCTTCACGCCGCTGTTGGGCGTCGCCACTTTTACCGCACCCACCACCATATCGCCCACAAATCCATAGCGCCGGGTGGAGCCGCCCATGACTCTGATCACCATTATTTCACGCGCGCCGGAATTGTCAGCTACGCCAATGTAAGACTCTTGTTGAATCATTTAGTGGTCCTACTCGGCGGTCTTGCCAGCCGGGCCGGAATGCAAAATGCGCTCCAGTGCCCAGCGCTTCTGCTTGCTGATTGGCTGCGATTCTACGATCACCACTTTGTCGCCGACCTTGGCCGCATTTTCCGCATCGTGCGCCATATAGCGCACCACACGCCGCGTCACCTTGCGGTAAAGCGGATGCACCATCGTGCGCGCCACAGTCACAATAACTGTCTTGTCCATTTTTCCGGCACTGGCTACAGTGCCAGTAATCCGCCGGCGCAAATTCTGCATTAGTCTGTTCCCCCGCCACTCTTTCGCTGTTGGTCACGCAGCTCAGTCAGCATGCGCGCCACTTTGCGCCGTGTCTTCCGAAATCGCGAAACATCTGTAAGCTGCCCAAATCGCAGCTGAAACCGCAACTTGAAAAGCTCTTCGCGCGCATCCGCGATACCGGTCTGCAACTGCTGTGCGTCCATTCCCTTGATCTCTGCCTCAGCCATAACTACTGCCTATGCCCCAAAGCTGGACTCGCGCGTCCGGAACTGGGTCTTGATTGGCAGCTTGTGCGCTGCCAGGCGCATCGCCTCTTTGGCAAGGTCTTCGGGCGCGCCCGCAAGTTCAAACATCATGCGCCCCGGCTTAACAACCGCAACATAGTGATCGACGCTGCCCTTGCCCTTGCCCATGCGCGTCTCAGCCGCGCGATGCGTCACCGGTTTGTCGGGAAAGATGCGGATCCACAACTTGCCGCGGCGCTTGAGCGCCCGCATAATGGCGCGCCGGGCAGCCTCGATCTGGCGCTGTGTAATCCAACCCGGCTCCAGCGCCTGCAATGCGTAGTCACCAAACTCAATTGTGGCGCCGCGCGAAGCGCGCCCCGTCATGCGGCCGCGCATTTGCTTGCGATATTTAGTGCGCTTGGGAAGCAGCATTGTCTGTTAGTCCCCCTGCTTTGTCGCAGGCGTTTCTGCTTTCTCGGCGCTGCCATCAGCCGCCACAGTACCGGTGTAAACCCACACCTTCACACCAATGCCACCATACGTGGTCGGCGCAGTTGCCCGCGCATAGTCCAAGTTCGCACGTAATGTCTGCAGCGGAACGCGCCCCTCGCGCACCCACTCCCGCCGCGTCATGTCAGAACCATTCAACCGGCCGGATACCATCACCTTGATGCCTTGGGCACCCACGCGCATGGCCTGCGCCACCGCCCGCTTGAGGGCACGCTGATGACTAATGCGCCGTTCAAGCTGGCTTGCCACATTTTGGGCTATCAGGGCTGCGTTCAAGTCCGGCGCCGTGATCTCGGCAATGTCCACCTTCACCGGCATGCCGCAAGTCACCGTCAGCTCTTCCCGCACCTTTTTGATGGTGGCTCCCTTACCGCCAATCAATACACCCGGTTTCGCAGTGTGCACGGTCACATGCACAAGGTTTGGAAAGCGCTGAATGTCCACCAGCGCAATTGCGCCGTGCGCATACTCAGTTTGGATCTTCTGGCGAATTTTCAAGTCCTCGTGCAGCTGGTTGGCATAGCGCCGCCCTTTGGCAAACCAGCGCCCCTGCCAGTCCTTGACGATCTTGAGACGGAACCCTACCGGATGTACTTTTCGGCCCATTGCAAATATTTTCCTGCTACTGCCTAACGCTCAGCTTCTGCAAGCTCAACCGTGATGTGCGAAGACCGGTGCTTGATCGGCTTCATCCGTCCGCGCGCGCCGTATCGCCGGCCACGCCGGCTGGGGCCTTCGTCAATCATGATCGTCTTCACCAACAAGTCTGCGCCATTCAAGCGCATGTTATTTTCCGCATTTGCAACTGCAGAGCGAATCACCTTGCTCACCAGGCGGGCAGCGGTTTGCGGCATCACGTTCAACATCGTGATTGCCTGCAGCGCACGCGTGCCGCGCACGAGGTCCGCCAGCAGGCGCGCCTTCTGGGCAGATCCCGGCACCTTGAATGCAAAAGCCCGTGCAACAGTGTCAGCCATAGCTCTAGCTCTTTACCGCACTCTTGGTCTCATGACCCTTGAATGTGCGAGTGGGCGCAAACTCACCAAGCTTGTGCCCAACCATATTTTCGGTAATATAAATTGGCACATGGCGGCGGCCGTCATGCACTGCAACCGTATGCCCCACCAATTGGGGAAATATGGTGCTGCGCCGACTCCAGGTGCGCACAACCAGCTTCTCGCTTTTTTCGTTCATCGCCTCGATGCGCTTCAAGAGCTTCGCCTCGATGAACGGACCCTTCTTTAATGAACGTGACATTCAATAGCTCCAGGTTAGCGCTTCTTGCCGCGCCGCCGGACAATGTACTTGGCGGTGACTTTGTTTTTGCGCGTGCGCTTGCCATACGCCGGCTTGCCCCACGGCGTCTTCGGCCCCGGCAAACCAATGCCTTGGCGCCCCTCACCACCACCATGCGCGTGGTCACGCGGGCTCATTGCAGAGCCGCGCACACCCGGCCGCCTTCCCAAGTGCCGCGAGCGCCCAGCCTTGCCAAGATTGATATTGCGGTTGTCCGCATTGCCAACCTCGCCAATCGTTGCAAAGCAAATCTGCCGCACCAACCGCACTTCACCCGACGGCATGCGAATCTGCGCAAAGTCGCCTTCCTTCGCCACCAGCTGCGCAGAAGTACCGGCAGAACGCACAATCTGTCCGCCCTTCCCCGGCTGCAGCTCAATATTGTGCACCAGCGTGCCAAGCGGTATGCGAGCCAGTGGTAGGCAGTGCCCGGGCCGGATATCCGCATTCGCACCGGACAACAAAACATCGCCCACCGCCAAGCCAAGCGGCGCCACAATGTAACGCTTCTCGCCGTCAGCATAATGCAGCAGCGCTATGCGCGCACTGCGGTTCGGATCGTACTCAACCGTCGCAACCTTGGCCGGGATGTCCAGCTTGTCGCGCTTGAAATCAATAATGCGGTAATTGCGCTGATGCCCGCCACCGCGATGGCGCACAGTAACCCGGCCCGTTGCATTGCGGCCGGCGCGCTTGCGCAGCGGCCGAACCAGCGAACGCTCCGGCTCGGAGCGCGTAATTTCCTCAAACGTGAAGCCCGTCATACCGCGCCTGCCAGGCGAGGTGGGCTTGTACTTCTTGATCGGCATTAGCGCACGCCCTCAAAGTCCGGGATGGTATCACCCTCAACCAGAGTGACAATCGCCTTCTTCGATGCCGGCTTGCGCGTCGTAAAGCGGCGCATGCGGCGCGCGCGCTTTGCAGGCACAACCATAGTGTTGACACTGGCCACGCTAACCCGAAACAGTTTCTCAACCGCTTCTTTTACCTGCACCTTGGTGGCCGCGCTCGCCACTTCAAAAACATACTGGTGCAGCTTGTTAACGTGAAAGTTTGTCTTCTCCGTAATCAACGGGCGCCGCAGCACATCGTAAGCCGTCAGTGCCATGTTACGCCTCCGCCCCCAAATAGGACTTGATCACTTCGAGCGCGTCCAGCGGCATCAACACCTTCTCGTGGTACAGCAGGTCACGCACATTCAGGTAACCTGCACGCAAAGTCAGCGCAGTCTGCAGGTTGCGCGCGGACTTCTCCACCGCTTCGTTCTGCACCGCGAGCAAAATCAATGTCTTGCCCTCAATGCCCATGCCGGAAAGCAGCTGGCGCATCGAACTTGTTTTGGAGTCGGCCATCTGCAGCGTATCCAGTACCACAATTTCGGATTGCTTTAACTTTACAGACAACGCCGAGCGCAAGGCTGCCCGCCGCATCTGGCGCGGCATGGCTTGCCGGTAGCTGCGCGGATGCGGGCCGTGAGCCACACCACCGCCCACCCATTGGGATGCGCGCCGCGAGCCTTGCCGCGCACGGCCTGTGCCCTTTTGTTTCCAAGGCTTGGCACCGCCGCCGCGCACTTCGCCGCGTCCGCGGGTGTTGTGGTTTCCCTGCCGCAAATTATTCAATTGGCGCATCAGCGCCTGGTGCATTAAGTCCACATTCACCGGCGCGCCAAAAATCTCTTCCGGCAGCTCAACCCGGCTTACCTTCTCGCCGCTTGTATTAACTACATCAACCTGCATCGCTGCTATTCCTTGCCCGCCACAGGGTTCTTTTGCTTGCGCGCCACGCGCACAAATACCACGGCTCCGGTCGGGCCAGGCACAGCGCCACGGATAGCCAGCAAGTTGCGCGCATCATCAACCAGCGCCACAACCAAATGCTGTGCCGTGACCCGCTGATTGCCCATACGACCCGCCATGCGAGTGCCCTTTGGCACGCGGCCCGGAGTGGTGCCGGCGCCAATCGAGCCCGGCGCACGCCGCCGATCGGACTGGCCGTGCGAAACCGGTCCGCCGTGAAAACCGTGGCGTTTGATCGCGCCCTGAAAGCCGCGGCCCTTGGAAACACCCACAACATCAACCAAATCACCGTGCTTAAAAGCTTGCGCAACAGTGACCTTGTCACCCGCAGCGTAATTCACATCGCCCTTGAAGCGCAGCTCACGCAGCACACTCAGGTTTGGAAGCTCATTGGCCTTAAGGTGGCCGCGCTGCCCGCTGGTGAGCCGCTTAGTCTTCACTTCACCAAAACCGAGCTGCACAGCCTGGTAACCATCTTTATCCGGTGACTTGAGCTGCGTAACATAGCACGGCCCCGCCTCAATCAAGGTAACCTGAATCGAAAGCCCGGCGTCATCAAAGATTTGCGCCATTCCAAGTTTGCGACCGATTAGCCCATTCATATCTTCAACTAGCTAATATCTAAAGTTCATTCACCAACTAAATCTTGATCTCAATATCCACGCCTGCCGGCAGGTTTAGCCGCATCAGGGTGTCGATCGTATTTGGATCAGGATCAATTACATCGATCACACGCTTGTGGGTGCGGATCTCAAAGTGCTCCTGCGACTTCTTGTCAATAAAAGGCCCGCGCCGCACGCAGAACCGCTCGATGCGCGTTGGCATCGGCACCGGCCCAACCACCCGCGCACCCGTGCGCTCGGCAGTGGTCACAATTTTGCGCGCAGACTGATCCAACATGCGATGGTCGTATGCCTTCAAACGAATGCGGATCCTTTGCTTGGCCATGGCTGGTTAGAGAACCTCTGTGATAACGCCAGCGCCAACCGTGAGGCCGCCCTCGCGGATCGCAAACTTGGAGCCCTTCTCCAATGCCACCGGCGTAATCAGCTTCACTTCCATGTTCACGTTGTCGCCCGGCATCACCATCTCCACGTTCTCCGGCAATGCAATCTCACCCGTCACATCCATCGTCCGGATAAAGAACTGCGGCCGGTAGCCCTTGAAGAATGCCTTGTGCCGCCCGCCTTCTTCCTTGGTCAGCACGTACACCTCGCTCTTGAAGTTGGTGTGCGGCGTGATGCTCTTCGGCTTCGCCAGCACCATCCCGCGCGTCACTGCTTCGCGCTCGATGCCGCGCAACAATATGCCCGCGTTGTCGCCCGCTTCCCCGATCTCCAGCTGCTTGTGAAACATCTCAATGCCCGTCACAACAGACTTCTGCGTCACTTCCTGCAGCCCGATGATTTCCACTTCCTCGCCCACCTTCACGGTGCCGCGCTCCACGCGCCCGGTCACCACCGTGCCGCGCCCTTTGATGCTGAACACATCCTCAATCGGCATCATGAATGCCTTGTCTTTCTCACGGATGGGTGTCGAAATAAAACTGTCAACCGCATCCATCAAATCCTGGATCGGCTTGTACTCTGCGGCACTGCTGTCCTTGCTTGTGGACTCAAGCGCCTTGAGCGCACTGCCGCGAATGATCGGCGTTGTATCCCCCGGAAAGCCGTACTTGTTGAGCAGGTCGCGCAACTCCAGCTCCACCAGCTCCAGCAGCTCCGGATCGTCCATCTGGTCCACCTTGTTCAGGAATACCACAATCGATGGAACTTCCACCTGGCGCGCCAGCAGCACGTGCTCGCGCGTCTGCGGCATCGGGCCGTCCGGCGCGGAAACCACCAGAATGGCGCCGTCCACCTGCGCCGCACCGGAGATCATGTTCTTGATGTAGTCGCGGTGACCCGGCATGTCCACATGCGCATAGTGGCGCTTGTCTGTCTGGTACTCCACGTGCGAGATGGCTATCGTGATGCCGCGCGCCTTCTCTTCCGGCGCATTGTCAATCGAGTCAAAGGCGCGGTAATCCGCCAGGCCGCGCAGCCCCAGCACCTTTGTGATTGCAGCGGTCAACGACGTCTTGCCATGATCCACATGCCCCATTGTGCCCACGTTTACGTGCGGCTTGCTCCGATCAAACATCACTTTGCCCATAGTATTAGTCCCCTAAAATGAAGGCCGGCTTTACTTGGCCTTGATTACTTCGAGCGCGATTGCCTCTGGCACCCGCTCGTAACGCGCAAACTCCATCGAGAACACGCCGCGCCCCTGGGTGCGCGAACGCAGCACCGTTGCGTAACCAAACATCTCAGCCAACGGCACGATCGCAAGCACAGCCTGAGCGTTGCCGGGGCGCCCTTCCATTCCCTGGATCGCTCCCCGCCGCGAAGAGATATCACCCATGATGTCGCCCATGTATTCTTCCGGCATCAGCACTTCCACCTTCATCAAAGGCTCAAGCAAAACAGGCTTCGCCTTCAATACGCCTTCCTTGAATGCCATCGACCCGGCCAATTGGAAAGCCATCTCGCTCGAGTCCACATCGTGGAACGAACCGTCAATCAGCGTCACCATCACATCCGTGACCGGATATCCAGCCAGCACGCCGTTCTCAGCAGCGCCCCGCACGCCGCGCTCTACCGGCGAAATAAATTCGCGCGGGATTGTGCCGCCAACGATCGCACTCTCAAATCCAATTCCAGAACCTGGCTCTCCCGGCTCCAGCTTGATCACAACATGCGCAAACTGCCCGCGTCCGCCACTTTGCTTTACGTGGCGGTAGTCAAGGTGTTCAACGGTGCGCGTAATACTTTCGTTGTACGCAACCCGTGGCCGCCCCACAGTTGCCTGAACCTTGAACTCGCGCAGCATGCGGTCCACCAAAATCTCAAGATGCAGCTCGCCCATTCCCGAAATTACCGTTTGCCCGGTGGTCTCGTCCGAGCGCACCCGGAATGTCGGATCTTCTTCCGACAGCTTGTGCAAGGCATTGCCCATCTTGTCCTGATCGGCAGTGGTCTTCGGCTCAACCGCCACCGAGATCACCGGCTCTGGGAAAGTGATGCGCTCCAGCACAACACCGTCATCACCGATCGCCAGCGTGTCACCCGTGAAGGTGTCTTTCAAGCCAAGCGTTGCGGCAATGTCACCTGCGCCCACTTCATCCAAGTCTTCACGCCGGTCCGCATACATGCGAATGACGCGCCCCACCCGCTCGCGCTTGCGTTTGGTGGTGTTGTGCACCTTCTCGCCCGCAGTGAGCTTGCCCGAGTAAACCCGGAAGTAAGCCAACCGGCCCACAAACGGATCGCTCACAATTTTGAAAACCAGCGCCGCCAACGGAGCGTCTACGCTTGGCGGGCACTCAATCGGTTCGCCCGAAGAAGCCGATACGCCGACTAGTGGCGGCACATCCAACGGCGACGGCAGAAAATCCACGACCGCATCAAGCACCGGCTGGATGCCTTTGTTTTTCAGCGATGACCCGCAAAATACCGGGTTCATCTTTCCGCTGATTGTGCTAACCCGGATTGCCGAACGCAGCTGATCGATGCTCGGCTCAGTGCCTTCAAGATACATCGCCATCAGCTCATCGTCATGCTCCGCAACTTTCTCAATCATGAAAGCGCGCGCCACCGCCACCTCTTCAGCCATTTCGGCTGGAATTTCGCCATACTCGCGTGTCACACCCAGTTGATCAGACCACGTGATCAGCCGCATTTCCAAAAGATCGATCACACCACTGAACGTAGCCTCAGACCCCACTGGAAGCTGCAAAGGCACCGGGTTGGCTCCAAGGCGTTCGCGAACCATTGCCACACAGCGCTCAAAGTTCGCACCCACCCGGTCCATTTTGTTGACAAAGCAAATTCTGGGAACAGAGTAGCGATCCGCCTGCCGCCACACAGTCTCACTTTGCGGTTCAACTCCCTGCACCGCATCAAACACCACAATCCCGCCATCAAGCACGCGCAAAGAGCGCTGCACCTCGGCCGTGAAATCAATATGGCCGGGGGTGTCGATTAGATTAAATAGATGCTCGCGCCACTCCGCAGTAATTGCCGCCGACACAATTGTGATGCCGCGCTCGCGTTCCTGCTCCATCCAATCGGTAACCGTGTTGCCATCATCAACATTTCCAATCCGGTGCGTCTTGCCCGTATAGAACAGAATCCGCTCGGTGGTGGTGGTCTTGCCCGCATCGATATGGGCAATGATGCCAATATTGCGGACCCGCTCCAGTGGAGGGCGCGTGCTTGTCACAGTTCGTGAGTAGAGATCTGGGCATGCGGAGAAAAAATATTCTCGCGCCCCTAAAATCTATAGTGGCTAAAAGCCCGGTTGGCTTCTGCCATCTTGTGTACTTCTTCGCGCTTGCGCATTGCCCCGCCCGAACCACCAGCCGCATCCTGCAGCTCGTTGGCCAGCTTCTCGCTCATGGACTTGCCGGCACGGGCGCGCGCTGCGTCAATGATCCAGCGCATCGCCAAAGTCTCGCGGCGCTCTGGCTTCACTTCCAGCGGCACTTGATACGTGGCGCCGCCAACCCGCCGCGGCTTGACTTCCACCACCGGAGCCACATTCTGCAGCGCACTTTCAAACAGCTCGATCGGCTCTTTCTGGGTGCGCGCTGCCATCTCCGCCATCGCGGTGTACAACACGCGCTGCGCTACGCTTTTCTTGCCGCCGTACATGAGGCGATGCACAAACATCGAAACCCGCCGGTTGTGGAACTTGGGGTCCGGCAATACTTCGCGCGGCGCCGGTGTATATCTACGTGACATCTTGAATAGCTCTTACTTGAAAGCGCAAATTACTTCTTGGCTTTCGGGCGCTTGCCGCCATACTTGGAGCGCCCCTGGCGCCGCGCATCCACGCCGGTTGTATCCAGTGTGCCACGCACGATGTGATAGCGCACGCCCGGCAAATCTTTAACACGCCCGCCGCGCACCAGCACCACGGAGTGCTCCTGCAGCGAATGACCCTCGCCGGGAATGTAAGCCGTGATCTCCATGCCGTTGGACAGGCGCACGCGCGCAACCTTGCGCATGGCTGAGTTTGGCTTCTTGGGAGTTTGAGTCCGGACCACAGTGCAAACACCGCGCTTCTGCGGCGCACCTTTTGCCTGCTTCGCCCGGCGCTCCTTGTTGGAGTTGTACGTGAACTGCAGCGCGGGCGCCTTGCTCATTTTGCGGCGCAGCTTCCGGCCCTTGCGCACAAGTTGATTGATCGTCGGCATTTCGTTCCTCTACTCCGTTCTAAACCTAAAGTCCGCCCACAGCTTGCGAGGCCAATACGCATGCATTGGCCTCGCAGTTATCAAGTTATTCAATTCGCCCGTGGCCCCTGCCCTCGGACGACCCATAGCGCGCCCAAATTTGCTCGGGCGGCCTGAAATTTTACTCCCCGCGCCCCGTAAAGTCAAGCCGAATTTTCGGGCTTTCCGAATTGCCTATCGGCCCAGCTCCAGCAGCCCCATCCCACCCAAGCTTGGCATGCGGCGGCGCTCCTCTTCCTTTCCAAACTCGATCAGCTCGCCGTTGTCCAGAACCGCTTCCATAGCAAGCCCCAAACTTTGCATTTCCTTCACCAAAACGTGGAAAGATGCTGGAATTCCAGGGTCTTCAATCGGTTCACCTTTCACAATGGATTCATAAGCCTTCACCCGGCCGGCCACATCATCAGACTTGATGGTGAGCATTTCCTGCAAAATGTGCGCCGCGCCGTAGGCTTCGAGTGCCCACACTTCCATCTCGCCAAAGCGCTGGCCGCCAAACTGGGCTTTGCCGCCCAGCGGCTGCTGCGTCACAAGCGAATATGGCCCGGTCGAGCGCGCGTGCACTTTGTCTTCCACCAAATGCGCCAGCTTCAGCATGTGAATGTAGCCAACCGTTACCGGCTGGTCGTACGCCAAGCCGCCGCGGCCGTCACGCACTTTCATCTTGCCCAAGATCGGCAACGGGTCGCCGCTGCTACTCATCATTTTGGCAGCCGTCTCGCGCAGTGTCTCAGTGTTTTGGCGCCGGGCCTTCACCTCGTGGTCTTCCAGCCACAACACCAAACAGGCACGCACGGCCAAGTCGTCGGCCACAGCAGACTCTTCAGACGGCGCAGGATTGCCAAACACCAGCAGCTCGTCCGGCGCAAACCCGCACTCGGCCAGCCACGTAGTGAGCGCAGCCCGCCGCGCATACACCAAGTCAGTCTGCAGAAGCACGCGATCATACTTGCGCTTGTCCACCCATGTTTCCAGGAACAGCCGGATTGCTTCTTCATCGTCCTGGATTTCTGTAGTGTCGGACTCGCTATCCTTCAACCACTGCCATGCCCGATTGCCGGCTTCCTTCCAAGCGCGGTCGATCAACCACGCACGCGCCAGCTCGGCCTCAATTTCACTCTCGGATGCACCATCAAACACCGGGGTCACAGCTCGAAAGCCGAGCCGGTCTGCGGCCCAACCCAAGTGTGTCTCCAGCATCTGCCCAATGTTCATGCGCCCCGGTACACCCAAAGGATTCAGAATGATATCGACCGGCGTGCCATCCTCCAGGAAAGGCATGTCTTCTTCCGGCAATATCTTAGAAACAACGCCCTTGTTGCCATGGCGCCCGGCCATCTTGTCGCCTTCGGTAAGTTTGCGCCGTTGGCTGAGCGACACCCGCACCATCTTCTCCACCCCGGGTGAAAGATCCTCCGTCTGACCGCGGTCGAAAACTTTTACATCCACCACTTTGCCCTTTTCGCCATGCGGCAGTTGCAGGGATGTGTCCTTTACTTCGCGTGACTTCTCGCCGAAGATGGCGCGCAGCAGTTTCTCTTCCGGTGACAGTTCCTTCTCACCCTTGGGCGTGATCTTTCCCACAAGGTAATCGCCCGGGCCCACTTCAGCGCCGATGCGCACGATGCCATGCTCATCGAGGTCCTTAAGGCTTTCCTCGCCCAAATTGGGAATGTCACGCGTAATCTCCTCCGGCCCGAGCTTGGTATCGCGCGCCTCCACTTCATGCTTCTCGATGTGAATGGACGTGAATTTATCCTCGCGCAACATGCGGCTGGAAATCACGATCGCATCCTCAAAGTTGTAGCCTTCCCATGACATGAATGCAACCAGCACGTTTTGGCCCAGCGCGATATCGCCCCGATCAGTGCTGGAGGAGTCCGCAATTACCTGGCCAACTTTCACCTTCTGCCCTTTTTGCACAATCGGGCGCTGGTCGATACAGGTGCTCTGGTTGGAACGCTTGAAGCGCCGCAGTGCATAAGTCTGTTTGCGGTCTTTGCCTTGCGGCAACACCACAATCTCACTGCCAGTTACGGACACCACCTGGCCCGCCGTCAATGCCCGCACCACCTGGCCGGAGTCCTTTACAGCCACCGCTTCCATGCCGGTGGATACGATTGCAACTTCCGGCCGCAGCAAAGGAACAGCCTGCGCCATCATGTTGGAACCCATCAGCGCACGGTTGGCATCATCATGCTCGAGGAACGGAATGAGCGAGGCGGAAATGCCGACGATCTGCTGCGGCGCAATATCCATATAGTCAATATTGGCCGGTGCCTCAAAAACAAATTTGGCATGCGAGCGGCACGACGAACGCGGCCGCACAAACTCGCCGTTGGGCTTAAGTGGTGCCTGCGCCTGCGCGATCACATAGCGATCCTCGGTATCCGCCGACATATATGTGGTCTCATGCGACACGAACGGCACAATTTTCACCATGAACTTGTCGCCCAGCCGCTCCAAGCGCCGCGCCACGTCCTTTGTGATTTCAGTGCCATCGGTAAACATCACCTTGTCGTTTTTGGGGTCGTGCAGGTCATCCCGAATGGTGCGTCCAACCAGTTGCGAGTGCGTCGCGCGCAGCTCGCGGACCACCTTGCGATAAGGCGTTTCAATAAACCCAAATGGATTGACCTTGGCGTACGAGGACAAGCGCCCAATCAGGCCGATATTAGGGCCTTCCGGCGTCTCAATCGGGCAGATGCGGCCGTAGTGCGAGTGATGCACATCGCGCACATCAAAGCCCGCGCGCTCACGCCGCAAGCCGCCCGGTCCCAGCGCGGACAATGTGCGCTTGTGGCGCAGCTCCGAAAGCGGATTGGTCTGATCCATAAACTGCGAGAGCTGGCTGGATCCAAAGAACTCCCGCACAGCTGCCACCACCGGCCGGATGTTGATGAGGTTTACCGGCGAAACAATATTGTCCTGATCTCGGATGGACATGCGCTCGCGCACCACCCGCTCCATGCGGCGCATGCCCACGCGCAGCTTGTTTTGAATCAGCTCGCCCACGGTCTTCACGCGCCGGTTGCCAAGGTGGTCCATCTCGTCAGCCGGCTCATCGCCGTTGTTGATTTGGATCATGCGCTTCAGCAGCCCAATGATGTCCGCTTTGGTTACGGTGCGGTGCGCCAGCGGCACGCGGTTGCCAAGGTCCAGCTTCTGATTAAGTTTGTAGCGCCCAACCCGCTCCAGGTTGTAACGCCGCTGGTCAAAAAGCTGCTGCGTTAAAAACTCGCGCGCGTTATCCAGCGTGGCCGGATCGCCGGGGCGCATCTTTTTGAAGAACTCAATCAGGGCTTCCTGCGCAACTGTGCGCTTGCTGCCGGCTTCCCATTCCGGCTCCTGCCGGATTGTGGAAACGATGAACTGGCGATCCGGGTCAGTGTCCACTTTGGAGAATAGCGCCAGCAGCTCCTCATCGCTGCCGGTTTGCAGCGGCGAGTTTGGCAAGCCGTCACTGACGGCTGCCATGGCCCGCAGCAATATGGTCACCGGAACAGTCCGTTTGCGGTTAAACCGCAAAATCAGATAGTCAGCTTTGCGCGTGTCAAACTCCATCCAAGCGCCGCGGTCCGGCACCAGCTTGGCAGCTGCCATGCGCCGTCCGGTGGTTGTCTCAACCTGGCTCTCAAAATACACGCCCGGCGAGCGAATGAGCTGCGATACCACTACGCGCTCGGTGCCATTCACAATGAAGGTGCCGCGCTCAGTCATCAACGGGAAGTCACCGAGAAAAATATCGGACTTGATGGGGTTCGGGATCTCATCGCCCGTAAGCAATACACTCACATAAAGCGGAGCGCAGTAAGTAAGGTCGCGCTCAAGGCATTCTTCAACCGGGTTCTTGACTTTTTCAAACCAAAACTTCAGGCCGGCTTCGCGCGCCTCTTTTGTGTTGCCCGGCAGAAATAGTTTCATGCCGCCCTTAAACGATTCGATCGGAGAGATCTCATCAAACAAATCGCGCAGCCCATCCTGCTTCAACCATTCGAAGGAAGAGAGCTGCACTTCAATCATTTCCGGCAGCGGAAAATCATGGTTTAGACGCGCGTAAGACTTGACGGGACGGTTAACACTCATCTCGCAGATGCTCCTAAAAGGCTATTCAGCTGTTGTTGGCGAAATAAACGGAGGATACAGACCAGAAGTATACCAGTAATTTTCAGCAGGGTCAAAGGTTTTTTTGGGGTTCCGGCAACCGCCGCCCGGTTACCCGGCGCCAGTCATCAAGCCAGCTGTGGCCGCGCAGGTAACCCAGGTTGGGGCTAAAGCGCGCGGGGCGCAGCTCAAAGAAGCGCTGCATACTGTTAATTTCGCAGGCTTGGTTCACAGCCAGCAGGTCCAGCCAACAGCCGGCCAGTGGCGACTGTGGCCACAAACTGCGCCACACGCCCATGGCCGGGCGCGAGTAGGCAAGCGGCGCAGTAATAATTTGCCGGCGCACCCCCGTTGCCGCCATGATGGCAGCCAGAACCTCATTGATGGTAAGCGCTTCGGGGCCGCCAATCTCAATGGTGCGATTCTCGAAGCCGCGTTCGTTGCATACCGCCATCAGCCCGTGCACCACATCCTGAACCGAAAGCGGCTGCCAGCGCGCATCAATGGGACCCGGGCGCACAAACACACCAGGCGCGAGGCGCAGCAGGGCAGCGAGCATGCTGGGGAGTGCATCGCCGGCACCGAACACCGGCGCACTTTGCACGATGGTGTAGGGCACGCCACTCTGGCGAATAAATTCTTCTGCGAGGCCTTTGATCTTGAGCAGCTGAAATGCAGATGCGCGATCTGCGCCAAGATGCGAGAGATAAACGAAGCGCTGTACTCCCGCTTGCTGCGCGGCTTGCAGCAATTGCAACGTGCCACGATAGTCAACGGACATGAGGCCTGCGGTGGTGCCACGCGCGTAGTTGCCTGCAAGGTGAACAACAACCTGTGCGCCGGCACACGCAGCGGCCAAACCATGGCCGCTCTCAAGGTCTGCAACAGCAACCGGCACGGCGAAGCTGCGCGGCAGTTGTGGTGTGCGCGTTTGCGGGCGCAGCAAGCAGCGCACCTGCGCACCAGACTGCACCAGCCGGGTCACCAATGCCCGGCCTATAAATCCTGTGGCGCCGGAAATTACAATCAAGTCTTTTATGGCGCGTCAGACCGCGGGATCGCGGTGTTATTATAAGCGGATGGATCTTTACGGTTCCAATACCGTAGATTTTCAACTGCGCGACGCAGCCTTGACTACTGTGACGCCAACAATATGAACAGTACCCGCAAGCGAGTTGTAATAACGGGCATGGGCACGGTGAACCCGCTGGGCTTGAATTTGGCTGCCAGCTGGCAGGCAATCATGCGCGGGGCTTCCGGCATTGAGCTGATCTCGTTGTTTGATACCGCGGCACACTCGGTCAAGATCGCGGGCGAGGTGAAAGGCTTCGACCCAGTTGAGCGCTTCGGCAAGAAGGACGCCCGCCGGATGGACCGCTTTGTGCAGTTCGCACTCAGCGCAGCCCAGGAGGCAGTGCTCGCGTCCGGCCTGAAGGTTGACGCTGGCAACGCTGACCGGATCGGCGCGCTGATTGGCACTGGAATGGGCGGCATCACCACTGTGGGTTCAGAGGCGCAGACCTTGAATGCACGCGGTGCCAGCCGCATCAGCCCATTCATGGTGCCAATGATGCTGCCGGATACAGCAGCCGGGCAGGTTGCGCTGCATTTTGGGTTGCGCGGGCCAAACCTTGCCGTGAGTGCAGCGTGCGCCAGCAGCACAAATGCAATTGGCGAAGCAGCGGAGATGATCCGGCGCGGCGCAGCAGACGTGATGCTGAGTGGTGGCGCCGAAGCAGCGCTCACGCCGCTGATTATGGCGGGCTTTGCCAACATGGGCACGCTCTCAACCAAGTCATCCGATCCGCACTCAGCCTCCCGCCCGTTTGATAACGAACGCGACGGGTTTGTGGCAGCCGAAGGCGCGGCCGTGCTGGTGCTGGAAGATGCAGCGCACGCCACGGCACGCGGCGCACAAATTCTGGGAGAGGTACTGGGGTACGGACTCAGCAATGACGCCTTTCACATGACCGCACCCGCCAGTGACGGCTCAAGCGCTGCACGGTGCATGCAGCTTGCGCTGAATGATGCCGGCTTGCAAGCCGCCGATATCGATTATCTCAACGCCCATGGCACCTCAACCATGTTGAACGACCGGATGGAAACACTGGCGATAAAAAAAGTATTTGCAGCTGCAGCGGCTACACTGCCGGTCTCGTCCACAAAATCGATGCATGGCCACTTGCTGGGCGCCGCCGGCGCACTTGAGGCGTGCATCGCACTGCAGGCCATAGCGCACGGCATTCTGCCGCCCACAATAAATTACGCGCACCCGGACGAGCACTGCGATCTGGACTACGTGCCAAACCAGTCGCGGGCCGCCAAAGTGCGCCGGGCGATGTCAAACTCCTTCGGGTTCGGCGGCCATAATGCCTGCCTGATTTTTGGCTCTTATCTCAATGACCACGCCTGACCGCGCATGAAGTCCTACGCCCACATCATTGGCTGGGGCATGGCTGTGCCCAAGCGCGTACTTACCAACCGCGAGATTTCGCGCATGGTGGACACCACCGAGGACTGGATAGTCTCGCGCACTGGCATCCATGAGCGCCGCATTGCCGGGCCGCAAGATACAACCGCAAGCCTTGGCCTGGCAGCCGCGCGCCAGGCAATCGAAGTCGCAGACATCAGTCCCGGCGAAATTGACCTGATCATTGTGGCTACTTCCACGCCCGAGCATTTATTTCCAGCCACAGCCAGCATTATTCAGGATGCACTGGGAGCCCGCAAGGCTGGCGCGTTTGATCTACTGGCTGCCTGCACCGGCTTTGTGTACGCACTTTCGCTGGCGTCGCAGGCAATCATCTCCGGCTCGATGAACACCGTGCTAGTCATCGGCTCGGAAACCCTGTCACGCATTGTGAACTGGGAAGATCGCGGCACCTGCATTCTTTTTGGAGATGGCGCTGGAGCATTTGTGCTGCGCGGCAGCGAACAGCGCGGCGGTGTGCTCTCCACCCTGCTGCGCTCGGACGGCTCGGGAGCAGACCTGCTTTCGGTGCCGGCGGGCGGCAGCCGCAAACCTGCCAGCATCGAAACCTTGCGCGACAACCTGCACACAATTCAGATGAACGGATCCGAAGTATTTCGGTTTGCAACAACCGTGATGGTGGATGCCTGCCGCCAGGTGGTGGCTGACGCCGGACTGCGCATGTCGGAGATTGATCGCATAGTTCCGCACCAAGCCAACGAGCGCATCGTGGCCGCCGCCGCCCGCGGGCTAAAGCTGCCGGCAGACCGCTTTGTCCTCAACCTGAGCGTTACGGCAACACCTCTACGGCTTCGATTCCAATTGCCTTGTGCGAGGCTGTGGCTGCCGGAACCATCAAGCCCAACACCAACATTGTGTTCGTGGCATTCGGCGGCGGGCTCACATGGGGCGCAGCCCTTGTGCGCTGGAATGTGACCGCGCCCGCTGCGCCGGGCACATTGCGGCGTTTGCAGCGCCGCGCCTTCTATGGCATCTCACGCGTGCGCTCGGCACTGCGCCGCGGTGCCCGCACAGTGGAGGGCTTCATCTTCGGCAAGTTGTCACGCGAAGACGAGCAGCCGCCACACGCCGGCAAGAGTTAGGCGCCAGGCTGCCACTGGCGGGCAGCCGGCGCTCTGCCGCAGTAGGAAGCTGCGTCTTCGCTGAGCGCTGCGCCACGCAAATAAAAAGCCGCCAATAAATTATTGGCGGCCTGATGCTCGAAACTTGCGGAGCGGCTCTAAACCGAGTCCGCCTTCAAGTACTCTTTCAACTTTTGCCTTTGCAGGGGGTGGCGCAAGCGGCTCAGCGCCTGTGCTTCAATCTGGCGCACGCGTTCGCGCGTCACGCCCATCATCTTGCCCACTTCTTCCAGCGTGTAGGCTTCGCCATCGTGCAGCCCATAGCGCAGTTTCAAGATTTGAACTTCGCGCGCCGGCATCTTTGCAAGCTCCTCATCAATGTGCTCGCGGCGCATCTTTTCCAAAGTCACCCGCGCTGGCTCAGGGCTTTCGATGTCAGTGATGAAGTCGCCGAGCGAAGAGTCATCTTCATCGTCGGTGGACATTTCCAATGACAACGGCCGGCGCGCAATCTGCTGCATATCTTCCACCTTGCGCGCTCCCACCTCAAGCGCCTTGGCCAGCTCTTCGGTGGAGGGGTCCCGGCCAAGTTTTTGGGTAAGCGAGTGCGACGCACGCAGCAGCTTGTTGATCTGGTCACCCATGTGAACCGGCACACGAATGGTGCGGCCCTGGTCCGCAATTGCGCGCGTCACAGCCTGCCGGATCCACCAAGTGGCATACGTGCTGAACTTATGCCCGCGATGATGATCAAACTTTTTAGCAGCACGCAGTACGCCAATGTTGCCTTCTTGAATCAGATCCAGAAATGGCACCCCGCGCCCAATGTACTTCTTAGCCACACTGATCACCAGCCGGGAGTTTGCCGTAACCAAATGCTCGCGCGCTGCCAGTCCGTCGGCTATGTCATGCAAAATTTCAGCGCGCCGCTTTGGCCCCATGCGCTTTTTACACTCGAGTTCCTCGCTCGACTTTACGGCCTTCTCGATGCGCTTTGCAAGCCAGACTTCTTCTTCTGCAGTCAACAGCGGAACACGCCCGACCTCCTTCAGGTACAGCCCAATCGTGTCTTCAACATCAACGCCCAGAATGCCCTGATCCGCGCCGGCAGCCGGTTTCTTTTTGCTCTTGCGCAGCTTGCGGCGCACATCTTCTTCGTCATCGCTGGGCGGATCGTCATCGTCGGCACCTTCCTCGCCGTCCTCAGCCTGCTCCACTACTTCAATATTTTCCGCTGCCAGCGCAGTCATTGCCTCATCCAGCTCATTGACTTCATCTTCCACTTCTGGAAACAAAGCGATCAGCTCATCGTTAGTGATGTAGCCTTTGGCACGGCCAATCTCCAGCGCCTTTTGTACCTTGGGGCTCTCCTCCAAATCCATCAAGAGTTCTTCAACCACCTCGGGTTTGTGGCCGTTCTTCGCTGTGCCATTGGTTGCGGCCCGCCGGCGCGATGCCGGACGCCCCGCCTTTGCGGTTATGCCGAGGGTTCGTTTACTTGAGTTCTTCTTTCCGGGTACAGCCATTTTTTGTGTTGTCACTCCTTAATCAAAATACCAAGCATCTAAGCGCAGACAAGCACCGCAAGTTGCCTTGCGAGTTCAGCTACGACCTGCCTAACAAGTTGCCAAGCCACCTGTTGCAGGCTTCAATCAAAATCAGTTGTCAAAATCAGACGTACGACCCGTTGTGTATACCGTAAAAAGATCGTGAAAGTCAACTCTTTTCAAAAAACTCGTTTATTTGGCAAAAAATCGGCTGGCTGGCAATAAAATTCACGAAATTCCGAGTTCTGATGCAATACAGGCCTATTAAAGAGGAGAATATGTAGATGCTGGGCCGGCGGGAAGCGTTCAGTCACTTCCCCATTAGCTTATGGCAAAAAAAATCCGAATTGGACGATATCTGCCTGACTCGGGCGGACCCTCACGGTTTTTGCGCTTTAGTGGAGCAAGCAGCAGCGGCGCTTGTCACTCCCATTCAATCGTCGCGGGGGGTTTGCTGGTAATGTCGTAGACCACGCGGTTGATGCCCGGCACTTCGTTCACGATGCGACTGCTTATGGTGGCAAGCAATTCGTACGGCAAGCGCGTCCAGTCTGCAGTCATAAAGTCCGAGGTGGTCACGCAGCGCAGCGCTACCACCTCCTCATGGGTCCGGCTGTCGCCCATCACCCCCACAGACTTGACCGGCAAGAGGACCGCAAAGGCTTGCGCTGCTGCAGAGCGCTCCAACCCGGCACCAGCCAGCTCGGCGCGCATGATGGCATCGGCGGCGCGCAGTGTGGCAAGGCGCTCTGGCGTAACGCAGCCAAGGCAGCGAATGGCCAGGCCGGGGCCGGGAAAGGGCTGCCGCCAAACAAGCGAATCAGGCAAACCGATCGCACTGCCCACCTTGCGCACTTCGTCTTTGAAAAGATAGCGCAACGGCTCCACCAGCTGAAAATCCAAATCCGGCGGCAGGCCGCCGACGTTGTGGTGCGTCTTAATTTTTGCGGCCTGCTCCCGGCCGCTGCCACTGCTTTCAACAACATCCGGATAAATTGTGCCCTGCACCAAAAATTTTGCACCAGCTCCCAGCCGCCGTGCCTCGCGTTCAAAAACGCGAATGAAGCGCGCGCCAATGCGCCGGCGCTTTTCCTCCGGATCAACCACCGCATGCAGGTCAGCCAAAAATTCAGCGCTTGCATCCACAGCCGAAAAATGCGAACCAAGACCGTGAAATGCAGCCACCACTTCGGCAGTTTCATTTGTTCGCATCAGCCCGGTGTCCACATAGAAGCAATCCAGCTGATCGCCGAGCGCGCGCTGTGCCAATGCCACGGCAACCGCAGAATCAACTCCGCCGCTGAGTGCTGCGATGGCCCGCTGGCTGCCAACTTGCGTGTGGATCTGCGCCACCAACCCGTCCGCAATTGCTTCCGGCAGCCAGTCTGCGCGCACACCCGCCAACGCTAGAAACTTTCCAATGATCTGGGGTCCGTTTGGCGTGTGTTCAACCTCCGGATGAAACTGCAAAGCGAAGATACGGGCCGCGGTATTTTCCATTGCAGCAAAAGTACAGCCTTCTCCGCTGGCGCTGCACACAAAACCCGGCGGCAGCGTGTGCACCTGATCGCCATGGCTCATCCAAACTTGCTGCGCACCCTGCGCCAGCAGCGTGCTTTCCGCTGCTGTGATTGCAGCGCGCCCATACTCGCGCTGCTGCCCCGGCTGCACATCCCCGCCGAGCGTGCGCGCCAGCAGCTGCATGCCGTAGCAAATCCCCAGCACGGGCACGCCAGCTGCCAGCACATAATCGGGCAGCGTTGCGGCACCCGCTGCATAAACACTGTCCGGGCCGCCCGAAAGGATAAAAGCCTTGGGGCGCAATGCCAGTACGCGCCCGGGCTCGGCATTCCATGCAAACAATTCGCAGTAGGTGTTGTGCTCGCGCACACGCCGCGCAATCAGCTGCGCGTACTGCGAGCCAAAATCCAAAATGACAACCGTGTCCATTAGATGCAGTTGTGCCTTACTGCAACCGGATAGCGCCCAAATTGCTGCCGCTCAGCTGCCAAGTTCAATCCGCCCGGCATCCATGTTGGTAATGCGCACCAGCGTCTCGATGGGCACGCCTAAACCGGATAAGACATCGCGGCCGCCTTCAAATGTCTTTTCAATCAATGCTCCCACGCCCACCACTGCGCCGCCAGCTGCCTTCACCAACCGCGCCAACCCAAGAATGGTTTGGCCGCTCGCAAGAAAATCATCGATCACCAGCACGCGCTCGCCGGCACCCAGATACTCCGGCGACACAATCAACTCCACGTTGCGCCCTTTCGTGTGTGACGGCGCAATGGTCAGCAGCACCTGATCCGGCATCGTGATTGGCTTTTGCTTGCGTGCGTAGACAACCTCAAGGCCCAATTCCAGCGCCGTCATCACCGCAGGCGCAATCCCGGAAATCTCAGCTGTGAGTACTTTGCTCGCACCGCAGTTAGCAAACCGCTTGGCAAGCTCCAAGCCGCAGGCCTGCATCAATTTTGTATCAACCTGATGATTTACAAAACCGTCAACCTTTAGAATCCCATTGCCGAGGTTGCGGCCTTCTGCCCGGATGCGGTCCAATAATTGTTTCACGTTAAAGCTCTCCGCCCAAATTCTAACCGCGCTGCGCGCCAAAATGCAGCGCTCGCAGAGTCTGTTTCTGCAAAAGCTGATAATGTTCGCAATCGGCCGAGCGTTTGATAGCAGTCCATCATGAAAAAAGCCGCCCCGCCAAAACTGTGCCTGCGGTGAAACGAACCCGCTTGATCTGGCTCGCTGCCCTGCCCGGGCTGTTCCTGGCAGCCGGCGCGGCAGCACTGCTTTGGTATGCCCACACCGCGCCGGCCATGCCCGGCTTGCTGCCGCCGCCCGCAGCACCATCCACAAAAATTCTGGCGCGCGACGGGCGCCTGCTGTACGAAGTTGCCAGCAGCGCGGGCGTGCATCACACGCCGCTCACACTGGCGCAGATACCCAGCGCCTGCCGGCAGGCCACCATCGCCACAGAAGACGCCACTTTTTATTCCAATCCGGGCGTGGAGTGGCGCGGCATTTTGCGTGCGCTGTGGATTAACGTGCGCGGCGGACAAACCATTGCGGGTGGCAGCACGATCACACAGCAAGTGGTGCGCAACCTGCTACTGCCGCCCGCAGCGCGCAGTGCGCGCACGCTTGAGCGCAAGCTGCACGAGAGCCTGCTGGCTTGGCGCCTGACGCGCACGCTTCCGAAGGCGCGCATCCTTGAGCTGTACTTGAACAACATCGACTACGGCAATCTTGCGCTTGGACTGCAAGCGGCTGCGCAAACATATTTCGGCAAGGATGCCGCGGAATTAGACTTGGCCGAATGCGCGCTGCTCGCCGGCCTGCCGCAGGCACCGGCGCAGCACAACCCGCTGGCCAACCCGGCCGCTGCGCAGACGCGGCAGCGCGTGGTGTTAGGTCTGATGCATAAGGCCGGCTTCATAGACACAGCGGGCGCAGCCGCCGCGCTGCGCGAACCGCTGCAATACGCTCCAGCACCCTTCCCAATCACTGCCCCGCACTTTGTATTTCAAGTGCTGGCACAATTGCAGCAGCAATACGGCGCAGCAGCATTGGCCAGCGGGCTCACCGTTACCACTACGCTGGATATTGACCTGACGCACAGCGCTGAACAGATTATGCGCCGCCGGCTGGCGCAGCTGGCAGACTCAAAAACCGGTAGCCACAACTCCGGCAACGCAGCGCTGGTTGCGGTTGACCCGCGCACCGGTCAGGTACTGGCACTGGTTGGGTCGATTGATTATTTTGATCGCGCAATCTCCGGCGCAATTAACATGGCGCTTGCGCCGCGGCAACCCGGCAGCACTCTCAAGCCGCTCACGTACGCGCTGGCGTTTGATCCCGCGCGCTGCCCGCCCGCTGCGGCAAACTGCCCATGGACAGCAGCGACACAGTTGCCCGATTTACCAACAAGTTTTGTAACAACAGAAGGCCGCGCCTACACGCCGCAAAACTATGACCGCAAGTTCCGCGGGCCGGTGCTGGCGCGCGCAGCGCTTGGCAATTCGCTGAATATTCCCGCTGTGCTTGCACTGCAAGAAGTGGGGGTGGCCGGCTTGCAGCGCATGGCACGCGCCATGGGAATTACAACACTTGCCGCAACCAAGTCGCCGGGGCTGGCACTGACGCTGGGCGGCGGTGCAGTGCGCCTTACAGAACTAACTGCAGCATACGGCGTGTTCGCCACGGGTGGCATGCTGCTCCCGCAAACCCTCATCATGAGCGTGCACGCGGCGGACGGCACGCTGCTCTCAAGCCGGCAGCCAATTCACGCCACGCGCGCACTCGATGCGCGCATCGCTTTCATCATCACCAACATTCTGGCCGACAACAACGCGCGCAGCGCAGCGTTTGGCGCAGCAAGTGTGCTGAACATTGGCCGGCCGGCTGCAGTGAAGACCGGCACCACAACCAACTGGCGCGACAACTGGACGGTGGGTTATACGCCAGAGCTGGCCGTGGGAGTGTGGGTTGGCAATGCCGACAACTCGCCGATGCGTAACGTGGCGGGCATCAGCGGTGCCGCGCCGATCTGGCATGACTTCATGCGCACGGCATTGCGCGGAAAAGCTGCTGGCACATTTATGCAGCCGGCAGGCCTGGTGCGCCGCAATATTTGCGCAGGCTCCGGCGCGCAGCCGACTGCAACCTGTATCCAGCGCACTACCGAGATATTTATCAGCGGCACTGAACCGCGGGAACTTATTGGAGTGGACGCCGTAACGGAATTTTATGCAAGCGACAGCGGCTTGCTAGCTGCAAATTTACCAGCAGCGCGCGAACCAGCAGCAGTGCTTGCCGTTCCGGCATCCAACGATGCGCAGAGCCCAATTGTTGGCGGCGCGCCGCAGCTCCGAATTGCAGCGCCGGACGCAGCCAGCGTGTACCGCCTGTCGGCGCGCCTGCCAGCCGCAAACCAACTGCTGCCGCTGCGCATCCTGAGTGCGGCAGCGATCACAAATGTCACAATTCTGATGGATGGCGAAGCCCTGGCGCAATTGAGCTCTGCACCATTTGAAGTTGTTTGGCAGCTGGCAGCCGGGCGACACCGCGTAGAAGCATTCGGAACCGCAGCTGGCTCCAGCTTGCAGCTCCATGCGCCACCGGTCGAGTTTATTGTGCTTGCGCCGGACTCTTAGCGCAGGCCTCAACCTCGTACGCTACGGCTTGGCGGCATTGCCGCGCAAGAAACACAAGATGCCGTTGCTCACGCCGGCTGAAGTCAAATCGGGGCGGCTCTCCAAAATTTCGCGGTCCAGATTTAAAAAGCCCAGCTCGATTATGGCAGCTGGTGTTGCCGGATCAATTTCCCGGTACGCATGATAAAAAGTCATGTCGCGTGTAATGCTGTCTGCATGGAAGTTCATTTTTGTCTGCGCAACATAGCTCTGAATGATGCATTCCGTGAGCGCCGCCGACTGTTCCGGCGCTGTTGCAGCCATGGAGCCGGCCACCTTGTAGCCAGTTGCCAGCTCATTGATGTACTCGCAAGAGTCTGCATGAATCGACACGAGCGCATCGGCCCGGTAGCCCTCAAGGCGCGCATCAAATTCGTCAAGTACATCCACAGCGTAGCCGGCTAGCTGCAGAGTTGCCTGCACCCGGCCCGCCACTTCAAGGTTTACCTGCGCTTCGGTAAGTCCGTCCGGACAAACCGCACCGGAGTCATTGCCCTTGTGCCCGGCCACGATGCCCACGCGCTGCTGATTGACGGGTGCGGCGGTTGGCTCAGCCGCATCGGCCGCTTTTGCGGCTGCGCCTTTGGCAATGCTGATGCCGAGCCGCACGCCGCGCGGCAGCAACGCATCCGGTGTGATCTGGCTGGCAACTGTGGCAACAGTGGCGCCAACCAAAAACACCACGCCCACATGGCGCGCCACCTCGCGCACCACGTAGCCGAAACCAGTATCCCGCTCTTGGCGTGGCATGCGCGAATGTTAATCGCAGCGCGGGATTTGGGCAAGCACCAAAGACACGGCTGTCTCGGGCCAAAAAGCAAGCACGGAGGCCGATGGGCCTCCGTGCTGCGCAGCCCACGAGGCTTGGGCGCTGCTAATCGCCGTATTGATCGAGCGCAAAGTTGAGCAATCCACACTCCTCAAGTTTTTCCGCGGGTACGCGGAAGGTGACTTGCACTACGCCCGGATGGCGCCCGATTTCAATTGCGCCAGTGATGGTGGCACGGTTCTTAACTTCTGGCACAGACATGCCCAGCAGCGCAGCCGCGCGATTGAGCCCGTTGTCGGTGGCAGCATTCAGGTCTGCGCCCGTGCCGATCACCGACACAGGCAGGCTGTCTTCAATCTCCAACACGCCATGTTCCTCAGCCAGCCCTTCAGCGCGCGCAAATTCCTCGTCGCTCAACGGCTGCGCGAGAAACGGCAGATCTTCAAAAACCGGGAACAAGAGCGGGCCATCGAGATTTAGATTTTTGATCAGGTGCACTTGCAGCGTCACCGTGCCAGAGACATCACAAGTGTGGCCGGCAATTTCGCCATCGCCCTGCATCGCATGCATGTCACCAAGGTACACACCGCCACCCGGCACCTTCACCGGGCAAATCAAAATTGCGCCCTTGCGCACCGCATCAATGTCCAAGTGGCCGTCAGTACGCTGCTCGAGCTGCTTCGCTGTGACAGCATACTCGTGCGGCGCGCCAATCAGAAACGACCCGAAGTCGCCGGCGTTGTGAGAGTCCGGCAGCGGAACCGCCGGCGTTGTGCCAAGCTGACCCATAAATGGCCGCACGCGTGCCACCACGCCGACCAAGTCATGCGGTGCAAACGTGAGGATGGAGTTCTGTATGGAGTTTTCGGGCATCGCCGCAAATGTCTTTGCATCGTGCGCCATTTCTTCGGCAGCCTTGCGCCCCACTGTGACGCCCAACCCATGGCCTTCATCAAATGCAATTGTGTAGCCGTTGGCAAAGGTGAACGGTGTGCAATCCGCGCCGCACTTTACGCAGCGCACGGATTGCTGGCCGATGCCCTCAAGGCGCGTCTCCGGATACAGCACGCTGCACTTGGGGCATTTGCCGGCCACGTACGGGTCGCCCAAAAACCGGCCGGCCATCATTGTGTCATTGCCCGAAGCTGTGGCCCGGGATGTGATCGTGATGTCTTTGATGCGAATTGCGATTGCATCGCCCACCTCGGCGCCGGCAACCGCCACCGGCACAGTTACTTCATGCCCACCGCGAATTGCGGGCGTGATCATCGGCCCCCAGCAGCCGGGTGCAGTATTGGCCACAATGTGGCCGCCGTCGCGCACCGGCCCAAGCATTGGCTGCGCCGGGTCCAGAATTCCGTTGATGTACTGGTCGACATAAACAGTCTCGTGCCCGGCATGTCCGTTGCTTGCAGCTTTTCGCGGCAGTGGCTGGGCTTGCGCCTTGGGCTTGGCTTTGGAAGCAGGGGCAGAACTTTTGGCCATAATGTTTTCTCCTTGGGATAATCAACGAACGCGGAATAACTTTTGGCTGCCACCAGCCACCGGCAGCAATAGCGCAATTTCCTGACTGCTGTTTACAACATCATCCGGGCTCGCGTGCCGCCCCGCAACCACAGCGATGGCACTGGCCGCGACGGCGGCAATTTGGGGATGCAGGCGCTGCAGCTCGCCAATGATTGCGGCCACAGTGGCCGGCTCAGGCAGCTCCACAGCTATGCGCGGTGCGCCAGCACGCTCCGCCAGACTTCCAGCCAACCGCACCATAATCTGCATGCAACGATTACTATAGGGGGGCGCCTGCATATTGTCAAAGCAGTCCGCAGTACAACTGCGTAGCTTGACATTTTGCCTGCGGCGGATACAATCGCGACCATGAGTAGGGGAACGGGAGCCTGCACGTGTATTGGCGCTGGGAGGTTGTCCACCCTGCGCTGACCGGTACCGAGGTAACAAGGCCGCCGCGGCCAAGCAGCAAAGAGTGGATGGCATTCCCAGCGGGATATGCCGGCCGAAAGGCCACCACTCTTTTTTTGTTTAACTTTACTTTTTTGGGAAACACTTGATGCTGCAAGCCACAACAACTAAAACCAATCCGGCCCTCGCGGAGCTGGCAGAAACCAACCTTGAAACTCTGGTGGGCAACACGCCGCTGCTGCAGTTGCAGCGCATCACGCGCCACCTGCCGGCCGCCGTGCGCATCTTTGCCAAACTCGAGTGGCACAACCCCAGCGGCTCCATCAAGGACCGCGCTGCGCTTTTTGTACTGCGCGCTGCACTGCAAGCCGGCGAGCTCGGGCGCGGGCGCGTGCTGCTGGACTCCACCTCCGGCAACATGGGCATCGCCTACGCCACGCTTGCAGCGGCCCGTGGCATCGCTGTGAAACTTTGTGTGCCGGAAAATGCGAGCCGCGAAAGGATTGCCGTGCTGCGTGCGCTCGGCGCCAGCTTGGTGTTGACGGATGCAGCCGAGGGCTCAGATGGCGCAATCTTGAAAGCGCGCGAGCTGGCAGCCGCCGAACCCGAGCGCTACTTCTATGCCGACCAATACAACAACCCTGCCAGCTGGCACGCGCACTATCACACCACCGGCCCGGAAATCATTGCGCAAAGCAACGGCCAGGTCACGCACTTGGTGGCGGGCCTCGGAACTGCCGGCACCATGGTTGGCACCGGCCGCTACCTCAAGCAATACAGCGCCGACATCGCACTTGTGGCGGTGCAGCCGGACGCAGCTTTCCACGGCATCGAAGGATGGAAGCACATGGCCAGCTCCATCCAGCCGGGAATCTATGATGCGGCGCTGCCAGACAAGCAGGTTGCCGTTCGCACGGAAGATGCGCTGCTGGCCACACGCCGCTTGGCCAAAGAAGAGGGGTTGTTCGTGGGAATATCGGCAGGCGCCGCCACTGTGGCAGCCCTGCAGCTGGCTGCCACAATGCAGGCTGGCCACATTGTCGTAATCTTCCCGGACAGCGGCTACAAGTATCTGTCGGACCGCATGTGGCAGCCGCAGCCGGCCGGCCTATGAACCTTTACATCGAAACTGCGTTGTACAGGCAAATCACTGCGCATCTGTGCGCTGCCTACCCCAAGGAGGCTGCCGGCCTGCTGCTGGGCAATGCCGCTGATGGCAGCTGGCACGCCACCCGCATGCTACCCCTCACCAACAAGTTTGCGCACGCAGAGCAATACCACCGCTACCTCATCACTGCTGAGGACATGCTCGAGGGCGAAGACCACGCCGCAACCTTTGGCTTGGACGTCGTCGGTGTTTTTCACTCGCATCCGGACTCAGCGCCACAGCCTTCCGATTACGATTGCCAGCACGCACTGCCCTGGTACCTGTACTTGATCGTGAGCATTGCAGCGGGCGAGCCCGCCGGTGCCCGCGCGTGGCAGCTGCGCGAAGACCGGTCTGATTTCAACGAGGCTGTGCTTGCGATTGGCCCAGCCGTGCCCGCCAGGCCAAACAGCAGCACCTTCGAGTAAACAATTAATAACTGGAGCATCTATGCCAACCATTCGAATTCCAACTCCCTTGCGGCCGTTCACTGGCGGTGCCACAGAAGTCGCAATCACCGGCGCCACAGTGGCGGACGCAATGCACGACCTCACCGCGCAGCACCCGCAACTGCAGCAGCACTTGTATGGCGCTGATGGCGAGTTGCGCGCCTTCGTCAACATCTTTCTGGAGAGTGAGGATGTGCGCCACCTGCAGGGCATAGCCACACCGCTGCCAGCCGGCGCACGCCTGCGCATTGTGCCTTCGGTTGCCGGCGGCAAAAGAAGCCAGCGCGCAGCCACGCAGTTGGCTGCCGGCTGCTGTTAGGCGCACAAGTGTTCGGGCAATTCAGATAAAATCTTTTCTAAGCATTGCGGGCTGGCTGTCAATCTTGCAACCCGCATCAACATATCAGGAGTAATACAACGCATGACAAATGAATACGCACAACCAGACGCATTGGTGTCAACTCAGTGGGTGGCCGACAACCTGCATACTTCCAATGTACGCATCGTGGAGTCCGACGAGGACTTGCTGCTCTACGGACAGGGCCATGTGCCCGGATCAATCATGATCGACTGGGTGAATGATCTCAATGACCGCATCCGGCGTGACTATCTGGATCGCGAAGGCTTCGAAGCACTCTGCCGCCGCAACGGAATTGGCAACGACACCACGGTTGTCTTCTACGGCGACAAAAGCAACTGGTGGGCCTGCTACGCGCTTTGGGTGTTTCGGCTTTACGGCCACCAGCATGTGCGCATCATGAACGGCGGCCGCAAAAAATGGGCAGATGAAGGCCGCGAAATGACCAAACAGGTACCCGCCTACCCGGCTTCCAATTACAAAGCGCAGGCGCGCACAGATTACAAAATTCGCGCCTTCCGTGAACAGGTAATGGAGCATGTGCGCGCCGGCCTGCCGCTGGTGGATGTGCGCTCACCCAAGGAGTACACCGGCGAGATGATGCACATGGAAGCGTATCCGCAAGAAGGCGCACTGCGCGGCGGCCATATCCCCGGCGCGCGCAGCATTCCGTGGGCGCGCGCAGCCAACGATGACGGCACTTTCAAGAGCGCCGTTGAGCTGCGCCAGATATACGAAGTGGAACAGCATTTAGCGCCAGACCAAAATGTGGTGGCGTATTGCCGCATCGGTGAGCGCTCCTCGCACACCTGGTTTGTGCTCACTTACCTGCTCGGCTATCCCAGCGTGCGCAACTACGACGGCTCGTGGACCGAATGGGGCAACCTTGTGGGCGCGCCAATTGAACGGCCGTGAACAACCAACCTGCCCTGCGCCTGCGCACTAAAGTGACTCTGCAGCTACCACCTAATCAGTTGCAGCCGACCGATTACACAGCGAGGACAGAATGATTCGCATTTCAAGTGCCGTGGATCCCGCCACTCTTGTGCTGAGCAATGAAGAGATCCGGCGCTACTCACGCCACTTAATCATGCCGGAGGTTACGCTTACCGGGCAGCAGCGCCTCAAAGCTGCCAGTGTGCTGTGCATCGGCACGGGCGGGCTGGGTTCGCCAGTGGCTCTGTATCTGGCAGCCGCCGGCGTGGGGCGCATCGGGCTGGTGGATTACGACGTCGTCGAGTCGCACAACCTGCAGCGCCAGGTGATACACGGCACAGCGCAAATTGGCGTGCTCAAGGTTGAGTCGGCGCGCCAGCGCTTGCTGGACCTCAATCCAGACATCGAAGTAATCACGCACAACGAAATCTTTTCGTCCGCAAACGCCATGCAGCTTGCGCAGCCCTACGATATTTTGATCGACGGCACGGACAACTTTCCAACGCGCTATCTTGTAAATGATGTGTGCGTACTCTTGGACAAACCCAATGTGTATGGCAGCATTTTCCGTTTTGAGGGGCAGGTGTCCGTCTTTTGGGCAAAGCACGGCCCGTGCTACCGCTGCCTGTTCCCCGCGCCACCGCCTCCGGGGCTGGTGCCCTCTTGCGCAGAGGGCGGCGTGCTGGGCGTACTGCCCGGCACGGTGGGCACGCTGCAGGCCAGCGAAGCCATCAAGCTGATCCTTGGCATCGGCGAACCGCTGCTTGGGCGCCTGCTGCTGTACGACGCGCTTGCGATGACAATGGAAGAAGTGAAGCTGCGAAAGAATCCGGACTGTGTCATTTGCGGGCCGCATCCCACCGTCACCGCACTGATCGATTACGAGCAATTCTGTGGCATGCCCGCCCACGACCAGGGTGCGGCGCAAACAACGAGCAGCGTGCCCGAGCTCACAGTCCAGGAATTGAAGGCCATGCTGGATGCCCACCGCCCGCTGCACATTATTGATGTGCGCGAGCCGCACGAGTGGCAAATTGTGCGGCTGGAACAGGCAAAGCTCATTCCCCTTGGGGACCTGCAAGCGCACCTTTCCGAGCTGGACAGCACTGCGGATCATGTGGTGCTCTGCCGCTCCGGGGCGCGCAGCGCAAAAGCTGTGGAGTTGCTGCTTGCCTCTGGAATCAAGCGCGTGAAGAATTTGAAGGGCGGCATTCTTGCCTGGGCCCGCGAAGTGGACACCACGCTGCCGCTGTACTAAACCACGGTTAAGGATCCTGCGCGGAAGCCGATACCCATCGTGAGATGGACGGCTGTCCGCCGGGTCCGCACCAGGCAAACGCCCCGCATTTCTGCGGGGCGTGTTTGTTTTGGCGCGCACTGATGCGAATGTTAGCCGGCGCACTGATCGCCGCTGCCACATTCACCCAGACTGGTACTGCGCTTGCCGCTGAGCCGGTTGTGCATATTGTGCAACCCGGTGAGAGCCTGTACGCAATTGGCATGCAGTACGGCGTATCGTGGGTCAAAATCAGCGGGCTCAACCGCCTCGCCAGCGATCGCATTCGGGCAGGGCAGCGCCTTTACATCCCGCTGGTAGGGCCGATAGCAGCGCGATCTGCAGCACCAGCCGCCCCGCCCTTCAACGGCATTTCTTACACGGTCCGCGCCGGCGACACGCTGGGCCAAATTTCACAACAATTGGGCACGTCGATCCCTGACCTGATGCGCCTGAACCAGCTTTCCAACGGCAATCGAATTTTTCCCGGCCAGGTATTACGTACAACCTTGGAGGAAGTGAGCCTTGATGCCACAGCGCCCGGCGCCCGGCGCATCTTAATCAGCATTTCAGAGCAGCGCCTAAGTGCTTTTGCGGGTGATCAGTTGCTGCGCAAGTGGCCGGTCAGCACTGGCATCAAAGACCGCGAGACAATGCCGGGCAGTTACTCCGTGCTGACCAAAATGCCCAATGCCTACGCCAGCCAGTGGGACCTGCAAATGCCAAACTGGCTAGGCATCTATTGGGCGGGAACTGCGCAAAATGGAATTCACGCGCTGCCCATTCTTTCCAACGGCGAACGCTTATGGGGTGGCGTGCTCGGCAGCCCGGCATCCTACGGCTGCATTGTGCTCGGCATCCGCGAGGCGGAAGCACTCTATAACTGGGCAGAGGTCGGAACTACCGTCACAATCACACGCTGATTTAAATAAGTGGCGGTGCGCCTGCATGTGATATAAATTACGGGTGCCAGCCAGCGTCGGGCTGAATATTTTTATGGAGACCAGCCCGCAATGCGCAGAGTAGTAGTCACAGGCTATGGCACAGTAAACCCGCTGGGGCTCTCGGCCCGCGAGACGTGGGAAAACTGCCGCAATGGCGTCAGCGGCGTTGGCCGCATCACCCTGTTTGACACTACCCAATACCTCGTCAAGATCGCCTGCGAGGTAAAGAACTTTGACCCAAGCCGGTACATGGAGCCAGCCGAAGCCCGCCGGCGCGACCGCTGCCAGCAATTTTCCACCGCTGCCGCGAAGGAAGCTGTTGCCCATTCTGGCTTGGCTGCCACCGACGAGAGTGCGGGGCGCATTGCCGTGATGATGAGCTCGGCTATTGGCGGACTGATCAGCCTTGAAACCGCTACTCACACCACGAAGGATCCCGGCCCGCGGCGGGTCAACCCGTTCACAATCCCGATGCTGATGCCCAACGGCCCAAGTGGTTTGATCGCAATCGATCATGGCTTCAAGGGGCCGGCATTCTCGGTTGCTTCTGCCTGCGCCTCCAGCTCCGACGGCATTGGCACGGCGTGGCAAATGATCCGCGCCGGCATAGCAGATGCTGCAATTGCCGGCGGCACAGAAGCCACCATTTGCAGCGTCGGCATTGCAGCGTTTGACCGGCTTGGCGCACTCAGCCGGCGCAATGACGACTATTCCATGACTCCGCAGCCCTTTGACAAAAATCGCGACGGGCTGGTGATGGGCGAAGGCGCAGCAGCGCTTGTGCTTGAGGAGCTGGAGTTTGCGCAGCGGCGCGGCGCAAACATTCTGGCGGAACTAGCCGGCTACGCAGCCACCGCTGACTCGTTTCACATCACTGCGCCACACGCCACTGGCGTTGGCGGCGCGGCTGCAATGGCGCAGGCGCTGGATAGCGCCGGGCTGAACCCGGACCAGGTGGACTACATCAACGCACACGGCACTGCCACGCTGCTGAACGACCTCGCTGAAACACGCGCTATCAACTCTGCGTTCGGCTCCCATGCGCTGCACATTCCCGTGTCCTCCACAAAATCGATGACCGGCCACATGATGGGCGCGACCGGCGCGTTAGAAGCCATCTTCTGCATTCAAGCCATTCGTGAGGGCGTCGTGCCGCCAACTATTCACTACACCGAGCGCGACCCGGAATGCAATCTGGATTACGTGCCCAACGTTGCGCGCGCGCAGCCGGTGGCGGTAACCCTCAGCAACTCCTTCGGGTTTGGCGGACACAACTCCGTGCTGGTGTTCAAACGATTTAGCTGATGGACTTCAACCAGCTGCAAGCCCGCCTGGGCATGCAGTTTCAAATCCGGCGCTGCTAGAACAAGCGCTGACGCATAGCTCCTATCGCAACGAAAATCCCGCTTGCAAAGCTGACAACGAACGGCTGGAATTTTTGGGGGACGCGGTGCTCGATCTGGTGACTGCGCGCTATTTGTACACGCACCACCCCGCACTGCATGAGGGCGAGCTGACGCGCTTGCGCGCCGCATTGGTGCGCACCGAGCAGCTGGCGGAACTGGCCAGAAGCTATGAGCTGGGAAAGGCGCTGCGCGTGGGTCGCGGCGAAGCTGAGACTGGCGGCAGAGCGCGAGACACTTTGCTATGTTGTGCATTTGAGGCAATTCTCGGCGCGCTCTATCTGGACTCCGGTGAAGCGGCCGTGTGTGCATGGCTGGAGCCACTGCTCGAGCAACAATCGGCAATTATTCTGGAGCGCCAGGAACACATTGACAGCAAGAGTGAGCTGCAAGAGTGGGCGCAAGCCAACGGTGGCGCCACGCCCGTTTACACCACTATTGACGAGCAAGGCCCGGACCATGCCAAGCAGTTCACGGTGCAAGTTCTGATTGGCGGCAAGCCGCACGGCACCGGCAGCGGGCGCAGCAAACAGGCAGCAGCTCAGGCTGCTGCGCAGGCTGCCCTGCACGCGCTGGTTCCAGACAGCAGACCCACCCAAACTCCGCCCACTACTGCAGCCAGCAGCAGCCGGTGACCGCGCGCCTGCTTGTAACGGGAGCCGCCGGTTATGTGGGCCGGCGCGTAGTACAGCTGGCTGCCAGCGCGGGCTACACGCACATGGTGCGCACCCACCACCGCACAATTCCGGAAGCGCAACTGGCGGGCACTCCCAACGCAGTGGACCTGTGTGATGCTGCACAGGTAGCCGCATGTTTTGAAGCCGTGCGGCCGCAAGTGGTGATCCATGCCGCGTGCTCCAACCGCTCTGAGGCGGCTATCGTGCCGAGCACAGAAAATATTTCGCGTGCCGCAGCCGCTGCCGGTGCACGCCTCGTGCATATTTCCAGCGACACCGTTCACGATGGCGAGCGCGCGCCGTATGACGAAGACGCGCCCACCGGCCCTTGCAACAGTTACGGGCGCGCGAAAGTGGAAGCCGAACAAGCCGTGCTAAGCCTGTGTCCGGCCGCAGTAATTGTGCGCACTTCGCTGGTGTTTGGCATCGACCCGCTGGATCACCAAACACGCTGGGTGGTGAACGACGCCCGCAGCGGCAAGCTGGTGCGGCTTTTCACCGACGAGTCGCGTTCGCCAACTTGGGTGGATACGCTGGCGCATGCGCTGCTGGAGCTGGGCAACATAGATTACAGCGGCGTGCTAAATGTTGCCAGCCCGATATCGCTGAAGCGCTGGGACTTTGGCATGTTGATGTTTGATTTGCTTGGCATCAGTCCGGGGCCGAATGTGCAGCGCGCCCTGCTGGCGGACAGCGGCATGGAGCGCGCCCGTGACTTAACGCTGAATGTAAGCCGGGCGCAGTCTCTCTTGCAAACGCCGCTGCTTACGCCGCACCAGGCAGTGCAGAAAATTCGCGCGGGCAGCTAACAAAACCCTGCGCCACGCACGGCGCGCTTGACGCCGGCGCATGCGCAATTAAAATTGCAGCTCGGGGGGCAGTGGCGGAATCGGCAGACGCCGCAGACTTAAAATCTGCTGTCCATTGGACGTGTGGGTTCGAGTCCCACCTGCCCCACTCTTTGCAAGCCGCCGGCCTTGGCGTTGCGCAGCGGTACCCACATCAAGCAGCGGCTGCAGGCCAGCCGCAGCGGCTGCCTCAATTATTCCATTCCAGCTGGTAATCGCCAATGCGCACCATGTCTCCGTTCTTTGCACCCGCAGCCGTCAATGCGTCTTGCACGCCCAATGCGGTCAGAATGCGCTGGAAGCGCCGCACCGAGTCATGATGCTCCCAAAAAGTCATTTGCGCGGCGCGCTCAATGCGCGGACCCGCAAGGCACCACAAGCGTTCGCCTTCGCGCGTGATGGCAAATGCCGCCGGGTCTGGCTGCGGCCGATACACTGGCAGCACCTCGGTTTCGGCGGGCTCGGGCACACTGGCAAGCAATTTGTCCGCCGCAAAAAGCAGCTCGCGCGCGCCCGCCCCCGTGACCGCTGAAACATCCATCAGCGCCACTTTCCGGCGTGCAAACTTGCGCCGCAAATCCGGCAGGCGCGCCGCCACATCCGGCAAATCAGTTTTATTAATCGCCACCACTTGCGGTTTATCGAGCAGCGCATCATCAAATAGTGCCAGCTCAGACATGATCTGGCTGTAATCCGCAAGCGGGTTTTCGGCCATGCCATCCAATAGATGGATGAGCACGCGCGTGCGTTGAATGTGCCGCAAAAACTCAAAGCCCAAGCCAACTCCGGTGTGCGCGCCTTCAATCAAGCCCGGCACGTCCGCCAGCACCAGCGTGCGATACCCGTCAAGATCTGCAACCCCGAGATTGGGCACGAGCGTGGTGAACGGGTACGGCGCAATCTTGGGCCGCGCCGAACTTATCGCCGCAAGAAATGTGGACTTGCCCGCGTTTGGCACACCCACAATGCCAATGTCCGCAATCAAGCGCAGCTCAAGCTCAAGCTCGCACTCTTCACCGGGTACGCCGTGGTCCGCAATGCGTGGCGCCTTGTTATGCACGCTGATGAAGTGCTTGTTGCCACGTCCACCGCGGCCGCCACGTGCCACGCACAAGCGCTGGCCAGGCTCCACCAAATCCCCCAGCAGTTTGCCATCCACCGTGCGCACCAAAGTTCCCACGGGCACCTTCACCTCGAGATCATTGGCACTGCGCCCGGTCTGATTGCTTTTGGCGCCGGCATTGCCGGACTCTGCGGAGAAGCGGCGCTGACGCCGAAACATGAACAGCGTATTCAACGAGCGCACCGCAACCAGCCACACGGACCCACCCTTGCCGCCGTCACCGCCGTCAGGGCCGCCACGCGGCATGTACTTCTCGCGCCGAAAATGCACCATGCCGTCACCACCTGCCCCCGATATTGCAGTGATTACGGCCTGATCAAAATAGCGCACATCTTCAGTTGGCATGCGCAGCAGTATAGCATTTCGGTTTTAAAAGGGCTTTTGTATTCGGCTTGCGGCTTGCAGCACCCTAAACGATTGCATGCCGAAGGCCAGCGGCCCACCAGCTAAAGGCAGCGTGCCGGCCCTTGCCGATACCAACACATGCCGGGCACACCCGCCTTCAGCATGCACTCATGCATGACAGTCCGGTGGTCACACTTAACTCATATTGTGACTGAACTTGTGTAAAATATAGCTCTCTCCGACCCGTTCGGCGATTTGTTTACTCCATGACCCCCATCAAAGCTCCCGACATCGTGGTCAGCCGCTTGCCGCTTTATCTGCGCGCTTTAACGCAATGGCCAATGAGGGGCAGAAAGTAACGTCATCCAAAGAGCTGGGCGAACGGCTGGGCATCAGCGCAGCGCAAATCCGCAAAGACCTATCGCACTTCGGCGAGTTTGGTAAGCAAGGCACGGGCTATCAAATTGCATTTCTGCGCACCAAGCTCGGGAAAATTCTGCGCGTGGACCGTGAGTGGGCTGTGGCACTCGTGGGAATGGGAGACATCGGGCATGCCGTCGTACGCTACCAGGGCTTCGCTGGCCGCGGTTTCCGCATTGCGCTGATCTTTGACAGTGACCCAACAAAAGTTGGCCAAGTTGCAGGCGACATGACGATCATGGCAGTAGACCGGATGGCGAAGGAAGTGAAGGCGCGCGGTGTGCAGGTGGCGATGCTATGCGTTCCCGGCCAGCATGCCCAGTCGGTGACCAACACGCTCGTGGACGCCGGCGTGCGTTCAATCTTGAATTATGCGCCGGTCAATCTCAGTGTTCCGGCCGCTGTGCGCGTGCAGTATATCGATCCGGTGATCGAGCTGCAGCGCATGTCCTACTTCCTGCACTAGCGCTCAAGGCGGCTAGCGCCCGCAGCGCTACACGCGCGGCAGATTCGGGCGCAGCGTGTCGTACATTTCCAGCGCCCGCCCGGCGCCGATCACAACGCAGCCCTGAGGATTGTCCGCAACATAAGCCGGAACGCCAACCTCGCGCGTCATGAAGCGATCGATGCCGCGCAGCAGTGCGCCGCCGCCACACAACACCATGCCGCGGTCAATTGCGTCAGACGCCAGCTCCGGCGGCGTCTTCTCCAGCACGGAGGCGGCCACTTTCACCAGCTGCTCAAGCGGCTCCTGGATTGCTTCCAGAACTTCACTGGAGGTGATGGTGGCGGAACGTGGCAGGTTTGTAACCTGATCACGGCCCTGCACTTCCATTCCCAGTTCTTCATCCAGCGGCACGGCCGCACCAATGCGCATCTTAATTTCCTCGGCAGTCATTTCGCCAATGGCCACGCCATACTTGCGGCGCACATACGCCGCGATCGCCTGATCAAGTTTGTTGCCGCCCGAGCGCATTGAAAACGCCGCAATGATGCCGTTCAGGGAAACAATCGCAGCTTCTGTAATGCCCGCGCCGATGCACATGACCATGTTGCCCGCGGGCGTGCCAATCGGCATGCCAGCTCCAATTGCCGCTGCCAGCGGCTGGTGAATGAGATAGGCGGCGCGGCTGCCGGCTTGCAGCGCAGCTTCATGCACGGCGCGGCTCTCAACGCTGGTTACGCCCCACGGCACGCTCACCATCACGCGCGGCTTGATCAGGCGCAGCGGCCCGCATACTTTCGAGATGAAGTAATGCAGCAGCCGCTCGGTCACCTCATAGTCTGCAATCACGCCGTCCTGAATGGGACGCATCACCTCAATCGTGTCTGGCACACGGCCGTACATTTCGCGCGCCTCTTGGCCAATCGCCACAATCTTTTGCTCGTCCACCTGGATTGCCACAACACACGGCTCATGCATCGCAATCTCGCCATTGTCGAACACCAGAATATTGGCAGTGCCCAGATCAATTCCGAGGTCTTTGGAGAACCAAGCCATGGCTACTGCTCTGCCACGCCGGCAGGCAAGTGGCTGGCGGGCAGCATAAACAAAGTCGGCCGGTCACTCAGCAACCGGCCAACAAAATATGCACACACGCTTTGCATTGCAAACAACATTCTAAGTCGTTAGCCGGTTCCCTCAAGGCTTCTCACGCCCAGTGCGCCACGCCGCTGGCGCCCCACCCGCAGGCGCACACCAGCGCGGCGCAGCGACTCCAATACATCCAGCCGTGCGTCTGCAGTTGACTCAGCCATGCGCCAATTCGTTTCCAAAAACTTTTCCGCACGCTTTCGGGCCTCATCCGCGCGGACGAGGTCAATCTCATCCGAGTGCTCAGCCGTGTCTGCCAGCACCAAAACCCTGTCCGGGCGCACATCCAATACACCTCCGCTCACCGCAAAAACTTCCTCTGCCTTTCCGATGCGCACGAGCAGTTCACTGACCTTCAACCCCGTCAACAGTTGCGAATGGTTGGGCAATATTCCGAGACGACCGTCCAAGCCATCAACAACCACCATGTCCACCTTGGCGGAGTACACCAGGCGTTCCTGGGTTACGATCTCAAACAAAACGGGCATGGAACTAAATCAACCGGCAGATTGCTTGGCTAGCTGGTTCGCCCGCTCAACGGCGTCGTCGATGGTTCCCACAAACATGAAAGCCTGCTCCGGCAGGTCATCATGCTTGCCATCCAAAATGGCACGGAACGAACGCACCGTATCTTCAAGGCGCACGTAGCGGCCGGGATAACCTGTAAAGCGCTCGCCCACGAAAAATGGCTGCGAGAAAAAGCGCTCCATCTTGCGCGCCCGCGCCACCAATACTTTGTCGTCCTCGGAAAGTTCATCAATGCCGAGGATCGCGATGATGTCGGACAGATCCTTGTAGCGCTGCAGTACGCGCTGCACCTCGCGCGCCACCGCATAGTGCTCGTCACCCACAATCAACGGGTCAAGAATGCGGCTCGTGGAAGCCAGCGGATCCACGGCGGGATACAGCCCCTTTGCGGCAATTGAGCGCTCGAGCGCAATCGTGGCGTCAAGGTGGGCAAACGTGGCCACCGGCGCCGGGTCGGAGTAGTCATCGGCCGGCACATACACCGCCTGCATTGAAGTGATTGACCCACGCCGCGTGGATGTGATGCGCTCCTGCAACTCGCCCATCTCTGTGCCAAGCGTCGGCTGGTAGCCGACGGCTGAAGGCATGCGCCCGAGCAGCGCCGACACTTCCGAGCCGCTCATCACAAACCGGAAGATGTTATCGATAAAGAGCAGCACATCGCGCCCCTGATCCCGGAAGTATTCCGCCATCGTGAGGCCGGTAAGCGCAACGCGCAAGCGCACGCCGGGCGGCTCGTTCATCTGGCCGAATACCATCACGGTATCCTTCATCACGTCAGACTCGATCATTTCACGGTAAAGCTGGGTGCCTTCGCGTGTGCGTTCGCCCACTCCAGCAAAGACAGAGTTTCCGGAGTGCTCCTTCACAATCGAGCGGATCATTTCCATGATCATCACTGTCTTGCCAGTGCCCGCGCCGCCGAAAATTCCGGTCTTGCCGCCCTTGGTAAAAGGGGCAATCAGATCGACAACTTTGAGGCCGGTTTCAAACACTTCAACCTTGGTTGACTGCTCTTCAAAGAGCGGCGCCGGGCGATGAATGGGATAGAACTCTGATGCGCTGACCTCGCCCTTGCCATCAATCGGCCGGCCGATCACGTTGAAGATGCGGCCGAGCGATCCATCCCCCACCGGAACCCGGATGGGCGCGCCCGTGGCGGTCGCCGGTGCGCCGCGCCGCAAGCCATCCGTCGAGTCCATTGCAACGCAGCGCACTTCGCCGTTGCCAAGATGCCTTTGCACCTCAAGCACAAGCACGAAGCCGCCGTCCCGCACAATCTCAACCGCCTCATAAATTTCCGGCAGCTCTTCCACCGGAAACTGGCAATCCACGACTGCGCCTTGTATCTGCGATACGTGGCCTGTTGATCTAGACATTAAGCCTCCAAAACTCTGGTGTCAAAATTTACCCGCGCCGGCTAAGCCGCCGCTTTGCTCAAAGCTTCAACCCCGCCGGCAATGTCCAGCAGGTCACTGGTGATTGCAAGCTGGCGGGCTTTGTTGTAGGCCAGCTGCTGGCTGGCAGAAATTTCCATCGCGTTATCGGTTGCGTTGCGCATCGCCACCATGCGCGCACTGTGCTCACTGGCCTGGGCTTCGAGAGTCGCCTGAAAAACCTGCACCATCACAAACCGCGGCAGGATCTCATTCAGCAGTTCAGCAGCCGATGGCTCAAAAATATATTCCTGCTTTGCACCGCTGCGCTCTGCGGAATTTTCGGCAGGCTTGTCCAGTGTCATCGGCAGCAAGCGGGATATTGCCGGATGCAGCTTCATTGTATTTATGAAATCGGTGGACGCCACATAAACTGCATCCACTGTGCCCGCCAAAAAGTCGTTCAAGAGCGTGCGCGCAACCGGCGAGATCTCGGCAAACGTTGGCGAACGCCGGAAACTACTGAACTCCGAGACTATGTTGGCACCGGCACGCGCCATCAACTCACGCCCTTTGTTGCCCACTGTGATCCAGCGCACCGGCACGGTCTGCTCCCGCCAGAATTTTGTTGCTGCGCGCACCATGTTCAAGTTGTATGCACCAGCAAGCCCGCGATCACTGGTGATCAGCAAAATGCCGATGTTGGCAACCGGCCGCTCTTCCAGCAACGGATGCAATGCGCGCACATCTCCGGGCTGATTGGCCAGGCTTTCCAAAATCGCGGCTGCCCGATCCGAGTACGCCCGCGCACCCAGCACCGCCACCTGCGCCTGGCGCACCTTGGACGCACTAACAGCCTCAAGCGCCCGCGTCACTTGGGTAATGTTGCGCACGCTCCGCATGCGCAACCGCATCTCACGAGCGCCAGCCATCGCCTAATTCCAGGAAGCGTTGAATGTTTCTGTGGCGCTAAGAATTTCAGCCCGCACCGCATCAGTAATTTGCTTTTCATTTGCAATACTACTTGGGATTTGCGGGAAAGAGGCAGCCATGTATTTTATGTAAGCCTCCTGCCATTCCTTGATGCGCGCCACAGGAATTTTATCGATCAAGCCGTTCACACCCGCAAAGATCACCATCACCTGCGCCGCCAATGCCATCGGGCGGTACTGGTCCTGCTTCAAAATTTCCTGCAGGCGCTTGCCGCGCTCCAACTGCATCTGGGTCGCTTTGTCCAAGTCTGAGCCAAACTGCGCAAACGCAGCCAGATCGCGGTACGCAGCCATATCCAATCGCAACCGGCCGGCCACCTGTCGCATGGCTTTTGTCTGGGCATCGCCACCCACCCGCGAAACTGAAATACCCACGTTCACCGCCGGGCGAATGCCCGCGTAGAACAAGTCACCCTCAAGGTAAATCTGGCCATCGGTGATCGAGATCACGTTGGTTGGAATGTAAGCGGAAACATCGCCCAGCAGCGTTTCAATGATTGGCAGCGCGGTTAAAGATCCACCCGAATCCGGAAGCTTGCGCAAGGTTAGGGTGGCTGCGTTTGACATTGTCTTTATAGCTTGCTCGCCTTCGTGCCGGGAAATTGGGCCGGCATATACCTTGCCGTCGACGCCACTTAGCACACTTGCATCAGAACTGGCAGGTACGATCACATAGTTGTCTGCCAATTGTGCAGAGCGCTCAAGCAGCCGCGAGTGCAGGTAGAACACATCTCCGGGATAAGCTTCACGCCCCGGCGGACGCCGCAACAACAAAGACACCTGCCTGTAAGCGTAAGCGTGTTTCGACAGGTCATCGTAAACAACCAGCGCGTCCTTGCCGGCTTCCATGAACTCCTCACCCATGGCACAGCCCGAGTAAGGTGCAAGATACTGCAAGCCAGCCGATTCATCAGCGGAGGCAACCACCACAATAGTGTGCTCCATTGCGCCGTACTCGGCCAGCAGAGCCACTGCGCGCGACACCGACGACTTCTTTTGGCCAATCGCCACGTAGATGCAAATGCAATCTTTGCCCTTCTGGTTGATGATGGTGTCCATCGCGACCGCGGTCTTTCCGGTCTGCCGGTCACCGATGATCAGCTCGCGCTGCCCGCGGCCGATTGGGATCATGGCGTCGATGGGTTTCAAGCCGGTCAGCAGTGGAGTGTCCACGTCACGCCGGCGGATCACACCCGGGGCAATGCGTTCAATCGGGCGCATGCCAGTCGCCTGCACCGGGCCCTTGCCGTCAATTGGCTGGCCGGTGGCGTTCACAACCCTGCCAATCAATCCGGGGCCAACTGGCACTGACGCAATTTCGCCGGTGGCGCGCACCAGTGAACCTTCTTCGATCGCCTCGTAACTGCCCATCACGATCACACCGACATTCGATTTTTCGAGGCTGAAGACAATGCCGCGCACGCCGTTGGCAAACTCGACAAGCTCCGCATTTCCGACATTTGAAAGTCCGGAGACCCGGCAAATCCCGTCGCCGGCTTCAATTACCTGCCCGACATCCTGACTGTGGAAAGTCGGGGAGAACGAATCAATTTTTTCGGTAAAGCCCGCTATCAGGCTTTGCACTTTTACATCTGCCATTGCATCTCCAACTGTGAAACTGGTTTATTTCGGGGACGGATACTGTCTGCGCCACAATAATAACTGAAGACACTTGTCTTGTCTAGCAAGCCAACTCCGGCGCGACCGGAGCATTGGCCCGCTCCATAAAAAAAGCGGGCCGGTACCTCAAATACCGGCCCGCCTGCCAATCTGCGCCTGTGTCAGTGCTGCAACGTTAGTTGGACATGTACTCGCGCAAACCGTTTGCGTGGCGCGACTGTCGAATTTTTTCCATGGCGCGGTTTGCAACCTGGCGCATGCCTTCGCGCGAAAGGCCAAACTTGCGGGCCAAGTCGCTGAGCGGATGAATTTCACCGTCAAGAAAACCAAAGCGCATGCGCAGGATGGAGGCTTCCCAGGGCGAGAGCATATCCAACGCTGACGCAATATCTTCTTTCAACAAGTCGCCGCCCACCTGATCTTCCGGGCGCATAACTTTGTCATCCGGAAGCAGCTCCTGCAGCTCAGTGTCGGCTTCGCCCTTAGAGCCAACGATCTGCTCCAGCGAGTGCACCTGCACAACGGACTCGGAAATGTCGCGCACCTGCGCAACCGTCCACTCCAGCTGCTTAGCGACCTCGGCCTCGGTGGCATCGCGACCGAGCTGTTGCGCCAGCACCATCTCTGTGCGGCGCAGCTGCATGGCTTTGTGTCCAAGATTAACAGGGAGACGAATGGTGCGGCCGGTGTTTGCTACGGCCCGCCCAATAGACTGACGAATCCACCACACGGCATAAGTTGAAAAGCGCGTGCCTTGCTTGGGGTCATAGCGGTCAACAGCTTTGATAAGGCCAAGCTGGCCTTCCTGCATCAGGTCTTCATGCGTAAGCCCGGTATCGAAATAGCGCCGCGCCACCTTGCCCACCAGGCCTTGATTGCGTGCAATCAACTCAGTGCGCGCATACTCTGCCAACAGCACATCTTTCTCAAGGCGCGCAATAACCGCCGCGGACTTGCGCCCTTTCGCCAGTTTCTCACTAGCCGCCTTTCCCGTCGACACCAATCCCGCCAGCCGGATCTCATCCGCATGGCTAAGTAAATTGCTCGGGGTTTCTGCCGGGACAACCGGAAGTATTTCGTAAACCTTCGGATCTTGTGTATAGAACATTAATTTTCTCCCTGTCGAACAAACTTATAGTGACGAATGGACGCAGTATAAAATTCAAGTGTTAGAAACACATTGGAATACTGTGACGACTTTCACAATGATACCGTAAGGTCTGAACAATGTGCAAACAAACCTTATACAAGATTTGCGCCTGTAAAACAGTCTTTTTATATGATTTAGAAAAATGCAAAAGGCGTGCCGGACATTTTGGTGCGATTCAGCAAGACGACGAAATACCAATCCCTCCGCCCGCAAGCAACTTGCCAAACGCGAGCAACTACCGCGTGTTCACTGTCTGAGTTCTGGTGTCAGTGCAAGCGCAGCTCTCTGGGTGGTGCGAATAAGACCGGCCGTGATTTTTCTGCAGGCTGAGCAAAAGCGGTGCGCCAGTCGGCGCGTAAGACTTACGGGTCGGGAGAAACATCTCCGGGCACACCAGTTGGGTTGGCGCGTTTGCGGCCGCTGCCCAATTCGGTAGAGCGCTGGTACGCCGCCCAAACCGCGCGCGACACTGCGGTCCGAAAACCAGCTTTGTCCAGATAGTAAAGCGCCTCGGCGGATGTTCCGCCCGGTGAGGTGACTTCATTGCGCAGCCGCGCCAAATGATGCGGCGAGCTGAGCACATACTCAGCCGAGCCCTTCACCGTCTGCACAACTAACTTCTCCGCAATCTGGCGCGAGAAGCCCATGTGCACGCCCGCATCGATCAGCGCCTCCATAAAGTAGAAGACGTACGCCGGCCCGGTGCCCGAGAGCGCCGTTGCCATATCAAGATAATCCTCATCATCCACAAACACAGTCTGGCCAAGCGCGCCCAGCAATAACTCCGTCTGGCCGCGTTGCGCAGCGGTCACAGCCGGCAGCGCCGTCCACACCGTGATGCCCTGGCCAATCTGCGCCGGCGTATTGGGCATCGAGCGCACCACCGCGCCATGCCCCAGGCCCGCGGCAATGCCGGCCAATCTGGCCCCGGCAATGATTGACACCACCAAAGCGTTCGCATCAAGCTGGCCCGTCAGCTCCTGCTGCACCTGCTGCAACACCTGCGGCTTAACGGACAGCACCACAATATTTGCGCCCTTTATTGCGGCACAATTGTCGGTGGTGGCATTCACCTTGAAGCGCGCACGCACATCCGCGCAGCGTTCGGCATGTGTGTCGGCTGCCGTGATGTCGGCTGCTGCTACCAAGCGTTGCTCCAAGAGGCCGCTAATCATCGCGCCGCCCATCGCGCCGGACCCAATAAATGCCACCTTGGTTTTTTCCAGCATCAGCATGATCCTCTTATGACGCGAATCTTTGCAGCGCCAGGCGCAGGCGCTCTTCAATTTCTGGCGGCGCATCCTTGGGCAGCGATTGCACCGCACCGTGCGCCTCCGCAAGGCTGTACCCAAGCGAGGTCAGGACCGCCAGCAGCTCATCATCACGCTGATGGGTTGCAGCCGTGCCCACCCCGCGCGCCGGTGCACCGAGGCGATCCTTGAGGTGAAAAATGATTTTCTCCGCCGTCTTCTTGCCCACGCCGGATACGCGCCCCAGCAGCTCCGGCCGTGACTCCGCAACCGCGGTGCGCAGTGCCTCCGGCGACACCGCCGACAAGATGGCAAGCGCCACCTTCGGGCCAACGCCGCTTACACCCAGCAGCAGTTCAAACACCGCCCGGTCCTGTTCGTCCACAAATCCAAACAGCGTCAGCGCATCTTCGCGCACAATCAAATGTGTATGCAGGCTGGCCGTGCGGTCAAGCACCAGGTTCTCCTGTACGTTGGCCGGCACGAACACTTTGTAGCCGACGCCGCCAACATCCAGCACCACATGCGAAGGGCCGAGCGCCAGCACCATGCCGGAGAGCGCTGCGATCATGCGGCAAGCAGCGCGTTGCGGCGCGCCGAATGAATGTGGCAGATTGCAACAGCGAGCGCATCCGCAGCGTCGTCCGGGCGCGGCAGCTCTTTCAGCTCCAGCATCCACTGCACTGCAAGTTGTATTTGATTCTTAGTTGCTGCGCCATACCCGGTAACGGCTTGTTTCACCTCGCGCGGGGTGTACTCGCCAAGGCCAACTTTGCAATCTGCAAGCGCGAGCAAAGCCACACCGCGCCCCTGCCCCACCGCCAGCGCCGCGGCCGCATTGCGATGGAAGAACAACTTCTCCACCGCGCCACTCACGGGTTGATACTTGGCCACCACAGCGCAAAGTTCAGTATAAAGAATTTGCAGGCGCACATGCGCAGCGGCGCCAGCCGGAGTTTGGATCACACCGTAGGCAATGCACTTCAGGCGGCCCTGCTCTTCACACGCGAGACCATAGCCCGTGGTTGCTGTGCCGGGGTCCACCCCAAGCACCAAGCCGGTCATTGGCTAGGCGGCTTCCAGCGCCGCCATGGCCTCGTCGGTGATGTGCAGGTTGGTATATACCTCTTGCACGTCATCGAGGTCTTCCAGATGCTCCACCGTGCGCATTACCTGCGCCGTTTCAGACGGAGTGAGGCTAAGTGGATTAGTGGGCTCCATGCGAACTTGCGCCTCATCCGGCGCAATGCCGGCCGCAGCCAGCGCTTCCGTCAACGCCTTGAAGCGATCAACCGCGCCGTACACTTCCACAAAGTCAGGCGTATATTGCACATCATCCGCGCCGGCGTCAACGAGCATTTCGAATAGCGCCTCTTCTGCGCGGCCACCCGGGTTGAACGCCAGGTATGCGCGGCGCTCAAACTGCCATGCCACGGACCCGGCCTCTCCCAGATTGCCGCCAACTTTGTTAAGCAGGTGCCGCAACTCAGCCACCGCTCGATTGCGGTTGTCGGTAACTATTTCCAATATAAGCGCCACGCCATGCTGCGCGAACCCTTCGTAAGTGATCTCCTCATACGCTGCAGCGCCCTTCTCCTCGCCGGTGCCACGCTTGATGGCGCGGTCAATGTTGTCCTTGGGCATGTTGGCTGCGCGCGCCTTGTCTACCATCAGCCGCAGCTTAAAGTTTGCGGTTAGATCACCACCGCCTTCGCGCGCTGAGATGCTGATATTTTTTGCCAGCCGGGTAAACACGGCTCCACGCCGGGAGTCGGTAACGCCCTTCTTGCGCTTGATGGTGCTCCATTTGGAATGGCCGGACATGTTGCTTCTCCTGAGGTGCGGATGGACTTAGATAAAAATATCTGGTAGTTGTAGGCTCTGCGTTTTACAGGCTGGTTGGCCAGGCCAGCGAAGTGGCTGCAAACAACCTGTATGGCATTATAGCAGCGGGGATTTTAGATCTATAGCTTGTGCCCCAAGGCCTCAACTACCTGCGGCATGCTGGTTAATTTTATGCGCGGCTGGCCGGTGGCCGCGCCAAGGGTCTGCTCTATTTTGTCCAGCCGCTGCCAGTCCGAATACGTAACCATTTGCGTTTGGCGTTCCGCAAGCAGCGTGTCGATCGCAGCTAATTGCGGATGCGCCGGGTGCATCAGCACACCAGCTTCGCGGTCTGCCAACATGCACACTACAGTCTCCACTGCATCCGGCTTGTTGGTGCCAATCACGCCGCTTGGCCCGCGCTTGATCCAGCCGGCGGTGTAGTGGCCGGTAATTGGCTGCTGCGTCTGCGGATCGAGCATACGCCCAAGGTTGTTCAGGAACACCCCGGCCCGCTCTGCAAACGGCAGGCCGTCGAGCGGGACGCCGCGATAGCCCACCGAGCGAAACACCAGCCCGGCCGGCAGCGTTTCAAATTGGTCTGTGGCCACTGGCTGCAATGCGCCAGTTGAGTTCTGTTGCAGCACATTGCGCACGATGCGCATGCCAGCCACCTGCCCGTGCGCGTTGCCCAGCAGCTCAACTGGCGAAACCAAAAATCGCAAATTGAGCCGGCGCGCTTTGCCGGTCAGCTCACGCGTGGCGTACGCTTGCAACAGCTCAACCTTTCTTTGGGCGGTCTTGTCCGGTGTGGTGCGCAGCTCCTGCTGGCTCAGCTCATCCAGCGCCGCTTCAGCCGGCAGCACCACCGGATCCGCACCCTCCATCTCGCCCAGCTCCTTGATTTCCGGATTGGAAAAAGCTGCTTGCGCCGGCCCGCGCCGGCCCAATAAATAAACCTCCCGCACTTTGCTCGCGCTCAGCGCCTCAAGCGCATAATCCGCAATATCGGTGCGCAGGAGCTCCGCGCGTGTACGGCACAGAATGCGCGCCACATCAATAGCCACGTTGCCAACGCCCACAATCGCCACACACTCTTGCGTCAGGTCAAATTGGTAATCCCGAAACAACGGATGCCCGTTGTACCAGGCCACAAAATGTGTTGCGGGGTGGCTGCCAATTAAGTCCTCGCCGGGAATGCCCAAGCGGCGGTCGCTTTGCGCCCCAACTGTGAACACCATCTGATGGTAATACTTCGCCAGCTCTTGTGTTGTGATGTGCCGCCCCACCTCCACGTTGCCCAACAGCCGAAAGTTCGGACGGTTGGCCACGAGTTCGAATGCCTTTGTGACGGACTTGATCTTTTGGTGATCCGGTGCAACGCCGTAGCGCACAAGCCCAAAAGGCATGGGCAGCATTTCGTACATATCCAGCAGTACATGCAGCCCGGGCTGCTTCAGCAGGTGCTCGGCAGCATAAAAACCAGCCGGACCGGAACCTACAACTGCAACTCGCAGCGGGTGCTGCGCATCGCTTCCGGGGAGATGATCTGCCATATCTAGTGTGATCCTCGTCAATACTTGCGAAAAATCCCGTCCGCCCGATCAATGCAACGCACGGCCACACCGGGCAGATGCCAAGCGCAACTTCACGAACTGACTGCCGAAGTTTTCGGTGCGTAAGTTTATCATCCAATGGTCACGCTAACTGCAGGAATACCCGAATGCTATAATGCGAATCCGCAGCAAACTTCCGCTCAATGTCCATAAGTTTTTGGTCTTTCAGTGGGCTGCCGCAGCTCACGCCCCTCGCAAGCTGGCCCGGCCTGATTTGGCTGTTAGCCTACACCACGGCGCTCACATTCACGCTTCTCCGCAACCGGCAGCCGCTGCTGCGCTTAGAAGCCCGCAACTGGCTGCTGCTTGCAGTAGCCTGCGGTCTGGGTGCATTGTTGTCCGGAATGCCCACGGTGCGTGGCGGAGCCGCTGCCGATCTTGAATCGGCTGCCAACGGGGCTCTTGTTGCTTCGCTGATATTTTCGCCGCTTGCTTCTATTCCACTTCTGATAGCTGCCGGCAGCGGCGGCATTGCGCCAGCGATGCTCGTGGGTTTTGCGGGCGGGCTGGCGCGCGCCGGCTGGGTCACGCATCACGCGTTCGCAATTCCAGAGGGAATGTTGAGCGGCGCCCTATTGGCAATGCTCGTGCAGCAAAACTACAGCGGCCGACTCGCGGCCCTTGTGCGCCGGCCTTTGCCGGCTGCGCTGGCCGCCACATTACTATTGCTCGCGGCAAATCTCTTCACGCGCGTGCTGGAGTTTGCGCCTGGCACCTTCAGCGGAATGGAATATGGTTTGCAGCGCTGGGTGCGCGAGCTATTGCCAGTTTCTGCGGAGCTGCTCTTGGCTGGCTTGCTGTTGCAACTATTGCAGGCGCCTTTGCGAATTCCGTGGCCGCACCCGCACATCACGCGCACTGCGCCCTACGCCAGCAGCCTGCAGCAGCGCATCCTGTTTACATTTGTGCCGGCCGCGCTATGCACAGCTGCGCTGCTGTACTTGTTGATTGCCCGCATCGCATCAAACGTCGCCACGCGCATCGTAATTTCGCAAATGGAACGCGATGCGCAAAATGTGGCGGAAGGGGTTCCGTTCTTTGTGGCCAGTGGCGCCAGCCTGATTCTGGATGTGGCGCAGTCTCCCAGTTTACTTTCGGCGGACCCGGCTTTGCGCGCTGCCGAGCTGGAGCGCAGCACACGCGCAATTCCTTACTTCAAACAGTTGATATATTTTGACGCCGCTGGCGCACCGCTGCTTGGCTATCCCGAGGCAGATGTTACCCGCGTAGGGCTCACTGCTGCGGAGCTGGATGCTGTGAACCTTGCGCAACAAGGCGTTCCGCAGCAGACCTTTGTATTCCCGGGCCAGAGCGCTGCACAAGCCAGCCTTACTTTTGCGGCGCCGACAACCGCTGCTGGCGGTGCGGTACTTGGTGTGCTGCTCGGGCGCGCAGACCTTGCATCCAGCCCGTTGATGCAGCCGCTGGTTGCGAGCCTGCAAGGCACGATGGCCGGTGAAGGATTGGGGTTCATTACCGATGCCCAGCTGCGAATTCTTTACCACCCCAACCCGCAGCTTGTGGGCCAGAGCTGGCAGCTGCCGGCCAGTGAGCTGTCCGTGCCCCAGACCAGCAGCGCCGGAAAAGCTTTTCGCCTGCCCGGTGAAAGCGGCGCACTGCAACTGGTGTACTTCCTGCCCGTTGCCGGCCAGCCATGGAATGTAGTGCTGCAAGTTCCCGACGCAGCAGTTGCCACGCAGGCGCGCCAGATCACACTGCCGCTTGCCGGCGGATTGCTGCTCGTGAGTGTTGCGGGCTTGCTGGTACTAGTGCTGCTCAGCAATCGGCTGGCTGCGCCGCTGCACAAACTCGAACAAGCTGCGGACGCGATGACGGCCGGCAAGTTTGGCCAGCCCGTAGGCGTGGCCGGCACGGACGAGGTTGGGCGCTTGGGCGAATCATTTGAGCGCATGCGCGCCCGCGTTGGCTCACAAGTGCGCGAACTTGGCGTGCTATTGCGCGCCACCCAAGGCGTGAGCGGCAGCCTGGACCTGCAGAAGGCGCTTGCGCCCATCCTGCAAGGCGCACTCGAGTTGTCCGAGGCGGATAGCGCGCAGCTGGTGCTCGCAGCAGCCGATGGCGCGGTCAGCCAGTCCCTTTCGGCCGGCGCTGCAAGTGAAACGGGAAACCTCAACGCAAGTGTGCTGGCAATGGTGCGCAAGACCGGCACCGTGCAGCTGCAAGATGCAGCCAGCGTGCACAGTGCGCTGGCTGGCAACGCAGCAGCCAGCAAGCTGGGCGCGCTGCTGGCACTGCCCCTGGTACACGATGGAACCTTGCTGGGCACGCTGTGGCTGGCGTATGCCGGCCCGCACAATTTTGCGCCGGCCGATGTTGACCTGCTGGCCACTCTCGCGGGCCAGGCAGTGTTGGGGATTGTGAATGCGCGCCTGTATCACGAGAGCGAGAGTGACCGGCTGCAACTTAGTGCAATTCTCAAATCCACTCCCGATGCCGTAATCGTGACCGATGCCGCCGAGCGCATGCTGCTGCTCAATCCGGCTGCAGCGCAGCTTCTGCAAGTGAGCGCGCAAGCCGCATCCGGCCGCCCGCTGCGCGACACCATCAAGCAAGCCGAGCTGGTCGCCATCCTGCGCGATACCAGTGCCGCCAAATCAAACGGCGAAGTTGGCTGGGATGACGGCCGCACTTTTGCAGCGTCCGCGTCGCGCATCACAGACTCCAGCGGCAAGCTGCTTGGGAATGTAGCAGTGCTGCGGGATGTGACAAACTTCAAGCTTATCGACCAGCGCAAATCGGACCTGGTCGCGGCCGTCAGCCATCACTTAAAGAATCCGCTCACGTTTTTGCGCGGTTACGCCACAATGCTGCCCGTGGTTGGCCCGCTTAATTTACGGCAGCAGGAATACACAGACAAGCTGGGCGTTGAGATTGACCGCATCAGCAAGCTGGTGGAGGAACTCCTCAACCTTGCGCGGATTGAAGCCGCAGTGGGCCCCGCAAGCGCGCGCTGCAACCTGAGCAGCATCGCGCACAGCCTGGTGGACCAAGCCCAGGCATCCGCTGCCGGCCGGAATTTGCTGCTGGAAATGAATTTGGCCGCAGACTTGCCAGCCATACTGGGCGACGAAGCGCAAATCCGCATTGCGCTCTCCAATCTTTTAGAAAATGCAATCAAGTTCAGCAAGCCAGGCGGCCGCGTACTTGTTAGCACGTGCACCGATGCCGACAGCGCCCTGTTCACAGTTGAAGATACGGGCGCCGGAATTTCGCGGGCGGACCTCCCGCGCCTTTTCGACAAATTCTTCACCATCAAAGCGTCAGCCAGCGCTGCCGGCTTGCGCGACCAGGGTCTGGGCCTTGCGATTGTCAAATCAATCGCCGAGCGCCACAACGGGCGCGTGTGGGTGGAAAGCCAGTTGGGCAAGGGCAGCACCTTTTACTTTTCAGTACCGCAAACAGCCTGATTCCACCCCGAACTCAGGGGCTTGGCGGCAGGCACGATGCCCGCTGGTAGGGTACAATTGCGCCACATCACACCGAAAGGCTTAGGTACATTCAGTGGCAAATACTCCTTCAGCAAAGAAACGCATTCGGGGCACCGAACGCAAAACAGCGCGCAACAAAATGCGCCGCTCGCAGCTGCGCACAGCTGTGCGTGGTGCGCGTGAAGCGCTCGCCCAAACCGCACCCGCCGCTGCGCGCAAAGCCGTACTGGAAGCCGTAAGCCACTTGGACAAGGCTGCTGGCAAGCGCGTCATTCACCGCAAGAATGCGGCCCGCCGCAAAGGCCGGCTGATGAAGCAGTTGAACAAACTCGAAACTAAAAAGTAGGCGCAAAGAAACATTGCGACTACTAACAAAGAGCCCGCTGTTTTCACAGCGGGCTCTTTTTCTTTGCCACTAACGCACGCGCACTTAAGGCGCACTTGATACGGGACAGCGCCGGGATCTACCGGCGCGCGTTACTCCGCCTTGCCGTTCAGGTTCAGGCAATATCCCTTGCCGCGGATAGTCTGCAGCAAATGCGGATGCGCCGGGTCCACCTCGATAAGTTTTCGCAGCGAGTTAATGTGGTTATGCAGCGTGTTCAAGTCGCTGGTGTAGTCAGTTTCCCACACGCGCCGCACAAGTAGCGTGGTGGACACCGGCTTGCCCTCGCGCGTCAGCATAAACTCCAGCAAGCGCAGCTGCTTTGGAGACAGCAGATGCTCATGCCCGCGCAGCTGCAGGCGCCGCGCCGCCGGATGCAGCCGCAGCGCGCCATGCGAAACCCACCCGCCGCTGTTGGCCGGCAGTTGCTGCCGAATGGAATTTAGCAGCTTGCGAATTGTGAAAGGCGCGCACAAAAGCACTTCGGCGCAGCCTGCTTGCACCTCAGCCCCCGCGCGCGCCTGAACCACGATGATGCGCATCTTGGGCGCAGCCTTGCGCAGTGCAGTGCACACCCGCGCAACCGCAGACGCCGGCGCCACATCAACCACGCACACCGCTGGTTGCTGCGCGGCCGCAAACCGGCAAGCTGCCCGCTGGTCATTTACAACCTGCACCGTATAGCGGCGGCGCGCCACTTGGCCGGCATAGGAATGCCTGCGCGGTTTGCTGGGTTCAAGCCAAAGAATTTTTGGGTCAGCCATGATTATGCAACACCCCCGCAGATTGCCTGATGCACGGATTCAGCACCTGCTTTATTAGCGCGGGACATGTAGTATATATTTGGCGCCGGAAGCGTCAAGCGCACAACTGCCGCCATTTTGAGCAATTCTGCCAATGTTCAGCTCCGCGCTATTTGCATGTCGATGTACTCTGGTTGCAGTTGGCAGCCATTGCTGGCTCCCCGCTCACCTGCGTAACACCGTGGACGCCAATTGTTTGTGTAAAAGCTTCGACTAGCACAAGACATCATGCCGTTCTCCTTTAACCCCGATGACCTAGCCGTAAGTTTAGCAGCGCTGGATTGCACGGCTGTAGTTGCCGATGCAATTGCACTGCAGCAAATTGCAGCGCCAACTTTTGCCGAAGCACCGCGTGCCTCAGAGATGTACAAGCGCTTTAGCGCACTTGGCCTGGCCAACATATCCTTCGATGCGCTGGGAAATGTAGTTGCGCGCCTGCCGGGTGCAAGCGCTGCGCCCGTGCTTGTCACTGCGCATCTTGACACGGTTTTTGAAGGCACCACCGACTTGCATATAAGCCGGGATGGCTGCCGGATAACCGGCCCCGGCATTGGCGACAACGCACTCGGCCTCGCCGGACTACTGGAACTTGCCCGCGTGCTGCAAACTGCCAACATGCAACTGCCCGGCGACCTGTGGTTGGCAGCGAACGTGGGCGAGGAGGGGCTCGGCGACCTGCGGGGCATGCGCCAGCTCCACGCGCGCTTCGGCAAACAGGCCAGTGCCACAATTGTCGTTGAGGGCGCAGCCTATGGTCGTGTAATCCATCGCGCCGTTGGTGCGCGGCGCTTTCGCATCAGCGCGCAAACCGCGGGCGGCCACTCGTGGAACGATGCCGGACTTCCCAGTGCAATCCATGAGTTGGTGCGCTGCGCCGGCCAACTGCTGCAGATGCGGCTCAGTACTGAACCGCGCGTCACGCTCAACATCGGGCGCATCACTGGCGGCACCAGTATCAACACCATCGCCGGCTCTGCGCAGCTGGAGTTGGATCTGCGGTCCGAAGACAACGCGCTGCTGGAAAAGGCGGCATTGCAGGCCAAAGCTATAATGGCAGGTATGCCAGCCAGCAGCGGCGTAAAACTGACTTGCGAAGAATGCGGCAACCGGCCAACAGGTGCAATTGTTGCGCACCATCCACTGCCGCAGCTCGCCCTCGCGGCGCTGAAACACGTCGGCCACACTGGTGGCCAGCTGTGTGCCTCCAGCACAGATGCCAACATTCCACTCAGCGCCGGTTGCGCTGCGGTCTGCATTGGTTTGTGCGGCGGCGGTAACGCGCACCGCACGGACGAATTTATCGACACCGCGGCATTGGCGGCCGGCCTGGCGCAACTGCTGCTGGTTGTGCGCGGCGCTTTTGACATTCCGGTGCACCAATCAGCATGAACAAAGTAAAAACAAAAATCATTTGCACAATCGGGCCGGCATGCGACAGCGCCGAGCGGCTCGGCGAGCTGATGGACGCCGGCATGAACGTGGCGCGCCTCAACTTCTCGCACAACACGCATGCGTACTACGGCAGCTTAATTGCACGCATCCGCGCGGTTGCTGCGGACCGCAACGTGGCCATCGCCATCCTGCAAGACCTGCAGGGCCCCAAAATTCGCATCGGTGGCATAGCAGGCGGCGGGCCCGTGCCATTGGTGGCGGGTGCCGAGTTCACCATCACCTCCAAAACAGTTGCGGGCGACAGTCGCATGGTGTCCACAACCTTCACGGAGCTGCCGCAAATAGTTCATCCGGGTGACCAGATTCTCATGGATGACGGCAATCTTGAGTTAGAGGTGTTGGCCACAACCGCCGACCAAGTCCTCACCCGTGTGATCACAGGCGGACCACTGCATCCGCAAAAGGGCATCAATTTGCCGGGGCTCACAACCAACATCGAATCGCTCACAGAAAAAGACCGCCAGGACTTGGTGTTCGGGCTGGCAAACGATGTGGACTTTGTGGCGGTCTCGTTTGTGCAGATTGCGGCTGACTTGCGCTCAGTGCGTGAGTTTATTGCGCGCACTGCACCAGACAAAGCCGAGACGCCCATCATTGCCAAATTGGAAAGGCCCGCTGCGGTTGAAAATCTGGAGGAGCTGTTGGACGTGTGCGAGGGTGTAATGGTTGCGCGTGGCGATCTCGGCGTCGAGATGGCACCGCACCGCATCCCGGCGATTCAAAAGCACATCATTCAGCGCGCCAATGCCACCGGGCGCATTGTAATCACCGCCACGCAAATGCTGGAGAGCATGATTGAGAATCCGCGCCCCACCCGCGCGGAGGCATCCGACGTGGCTAACGCCATCTTTGATGGCAGCGATGCCGTGATGCTTTCTGCTGAGACCGCCAACGGCGCCCATCCGGTTGCAGCGGTGCGCATGATGCGCCAGATCATTGAGGAAGCCGAGCAGCACGTTGGCGAGTGGGGCCACTACCGCGACCAGACGACTGTAACAGCCGCCACCTCAGTGGCCCTTGCACGCGCCGCTGCCAAATTGGCACACACGCTGCCCATTGCTGCCATCGTGGTTTTCACGCGCACTGGCAACAATACGTTATTGGTGTCCAAGGAGCGGCCGTCCGTACCCATCATTGGGTGCACAGCCCACGAACGCGCACGCCGGCGCATGGCGATCATGCATGGCACCACGCCCTACCGGTTGCCGCAGGCACACTCGCTCAATGAAATGGTGGAAACGGCCGAAAATCTTTTGATAAACGCGGTGGGGCTGCAACTCGGGCAACAGGTGTTGATTATTGTGGGTTTGCCGGTTGAGCATATGCGCCCGGCAAATATAGTAATGGTGCACGTGCTGGGCGACAAGCGCTAGCAACACAACGCGGCCGCGCAGTGCGGTTAAATTGAAACACAATCAAAGAGCGGGCATCTCACGATGCCCGCTCTTTATTTCACGATTGCGGCCCGCTGCTAGCGCGCAAGCTGCTGCGCCGCCTCCATTCTAAATTGCATCAACTGTGCCTCAATCATGGCATCCACCACCTGCGCATCCATGCGCAGCCCATGCTCGGCCAAGAATCGCGCGGCAATGTTCATCGCAAACTTCTTCTTTTGCTCGCCAAGATCCAAGCCATGCTCCACCGCCATGCGGCGCACAGCGCCCTGCTCAGCGGCCAGCACCGCCGTCTTCGCACCGCGCTGCAGCAATTCTGACTGCGCGCGCGCCAGCTCCACCATCGGCGCACCGCGCCCGAATGTACGGCTCACCTCGGCTTCGATCAAGGCAGCCATATCGCGCGCATCCATGCGCACACCCAGCCGGCTCAGGTAACTCTGCGCCATCCTGACGGCGTAGTCCTTTTTACTGGTGCCATCCACTAACTGCCCGGTGCGGCCCAATTGTTCCGCAGCATTGATGGCAATTGCGCCAACGCTCTGTGCCATCTGCAGCTGGCGCGTATTCATGCTTTGCCGCATGTCGTTCGCGCGGTTGCGCACCCATGAGCCAATATACGCCACCACAATTGGAATTGCGGCCGTAGCCAGCCCGGTGGCCACAGTGCTCAGCGCAGCACTTACGGAAGCGCTCAGTTGCTGAAATAATTTAGGGTCCATATCAAAGCCTCCAAAATCTTATTTTTTCAATGTCCGCCGGGTAACCCGGCGATGCAATCCACAGTGATCGCAAAACTTCTGCGTGCCGCAAAATTGACTCGCACACACAGCTCACTCTGGCACGCATCAAGCTGCCAGCATCAGCAAGCGCCGCGACAGGCCGCCCGCCACCCACAGCGCCGCCCCAATTGCCAGCAGCGCCACCGCAGCCGGCAAAGTCTCAAGCGCTAAGCCAGGCGCAGCACCCAGCAACAAACGCAGCGCCAGAACTTTTGGCGAGCTGCCCAACTGTGTCAGGCTGGCGGCCATCGGCAAACTGTGCGCCAGAAAATACGCAATCACGGCTGGCACACTTGCCAAGGTGCCGGCCTGCAAGAGTGTGCGGCCCCACCACAAACTTAATTGCGCCAGCGTGCCGGCCGCCAGCGCTGCAATCAGCAGCAGCCCGCCACCAACCAGCCAAGCGCCGTGCTGTGCAATCCAGTGCACGCGATCAATCCACCATTTGGCGCGCACCAGTTGTTCCACCCTAATTCCCAACAACCCGGAGGTTTCACCGGGCGCATTCTTATCCGCGCCAGTTACAAGGTTCAGTTGATCGGGCAGCGCGTTACCAACTGACGCCTGCAATTGCGCTTGCAGAACTGCAGCCACCATTGCATTGCCAGCCGGCAGTGAAGCCGGGAAGCGGCACATCTGCGCCGGCAAGTGACCGCTAAGTGCGTCGTGCAAAAGCAAATCGGCAGCGGCCGGCGTGCATGCCGGAAAGCCATCCACCAGTTTGCGCACCATCGCACTGCCGCCAGCACCCGCAAGATCCGCCTTCAGCAAGCGCAGATCCAGCACAAGATACGGCGTTCGCGCCTGCCCTTGCAGCCAAAAAAAGAGCGCGTCCACCATGCCCTCCACTTGCGGCTGAACGCGCACCGGCGGAAGCAGTTCGGCGGCAACCGCAATGCGGTCTGCAGTTGAGAGATGGCGGAATAAAACTTGAAATTGGACTGCGGACTGGGTCTGCACCGCGGTGCCAGCTTCGGCCGGCAGGATGCAGGTAACGCCGCCTTGCCAAGCTGCTGCCGTTGGCCAGCTGCTGCCGTTGGCCGCAGCCGCTATGCCCGCGTCCAGCAGGTCAACCGCGCACTGTTGCCAGCTGCGGGTCGGAGCAGCCGCGGCCGTCTCAGCCGGCGCGGGTGCGGCCAGCAAGGCGTCTGCCAGCCATTGTGGCGCAATTTGGGTGTGAAAGTGCTGTTCCACCAGCAACGCCTTGAGGGTGGATGCCTGCAGCATGCTGGCTTCTGCCCCGCGTGCGAGCACGCAGAGAGCCAGCAACAGCGCAGTTGCGTGCACCAATGGCACAGCCAGCAGGCGCGTGAGAATATGCATGCGGGGTCATAGGTGCAAGTTACCTGCCAAACGGAATCGGCACCACCTGCGCGGAGATTCGTGCGGCACCCTGCTCCGCAATGACCTGCGTACCGGGGTTGGCGGCTGCGGGCTTGAGCAGCGCTAGCGCAATCCACCCAAATCGCGGCGAATATGCGCTGCTGGTCACAATGCCGCGGGTTGCGTCCGGCGCTACCAGCTCCGCGCCCGGCACGAGCTCCAATTTAGACTGCAGCCCGACGAGCGTTTTCGCCAACCGGCCACGGCTTTCCATGCGCGCAATGATTTCCTGCCCAATGTAGCAGCCCTTGCTGAAACTGACGGCTGGCCACAAGCCAACCTCGAGCGGAATATATACCGAACTGATTTCCGCACCCGCACCTGCAGCCCCGGCCTCCACACGCAAAAGATGCAGCAGGGAAGCTGGAGCCGGCAACACACCGGCCGCCATTGCCTGCGCGCGCACTGCACTGACCGCAGCTACCGGCCCGATGAGTTCGAAACCACACCGGCCGCCTGCGTCCATGTGCGCCACAAGTACCTCGCCGACTTGCACCACTTGCTGCAAACCTGGCAAAGTGGCTCCGGCGAATAACAGCTCCGCGACCTTGTCGGCACCGGCACCCAGCAGCAGCAATTGGTCCATCTCCGCAGTTGTATCGCGCAGCTGCACATCGTCCTGAAAAAAAACATGCCGCGCCAGCCACGCCCGCACAGCACCGGATTGATCGGGGCTGGTGAGCAGTAAAGCACCATCCGGCAGATTGAGCACCTCTACACAATCAACAATGCGCCCCAAGTGATTGGTCAGAACAGTTTGGCGCACTGTGTTCAGCGCCATACCAGTCATGTCATTCGTGGACATGCGGTGCAGCAGGTCCAGCCGATCCCGCCCCTGCATCCACACCCGGCCAACAGAAGCGCGTTCGAGCAGCACGCAGCCGCTCCGCGCACTTGCATAGAGCTCATCAAAGTTTAGCGTGGGGTACATGTGTTTTTAGAAATGCACCAGACTGAAGTGGGCTGGGAGCTTCCTGTCCCCGCAATTCACCGCTGCTACGCGTTGGCCGGGAGCAGCGCGTGCAGATGTTCGCGCTCGTGCTGCAGCACCCACTCGTCAACAAAGTCAACCAGCGACTTGCCCTGCAACCACGGAAACCGTTTTATATCTTCCAAGTCTGCAGGCGCAAAGCCACGCACCTGGCGCACTAGCTGCCGCCACACACCTTGGAAATCTCCAAGCACCCGCTCAACTGGGCGACCCCGATTTTCGACGAGCCACTGCGCGTTTAGCTTGTCAGTTTCAACCGGAGAGATGTTGAGGTAGCGCGGCTTGCCACCTTGCTTTACGCGCGCCAAGGCGAGCACAGCCTCAGCGTCCCAGGCTGCCAAGTGGGCTAGCTTGTCGAGCAAACTCCAGTCGCCAGCTTCAGATTGCAAAAGCTCAGCTGCTGTCACCAGCACGAGCTGTGGCTCAACATGATTGCGCCACTGCTCCATTTGCGCCAGCAATTGCATTGTGTTCATGCAGCGCCGTTATGCCTCCATGCGTGTCAGACCACACTTAGTTTTCCAATCCGGCATCAGCTTCCGTCAAACTTTCAGCAGTTTCGCCGGGCCACAAGCGGCGCACAAAATTTCCGGTGGCGAGGCAGAACTATGTCTTAACCTGCCGGTCCAGCACTACAAACAACATTGCCAGTCCGCCGCCCACCACAACCACCGCAACCAGAATGCCTACGCCGGCTGCGATTGGAATCAGTGATGCAGATGTTCCGGGACCAAGCTTCTCCAGCAATTGCGGGAAATCCGGCAGCTTGATTGCCGGCAGCCAGCTAGCCGCCGGAGCAGTAGTAATTGCAACAACTGCGGGCACAACTTTGGCAGGTGGCAGTGGCACCTGTTTGCCAAATATAGAAGTAGTGACCGCACCGGCCACAAATAAGGCTACGATTGCAGCCCACCCGCTGATTTGTGAAAGTTTGCTGGTCATGGTGTTTTGCGCAACGTTAGCACAGGCTTGCCACAATTTTCTCGAGCGTGGATCGAACCGGCCGCAGCTTTTCATCCGGCAGCAATGCCAGCGCGGTTGCCACCATGCCCTCCGAATCTTGCACAGTGTCGCGGTCTGGGTTGTAGTAAATCAGGCCCGTTGTCAAAACGTTGTCGGTGCGGCTGCGCTCCAGCAGCATAATCGCCGCCATGCGATCCGTCGGGTCATGCTCCCCGGCCAGCTTCTTGAGCACAATCTTCGCGCCGTCATGCATGGTTACAGCCTTGGTTTCACCGGGCTCATAGTCAACGGTAATCTCTTCGCGCACCGGCACAAAGCTGATGTCATGCAACGGCGAGTCGTGATCACGCACCCACTCGTAGCTTTTATTTGAATCCGGATTGTTGTTGAAGGTGACACACGGGCTGATAATATCGAGGACGGCCGTGCCATTAAAGCTGAACGCCGCCTTGAGCAGCGGGCGCACCTGCTTGGGATCGCCCGCAAATGAGCGCGCCACAAATCCGCACCCGCTCACAATCGCTTCCATGCACAGGTCCACTGCCGGGTATTCGTTGTCCCCATAATACTTAAGTTTCTGGCCCTCGTCTGACGTGGCCGAGAACTGGCCCTTGGTCAAACCATAGACGCCGTTGTTTTCAATCACATACACCATCGGTACATTGCGCCGGATGATGTGCTTGAACTGCCCAAGGCCAATCGACCCCGTGTCGCCGTCACCACTCACACCAATGGCTGTCAAATTGCGATTTGCCAGCATGGCGCCACTGGCAACAGAGGGCATACGGCCGTGCACCGCGTTCAGCCCGTGCGAACGATTCAAGAAGTACGCCGGGCTTTTGCTGGAGCAGCCAATACCGCTCAGCTTGATCACGTTTTCTGGTTTGAGGCCCAGCTCAAACGCAACTTGAATGATTTGCGCCGAGATCGAATCGTGGCCACAGCCCGCACAAAGCGTGGAGGGATTGCCCTTGTAGTCGCTCTTGTCGAGGCCGATCAGATTTAATTTTGAGGGTGCAACAGTTGCGGTTGCCATATTATTTTTGCTCCTGTGAATTGATCTGGCCGATGATCCATGCGGCCGTAAATGGCATCCCATCCAGCATGCAAACCGGGCGCAGGCGGGCCGCCAACTCCGGCATGTCCGACTGCAGTATCAGGCGCAGCTGGCCGTCAGCATTAATTTCCACAACATACACGCGCTCATGGCTGCGCACAAAATCCACCACGCTGGCAGCAGATGGCAGCGCACGGATGCGCAGGTAACTGGTTTGCACGCCACTCGCGGTTAGCGTGTCACGCGCCTCAATAATTGCCGGGTCAGTGGAGCCAAACCCGATGATTCCAATTTTTGCACCGGCCGTCATTTCAACCACAGGTGCGGGCAGGTGCTCTCGCGACAGCTCTATCTTGCGGCGCAGGCGCTCGAGGTTGCCGCGATACTTCTCCGGCTCTTCGGTGTAGCGCGCGTCCGCATCATGCCCGCTGCCCCGCGTAAAGTAACTGGCCCGCGGATGATTTGTGCCGGGCAGTGTGCGATAGGCAATGCCATCACCATCAATGTCCGCGTAGCGCCGGAAACCATTTTTCTCCACCTGCTCCGCAGTCAGCACTTTGCCGCGATTGATGGGCTCAGTGGGATATTCAAACGGTTTGGTCATCCACTGGTTCATGCCCAAATCCAAGTCACTGAGCACGAACACCGGTGTTTGATATTGTTCCGCAATGTCGAGCGAGCGCCAGCCGAATTCAAAACACTCGTTGACCGACCCGGGCAGCAGGCAGATGTGCTTTGTATCACCATGGCTGGCGTAGTAGCACGCGAACAAGTCGCCCTGCGAAACACGCGTTGGCATCCCGGTGCTGGGGCCCACGCGCTGAATATCCCAGATCACCGCGGGAATCTCTGCATAGTAACCAAAGCCAAGAAACTCCTGCATCAGGCTGATGCCCGGCCCGGATGTAGTGGTCATAGAGCGCGCACCGGCCCAGCCCGCGCCCAACACCATGCCGATCGCAGCCAGCTCATCCTCAGCCTGCACGATGGCGTAGTTGGCCTTGCCATCCGGATCCCGCCGCAATGTGCTGGCAAATGCAGACATCTCATCCGCCAGGCTGGTGGATGGCGTGATTGGATACCACGCGGTCACCGTCATGCCGCCATAAACACTGCCCAGCCCGCCAGCTGCGTTGCCATCCACCAGCATGTAGCCAGCTGTGGCGTTCATGCGCTCTACCCGGTATTGATCCCGCTTGGTAATGTTGGCGGCAGCCCATTCGTAGGCTGCTTTGATGGTGGGCAGGTTTGCATTCACAAGTTTGGTGCGGCCGCCAAATTGCCAGTCCAACGCCGCCTCCAGCGCGCTCATCTCAATTTTCAGCACCTGTGCCAGTACACCCACATAAACCATGTTGCCGATGTAGGTGCGTAAATGGCGCGGCACCTCTGGCACAGAGGTGAGCTGCTTCACGGGCATGGGGTAATAAGTCACATCCTGCCGGCTCAAATCAATCTTCAAGTCATCCGGATAAAAACAAACTCCGCCCGACTCCAGGCCCGCCAGATCTTTGATGGCTGTCTCCGGATTCATCAGCACCACCACCGGAGCGCTGGGCTGGCGCGCAACATAGCCAGCGTGGCTGCAGCGGATGGTGTACCAAGTGGGCAAGCCTTGAATATTTGAGGGGAACAGATTTTTGCCGCTGACCGGAATACCCATCCGGAACAATGCGCGCACCAGCACCATATTGGAAGTCTGGCTGCCCGAACCGTTGGCAGAAGCGATTTGCAAAGAGAAGTCGTTTACAACTTCACCGAGGTTTCCACCGGCAAGAATGTCCGCCACCTTGGATTGAATCACGCTCATGGTCTCAGCTCCCTTACCGAAAGATATTTAAACCGCGGCTGCAAGCCGGTGCACAATCACGGCTGATTTGGCATGCGTCAGTCTGCGCGCCAGTGCAATAGTTTTCATGACAGCGGGTTAGACCCGGTCGCGCAACAGTTGCGCGTGCTCCACCAGCAGCGCAAGCCCGGCGTCCAACTGCTCCGCACAAATACATTCAACGATGCGCGCGTGGAAATCCCAAACGCGCTCCAGATAGTTGTAGTCGGAGAACACATTCAACTCCACCGCCTCATACGCTTCCCAATAGGCTTCCAAGAGGCCAATCACAAAGGGGTTCTCGAGGCGCCGGAAAATGCCAATGTGCAGCTGGCGATGCTCCTGATGCGGAATGCGCACGGGATGGCCCTGCAGTTTCTGTTGGGCAGCCGCCACCAAGGAGCGCAGTTCTTCTTTATCAGCGGAGGTTAATCGCGCAACCGCTTCCTTGAAAAAACCAGCCTCAGTATGATTGCGCAATTCGCCATAAGCTTGAAACAAATTGCCGTTCAGCGCCAGCCCAAACAGCAGGCTCTGCCTGATTGCCGGCAGGAAGTTGTACTCAACACTTTTGATGCCGGAACGCGGGCGCACTTCCACAAGGCCAAGCTGGCGCGCAACCTCGAGCTGTTCACGCAGCTTTGTTACGCTCAAGCCCAATTCACGGCTCAGCACATCTAACGCCGGAACACGGTCTCCCGGAGTCGCAGCGTTCAAGGAGATGAACTTTAGAAGGTCCGAGTCCAGGCGATCTGCCACGTGGCTTCGAGCACCCATCTGATTTCCAATCATCAAATGATTACCATTTATAAATCTAATAATATTTTACGTGCCGTATGAAAATTTGTCAATTTGGATGGAATATCAAAATATTTGCAAATTTGCACGTAATCGCGTGGGAAATCTGATTTCACACCGATTAAACAGATTTTTGATCAGACTATAGAGGTCGAGGAGCGGTATCTCACGCAGCAGACACCGCAGAGATAAGTTTCGAAACAGAATAATTTGGAATTGAAGTCCCGCTCTGAAAAAGAAGCCGGGACTAGAGCCACGCGGAGGAGGATGCGAACTGGTTAGGTGGTTTTCTTCGCGCCGCAGTCGCAGCCACCGCCCTCATGCTTGGAACAACCCGCCGCCGCTTTGCGCTTGAGCGCCTCAAGCTCTTCGAGCGGTTGCAGATCCTCGCGCGTCACTTCATAACGCTCGCCTTCCACATCAACCACAGCGAGGCCGCGCAGCGGCTGTACATCAATCACCCGCCCAATGCCATGTGGCGTGCCAATGCGCTTGCCCATTTTGGGCAGGCCCTTGCGCGCCTCCACGTACTGCTCGTACTCATAAATCAGGCAGCAGCGCAGCCGGCCACACATGCCGGTGATGTCTTCCTGGTTGAGCGATATGCCTTGTGCCTTTGCCATCTTGATGGAGATCGGACTGAATTCGGTCAGGAAAGTGGAGCAGCAGCGCGGACCGGAGCACGCGCCATATCCGCCAAGTAGTTTGGCCACATCGCGCGGGCCGATCTGCTGCATGTAAACCGTCGCGTTCGGGTAGATGCCCTCAAGATCCTGCGCGAGCCGGTCCAGCTTGGCCGGCGGTTTGTCCTCGTCCTCGTTATAAAAGATGGAAAGTTGCGAGCCGTCGTAGTTGTATTCAGCCTTGATGAACTTCACACCCTTGATGCCGATGGCGGCTGCCTTCTCACGGCAATTGATGAGGCAATCAAGCTCTTGAGTTTGCCATTGTTCGCGCATCATCAAGTCGGCCGGGTTCGCCGCCCGCACAATCGGCTTGTAGGTCATGCCGCGCGGCGCCGGGCCCGCTGCCTCCAAGATGCTCACAACCTCCCCGAGCTGCCGGCCGCGTTTTGTGTCCACGATCACGCGGTCACCCTTGCCCAGCAACGGATGCTCTGCCGAATCAAAATGGTAAACCTTGCCGACCTGGTAAAAACGCACACCAAGCACGCGTGTGGCTGTAGCTGTATTGCGCATTCCCTACTCTACCACTTCGACGGGAATAAATTCATTTAGCTGCTGCGCAATTTGTGCGTCGGCCGCGGCAACCATGCGCAGTGCAATTTGCGTCAGCGCCATACCCGTGGCGGAGTTGGGTGCAGAGATCACCACTGGCGTACCGGAATCTCCGCCCACCCGCACTGCCGGGTCCATCGGTATCTCTCCCCAAAACGGGACGCCGGTGTCGGCAGCCAGCCGCGCACCGCCGCCGCTGCCAAAAACTTCCATGCGCTCGCCGTTGGGCAGGCTCAGGTAGCTCATGTTCTCAATCACACCCAGCACCGGCACCTTAAGCTGCCGAAAGAGCTCCAGCCCGCGCTGGGCATCCGCCACCGACACCTGCTGCGGCAGCGTCACAATCACGCCGCCAGCCAGCGCCAGCGTTTGCGCAACGCTTAACTGCGCGTCGCCGGTTCCGGGCGGAAGATCAACCAGCAAATAGTCGAGGTCCCCCCATTCCACATCATTTACAAATTGGCGAATTGCGGAATGCAGCATTGGGCCGCGCCAAGCAAGCGGCTGCCCGGGCTTCACCAGAAAGCCCATGCTCATAACACGCAAACCATGTGCGATAGCCGGGTTCATGCGGGTTCCGGTGCTGGGTGGCATGCGATCCACACCCAGCATGATGTGGCAGTTGGGGCCGTACACATCGGCATCCAGCAGCCCGACGCGGCTGCCGCGCTGCGCCAGAACCACGCCCAGGTTCACCGCGACAGTGGACTTGCCGACCCCCCCTTTGCCGGAAGCGATCGCAATTGCAATCGGCTTTGCAGCGGTCATTTCGGCCCTGCAAATTGCCGGCTGCAGTAACGTGAACGCGGATGGATCAAACGGGGTGCGAGTTCGGTCTACGCAGTTGCAGGCGCCGCTGCTTTGGCAGCAGCGTCCGCTTTCTTGGCGGCTTTCTTGGCCTCTTCTTCGGCCCGCACCAGTTCTTCTGCAGCGTAGTCTGTTGGCCGCAAGCTGGCGTAATAGGCCACAGGCTTGTCGAGCTTTTGCTTGTCAAAAATATGCGCCGACGTCCGGTCAAATGACGCCAACTCGTAGTCATGATCCATCTTGATCGCATCAAACGGGCAGTACTCGGCGCAATAACCGCAGTTCATGCAAATATCAATGTCGATATAAAAAGCAGCCGGCTGCGGCACGGGACGCCCCGTTACTGGATCATTGGAACGCTTAATCCAGATGCATTGCGGCGGGCACACTTTGGCACAAATACCGCACGAAGTGCAGCGGTCATCATGAGTACCATCCGGCTTCTCGTCGTAAAGTAGAAACGGAATAAACCGGAACCGCTCCGGTGTGGGCAGCTTCTCTTCCGGGAACTGAACGGTAAACACGCCTTTGCCACGCGTACCCTGCCGCTGATTGAGTGAAGCGGGATTGTAGTAGCGCTGGCCTAAAAACTTGAGGTCATCAACATACGAGTCGACAAAGTGCTTCAGCGTCACACCCAAACCCGCCAATATTCCTGATCCGTACATCACTGGCTCCTAGCGGTCCACTTCGCCCAGCACAATATCAATTGAGCCGAGAATGACAACAACATCCGCGATTTTGTGGCCCTTGCACACCTCGCCCAGCAGCGTCAGGTTCACAAACGATGGCGCACGCACATGATAGCGCCATGGGTTGGTCTTCCCGGTGGAAACAACATAAAACCCAAGTTCGCCTTTTGGATTCTCAACGCGCCCGTAAGACTCCCCGGCCGGTACGCGCACATTGTATTGCGGCTTGCCCGCCAGAATCTCACCGCCAGTTGGCATGCCCGCCACCACCTGCTGGCAGATGCGCACGCTCTCACGCATCTCATCAATGCGCACCAAGTAGCGGTCATACACATCGCCGTTGGGCCGTGTGCAAACATTAAAGTCGAAGCGGTCATAAATGCTGTAGGGGTCGGCGCGGCGCAGATCATAATTTACGCCTGAAGCGCGCAGCAGCGGGCCGGCGGCACTGTAGGCAATCGCCTTCTCGGCCGGCAGCACGCCCACGCCAATGCAGCGCGAGCGCAGGATTTCGCTGTTCGTCAGAAAGCGGTCCAGTTCATCGATTGCGTAAGACAGCCGGTTGTTGACCAAGTCGCGCAGAAAATCCATCGTGTTCTCGTCACGCAGCGCGGCCGGCAGATCGCGCGATACACCGCCAAAGCGCATGTAGTTGCACATCATGCGCGAACCCGCGGTAGCCTCAAACAAGTCAAGAATAAGTTCGCGCTCTTTGATGGCGTACAGGGCCGGCGTCTGGAAAGCGCCGAGGTCGTTGAGCAAAAATCCGATCGCCCACATATGGCTGCAAATGCGCGTCAGCTCAACCATCAACACGCGCAGGTACTCTGCGCGCTCCGGCACCTTCACGCCCATGAGCCGCTCGACCGAAAGGGCGTAGGCGTGGTTATTGCTCATCGACGCCAGATAGTCGAGCCGGTCGGTGTACGGCATGTTTTGCAGGAAGGTGTTGCGCTCGCCGATTTTTTCATGGTTGCGGTGCAGATAGCCCATCACCGGCTTTAAGTCCACGACCGTTTCACCATCAAGAACCACAACCATGCGGAACACACCGTGGGTTGAGGGATGCTGTGGGCCAATGTTTACAATCAACTTGTCGGTCTTGAGGTGGCCGCCGTTTCCATTGCCAGCCTTAGGCTGAATCAACTTGTAAATTGCTGTCTCAGTTTCCGGCGTCCACTCGTACGGGTCAAACTCCGGCGGGTATTGCACGTTGGCACCAAACGGATCCAGCTCCTCACTGCGGCGCACATCGCCTCCCGGCCAGCGCGAAGCAAACGGCTTGAGGTCTTCCTCAAAGAACGGCTCCTTCCAATCCTTGCGCAACGGATAACCGGCAAACCCATCCCACATCAAAATACGGCGCAGATCCGGATGGCCGTCGAAGCGCACGCCATACATATCGAAAATCTCGCGCTCTTGAAATTCGGCGCCGGGGTAGAGGCCCACAAGCGATGGAACAACCGGATCATTACGATCGGCCTGCACTTTGAAATTCAAACCGGGACCGCCGCTGGTTTTGTAGGCGTGGTACACCACCTCAATCTGATTGCTTTCCGGATAATCAACTCCGGTCACGGACGATAGATAGTTGTAGCCAAGCTTGTCGCGGATTGCACCGGCCACCTGCAGCAGTTGCGCGGCGCCAACCACATAGCCTTCGTACCCCTTGCGGGTATCGGCCACAACTCCTGCCGGGAAATGCTCTGCTAAATTAGCTGGCAAAGCAGCCACCGTGGGTGCAGTAGCGCTCATAGTTAAGCTTCAGCTTGCGCTGCCGCTTGCAACGCGCGCTGCTTGATGAGTTGATACTGGCGCGGATCCATCAGGTCCGGGCCAAGCACGGGCACAGGCACCGGCTCGTTAGTTTCAGACTTGTACCAGCGCACATCGCGCAGCGACTGGCTGTCAATTTTTTCCTGCAGCTTGATCAGGCCGTGCAACAGCGCCTGTGGCGTTGGCGGACAGCCCGGCACATACACATCCACCGGCACATATTTATCAATACCTGCCACCACGTTGTAACCTTCTTTGAACGGGCCGCCGCCGCTGGCACAGGCGCCCATCGCAATCACATAGCGCGGTTCCGGCATCTGGTTGTACAGGCGCACAATCTGCGGCACCATCTTTTTTGTCACGGTCCCGGACACAATCATCAAGTCTGACTGGCGCGGGGTGGCGCGGAAAACTTCCATGCCAAAGCGCGAGATATCGAAGCGGCTGGCGGCAGTGCAAATCATTTCAATCGCACAGCAAGCCAGCCCGAAAACCATTGGCCAAATCGACGACCGCCGGCTCCAGTTATAGATTTTGTCCAAGGTCGTAATCGTCACCGATGCCTTGAGTTCGTCGGGCACGGGGATGTCGGGGTTACTGAGCTCGTCAATCATGTAGCGTCTAACTCCTCATACCAATCTTGATAAATCGCAGCCAAAAGGCCCTCGTTACACAGCTCCGGATCATCGGCAAAATCAGGCAACGCAATCACCCAGTCAAAAATCTGGCTTAGTCCCACCGCATCAAGTTCAGCGGTTGGATGTTCGGCGCGTAGCCGGCGTGAAATTGCGAAACTCTGGTCCCAGAACAAATCCTGGGCTGTGTGCCGCCCATCTAATTCCGCCACAGTTTGTCACCAGCCTTTGGGCACCGCAAATCCCCAGCACGTATTCAGGGTAAAAATTTCACAAGCCGCATGAGTATAGAATTTGCGACTGTGTTTGTCAACCAATCTCGGGCTGCGGCTATTTGACAGACTTTTTGGTCCTGCTACAATTACGGCTGTTTAAGTGATGTCTCGGATTTTTCCAGCCAGCTAATGCACCCAACCCGCACGCGGATTGTCGGACTTTTGCGCCAAAGAGCGCGGACGGTTCAGGAGTTGGGGCAGATTCTAGGAGTCTCAGGCATGACCGCGCGCCACTACTTGCAGGTGTTGCAGCGCGAAGGCCAAGTCGGTGCGCCCCAAACTGTGCGGCGCACAATACCAGGCCGGCCAAGCCTGGCCTACCAGCTCACAAAAGCGGCGGCCGCCGACTTTCCAAAAGAATTCGCCGCGCTGGCGGGCCACCTCATTGAAGCAATTAGCACCACCGCCGGCAGCGCCGATAAAGTTTTTTTTGAGCTGGTAAACAGGATGTCAGCCGACGCGCCGTGTGCAGCGCCTACCGCTGTGATTGAAACCCGGCCGGATCAAGCGGCCACATTCCTGGCCAGAAAAGGCTATGTTGCCGATTGGGAGCCGACTGCGGCAGGCCCGTCGCTGCAATTAACAATTGTCCCTGCGGGGGCTAGCGAGTACGCATCCCGAGCTGTGCCAAATAGATCTGGATTTAGTGACCAAAGTAACCGGCTCCGAGGTCAAACGGGTGTGCCACGCAACCAACGGCGATACCACTTGCCCCTATCCGATTATGCCGGGCGCAATTAGAATTGCTGCTTGAGCAATACTGCAAAAAGTAAAGTATAATCTTGGCGTTACCGATAACTACAACTGGAGTACCCAATGTCAGCCTTAATTTCACTCACCCCGGAAGCCCAATTGGACACAATTGATGAGGCCATCACTCTGACAGGCGCAGCGCATACAAAAATTCAGGCGCTGCTGACGGAACGAAACATGCTCGACAGCGGACTGCGCGTATTTGTGAGCGGCGGCGGCTGCTCCGGCATGCAGTACGGCATGGCCATCGAACCCGCACCGCGCGAGTTTGACACGGTTGTGCAGCACTCCGGCGTAAAAGTGTTTGTTGACCCAACGTCAATGATGTACCTTTCCAAGGCTTCCATCGACTATGTGGACAACATCATGGGCGGCGGTTTCCGCATCGACAACCCCAATGCAAAAACCACCTGCGGCTGCGGCCATTCATTCCGTACAGAAGACAGTGGCGAGGCCAGCGGCGGCGGTTGTGGCAGTGGCGGATGCGGCCACTAGCATCACCTTCTTCCGAATAAAAAAAGAGGCGGCATGACCGCCTCTTTTTTGTTGTCTTATTGCCAGTTCCATTTTGATAAGGCAAGCCATTCAAAACAATGGCGCAACCCGAACGTTGGCACCGCCAACTTAGCAGCGAGACTGAGTACCTGTAGCGTTTAGCCGCGCTGCTGCATAACCGCAATAATTGCAAAGATCAGGCTCAACGCCAACAATCCGCCAATATAGTAGATCGGTGGCACACGCACCGCACCCGCCGCTTCCGGCGCAAAGGTTGGAATCTCAATTCGCGGCGCCGGTGTAAAGGTGGGCAGGCGCGTGGCTGCTGCTGTTGCGGGGCCGCCCGATTCGGTGTCATAGATGAGCGTGGTGCTGAGGCTGAGTGTTGGAGTTGCCGGCGGCACCACTACGGGGAGCTCCATCAGCTCAGCATCGCGCACCGTAACCAGCGGCGCATAAATCCAGCCTTGGCTGCCCGGCGCACCGGGATACTCCACTTGAATCCACTCGCCAATTTCCGTGCGCCCCAAGGCTGGTGCCATCTGGCCAGCCACAAGCACGCCCACCTGGTCAAAGTAAGTAGCCGGGCCAGTGCGCACATTAACTTTTTCCGGCACAAAAATATACGGTCCGCCAACTGTGGCTGTGGGCACAAATGTGGGCGTAATGGACGGGCCGGGCGTGGGTGTGTCGGTCTCCGCTCTGGCTGGCGCTGCGGCAAAGCCGGCCGCTAACAAGACGAGCAACGCAACATTCGCAGCGCGAAAAATTCTGGGGAGCTTCATTCCAACACTGCTTATGTTACGCGCGCAGTATACCTGAGCACGCGTGAAGACTGCTACGGTAGGGTGAAAGCGCCCAGCTCCACAGCCGCGTCGCGCCATGCAACTCCAGCCGCATCGGCGGCACTCAAGCGCACGCCGCTCGCCGGATGGTACCAGCCGGCCAGCAACCTGTATGCGCCAGCAGGCATAGAACCTGGCAGCGCTACTGTGCGCTCATCCCGCAGCGTGTGCCCGGGCTGCCACGCACTCGTGGGCCAGTCACCCTGCAATGCCGGGCCGTCCGCTTGGGCCACCAGCGTGCCATTAGCATCGATCACATGCAAAAACAAAGTGTAGTCAGCAATTTGTTGTGCACTGGCCTGCCAATAAATAGTGACCGACACGCTGTTGCTTGCGACGCGGATGCCGTCTGTGCCGATCAATTGCATGCCGCCTTCAAAACTGCTGCCAGCTGGCTGGCTCACAGAATACACACGCGGCAGAGGCTCGTCCAACGCTGCCAAATCCAGCAGCACAGATGGCAGCGTACTGCCATCTAAAGCTGCGATCGCCAAGCGGTTATCCAGCGCACCCACCCAAAACGACACATCCAAGCTCAAGCGCGTTGGTGCGGTTGCGTCTGGTGCCACATGCAATACATACGAGTCCGCGTACATTGCGCCTGCCAGCCAGTTCGCAGTGGGCAGCAAACCCCCGCCCGGCCATGTGTCCAGCTTGCTCACATTTTCGAGGGCGCGTCCATGCACGTTCAGGGCCAGGTTGTAGTCAGCACTCATCTGGCGCAGCGCCCGCCAGTAAAGCGTTACGCGTACCGGATCACCGGCGATAACGCGGGCTGGCTCAACCTGATATGCAACGAGCTCGAACTCCTGATTGAACACAGCCTGCACGGCATGGCTGCCGGCTGGCACAGTCGCAAGTGGCGCCGGCGCAGCATAGTGCGGCAAAATGTACAACGGCGGAATCAGCAGCGCCTGCACAAACAACGCCAGCGTGGCAGCGCGCGCGAGCACGCGTTCATGCTGCCAGCCCGCCAGCTTGATGATGCCGGCCGCGAGCAGTACGGTAATCACCCCGATTGCGCCCAGCACCAGCCGCCCCTGAAATGCCTGCTGAGACAGTGAGCGGTAGACAACGCCCCCCACCGTAAGCAGCAGAAACAACACAGCAAAGGCGTGTGCCGCGTAGTGGGCCGGCACACGGCCCGGCTGGCCGCGCACTTCGATAATTGCCCGCACACCGCCGCCCACCGCTAACAGCACCGCACCAGTAAACACTGCATATACCCAGCGGCCCGGCAAAATACTAAACGCGCCAAACACACCCCACAGCGAAAACCACCAGCCCTGAAACTCCGCCAAAATCTCCAGCGCGGATCCCGACCGCATACTCTGCACACCCAACATGGTCAGCATCATGCGCTCGCCCAACATTTCGTGGTACAGCGCCCAATTGCGGTAAAACCACCAACCTGCAATGGCCGCAATCCAGAGCGCGAACAAACTTGCAGTGCGCAGCAGCCCTGCCCATTTGCCGCTGCGCTGTGCCCGCCACACAAAAAACATTGCCACCACCGGCACCAGCACAACTCCGGAAAGCTTGCACAGGATTGCAATGCCACAGCCCAAGCCAAGCGTGTGGGGCAGCGCAGCTGCACCCAATACACCACCGCCCGCCCGCCCGCCAACTTCTGCACGCGCAGCGCGCGCCAGCAGCACCAGCACCGCGCTGGAAACAAACCACACCGCATTGTCATTGTTTACTGAAGCGCTAATAAACAAGAACATCGGGTTGAACGCAGCCAGCGCTGCAGCCAGCAAGGCCAGGCCTTCACGCTGCGGAAACAACTCAAGCGCCAGCTGCCACACCAGCGCAACGGTGCCGGCTCCCAGCAGCAGCGAGAAGCAGCGCAGCAAGTACACCGCAAGCGTGGTGCCGTGCCAGGGAAAACTCTCGGCAACACCATGGCGCAGCAAATTTGCATTCACAAGCGTGCCCGGCACACCCGCTTGCGCAAACGGGTTGTACACATAGCGTGCGGTGAAATCAGAGTCATCCACCCATCCACTTAGCACCGCGGCAACACCGTAATACAACGGCGGCTGGCTGCCCACCTGCCGGTAGCTCGTGCGCACACCGGGCACCTGCACCGGCAAGCCGCGCCCATCCGCCAGCTCACGCACAAAGCCGTAGTGCCACACCTCATCAGATGCCTCAAAGGTTGGGGTGGCGAGTGCGTAAAGCACACCAGTGGCAAAGTACGCTGCCAATAAAAGTGGCAGCGGGCGCATCAAATTAAATTGGGGCCGCGAACGATGCGCGCTGCGCGATGTCATGCGCGCAGCCGGCTAACTGCTGCCAGCTTGCGGGCGAATTCCATAGCGGCGCAAAGTCTCCGGCCAGAGCAGCCAGGCCAGCCCCAGCAGCGGCTGGAAAAGTGGAAAGTAACCGTAGTCCGCTCCAAAGTGGCGCCACACAGTTGCGCCCACCAGCGCCGGGTACGCAAGGCTCAAGCTGCCCACCAACAAGGTGAGCACAGTTTCCAACGCCAGCACCATCACAGAAAGGCGCCATGCCCACACGCGCCGATACACAAACCCAATTGTGGCCAGCAAGTACAGGCTCGCTGCAAGCGCGCTCAACGCCGGCGGCAAATAGTAAGTGACACCCGCCTTGAACAGCAACTGGAAAAGTGCCCGCACGCCTGTGGAAAGCGCGAGGATCGGGTAACTGACCGCGAGAATGCGGCCGAAGGCGTCGAGCAGAATTGGTTTAAGTACCAGCGGCTGCTCTGTCCGCTCAGTTTGCATGGGTGCGGATTAGATGGCGAAGTGCGCCAGTGGATGGCCCGGCTCCGCCTGAACGCGCACCAGCAAGCCGTCCGCAAGCTTCAGCGTATGCGGCTGCAGGCTGTGCACAATGCGGCCCGATGGCAGGCGCACGCGATAAACATTCACCGCGCCGCGAAAGCTGCGCCCAAGCACCCGTGCCTTGCTTTGCGGATCAGCAACCAGGGTCACATCATCGGCGCGGATGGCTACTTCCACCCGCTGGCCCACGGCAAGCGTCACAGGCTGCAACACGGGTCCAATTTCCGTTTGCAGACCGTGTTCGGTCGTCTCACCGCGAATGAAATCTGCCTGCCCCATAAACTCCGCCACAAAGCGCGACGCCGGCGCGAAGAACAGTTCTTCCGGCGTGCCCACTTGCTCCAAGCTCCCCGCATTGAATACGGCAATGCGATCGCCCATGAACAGCGCCTCATCCTGATCATGCGTCACAAAAATTGCGGTGAGGCGATTAGCCTTGAGGATGTCGCGGATTTCTGAGCGCACCTGCAGGCGCAGGCCCGCGTCAAGGTTGGAGAACGGTTCATCCAGTAGAAGCACGGCCGGATGCGGGGCCAACGCCCGCGCGAGAGCCACGCGCTGCTGCTGGCCGCCGGAGAGCTCATGCGGCATACGGCCACCGACGCCACACAAGCCCACCACGCGCAAGCCATCCTGTACGCGGGTTTCGCTGCTGCGTTGCTGCACGCCAAACGCAATGTTTTGTGAAACGCTCAAATGTGGGAACAGGGCGTAATCCTGAAACACCATGCCGATGCGCCGTTTTTCGGTCGCCACAAAAGCACCCTCGCCAGCAACAACCTGGTCGCCGATTCGAATGGAGCCGGCATCGGGCACTTCCAACCCGGCAATCAACCGCAGCGTGGTGGTCTTGCCGCAGCCGCTTGGCCCCAGCAATACCAGGATCTCGCCCTGCTCAACCGCCAAATCCAAATTGCGAACCGCGCTGACTACATCAAAAGACTTGGTCAGGCCACGGCATTCAACTGCAAAATCACTCATTGATAGGTCTCGCGCAGGGTAAAAATTGCCAGTGGCACAGATGAGATCCCAATCAATAATACCGCAGGCAGCGCCGCAGCGGCAAAGTAGGCTTGGGTGACCGCACCCCAAATTGAAGTGGCAAGCGTGCCCATCCCCGGTGGCGCCAAAATCAGGGTGGCCGGCAGCTCCTTCATTGCGGTGAGGAAGACGATTGCCAGCGCAGCCAGCACGCCATTGCGCATCAGCGGCAGCGTGACAGAGCGCAGCACCTGCGCCGGCGCGCGCCCAAGCGTGCGCCCGGCTTCCATCAGGCTCGGGTTCACACTACCCAGCGCCGCCCGCAGCGCTCCAAATGCCTCGGGCACAAACAGAATCAGATAGCCTGCCTGCAACAGGAAAACTGACTGATAAATTGCGGGCACATAGCGCGCGCCAAAGAAGACCAGCGCCAGCCCCACCACAATTCCCGGCAGCGCAAATGCGGAGTAGGCCACCCGCTCCACCAAACGGCCGCCGCCGGAGCGCTGTTTCCCGGCCAGCAACGCGAGGGGCAGCGCACCCAGCAGCGCCAGCGGCGCAGCCACCAGGCACACATACACAGAGTTGCCCGTGGCGCTCCACAGCACCGGCAATGGCGTACCGAGCGCCAGGCCGCGCACCAGCCAAAACAGCAACACAGCGCCCGGCATGCCAACTCCCAGCAGCGCCACCGCAGCGCAAAACAGAAGCGCCGGCCAGCGCCACCGCCCAAGGTGCACCAGCATTGGCTTGCGCTTTGCAGCCGCGTGCCCGCGATGGTAGCGCGCCCGGCCGCGCGTGTTCAACTCCAGCGCCTGCAGCCCGATAGTGAGCGCCACCAACATCAGCGCCAGCACAGCTGCCCCACTGCGGTCAAAAGCAGACTGGTATTGAATATAGATCACGCGCGTAAACGTTCCATAACGCATAACGGAAACGGCTCCGAAATCACGCAAGGTATAAAGCGCAGCTAATACGCCGCCACCGGCAAATGCCGGGCGCAACAGCGGCAGCGTGATGCGCACGAATGTTCGCCACGGGGTCAGCCCCAAACTGCGCCCGGCTTCTTCCAGCGCAGGGTCCACTGTAAGCAGCGCGGCCCGCACAGTCAGCAATAGATACGGGTAACACAGCAGTGTGAGCGCCAGCAATGCGCCGGGAAACCCTTCAATATCCGGCAGCCGCTCGACGCCAAGCGGCTGCAGCAATTGCTGCAGCAAACCGCGGGGACCCAGCACTGAAACCAACAAGTACGCAAAAATGTAACTGGGTATCACCAGCGGCAACGCCGTGACCACGGCCCACATCCGGCGCAGCGGCAAGTCCGTGCGCGTAGTGAGCCAGGCCAGCGGCACGGCCAGCAGCGCGCTGAGCAGCGGAACCGCCAGCGCCAGTGCCACGGAACGCGCCAGCACCCGCAAGGTGCGCGCTTCAAACAAAAGCTGCAGCGCAGCCGGTCCCGCTTCAGCAGCGCGCACCAGCAAGTAGATCAGCGGCAGCAGAACAAGAGCAAGCACCGCAGCTGCTGCCCCACGCAGCAGCCAGCGCCAGCCACCGACGCGCCAAAAACTATGTGGGCGCATCAGGCACACATTTTGCACTCGAAAGCCGCACCGGCATTACTCCAGCGCGCCCACTTCTTTCAGTAACTTTATAGTTCCGCGCGTATCAATCAGATCGCTGACATTTAGCGCTGCGGTATTCAAGCTGGCAAGTGGCTGCAGGCCGGCAGCAATCTCCACCCCCGCAATCAATGGATACTCGAAAGTATCCTGGGCAAAGTAGCGCTGTGCATCGGGCTCAAGCAAATATTCGATGAAGCGCTGCGCATTCGCACTGTTTGGCGCAGTTGCCAGCTGGCCAACGCCCGCCACCATAACCAGCGAGCCCGGCCCGCCGCCGGGCAAAAAGTAATTAGCCGCTGCCAGCACCGTGCCTTCCTCTTTGCTAATTTGCAGCAAGTAGTAGTGGTTCGCAAATCCAACTTCAACTTCACCACTTGCCACGGCTTGCACGAGCGGGGTGTTCTTGGGGTACTCTTTTGCAGCGTTGGCAATGATGCCCTGCAGCCACGCACGGGTTTTGTCCTCACCCCACAGCTTGCGCATGGCAGTCACCATTACCTGGAAGGAGCCATTGCTTGGCGCCCAGCCGATGCGCCCCATCCACTGCGGCTCCGTGAAGCCCCACATGTCTGACGGCAGATCAGCGGGCTGCACCTTGTTAGTGTTGTAAACCACAACGCGCGCCCGACCAGAAACACCCACCCAATCGCCACGCGCTGATCGAAAGTTCTCTGGCACCAACCCCAGAGTTTTTTGCGGCAGCGGAGCCAGCAAGTCCGCTGCAGCAACCGCACCTAGCCCGCCGGGGTCCTGCGCCCAGAACACATCTGCTGGCGAGCGGCTGCCCTCTTCAAGCAACGTTGCAGCTAGCTCGGCCGTACTCCCATACTTCACTTTTACCGGTATGCCAGTTGCCGTGGAGAATTTCAACAGCAGCGGTGCCACCAAACTTTCCTCGCGCCCGGAATAGAGCACTACTTCCCCGCTAGGCACTGGCAGTGCACTCGGTGCGCTGCCACTGCCAGCCGGTGCCCGCGACCCGCAGCCACTTAAGATGCCTTCAGCGGCAAGGATGCCAACCAACAATACTTTTCTGAAACCCGCAGTTCTCATTTAGATCAAAATCTCCTGTGATATTTTGCCAAGCCTACGGCAACTTGCACAGCCAAGTCTAGGCCCGCTGGTTAATCCTGGATGGACGATCAAGAAACTCTAAAGTTAACCACGGTTTTTGCCTGTGAAGCAAGCTTGCCCCTTTAGAATATACTTACGGCTCCAAACTGACTGGGACCCAACTTTGACAGAACAATCAGCTGACTCTGTTCCGCGCCGCATGCAGGCGTGCGCCGTTCTAACCGACACACGGCGCGAGTATCTGGCCGAAATATTTCGCCTCGAGCAGCCGCAATCAACACCTGTGATTATTTCGGCGCTTGCGGAACGCCTGCAAGTTTCGCCGCCCGCCGTTGTGAAGATGGTGCAGCGCCTCGAACGCGAGGGCTTTCTGCAGCGCGAGCCGTATCGCGGCGTGAACCTTACCGCGGAAGGCCGGCAGGTGGCGCTCGGAGCCATTCGGCGCCACCGATTGATCGAAACTTTTCTGGTCAAGGTGATGGGCTTCAGCTGGGATGAAGTTCACGATATGGTGCACGCACTTGAAGGTGCAATCAATACCGCATTTGAGGATCGCGCCGACAAACTCTCCGGTTACCCGACGCGCTGCCCGCACGGTGACCCCATCCCAACCCGTGACGGGCATATGCCCGAAATGAACGACAAGAGTTTGCTCGATTTTCCAGTGGGCACCCGCGGCGACCTGAGCCGCATCCGCAATCACACGCCCGAGCGCCTGCGCTATCTTGGAGAACTTGGCTTGCGGCCGGGTGTTGCGCTTGAGGTTAAGGGGCGCGCGCCACTGCGTGGACCCGTGCGCCTGCAGGCTGCCGGGCAAGAGCACATAGTGGGCGCGGACCTAGCCGAAGATTTATTCATCGAAAACATTGTGGTTTGAGGCCGCACATACGCAAAGCGCGGCAGCAGGCTGCCGCTAACGCACGGTTACGGTCACCGGTGAGCTGACGGTTTCATTGCCGGCTGCATCCACAGCGCGCACGGCAATGGTATGCGCACCGGCTCCGCGCATCCGCCAGCGCGTGGTGTATGGCGCAACGGTAAGTTTCTCAAAGCTTTTTCCATCAACTAAAATTTCGACAAACGCCAGCGATAAGTCATCGCGGACGCGCGGTTCAATGATGATTGACTCATCGTTGAGGCTGAACGCTTCGCCCGGCGCCGGGTTTGCGAGGCTGGCTTCCGGTGGCTGGTTATCAACCGTCACTTGCACGGTGGAGTTTTCAAATTGCTGATCGCCGCGCACCACCATCAGCTGCAAAGTGTAAAGGCCGCTCAGCCCGGCAGTGTCCCAACGCTCCAGCTCTCCCAGTTGCACCGGGTCTGTGCGGTCACCACCCACTGTGGACCAAGTCTCCGGATTGAGCCCAGCGCCAAATTGCACGCGCCAAAGCTGCATGCCATCAATTTGAGTAGTGCCAATTAGCGGCACAATGCTGCGCACATAATTGAACGCACCAGGTGCAGTTAATTGCACTTTGGCGGCTTCTTCCGGCGCGGCAGGAAGTGTGTCGAACTCACGCGGGGGCTGTGCAATAGCCATACTCTCAATCCAGTCTGCCGCTTCGGCGGGCAGAATTTGGAACACGCGCTCCTCAACCAGCTCAGGCGGAGTTTGCACGGTGGCCAGCCGCCCCGAATCACGGTTCAACCGGAACTTCTGCCAAACGTTGTCTGGCGTGGTGGGCTCGGTGCCTAGCACAAAAATTTCGCGCACAATCTTTTCGCAATCTTCAGTGGGCAGCAAGCCGGACGGAAAGCACACGCGCAGCGGCACGATACCGGACGGCGAGTCCCAGCCAATCGGCTGCAGCTGCAGCGCGCGCACGGCATGGCGCATGACGGCGTTCCAGATGGCAGCCGCGCCCATCAGGCCGGAAGTTTTATCCATCGGGGAATTGTCTGAGTTGCCAACCCATACGCCCACCGCAAGCTGTGGCGTATAACCAATCGTCCATCCATCCACATAATTATTTGTGGTGCCGGTCTTGGCAGCTGCGGGGCGCCCAATCTCCAACGCGTTGCCGGTGCCGAACGCCGGCACACGCGCCTGCTCGTCAGAAAGTACATCTGTGATGAGGTAGGCGAGCTCCGGGCTCACTACGGGGCTTTGCTGTGGTTGCGTGAAGTCACAGCCAGACGCACCGTCCGCGCCGCACGCCTGCACAAGGTTGCCGAGGCGATCCTCGACGCGCAGGATGGTTATCGGATCAAGAGTGCGAAAGCCGGCGCGCTGCTGCGCAGCTGGAATGCGGTAGCCCGCCATTGTGCCGCCGTTGGCCAGCACACCATACGCATAGGTCAGGTCCAGCAGCGACACTTCACCGCCGCCCAGCGTGAGCGCAAGGCCGGCACCGGCCTGCTCATCCTGCAGTGTGTTGATGCCCAGCAGATGCGCAGCACGCACCACATTCTGCACGCCCACCCAGCTCATCACCTGCACAGCAGGAATGTTGTAAGAGTTGGCAAGCGCGGAGCGCAAACTTTGCGGGCCGTGAAATTTGCGGTCGTAATTGTCCGGCACATAGGGCACGCCGCCGGTATCAAACGCCGTGCGCACATCCAGCACCATGGTGGCGGGGGTGTAGCCTTGCGAGAACGCTGTGAGGTATGTGAACGGCTTGAAGGCCGAGCCGGGCTGGCGCAAGCCATCGACGGCCACATTGAAGCGCCCGTCAATTTCATCCCGCCAATAATCGTAGGAGCCAACCATGGCCAGTAGTTGGCCGCTGCGCGGGTCCAGCACGGTTACCGCTGTGTTGGTTACCTTGTGATCAATGCCCGCCTCGGCTGCCCGCAGTGGCGGCAGCAGCGCAGCCGCAGCGCAGGTGCCGGTGCGCGCGCCATGCACGCCCAACACATCCCCGCCGTTCAGCCGGTCCAAATGGGTCCGCGCCACGCACTCCACTTGGTCCTGCAAATCCAAATCCAATGCGGTGCGCACCTTAAGACCGCCGCGATAGACTGCCGCTTGCCCCAGCTGCTCCACAAGCTGGGAAAGCGCGAAGAGCACGTAGTGCGGCGCAATCAAGCTGGTGCGGCGCTCGGTGGAATGCACCTTGGCAAGCACATCCTCCGCGGCTGCCTGCTCGGCATCCGCCGCAGAAATATTTCCCTGCTCGACCATCGCCTGCAGAACCCGCTCTTGGCGCCGCTTGGCATCAGCCGGCGCATCAATCGGATTGAGGCCGGGGTATTGCGGAATCGCAGCCAGCAGCGCACTCTCTGCGAGGTTCAGGCCCACCGCGGACTTGCCGAAGTAAACCCGCGCCGCAGCATCCACGCCGTATGCCAGATTGCCGTAAAAGTTAGTATTGAGGTACCACTCCAAAATCTGCGGCTTGCTGAAACGGTTGGCCGCCTCGGCCGCAATCAGCAGTTCGCGGAACTTGCGCTTGTAAGAGGATTCGGCCAGCGCATTGGGCGAAAGAATCACATTCTTCACGAGCTGCTGCGTGATTGTGCTGCCGCCCTGAATAAACCCGGCGCATGTCTCCGGCTGCAAGATGCACTGCGGCCGCCGCAAATTTCCCAACAGCGCACGCATGATGCCAAAAATATCGTAGCCTGGGTTTTCCAGAAAGCTGCGGTCTTCGATTGCAATTGTGGCTTGCTGCATCTCCGGCGGGATCCATTCGATATTGAGCCACTGCCGGTCGCCAGCACGCGGGTCAATCACTTTGTAGAGCAAATGTTTTCCCGTGCGGTCATACAGCTGTGTGGTGAGAAAGAACTCGTTGTTTGAAGATTGAAAGGCGCTGCTGAGTTTCGCAGCGCTGGGAAGTTCCTGGGCGTAACTGGCATACAGCTGCAAGACAATAATTGCCGCAGCCAGCACAATGATGACCAGGCCTGCCAGTGCAGCCAGCAATGCAGCAAATGCAACGCGCACGCTGCGCCGCACACCGGAGTGCGCTGCCATCCGGTGCGCACTGCGCTTGCGCACGAGCCCTATCACACTGCTCATGCTTCAGATTTTAACATGTGCCCAACCTATAATCGGCAACATGAAAATCGCGGTGCTGTCCGATGTTCATGGTGTTCTGCCCGCATTGCAAAGCGTGCTGGCGGATGTGGACGCATGGCGGCCCGATGCCGTGGTGGTAAACGGCGACATGGTGAACCGCGGGCCTAGCCCGCTGGCGTGCTGGCAACTGCTGGCGGAACGGCAGCGCACAAACGGCTGGCAGCTGCTGCGCGGAAACCACGAAGATTTCGTCATCAACATGACCCTGCCGGACGCGCCGCAATCCGGGCCACAACTGGAACTGCAACTCTCCGCGCTCTGGACCAGCAAGCGCTTGCATGGCCAGATTGCGGCACTGCAAGCCCTGCCTGCAGCCGTGCACTTGCAGGATGCGCAGGGCGGTGTGCTGCGTTTTGTGCACGCTTCGATGGCCGGCAATCGAGACGGCTTGCACCGCTCAGCTTCCAACTCAACAATCCGCAAACAAGTTGCGCCGCTGCCAAGCGTGTTTTGCACCGCACACACCCACTGGGCGTGGATGCGCACGCTTGATGCTACGCTGGTCGTCAATTCCGGGTCCGTGGGCACGCCATTCGACGGCGACAAACGCGCGGCGTATGTGCAGCTAACCTGGCGCCAGCCGTTTGCCGGCGGCGGCAGCTGGCGGGCGCAAATCATGCGCCTACCCTACGACCGGGCACAAGCCCAAAAGGATTTTGAAAGCTCGGGGTACCTGCATGAATCCGGCGCACTAACCTCCGTGCTGCATGCAGAGTGGCGACTTGCGCAGTCCTTATGGCCAGCGTGGGTGGCGCGCTTCGAAGCAGATGTACTGGCGGAAAAGATCAGCGCCGCGCAAGCCGCAGCGCAGTTCCTGAGCAGCATTGCGGAGCAGCCAAATTAGTTTTTTTTCAGCACCATGAAATGGGAAAGGCCAACCGCGCGCAATGGCGTGTGCTCCAATGACTGCAGCACCGAGCGCAGCGCGGAACCGGCAGCGCCCCAGCGCGCAACCAGATTGTCGTAGCCGCCAAAGATAACGGTGTGCGCCACAATTGTTACCGGCAGCTGCTGCAGTAGCGCGCGCAGCGCACGCGCCGTGTAGGCGCGCACATGCCCCGCAAGTTTGTTGCGCAAGACATCCGGCAGGTAGTTCACAAGCGCAGCATTGCCAAAATGATAGCGGCCGCCCCACTGCACGCCGTGGGTCTCAAATGGATACCAGCGGTTTGGCGCAAAGATCAATGCGCGCCCGCGCGGGCGCAGCACGCGCACCAGCTCGCACATGGCCTGGCGGTCATCCCGCACATGCTCGAGCACTTCATGCGAGAGCACAACATCAAAGCTGCCGGACGGATAGGGCAGCGCTTCGCAGGCACCGCACACCAAGGCCGGCAAAGGCGCAACAGGGTTCAGTACGCGCTCCAACTCAATGTCGAGGCCGTGCACCGTGGCGCCCTGCTCGCGCAGCTTTTGCACGTACGTGCCCACACCGCAGCCATCGACGAGCACCGTGCGGCCGCGCAGCGCCGGCGCGTGCGCCAGCATTAGCTGCAGCCGGCGCTCCTGGCCGGCCCGCCACACATAGGACGGTTCGCCGCGCAGCATTGCGCGCGGGGCCGGCGCGCTCACTTCACCGCCCAGTGCAATGCAATCGTGCCCAGCATTAACCTTTGATATTGCACATTCTGGAAGCCGGCTCGCACAAACTTTTGCTGCAGTGCATCCGGCGCTAAAAATTTTTCGGTGGTGCTGGGGAGGTAGGCATAAGCCTCAGCCTGCCCGGCTACCAGCCGGCCCAGCAGCGGCATAACGAAGCGGAAGTGCATCAAGATCAGCGGCCGCAGCCAATTGTCCAGCGGTGGCGTTGTGTCCAGGCAAGCCACCCGCCCGCCAACCCGCAGCACACGGTACTGCTCGGCCAGCGCTGCATCAATGTCAATCACATTGCGCATCAGAAAGCCGGAGGTAACTGCATCAAAAGACCCATCTAGGAACGGTAGCTGCAGCGCATCCGAGCCAGTCCAGCGCACTTGGCGCATGGCCGGGCGCGTGCGCCCCACCTGCATCATCTCCAGCGCAAAATCCGCGCCGACACACAGGGAAACTTTTCCATCTGCCAATGCTTCACCAGCGATATCACCAGTGCCGGTGCCAAGGTCAAGCATGCGCTCATTTTGCTTCAGCGCAATTTTTTGCAGGAGCAGACGGCGCCAGTGCAGATCCTGCCCGAATGTCATCAGGCGGTTCATAATGTCGTAGCGCGGGGCGATGCGGCCAAACATGGCCTGCACGTACCCTGCGCGCTCGGCGCCGGAGGAGGGGATCAAGAGATTTCCGGTTCAGGCTCCGTGTCTTCAGCTGCGGACTCGGTCGCACGGTCTTCCGCCTGCGCTGCCGGTTGGTACGGAGCTGCCGGTTCGGCATCTGATTCTGTTTCAATTTGCGCTGCAGCAGAACCCGCAGCCGCTGCATGGGCATCCGCATCAAACCCTGCAGCGGAATCGTCGCGGCTGCCGGCAGCGTGCCCGCTAAAGGGCTCATGGTACTCGCCATAAGCATGCGTCGCTGCGTCATCACCGTCCGCGGTTTCAAGCATCACAATGCTGTAGCGATTCTTAACCACTGCCAGTTGCGCTTCGGTGATCCTGGCACCCGTCAAGTTGGCGCCATCGAGATCAGCATCGAGCAGCTGCGCGCCGCTGAAATCCGCAAAGCTCAGATCTGCCTGCGCAAGCTGCGCAGTGCGCAAGTCTGCATGCTGCAGATTGCAGTGGGACAGCAGCGCGCCGGTCAGATTTGCGCCTTGCAAGTCAGTTTGCTGCAAGTTCGCCTCGGTGAGGTCGCAGCCGGAAAGGTTCGCGCCGCTTAGGTCTGCCTGCCGGAGCGCGGCCTTACGCAGCACTGCCTGCTGCAAGTCCGCATCGCGCAGCACGCAACGCCATAAGTTGGCGCGATCCAACTTGGCCTCTGCCAGCGACGCCGTCGCCATCCGGCACTGGCCCAGATCTGCTCCGGTTAGATTGGCGTGCGCCAGATTGGCACCGTAAAGATTCGCTAGGCAAAGTATTGCCTCGCGCAAATCAGCGCCTTCCAGATTTACCTGCCGCAGGTTTGCACCCGTCAGGTTTACCCCCGGTTCAATTTTGTAGCCGTCAATTTGAATCATAGTACCTGGTTGCCCAACCTCGCAAGCCGCGTTGATTGTGCCACATTATTTGCTGCCCGGGCACCCGCTTCACTAAAGAACACATAAATGAAACACAGCTGGCTGACTTAATTTTGCAGCATTGTGAGTGCATTGATATCCGTGTAGCCGTCCCACGCCTCCAGCTGCCGGTCGCCTTTCACCAGCCAGCCATCGTACTCGCGCGTTGCAGCCCGCGCGGTCCAGCCCGCCAGAGTCAGTGGCGCAGAAATGTTATCGGCTGCAATCCACACGCCATTGTAGCGCCGCGCAAAGTGCAGGTGCGAGGCGTTGCTGTAGCCGCCCTCGCAGGAGGGGTGCCCGATGCGCCCGCCCGCCGGCAGCACCTGTCCCGCCGCCACGCGCTCGCTATTGTCCATGTGCATGTAAAGCAGCGTCCAGCCCGTTTGCTCAAAGCCATCGCCATCCAAGTCCTGCGTTACCGCCCCATCCTCTGCGCGCACAATGACGCCGGCGGCGCCCGCCGTCACCCACGCCTGCGCAACGGCGCAGCCCTGCTGCTCGTTTGGCGGCGCAAAATCCACCGCCGCCCATGCACTGCCGGCATCCCAACCGCCGTGCGGGCCACCCGTAAAGTACCACGTCTCGCGCGTATCCCACATGAATGTGAGCGGTGGCTGTTGCAAGTCAGCCGGCACCAGCGGGTCAAACGCATTCGCAAATGGATCACCAAACATTTCGCGATAAGTGCGCGCAAACCCGGGCGGCTGCAGCGTTGACTGCCACGCGCTGGCACCAAGCAACTCGGCGAAAAACGCTTGCACGCCAACAGTGCCGGCGTTCATGCCTGGCTCGATCGGCTGGCTGCTGCCATCGGCAAGCACAACTGCGTTCAAGCTGCCGCCCAGCCAACCGTAGAACCCGCGGTTCAACTGGTCGGCGGCCCAGTTCAACTGGCGCAGCAAGCCCTCCTTTCCACCGCGCTCCATTCCCATGGGGAAAGTGAGCGACCCTTGCGCCGGGTTGGAACTGCGCACCCAGCCGCTTTGGTATTCGAGCAGCGCCAGCAGCAAGCGCGGGTTCACAGAGTAGCGCTGCGCAACAATTTCCACTACTTGTGCACCACTGCGCTCTGTGCCCTGCCGGTCCGTCTCATAAAAAGTTGACAGGTATCCGCCAAACTGATTCACTGTTCCCGCCACATCAAACCCAATCGTGCTGGGGCTATAGACTAATTCCGAGTCAGGAATAATTTTTGCAGCGGAATCTTGAAGTTGCCTGCCGGGAACTACAACTTGGAATGTGCGCGTGGGATCGGGCGTAGGCGTCAAGTTGCCGGCTGAGACAAACGCTCCACCCTGCAGCAATGGCACGCCCGGCGTGGCGCCGCCAACAGCGCCACCGCCCTTTTGCGTCACGCGCATGCGGTTGTCTGTGCCGGCAGTTGGCCGCGAGCAGGCGAGCGCGCCCAGCAGTAGCGTAAACAACACCCACACAACGGGCAGTGGCGGCAGCTTCGGGCGGGCAAGCGGGGTGCAGCCGCACGCAATCGGCTGCAGAATTGGAACGGGCATGCGCGCCGATTCTACCCGCTGCCATCCATCCCCGCCAGCGCAAACCGCCTGAACGCTGGGTTATACTCGCGGTTCGTCGCACCCGGGCTTGTGTTCCCCGCGCTGCAATCAGCTGCCTTCAGCTGCAATCAAAAACCAGTTTGCATAAACGCAACAATGCTTCGCCCGCTATTCTGCGCGCGCTGCCCCTGCTGCTAGCTGTTACCACGGCCTGTGCTGGGGGCTTGCAGGCAGCGGCGATTGAGCCCAGTGCCACGGTGCGCCCGCCGGCAGTCTCAATCTCTACGGGCACAGCAACGGCATCGCACACACCTACAGCCAGCCTGACGCCTGTGCCCAGTGCCACGGCCACATCCACCAGCACGCCAACTGCAAGCGCCACCATGCCGCCCACGAGCACGCCCACTGTAACCGCAACCGCCACACGCACGCCCACAGCCACGCGCACAGCCACCGCAACGGCCAGCGCAACGCCCACGCCAACAACCACCCACACGCCGAGTGCCACGCCCACAACATTCCCAACGCGCGTGCCGGGCGCCAGCGCAACTCCGCGGGCGGTGTTTCCAGCCGGGCTGGCACCGGCCCCGCACGCTTGGCTGGCGCGCCCGCTGCCTGCAGGCGCGGTGGATTACCCCGCCAGCACGTATCGCTATGGCAGCACACAAAACGGAAACTTGCGCCCGCATCATGGCGTGGATTTTGAAAATCCGGCGGGCACGCTGGTGCTGGCCGCGGGGCGCGGCGCCGTGGTATTTGCCGGCAACGATCGTGCGGACCAGCTTGGGCCGGCGCCAAACTTTTATGGCAACGTTGTGGTGGTGCAGTTGCAGCAAGCCTACCTCTATCAACCGGTGTACGTACTCTACGGCCACCTCGCCAGCATCACGGTGCAGCGCGGCAGTTGGGTGGAGACCGGCGCGCAGATTGGCACAGTCGGCGGCACCGGTGTTGCGCTGGGCGGTGCGCATCTGCACTTTGAGGTGCGCGTCGGCTACAACGACTACGACTCGACGCGCAATCCGGAGCTGTGGTTGCAGCCCTATCCGCGCCGCGGCACACTTGCGGGCCGCATCTCAGACAGCAGTGGCCAGCCCGTAGCACTGGCCGGCGTCACCGTGCGTTCAAAAGTGCTGGACTATCCAAAGCGTGACCAATTCGTAAACACCTACCTCACCACCTACACCAGCGGCAACCTGAACGCGGACGAGATGATGGGCGAAAACTTCGCGTTGAATGATCTGCCGCCCGGCACATACGTGGTGACTGCGAGCAATGGCAAAACCACACGCAGCCAAACAGTAATCATCAAGCCGGCTGAACTGGCTTGGGTTGAATTTGAGAATGTAAAGCAGCCGGCAACGTGGACGCCCACCCCCGCCCCGAGCGCGACGCCATGATGCCGGCGCGCTGCCTGATGTTGGCTGCGAGCTGCGCACTGCTGGCCGCGTGTGCACAGCCCGGCATTGCTGCGCAATCTGAAGCTGTGGCAACCATTGCAGCTACTGCACTTCCAATATTGGCGCCGGCGCAACCCGCTGCAACACCTTTGCCGCCCACACTGCCCGCGCCGGCTGCGAGAATTTCAACCGCAATTGCGCCCGCAGCCGCAGCGCCGGCCACAGCCGCGGCGCCAACCCCCACAAACCGGCCGAACACGCCGCGTTCACTCGCCACTCAATTCCCGCAACCGTTTGACGCGGTTGAAATTGTGGAGCACTTCATGTTTGGAGAACCGCTGCCGCCCGGTATCGGTGGACTCTCCACCAACTACCGCTACGGCATGACGTGGGATGGCACGCTGGCACCGCATCACGGCAGCGATTACACGTCCGCTTTAGGCCAGCCGGTGATCGCAGTTGGAGCTGGCACCGTCTTTTATGGCGGCCCGGATATGGGCCCCTTCTTTGGCATCAAGCCGGATTTTTATGGCAACGTTGTGGTGATCAAACTGGACACAGCTTGGAACGAAACAGATGTCTACGCACTTTACGGGCACTTGGACACCGTGCTGGTGCAAACGGGCGCTGCGGTTAGCGCCGGCGAAGTACTCGGCACTGTCGGCGAAACCGGCGTGGCGTACGGGCCACACCTGCACTTTGAAATTCGGATTGGCGATGACCCCACCATTTACACCCGCGTGCGCAACCCGGAGCTGTGGCTGCGGCCGCAGCCGTTTCACGGCGTGCTTGCCGGCCGCGTGGTGAACGCCGCCGGGTATCTGGTTCCCGGCCAGCGCGTGTACTACGAGTGCGCAAACAGCCGCAAGCGCCATGTGGATACCTACTGGGATATTTACACGCCGTCGGATCGTGTGCTCTTGGAAAATTTTGTGGCGGGCAACATCCTTGCAGGCGAGTGCGTTATCACAACAGAATGGGCCGGCACGCGCATCGAGAAAACAACGCGGATCGAGAAAGGCAAGTTGAGTTTCGTTGTGCTTACGCTGCCGGATTAAGCCGGCCACGGCTGCGCGCAAAGTCCACGCGCCACTCATGCAGCGCATCCATTACAATTTGCAAAGTGTTGGGCAACATCAAATGCGCGCAATAGCAGTGGCCATGGCTGTGGGCGGTATGTTGCTGCTGGCGGCATGCGACCAGCCGGCACCCACTGCACCAGCCGCAGTAACTGCCGCCCCAACCGCAGTACCTGCTTCGCCTGCGCCTTTTGGCACCGCCTTTCAGCTGCCCACCGCACCGGCAGCCGCGGCCACACCAGCGGCAGCCAGCCGCGGCACTGTTTGCGCATTTCCCATCAAGCTTGCCGATGGCAGCGCTTACGAGGCCGCGCGCTATAACTTTAATTGGCAGCAGGGCATAACCACCCAGCAGCTAAATACACGCGCTGGCACGCTGCAGCTTGAGGGGCAGGTGACGATTGCTGCCGGCGAGCGCAGCCTTGTGATCCTGCATCGGGCCGACACCGCACCAACGCTGGAGGTGACGGACCTGTGGCCGCCCGGCAGCACGCTGCTGATTGACCCGCTGACCGGCGCGAGTGAAACGCGGCGGGCGGACGGCACGGTTGCGCGCCAGCTGCTAATGGATGCGGTGGGCGATACGCGCGGCATGCCGGCGTATCTGGATATCAAGTCAGTGGACCGCCAGTTCGATGCGGCGGGCAGCTACATTCTGCGCATCACAACCAATACCGCCCACGAAGGAAAATTTATTTGGAGCTTTCAAGAGCTGGAGATTGCCATTGGCGAGGAGCGGATTGTGCAGCGCACGCTGAGCAGCGGCAAACAATTGAACTTGTACTATCCAACCAAAGGCAAGTACAGCGACTACACCGGAACGGTGGTGGTGCAGGCCAACACCGTGACTTGGCCGCTGCAAGATGGCGGACTGCTGCCCTTTGCTGCACGCAGCGCTACAAGTGCTGCGGCCGTGGACAAGACGGAAGCCTATCCGGCTGAACTATTTAGCAGCTTGTGGGAGCTGGCTGCCGCAAGCTGCGGCTAAACGGTACCGTACACCTGCGGGTTGGCGCAGTGCGGCATGCGCGCTCCGGCCAAAGCGGCCAGCAGATTTTCTGCAGCCAGCACTGCCATTCGGTCGCGGGTTTGCAGCGTGGCGCTGCCCACATGCGGCGTGATGGTCAGGTTATCCAGCTGCAGCAGCGGGCTGTCCATCAAGATTGGCTCAGGATCTGTTACATCAAGCGCGGCGTGTGCAATCTGCCCGGCATGCAGCGCGGCATACAGCGCTTGCGGATCCACAATAGCACCGCGCGCGGTGTTGATGAGCACAGCGCTGCGCTTCATCAGGTCAAACTGCGGCGCGCCAATCATGTGGCGCGTTTGCGGATTTAGCGGCGTGTGCAGCGTGATGAAGTCAGACTCGCGCAGCAGTGTCGCAAGCGGTACATGTTGGGCAGCACGTGCTGCCACAGCCCGGTGCTGCGCGTAAAGCACGCGCATCCCAAACCCGTGCGCGCGCCGCGCCACTGCCTGTCCAATCCGCCCGAAACCCACGCAGCCCAGCGTGGCGCCATGCACATCCAAGCCCAGCATGAACGTTGGGTCAAAGGTTTTCCAATTGCCGCTGCGCACAAAGCGTTCGCCCGCAACAACGCGCCGCGCTGCTGCCAGCAGCAATGCCCACGCCAAATCTGCCGTGGTCTCCGTGAGCACACCGGGTGTATGGCCCACCGGTATTCCGCGCGCAGTGCAGGCATCAAGGTCAATGTTGTCCACACCCACCGCCATCTGGCTCACCACGCGCAGCTGCGACCCGGCCGCATCCAGCAGCGCATCATCCACGCGATCAGTCACGAGAGAAAGCAGCCCGCTGCAACCGGCAATTTGTGCACGCAAAACTTCTGCCGGCGGCGGCATTTCCCCGGGCCATACCGTAACGGCAGCTGCGTCCTGCAAACGCAATAGCCCCGCTGCGGGAATCTTGCGCGTCACAAACACGCGCGGCATAGCTGCCACGCGTTAACCGGTTTCCACGCGCAGCTTGTGCGCCGTAACCACGCGCTGCATTGCAGGAGCGGCATCCCGCACTACCGGCCCATGCCCCATGCAGAGCACATCCGGTGCCAGTGCACACAAGCGCACAGCAGAATGCAGCGCGGCGCGTTCATCCCAGGTGTTCATGCCATCCGACACGCCCAACCGACCGCCGAAATTCTTGAACGCATCGCCAGCAAACAGCAGCCGCTGCGCTCCCGCGTAAAAAGAACAATGCCCGGGTGTATGCCCTGGAGTGTTCAGTACCTGCAACCCGTCCAGTACCGGCAGCAGCTCGCCATCCGCCAGCGTTGCATCACATGCCAGCGGCTTGAAAGCGAAAAAACTGGCGGCCAGCTGCAACGCCACTTTAAGCATCCCATGCGCCCGTAGTTCACGTGATGGCTTGCCCGCCGCCAGCGATGCAGCTTCACCGGCTGGCACGCACAAGCGCGCAGCGCCGCCCGCGGCCCGCGCAGCTGCCTGCAGTCGCGCAGCACAGCCCACATGATCGCCATCCGCATGCGTTATCAAAATCAGCCGCAGGTCGCGCAGCGCCCACCCGCTTGCATCAATCGCCTGCAAGATGCGGCGCTCGTCAGCGGGCATGCCCGCATCAATCAACACCAATCCGTCCGCATCCGCAATCAAATAGCAATTTACAATGCCGCCGCGAATTTGCGTTATGCCCGGCAGCACCGGCACCAGCGTGGCACTCACCCCAGCAGCGCCAAAATCTTGCCGCCGGCGTCGGCCAAAAAGCGCACGCCCACAAACAACAAAAAGACCCCGCACACGCCAAAGAGTATTTTCTGGAAGCGGTCGCCCAGCAGTTGCCCGCCGCCAAACGCAGTTGCGGACAACAAGTAACACCAGATCAGATCACAGGTCCAGTGCGCAACTGCCAGCACAACCACTGCCAGCACGCCAAATTCGCCAGCCCGCATTATTAACACGGTACCCACGGTTGCCCACCAAACCAGCAAGTACGGGTTCGCTGCGGAAAGTACCAGCCCCGCCACCAACGGTGAGCTTTGATCCATGGGCATCGGCGGGGAATCATCCGCCACTTGCGCCCGCGCACCGCGCAGCAAGCCCGCTCCCATCCACAGCAGCACAACACCGCCAAGCACGCCCACCACTGTCGCCACTATCGGCTGGCCCAACACCGCGCCCACTCCCAAATACAAACCAAAGATTAGCGGGAACTCGACAATCCCATGCCCGATCGCAATCGCCACGCCGGCGTGCGGCGACTTGCTGCCATGCCCCACACACACCGCCGTCACCGGCCCCGGCGCAATCACGCCCGACAGCGAGATCAGTACCGCTTCAATCAGAAATGCCCACATGCATCCGCATCCATCCGCTGTTATTATGAAAATCAGTGACAGCGCTGCCCGGTGGCACAAGCGCATCGATTGCGCTGCGCAGCTCTGGAGTTAAATCGAGTGCCAGTGCATTCAGGTACGCATCGAGCTGCGCAATGTTGCGCGGCCCGATGATGGGCGCAGTGACAGCGGGCTGCCCGCAAAGCCAGCGCACTGCCAGCGCTGCTGGCTCACAGCCGTGCGTGCGCGCCAGCTCCGCAAAGCGCTGTGCAGTCCGCACTGCCTGGGGCGTCACGCGCGCCGCATACGGTCCACCCCAGCGCTGCGCGCGCGTGTCTGCTTGCGGCGTGCCATCTTGCGGGTAGCGGCCGGCCAGCAGGCCCATTGCCAGCGGCGACCATGGCAACAGCGCCAACTGATAACGCTCAGCCAAAGGCACCAGTTCGTTTTCAATGCGCCGGTCCAAAATGTTATACGGCGGCTGCTCGGACACCATGCGCGCCCAGCCATGGCGGTCGCTCAGCGCAAGGCCCTCCATCACCAGCCACGCCGGATAGCCGGAGCAGCCGATGTAGCGCACCTTGCCGGCGCGCACCACATCGTCCAGCGCGCGCAGCGTCTCGTCTTGCGCCAGGTCAAATTGCGGGCGGTGCACTTGATACAGATCCACCCAGTCTGTCTGCAGGCGGCGCAGCGAGTCATCCAGCGCCGCAATCAAGTGGCGGCGCGAGTTGCCGCGGTCGTTCACATCTTCTGATTGCGCAAAGTGAAACTTGGTTGCGAGCACCACGTGCTGTCGCCGCCCGCCGCTCAACGCGCGGCCCACTATGCTTTCGCTGTTGCCGCGGCCATAACTGTTGGAGGTATCCACAAAGTTTATGCCCTGCGCCAGTGCGTGATGCAGCAGCGCAATTGCCTCAGGTTCCGGCGTGGGTTCGCCAAAATTCAGCGCGCCAAGGCACAGCGGGGAAACCCGCACGCCGGTGCGCCCCAGCAGGCGGTACTCCATCAGTGCGCCCGCTGCTATCTCAGATGCGGGCGTACGCGCCCAGCGTCAGGAAGTCCGCAAATTCGTCGGTCAGCACCAGCTCATCCAACATTTGGCGCGCTTGCAAAAAGTTGCCGCGCGTATAAGCCTCAGCGCCCAGTGTGGCGCGCAGCTCATCCGCCTGCTCACCGGCCAGCGCGCGGTACAGCTGCGGCGTGATGCTGCGCCCGTCTGCCAGCTTTGCATCCGGTTGATGCGTCCACTGCCATAACTGCGAGCGCGAGATCTCAGCCGTGGCCGCATCCTCCATCAAGTTATAGATTGGCACGCACCCCACTCCACCCAGCCACGCGGCAAGATACTGCAGTGCCACGCTGATGTTGTTGCGCAGTCCCGCCTCGGTCACCGTGCCCCCCGGCACGCCCAACTCCAACAACTGCGCTGCCCGCGTGTCAACTTCGCTGCGCAGCCGCTCCTTCTGGTGCGGCCGCGTGCCCAGCTGCGCGTCAAACGCAGCCTGTGCCACCGGCACCAAATCCGGATGCGCCACCCAGGTGCCATCGAATCCATCGGCTGCTTCGCGCTGCTTGTCGTCGCGCACACGCTCCAGCGCCACGCGGTTCACCTCCGCATCCTTGCGGCTGGGAATGAAAGCCGCCATGCCGCCGATGGCGTGCGCACCGTGCGCATGGCAGGTCTTCACCAGCAACTCCGTGTAGGCGCGCATGAATGGCACCGTCATTGTGATCTGCGCGCGGTCCGGCAGCCGCGCGGGCACCACTCCATGCAGCTTGCGAATAACGCTGAAGATGTAATCCCAGCGCCCGGCATTCAGGCCACTGCAATGCGCGCGCAGTTCGTACAAAATTTCCGGCATCTCAAACGCTGCCAAAATATTTTCGATCAGCACCGTGACGCGGATGGTTCCGGGCGGCAGCCCCAACTGCTGCTGCGCAAAAACAAACACATCGTTCCAAAGGCGCGCCTCCAAGCGGCCCTCCAGCTTGGGAATATAAAAGTACGGGCCGCTCTTGCGCGCCAGCAGCTCGTGCGCGTTATGAAAAAAGTACAAGCCAAAATCAAATAAGCTTGCCGATACACGCTTTCCATTCAAAAGCGCATGCTTCTCTTCCAAGTGCCAGCCGCGCGGGCGCACCAGCAGCGTCGCCACCTGCGCGTTTAGCTTGTAGCTCCGGCCATCCTGCGCTTCAAAAGCGATTGTGCGCCGCACAGCATCCATCAGGTTCAACTGGCCGGAAATGTTGTTGTGCCATGTGGGCGAATTGGAGTCTTCAAAGTCCGCCATGAACATGCGCGCACCTGAGTTGAGCGCGTTGATCACCATCTTGCGATCCACCGGCCCGGTTATCTCAACGCGCCGGTCCTGCAAATCTGCGGGGGTGTCTGCCACGCGCCACTCACCGCTGCGAATTGCCTCAGTCTCTTTGGGGAACTGCGGCAGCTGCCCCGCGCGCAGTGCCAGCTGCCGCTGGCTGCGCGCAGCCAGCAGTTCACGCCGGCGTGCGCCAAACGCATGCTCCAATTGCGCCACAAACTGCAGCGCTTCGACACTCAGCACATGCGCAAACTCCGGCGCAATCGGCACTTCCAACTGCAAACTACCTGCGGAAACTTCTGGCATTTATGAAACCCTCGTGATGGCAGGGGTAAAATTGCACAATGGACTTGTGCCCCGAAAGTATAGCTGAGGCAAGACCAAGATGACTGCAAACGCGGCGCTTGGCGCCCATCTGCAGCCCTTTGCGGGCATCCCCACGTTTATGCGCCAGCCTGCCTCGCGCGAACTGGCCGGGGCGGATGTGTGCGTGATGGGCGTGCCGGTGGACAGCGGCGTCAGCCATCGCCCCGGCTGCCGCTTCGGGCCGCGCAAAATCCGCGAACTCTCACTGCTGCTGTGGGGCTACAACAATGTGCTTGGCGTGGCACCGCTGGATCATTTGCGCCTTGTGGATTATGGAGATGTAAACGCGCCACCGGTGGATTTGCGTGCGGCGCACACTGCCATCGAAGCGGAAGCTGCTGCCGTGTTGGAAGCCGGCTGCACTTTGCTGGCGCTCGGCGGCGACCATTCCATCTCGCTGCCGTTGCTGCGCGCGCACGCCCGCCGCCACGGCGCACTCGCCGTTGTGCACTTTGATGCGCACCCGGACTGCTGGGAGTCCGAATTTGCCGGCCATCCCTACAGCCACGGCACTCCATTCCGGCACGCGCTGCAAGAGGGGCTGATCGACCCGGCAGCGTATGTGCAAATCGGCATCCGCGGCTCCACCAGCAGTGCCAACGACTACGCTGACGCGCGCGCACTCGGCGCCCGCATCATCACCGCCGATGAGGCGCAGGCACGCGGTGTGCCAGCCGTGCTGGCGGAGGTGCAGGCGCAAATGGGGCGCCGCAAAGTTTATGTTTCAATGGACATCGACTCCGCCGACCCCGCTTACGCGCCCGGCACGGGCACGCCGGAAGTGGGCGGGTTCTCCAGCCGCGAGCTGCTGCAGTATGTGCGCGGCTTGCGCGATTTACACCTGGTGGGTTTTGACATTGTTGAGGTGAGCCCGCCTTACGACCATGGCGACATCACCGCAGTACTGGCTGCCAATCTGGCATTTGAGTTTTTGTCGCTGCTCGCACTTCAGCACAAGCAGGGTTAGCTGCGGAGCGCGGTTTGCGGCGGCACCAAGCGCCCCGCTGAGTCTCAGGTTCTTACGAGGTATAGCTCAGTTTGTGGTGCGCTGATCAGCTCAGCACCATCGTCAGTTACGAGCGCGTTTTCCTCCAAATAAATCCACCCGTAGCCCGGCACCTGCGCCCCCAGCTCAATTGCAAAGACGTTGCCGGCCTCGACCGGAACGTACGGCGATTTGCCATAACGCTCCCAGCGCGGCCCCAGCGTGGCACCGCCGTCATGCGCAACACGCCCTATGTTGTGGCCGTACGCATGCATGTATTCCGGCAGGCCATGCCGTGTCAGATACTCGCGCGCCACAGAGTCAACTTCCCAGCCGGTCACCCCCGGTTTCAGCGCCATCAAACCCACCATCAAAGCGCCGCGCACAATCTTCCAAATGTGCATCACCGCGGGCGGTGGCGCAACCTCGCCCGGCGCCAGCACGTACCACATGCGCTGCAAGTCCGCGCAGAAGCCGTTCTGCTTCACGCCAAAATCAACATGCACCAAGTGCCCGGGCTGCACGCTTAGCTGGCTCGGCGCGCCATGTCCGATCACCGAGTCCGGTCCGGTGTTCACAATCGGGCAGCCCGCCCAATCCCATGCCGTAGCCAGTCCGTCTTGCTGCAGCCGTTGATGCAAAAAGTCCGCCAGCTGCTGCTCGGTCACGCCCGGCGCAATGCGTTTGCCAAAATCATCCAGCAGGCGCTCAGTGGTGGCCACAGCCTGCCGGATTAACTGCAGCTCGCTCGCAGACTTCTGGCCGCGCAGGCTGCTCACCAAATTCTCCGCAGAGACGAGTTGTGCCGGCTGCAGCCCGGCTTCGGCAGCGATTGCCTCGAGGGTCATGCGCATGCCACTCGTCAGTCCATCCGCAGCCGGGTCGCTTTCAGAAAAGTTTATGGCAAGGCGGCGCGCGCCGCTGCGGCGCAGCAGGTCCGCCAGCATGGGCCGAATGGATTGGTCATAGCCACTTACGGTGGTGAAGTTGTTCAGGCGCTCAACATTGTTGGCGTCATGGCGGCCGACAAGTGCATGGCTGGCGCCATCGCGCTGCACCAAAAATGCTGAGTGCCACGTCAGCTCATGCGGATAGATCAACTCCAGCGCCGGATCTTTGCTCAGGCTGGTCTCGCGCACAAACACGAGCCACGCATCAAGATCAAGCCGCTCCAGCAGCTGCACAGCCTGCAGCAGTTTCTCGCGTGCAATCAGCACCGCCGGGTCAGAGACTGTGCTGTTGTCCATTGGTTAAGATATTTTCAGCGGCAGGCACACCACGCGCGCAGCTGCCTCAGCCCTCGCGCGCGGCCAGCCAGCGCTCAGCATCCAGCGCTGCCATGCAGCCGGTGCCGGCTGCCGTCACCGCCTGCCGGTAAACCTTGTCCGCCACATCACCGCATGCAAACACACCCGCCACATTGGTGCGCGTTGTACCGGGTTGTACTTTCAAATATCCAAGCTCGTCCATATCCAGCACGCCTTGAAAGAGATGGCTGTTGGGTGTGTGCCCGATTGCAATAAACACGCCGCCCACCGCCAGTTCGCGCTGCGCACCGGAGCGCACATCCTGCAAACGCACCGCTGAAACGCCGGTTTCCACCGCGCCAACAATCTCTTGGACGGCCACGTTCCACACCAGATCAATCTTGGGATTCTTGATGGCGCGATCGACCATGAACTTGCTGGCACGCAGCTCGCCGCGGCGATGCAGCACATGTACGCGCGTTGCAAAGTTTGTGAGGAATAACGCCTCTTCCACGGCCGTGTCGCCGCCACCCACCACCGCCACTTCCTTGCCGCGAAAGAAAAACCCATCGCAGGTGGCACAAGCTGAAACACCGTGGCCGCGCAGGCGCGTCTCTGAGTCCAGCCCAAGCCAGCGCGCGGAAGCACCGGCGGAAATAATCAGCGCCTCACAGCGCAGCACTTCGCCATCGTCCTCGAGCACCAGCTCAAACGGATGCTTGTCCACATTCACGCGGGCCACATTTCCGACGCGGAAAGCTGTCCCAAAGCGCTCGGCCTGCGTGCGGAACAACGTCATCAGTTCCGGCCCTTGCACGCCATCCGGAAAGCCAGGATAGTTCTCAACGTCTGTCGTAATCATCAGCTGTCCGCCGGCTTCGATGCCCGCCACCACCACCGGCGCAAGGTTGGCCCGCGCCGCATAAATTGCTGCCGTCAGCCCGGCTGGGCCGGAGCCCAGGATTACTAATTTGTGGACGTGATTGTTTTCGGTCATGAAATTTGTTTTGCCTCTGGATTGTTTTTAGCGCTGCCAGAACAGCTGCGCCAGACCTAGATGCGCGCCAGATTTGCAATCTGCCGCAATAAGCTCAACACACCAAAGCCCAGCTTTACCGCCTTTGCTGCGGACAATTGCGGCGCATCAGCCTGCTCCTCTGCGCGCCGCTGGTAAAGATAGGCGCCAAACAAGCCAAGCAATGCGCCCAGCAGCGCTCCCACTACAAGCGGGTTTGCCAGCGGCTGGTTAGCTTTGAAGCGTCTGCGTCCTTTGGTCTTACTCATGGCGGCGGCAATAGACTTGCAGCTTTAATCCCGAGCCGGAAAGCCAAGGTCACGCCCGCCCCAATAGCGCTGCCATGCGCGCCGCGCGCCATCAAGCGGATGCTGCACGGCGTGCACAACCTCTTGCACGCGCCGGCACCATGCCAGAACCTCGCGGCGCATGTTCTCCGTGCCGGCGGCTGCGCGCTCGCTCCAAGCCGGCACTGTACGCTGCAGCTCGGCAACCATGCCAACCAAAGCCCACAGTGCCATGCACAACAAAATCAGCACCAGCAGGACCGGCAGCATCACAAACACGAGCAAGGCCACATTGGCTAGAGTGCCCAGCGTGCTGCGGCTGACAACGCCAGCCACTGCCAGCCCGGTTACAGCAATGCCGGCAGTCAGCCCGCAAACAGCAGCCACCACAACCGGCCCACGCACGCGCCAAGTCAAATCATCATTCATCGCAGAATATCTTGCGGGCATGTACACTTTTTCCATACCCAGTTTATCATCAATCAACCCCGCACCGCAGGTATACTGCCACGCATGCCTATGCAGCGCATTGACATGCATTGCCACACGAATGCATCTGGCGATTGCAGCATGCAGCCGCAGCGCCTGTTGGCGGTGGCGCGCGAACGCGGCCTGCAGCGCCTGTGCATCACTGACCACAATAGTGTGCGCACGGGCCTGGAGCTGGCTGCGCGCGCGCCTGAGCTGGTGGTGCCCGGCATCGAGCTGCTTACAACCAAGGGCGAACTGCTTGCTTATTTTGTGACGGCCGAAGTTCCAGCGCGGCTGGAGCCGCTGCGCGCGATTGAACTGCTGCGCGCCCAGGGTGCCGTGATTAGCGTCTCACACCCTTTCGATCACAAACGCGGCGCCCGCTGGAGCGCTGCAGACCTGGCACAAATTTTGCCGCATGTGGATGCGCTGGAAACTTTTAATGCGCGCTGCGTTACGCGCGGAATGAACCCCCTCGCAACTCTGGCGGCATTCGATGCGGGCCTGCCAGCGACTGCCGGCTCGGATGCACATGGCTACGGCGAAGTTGGAATTGCAGGCCTGCTGCTGCCGGATTTTGCGAACGCGAATGAATTGCGCGCCGCGCTGCGCGCGGCGCAAATCTTTGGGCGGCGTTCCAGCGTGGCCGTCCATCTTTCATCGCGCTGGGCAGCATTGCGCAGCCGCGCCGGTGGTAAACTTTGAACAACGTCTCCGTAGCTCAGTGGATAGAGCGCTTGCCTCCGGAGCAAGAAGTCGCAGGTTCAAGTCCTGCCGGGGACACTCGCCACTATTTCTTACCAGGTCACTTTTATGCGGCGATGCTTGCGCCGCGTGTGAACGCCCCACTCAAATAAACCAACGTTACGGTGCACGCGTGCGCACGGGCACCAGTGTCAGTTTTACAACCGGCTTGGGTGCAAGCTGCGTGGCCACAATGCTGCCGGGCGGCTTGGGGAAACTACACACCACGCGCAGGCGCCCGTTGTCTTGGCGCACCTGCCGACAGAGCGCCCGCCCGCTTGCCACCAGCGGCGTGGGGGTCGCAGTGACTGTGCCCGCTGCTGCTATTAAAAAAATATCGCTGGATGCCGCCGCAACACCTGTAACAATAAATTGGCTGCTAAAACATACGCATAGCGCCAGCCCTGCCATCACCGCGTGCTTGCTGCGCAACGCGTTAAGTTTCCAAATCCGGCTGAGCACTGCATTGCTATTCTAGTTGCTGGCATCAATTTTTGGACGCGTTCCGTTCGCCAGTCACTGCATCAAGCGGCTGCTAAAATGGCATTGCGCCTCTGATGGAAACAACCAGTCGTCTGAACCCGCAGCAGCTGCGTGCTGTCACCGCGCCCGCCGGCCCGGTGCTGGTGCTGGCCGGGCCGGGCTCGGGCAAGACGGCCGTGCTCACCGAGCGCGTTGCGCATCTGGTGCAGCACGGCACGCCGGCGCATCGCATCATGGCCGTCACCTTTACCAACAAAGCGGCCAAGCAAATGCGCGAGCGCATCGGTGTGCAGTTGGGCGTGCCGCTGGCGGGCAACTGGGTGGGTACATTTCACGCCACCTGTGCGCGTATTTTGCGGCGCGAAGCTGATGCGCTGCCCGCAGCCACAGGGCTGGAGCTGACGCGCGATTTTGCGATCTACGACACCGCCGACCAAGTGGCGCTGCTAAAGCAGGCCAGCCAGCACCTGAACATTGACGAGAAACGCTTCCCGCCGCAGCGCCTGCTGGGTGCCATCTCGCGCGCCAAAAATGAAATGGTGCTGGCAGCTGATTTCCTGCCCGACAGTTACCTCAACGAGATTGTGGCGCGCGTTTACGTGCGCTACCAGCAACTGCTGGGCGAAAACAACGCCGCAGACTTTGACGACTTGTTGCTGCATACCGCGCAGTTGTTCCAGCGCGTGCCCGCGGCCCTCGAGCGCTGCCAGCACCAGTTTGAGCATGTGTTAGTGGATGAATTTCAAGACACGAATCTAGTGCAGTACCGCGTTGTGCAGCTGCTGTCCGCCATTCATGATTGCCTGTATGTGGTTGGCGACCCGGACCAGTCCATCTACAGCTGGCGCGGCGCGGACCACCGCAATGTGCTGCGCTTTGAGAAAGATCATCCGGGCGCAGTTGTGGTGTTGCTTGAGCAAAACTACCGCTCCACGCAAAATATTCTGGATGCGGCAATGGCGGTCATTGACCGCAATCCGCAGCGCACGCGCAAGCAGCTCTTCACCGAGCGCCGCGAAGGCACGCCAATTGTGCTGCACGAGGCCTACGACCCGGCTGATGAAGCGAAGTGGGTGCTGGAGCGTATTGCAACGCTAACCGCGGGCGGCACTCCGCCCGGTGACTGCGCCATCATGTACCGTACAAATGCGCAGTCGCGCGCACTCGAAGACGAGTTTGTGCGCGCGCGCCTGCCCTACCGCCTCGTTGGCGCCACGCGCTTCTACCAGCGCCGCGAAGTAAAAGACATGCTGGCCTATCTGCGGCTGGTGCAAAATCCGCGCGACAGCGTCAGCTTGATGCGCGTAATTAACACGCCACCCCGTGGCGTTGGCGCCAAGGCAATCGAGACTCTGCAACAGTGCGCCAGCGCTGCGGGCAGTACGCCCGCGCTTGTGCTGCTGGAACTGGGCGCTGAAGGCGATGCCAGCCCACATCAGGCAGCCCTCGCCGGCCGGGCTGCCCGCGCGCTCACAGATTTCGGGCGCCTGCTTGTGCGCTGGATCGCGGAGAGTCAAGCGCTCGCGCTGCCCAAGCTCATAAATTTAATTACAGAGAGCAGCGGCTATGGCGCGTTCATCAACGATGGCTCGGTGGAAGGTGACGAGCGCTGGGCCAACGTGCTCGAGTTGCGCAGTGTGGCCGCCGACAGCCCGGCAGAAAGCCTGACGCAGTTCTTGCAAGATGTGGCGCTGGTGTCCGAAGTGGATGACTTGCCCGAAGGCTCGGGCGGTGCACCGACGCTGCTCACGCTGCACGCTGCCAAGGGGCTGGAGTTTGGCGTTGTGTTCCTTGTGGGACTGGAAGACGGCTTGCTGCCGCACAGCCGCTCGCTGGAAGATCCCACCGGAATGGAGGAAGAGCGGCGCCTCATGTACGTCGGCCTTACGCGCGCCAAGGATCGCCTCTTGCTCTCTTACACTTTCCGGCGCAATAACTTTGGCGAATTTAGCGGCAGCCTCCCCTCGCGTTTTCTAAAAGACATACCCGCTGCGCTGCTGGAGGGCCGCCTGCCGGCCCGCGAAGGCGAACGCCGCCACGTTGCCCAAGCCGCGTCGTGGGCCAGCACACCCGCCGAGGTGCGCTCCACCCCCACCGCAGTTTTCCAAACCGGGCAGCGTGTGTCGCATCCTGATTTTGGCGCCGGCGTTGTCATTGAAAGCAAGCCAATGGGCGGGGATGAGATGACTACCGTCGCCTTCGAAAAAGCCGGCTTGCGCAAAATCATGGCGCGTGTCGGCAGACTAAAGGCGCTGCCGGCGTGAAGCGCCTGCAATTTTGCCGGTCATTGATGGCCCGCCGCCAGCCGGCCGGCTGCCGCTTGGCAGCTGCTGCCCGCGTGCGCAACGCCTGCTAGCATGCGCATTTTTCTCACCGGCGGTGCGGGTTACATCGGCGGCACCACGTGCGCGGCGCTGCTGCAAGCCGGCCACAAAGTTACTGTCTATGACAACCTCTCACGCGGGCATCGCGCTGCAATCCCTGCCGGCGCGCAATTCATTCACGGTGACTTGGAAAACCGGGCGCTACTCGCAGATGCACTGGGCAGCGCCGGCTTTGATGCCGTGCTCCACTTTGCAGCGCTGATCGAAGCCGGCGAATCAATGCAGCAGCCCGCGCTGTACTTCCGCAACAACACCAGCGGATCGCTCAACCTGATTGAAGCCGCCATCAATGCCGGCTGCTTGCAGTTTGTATTTTCTTCCACCGCTGCAGTTTATGCCAGCAGTCCAGACCCGTTGACAGAGGACAGCAGCCTGCAGCCCGCCAACGTTTATGGCGAAACCAAGTTGATGATTGAACGCATGCTGCACTGGCACAATCAAGTGCATGGCCTGCGCTACGCTGCCTTGCGCTACTTCAACGCCTGCGGCGCACTGCCCGGCCGTGGCGAGGCGCACCAGCCAGAGACGCACCTCATCCCGCGCCTGATGCAGGTGGCGCTCGGGCAGCAGGCATCCTTCTCCATTCACGGCACAGACTACGCCACCCCGGATGGCACCTGCATCCGTGACTACATTCACATTGCAGATCTAGCTGCAGCGCATCTTGTCGCGCTGCACGCGCTGTCCACCCAGCCGGTGCTCACTTACAACCTGGGCAGCGGGCACGGCTATTCGGTGCGCCAGCTGCTGGAGCGTGCGCGCTCAATCACCGGCTGCGTCATTCCCGCAACTGAAGCGCCGCGCCGCGCCGGTGACGCAGCGCGGCTGGTTGCACAACCCGCAAAAATTGAACGCGAGCTGGGCTGGCGCGCGCAACACTCAGCTCTGGATGGCATTCTGACATCCGCGTGGGAATGGCATCGCAGCCATCCACACGGCTACCCGGCTGCCTGATACTGACATGGACACTAATCAGCCAGCACGCAGCGGCGCTTCAATGAATGTGCAAGTGCTCGTGGCAACTGCCGCCCGGTTGCTGCTCAACACTGCGCTGCGCATGCCTTATCCATATTTGCCAGCATTCAGCCGCGGCCTCGGCGTACCGGTGCCGCGCCTCATCGAGCTCTTAAGTGTTCGATCTGCATTGGCTATGGGTGCGCCGCTGCTTGCCCAACTGCCAGACCGCTATGGCCGGCGCCGCATGATGTACCTGGCGCTTGCCGTTTTCAGCGGTGCCATGGCGCTCGTAGTTGTTTGGCCTGGCCTGATTGCACTTGCAGCCGGCTCTGTGCTCGGCCTCGCCGCCAAAACACTGTTCGACACTTCCCTTCAAAGCTACATTGGCGATCGGGTGCCATATGAGCGCCGGGGCCGCGTGCTGGCTTTCATTGAGTTGAGTTGGTCGGGCGCATTTTTTCTTGGTTTGCCGGTGGTCGGCTGGCTCCTCGTAAATGCAGCCACGCCTGCCGCTGCGTGGCGGGCGCCATTCGGCCCGCTGGCAGTGCTGGGTCTTGTCGCAACCGCCGTGCTGTGGGCGGTTATGCCGCACGAGCCACCACAAGCGCATGCCAGTGAACGCGTTGCCGGCCCGGGCTGGAGAACTGTGCTGCGCAACCCGCGTGTGCTCGGCGGCCTTGCCGTGGGCACGCTCATCTCCGGCGCCAACGAAAACCTGAGCGTGGTATTTGGAACGTGGCTTGAGGGCAGCTTTGCGCTGGCGCTCACGGCCATTGGCCTCGCCACCGCCGTAATTGGCGTAGCCGAGCTGCTTGGCGAAGGCGGTGTAATGGTGCTCTCTGACCGCCTTGGAAAGCGCCTGGCGGGCACCTGGGGGCTGGCAGCCAGCATCGGGGCTTATGCGCTCCTGCCGGTTCTGGGCCGCACGCTGCCCGGCGCGCTCAGTGCACTCTTCCTCGTCTACCTCTCATTTGAGTTCACACTCGTCACACTCATCCCGCTCATGACAGAAACCATGCCGCTTGCCCGCGCCAAAGTGATGAGTGCGTTTATGGCTTCGCACGCGGTGGGACGCATGCTGGGCGCGCTGGTGGGCGTCCGGCTTTTGGCTGCCGGCATTCTAAGTACGGGCCTCGTGTCAGCCGCAATGAACGTGGCGGCTTTGGGAATACTGCTGGTGTGGGTTCGGGAGGAAGGCGATCCACATTAGCCATCGCGAAGTCTGCTAAGCCATAAATAAAAAAGCCCTCCGCATGCGGAGGGCCTTTTTTGCAATTGAATGCGGCTTAGTAATCCATTCCGCCGCCGCCGCCACCGGGCGGCATCATCGGCGCCTTCTTGTCCTCGGGCGCGTCGGTGATCAGCGCCTCAGTCGTGAGGATCATGGCGGCAATCGAAGCGGCGTTCTCAAGCGCGCCGCGCGTTACCTTGGCCGGATCGATGATGCCAGCGGATACCATGTCCAAGTACTGCTCGCTAATCACATCATAGCCAATGTTCTTGCCGTGCTTCTTGTCAGCAGCCTGATGCCGGCGCACAGTGTCAATGATCACAGAGCCATCCTGGCCGGCATTCGACGCGATCTTGCGGATCGGCGCCTCAAGTGCACGCTTCAGGATCCTGACGCCCGCCTGCGCATCCTCGTGCTCCATGGTCACCTTGTCCAGTGCCGGAATTGCATTCAGCAATGCCACACCGCCGCCTGGAACGATGCCCTCTTCCACCGCAGCGCGCGTGGCCGAAAGCGCATCTTCAACGCGGTGCTTCTTTTCCTTCAGCTCAACTTCAGTGGCTGCGCCAACGCGGATGACTGCCACGCCGCCGCTAAGTTTGGCGAGGCGCTCCTGCAGCTTCTCTTTGTCGTAGTCAGAGGTGCTCTTGTCGATCTCAACCTTGATCTCCTCGATGCGGCCCTTGATCTTCTTCTCAGCGCCCTTGCCGTCGATTACGGTGGTGTCATCCTTGGTGGAGACAACCTTCGACGCGCGGCCAAGGTCTGCAACTGTGGTGCTCTCCAGTTTGCGGCCCAGCTCATCTGTGATGACGGTGCCGCCGGTCAGCACTGCAATGTCCTGCAGCATGGCCTTGCGGCGATCGCCAAAGCCCGGCGCCTTCACTGCCAGCGCGTTCAGCATGCCGCGCATCTTGTTGAGCACCAGTGTGGCCAGCGCTTCGCCGTCCACATCCTCGCAGATGATGACCAGATCGCGCTTGCCAATCTGCACCAGCTTCTCCAGCAACGGCACAATGTCCGCAGCCGCAGAGATCTTCTTGTCGTGAATCAGGATGTAGGGGTCGTTGATTACCGCCTCCATCGACTCGGGCGCGGTCACGAAGTAAGGCGAGATATACCCGCGGTCAAACTCCATGCCGTCCACGTACTCGGTCTCAAAAGCCAAGCCCTTGGACTCTTCAACCGTGATCACGCCATCCTTGCCCACCTTGTCCATCACTTCAGAAATCAAACGGCCAATCTCCGTGTCCGCCGCAGAAATCGAAGCCACTGAGGCAATCTCTTCCTTGGTTGTGATCTTCTTGGCCTGCGCCTTGATGCTCGCAACCACGGCAGCGGTTCCGGCCTGCAGGCCGCGCTTGACCATCATCGGGTTGAGGCCGGCTGATGCCAGCTTCAAGCCTTCGGTCACAATTGCCTGCGCCAAAACTGTGGAGGTGGTGGTGCCGTCACCGGCAATGTCATTCGTCTTGGTGGCGGCCTGCGCCAGCAGCTGCGCGCCCATGTTCTCAAACGGATCCTCGAGCGTGATGTCCTTGGCAACCGTCACACCGTCATGCGTCACCGTTGGCGCGCCGAACTTCTTGTCCAGCGCTACGTTGCGGCCTTTCGGGCCCAGCGTCGTCGCCACTGCATTTGCAAGCTGGTCGATGCCAGACTTCAGTTTGCGCCGTGCGTCTTCGTCAAATATCAAAATTTTTGCAGCCATTGTTCAGATCCTTTCTAGTAATTTTTTTGAACGCCTGATCCGTATCAGGACAGAAGTATCGCCAAGACGTCGGCTTCTTTCAGAATCAGAAGCTTCTTGTCGTCGACCTTGATTTCGGTGCCAGCGTACTTTGCAAAAAGCACCGTGTCACCGACTGCCACATCCATCGGGACGCGGCTGCCCTTCTCATCGCGCGAGCCCGGGCCAGCAGCCAGCACTTTGCCCTTCTGCGGCTTCTCTTTGGCCGTCTCCGGCAGCACGATACCGCTCAGCGTCACATCTTCCTGCTCGATTGGCTCAATAATCAAGCGTTCCCCCAACGGTTTCAAATTTACAGACTGTTTCTTCGACATTTGTTTGCCTCCATCAAATTTTTGACTTTTTTGCTAGATTAGCACTCCCGTCACTTGAGTGCCAACGAGAGAATGATATTGCCGGAGCCGAACGCTGTCAATAGCCCAATTCTATTTCTTACAAAGCTCTAACATTCGCAAGCCGGCGGGAGCTAAGTGCCCGCCGCCACGGCGGCCAAAATCAAATCGATGATCTCCAGCGCAGGCTTGGCACCCAAGTCTTCGCCCGACCGCAGGCGCACTGCAGCCCCGCCCTGTTCCTCCTCCCGGTCGCCAATCACAAGAATATAGGGGATTTTAGAGAGCTGGGCTTTGCGGATCTTGGCATTCATGCGCTCAACTCCGCCATCCCAATCAACTCGCAAACCAGCTTCGGACAGGCTTGCTGCCAGCTTCTGGCAGTAGCCGTGGTTGCGGTCAGTAATGGGCACGAGCAGCGCCTGCACCGGCGCCAGCCAGGTTGGAAAGGCACCCGCAAAATGCTCAATCAGCACCCCCAAAAAGCGCTCTGTGCTGCCAGTTACCGCGCGATGCAATACCACCGGCACATGTTCGCGCCCATCCTCCCCGATGTAACCAAGGCCAAGCCGTGCCGGCTGAATGAAGTCCACCTGAATTGTGGATAGCTGCCACTCCCGGCCCAGCACATCGCGCGCCATGAAGTCTGCTTTGGGGCCGTAAAACGCAGCCTCGCCTTCAGCCTCGTAATAGTCCACCCCGCTCACATCTAGCGCTGTGCGCAGCGCCGCCTCCGCCTGCTCCCACTTCTCCGGATCCTGCACATACTTGCCAGCGGTTCCGCGCAGCGAAAGGCGCACGCGGTAATCCGCAAAACGGTAGCGGTTGAGAATTTCGGTGATCAGCTGCAATGCAAGTGCAAACTCACTGCCCACTTGCTCTGGCGTGCAAAAGATGTGGCAGTCGTCCTGGGTCAGCGAGCGCACACGCGTCAGCCCGCTCAGCTCACCAGACTTTTCGTATCGGTATAGGGTTGCAAACTCCGCAAAGCGCATGGGGAGCTCACGGTAAGAGTGCAAACCCATCTCACGGTAAAGCGTCATGTGGCTCGGGCAGTTCATCGGCTTGAGGCGAAACGTGATGTTGTCATCCACCATCGGCGGAAACATGGCGTCTTTATAATTTTCGTAATGACCGGAGCGCTTATATAAATCCTCTTTCACAATGTGTCCGGTCCACACATGCTGGTAGCCATAACGCGTCTGCGTCTCACGCACATAAGTTTCCATCTGGTGGCGCAGTAGTTCGCCCTTGGGCGTAAAGAGCGGCAGGCCCGGCCCGATGTCTTCGGAGAAGTGAAACAGCCCGAGCTCCTTGCCGAGCTTGCGATGGTCGCGCTTGCGCGCTTCCTCCAGCCGCCATAAATAATCCTTCAACTCTTGCGGCGTGCGCCATGCAGTTCCGTATACGCGCTGCAGCATGGCGTTCTTCTCATCGCCCCGCCAGTACGCGCCAGCCACACTCAGCAGCTTGAAGGATTGGGCATTCAGCTGGCCCGTGTGCTCCAGATGCGGCCCGCGGCAAAGATCCGTAAATGTGTCCTGGGTGTAGAACGTGATCGCGGGCGCAGCAGGCACGCGCTCGCCAGCCTCGGCTTTCGCACCGCTAACAAGCCCGTCAATCAACTCCAGCTTGTAGGGCTGCGCGCCAAATTCGGCGCGCGCCTCGGCTGCGGTTACTTCACGCCGCACAAAAGGATGCTTGCCCAAGACAATGCGGCGCATGCCGGTTTCAATTGCCTGCAGGTCGTCGGGCGTCAGTGACCGCGGCAGTTCAAAATCATAGTAAAAGCCATCCTCGATCGGCGGCCCGATTGCAACGCGCACGTCACCAGCGAATAACTGCACCACAGCCTGCGCCATCACATGCGCAGCCGAATGGCGCAACCGGTACAGCTCTGTCTCCTCATATCGTTCCACAGTTTGTTTAGCCATCGTATCCTCGCCTGCTCACTTACAAAAACTAAAGCCTTGAAAACAAAAAAGCTCCCGCCCCGCACTGGGGCAAGAGCTTGGCTCTCGCGGTTCCACCCAGATTAGCCGCGCCGTGCGGCCATCTCTTCAACCTGTAACGGGGTTACCCGGTTCCCTTACTGCACTTCAGGGTTCAGCTCGCGGGGGGTTTACTGCGACGCGGTGCTGAAGGAGGGTTGCAGCCTTGCCCTCCTCTCTCTGTCAGCTCGCGTGCACAGCGCGTCCCGGTCAGCGCTTTTGCTATGAATCTGTGGGCGGTATAGGACTCGAACCTACGACCTTTGCGATGTCAACGCAATGCTCTAACCAGCTGAGCTAACCGCCCTTGCCGGCAAGTATAACAAACCTAGCGCCCAAGCCGGCTGCGAACATTTTATTTTGTCACCGCCACACACTCGATTTCAATTGAAGCGCCCAGCGGCAGCTTGGACACTTGCACGGTGCTGCGCGCCGGCGGTTTGTCGCTAAAGTAACCCGCGTATACCGCGTTCATACGCGCAAAATCATTCATGTCTGCAAGGAACACCGTGGTCTTCACTACATGGTGCAGGCTGCTGCCGGCAGCGTCGAGCACTGCACCAAGATTGCGCAGCACCTGATGCGTCTGCTCCTCGATCGTGCCGCTGTTGAGCTCACCCGTTGCCGGGTTGAGTGGAACTTGGCCGGCGGTGTACACCAGCTCGCCGCTGCGCACACCCTGCGAATATGGCCCCAACGCCTTGGGGGCTAGGTCCGTTGAAATTATTGTCCGCTCATTTTTCATGTTGCAAACCTCCGCGCCTTAAACATTGAACAACGCGGATATTTTACACTTGTGAAGTTGTGGCGAGCGGAACCCAGTAATCTTTGGGGCACCCGGTGACTGCTCGCGCGCGCCTAAATAAAAATGGCAGTGTCCGGTGATGCAAGTGCGCGGCGCAGAATGTCTTCGTGCACCCAAAACATGGGCGGCAGGGCAGTAGCTGCAAAGAAGGCTGCATCCAGCGCTTCAACCCCATCCGGCCGCATGCTGCCGCCTTCCCACTCACACTCAAACAGCACCGATGTCACCTGCACTTCGTTGCCGTCCGGGTACTTCAACTGATACTGCGGGCCGGAGAACACACCAAGCAAGCGCGTGGGATGCACATCAATTTCCAGCTCCTCTTTCGCCTCGCGCACAACCGTGCCGGCCGGCGTCTCGCCAAGTTCCATCACGCCCGCCGGCAGGCCCCACAGCCCGGAGTCTGCCCGTTTGGTAAGCAAAACATGGCCGAGGGCGTTGCGCACAATGCCCCCCACACCCACCGTCAGCATGCGGCTGGTGCCCACCAATGCGCGCACGTCCTGCAATCTTGCAGCAAGTGGGTCACTAAATCCGGGACTTTCGAACCCACAGTTTCCTGCCTCCAAGTCGTGAACCATGCTCCGACATGAGGGCAGCGTGTTTTCAGGTAGCGTGCCACGCGCCCAAAACCGGAGCTCGCTCACCTCGTTGAGATCCGGTTGCAAAATGCCACCAAGCATCCGGCACTCGAGAGCAAAAGTAAACGCCTGAACTTCATCACCATTGGGATAGGACACATCAAATCTTGGGCCGGCATAAATCCCGATCAATTTCACGGGCACCACATGCGTACCAGTTTCCTCAAAAGCCTCGCGTTCTACGCTGCTGGCAATTGACTCCCCCAACTCCATGTAACCACCGGGAACAACCCAGCAGCCGAAGTCCTTGCTGTAACCCCACAACAAGCCTCCCTCCGCATTTCGCACCAGCGCTGCAGTGCACGGTAGCAGCACTTTGCGCGGCCCGATCCGGGCGCGCAGCCACGACACGTAAGAATCAGCCACAGTTATCTCGAGAAGTGCGCAGTGTCGCTGTTATAGTCAAAGAATGACATCAAGTGCCGCGCCGCTGATAGTGTTGACAAACGATGATGGTGTGCAGTCGCCCGGACTTGCTGCCGCAGTGACAGCCCTCGAAAAGTTGGGCGAAGTGCTGGTGGTCGCACCGCTTGTGCAGCAGTCCGGCACCGGCCGAAGCATGCCTAACTATAGCAGCGGCGCCATCACCGCGCTGCGCATTGCGGTTGCGGGCCGCGACCGTGCTTGTTATGCGGTGGACGGCTCGCCCGCGCAGTGCGTGCAGCGCGCCTTGCTTGTGCTGGCGCAGCGTCCGGTGGCGCTGGTGGTTGCCGGCATCAATTATGGCGAAAATGTTGGCTCCGGCATCACCATCTCCGGCACAGTGGGTGCCGCGCTTGAGGCAGCCAGCATGGGCGTGGCCGCGCTGGCAATTTCACTTGAGACGGCGGTCGATCAGCATCATTCGCACTCTGCAGAAGTAGACTTCCGCGTGGCCGCCCACTTTACGGGCGTTATGGCGCGCCTGATTTTAGCTGCACCCCGCACTCATGATGTGGATGTGCTCAAGGTGGATGTGCCGCTGAGCGCCACCACCAGCACAGCGTGGCGCCTCACGCGCGCTTCACGCTTGCGCTACTATGTGCCGCATGCGGTGCAGTCTTATGTACTGGGTGAGCCGCTGCGCCTGCCCTACGGACACGACACCGCTGGCGCCGAACCCGATAGCGACGCGCACGCAATTGCCGTCGGCGGCGTGGTATCCGTCACGCCGCTTTCATTGGATCTGACCTCGCGCGTGGACCTCTCTGATTACGAGGCATGCTTGCGAAGCTTGGCTCAATAAACAATCAGCAACGTGCCCGCCTCGAATCAAAACGGCGCCCGCTTCTGTTAGGCGCCGTTCATTTATCGACCGGTGCAGAGCAACCGCGAACGCCTAGCTGTCCTCGCCCTCGCCCTCGTCTTCACCATCCGCATCGTCTTCCGCATCTTCGTCGCGGCCTGCAGTGGCTTCCTCAAGCATCTCCGCCATGCGGTCCAGGCGCAGCCATAGATGCAGTACCTGGCCCGCATCAACCTTGCCCGTTCTCGCTGCCACAATTAGCGCCTCTTCAGTCAGGCCGCTAGTGGTGCGATATTCCAAGTAGGCCTCACGCCCTTCGAGCCAAGCGTCCCGGCAGCGCTCAACCAGTTGCACGCCATTCATGGTGCGCAACAAGCAGCGCGCAGACTGGTGAATCCGCGGGCCTTCAGATACAGCTTCGACCCAAGAGTCAGTCGATGGCTCGAAACGCGGCGGCGGCCCCTCTACGATGGTGATTTTGGCAGGCTCAGTCATGTTGTTCAAATACCCAGATTCGCATCATAGCACGGCTCAGCCCTTGGTAAGCCACCATACGGGCAGCAAGACCACACCCGTGAGCGCCAGCAATCCAAGCAGTACATAGTAACCGTAGCGCAAAATAATGCGCTCCCAATCCCCGGAAGTCTGCTTGGCCCAATCAGCATGTGGCCGGAACATCTCTGTGAAAACTTTGCTGCCGTCTGCACGCTCAGAGTTGCCAATCACTTCCCAATCACCGGGCTGGGATGCTTCAGGCGCGCGATTGGCTTGCGCTTGCGGCGCTGGCTTCGCGGGCTGATTGCGCTTGCGGTCAGCGTCCCAGCTCTGGTAAGCCTGCCAACCGCGCGTGCCGAGCTGGTAGAGCCACAAACTTACAAATATGAGCGTGATGAGTTGACCCATGTGGCACCCTATCTCCCCTGCCAGCGAGCAGGTCGTTTGTCTAGGAACGCTTGCATGCCTTCCTTCTGGTCTTCCGTGCTGAACAACATGTAGAACAAGCGGCGTTCGTCCGCAATGCCCTCTGCCAGCACGCTCTCTTGAGCCTGGTTGACCGCTTCTTTAGCCAGGCGCACTGCCAACGGCGCCCGCTCAGCAATTTGCTGCGCAAGCTCAATTGCCGTGCGCATGTACTGCTCCACTGGCACCACGCGGTTTGCCAGACCAAAGCGCTCAGCTTCGGCTGCATCCAAAAAGCGTCCGTTCAATATTACTTCCATTGCAAGTGCTTTGCCCACCGCGCGCGTTAAGCGTTGCGTACCACCCGCTCCGGGGATGATACCAATATTGATCTCTGGTTGGCCAAAGCGCGCCGTCTCAGATGCCACAATCATGTCGCAAGCCATGGCCAGCTCACAGCCGCCACCCAGCGCCCAGCCGGAAACCGCCGCTATCAGCGGCTTCTTGATGCCGCGCAGCGCATCCCAAAGCTCGATGCGGTTGGCCTGCAGCATCTCCACCACCGAAGCCGCTGCCATCTCCTTGATGTCGGCCCCAGCTGCAAACGCACGCTCATCGCCGGTAATCACAATTGCACCAACGGCGGCATCGGCGTCAAACGCCAGCGCCGCGTCAACCAGCATGCGCATGACTGCACCGTTTAGTGCATTCAGTTGCTTGGGCCGATTTATGCGGATGACACCCACCCGCCCGTGCGTTTCAATCAGAACCAGCGCGTCGCTCATGCAATTGCACCAACACTAACTGCTGCCATTGCGCAGGCCTGCAGCACACTTGCAGCCACCGCAGCTGGCGCACCGTCCGCAGCCAACAACTCCACCCGCACCGGACTGCCGGCCAACTCGCGTGCGGCGCCGGCCACAAAGCCTTCCAAACCAGCCACGCTTGCCGCATAAGCCACGGACCCGGCGCGCTGCCCATCGGCCTGCAGCACAATCACCGTGCCACCGCCGGTGCTCGCCATCGCCCGCACTGCAGTTTGCGTGCAAAGGAACACGCCCTTCAAATTCACGCCAACGCAGCGGTCCCACTCATACTCGTCACACTTTAGCAATGTGGCTTGGGGCCGCACCACCGCCGCATTCACAAGAATATCAATGCGCTCCCATTTTTCAAGGATACTGTAAAACATTGTCTGCAGTCCCAGCTTGTTGCTTACATCTGCCGCGTAAGCCACGGCCGTTCCACCAGCGTCCATGATCTCCACCGCTGTGCGCTGTGCACCATCCGGGTTGATGTCATTGACAGCGACGCGCGCACCCGCGGCGCCCAAAGCCAGCGCCACGGCGCGCCCATATCCGCCGCCAGCCCCGGTAACAACCGCAACCCGGTTGGCTAAACTGAATTGGATCAATTAAGTTCCACTGCGCTAAACAGTAGTCCCTGCCCGAACATCTTCTTCAAAATGTTCCGAGAACAATAACGTGGTGATATCTGCCGCAAATGTTTTTAGCAATTGCTCAGCTTGCACACCTTGCGCAGACGCTAGCGCTGCATCCAAGGCTGCACGATCAGAAAAATAAAGCTCGTGCAGCTTGTAGAAATTTGAGGGGCCACTTGGCTCGCCAATCACCACCGCAACAGAAACCCGGCACAAACCGGGCAGCTGTTCAACCAGTGGCACAAATTCGTTGGCCCAGTGCTCCTCAAAGTCCGCAATGTGCTTCGGGCGCCGAAACACAAAAGTCAACTTGATCACGCGGCCACCGTAGCGACGCCAACACCTTGGCGCATGCCAGAACTCACACCAACTCCAGCCAGTATCTGATTACCAGCGACCAATCACACTAACAGTCGCATGGGCTGTTCCAGCAACTGCTTGAAGTATTGCATAAACTGCGCGGCCTCTGCGCCGTCCGTTACGCGGTGGTCCGCGGAAAGAGTTGCGCGCATGATTGTGCCGGGCACAACCTGTCCGTTGCGCACAACCGGGACCGCCTGCACTGCACCGGTTGCGAGGATCGCCACCTCGGGCGGATTAATAATTGCGGCAAAATGCTCGATGCCATACATGCCAAGGTTGGATGTTGTGAAAGTGGAGCCTTCAATGTCCGCGGGCTGCACCTTGCCCGCGCGCGCGCGCGCCGCCATTGCGCGAACCTCAGCGCCTATCGTAGCCAGCGGCTTGGCGTCAGCGTCCCGCACCACAACCGTCATCAGCCCGCCTGGCACAGAAACCGCCACGCCGACATGCACCTGCGCCATCAGCTCAACCGCATCGCCGCGATACACCGCATTCAAATTTGGAAACTTGAGCAGCGCAAGCGCCGCGCCCTTAACAATAAAATCATTTACAGATAATTTGGCGTCAGCTGCTTCGAGCATGGCATTCAGCTGCTCGCGGGCGCGCAGCGCATCCGCCATATCCACATCCACTGTCAAATAAAAATGGGGGATGGCTGTTTTGCTCTCCGTCATCCGGCGCGCAATTGCCTTGCGCAAGCGGGAAGCAGGCACACTGCCCGCCGCCAGCTGCGGGCGCGCAACAGCCGCCGGCTGGGCAGGCGTGCCACCTGCCATAAACATTTCAATGTCGCGCTTGATGATGCGCCCTTCCGGGCCGGAGCCGCGCACAAGCTTGAGGTCAACGCCGGCTTGCGCGGCCATGCGCTGCGCAATCGGCGAAACGCGCAGCATGCCGTCGCTTGCAGGCACGGCAACAGCCGGCTGTGGCGTGGCACTCGTGGGCGGCGGAGCTGCTGGGGCCGGCGTAACAGCCTTCGCAACCGGCGCTGGCACAGCTTCCGCACCGCCCGCCTGCAGTCGCAGCGCATCCAAATCAACCTTCTCTTCCGCACCCGCGATCACACCAATCAGCGTGCCCACAGGCAAGACCGAACCCGCTTCGGCAAATGTTCCCTTCAGCAAACCCGATGCCAGCGCCTCGACTTCAACCGTGGCCTTGTCCGTCTCAACTTCAAGCAAGACGTCGCCCTTTTTTACCGAATCGCCCACTTGCTTGAGCCAGCGCACCAGCGTGCCTTCGGCCATGTCAAAACCCAGCTTGGGCAGCGTGATCAGTTCAGACATACAGCACCTCTTTAGCGGCGCGCACAATTTTTTCCTGGTCGGGCAGCGCCATTTGTTCAAGCCGCTGGTTGTATGGCAGCGGAACCTCAGATTGCGCCACGCGCTTCACGGGCGCGTCCAAGTAATCAAAACACTCCGAATGCAAACGCGCCGACACTTCCGCGCCAACACCGTAAGACATCCAGCCCTCCTCCACCACCACCGCACGGTTGGTCTTCTTAACGGACTCAACCACCGGTGCCATATCCAGCGGCCGCAGACAGCGCAGATCAATCACCTCGGCTTGAATGCCCGCCACGGCCAGCTGCTCTGCAGCTTTCATCGTTGCGTAATACATCTTGCTGTAGGTAACCAGCGTAACATCCTTGCCCTCACGCGCCATCACAGATTTATCCAGCGGCACCGTAAGGTCGCCGTCCGGCACATCACCGCGCTGCTGGTACAGCGTCGCATTTTCGATAAATAGCACCGGATCATTTTGACGCAGTGCCTGCTTGAGCATGCCCTTGGAGTCGCGTGGCGTGGCCGGCGCCACAACCCGCAAACCCGGAAAGTGCGCAAAGATGGCGTCTGGTGTTTGTGAATGCGTGGCGCCAAGCTGGCGCCCGCCACCACTGGGCGTACGGATAATCAACGGCAGATTCACCTGCCCATTAAACATGTAGTGCAGCTTGGCAGCTTGGTTCACAATCATGTCAAAGGCTGAGAACGCAAAGTTAATCGTCATCAACTCCGCCACCGGGCGCAGGCCGGTCATTGCGGCGCCGATTGCGGCGCCCACAATCGCGCTTTCGGAAATCGGCGTATCGCGCACGCGCTCAGCGCCAAAGTGTTCGTGAAATCCGCGCGTCACCGCGTAGGTGCCGCCCCACACGCCAATCTCCTCGCCCAGCAAGATGATTTTGGAGTTTGCCTCCATCTCCTCCCACAAGGCCTGAGAGAGCGCTTCGCGCACTGTTAGGGTTGCCATCAGTTGCTGCCGTTCAAAATTATCTCGCTAGGCGCGGCCGTTGGGAGATTCCGAATACACGTGCTGCCACAGCGCAGCATCGGCCGGCTCCGGACTCTCTTCTGCAAATTGCACAGCTGCTGCAACCTCATCATCCACTTCACGGTCTAGCGCATCCAGCTCGGCTTCAGTTCCCTTGTGCTTGGCCACTATGGCTTTGCGCAGCGCTGTAATGGGATCACCATCCTGCCAATGTTTGATTTCTTCCGCAGTGCGATAGCGCTCCGGGTCACCCATGGAGTGGCCGCGGAAGCGATAAGTTTGCACTTCCAGAAAGAACGGGCCGGCGCCCGACCGGGCCTGCGCTGCAGCGTTGCTTACGCCGTTATAAACCGCCTCAAGATCCATGCCATCAACACAGGCGTTGGCCATTCCGTAGCCCTCTGCTTTTTGGCACATAGAGTGCACCGCCGAAGCGCGATCGACAGCCGTACCCATGCCATAGCTGTTGTTCTCGCACAGCCATACTACGGGCAGCTTCCACACTTTGGAAAGATTGAGCGCTTCGTGAAAGTAGCCAATGTTCGTTGCGCCATCGCCAAACATGCACACCACTACGCCGTCCAACTTTTGGTATTGCAGACTAGTGGCAATGCCCGCAGCCAGTGGCAAGTGCGATCCCACAATTGCGTGCCCACCCCAAAAATTCAGCTTCGGGTCCACCAGATGCATCGAACCGCCTTTGCCGCCGGAGCAGCCAGTCGCCTTGCCCAGCATCTCCGCCAGAATTATTTTCGCTGGCATCCCGACGCTGTAAGCCACCCCATGATCGCGGTAAGCGGTGATCACATGATCGCGCTTGGTAATGGCGGCAGCCATGCCAACAGCCACAGCCTCTTGGCCGATGTACAGGTGCAGAAAGCCACCAATTTTTCCCTGCTGGTAGAGTTCAGCGCTCTTTTCCTCAAGCCGCCGGATGGCAACCATGCGCCGATAGCCGCCGAGGAATTCTTGCTTGCTTTTCATAATACTGGTTGGAAGTCAGGTGGCGGGAAGATGATTGGAGGCGAGCCAAAGTTTTGCTTACCCGGCTGACTACATCAAGACCCCTCCACCAAACACGCGCAAGTATACCAAAAGCATTCGCCTGAAACAGATAAACTACTAATGCCGATGCAACCCGAATTCCCTGCCAGCACATGGCGCTTAATCAAAACTGAGCCCGCAAATGGCGCTTGGAACATGGCGGTTGATGAAGCGATTCTCGAAGCCGTCGCGGCGCGCTCGGCGCCCGCCACGCTCCGGCTGTACGCGTGGGAACCGGCTTGCCTTTCGCTTGGGCGCGCCCAGCATTTTATAGATGTTGATGCAACGCGCATGCAATCGGCTGGCGTTGATCTTGTGCGCCGCATCACCGGCGGCCGCGCAATCCTGCATGCCGACGAGCTCACGTACTCTATCACCGCGCCAAGCGCAGAGCCGCGCGTAGCGGGCGACATCCCCGCCAGCTACATGCACCTCAGCGCGGGCCTGCTGCAGGCGCTGCAATTGCTGGGAGTAAAAGCCACCAACAATCACCACGCAATGCAACGGACAGGCGCCGGCGCGGTTTGTTTTGAAGTGCCGTCCCAGTACGAAATTACTTTTGGCGAAAGGAAGCTAATCGGCAGTGCGCAGGTGCGGCGGCGCAATGTTGTTTTGCAGCACGGGACGCTGCCGCTTACTGGCGACATAGCGCGCATCTGCGAGCTGCTGCCCTTTGCCGGCCCGCTTGAGCGCAGCGCTGCCGCGGAGCGCGTGCGCAGCCGGGCTTGCACGCTGGCAGCCACCCTCGGGCGGGAAACCAGCTGGGACACAGCCGCAGCAGCACTCGCGGCTGGCATCAGCACCGCGCTCAATCTAGTGCTTCAAGAGCAACTTCTCTCAGCGCAAGAAACTGCCCGCGCGCAAGAATTAGTGCAGGAAAAATATGCGACTGCCGCATGGAACGAAAACCTGCGCCCCCGCCCCCCTAAATAGCGGGCGGAGATTTCTTGCGCCACGGTTGATATACTCTTGCGTTGGTTTGGTTTCGCAAAATTTTTTTCTAAAACCCATAATGCCCCAAAATAAAATCGTTGTTGTCGGCGCGCGCGAACACAACCTGCAAAATATCACGGTTGAAATTCCGCGCGACAAACTGGTCGTGATCACCGGACTGTCCGGCTCCGGAAAATCATCGCTGGCCTTCGACACAATATTCGCGGAGGGGCAGCGGCGCTACGTGGAGTCGCTGTCCGCGTACGCACGCCAGTTTCTTGGCCAGCTGGACAAACCGGATGTGGACCACATTGACGGACTCAGTCCGGCGGTATCGATTGACCAAAAGGGCGTTTCAAAAAATCCGCGTTCAACGGTTGGCACAGTCACCGAGGTTTACGATTATTTGCGCCTGCTGTATGCGCGCGTGGGCACGCCCCACTGCCCGGAGTGCGGGCGCGAGGTGAGCCAGCAATCTGCGCAGGGCATCGTGGATTCGGTCAGTGGCTTGAAGGACGGCACGCGCATCATGCTGCTGGCGCCGCTGATCAAGGATCGCAAGGGCCATCATCAAACTGTGTTCGAAGGCGTGCGCAAATCCGGATTTGCGCGCGTGCGGGTTGACGGAGAGGTGCTTGATGTAAATGACGCCCTGCCCGAACTGGACCGCTACAAACTGCACACGATTGAAGCGGTGGTGGACCGGCTGATTGTGCGCAACAACAAGGGCGACGCCCAGAAAGAATTTGCAACGCGCCTGACGGACTCGGTTGAGACAGCACTGCGCCTCGGGCAAGGCTTGATGCTTGTGCACCAGATGGACACGCGCGAAGACCTGCTATTCTCGGAGCACTTTGCCTGCCCGCTGTGCGGCATCAGCCTGCCAGCGCTGGAGCCGCGCTCCTTTTCTTTCAACTCGCCGCATGGCGCCTGCACCGAATGCCAGGGGCTTGGCCACAAGCTGGAGATTGACCCGGAGCTCGTGATACCGGACCAGAGCCGCACGATTGGCGAGGGCGCCATTGAAGTTATGGAGTGGCGCAACTCGCATGACGAGGGCGGCTACTACTGGCAGACGCTGGAGGCTGCTGCCAAGTACGCGGGCATTGGCATGGACATGCCGATGGCCAGCATGACTGCCGAGCAGCGCCGGCTGCTGCTGTACGGATCGAACGACGAAAAAATTTCCATTCAGTACAAGACGCGCGACGGGCGCAACGCAGTTTGGAACACGGAATACGAAGGCGTAATCCCGAACCTGGAGCGGCGCTACCGCGAGAGCACGTCTGATTTCATTCGCCAGAAAATTGAGAGCTACATGAGCCAGCGTGATTGCGAAGCTTGCCGCGGTTTGCGCTTGCGGCGCGAGGTGCTGGCGGTAACAATTGACGGGCACAACATTGTAGAAGTGACCGCGTGGCCGGTGACGCGTGTGCTTGGCTGGAGTGCTGAACTGGCGAAGAGCGTGCTCAACAAACGCCAGAAAACAATTGCGCGCCAGATATTGAAAGAGATATCCGCCCGCCTGCAGTTCATGGTGGATGTGGGGCTGGACTACCTGACGCTCAGCCGCACCGCCGCGTCGCTGTCCGGCGGCGAAGCCCAGCGCATCCGATTGGCTACGCAGATTGGCTCGCAGCTAATGGGTGTGCTGTATGTATTGGACGAGCCTTCGATTGGCCTGCACCAGCGCGACAACGCGCGCCTGCTAAAAACATTGCACGCCATGCGTGACCTGGGAAATACCTTGATTGTGGTGGAGCATGATGATGAAACAATGCGCGCTGCAGACTGGATCTTAGACTTGGGCCCGGGTGCGGGCGCCAAAGGCGGCAAAGTGGTGGCTGAGGGAACACTGGCAACTATTTTGAAGCACCCAACATCCATCACGGGCGCGTATCTCTCCGGGCGCATGGCTGTGCCGGTTCCAGCCCAACGCCGGCCGGGAAATGGCAAAGCCATCGTAGTGCGCAATGCAACGGCCAACAATTTGAAGAACATCACAGTTTCAATTCCACTTGGGAAAATGGTTTGCATTACGGGTGTGTCCGGTTCCGGCAAATCCACATTGCTGAACGATATTGTGTACCGCGCGGCTGCGCGCGCCCTTAATGGCGCGGGCGGTCAGGCCGGCGCGCATGGCGAAATAACCGGGCTCGACCATTTAGACAAGGTCATCAACATCGATCAGTCACCGATCGGACGCACGCCGCGCTCAAACCCCGCCACGTACGTGGGATTGTTTGATGAGATCCGCAAACTGTACGCCGAGCTGCCGGAGAGCAAAGTGCGCGGCTATAAGCAGGGGCGGTACTCGTTCAACGTAAAGGGCGGGCGCTGCGAAACCTGCCAGGGGCAAGGCCAGCTGCAGATTGAGATGCAGTTCCTGCCGGACATCTACGTGCCGTGCGATGACTGCCAGGGATCGCGCTATAACCGCGAGACGCTGCAAGTGCGCTTCAAAGAGCACAGCATTGCCGATGTGCTGGGGCTGAGCGTTGACGAAGCGCTGGAGCTCTTCACTGCAGTGCCGATCATGCGCCGCAAGCTGGAAACGCTGCAAGCGGTGGGGCTGGGCTATGTAAAGGTGGGCCAGTCTGCCACCACCCTCTCGGGTGGCGAAGCGCAGCGCATCAAGCTGAGCAAGGAGCTCTCGCGCCGCTCCACTGGCCGCACTATGTACGTACTCGACGAGCCTTCAGTCGGGCTGCATGCCGCCGATGTGCACCGCCTGATTGAAGTGCTGCAAAAATTTGCGGATCAGGGCAACAGTGTGCTGATCATTGAGCACAACATGGACATCATCAAAACAGCTGACCACCTGATTGACCTTGGCCCGGAAGGCGGCGACCGCGGCGGCGAGCTGCTGGCCGAAGGCACGCCCGAACAGGTGGCGCGCGTGCGCACTAGCTACACGGGGCAGTACCTCAAGAAACATCTGGCGCAGGCGCGTGCTTGAATCAGCGCCTGCCAAGAATGTAAACTTAGCCAACCGCATCAAGGCACACGCACGCGCGCTGGGGTTTAGCGCGTGCGGCATCACTACGCCGGAACCTCCGCCACACCTGACGCAGTTTGAAAATTGGCTGCAGGCCGGCATGCACGCCGGCATGCACTATCTTGCGAGCGAACACGCGCGCACCCGCCGCGCCGACCCACTGCTGATTCTGCCCGGGTGCCAGTCCATCATCGTGCTCGCCACCAATTACTACCAAGGCGAGCCACCGGCCGCAGAGCCCGGCCCGCCACACGCAAAAGTTGCGCGCTATGCATGGAACGATGACTACCACCACACGCTGCTGGTGCGCATGCGCGCGCTGCACGCGTTCATTGAAGCAGCCTGCGGCGAACCCGTGGCACAACGCATGTACGCCGATACCGGCCCGCTGCTTGAGCGCGAGCTGGCCCAGCGCGCCGGCATCGGATGGATCGGCAAGAACACGCTGCTGATCAACCCGCGCGCGGGCTCATGGACGCTGCTGTCTGAGATCCTGCTGGCTTGGCCGCTGCCGGCCGATGCGCCCTTCATGGCTGATCGCTGCGGCAGCTGCACGCGCTGCATCGACGCCTGCCCCACGCAAGCCATCTTGCCCGACGAGCGCCGCATCGACAGCCGCCGCTGCATCTCCTACCTGACAATTGAGGAACGTGGTGCAATCGCGCCCGAGCTGCGCCCTGCCCTGCAGGACTGGGTGTTTGGCTGTGATATCTGCCAGGATGTTTGCCCGTGGAATGTGCGCTTTGCACAAACAACTAATGATGAAGCGTTTCTGGCCGCAATCCGCTGCCCGAACCCGGCTTGCAGGATCTGCTGCTCACCACCACAGCGCAGTTCAGTGAAACATATAAAGGCAGCCCGCTAAAGCGCGCCAAGCGCAGCGGGATGGCACGCAACGCAGCTGTGGCGTTGGGCGCTCAGCGCGCGCAAAATGCGCAGCCCGCGCTGGCCACCGCGCTGATGCATGATGCTGAAGCTGGAGTACGCGCCCATGCAGCCTGGGCGCTAGGGCAGCTGGCTGACGCACCCAGCCGTGCCACACTGCAGGCCGCGCTGCTTACCGAACATGATGCCGTGGTTCGCGGTGAAATCATGGCTGCCATCGAGTGCAGCCGCACCGCAGGCGCAAACGCGCCTATGGCTTAGCAGTGGCTGCGAGTGTGGGGGTTGGGCGCCGGGTCGGCGGAATGGGAGTTGGCGGAGTAAGGTACAGCAGGTTGATGGGGATTTTCAAAACATCGCCCGCGCGCAGCAAATTAGGATTTGCTGCAAGCTTCTCATTAGCTTTCAAGATGGCGTCAACAGTTGTGTTGAAGTTGAAAGCCATCACCTCGAGAATGTCCCCGGGCTTGCACGGGGTATTCAATCACCGTGCCCGGTTTGGCATCCTGCGGCACAACTGTCGCCGTCGGCTGGAGGTATGACGGCGGTGGAATCATAATCACCTGATTGGGCTGCATCATGTCGCCCACCAGATCATTTCCCGCCTGCTTGTTGTAGGCTACAATCGCGCCCACACTCACCTGAAATTGCTCCGCGATATAAAATAAATTGTCACCCGCCTGCACGGTGTATTCCACAGCAGCGCTGCGCGTTGCGGTTAGCGTAAGGGTGGGCGTTTCACTGGGCACAAACAATGTGGCGGTGGGCATGATGGCGTGCTGGTAAAGGTAGGCGTTGGCGTGGGGCTGGCAAACATATTCCAGCTGCCGCTCGCCACTTGCGTTAGCACCAGGTAAGCTCCGGCCAATGCGGACACCAACGCCACTAATGGCAAAGCCACCTTCAACACTGCAGCGCGGCGCGACGGGCGCTTTTTCTGAAAAGGGTTCAACATTGCTTCTGGAAGAACAACTCGTTTATCAACCCGGGCGGCTTCACAAACAGCACTGGCGAAAGAATTGCAATGCAGTAATTTTACATCAGGCACCCGCACATCCGCTGCCAACGCCAAATGCCTGATTCACTTGTGCAGGCACAGTTTGGTGCGCACGCTGCAAATTACGTTGCCAGCGCTGCGCATGCCGCGGGGGAAAGCCTGGACCACCTGCGCGCATGGATGGCGGTGCGCCGCCCGCATCGCCTGCTCGACATTGCAACGGGCGGCGGCCACACCGCCCTCGCCCTTGCCAGCGCCTGCCCGCAAGTGCTAGCCACCGATTTAACTTTCCCAATGCTGCTGGCGGCGCGCAGTTTTCTGCATGCGCATGGCGCGCACGCAACAACATTTGCGTTGCATAACGCAGCGCAGCTTCCGTTTTCTGGCGCCTGCTTTGACGCCGTAACCTGCCGGCTGGCTGCGCACCACTTTGCAGCCCCGGATCAATTTGTAAGCGAGAGTGTGCGCTGCTTGCGCACCAACGGCTGCCTCGCCGTAATAGACAACGTGGCGCCAGACAACTTAGCCGCAGCCAGCCTCGTAAACGCCTTCGAAAAACTGCGCGACCCCAGCCACGGCCGCCACCAGACCGCTGCGGACTGGGAGGCAATGTTCACCGCAAACCGGCTTCAGATAGCGCTCAACCAACCGTATCGCAAAGCCCTGAACTTTGCCGACTACTGCACGCGCATGAGCGTGCCCGCGCACAGACGCACCCAGCTCAGCGCGTTGCTGCTGCAAGCACCAGCAGCAGTGCACAGCTACTTCAATCCGCGCACAATCGATGGGGCCCTTTGGTTCGACCTGCGTGAAATATTGATCATTGGCACCTTGCCAGACTGAACGCGCGCTCCCGCAAGCCGGAATGGTAAAATGCGCACGCAGTAACCCTTCCACAAATGAAATACCACATCGATACCCTCGGCTGCCAGATGAACACAGCCGACACGCAGCGCCTGGCATCCGAGCTGGAGAAGCTTGGCGGCTCTGCAGCCGCCAGCCCGGAGGAAGCCGAGGTGATCGTGCTCAATACTTGCGTGGTGCGCCAGAGTGCGGAGGACAAGGCTTACAGCTGGCTGCATCGAATTAGCCACCACAAGCGCACGCAGCGCCCGGATTTGGTTGTGGGGTTGATGGGCTGCCTTGTGGGCGTTAAGGGCAACGCGAAATTGGGCAAGACCTTTCCGCTGGTGGATGTATTTCTTCCGCCTTCTGATCCCACGCCGCTGGTGCAACACCTCACCGCAAAATATGATCGACAGCTGCTGACCACGGCGGTTGGCGCCCGCCACCAAATGCAAGACGGCGAACTGGTGCTGCCGCTGGCAGAGCGCGGCCAACTGGTGAGTGCGCATGTGCCGGTTGTGTACGGCTGTTCCTTTGGCTGCACGTTTTGCATCATTCCATTTCGGCGCGGCATCGAACGCTCGCGCCCGGCGCACGAAGTGGTGTCCGAGGTGCGCTCGCTGGCAGCGCAAGGCGTGCGCGAGGTGACGCTGCTGGGCCAGATTGTGGACCGTTACGGCGCGGATCGCACTGATGGCGCAAGTCTGGCGGGTTTGTTGCGTTTGCTGCAGGACGTTGATGGCATTGACCGCATCCGCTTCTTAACGTCACACCCAAACTTTATGACCGATGAATTGCTGGGCACTGTTGCGGAACTGCCGAAGGTTTGCGAAAACATTGAGGTCCCCGTGCAGTCCGGCAGCGATGCGGTGCTCGCGAACATGCAGCGCGGCTATACGCGTGCAGACTACAGCCGGCTGATTGAGCGCATTCGCAAGCACATGCCGCATGGCTCGATCGCCTGCGATGTAATCGTTGGTTTCCCAGGCGAAACGGCTGCCGATTATGAACAGACGCGCAGCCTGCTGGCCGACCTGCAGCTGGACACGGTGCACCTGGCCAAGTACTCGGCGCGCGCCGGCACCGTATCTGCGCGCCGCATGCCAGATACCGTCAGCGAAGATGAGAAGGAAGCGCGCCGCGCCGCCCTTGATGAACAACAGGCTGGCATCCTCAGCCTGCGCAACCAGGATTATGTGGGGCGGCTATCCGAAGTGCTGGTGGAAGACAAACAACGCGGCCGCTGGCGTGGCCGCACGCGCACAAACAAACTGGTGTTCTTTGACGATGAACGCGATTGGCGCGGCAAGCTGGCAAGTGTGGAAATAAGCTGGGCCGGGCCGTGGCACATGCGCGGCAATTTACACGGGTAGCAAATTTAGATGCAAATATAAAAGCGGCCGCAATGAATGCGGCCGCTTTTTGTTTCGGAAAAAAACTAGGGCTTGCGCGTCAGGATTGCGAGCCCGTTGGAAAGCGATACGAGATCCGGGCGCGGTTCAGATCGTAGGGAGACATCTCCACCTTTACCCGGTCGCCAAGCAAAATGCGAATGTAGAAGCGGCGCATCTTGCCCGACAAATACGCCAGCACATTATGGCCGTTGTCGAGCTGTACTCTGAACTGCGTACCCTTGAGTGCCTCGGTGATTACGCCTTCAAGTTCAATTTTGTCGTCTTTGGGAGCCATGCTTATCTGCGGCCGGTGCGGCTCATAAGCCGTCCTGACTCATGGCGCGCTGCTGCTTGCGGCGCATGCGGCGCAGCGCCTTCTTGCGCTCAATCCGCCGTGTCTCACTTTTGGATACAAACCAGCGCTTGCGGCGCACAACACCCAGTACGCCGGCACGCATCACTTTTTTCCGGAACCGGCGCAGCAAGTCCTCTTGCGACTCCTCCGGGCGTAGCACCACAGTTGTCATCGGCCACACTCCTCCAAACAAAAAAACCGGTCCCGCCCTCCATATTCGGGCGATGCCGATTTCCATGCCGATGGGTCAAACATCAGACCCGATCAATATTCAGTTTGGCAAGTGTTGTGCTATTGCTCAACCCACTCTCACCAGACCTCCGGCAAGGATAACGTCGCAGTTCAGGCGGATTATTTATGCGCCGGGCAAACGGGAAATTTGCGAACTCCCGATGCGCCAGCCATGCCTGCTTAAACTTCCCGCCAAGTATACCAGCCTCGCGGGTGATGTCAATTCACGCCAAACCCGGCGGCTGCCTAACTGGTGGCTTCGGGCTCATTCAACGCAAAGTGCAGGCCCGGGCGCGGCTCCCACGGGTAAATCACGTGCGCATCCGTGCGCGCGCCGTAGTAGTCCGGCACCGCCTTGCCAAACAGGGTGCGGTAAGGGTTAAAGTGCAAGACGCACAATTCTGGATCGCCCCCGGCGCCAATGATGCGTTCGCGCACCGCCGTGATCGTGCGCCCGGAACCCCACACATCATCCACCACCAAAATCTGCCGGCCGACCAGCAGCTCATCTGGCGGAAACTGCAGGAAAACAGGCCATGCCAGCAACCGCTGTTTTGGCTCCATCAGCGGAAATTGCACGGCAGCCGTCACAATATCCTTCACCCCCATCGCCTCAGCAAGCATGCCGCCGGGCACCAACCCGCCCCGCGTCACAATCACCATCAGCTGCACCTCACGCCGCAGCTGGTGCACAATCTGCTGCACAAGGCGATCCACCTGATCCCATGACAGGACTTCCCGGCGCGATGCGTCACTCATTTTTCACCTCCGCAGATTGATACAGCCACAGCTCCGGTGGACGCGCGCGCCAACCCAAGCATGCAGCCCGGCAGCCACAACCCGCTTCAACTTGCTGCCAGACCGAAGCTCCAAAACGAATCTGCGCATGCGCCAGCCACTATCACAACGGCGTCGTATACGCCGCGGTGATCCCGCCATCCACAAGAAACTCAGAGCCGTCATAAAGACGACTCATCAGACGCCAGAAAAAGCGCTGCTTGCGCAATCTCTTGCGCCTCGCCAAAGCGACCCATGGGAACATGCACCAGCCGGCGCTGCTTTTTCTCATCAGTGTTTAAGTATTTCATGAGCAGTTCGGTGCGCAGCGGCCCGGGACTTAGTGCGTTGACCCGAATGTTCTCGCGTGCATGTACGGCGGCCAGCTCCCGGCTCATGGCAAGCACGCCGCCCTTGCTGGCTGTGTACGCCAGCTGGGGCGTGGCAGCGCCCAAGTGCGCCACAAATGAAGCTGTGTTGATGACCGACCCGCCGCCGGCGCGCCGCAAAGCCGGGATGCCAAACTTGCATCCTAAAAACACACTCTTCAAATTAATTGCCATCGTCAAGTCCCAGACTTCCTCGCTGGTCTTAACCGCATCGTCATCGTCGGCATGGCTGATGCCGGCGTTGTTGAAGAGCACATTCAGTTTGCCAAAATTCTTTTCAGCCGCCTGCACCATCGCTGCGCAGTCAGCGGCCTTGGATACATCAGCATGCGCAAACGCTGCTTGCCCGCCCGCAGCTGCAATCTGGTCCACCGTCTCTTTGCCCGCTGCGGTGTTCACATCCACCACCAGCACCTTCGCACCCTCGCGTGCAAATAGCAGCGCGGTTGCGCGCCCGATGCCACTGCCCGCCCCTGTCACCAATGCCACCTTGCCTTCCAGTCTCATAATTAAGTTCTCCCTTTGCCCCCAAGATTTACTTGCGCAATATTTCCTGCAGCCGTTGCGGATAATCTGTGATGATGCCGCTGACGCCCGCGTCGATCAGCCGCTGCATTTCGTCTGCCGCATTTACTGTCCACGGCACCACCGCCAGATTGTTGCCGCGCAGGCCGCGCACAGCAGCATCTGCAAGCCCCACATAATGCGGGTTGACGCCAAACAGCGGCAGGTCCGGCAACTGCGGCTCAGTTTCCACCAAACCAGTGAGCGCGGCCAGCCGGATAGCAGGGTTGAGTGCATGCACCGCGCGCAAATTATCAAACACAAATGAACTCACCAGCACTTGATGCGCCATGCCAAGCTCCTCAACCAGCCCCACAACCGCTGCGGCAACCGGAAAAGTCTCCAGCGGCGCTGGCAGCCGTTTGATTTCCACGTTCACCTGCCACGCATTGCAGCGCGTAAAGTGCAACGCCGCGCGCAGGGTCAGGAGCGGCTCGCCCCGGAACGCTGCCATGGCAGCCGGAGTTACGTTGCCAGCAGCCGCTTCGCCAAACGGATCACTTTCCGAAAACCAGCTGCCGTAATCCAGCCGCTCCAACTCCGCCAGCGTGAACCCGCTGAAAGTCCACGGTGCGCGATCCGGAAAGCATTGCGCAGCATTCGACGTGCGCTGCAGCGAATCGTCATGCATCACAAACAGCGCGCCGTCTGCGCTGACGGCCACATCCAGCTCCCACATGTCGGCGCCCGCCTGCTGCGCCATGCGCGCTGCTGCCAGCGTGTTTTCCGGGGCGAGGCTGCGCGCGCCGCGGTGCGCGATATTAAGAACGCGTGTCATGCCGCCGCAATCGGCGGCTGCTTCATCGTGGGCGGTATTGGCACGCCCAGCCGCGCGCACACCGTTGGCGCAATCTGCAGCTGGCTGACGGTGGCGCCGGTATTGCCACGGCCGGCTGCCTGCGGCGCAACTACATACAGCGGCACTTCGCGCATATCCGGCCGCGTGCCGCCATGCAGGCGATCGGGGCCGATGCCATGATCCCCGGTCACCAGCAGCGTGTAGCCAAGCGCTTCCCACTCCGGCCACGCGTATGCCAGCATGCTGTCTTGCGCGGTTATTTGACGCCGGTACTCATAAGAGTCGCCGCCATGGCGCTCACCCAGATAGTCCGCAGCCATGGGATGAATAAGCAAGTAGTCCGGCGCAAACTTGCGCACCAGAGCTGCGCCCGCCGTGAACACCTCAAAGTCCGGGTAGTCATCAGTGTTATAAAAGCGGCCGTGCTGAATCGGCCGTGCCGTGTCATCCACTTCGCGGTCATCAACCATATCGAAGGGCGCGCGGTTGTACAGCTCGGAGAACCAGCAGTAGGCACTGGCAGCGGTGACGCGCCCGGCTGCTTGCGCCGCCGAAAAAATGCTGGGCATGCGCGACAGCCGCGCCACATGGTTGCTGGTAATGCCATGCTCCATCGCCGAAACGCCGGTGTGCACAGCTTCGTAGCACGGCCGCGACATCGTGGGCAGCTCGCCGCGCACTTTGTAGCGCGTGGCGCGGCGCGTCTCCACAAGATGCTCCAGAAAGCTCATGTGCTCGGCAGCGCGGTCGTCGCGCAGTGCATCGCTCAAAACCAGAATTACTTTGGCCATCACAAAACTTTATGCGCCTAATGCGTGCGCGCCGGAATCACCAGCCGCTGCAGCCAGTTGAACACTTCGTTTTGGCGGATGTCGTCGTGCAGCAAGTCCGGGCCCACGTTTAGCTCGGCGCGCAATGCGCCGTTGCCGGGTTCATCCGCCAGCGCCAGCATGCGCAGCACCTGCTGTTCCACTTCCGCCTCAGATTTGAAGAATCCCTCTTTGGTGAGCGGCGCCTTGCGCGCCACTAGCAGCCGCGCCATGGCTGCCAGCGTAAACTCCGGATGGTATTGTGGCGCCCAAAACACGCCCGCTGCATGCCGCACCTCCAGCGCCTGCACCGGCGTATGCTCGTTCTGTGCCAGCAGCGTTGCGCCGGGCGGCAGCTCGGAAACCTCATCCAGATGCATGATGAAAGCATCAAAGCGCGCGGGCTTGCCGATGTACATTGGATGTGCGCGGCCGGCTGCGGTCAACTGGATGTCACGCGCAATGCACCACTCGCGCCCGTTGGGGTTCTTGCGAACCGCGCCACCCGCTGCGAGCGCAGCCATTTGCACGCCCCAGCAGCTGCCAAACTGTGGCACGCCCGCCGCGTAAATAGAGCGGCACAGCTCCACCTGGCGCGTAACCTCAGGCACATCATGGTAAATCGTCAGGTTCGAGCCGGTCCAGATGAAGCCATCGTAGGAGCTGAGGCCGGCACCAGCCGGCAAGCCCACATCCAAGTCCGCCACGTAAAGCACATCAAATTTTCCATGCGGCAGCATAATGCGCAAAAAATCCAGATAGAGATCATCTGCCTGCCGCACATTTGATTCATCCAGCACGGCGCGATTCTTCTTTGGATAGCCATTGATAATACACAGCGCAAGCGGGGCGTCAAGTTTCATGTTGTTTGCATCCGGCGGATTTGGAAAATTGTACCAGTAGCCAGTATTGCGCATGCCAGTTGTGCTATCCTAGCGCACAAAATATGGACAAACAAGTTGAAGCGTTGGTGGTGGGTGGCGGGGCCGTGGGAGTGTGCACGGCTTTTTTTCTTGCACAGCAAGGCATGCAGGTAACCCTGCTGGAGAAAGATGCGCTGGCCTCGGGCAGCTCGCACGGCAATGCGGGCCTTGTGGCCTACAACCACGCCATTCCACTCGCCGGGCCGGGCGTTCTTGGCCAGGGCCTGCGCTGGCTGGCAGATCCCGAAAGCCCGTTCTACATCAAGCCGCGCCCCAGCGTGGAACTGGCGCGCTGGCTGCTGCAGTTTCAGGCGTGCTGCAATGAGCGTGCTGTGCGCGCCATTATTCCTCCGCTGCTGGAGATCGGCCGCGCAAGCCACGCACTTTACACAGAGCTGATTGAAGAATATAAACTGGATTGCAACTACGAACACAAAGGCCGCCTGTATCTTTACCGAACCGCTGCGATGCTGCGCAAAGGCGAGCACAAGGCGCAGCTGCTGGCTGAGCACGGCGTGCCAAGCGAGCTGCTGGATGCCAGCGCAGCGCGGCGCATGGAACCCAATTTGCAGCCGGACGTAATCGGCGGCGTTTACTACCCGCTATACGCGCACATCACGCCCGGAAAATTTGTGCACGCGCTGGCAGAAGTGGCGGGCGGGCTCGGTGTGAACATCCACACCCAAACGGAAGTATTGGCGCTGGAAAGCAACGCCGGCCGCATCACCCGCGTTGTAACCACCCGCGGAGACTTCCTGCCGCAGCATGTGGTGATGGCCACCGGCGCGTGGTCGCCAGAATGGTCGCGCCAGCTAAAGCTGCGCTTGCCCATCCAGCCCGCAAAAGGCTATAGCTTTACGGTGCGCCGGCCAGCCGCCTGCCCCAACATGTCACTCTCGCTGGAAGAGGCGCAGATTGCAGTTACGCCGATGGGCTCCGAGATGCGCTTTAGCAGCACGCTTGAGCTGGGCGGCATGGACTTCAGCATCAATCAACGCCGCACGGATGCGATGCGGCGCGCCCTCTCCCGCTATTTGAAAGGCATGGAAAATTTGGAGGTGCTTGAACTCTGGCGCGGCTTGCGGCCATTAACGCCGGACAGCCTGCCGATCATCGGACGCAGTCCGCAGCACTCGAATGTAGTGCTGGCCACCGGGCATGGCATGCTGGGCATCACGCATGCACCCATGACGGGGCGGCTGGCTGCCCAGCTGGTGGCAGGCAGCCAACCGGCAATGAACCTGCGCCCCTTTCAAGTCGAGCGCTTCCAATAAACTGCCCGCGTCTGCGGCGCGGCGGCACCGCAAAATAATCTGCCGCTCCATCCAGCGATCCAAATCTTACTGCCACGTCGGCCACATGCCACTTTTTCCATTTTCATTGGTAATGCTTTCCGCTGTGATGCACGCCGGCTGGAACCTGCAAGTACGCCAGCGCCAGGACCCGCAGGAATTTGTGCGGATGCTGGTGCTGGTTATTGCGTTTGGCATTGGCCCGGCGCTGGCTGCAGAGCTGCTGCTGCTTCCAGTGCTGGCAGCCACTTGGCAGTGGATACTGCTGGCCGGCATTTGCCAGGGGCTTTACTGCACTGGTTTGTCTTTCGGCTACCGCCATGGCGACTTCACGGTGGTGTACCCGCTCGCGCGGGCATTGCCCGCACTGCTGCTCGCTGGCTTCGACGTGTGGGCTGGCCATGCGCCGTCCGCACTGGGCTGGCTGGGGCTGCTGCTGGTTGCGCTGGGCTGCGCTTTGATCCCGCTTGAATCACCGCGCAATATCTCCGCAAAGACCTACTTCAACACAAGCACCGGTTGGACCCTGTTGATTGCGCTGGCAACTGTGGGCTACACGCTGGCTGACACCCGCGCGGCGAAGCAGCTGCCCTCACTTGCCAGCCTGCTGCAGTATCACGTGTTTGTACAGGTACTGGATGTTTTTTTCTTCGCGCTGTTTCTGAAGCTGCTGCGCGAGCCCGTCAAATTGAGCTTTCCGCGCGGCACTTGGTTTTCCACGCTGCTTGCCAGCGCTGCGATGTTTGGCGGCTACTCACTGGTGCTGTGGGTGTACCAGTTCAGCGCCCAGGCAAGCTACGTTGTGGCGCTGCGCCAAGTGAGCATTGTGCTGGGCGTGGCGGGTGCAGCGTGGCTGTTTCGCGAACCCGCAGCCCGCTGGCGGATTGCCATGGCCGCCATGATTGTTGCCGGGGTGCTGTGCATCAAGTTTGCCGGGTAACGCTAATCCATCAGCCAGCAGGCGTGCGCCGGAAAGCTGAGCACCACCTGCGCATCCACGGCGGGCAGCACCAGCTTGCGCTCGTTGAACATGTCCACAGACAACTCCACCGCTCCCACGCGCACGCGCACCCGCACTACGTTCCCCAAAAAGTTGACGCTTAGCACGCGCCCGCTTAACCGGTTGGCACCCGCCCCGCCAAGCACCAGTTCTTCCGGCCGGATTGCAAGGCGCGCACTGCCAGCTTGTTTGTTCGGCGCGGGCTGGCTGCTTGCCAGAGCCGTGCCTTCAAACGTGCAGGCGCCCGTGGCTGCATCGGTAACCTGCACCGGCAGCAAATTCAAGTGCCCCACAAAGGACGCGGTGAAAGCCGTGCGTGGATAGTTGTAGATTTCAAATGGCGTGCCCACCTGCTCAATGCGGCCCAGATTCATCACCACAATCCGATCAGAAAGTGAAAGCGCCTCTTCCTGGTCATGCGTGACATATATGGTGGTCAGCTTTAGTTCCTGTTGAATGCGCCGGATCTCCGAGCGCAGCTCAATGCGGATCTTGGCATCCAGCGCCGAAAGCGGCTCGTCCAGCAGCAGTAACTGGGGCTGGACTGCAAGCGCACGCGCCAGCGCCACGCGCTGCTGCTGGCCGCCCGATAGTTGGTGCGGATAGCGGCGCCCGTAGTCCGGGAGCCGGATCAACTCCAGCATCTCTGCCACGCGCGCTTGCATCAGCGCTGCTGGCTGCCCCGCCACGCGCAGCCCAAAGCCAACGTTCTCTGCAACCGTCATGTTTGGAAACAAAGCGTAAGCCTGAAACACCATGCCCACGTTGCGGCGATTCGCAGGAACGGAACTTACCTCCGCACCATTGATGTGCACGCTACCCGCATTCGCCTGCTCGAAACCCGCAACCACGCGCAGCGTTGTGGTCTTGCCACATCCACTCGGACCCAGAAAGGAAATAAATTCCCCGCGCTCGACGCTCAGACTGAAGTCGTCAACCGCCGCACCGGCACCTTGCCCAAAGTGTTTTGTAATGCCGCTAATCTCAAGAAATGCCATGAGTACTCCGCCGGGCTAGCGGCCAATGGGCTGCAAGCGCACATCGCCCCGGCTCACAAGTTGAATGATTCCCAAACAGATCCAAGTGAGACCAAAACTTAGGATCCCAAGCGCGGCCGGCTCGTAAGCCTTGCCGCCCCCAACAACCACCATGTACGGCCCCAGCGCCGGGCGCACCAAAAAATCCGCAAGAATTAGTTCGCCCACAACCGTGGCAAATGTAATCAGCGAGCCACTCAGAATTGCAACCCGCAAGTTAGGCAAAATAACACTCAGGAGCACTCGCAGCCAGCCGGCCCCCAAGCTTTGTGCCGCCTCTGTCAGCGTGCGCACATCAATCGCGCGCATGCCCACATCCACCGCCCGGAACATAAACGGCATCGACAAAATAACATAACCCGCCGTGATTAAAATATCGGTGGTGAACTCCGTTTGCGTCATGCGAAAGGGCGGCCGGCTAAAGGTGCGAATCAGGCCAAACACAAGCACAATCACCGGAATGATGAAGGGCAGCAGGGTCAGAAGTTCAACCACCGGCCGCAGGCGCGGCAATTTTAGGTGGATCCAGTATGTTGTGGGCACAAAAAGCATGATGCTCACAATCACAGTAATCACGCCCATGGTGGCCGAGTAACGGAAGCTCTGCAGGAACTTGGGATCGGCAAAAACTTTTTGGTACGCCAGAAAGGTGATCGCACCGCGCTTCATGCGCAGCGAAAAATCAAAAGTACCCCAAAGCGGCACGAAAAAATAGAGCGTGGCAACCGTCACCCACAGCCATGTCCACGGGTTGAATCTGCTTTTCGTCATCGCCTGAGCCAGCGCGAGGTGCGCCGATCGAGCACCGTATACAACGCAATGCAAACAGCCATCACCACCACCATGCCGAACGCCAATGCATAGCCAAGGTTGGTGTCGCCCAGCACATCACCGCGAATTTGCTGCCCGATGACAATGGTGACAAGCAAAATGCTGCCGCCGGTAAGCGCCTGCGCAGTGGCATAGGCACCAAAAGCGCTGCCAAAGAGCAGCAAGGTGGCGCCCAAAATCGAAGGCAGCAAAACCGGAAAGCCAATATGCCACCAATACTGCCACGCGCTGGCACCCAGATTTTCCGCAGCTTCGCGCCATTCGCGCTTCAAACCTTCAATCGCCGGTGTAATGACAAGCACCATCAATGGAAATTGAAAATAGGTGTAGGTGACTGCAAGCCCGACAGTACTGTAGAGACTAAAGCCGGCTTCGTACGGATCCAACGGGCACACCTTGCTTGCATCCGCAGCGCTATAACAAATGCTCTTCAGGATGGCGGTAACAAACCCGGTGCGGCCCATCGTGGCAATAAATGCAAAGGCCAGCGGCACGCCGCCAAAATTGGCGGCCAAACCGGAAAAAGTAAGCAGCATGCTGCGCACCCAGCGCGGCGCCGCGCCCATGGTGATTGCATATGCCACAAAGAAACCCAGCACCCCGCCACTTAGTGAGGTAATCAAGCTCACTTCAAGGCTGGTTCTATAAGCCTTGAGGATGTAAGGGGAGAACAGGCCTTGGATGTTTACAAGCGTGAAGTTGCCCTTTGCATCCTGGAACGCACCCGCGAATAAGTTTGTGGCCGGAAATATCAGGAACGCTATGATGAAGACGAAAAACGGCAGTACGCCAAGGTAAGTCCACACCGCCGCAAGCTTGAAGCCAGCCCGCGGCTGTAACCTTGCAAGGCGCGTGTCAGCAATTTCAGCCATGCGGTAATAGGTGCAAAACGGCACCGGTCGAAACACCTGATGCAACAGGGGCGGCATTCATCCAAATCAAATTATAACTGGCGGCTGGTAGGCATTGCACGCTTGAGTCACACCACCGGGAAAACAAACGGCCCGGCAAAAGCTGCCGGGCCGTGTTCCAACCAATTTCAAAGAACGGGCTTACGGGGCCTTTTTGATGTCAAGACCAACTACGGTGTCCCATTTCTCCTTGATGTTTGCACGCGCAGCTTTAAGTTGAGGTCCCTTGGGGACCACTGAAGTCTCGATGATTTTCGGATCAGGCAATTTTGCCTTGATGTCATCTGGGACAACATTGCGAGAGATCATATCTGCAAGGCGGGATGGCGTGCAGTAACCTTTCATCCAAGTCAGCTGGCCGACGTCGGAATAGAGGTACTCTTGCCACAAGCGCGCCGCTGCCGGATGCGGAGCATAGGCACTAATCGCCTGCAAATAGTACCCACCCCAGTTCACGGATGAAGGATAAACAATCTCAAGCGGAGGATTGCCTGCAAACGTATCAGCATTGGCAAGCGCCAGATAGTTCCACTGGAAGGTAATTGGTGTTTCGCCCTTCGCAATCGTTCCGCTGCCAGCAATCAACGGCAATAAATTACCGGAGGCGTTTAGCTTCTTGAAGAACTCAAGGCCGGCCGTGGTGTCATCCAGCGTACCACCGCTGGCCATGCCGGCGGCAAAGACGCTCTGGGCTGCCTGGTTTGAAGCGCGCGGATCCCCTGCCAGCGCAACCTGCCCTTTGTACTTTGGATCAAGCAGATCAGCCCAGTCCTTGGGCACATCTTTCACCACGTCGGTGTTCACTTCAAAGACCATCACACCGTTGTAATCCACAACGTAGTAGCCATCCGGGTCCTTGTCGCCAACAATTGTGTCCCATGTGGCAACCTTATAAGGGGCCAGAAGGCCTTCTTCTTTGGAAGTTGGACCATACGCAGGACCGACGTCAATTACGTCCGGCGCCTGCGGGCCTTTGTTTTCTTTGTTGTCTTTGATGGCCTGAATCTCGTCAGCGGAACCACCATCCGGGTTGAGTGAATTGACCTTGATACCGTACTTGGCAGAGAAGGTATCAATCATCTCACCGTAGTTGCACCAATCAACAGGCAGCGTGATCACGTTCAGCGCACCCTCAACCTGCGCCGCAGCCGTCAGGTCATCCATGTTACCGGCTGCTGTGGCAACACTCCAATCCACCGCCGCCGCCGGCACAAACGGTACATCCGTCGCCGGCACTGCGGGCACTTTGGTTGGCTCTGGAGCGGGAGCAGCTGCAACCGGCTCTGGCGCGGGAGCCGGCGCTGCACAAGCACCCAGCACCAATGCGCTTACAAGAAAAATTACACCAGCAATCTGCATGTTTTTGTGTTTAGTTTGCATTTTCACTCCTAATACTAATTACTGAAAAAAATTCACACTGCCAAACTGGGAGCGGGCTGAGTTGGTAAACCTGATAAGCGCTGCCTCCTGATAATCGAAACCGACCCGTATCCTAGCACCTTATGGGGTAATGAAGCTCAAGATTGGATTAAATAAAAGCCAACGGCTGCGCTAAATCTAGAAGCTTTGGTTCACGTGAATTGCTCAGGCGCAGGCTGGTACTATAACACAATCAGGCAGCTACCCGAAAGCGAAAGCGCGCAGGATGGGTACAGTCTGGCCGCAGCCGGATGCAATCCGATTACATGCGAATGCACCGCAAACGCGGGCTGGATTTCGCACAAACGCCCCGTCAAATTCGCACGCTTCAGACGCCGCACGCCTGCCCGCCAGGCTACGGCCGCTCGCCACGCCGCAGCCGCGCATTGATGTCATCCAGCACTGCGGGTACATCCCAAATGCCGTCCACAACATAGTGGGCGCCACACTGCGCCATGCGGCCGTAAGCCCGGTCCAGCTTGCGCTTGAGTTCATCAGCCGGCGCATTTCTAACTTCCGCGTGATTCAGGCCGACCTCATTGCCGGTTAGCGCGAGTCCGATCGTCCACATATTGCAATTGAGGCCCTCTTCAATTCCGGGCAGTGTGTCATCAACCTTAACCATCGCCTCCATCGGGAAGATGCCGAGGTTCATCGCGTTTTGCACGCACATCCATGGTTCCGGGCGGCCCGCGGGCACATCGGTCGCGCAAACCGTCGAGTCGGGTGCGTAGTTGCGCTTCTTGGCCTCATGCAGCAACAGCTTCATCATCTCACCGGTGTAGCCGGTGGTGGAGCCGATCTTAAGTCCGCGCTTGCGAAAATCCGCAACGGCCTCAAGCGTGCCCGGTATCAGGTCCGCATAATCCGCCAGGCATGCCAGCTGCAGCGGAATAAAATCCTGAAACATGCCCTCAATGTCATCTTCGTTGGGCTGCCGGCCAAGGGCTGCCTGCCAGCGCTGGTTCACTTCCGGCAGCTGTGAGATCTTGCGAATATGAACTTTCTTGTGCGCGCCCATTGGCACACGCGCCTCGTCCACTGCAATCGGCACACCCTTGCGCCGGTACACTTCCACGAAGACGGTGGCGGGGGCATAACAGCCATAGTCCATGGTTGTGCCAGCCCAGTCCAGCAGGATGCCTTTTAGCGGCCCGCGGTACTGGCGTTGAAAATAGAAATCCATTGGGTCCACTCCTAAAGAATATTTTGCGGATGCTCTATATTTTACACGCTGCGTAGTTGCCCCGGCGCAAAGCGCAGCAAACGCGGCTAAGCTTCAAAGTTCATCTCAAGTTTAACCGCGCGGATGGCTGCCAGCAGCGCAGCAAAGTCGGCCGGGAACAAGCGCCCAATGCAGCCGATGCGAAAGCAGTCTGCATTGCTGACCTTGCCCGGATAAATCACATAGCCCTTGTCGCTCAAGCGCGAATAGAACTCCTCAAACTCAAACCGCGGATGGTCAGGAAATCTGAACGACACGATGATATGCCCCTGATCCTGCGGCTGCAGGTATTCCTTGAAGCCGAGGCTGCGCATGCCCGCGACGAGCGTCTGATAGTTTTTGGAGTAGCGCTGCGCGCGCGCAATCACGCCGCCTTCAGCCACCAGCTCGTCCAGCGCCTGATGGAACGCAAGCAGCGCGTGCGTGGGCGGTGTAAAGCGAAACTGGCCGTTGGCTTCCAGCGCCTTCCACTGCCCAAACACATCGAGGCTCAAGCTGCGCGCCCGGCCCTCGCATTCCAGAAGCGCAGCGCGACTGGCGAGTATCAGGCCAAAACCCGGTACACCCTCAATACATTTGTTTGCCGAAGATACAAGGAAATCAATTCCTGTCTTGTCCGGCTCAAGTGGCATGCCGCCAAAGCTGCTCATGGCATCCACAATAAAACGGCGCTTGTGGCGCTTCACCACAGCGCCAATCTCATCGATGGGGTTGATCATGCCGGTGGTAGTCTCAGAATGAACCAGTGCCACGTGCGTCAGCGCCGGATCCTGCGCCAGCGCCGCTTCCACATCGGCAGCCGTTGGCTTGGCGTCTTCTGGGTAGGTCAATATGGTTGCATCAATCTTGTGCACCTTGGCAATTTGAATAATGCGCTGCCCGTAAGCGCCATTGCTGATGGCCAGGAGTTTGCCTTGGGCGGAAACGGCTGAAGAGATAACCGCCTCGACGCTGTATGTGCCGCTGCCCTGCATAATCACACACTCATAATCCGGCGCTGCCACGCCGGCAAGTGCCAGCAGTCGCTGGCGCACATCACGGACGAGGTTGACAAAGGCGGAGTCGCGCGAGCCAAGGTCACGCAGCATGGCCTGCTTTACGCTGCGGCTGGTGGTAAGCGGGCCGGGCGTGAACAACGGTTTGTCGTTGGCAGAGGCAATGTAGTTACTATGTTCCATTCTGTTTATCGTGGCAGGTCTGATAGCTCATCGGCACAGTTTTAGCCGGGCGGCGCCGCCCGAATGCAGCACGAGTGTGTGGCCCGCGGCTTACGCCGCATAAATTTACCACTAGTTGATGCGCGAAACCACACCACAGCGCGCGGCCGCCCGTACCAATCTCCTCCGGCGCCACAGTTTAGCTGCGCTTCACCACCACATCCGCAATTGCGTTGGCCGCCTGGTCGCCGCGGTCCGCCGCGTTCGAAAGGTGGCGGTAGATCTCACGCAGCTTGAGCATGCTCACAACGTGGTCAATGTCACGCGGGTTGGCAAACAAGTCTGCGACCGCTTCGCGGTACACGCGCTCCACCCGGTTTTCCAGCGCCTTGGCGCGCATGGCGTGCTCGTTGGCCACGCCGGGCCGTTCCTGCAGCAGCTTTACGCCGCGATGCACTTCTGCGCCCGCCTCCACCAGCAGCGAGCACATGCGCTCCAAAAAAGCATTCGGTGCCACACCCAGCAGCACCATCTCGTCCACGGTCGTGTCGGCGTAATCCACCATGTCATCGATGGCACGCGAGAGCGCAAACACATCCTCGCGGTCAAAGGGTGTGACAAAGTTTCGATTGAGCTCATCAATCAGAATCCGGCGCACTTCATCGGCCTGCTCTTCCACATTATGCAGCTCCGCGGCCACGGCGGTCAGGGGCTCGCGCATGTACTGCTGCAGCAGCAGCAGCCCGCGCTGCGTCAAGTCCGCCTGGCGCACAAGCAGTTCCACAATTTGCTCCGGCTCCCGGCGCCGCCAAAACATCCACTTCATTGCGTTACCCCCGCCTGCCGCAACAGCAGGCTAAAAATCCCCGCCAGCAATGCCGACAGCGGAATCGTAAGCAGCCATGTCCACAGGATCTCCAATGCAACACCCCAGCGCACGCGGCGCACATTTTGGGCGGCACCCACGCCCATGATCGCGGCGCCGGTAATATGCGTTGTGCTTACCGGGACGCCGGTGAGCGCAGCGCCAAGAATCACCACGGCCGCTGTCGCCTGGCTCGCAAAGGCGTGCACCGGCCGCACAGTGTACATCCCCGAGCCCAGCGTGCGCATCAGCCGTCCGCCGCCAGTTAGCATGCCGGCAGCAGTTGCCACCGCACTGGCAGCCACCACCCAAACCGGCACCACAAATCCCTGCACCAGCCCGCTCACGGAAAGGCCCAATGTGATAATGCCCATGCTGTTTTGCGCACTATTGCTGCCATGCGTTAGTGCCAGCCCCATAAATGTAAAGCGCTGCGCACGCTTGAACCAAAGGTTGATCGATGGACTTGCTGCCTGTGCCAGCTCCAGCACCAGCTTCATAAACAGGTAGCCGAAAAGCATACCGAGCAGCGGTGAAAGCAGCAGGCCTGCGTACACGGTGCGCAGCCCGGCCCATTGCAAGCTGCCCAAACCTGAGCTTGCGGCGGCCGACCCGAGGATGGCGCCCACCAAGGCATGCGCCCGCGAGGAGGGCATGCCCGTGTACCAGGTAATCAGCGCCCAGGTTGTGGCGCCCCAAATTGCGGCCAAAAAAACCGGCAGTGTTGCGGCACCGGGCAGCACCAACCCGCGGCCAACGGTGCGCGCAATTGCAGAACCAAATAGAAAAGGGCCGATGAGCATGGCGGCCGCAGTAAGCAGCAACGCCGGCCGCGCTGCCAGCGCGCGTGATGCAATCAGCGTCGACAGTAGTTTGGCGCTGTCGTGAAAGCCGTTCAGAAAGTCGAACAGCAGCACACTGCCGATCAGCGCAAACAGCATAGCGGCTAAGCCGGCCAGCTGCAGCTGCTTGAAAATCGCAACGGCTGTGCGCTGCGCCTACTGCGACTGCAAGCCACGCAGCACGGCGGGCAGTTGCGCGAATTCACTGCACACTGCATCAGCCGCGGTGTGCGCGCTGTCGCGGTCAATGGCACCGGTGAACAATATGGCGCGCATGCCCAGGGCGCGCGGGCCGGCCACATCATTGCTCTCACGGTCACCCACGTGCGCAATTTCCGCCAGCGGCAGTCCCAGTGCAGCGGCACATTGCGTGAACACCTGCGGCGCCGGTTTGGATGCGCCCACCTCGTCAGAAAAAATCAGGCAGGCAAAATGCTGCAGCACGCCAGCGCGGCGCAGCAGTTCGCGCAGGCCGCGCCCGGGCGTATGAATTGTGTCGGAGATGATGCCAAGCTTGTATTTGCCTGCCAGCGCCGCCAGCGTGGTCGCCATGTCTGGTACCCAGTCCGGCGCCACTTCAACCTCCATATCTTCCACGGCGCGCACAAGCTCCGCAAACCCGGGCGTTGGCGCAACGCCCAAGTGCTCGTACGCAAACTGCATGCGCCGCGCCACGGTTGGTGTATTGTGCTCCACCTTCCAGCAATGGCGGAAGCACTCATTGGCATGGTCAAACGCAGCGCCCAGCTGCGCGTTGCTTAGCTGCGGATGGTGCTGCTGCACTTCTGCGGTCAGCAGCTGCCGGCGGGTGTCCGCCTTTGAGGGCAGGCCCAGCGCAGCCCGCTTGGGCTCATCGGAGTCATCGAAGACCAGCGTATCCCAAAAATCAAAAGTTACAGCGCGGATCATTGTTGCCAGTGCCTTATGGTGAGTTATGACAGCGCACTTATAGCACGAAGACCATCCACGCTCGCGCACAACAATTGAGCAGCAGACTTCACAGCTTGATGCGCGTGCCAGCCGGATCCCAGAGCGGTTCAGCCGCCACCAGTGCAGCGCTCAGTTCGCCGTACAACTCAACATCCACGGCGGTGCCGGGCCGGGCCAGGTCCACCGGCAGATATGCGTAGGCAATACTTTTTTCAACAGAGTAGCCGTAGCCACCGGAGGTAACCCATCCAGCCACTTCGCCGTTGTGCCGCACCGGCTCTTTGCCGATACATACTTGCGCGGGATCGGCCAGCGTTAAGCAGCACAGCTTGCGCTGAATGCCAGCCTGTTTCTGGCGCACCAAGGCAGCGCGCCCAATAAACGCCGGCTTGGAAAGTTTGACCGCAAACCCCAGCCCTGCTTCAAAAGGCGTGTAATCCGGCCCGAGCTCGGCACTCCAGTAGCGATAGCCCTTCTCGAGACGCAGCGTGTCGATGGCCCGGTATCCGCCAGCGTGCAAGCCATGCGCCTGGCCCGCTTCCCACAATGTCTCCCACAAGCGCGCGCCGTACTCCATGGGGCAGTGCAGCTCCCAGCCCAGCTCGCCCACATAGGTGACGCGCACAGCCAGCACCGGCACGGCCCCCACTGCAATGCGCTGCGCAGTCAAGTACGGGAACGCCGCACTCGAAAGATCCGCGCGTGTAACCGCCTGCAGAATGTTGCGCGCGTGCGGCCCCCACATGCCCAGCACGCATGTTGCCGAAGTCACATCTTCCAGAATGGGCGCTGCGTGCGCGGGCATGTTGAGCTGCAGCCAGACCAGTCGTGCTGCCCGAATGCCGTGCCCGTAACAATCGAAAAGCGGTCCGCGCCAATACGCGTAACCGTAAAGTCACACTCGATGCCGCCACGCGGGTTGAGCGCCTGCGTATACACCACCGTGCCAACCGGCCGGTCCACATCGTTGGCGCATACGTGCTGCAGAAAAGGCAGCGCGCCAGCACCGCGCACTTCCAGTTTGCTGAAGGATGTTTCATCGAAGATGGCAGCGCTGTTGCGCGCCGCCAGATGCTCCACCCCAATGGCAGCCGACCAGTTGTGGGCAGCCCAGCCCGCGGGCTGATGCCCATGCTGTGCCGCTGCGGCATGCGGCTCAAACCAGTTGGCGCGCTCCCAGCCAAACTTTTCACCAAATGCCGCACCCAATGCCTGCAGCTGCTGGTATGCCGGGGAGAGGCGCAGGGCACGCACGCTCTCGCGCTCCTCATTTGGATAGTGAATATCGTAATACTTGGAGTAGGTCTCGACCGTGCGCGCGCGGGTGTACTCCACGCTGTTGTAGTTGGAGCCAAAGCGGCGCACATCGAGGCGCCACACATCCCATTCCGGATGGCCGTGCACAATCCACTCGGCCATTACCTTGCCAATGCCACCGGCCCCGGCCAGCCCATGCGCACAGAATGCAGCCGCCACCCAAAACCCGGGCACCGCCGTTGGGCCAAGCAGGTACTCGCCATCCGGCGTAAATGCCTCCGGGCCGTTTAGCAGTGTGTGCACCTCGGCCGTCTCCAGCAGCGGCACACGGCGGATCAAATTTTCCATCAACGGCGTGAAGCGCTCCCAGTCCGGCGGCAGCAGCTTGAAGCTAAAGTCCAATGGCACTCCATCAAGTCCCCAGGGTGCTGGCTCGCGTTCATAGCCGCCCGCCACCAACCCGCCAACCTCTTCGCGATAGTAAATCAAATTGTCTGGATCGCGCAGGGCCACCAACTCGCGCGTTACGCCCGCCACTGGCTTTGTGATGAGATACAGATGCGCCATCGGGATGATGGGCAAATAGACACCGGCCAACTGCGCGATCTGCCGCGCCCACATGCCGCCGGCATTCACCACGTGCTCTGCAGCAATGAAGCCCTGCGTGGTTTCCACGCCGCACACCCGGCCATCCCGCAGGCTGATGCCGGTAACAATGCTTTGCGTGCAAATTTGCACGCCGCCCGCGCGCGCGCCGGCAGCCAGGGCATTCGTCAGCCCGGTCGGGTCAATCATTCCGTCAGTGGGCGTATACACCGCGCCCACCACATCCTGCAAAGACATCAGCGGAAAGAATGCCAGTGCCGCTTGCGGCGAGATAAGTTGGAAGTCCAAGCCAAAGGAGCGCGCCAAAGAAACCTGGCGCTTAAGTTCCACAAGGCGCTCTGGCGATGATGCCAGCCGTACGCCACCGGTCATGCGCCAGCCAGTATCCTGTCCAGTCTCAGCTTTTAAACGGCCGTAGAGATCCGTGCTGTACTGCATCATGCGCGTGAGATTTACATCAGAGCGCAGCTGGCCAACCAGCCCGGCGGAATGCCAGGTGCTGCCGCTGGTCAGCTCGTGGCGCTCCAGCAGCACAACGTCACTCCAGCCGAGCTTTGCCAAGTGGTACGCAATGGAGCATCCGCCTACTCCGCCGCCAATGATGACAACGCGCGCCTGCGTGGGGAACGGGCTCATGTGCTCACACCTGCGCCAGCCACGCAGGCAATGCGGGATCCTGCAGGCGCAGCTCTACGCGCCCAAAGTATGTGCTCGCGTACTCGCGAAAATCAAAGTCCAACCCGGAGATCGCGGACTGCAGCACGCCCCACATTGCTTCGCGGAAATCCGAAACAATCTTCATCAAGTTGAGGCGTGCGAGATCTGCCGTATCAGTGGCGCCATACGCTGCCAGCAACTGCAAATCGTGGGCGGGCAGCAGCTCATGATGCGCCGAAAAATTTCCGAGATCGAAAAATGGATCGCCCATACCGGCGTACTCCCAATCCAGCACAAACAAACGCTCTTGTGCATCAACCAGAAAGTTGCCGTTGAGCAGATCATTGTGGCACAAGCGCTCAACAAATGCGCGCCGCGCGAGAGCATGCTCCAGCACATCCAGCCGCGCCCGCAGAGTGTCAAAGTTGACGGGAAACTCCGCCCCACCTGCGCGCGCCAACCCGGTGTAGGTGCGCACCACCTCAAAACCAGAAAAACGCGCACCCAGTGCGGGCAAGGCATGGACGCGGCGCAGCAGTGCGCCAATCGTATCCAGCCAGAGCGCGGAACGCAATTCTTCCGGCAGCGGCATGCGCCCGGCAATAAAGTCAGTCACCAGATAGCCCTCGGGCTCGATCATGTGCACCACGCCGGGCGCAATACCAGCAGCAGCCGCACTGCAGCTGGCTGCGTACTCCACACGCCGGTCTATGCCGAGCGTATCGGTGCGCTCGCCGGCAATCCGCAGTACAAAATCAGCCGCAGCCGTGGTGATCCGGTAGTTGGTGTTGGTGATGCCGCCGCGCAGGGCTGTGATCTGCTGCGCTTGGATGCCGGCAAACTGCGGCACGCGCGCGAACAACGCTGCAGCAACCGCACTTCCATGGCCTGCGTCATACAAATCAGAAACCGGTACGGCGGCATCTCCAGCCATTATTCCTGCATACCTTGACCAATAGACCCGATATAAAAAGACAGCATAGACCCATTTGCCGATCCGCAACTTCCATCACAATGAGCCGAAACCATTACCGTAATCTGCCTCATACACAGCCACGCAAAGAAAGTTTAGCCATCAATACCCTTCGCGGAGGACCAATACCCGCTACTTGCCAAGCGTCTGCTACGCGCCAAATATACGCCAACAAACTATAATTCCAGAATATCTAGAACAGTCAGGCTGGTAGTAATCAAATGCACCAAAGTAGTTTTCTTAACAACCTTTACGTCGGTTAAGACTAAAAGTCATGTCCACGACCAAAAAATTGTAACATGTGCGAATGATGGCTATTGGCCACGTAGCCTAGTAGCGATCAACGGTTTCCTCTAAATCCCACATTCGCAAAGAGCAGCCAGCTTTCTAAAGGTATCGATGTTCAATTTGCATTTCGGGAGATACCGCCCGAGTAGCCGCAAAGTTTCATTGCTTTGACTGCTGCGGGGCGCAACCAACGGCCTGGTTGCGCCCCGCAGCGCATCGGCCCGGCACGCCGCGCAATTATTTAACATCCTTCCCCAACTATCATGCCAATCACAATCGAAGAAGTGACCGGCCGCATCGCCGCATGGCACGGCAAGTCAATTCAATTCAGCCGCTTGCAGGCGGCCTCACCAACAGCAACTTCCGCGTGGAGGTTGACGGCACGCCATACGTGGTGCGCATACCCGGCATGTCCACCGAGCTGCTGGCGGTGGACCGCGCCAACGAACACCACAACACACGCGCTGCGGCCCAAGCCGGCGTGGGTGCGCATGTCGCGCACTATCTTGCGGATTGCAACGTGATGGTGCTCGCCTTTATCACCGGCCAAACGATGTCGATTGCGGCACTGCAGCAGCCAGGCCTGCCGGCCCGCATGGCTGCTGCCCTCAAAAAGCTGCATGCCGGACCGCGCTTCCTGCAAGAGTTCAACATGTTCCGCCTCACCGAGTTCTACCTGCAAATTGTGGCCGAGCGCAGCATCCGCATTCCGCCTAATTATCCGCAGCGCATCAAAGCCGTGCAGCTGATTGAGCGCGCTCTAGCTGCGAAACCATTGGCAACAGTACCGTGCCACAACGACTTGCTTGCCGAAAACTATATCGACGACGGCTCACAGCTTTGGATTGTGGACTACGAGTACAGCGGCAACAACGACCCGTGCTTTGAGCTGGGCAATACTTGCCAGGAGCAGCAGTTTGACCAAACGCGCATCGAGGCGCTATGCAGCGCCTACTTCGGCTCAGCTCAGCCAGACAAGCTGGCGCGCATGCAGTTGAACATGATCATGTCTGATGTGGGCTGGACGCTGTGGGCCGCAATCCAAGCATCCATCTCAACCATCGAATTTGATTTTTACGGCTGGGCGGTGGAGCGCTGGGCAAGGGCCGAGACAAAAATGGATGCGGCAGATTTCCCGAATTGGCTGCGAATCGCTGCCGAATAACCGAGCCGCCTCAAGTCCCGCGGCTAACCCTCAAATCCCCGCATCCGACACCTCCAAGTGCACTGACTTCCGGCGGGGCGCCTCATTCACGCACTTGTTCGCAGCGCCACAGCCAATTGCGCAGAAATGATTGCGGCAGGGCAGGCGCAAGAATCATTAACAGCTAGTATCATTGAGCGTAGTTAGCGCGTTATGAAGGAGCATCCCATTTTGAATTCCAAGCCCGTGATTGGCATCACCACGCGGCCGCGCAATGAACGCGGCACCTTTGAGGTATCCACCAAGTACATCGACGCTGTGCGGCGTGCTGGCGGCCTGCCGGTATTACTGCCGCCGGGCGAGTCCGATCCCTCCGCAGTGCTTGCAGGTTTAGATGGCATAGTCTTTACCGGCGGCGGGGACATTGACCCGCGCGAATACGGGGGTGCAACCCACCCCGCGCTCTTTGGCGTGGATACTGAGCGCGACGCGTTTGAGCTGGCTCTGGCGCGCACCATTGTGGGCGCGGGCAGCACACCAGCGCTGGGCATCTGCCGTGGCATGCAGGTGCTTACCGTGGCAGCCAACGGGCGCATGCACCCGCACCTGCCGGATGTGGTGGGCGAAGCGGTGCCGCACCGCGAGAGCGATGCCGGCACCAGCCATCGCGTCACAGTAGCACCAGACAGCAAGCTCGCTGCCGTTATGAAACAATTGGACCCGGTAGTGCCCTCGTGGCACCACCAAGCTGCGCCCGCAGCCCCGGCCGGCTGGCGGGCTGTGGCACATGCACCCGATGGCGTGGTGGAGGCCATCGAACATGAAAAGCACCCGTGGCTTATTGGCGTACAGTGGCATCCGGAGCTTGCGCCCGATGACCCCGCGCATCAGGCATTGTTTGCAGAGCTTGTTGCCGCCGCCCAACAATTCAAGCTGCGCAAAGCAAACGGCACTTAAGTGCGCACACAAGCCACAACTGCGCACCGCCGTGCAGCAGCCCCCGGCTAACCTGCTCGCGCAGCTGCCTCTGCCGCTGCAATCTCGCCCGCCGCTGGCACGCCCAGCAAACCAGCGCGCGTAACGGACACGGAAGCCAGCTCAATCGCAAAGCGCGCCGCACTCCATGGGTCGCGCGTGCGCTGATAGAAAATCAAGAACGCCGCAGCAAACATATCGCCCGCGCCGGTGGGGTCAACCACCGCCACACGCGGCGCGCCAAACTGGCGCCGCGCGCCCGCAGCAAACACAGTCGCGCCCCGCTCTGCCTCGGTGACCACCAGAATGCGCGTGAGCTTAGCCCACGGCTCCACGGCCGCCCAATCCCCTTGCACATCCTCAATGCTCAGCACCACAACATCCGCGGCCGGCAGCACAGCTTCCGCCTGCGGCCACGCACAGCGCGTCACACGCCCGCCCGCATCCCAGCGCCGCAGCCACCCCTGCGCAGTGAGGCCGCGCAGTGCATTTGGAAAGTGCGCCAGCAGCGCCGGATCAACGTCATGCGCCAGCGGCCCAATATGCACAATCCGCGGCGCCCGCCACGCAACCGGTACAGTTTCAAACTTCAAGTCATCCGTGCGGTGGTGCAGGTACTGAACTCTGCCCTCGGCCGTGTACCGGTTTTCATAGACGGTGCTGACTGCAGCCGGTTGCACGGCGAGCGGAATGCCAGCCAGTGCAGTCAGGTCCGCGTCTGGGGCAACTGCTGCCACAATGCCGGCCCGCTGCCCGAGTGCATGCGCCATGCATCCCGCATAGGCCGCCGTACCGCCCAGCACAGAACTGCCGTCAGGTAGCACATCCAGCGTCAGGCTGCCCAGCACTAAATAATCAACTGCTTGGTTCACTTTTGAATCAATGAGGTACAGCTGCTCAACCGCAAACTAAATTCGCAGCCTTTTGCAGGTACTTGTTTGCGCAGATCAAGTTTGCTAATTGATGGATTTGCTGTGTGCCGGGCTGCAGAACCACGCGAGCAGCCATACGGCGCCACAACTAGCGCAGCAGCGTGATGGCTGCCACTGACTCCGGATTCACCAGCGCGGTGGTATCGCCCAGCTCCTCACCCAAAAACGCTGCCCGGATTATGCGCCGCATCACTTTGGCGTTGCGCGTCTTGGGCAGGTCAGCCACAAAATGGATTGCCTTGGGCTGCAGCGGCTTGCCCAACTCTGCTGCCACGCGCGCCTTCAGCGCGCTGCGCAGTGCGTCGTCACCTTCGCGGCCGGGTGCCAGCACGCAAAAACAAATCACAGCACTGCCCTTCATGTCATCTGGCACGCCCACGGCAGCAGCCTCCACCACCGCGGGGTCGCCCACAAGCGCAGACTCCACCTCCGCCGGGCCGATGCGTTTGCCCGCCACATTTATTGTGTCATCAGAACGCCCCACAATCTGCCACTGCCCATCAGCGGCCTGCAGCGCCCAATCGCCGTGCACCCAAACATTTGGCCAGCGTGCCCAATATGTTTCGAGATAGCGTTCGCGGTCGCGCCAGAAGCCGCGCGTCATGCCAATCCATGGCGCGCGAATTGCCAGCTCGCCCACAGCGCCGCGCACAACTTGGCCGTTGGCATCCAGCACAACCGCGTCAATGCCGGGGCATGCGCCGGAGAACGCACACGGCACGAGCGGTGTGATTGGATTGCCCATCAAAATGCCGCCGCTGATTTCTGTGCCACCCGAATAATTGATGATGGGGATGCGGCGGCGGCCAACAACTTCAAAGAGCCAGTGCCACGGATCCGGGTTCCATGGCTCGCCGGTGGAGGCAAACAGCCGCAATGCGGAGAGGTCATGGCCGGTGGCGGGCGCATCGCCGTGCGCCCGCAGCGCGCGCACCAAACTGGGCGAGACGCCGAGCTGCGTAAGCTTGTGATGCGCAGCAAACTGCCACAAGCGCGCTGCATCCGGAAAGTCCGGCGCACCATCATACAAACAGCAGGTGGCACCAAGCAGCAATGCGCCAAACACCAGCCACGGCCCCATCATCCAGCCCATGTCTGTTAGCCAGCAGATGCGGTCACCCGCATGCACGTCCGTGCCAAACGCCATGTCCTGCGCAACCTTCACCGGGAAACCACAATGCGTGTGCACCGCACCCTTCGGCCGGCCGGTTGTACCGCTGGTGTAGATGATCATCAGCGGATCCTCCGCTGCTGTCGGTTCCAGCTCAGCAACCACTGGCTGCGCGGCAAGCAGCTCACTCCATAATTGATCGCGGCCTGCCTTCATTGCAATCGGGTTGCCGGCATGCTCCAGCACAATTACATGCTCCACAGCGGGCAGATCCGCGAGCGCTTCATCCGCAACAGATTTCAGCGGGACGATGCGCCCGCGCCGCGCGGCGCCATCTGCAGTGAATAGTGCGCGCACCCCGGCGTCTTGCAAGCGCGAGCGAATAGCACCCGCCCCAAATCCAGAGAACAGCGGCACGATCACTGCGCCAATTTTTGCGATTGCCAGCAGCGCAATCACAATCTGCGGAACCATCGGCAAATGAATTGCGATTGCATCCCCTTTGCCCAATCCCAAACTGCGCAGGGCGTTTGCGCAGCGATTGACGTCTACTGCCAGCGCCCGATAAGTTAGCGACGCCCGCCGGCCATCCTCGCCTTCCCATTCGACTGCAATGCGGTCAGCGGTTGCAGCATCTGCCAGCCACTTGTCAACGCAGCTGTGCACGATGTTAAGCTGCCCGCCAACGCACCACTGCGGGAACTGGACACCGCCCGAAACATCCAGCACCTCCCGATAGGGGCGCTGAAAGCGGATATCCAAGTATTCGATGATTGCGTTTGTAAACCAGCCAACGTCTGTTGTGGACCGGGATTGCAGCTCAACCAGGTCAGCCAAGCCATGCAATTGCATAAACTTAGCCAAGTGGCTGCGTTCAATGTCCGCTGGAGTGGGGATCCAAACAAAGTCGCCGGTCATAGCGTGACCAACGAAAGTCGCAAATGTTGACTATGGCGTGTGAGCCGTATCTGTGCGCGCAATGCTCGCCAGCTAAACTGCAAACAAAGCAAGCCGCAGGCAAGCAGTGCCACGCTTTGAAAGCGTAACACCGCGACGATTTGGCAAGCTGCCACTCAACTATTCTAATCCGACGGCATGCGAGTTCGCCGGAATGCGGGCGCAGCGCCCCGCTCGATTACTTGCCGCGAATGAAGTCCTCGGTCATCTGGCGCGCAATATCGTCTGTAAACTGCTTCGGGGGCGTCTTCATCAAGTACGCAGACGGGCCAACAATCGCGCCGCCCAGCTTGCGATCACGCGCAAGTTTGGCGCAGCGCACAGCATCAATCATCACACCGGCCGAGTTGGGCGAATCCCACACCTCAAGCTTCAACTCCAGATTCAACGGCACATTGCCAAAGGTTGTGCCTTCCATGCGGATGTAGCACCACTTGCGATCGGTCAGCCACGGCACATAGTCACTGGGTCCCACGTGTACATTGTCCGGGTCAAGTGCATAGCTCATCTGGCTGGTAACAGAGTTGGTTTTGGATATCTTCTTAGACTCGAGCCGTTCGCGGTCCAGCATGTTGAAAAAATCCATGTTGCCGCCAAAATTCAACTGGTACGTGCGATCCAGATGCACCCCGCGTTCGCGGAACAAATTTGTAAGCACGCGATGCACAATCGTCGCACCCACCTGGCTTTTCATATCGTCGCCCAACACCGGCAAGCCATGCTCCTTGAAGCGGTTGGACCAATATTTCTGGCTGGCAATGAAAACGGGAATGCCATTTACAAGTGCACAGCCGGCCTCAAGGATTTGCTCCACATACCACTTGGTAGCCATCTCCGAGCCCACCGGTAAAAAATTCACCACAACATCTGTCTTGGTGTCCTTCAGGATTTTGGCAATTTCAGCCGTGGCCCCGGGCGCCTTGCGCAGTTTCTTTTGCAACTGCGGGCCCAAGCCATCGTGCGTCATTCCACGCTCCACCTTTACATTGAGTTTTGGAACCTCTGCGAACTTGATGGTGTTGTTTGGCTCAACCAGAATCGCCTCACTCAGATCCAATCCCACTTTGCCTTCAACCACATCAAAGGCAGCCGAGAACTCAATGTCGCGCACGTGATAGCCGCCCAGGTTAACGTGCATCAAACCGGGCACCTCAATATCTTCGGGCGCATCCTTGTAAAACTGCACGCCCTGCACCAAAGAGGACGCGCAATTCCCGACGCCAATTATGGCAACCCGAACTTTTTTACCTTTGGCCATGGATCTATTTGCTCCTTGCAACACCAGTCATTACTAACTATATTTAATCCCGAGTATATCAACCGGCCCACCGCAGTGAAGCATGATTCAAAACTTGCGCGTCCACTCCTGCGGCCAGCGCTCCACAACCACTTTCGTCTGGGTGAAAAACTCCACCGCGTGTTTTCCCTGGCCGTGCATGTCGCCAAAAAAGCTGTCTTTCCAGCCGCTAAACGGGAAAAACGCCATTGGGGCCGCCACCCCGATATTGATGCCGATATTGCCGGTCTGCGCCTCCACCCGGAACTTGCGCGCAGACGCGCCGCTGGCGGTGAACAAACAAGCCATGTTGCCGTACTTGCCACTATTGATGAAGTCCAGCGCCGCATCCACGCTCTCAACATGAATCAACCCCAACACGGGCCCAAATATTTCAGCACGCGCAATCTCACCGTCTGGTGAGAGACCATCCATCACAGACGGCCGCATGAAACTGCCCTGCGCATATCCCTCAACTGCAGCCACGCTGCCATCCACCAGCAGCCGCGCGCCCTCGGCGGTGCCCTGCCGCATCAGCCCTTGGATGCGCGTCTTGCTTTGCGCGGTGATTACCGGGCCCATTTCAACGCCCGCATCCATCCCGTAGCCCACTACCCGGTTAGTTGCAGCATCGGCAATTGCCTCTACAAACTGGCTGTGCACAGCGCCAACTGTGATCGCCAATGACGCAGCCAGGCAGCGCTGGCCGGCATTGCCGAATGCAGCATCAGCCACGATGCGGGTGGTCATCTCCAAATCTGCATCGGGCAACACCACCACCGGATTCTTTGCACCGCCCTGCGCCTGCACGCGTTTACCGTTGACTGCCGCCCGTGAGTACACATGCCGTGCCACTGCCGTGCTTCCCACAAATGTCACCGCACGCACCAGCGGATGATCGAGGATCGCATCGACCGCCACCGGTCCGCCGTTCACCAGATTGACCACGCCCTTGGGCAGCCCAAGCTGGTGCAGCAGTTCAAACACGCGCTGCATCGTCATCGGGCAGCGCTCAGCCGGCTTCATAATAAATGTGTTGCCACACGCCAACGCGTACGGCAGATACCAGAACGCAATCATGCCCGGAAAGTTAAACGGCGCAATCGTAGCGCACACGCCTACCGGCTGCCGGATCATGTACTCATCAATGCCGCGCGCAATATCCTCCGAGTAATCCCCCTGCATCAGCATTGGAATGCCGCACGCCACCTCCACGTTCTCCACCGCCCGCGCCAGCTCGCCCCGCGCTTCCTCCAGCGTCTTGCCGTTCTCAAGTGTGATGGTGCGCGCCAGCTCCTCCGTGTTTTCCTCAAGCAAGCGCTTAAGTTTAAATAGAAATTGAATGCGCGCAGTGGCGGGTGTGCGGCGCCAACCGTCGAACGCGGCCTGGGCTGCGCTGGCTGCCAGCCCCACATCTGCTGCCGTGGAAAGCGGCACCTGCGCCAGCACCTCGCCAGTCGCCGGGTTTGTCACAGGCATTGTTTCCTGCGCGCCCGCTGCACGCCATTCACCATCAATGTAGTTAGAAAGAGTTTTGGCTGTCACTATGTGCCTCCGCTGTTTGATCCATATTGAATGCCGAATTAATTGGGCGCGCAATCGCAGCCCAAGGCCGGCCTTCCACATGCGTTAGGAATACAGTGCGCTCCACTTCCGGACTCCCGGATAGCCGCAGCGCTTTCGTAAATTCATCAACATCCAACGGCGAACCGCGCTTCTTCACCACCACGCTGCCAACTCCGCGCTCGCGCAGCCGGGCGCGAATCGCCTTGAGGGAAAACGGCAGCGCGTCGTCCACTTCGTACGCCCGCGCAAACACGGTTTGGCGCAGCGAGTCACTGGTGAGGTACGCAATGTCCTCGTCCAATTTGCGCGCATCAAGCATCACAGCCAGGGTCTGCACCAGGCCAGCGCGCATCACCGCCGGATCCGGCTCGTATAAGTAGCGCAGCAGCGAACCGGTGCCCACGCTTGCGCCCAGCATTGCTGTCAGCGTGTGCGCACCCGGCAGCAGTGTGGCGCGCGAGTCAGTGGTGCGCAATGCGCCAAACCACAGCACCGCCTCCTTCAACCCGCCGCCCTCGGAAATAAACTCAACCTCAGCCGGCAGGCCCGCAATCTCGCGCCGCTGCACGCCGGGAGAAAGCTTCACTCCCAGATTTGGCACCCGCCTCTGCCACTCCAGCACAGTTGGCAGCGCCGGTTGATACTTTCGAACAGAAAAGATGCGCCTGCCATTTTCCCGGCGGGCGGGATCACACCACAGCGCTCCCACGTCCGGCCACTCGCACTGCGCAACATCGGCTGCCTGCACACTTGCGTGTCCGATCAACCCGCAAACCCGCAAATTCTCGGCGGCCATTGCCGCCCGCACCGCATCGCGTTCAATTCCGGTTGCCTTAGTACGCGCCGCAAGCGCCATCAGGTCACCACCGATGCCGCACCCAAAATCGCCAACACTCGCGTGCTCTGCAAAGCGCTGCGCGCGATGGCTGCTGATGCGCTCGCCCGATGCCTGCTCAAGCGCGTCCCGCGTAAAGTACATCTCGCGCGCCCGGCTGAACTTCGCTGCCGCTCGCGTCCGCAGCAGTGCCATCTCCACCGCCGACCGCGCCAGCGCGCTGCCGTACTCTTTGCGCAGCCGCTCCAGATCCGGCAGCAGATTTTTCTCCTGCAGGCCGGCAGCCATTGCGGCTTGCAGCGCCTGCTGCCCGCGCGACGAAAGCAGGTCCGCAAACGCCTCGCAATCCACAGCATCCGTTCAGTCTACAGAGACTGGGTCAACTTCAAAAACTCGTCCCACTCTTCCTGAAAAAAATGCAGCGTCGCCTGCCCCAGTTCTAAATGGTAAGACACTTCGCCATCTGGCTCCTGCGAAAGCCACGCACTGTAATTTTCCGTCTCCGCCATCAAGCTGGATGTTGAACCGCTTCCGTTTGTGTCGCTCATAAAGATCTCCTATATCTCTGGGCAGACCAGCCCACTATCAATCACTGGTTTTACTAATCCGGCTGCTCTGCCAACCGCTTGCGGAAGCTTGCCAACGCGCCAGACTCCGGGTAAATATTGCGCCGCCACTATAACTGCAGAAGCACCCCGCAAAACGGGGTGCTTCCTTGCATTACGCTGCCACAGAAAAGTTGCGCTAACGGCGCGGCGGCCGGCCACCGCGGTCGCCTCCGCGTCCGCCCCGGTCGCCTCCGCGGTCACCACCGCGTCCGCCCCGATCACCGCCACCACCACTTGGTTTGCGGTCGCGTGAGCGCGCCTCTTCCGCCGTCCAGCCTTCCAACACCGCTTGCCGCGAGAGGCGGATCTTTCCGCTGTTGTCGACGTCAATCACCATCACCGTCAATTCCTCGCCCAACTTCACCACATCTTCCACCTGCTCCACCCGAAAGTCAGCAAGCTGGCTGATGTGCACCAGCCCGTCGGTGCCGGGCATAATTTCCACAAACGCACCAAACGATTCGATGCGCACGACGCGGCCGGTGTAAAGCTTGCCGATTTCCGCGGTCTCAATCAGTTCAGAAATGCGCTGCATGGCACGCTGTGCCGCCTCGCCATCAGCTGACGCAATTACCACGCGCCCGCCATCGCCAATATCAATCTTCGCGCCGGTCTCCTCTTGAATGGCGCGAATAACTTTTCCGCCTGGTCCGATGATTGCGCCAATCTTTGATTCAGGCACCATCATCACGTACAGCCGTGGCGCAAAGGGCGAGAGATCCGCCCGCGGCGCCGCAATGTGCGCAGCCATCTTGCCCAGAATATCCAAGCGCGCTTCACGCGCCTGCGCCAGCGCAGATGCCATCACCTTCGGCGTTAGGCCAGTGATCTTAATATCCATTTGCAGCGCGGTGATGCCTTCATCCGTGCCGGCCACCTTGAAGTCCATATCTCCCAAGTTGTCTTCCATGCCTTGAATGTCGGTGAGGATTACGTATTTGTCATCCTGCTTCACCAGACCCATGGCAATGCCGGCCACTGGCTTGCGAATGGGCACACCCGCGTCCATCAATGCCAGCGTGGATCCGCACACCGAAGCCATCGAAGTGGAGCCATTGGACGACAGCGCCTCGGACACCACGCGCAGCGTGTACGAAAACTCTTCCTCCGAGGGCAGCACCGGCAACAGCGCCCGCTCGGCAAGCGCCCCGTGGCCAATCTCCCGCCGCGATGAGCCGCGCAAGAAACGCGCCTCGCCCGTGGAGTAGGGCGGAAAGTTGTAGTGATGCATGTAGCGCTTGGAGGTTTGGGGCGAAAGTGTATCCAGCATCTGAGCATCGCGCGGCGTGCCAAGTGTGGCCAGGCTTAGGATTTGCGTCTCACCACGGGTGAACAAGCCGGAGCCATGGGCACGCGGGCTCAGCCCGGTCTCGATGCTGATTGGCCGAATCTCGCGCAAGCCACGCCCGTCCGGGCGGCGCGAGTGGTCCACAATCTCACGCCGCACTTCAGCCTTGAGCACGCTGTGGAAACAATCTTTCACCGCATCGCTCGTAACTTCAGTGGTCGCAAGCGCAGCCACTGCCTCAGCTTCAATTGTGTCTAACGCCGCATTGCGATCTTCTTTGTTGGCCACGTCCTTCAACGCGCTGGCAACGCGTGCGCGGCTGTGCGCTGCAACCCGCTCCAGCAGCGCAGGATCCTGCTTGAAAGACGGGTAGTCTGTGCGCTTGGCCTTGCCAATCTCCTTTGCCATCTGCACTTGCAAGTCAATCATCGGCGCAATCGATTTGTGCGCCAGCTCGAGCGCAGCAACCAGCTGATCCTCCGGCACTTCATTGGCAGCGCACTCCACCATCAGCACCGCCTCGCGCGTTCCCGCCAAACGCAGATCCAGTTTGGAAACTGCCATTTGCTCATAGGTGGGATTGAGCACAAACTCGCCATCAATCAACCCCACGCGCACAGCGCCGATGGGGCCGGAAAACGGCGCAACGCCAAAGGGCACATCCGAAATTGTGAGCGCAGCACTTGCACCCACAATCGCCAAAATGTCGGGCGGATTAATATGGTCGGCCGAAAGCGCGGTAATGATGATCTGCACTTCATTGCGCAGGTCTTTGGGAAACAACGGGCGCAGCGGCCGGTCAATCAGCCGCGAGACAAGAATGGCCTCCTCGCTTGGCCGGCCTTCACGCCGGAAGAAGGAGCCGGGGATTTTTCCAATTGAATATAGGCGCTCTTCGAAATCGACACTCAGCGGAAAAAAGTCGATGCCAGCCCGGGGCTGCCGCCCCATCGTAGCCGTTGCCAAAAGCATCGTGTCGCCGCAGCGCACGGTCACCGCACCGCCCGCCAGGTTGGCCAGCTTTCCCGTTTCCACGGTCAGCAGATTGCCACCGACAACCACATTGTATTGTTTTACGTTGGACATTGAGAGGACTCCTTGTAGGACTGCTCCGCGTAACCGGATGCAGCCGCCATTACTGCTTGTGGCTGGACAAGGGGGTTAGGGACTGGAAACAAAGTGGCAGTTGGCCGGGAACGAATTCCCACTCTCTTTCCAATGCCCAACCGGTTGCCTAGCCGATTGTGCCACGGGCACCTGCGCCGCCCCCGGCGCACCATGCCCACAAAAAAATTTTAGCGCCGGCGGATTCCGAGGCGCTCTGTTACTGCGTTATAAGAATCCGGCGCGTGCCGGTTTAAGTATGTGAGGTGCCGGCGGCGCTTGCTCACCAAACCCAAAAGACCGTGCCGGGAATGCTCGTCCTTCTTGTGCGTGCGCAGATGACCAGTCAATTGCTCAATGCGCCGCGTGAGGATTGCGATCTGAACTTCGGGCGAACCAGTGTCGCTGGTGTCGCGTTGAAAATCCTTGATCGCCTGATCTTTGCTTTCTTTTGGCAGTGTCATCCCGCTAACTCTCCTTCCAATCCTTCACAGCTTATTAATCGTTATCGTTATTTGCCGGCCGAAGACAGCCCGCAAAGTATACCACCGGCCAAATGAATACAATGCGCTAGCCGGCACGAAAACTCCCGAGGTTCCGCACCTGAATCTGCCGCACGCTGACAAATACCAGTCAATCCAGCTTTCGCTCGGACGTGCGTCGCCCTAGTACGCCCGCGCAAAATAGGCCTGTTCAGTTGCCGGCTCGCCACAATAAACACACGGCCCGCCACCCGGCACCTGGTCCAGCGGAATGCAGCGATTGGTGGCCTTGGTCTGTTCCTTGATTGCGGCGTCACATTCCGGCTTTCCGCAGGACCATGCCCGTGCAAACCCATTCACAACTGCCGCAGTCAACGCCGCAAAATCGCGCGGATGGCTGGTGTTGGCGTCCCTGAACTCAGTTGCCCGGGCCAGCATGTTCTGCTGAATCTCGTCAAGCTTGGCAATGATGGCTGCAGCCAAGCCCGCCACCGGTACAAAAGATTTTCCGGCCTTGCCGGGCATATCACGGCGCGCCAGCGCAACGGATTCTTTGGCCACATCTTTCGGTCCAATCTCAATGCGCAGCGGCACACCGCGCATCTCCCAATCATTAAACTTAAACCCGGGCGAGAGGCCTTCGCGCAAATCCGCAATCACGCGCACACCGGCGTCTGCCAACATGGCGCGCACCTGCTGGCACGCCTCCAGCACCAGCGCCTGCTCTGCTTCACTTTTGTAGATCGGAACGATCACAGCTTGATGCGGTGCCAGTCGGGGCGGCAGCACCAAGCCCTGGTCATCACCATGTGCCATCACAATCGCGCCGATGAAGCGCGTGGAAAGCCCCCATGAGGTTGTCCAGCAATGTTGCAGCTCATTGCCGCGATCGAGATACTTGATCTCAAACGCCCGTGCAAAGTTTTGCCCGAGATTGTGGGAAGTGGCAGCCTGCAGCGCCTTGCCATCGCCCATCACCGCTTCCAGCGAATAGGTCACGTCCGCGCCCGGAAACTTTTCCGATGCGCTCTTGCGGCCAGTGTACGCCGGCAGCGCTGCCTCGTTGCGGGCAAAGTCCAGATATACATCGAGCATCTGCAGCGTCTCCGCCTGCGCCTCGGCGTGCGTGGCATGCGCCGTATGGCCCTCCTGCCACCAAAACTCCTGTGTGCGCAAAAACAATTTAGTGCGCAGCTCCCAGCGCACCACGCTGTTCCACAAATTAATCAGCACCGGCAGATCGCGATAGGACTTGATCCACTTTGAGTATGCATACCCGATTATGGTTTCCGAGGTTGGGCGCACAACAAGCGGCTCTTCAAGCTCTTTGCCGCCGCCCACGGTGACCACTGCCAGCTCGGGAGAAAATCCCTCCACATGTGAAGCTTCCCGGTCGATGAAGCTGCGCGGGATCAGCATGGGAAACCCGGCGTTCAAGTGGCCGGTTGCCTTAAAGCGCCGGTCCAGCGCCTGCTGCATGTTTTCCCACAGCGTCCAGCCATAGGGCTTGATGATCATTGTGCCACGCACCGGGCCGTAATCCGCGAGGTCGGCACGCAGCACGAGCGTGTTGTACCACTCGTTGAAGTCTTCGCTGCGCGAAACGAGCTTGTCTTCAGCCATGATATGCGTTGTGGGAAGCGGCTGCCTGCGGTGCGGTCAAGCTGGCCGGCCGGCAGCCAGCTGCGCTTGAAGGCGCGGCACCACGGCCTCAACGTCCGGCACCACTTCCATCAGGGCGCGGTCCTTGCTGGTAATAAATCCATCCGCGCTTCCCAAAAATGTATTCATCACGGCTGCCCAAAGCTCGCCCACCAGCAGCAGCGGCTTTGGCAATACCTCGCTGGTTTGAATCAGACTCCAGGTTAATGCAATCTCGGACAGGGTGCCAATGCCGCCGGGCAGCGCGACCGCACCCGCACACTCTGCCACCAAATAATGCACCCGGTCGCGCAGGTTTGCAAAGCGCACTTCTTCAACCACCCAGCGGTTCATGGTAAGCCCGGGCCGATAGGACTCGATGCGGTCGCAGGTCACGCCGATGACATGGCCGCCATTCTCGCGCGCGCCCTGGCTGGCAGCGCTCATCAAGCCGCCATATCCGCCGGTAGAGACCACAAAGCCGGCAGCGGCCAACAGCCCGCCAAGGGTGCGCGCTTGTTCATATGCAACGCTGCCCGGCTGCGGATTGGCGCTGCCAAATACTGAGATTACATTCATGAACTTATCCGGCGGCAGTTTACCATGCAGGCGTAAATCACCCACCCACCGCTGGGAGATTAATCTCGAGCAAGCGATACGGATAAATGTTTAGAACGTCAGTGTTGTGAAAGCGCGTGCGCGGCGGCTCGCTTGTGTAGCGCACGTGGCAGTGCCCGTGCAAAAGATAGCGCGGCTCAAAACGCTGCATAAAAGCCAGGAAGGCGCGGAAACCCACGTGCGCAGGATCCGGCTGATCATGAATGCCAAACGGCGGCGAGTGCGTGAAGAGCACGTCCAGGCAGCGGCCATGTTGCAGGCGGTTGATCCACAGCTGCAGCGCCATGCGCCACATGCGCACAGTCATCTCCGGCTGCGAATATTGGTTGGGCGCATCCGGCCGGTAGCGCACGCTGCCACCCAGCCCGCCAAGCAGCAGCCCGCCGTGCTTCGTCAGCCGGCCATCTAGAACCGTGCAGCCTTCAGCACGCTCCGCCACGCGCCCGTCAGCCTTGTACTGCTTCCCAATATCATGGTTGCCATGCACATAGTACAGCGGCCGGTCCAGCATCGAGACCACATATTCAAGATAGTAATACGGCACATCGCCGCAGCCCAGAATCAAGTCCACATCGGAAAAATGTTCCCGCACCTGCGGGCTGTAGATCAGGGGCACAACCTCGTCGCTGAGCGCCAGCACTTTCATGGCTGCACGGTGCTGCCGGCCAGCGAGAGCCACCAAAACAGTCCGGCCATCGTCAGGCCGTCGTGATGCGCGTTGCGATGCAGGTTTGCGCGCACCTCATCCGCAGAAAACCATTGCAACCCCAGCGTCTCGTTTGCATCCACGCTGGAGTTGGCTGCGCTAAGGTCGCGCGCCAGCCATAAATGAAACTTGAGCGTACTGCTGCCGTTAGCGGGATAGAAGCTGCCCAGCTGCTGCCAGCTGGCAGCATTGTGGCCGGTCTCTTCCAGCAGCTCGCGCCGCGCTGCCTGCTCCACCGTTTCACCTTCATCCACATGCCCGGCTGGCAATTCCCAGCTGCGCGAGTCAGTCATGAAGCGGTAGTGGTCCACCAGCAGCACGGTGCCATCCGTGCCCAGCGCCACCACCCCGACTGCATCCACCGGGTACACCACAACATGATGGTCCGGTATGCGGCTGCCATCGGGCAGGCGCACATCCCATTGTTCCACACCCACCCACGCGCTCTCATAAACAGAGCGCCGCCCCAGCACTTCCCAGGGCTTACTGCCACTCACGCTTATGGTTCTCTGCCAGCTTGGCAAGGATTGCTGCTTGCAAATCCACGCCGCACACGCTCGCAAGCTGCAGCAAGTACAACGCCACATCCGCCAGCTCACCGCCAAATGCTGCGCGATCCAACGGTTCATCGCGCCACTGCAGCTGCTCCAAGACCTCGGCCGCCTCAATGGAAAGCGACGCCGCAAGATTGCGCGGCGTTTGCGGCCGTGGCGATCCGGGCGCGTTCCAGCCCTTCGCTTCCACAAACCGCTCCATCTCTTCAGTCAGTTGTTGCAGATTCATTTAGTGGTGATCATAAATCCGTTCGCCCGGCCAGCTAATGCAGCACCGGTGCGCCGGATAATAAATATGCGCAATGGGTTGAGCCAGCCCCAAGCTGATTGCGGCGCGGCGGACAATCACTCACCGCCGCACCGTCCCCTCTGCCGGCACTGCCCGCGCAGCGCAGACTGGCTGCCTACTTGATGCCGGCTGCCTTGCGCAGCTCGTCCACTTTGTTGGTGCGCTCCCACGGCAAATCCAAGTCATCCCGGCCAAAGTGCCCGTAAGCGGCCGTCTGCCGGTAAATGGGGCGCCGCAAATCCAAATCACGGATGATGGCGCCCGGCCGCAGGTCAAAGCATTCATTGATCATGCCCGCCAGCTTCAGATCCGGCAGCTTGCCGGTGCCAAACGTTTCGACACAAATACTCAGCGGGCGCGCGACACCAATCGCATAGGCCAGCTGCAGCTCGCAGCGATCGGCCAGCCCGGCTGCCACAATATTCTTCGCAACCCAGCGCGCAGCGTACGCCGCGCTGCGGTCCACCTTGGTGCAGTCCTTGCCGGAAAACGCGCCACCGCCATGGCGGCCCATTCCGCCATAGGTGTCCACAATGATCTTGCGGCCGGTGAGGCCGGCATCGCCCATGGGGCCGCCAATCACAAACCGGCCAGTGGGGTTGGTAATAATCTTCAGGTTCGCATCGCGCATCGCGGCCGGCACCACCGGGTCAATCACATGCTTGACAAGCTGCTTGCGAATCTCTTCCTGTGAAATGTCAGGCGAGTGCTGCGTGCTGATCAGCACTGTGTCCACGCGTTTGGGAACGCCAAAGCTGTACTCAATCGTCACTTGGCTCTTGCCATCCGGGCGCAGCCACGGCAGCGTGCCGTCCCGGCGGGTGGTGGCCAACCGCCGGCTCAGCTTGTGCGCCAGTGAAATCGGCATGGGCATCAACTCCGGCGTTTCGTTGCACGCATAACCAAACATCATGCCCTGGTCGCCGGCACCTACCGCCTCTATCTGGGCGTCTTTCATTTGGCCGGCCTTGTTCTCCTGGGCGCTATTCACGCCCATCGCAATATCAGTGCTCTGCGCAGCCACGGCAACCTGTACTCCGCAGGTAGCGCCATCAAAGCCTTTGTCGCTGGAGTCGTAGCCAATATCTTTCACGACGCCACGCACCAAATCGTCAAAGTTCACAAAGCAGTTTGTGGTTATTTCGCCCAGCAGCATCACGAAGCCGGTCTTCACCGCCGTCTCGCACGCCACGCGCGCCATCGGATCCTGCGCCACCAGCGCGTCCAGTACCGCATCGCTGATCTGGTCGCACATCTTGTCCGGATGCCCCTCCGTCACGGACTCGGATGTGAACAACAGAGACGGCGCTGCCATAAAAGTTGTACTCATTGTCAATCGCTCCTTATAAAACAAAAACCTCTTCAGGTTCAGAAGAGGCGCCGCAAACTGCGTATCAAGTCTCTCATCTACCAGAATAATCTGCCGGACTTAGCACCTTGTATTTCACAGGTTGCCGAGGTTTCACAGGGCCGGACCCTCCACCTCTCTGGATAAGAATGTAATTTTGTTCGCTTAATTCGATGGAAATATACCATGCAGAGCGCTGTTCCGCAATGCCCGGCGGCCGCGTGGATGCGCTGCGCCACCGTTGGGCCAGCCATCTACCCGGCCTAGTAAGCCGCGGTCGTCAATACTTGAAACACCGTCCGGACTAAAATTTTAATGTCAAGCCACAGTGACCAGTTCTCAACATACCAAAGATCGTATTTTGTACGCTCCTCAATCGAGGTATCGCCGCGCAGCCCGTTCACCTGCGCCCAGCCGGTGATGCCAGCCTTCTCGCGATGGCGCTCCAGATACCGTGGAATGTGCTGCTGAAATTGCTCCACAAATTGCAGCTGCTCAGGACGCGGTCCCACCAGGCTCATATCGCCCAGCAGCACATTAATTAATTGCGGCAGCTCATCAATGGAGTTGCGCCGGATAAAAGTGCCGAGGCGCGTGCGCCGCGGATCATTCTTTATGGTCCATTGGCTGCCAGTGCCGGCGTCCAGGCGCATCGACCGGAACTTGAGCATCCGAAATGGCTTGCCATCCAAGCCGACCCGCTCCTGTACAAAAAAGGTGGTGCCGCGCTCATCCAGCCAGATTAGGAGCGCCACAATCACCATGATGGGCGAGAGCAAGACCAAACCAGCCGCCGCAAAACTCACATCCACCACCCGCTTCAGTGAGAGCCGCCAACCGCGCAACCCTACATCGCGCACAGTTAACACCGGCAGGCCACCCAGGTCATCCACCGTAACTTCCCCCGCCATAATCTCAAACGAATCCGGAATAACCTTGATGCTCACATTGCCGCGCTGGCAGCGCGCTATCAGGGCCAGCAGCTGGTCGTGCGTGGCGCCAGCCCGCGAAATAATCACCTCATCTATCTCGTGCTTCGCAACGATGTCCTGCAGATCTTCATCATCGCCCAACACTGGAACTCCCAGCATTTCACGCGGCCCGTTCTTGCCGTTTACAAGCCCCACCAGCTCGTAGCCCAGATTTGGCGCCCACTTCACCCGCTGCACCACAATTGCAGCTACCTCGTCAGTGCCAACAACCACCAGCCGCGTGCGGCCTACTCCCTGCTGCAGCATGTACGCGCGAAACTGCCCGTGCAGCCAGCGCCCCAGCCCAACCAGCACAATACTGAACACCCACGCGTACAGCAATATCGTGCGCGAATAATCGATCTCGAAAACAGTATTTTGAAACAGCAGTGCCGACAGCGCAATCGAAATCAACGCGCCCATCGAAACTGCATTGAAGATAACGGAAAGTAAATCCACGCGCGAGACGCCGCGCGCCAGATGGTAAAGCTGGTTGAGGTAAAAGACCAGCTGCACCACGAGCGTTTGAATAAGCATGGACTGTAGATACGAGCGCACAGGCGCCAAACCAACTGCCGGTGAGGGAAACGCCCACGCAGCGCGCAACGCATACGCCAACAGATAAGCCAGCAGCAGCATGCATCCATCCATTGCAACGAGCAGTGCAACACTAACAGTCTCAAAGCGGCGTTTTTCCATTATTTATGCGGCGGTGGGCAGCACCGGTGCGGGAATTTCGGGGTGACCAAGGCGCACTGCAAGTGCGGCGCGCATCACCGTGCGCTCATCCCATGGGAATTCTACCTCGCCAAAACACATGGACTGCTCGTGCGCCTTTCCACACGCCAGCACCACATCATTCGCTGCCGCGCGCTGCACTGCAAAAGCAATTGCGGCGGCCCGGTCAGCCACGAGCCAATAAGATTTGTCCGGCACACCACCGCTTGCCGCACAACCGGATGCAATCTCCTCCATAATTTCCCGCAGCGACTCGGTGCGCGGATCTTCCGCCGTGATCACAACGCAGTCCGCCAACTCACCCGCAATTGCGCCCATCCAACGGCGCTTGGCCACGTCGCGCAACCCAGCCGCACCGAACACCACCCACAAGCGCCCGCCACACAACTGCCGTGCGGCGCGCAATGCGCTGCGCAACGAGTTGGGCGTGTGCGCAAAGTCCACAAGCGCCAAAAATTCCTGCCCCGCGTCGATCGGCTCCATGCGCCCGGCCACTGCCGGCACGGAGGCAATGCCGCGCTGTACTGCCTGCGGCGTAACGCCAGGCAATTGCAGTGCGCAAGCAGCAGCCGCTAGGCAGTTGTGCAAATTGAAATCACCCAGCAGCGGCGTTTGCACAGCAAAGCAATTTGCGCCTGCCTGCAAATCAAAGCTGGTTCCAGCAGCACCGGATTGCACAGCAGTGGCCCGCACCTGCGCCGCTGCATGCAAGCCATAATCCACATGCGCCGCCGCGCAGCGCTGCACAAGTGGCATGTAGGCTGCGTCATCCCGGTTGAGCACAGCGGTCTTGCTAACTGCGGGCTTCAACCCGCGCGGAGCAAGCAGCGCGAGCAACTGCGCCTTTGCAGCAAGATATGCCTCCGGCGTACCGTGAAAATCGATGTGGTCGTGCGTGATATTGGTGAATACAACGGAGTCGAAATCGATGCCGGCCACGCGCTGCTGCACCAGCGCATGCGAGGTTACCTCCAGCACGCAGTGCGTGATGCCGGCTGCCAGCATGCGCGCCAGCAATGCCTGCACTGCCGGTGCGTTTGGCGTTGTCACATGCAGTCCAGTCTCAATCACGGCATTGCCTATCACAGCATGAATGGTGCTGATCAGGCCAGCCTGAAATCCAGCAGCTTGCAGAATTGCATGGATTAGCGTGGCCGTGGTCGTCTTGCCATCTGTTCCAGTAACGCCGATCATCACCAGTTGGCGCGCGGGATGGCCATACAGCGCGGCACTCAGCAACGCCAGCGCCAGCGCCGGATCCGGCACGATCAATTGGGTAGTTGATGCTGCATCGGCATGTGGCGAACCACCCAGTACAACCACAGCTGCACCAGCTTGCACTGCCGCCGGAATGAACTTGCGCCCGTCAGCTACCGCGCCGCTGCGCGCCACATACACGCATCCCGCAGTGCACTCGCGCGAATCTTCCACCACCGATGTAATTTCGACATCGGGGGAACCGACCACCCGCACCCCCGGCAAATCCTCAATGAGTTTCGAAAGCTTCACCAGCGTACCCGGAGCAAATTATAAATGTGTCCGCATCTTGTTCAATTCCGGCTGCACAGCTGCCACAAAATAAAACAGCCCCGGTCCGGGGCTGTTTTAAAAAGAAACCAAACCAATGCTAGCGCAGGGACTCCTGCAGCTGCGCCAATGTTTGGCGCGCAGAGCCGTTCACCTCGTGGTCTCCCACCCGAATTACAATGCCGCCCAAGATCGACGGGTCCACCCGAAACGAGACCTTCGCTGAGCCTCCAAGTTTATCGGCCAGCGCCTTCTTGATTTTTTCCTTCTCAGGATCGTTCAAGGTAATCGCACTCGTCACAACCGCAGCGGCACCGCTCAAAGCCTCACCCTCGAGGATGGTCACTTTGCCTTCGCGCACCCCGGAGAAGAACGAGTCAATCAACGCATGCTGCCGGGCATCATCGAGCGCCCCCTGCACAATCCGGCCAGCCGCTGCAATCGCGATCGCAGCAATTTGAGGCCGCAATTCTTCCAAAGCGCCCTGCACCTTGGACTCAGCCTCGAGATTCGCTGCCGTGAGCAGTTCCTCCCGCTCCTTCTCAGCACCGCGAATTATGTCCGCAGCGCGCTTCTCCGCTTGATAGGTTGCATCCGCAACAATCGTTGCGCGCTCAGCGCGTGCCGCAGCCAAGATCTTGGAGGACTCCGCCTCGGTATGCTCGCGCAGCTCTTCCGCCTTGCGTGCGTCTTCCAAACTCTTGCTGATCTTCTCGCGCCGCGCTGCCAAAAGCTCCAGCACCGGACCATACACCCAGGCCCGCAACACAACAAACATCACCAGAAAACTGAACATCTGCACAAGCAGATATCCTAGATTAAGACCTAAAGCTGCCAAAGCTGCCTCCTAATATATAAACTTACGCCACACCATCACTGCAATCTAGCAAGCGCTACGAGACACCCACAAACAAAATCAAAAGCGCCACCACGAGGCAATAGATTGCGATCGACTCGGCAAATGCGATGCCGAGAATCATATTTGTCTGAATGGTACCCGCAAAATCTGGATTGCGGCCCATGGCTTGAACGGCACCGCTAACCACAATACCAATGCCGGCACCCGCACCAATCGCGCCCATCATGGCCAAACCGGCGCCAATCACCTGCCCCATCTGAACGATATTTCCTTCCATCTAACCAATACCTCCGCTAAAATAAAATGAGCTTCAAGACTTGCCGGAAATCGCCGCGTATTGCGGAAACCGCAAGAACTTCCTAATCGTGCGCTGCCGCGCCCTCAGGATCAGCATGTTCATCGCCGTGATGGCTGACCACCGCCTGAGACATAAATACCATCGTTAGCATTCCAAATACAACTGCCTGAATCAGGCCGACACCAAACTCCAGCATGAGAAAAATTGTCTGTGCGAAAGAGGGCACAAGATACCCAATTACAAACAGGAGCACCGAGCCGGCAAACACATTGCCAAACAACCGGAAGCTAAACGAAAGAATTTTTGAAAATTCAGAAACCAGCTCAAGCAAACCAACGCCAAAATCTATCACGCCGAAAATCGGCTTGGTGAACATAGTGGAGGTGTTCCAGAACTTCTTGAAATACCCAACACCCAGCGCCCGAATACCAAACACCTGCACCATAAAAACGGCTATCAGCGCAAGAGCCACGGTAAAGTTTAGGTCAGTAGAGTTGACGCGCACAAGAGGCACCAGTTCAAAAAGACCGCCAGCCTCGTTATGAGTTGCGGCGCCCACTATCGTTGTTCCCAGAGCAGTCGCCTGCACCGCGAAACCATGCTCAGCCGCATGCAATATCCCAATGCTATCCACGCCCGGAATCAACTCAAGCCAGTTGTTCACAAGCACTACAAGCACGATTGTCGCAAACCACGGGAAAATTTCGCGCGCCCAGCGGCCGGCATTGGTCTCAGTCAGGCCGTAAAGCGCCTCCAGCAGTGCCTCCACTGCGCCCGAAACACCGCCAATGGCACGGCCACCGGCCGCAAGCGCGGCGCGCGCAGCCCGGCTGAAAGAAAACGCGAGCACCAGCAGAATCAAATCAGATATCAGCATCGCCGCCATCGTGTTGGTAAATGCGAACCTTCCCAACAGCGGGAGCTGCACTGCGTGCGTCAGTTCCTCCGCTGGCAACTGAATACGCATCAAAACTGGCGGCATAATTCTATACGCCACCGCCCACCCAATCAGCAGCACCAGCACCAAATAGCGGTTTTTTATACCAAGAATTCTGTTGTCACTTGAAGCCGTCAAGTCGATCTTCCTCCAAAGTACCTGAATTGCGCGAGGCAACTGCTTGCTGCGCGCGCGCAAAGCTCATCGCTAAAAAATACAGCGCCACAATCGTAACCGGAATACTACCAACAAGCATTCCCACCGTCAGCCAAGGACGCGTGCCCAGTACCTGATCCAGCAAGACCCCGCCACCCAGTGCCCCAGCAATCACGGCGCAGGTTACCAGTGCAATCTGTAAAACTACGCGCAGCATACTGCTGCGGATTGTGCGTGTCCGAGTGCCTCTGATTCTTGGCGCCATTCCAGTCTAACACAAACACCTGTTATTCGGGCGCTTGTCTAAAGTCAATAGATGCCTTGCGCCGATTGCAAGGCAAGATCAAACCACGGCCCCGCCACCGTGCCGAGCAAAACGATGCCAATGCACAGTACGGCGAGGGCAAAGCTATAAACCCGCGGAACATCGATGGAAGCCGCACCTTCTGGCGCCGGAAAAACAAAGACCACCTTGAGCACAATTAGATAGTAATAAATACCAATGATTGCATTAAGCACACCGACAATTGCAAGCCAAATAAGCCCCGCCTTAACCACAGCCGCAAACACAAACATTTTGCCGAAGAATCCGGCCAGCGGAGGAACACCGGCAAGCGAAAGGAAAGCCACAAGCATGGCCAGCGCCAGATACGGCGAGCGCCGGCTTAGCCCGGCGTAATCCGCAATTTCATCGGAGCCGGAGACGCGCGCAAAAATTATTACCACCGCAAAGGCTGCCAGATTTGTGACAACATAGGTGAGCAGATAAAACACCACCGCCGCCGTCCCCAAATCTGAAACAGTCACCACCGCCATCAGCACATAACCCGCATGGGCAATGGAAGAGTACGCCAGCATGCGCTTAATGTTGCGCTGCGCCAGCGCCGCTAGATTGCCAAGCGTCATCGACAAGACAGAGATTGCAGCCAGCAGCGGCAGCAGATAAGCCGACGCGGGCACTGTAACGCTCATGATCCTAAACAGCACTGCAAACCCAACAGCCTTCGAAGCAGTTGAAATGAATGCAGTCACCGGCGTGGGCGCGCCCTCATACACATCCGGCGCCCAGAAGTGAAATGGGACTGCCGCCAGTTTGAAGCCAATGCCCGCTAAGAGCAGCATGTTTATCACAAGCAGCGCTGCCGGAGGCACCTGCCCGTCCCGCACTGCTGCCGCAATTGCAGCAAGGCTGGTCTCGCCGGTGAAGCCGTACAGCAAGCTGAGGCCGTAAACCAGCAATCCGGAAGTTGCCGCGCCAAACAAGAAATACTTGAGCCCGGCTTCAGCCGTGCGGTCATCGCCGTGCGCAAAGCCCGCAAGCACATAGCCGGCAATGCTGGTGGTCTCCAGCGCGAGGTAGAGCATGATGATGTCGGCCGACAGCGCCATGAGATTCATGCCCAGGCACGCGCCAATCAACAGAATGAAGTATTCACCGTGGCGGCTGACACCGCGCACGCCACTGCTAAGCAGCGCGGTCATAACTCCAGCAAAAATCACAAGCATGCGAAATACAAACGCAAACAGGTCCGCGCGCAACATCCCGCCAAACAGAAGCGTCCGGTCACTGCCGGGCTGCGCAAAAACGATTCCAAGCACGCCTGCAGCCGCAATGCCCAAACCAGCATAGATACCAAGCCCGCCCGTGCGCCGCAGCTGTGGATACGAGACATCCAGTACGGCCAGCACGACCGCCACAACCACCAGTGCAATTTCCGGCAGTAGTACCAGCCAGTCAGCGGGAGTGTACGGCGTGATCATCCTGCAGCGCCCTGCAGGATCGCCATCACATTTGCTGCGCCGCTGGCAACGAGGGGCGCCATCCACGCCGGGTACCACCCAAGTGCCAGCAACACGCTCACCAGCACCCCGAGCGCCACCTTGTCCATAATGGTTACATCGCCCACATGATGCTCAAACTCCGCCGGCAGCTTGGTGAAAAATACCTGATGCACTGCACGCAAGATGTAAGCTGCGGTAATCGCTATCGCAATCACCGCCACAAGGTCAATCCAAGAGTATTGCTGGCCCAAATAATACTGGCTGGTAGTTTGCCCGGCTGCCCACACACCCATGAAAATTGGCTGTTCCGCAATAAAACCGGAAAAACCCGGCATGCCCATGGACACAAGTCCGCCGATGATGAAAGCCACCGCCACCATTGGCATCTTGGCGCCAAATCCGCCCAGCGAGGGGATGTCGCGCGTATGCGCCTGGTCGTACATCATTCCGACACACGCAAAGAAAAGAGCCGTCATGGCGCCGTGCGAAAACATTTGCAGGCCGGCACCCGTTATGCCGATGGGCGTTAGCGATGCAACGCCCATCGTTACGAGGCCCATGTGCGAAACAGACGAGAAGCCAATCACATACTTAAGGTCGCGCTGCATCATGGCCACAAATGAACCATAGACGATATTGATGAGCGCCAGGAAGACAATCCAAGGCATCCAGTAGTGCGCTCCAGCGGGCAGCAGCATCACGCCCACGCGCAGCGCCGCAAAGGCGCCCAGCTTCATCAGCACACCGGCATGAAACATCGAAACGGCAGTCGGCGCTGCCACGTGTCCATCCGGGCTCCAGTTGTGGAACGGGAAAATACCAGCCAGCACAGCGAAGCCAAAGAAAATAAATGGAAACCAGAAGCGCTGGAAATCGGCCGGAAAATTCGCATTTTGAAGCGCCAGCATATCAAACGTATTCAAACCAGCCGCAAAATACATTGCCAGCGCACCAACCACCGCCAGCACCGAGCCAATGAACAAATAAAGCGTGAGCTTCATCGCAGCGTATTCGCGCGTCACCTTCCAGCCCCAGATAGCAATCAGCAAGTACATCGGAAAGACTGCGATTTCGTAAAAGAAAAACAGGTGGAACAGGTCCAGCGCAACAAACACGCCGAATACACCGGTGGCAAGCAGAAAAAGAAACGCGAAGAACTCGCGCGGGCGGTCATCAATCTTCCAAGAAATCAATACGCCAGTGAAGATCACAATTCCGGTAAGCAGCACCATCGGCAAACTCAGTCCATCCACGCCAACGTAATACGAGATGCCAAGCGCCGGCACCCAGTTCAGGCGCTCAACAAATTGGTAGCCCGCCAGCGAAATGTCATAACTGAAGTACGCCCAGATTGACAAGAAGAGTGTGAGCGTTGCGCCAGCCAAAGCCGCGATGCGAATCTCCGTATGGCGGTCCGCCGGAAACAGCAGCAGCAGCATACCCACCGTCACCGGCGTAAAAGTAATCGCAGAGAGCAGCGGAAACGACATCTGGTTAACCAACGAGGCGCAGAACGGTCTGATTGATCATGGTTAGCAGCCAGGCCGGCCAGATGCCGGCCAGCAGTATAAGCACCATCAGCGGCGCAACAATCAACACCTCGCGCAAACTAATTTCCATCGGGTGATGAGACCATTTTTCATTGCGCGGCCCATGCAAAACCTGCTGCACGCCCTTGAGAATGTAAGCGCCAGTAAAGAACAAGCCCAGCATGCTGACAGCTGTAGCCAGCGTGAAGACCGGCCATGCGCCGCGCACAATTGCAAACTCCGCCACAAATCCGCCCAGCCCGGGCAGCCCCAAAGAGGCCATGCTGCTAAAAATGAGAATGCCGCCATACACCGGGGCAAGCTGCCAGATGCCGCCGCCCAGTTCATCCAGATCGCGCGTATGAGCGCGCTCATAAACTACACCCACCAGGAAGAACATGGCCGCAGCCGACAAGCCGTGGTTGAACATTTGCAGCACAGCGCCGTTGGCAGCGATGGTGGCGCTCATGCGAATGGCCGGGTCAGACACCTGTGCGGCCCAAGCCGCCACAGCAATGCCCAGCACCACGAAGCCCATATGATTGACCGAAGAGTACGCAACCAGGCGCTTGAAATCTGTCTGGCCATATGCCGCCATTGCGCCGAGCACAATCGAGAGTGCGGCAAGCGTAGCCAAAAGCGGTGACGCAGCAGCCGCCTCCGCTGGAAACAGCGGCAGCACCAGGCGCAAAAATCCGTATGCACCAAGCTTGAGCAGCACGCCCGCCAAAATCATTGAGCCGGCCGTGGGCGCCTCAGTATGCGCGTCCGGCAGCCAGGTGTGGAACGGCCAAAGTGGAACCTTGATTGCAAAAGCAATCGTGAAGGTCCAAAATGCAGCAGTTTTCACGGCTCCCATCGAGATGCCGTCAAACACATCCTGGTTGAAAGATGGCCACTGCGCAATCAGCTCCGGCAGGTCAAAAGTGCCCAGCGTCTGCGCAATCACTTGAATTGCCATCAACAAGCCAAGCGAGCCAGCCAGCGTATACACAAAAAATTTGAATGATGCGTATTGGCGCGCCGGCACTTTCCGCCCGCCACCCAGATCCCGCTCGCCACTTGGGCTGCCCCAAAGGCTGATCAGGAAATACATGGGCACGAGGCCAACCTCATAAAACAAAAAGAACAGCAGCAAATCAAGCGAGACAAAAACGCCGAGCATGCCAACTTCAAGCGCCAGATACAGCACCATGAAAGCCTTGACCCGCTCGTCAATCTTAAAGGACGCCAAAATACCGAGCGGCACCAGCAATGCAGTGAGCAGCAGCATGGGCACACTGATTCCATCCACGCCAACGTGATACGAGGAGTGCACAGCGCTGTACCACTCCGCACGCTGCTCAAACTGGAAGCCAGGGACTGCCGGGTCGTAGGCTGACCACATCACAACTGTGAACGCCAGCGGCACAAGGCTGCCCAGCAGCGCAGCCCAGCGGATGGCGCTGTGCATGCTGCTGGGAATTAGCAGCAGGATCAGAATCACCGCCACGGGCGAGAACAAAATCAGGCTCAGAAGATTCTGGTAAATAAAAGTAGCCATGAAAGTCTAGCGGGCTGCTATCAATAGGGTTGCGGTCATGGCCAGCACCGCTACCACCACGCCCAGCAAGTACGTTTGCACCTGCCCGGTTTGCACAAAACGCGAGCCATTGCCTGTCGCTTGCACCCCATCCGCCAGCTGATCCGGAACGTAGTTCACGCCCCATTTTTCAAACAGCACCGTGCCACTGCCAATGCCCATCATCAGGCGCGCCAGCGAATGCAGCAGGCCGTCAATGATGCCACGGTCCAGAATGCGGGAAACGAAAACCGACGAGATCCATTTGGCCGGCACAACAAACGCAGCCTGGTAAAACTCGTCCAGATAATATTTATTGCCGAGCAGCGTGTGCACCGGGCCAAGCGCAGCCTGCACGGGATCGGCAGCGCCCGCAGCCAGCGGACGGCGGCCATAAATCAGCCAGCCCGCCAGCAGCCCGCCCAAGCCCACCAGCACAGAGAGCATTACCGGAGTCCAGCTGAAGCTAAAGCCCTCCAGCTCAGCCGGCAAAGCTCCCATCAAAAAGTGCTCGAATGGATTCGAGCCGAGGAGATGGCCAAGCACTGGGAACTCGTGATGCACGCCAACGTAGCCGGCCGTGACCGCAAAGAACGCCAGAATCACAAGCGGCAGCGTCATTGTCCACGCACTCTCATGCGCATGCGCTGCACTCTCCGTGCGCGGCGCACCCCAAAAAGTCATTGCAATCTGCCGCATGGTGTAGAAAGCTGTGAGGAAGGCCGCCAGCAGCAACACCACAAGCACGGTAGTGTGGCCATGCGCCAGCGCATCCGCAAGGATTTCATCCTTGGACCAGAAGCCCGCCGTTACAAACGGAAAGCCCGCCAGCGACAAGCCGCCGATTAGAAACGTCAGGTGGGTTACCGGCATGCGTGCGGCCAGCCCGCCCATATTGCGCATGTCCTGCGGATCGATGTGCTCATGCGAGTGATGCGCACCGTGTTCCATGCCGTGAATGATGGAGCCGGATCCCAAGAACAGCAGTGCCTTGAAGAAAGCATGCGTCATCAAATGAAACGCTGCCGCAACGTAAGCACCGATGCCGAGTGCGGTAATCATGAAGCCCAGCTGGCTGATTGTGGAATACGCCAGCACTTTCTTCACGTCGTTCTGGGCAACTGCAATCGTTGCAGCAAAAAGTGCAGTGAAGGAACCAACCACCGTCATTATGGCCAGCACCGGGCTGCCACCGTGCCCGGCTCCGGCTGCAAGCAACGGGAAGACCCGGATGACCATGTAAACGCCGGCCGACACCATTGCAGCCGCATGAATCATTGCACTCACAGGCGTCGGGCCTTCCATTGCATCCGGCAGCCATGTGTGCAGCGGAAATTGCGCGCTCTTGCCGACTGTGCCGGCAAAAATCAGCAGGCCGATCATATGCGCTGCGGCCAGCCCGCTAATGTAAGACGGAGTAGCAACCAGCTTCTCCATCAATTCCGGATTGAAGAAAATTTCGCGGAAGTTAAGCGTGCCGGTTTCTGAATATAGATACGCAATGCCGAGCAGCATGACCACGTCCGCCAAACGCGTAGTGAGGAATGCCTTAACCGCTGCCTGGCGCGGTGTGGTCTGGTGCGGGTCTGCATAATTGCGCCCGTGCCAAAACCCGATCAGCAGGTATGAGCAGAGCCCCATGATTTCCCAGCCGAAGAAAAGCAGCAGCAGATTGTCTGCCACCACCAGCAGCAGCATTGCGCCGGCAAACAGGGAGAGAAAGGCGAAGAAGCGCGTATACATAGGCTCCACGCCGTTATGTGGCGGGCTGCCCACCTCGTCGTGCGCATCCAGCGTCTTGCCAAAATTGGAATAACCGACGCTATAGAGGATGATCAGGGCACACGCCAGCGGCACAAAGAAGAGCATCACAACTGTAAGCGGATCCACCGCGACGCCCATGCGCAATGCCGTACTGCCGGTCGGCAGCCAGTCAACGCTGGCAGCCAGCGGATGGTCCGCAAAGTGCGGCGTGCCAAGCGCGCCAAACACCACCGACCAGCCAAGCACCAAAGAGATTCCAGCCGCTACGAGCGCCACCGTGTGGCTCAGCCAGCGGCTGCGGAATGTGAACAGCAGTATCACCGCCGCGGAAAGCAGCGGGGGAACCGGAATCAGCCAGACTGCAAGGGTGCTTGCGTTCATCAGCTCACCACTTCAGCAGGCTTACTTCTTCGGCCACAACTGTGCCCCGGCGCCGGTAAATTGAAATAATGAGCGCGAGACCGACGGCCGCTTCAGCAGCCGCCACCGCAAACACGATGATTGCAAACATCTGCCCGCTCACCTGCGTGGGGCCACGGTAGCGCCAGAACGCCACAAGGTTAAGAATCACCGCATTCAGCATCAGCTCAAGCGCCATTAAGATGCCAATTGCGTTGGCGCGCGCCAGCACACCATAAATGCCAATGCTGAAGAGCAGCGCTGCCAGCACAAGATACCAGGAAAGCGGGACCATTAGATATTCTGGTTGCAGCAGAAGTGCGCGAGGCAATGGCGCCTAATCACTCTCGCGCTCCGGCAATGCCAGGCTGATGGATCCGACAAGTGCCACGAGCAAAAGTATCGTGGCAACCTCAAACGGAATCACAAACCGGTCTGGGTCCACAAACGCCTCGCCCAGCGCCAGCACCGTGTCACTCACGTCCACATCTGGTGCCAACGGCCACGGCACCTGCACCAGCAAGTAGGCCAGCCCGCCAAACACCACTAGCGCAACCACTGCAGCCAGCGGCCATTGTGGAATGCGCTGCGGACCAGTGTCCGCCATCACCCGGCGCGTGAGCATCACAGAAAAAATAATTAGAATTGCAATTGCGCCAATATAGAGGATGACCTGCACCACAGCCAGAAAATCAGCTTCAAGCTGCACATAGATTGCCGCCACCGCAGCCAGCGTCATTACCAGCCACAAGCCGGCGTGAATCAGGTTGCGCACCGTGACGACCAGCGCAGCGCTGATCACCGTCACACCGGCGGTCACCAGAAAAACAATTTGCTGCGCACTCATTGCATTCGCCTTAGTGGCCCGCAGCCACTGGCGCCGGCAGTGAAAGGTTTTGAAGGCGCCGCGACTCGGTGCGCAGCATTCCAAAGACAATGACCATCAAGCCCACATTGCTGGCAAAGTGCGCCCACGCCCGGGCGCTGCCCGCCAGCGATGCCGGCAGCAGCTTGTCCACCAACGCCACCAGCACCAGCGCTGCCAACGCCAGCGGCACCAGAAACTTCCAATTCAGGTTGTTCATCTGGTCAATGCGGATGCGCGGCACAGTCGCGCGAATCCACATCGAAATGAAGTAGACAAAATACGTCTTTGCGAGCAAATAGACAATGCCCAAGATGGGATAAAGATCTGCCAGCGGACCGCGCCAGCCGCCCAGGAACAGCACGGAAACAAGTGCTGAAATTGTAAAGGCGTGCAGAAACTCGCCCAGCTGCCAGATGGCAAACAGGAAGCCAGAGTACTCGACGTGATAGCCGGCAACAATTTCGCTTTCGGCTTCGAGGATGTCAAACGGCGCGCGGCCGATCTCCGCCAAGCTGGACACAAAAAAGATTGTGGCCGCAATCGGCGCATAAACCACAAACCAGGTGTCCTGCGCCAGCACAATATCTTGCATGCCCATGGAGCCGGTGAGCAGCGTTGGTATTAGCAGCGCCAAAATCAGCGGCACTTCATACGAAACAAGCTGCGACGCAGCGCGGAATGCACCCAGCAGCGCATATTTGTTGTTGCTTGCCCAGCCACCCATCATGATCGCCAGCGTGCCAATTCCGCCGATTGCCACACTGTAAAGCACACCAACATTCAGGTTGGCGCCGATCATCGTGGACGCAAAGGGAATGACCACCCAGATTCCAAGCACCGGTGCAACGGAGAGGATCGGCCCCACAAAGTACACCACCTTGTCCGCCCCGCTGGGCGTGATGATTTCTTTTGTGAGCAGCTTCAGGATATCTGCGAAGGACTGAAACAAACCGTACGGCCCCACACGATTGGGGCCCAGCCGGTCTTGAAACCGCGCTGCTATCTTGCGCTCAAGCCAGATTGTAAATATGGGCGTTAGCAGCGCAAAGTTAGCCAGCAGAAATGCGGCCAGAAACTTTTGAATGATTACAACCAGCTTGGGGTCAAGGCCATAGGTGACCAGCGCCCACCCGATCATGTCGTAGGCGTAGACCGCAATGTCGCCAAAAGAAAATTCAGGCATCGCTGGTTTGATTCAGTAGCCGGGGGCTAGACACACAAAACGGCTGATGGCCGGTGCAATCGCTTGCGGCCACCAGCCAGTACCTGCGCGTGTACGGCGCCGGTTACACCCATTCAAGCGCACCCTTGCGCCACATGTAAACAAGGCCGCCAGTCAACAATAAAATAAATACGAGGCCTTCGAACACGGCAAACAATGCCATCTGCTGGTAAGCAACAGCCCACGGAAACAGAAAGATGCTCTCCACATCGAACACCAAAAACAACAATCCAAAAATATAGTACTGAATTTTGAACTGCACCCAGGAGTCACCCACCGTTTGCATGCCACACTCAAAGGTTTCATTCTTGGCCGGATTGGGGCGATGCGGGCCCAAGATTCGCGCAGCAACCACCGGCACCGCCGGAAACACCAGTGCAATCGCAATGAATAGCGACACAAACAGCCAGTTGGAATCAGTCATGCTCATATGGAGGGGTCAGCTTACACGAAAGCGCGTGGCTGCGTGTGTGCCAAACGGCACAAATATAGCATAGCGCTTTGCCACTGTCAACGCATTTTGCGCCCGCGCGCCACCCGCCGCCGCCCTGTCACTGCGGCGCCTGCCCCAAAAAATCCAGCTGATGCGCAACATACACCAGCGCCTGGTTCGCAGCCTGTCCGTGGCGCTGCGCTGCCCAGGCATCCAGTTCAGCACTGCTCACTTGCGGATTGCCGGCAAGCGCACCCTGCATGGTATGAATGATGTAATGAAGAAAGTACTCGGCATCGTCAGGATAGGAAGAAGGGGTGGCGTGCACCACCCAGTCCGAACTTCCGCTGGCAAGCAGCGTGACACCAGCGGCGGGCAGCAACATTAACAGCTGCCGGCCCGTGCGGCTGTGCCCCGCGCGCCGACCGCGCACTACGCGTTGATCCATTGTCTGGTGGTAAATGCGCTCGAGGCGCGCATCCAGCTCTGCATCCAGCACCGGCAGCAGCGTGGTCACGCCGTCAAAGTTGAGCGTCAGGTAAAGCAGCCCGCCCGGATGCAGCAGCCGCAGCATGCCGGGCAGCACGCGTTCAGCATCCACCAAATCCATGAAGGCATGCGCAATCAGTACGTGCCACTTGCGTCCGCTGCGCTCACGCGCAATCATTCCATCCAGGTCAATCGCCTCGAAGTTAATGCCGGGTTGCGGCAGCTTGTGGCGCGCGCGCGCCTGCTCAACAACGCCGGCATCAGCATCGATGCCCGTGTAATCCAACTCGGCCGGAAATGACCACGCGTGCAACCGGTCCAGCATGGTGCCAATGCCCGCGCCAATCTCCAGCACCTGCAAGGGACGCACCGCCGGCAGTGCCGCCAGTAGTGCCTGCCACACGTGCAGGTTCAGCGATCGGTCGTCGATGGCGCGCTTGGCCGCAAGATAGCGCTCGAAACTGTATTCAGCTGGCGCAGCCAAAGTTCAGCCCGCCAGCTGCAGTAGATGTGCGCGCACGCGCTGCATGCTCTGTTCCCATGTGGGCTGCAATTCGAATCGCTGACGCGCATTCCGGCTTGCCGTTGCCAGTTGGCTGCGATCAGCAGCCAACTGTCTCACTCGATCCGCTAGCTGCCCGGCATCGTCCGGGTCCACGAGCCAGCCATCCACTCCATCAGCTATGAACTCCGCCGCTCCGCCGGAGCGCGCCGCCAGCGCGGGCACGCCAAAACCCATCCCCTCCAAATACGCAATCCCAAAACCTTCGTGCGCCGCCGGCACCGCCAGCACATGACTTGCTGCCAGCAGTAATGAAAGCTTGTCATCAGGAAGGCTGCCGTGCCACATGATATTGCGGTCAAGATCGAGCGCGGTTGCTTGCTGGTGCACGCGCCGCGCATAACCGGCGTCTGCCGTGGCGCTGCCCACCACATCCAGATGCCAGGCGCTGCGCGGCACTTTCGCCAGCGCAGGCAGCAGGCAGTGCAGGCCCTTGCGCGCAATCAAGTTGCCCAGAAAAATAATGCGCAACGCACCCGGCTGTTTGCTGCGCGCTGCGATTGCATCAAGTGTGATTGCCGGCGCAAACCGGTCCCCGCCGGGCGCTGCCACAATGCCGGCAAGATTGCGGCCGACAGTACTGCGCACCGCTGCCAATGTTGCGGCGCTGTTGCAAATGACGCCCGCCACACTGTTCAGGTAGCGCGCCTCAAGCGCCTGGTAAAGGCGTTGCACTGGCAGCGGCCAGCGCTCCTGGCAGCGCAAGTGGTGCACAATCGCAATCAGCGGATAGCTCACATGCTGCCGCAGCCAGTCATTCAAAACCACAAGCGATGGATGGTTGAGCTCATCCTGCAGCAACACGTCGAGGCGCGCAGCTTGCAGCCACCGCCGGAATTGCGCATCAAAGTTTTGCAGCAGGCAGGCGGCGTACGGCCGGGCGGGCAGTGCAAAGACCTCCACGGCATCGCCTTGGCGCTGCAGGTGCTGCACAAGCATGCGGTCGTAAAGGTAGCCGCCGGAAACCTGAGCCAGCGAGCCGTAAACCACAAGCCCTACGCGCACGCAAGCGGCCCCGCACGCAGTCCAAGCGGGGCACTGCTCACGCGCGCTCTATCGTGCAGCTGGCCCACGCGATGTCGTTCTCCCACAGCCGCACCTCAAACGCGCGCACGGTGGGCGCCAGCACGCGCCCGGCCAGCGCGCCGCACAAGATGTGCGCAAAGTTTTCAATGCTGGGATTGAGGCCCGCAAATGGCGCCAGATCGTTGAGCATTTGGTCGCGGTAGACGGCAACCAAAGACTGCAGCTCACGCTCGACATCGACAATGTCCACCATGTAACCATGCTCATCAAGCTCGCTGCCGTGCAAGCGCAGCTCCAGCACAAAATGGTGCGAGTGCGGCAGATTTTCCGCGCCCCAGTCACCCCCGATTAAATAATGCTGCGCCACAAAGTCGCGCTGCACACACAGACAATATTTGGGCGGTTTCAACATGCGGCCAGCCTCCCTTTATTCTGCGCCAGCCGCCGGCTGCGCTCTGCCCCAGTGCTCCACCTGCGGCGGACTCGCAAAGTACGGCCCGATGATCGCGCGCCATTTCGGAAACAGCTCTGACTCTCTAAAGCCAATCGTGTGGTCTGCAAGCGTCTCCCATTGAATTTCAAACATGAAAACATTCTCGCGCTCAACCGATTTGTAAACCTCGAAGGCGACAAACCCCGTGGCGGTTGCCAACACCTGGGCGACAGCAAGATTGACCGCAGCCAGAAAGTCCGCGCTTTGGCCCGGCAAAATTTCAACTTGGGCAATTTCTTTTATCATTTTGCTTCTACTTCGAAAACTGCTGTCTTCAATAGGTGAGCAGCACTTGCAGCGCTGCTCCCGGTTCTTTATCAAGCAGGCGATAGGCCGCTGGCGCATCTTCAAGCGCAAAGCGATGTGTTACGAGGCGCTCGGGCTGCACCAGCGCACACATGCGCCATGCCTCTTGCAAACGCCGCGCCTTGCTCCAGCGCGCAGAAAGCTGCGCACTAATGCTGCTCACCTGGCTGCTGCTGATAGTCTGGCGCGCACGGTGAAAACGCCCGCCAAGATTTAGTGGCGCGGTTTTTTGGCCGTACCACGAGCCCACCACCACGCGCCCGAATGCTCCCGTGGCTTGCAGTGCTGCATCCAGCGCCGCGGGGTTGCCGCTCAACTCGTACGCCAGGTCCGCGTCCAAGTGCTGCAGTTGCGCATCCTGCGGATCAAGGCTGCGGGTTGCGCCAAAAAGCAGTGCCTGCGCGCGCCGCTCCGGCAGCACATCAAAAGTTGTCAGGCTGGCAAGCGGCACAAGCGCCAGCAGCGCGGTTGTAAGCAGGCCCACCACCCCCTGCCCAAACACCGCCACGCGCTCGCCCAGCAGCGGCTGGCCGTCGTGCAGTAGATTTACGGCGGTCTCCATGTTGGGCAGCAGCGCAGCCGCCGCACTGCTGATCGACTCAGGCACCGGCAGCAAGTCTTGTGGTTGTGCAATGAAATGGCTGGCGTGCGGATGAAACGCCAGCACGCGCCGCCCCTCCCAATCGCGCGCAACCGCACTGCCGCACGCAACCACGGTGCCAACCGCTGCGTACCCGTAGCGCAGCGGATAGCGCACGGGGCGCTGCAGCGCCGCAATACTGTCATCCAGCGCCATGTCTGGCGGCAGCTGCCCGCGGTAGGCCAGCAGCTCCGTGCCGGCGCTGATGGCCGAACATTCGCTTTGCACCAGCACCTCGCCGGCCGCAAGCTGCGGCAGTGCGTCCCGCACCACGCGCACGTGCAGTGCAGCGCTGAACTCAACGCAGTGCGCCGCCGGCATCACTGCCACGCCAGTTCACCCCACAGCAGCAAGTCCTCGCCCGCGCGGCGCGCTTGAACTTTGTGCAGCGCGATGCGCGCCTGCGGTGCCAGTGCACCGACCGCGCGGTAGCCGCCCAGCAGGCGCGGCACAATGGTTAACATCAAGTGGTCTGCAGTGCGCGCGCACAGCATGCTGGTGAGAATCCGCGCGCCGCCCTCTACCATCACACTGTTTATCTCGCGCCGCCCCAGCTCCGCAAGCAGTGCGGCCAAGCTGACGCGGTGCTGCTCATCCGGCGCGGTCTCCAACACCTGCACCCCGGCCTGCTCCAGCGCAGTGCGGCGCGCCGCATCCACCGGAGCCAGCGCTGCCACCCACGGCCGCCGCGCTGCGTTTTGCACCAAAAAAGAATCCAGCGGAAGTTGCAAGTGGCTGTCCACAATTACGGGCTGCGGATCCAAACCGGCACCGTGGCGAACGTTCAACTGCGGGTTGTCGGCAAGCACGGTGTTGATGCCCACCAGCAGCGCATCATGTGCGCCGCGCAGCTGGTGCGTCAGCCGGCTTGCCTGCGCACCGCTCAGCGTTAGGGGCCGACCCGGCGCGAGCGCGATGCAGCCATCAATGCTTTGTGCGTAGCTGAGCGTTACCAGTGGCCGCCCGCTGCGCCGCCGGTGTGCTGCCGCATCCGCCAGCCGGCGCAGCACTTGTGCCGGAAGCCCGCGCTCTATTGCACGCGATCCTGAATGCTGACGGACGCAGTGGCCTGGCGCCATTCCAAAACCAGCAAAATCACCAGCAGCACTTCCACCAGCTTGTCTGCGTAGGCAAGTAAATTTTGCTCACCAATTAGTAACCACAGCACAATTGTGAGCAGCGTATAGCCAATCAATAGAATACGCGCCAGCCGCTTCCAGCGTGAAAGCAATGGCAAGTACAGAGCAATAACCAGCGCGATATATCCAGCACCATTCAAATAAAAAGCCACCATCGTTTCTGGTATTGCCAGCCAAATGTGAATCAGCGCCGTGGCGAGAGCAAGCACCACGATAGCCACCTGTCCGAGACCAAAACGCGATTGGGTGCCTTCAGCAGTCATGATGTGCCTTCAAGATGAGTAAAGTGCATTCGCAGTATCGCACAAAACATACGCTACTCGTCAACTTTCGCCAACATAACCGCTGGCATGCTGCAACAGCACCCGCGCAGCACTTGCAACGGTGCGCGTGATTGCAGCGGCGCTCGTGCCGCTGCGCGCCAGAGCAGCACCAGACAGCGGCGAGCCAAATGCTAGCTGCACCGGTGCGCGCCGGTAGCCCGGCCACAAAACCTGCAGCGCCACTGCAAAGCGCTGCTGGTCGCGCGGCGCACGGCGCAAGCGCGTAAGTGGATTGCGCAAGCTGGCCGGTGAGATTGCGCCACTAACAATGGCCGGGACAATTTGGGTGTGCGGCGCCATGCGCGCAAACAACCCCACGCTTTCAGACCAGCGCGTTAGCGCGGCAGCCGCGCCGGGCAGCGCAGCCGGATCCGGCTCGATCTCGCCGCCCGGAAACGTGAGCAGCGCGCCACCCGCCTGCAGGTGGCGCAGCGCACTGCGCACCGCCCGCAGCTGGTCAGTGCCGTCCGCATTGAGCAGAATGAGGTGTTCACTGGAATGGCGCAAGCACTGCAAAAACGGGCGCGCGCCCGCCAGCACGCGCAGGTCAGTCCGGGCAATGCTTGCCAGCAGTGCCAGCGTATCGGCCATGCCGGGATGGTTGCAAACAATTAGCAGCGCGCCGCTGCCAGCCACATGCTGCAATCCGGTTACGCGCACGCCGCCGCTGTAATGCGGCAGCAGCCAGTTGGCCGCCGCCCGCAAACCATGCCGCGCAACTTGCAAGTCAAACTCCAGCATGCGCGCGGCAAAGCCGTCCGCCGGCCACCACAACAAGTTGCGCAGCAGCCCGCTAAACGCAGCGTTCGGCTGCACGCCGAACGCTGCCAGGCTGTCATCCAGATTAATCCGCGTTAGTGCGGCCCGCACTTGGCGCGCCCGCTCGCGGGCGGGCATTACGCCGGCACGGGCTGCAGCGGGCTGGCAGCTGCAGCGCGCACTGGGTGCACTGTGGCAACCAGCAGTACCCACAACACCCACAGCACGTCCGCCATTAGAAGATGCGTGATTTGAATCCACAACGGCGCAAGCAGTACCACGGCCAGCGTGCCGCCCACCCATTGCAATCCCACCACCGCCATCATTGCCCGCGCCGCCCGGCGCACGGCTGCTGGTGCGCCGTCCAATCCCCAAATGCGCGCCAGCACAATCAAGTACATGCCCGTACCAATTGCCAGCACCGGATGCCAAACGCGCAGGCGCACAAAAAGATGCGAGCTTGGATCAAGGTCCTGCTGCAAGCCCTCGGCCAGCGATGCCGCCGGGAAGAGCGTGTCGCCGAGCGCGGTGATGGCGCCACTGCTGCATACCAGCACCAGCAAGCCTGTGCCCAGCCAGATGGCTGCGGCGCCGGCTCCGTTTGGCAGTTGCACGGGAGCGCCGCCGGCAGCGTGCCACGCGCACAGTGTGAGCGCGCCCAGCAGCAGTAACGTGTTGGCAAGATGCACCGCTATAACCACGCCGCGCAAAAGTGCGGGGTTGCCAGCCACCAGCTCCAGCAGCACCAGCGCTGCGCCCACCAACGCTTCCACCAAAATAAAAACCATGGACCACATGGCAGCCACCCGCACCGGCTGGCCCGGCGCATACAGCCGCCGCGCCCACAGCAGCAGCCCGCCCACCAGCAGCAGCGCCAGCCCGCTGGTGAGGCGGTGCGAAAATTCAATCAGCGTTGCAACTTCCGGCGCGCGCGGCAGCACCTCCCCATTGCAAAGCGGCCAGTGGCTGCCACAACCCGCGCCCGAGCCGGATGAGCGCACAAACGCGCCCAGCAGAATTACAAAAATGTTGTAGCCCAGCACGGCCCACGCGTAACGCGCAAAATTATTTAGCTTGCCAGCGTTCATGGTTACCAACGGATTGTATCGAAGATCCCGCGCGAACGAAAATTAGCGCAGGCATTGCAAAGGCAGGCCCGCATTAGCTACAGGCCTGCCCGGAAGGCGGGGCAGCGGACGCTGTTAGCCGGCGGCCACCAACCGCCAAACTTGCGCCACCACAAAAGTAACCACAAAGCCCAACAGCAACGGCATCAAAGCCGCCACCGTGGTCCACTTTGCACTGCGCGTCTCTTTGTAAATGGTGTGGATGGTGGTGCTGCACGGGTTGTGAATGAGGCTGAATAGCATCAGGTTCACGGCTGTCAGCAGCGTCCAGCCGCCGGCGGCAAATAACTGCGCCAGCTGCGCATCGGACTCGGCATTGAACATCACGCCGGCGCCGGCGCCCACGCCCGCCATCTTGGCCGAGAGTGCGGTCAGCATCAACACAGTTGGAATCACAATCTCATTGGCCGGTATGGCCAGAATGTAAGCGAGCAGAATTACGCCGTTGAGGCCCAGCACTAGGCCCGCAGGATTCAAAAATCGAATCAGATGCTCGGCAACACTCGCACCGGCGATGTTCACATTGCCGGCAAGCCAGATGAGCGCACCCGCCGGCAGCGCCCACATCACAGCGCGCCACAATACAATAATCGTGCGGTCGATAATGGAGGTGTAGATCGTCTGCCAAATTCGCGGCGGGCGATACGGCGGAAGCTCCAAACTAAATGTTGAGACTTCGCCCTTCAGCACGGTGCGCGAAAGCAGAAAGCTGCTGGCAAATGTAAGCAGGATGCCCAGCACCGCCACACCCACCACCGCCAGGGCGGAGACCAGGCCACCCCAAGCGGGCGGCGCCAGCACGCCAATGAACACGGTGGCAATCATGATCTGGGTCGGCCAGCGGCCGTTGCACAATGCAAAGTTATTGGTGATGATCGCAATCAGCCGCTCGCGCGGGCTGTCGATGATGCGCGTTGCAACTACGCCGGCAGCGTTGCAGCCCCAGCCCATCGCCATGGTGAGCGCCTGCTTGCCATGCGCCCCGCTCTTGCGAAAGATGGCATCCAGATTGAACGCAACGCGCGGCAGGTAGCCAAAATCTTCCAGCAGTGTGAAGAGCGGGAAGAAGATCATCATCGGCGGCAGCATGACCGCCACCACCCACGCACTGCCCAGATACATTCCATCAATCACCAGCCCGTCCAAAAACAACGGGACACCAAGCGCTGCGCTGCCCTGTTTCAAAAGCGGGTGAATGATCCCGATCAGTAAATCTGAAAGCAGGCCCGAAGGCACGTTCGCGCCCACGATGGTGATATAAAACACGGTTGCCAGCATCAGCAGCATGAGCGGGAAGCCAAACCAGCGGCTCGTGACAAGCTTGTCCACCGTGCGGTCAAAATCAAACCGCAGCGGCGCCTCCGGCCGGGTTACGGCGCGGTCCGTGAGGCGCGCCGCGTCCGTGTAGATTGCCTCCACCAGCTGCTCATGAAAGTTTACGCCGGTGCTCCAGCGCAGCGTCTCTGCGCCCGCAAGAATATCTTCAGCAGTGGGCAAGACAGTGCTCATGATTTATCTCCTCGCAGTTACACATGCCTATGCGGGCTCGAACGCCGCTTGCGCGCCCGGCGCCGCCGTCTGGCGCAGGGCAAGGTCGCCCAGCTCGCCGCGCTGCAATGCATCAATGATGCGCTGATCGCCATCCAGCAGGCGCATGGCCACCCAGCGCGCATTCGGCAGCCCGGGATACACAGCAGTGATCTGGGTCACAAGCTGCGCCACGGCGCGCTTGAGGCCGGCCGGCTCACTTTGCAAGCGGTGCGGGTTGCACACGGTTGCGCCGGTGGCCACTTCATGCACGGCACGCAGCAAATCGGTGATGCCCTCGCCGCGCCGCGCAGACATGGGTACAACCGGAATACCGAGGTCACGCGCCAGGCGGCGGTCATCCACCTGCAGCTGGTGGCGGCGCGCCTCATCCATTAAGTTCAGTCCCAGCACAGCCCGGTCCGTAATCTCCAGCACCTGCAGCACCAGATTCAGATTGCGCTCCAAGCGCGTGGCATCCACAACCACAACCGTCACATCCGGCTGCCCAAACAATATAAAATCACGCGCCACTTCTTCATCCAATGTGGTGGACAGCAGCGAGTAGGTGCCCGGCAGATCAACGATCTTGTAGCGCTTTTGGCCATAAGAGTAAGCGCCTTCAGCGCGGGTAACGGTCTTGCCCGGCCAGTTGCCGGTATGCTGGCGCAGCCCCGTCAGCGCGTTGAACACCGTGCTCTTGCCTGTGTTGGGATTGCCCGCCAACGCCACCACATAATCACAATCATTTACATTTACACCCAGCCGCAGCAAGTTGGCGGCGTGATGTGCGGGGCAGGTTTCACACGCCGCACCGGTTGGTTGAATTACTGGAACTGAATTCACTTGGCTGGACTCCTTTGCCATGCTGTTACTCCACCCGCACCCATTGCGCCTGCGTGCGGCGCAATGCAATCAGCGTGTCCCGAATGCGGTAGGCGGTCGGGTCGCCGGACGGGCTGCGCAGCTCGGCATATACCATGGTGCCGGGCAGCAGTCCCAGGTCCAGCAAGCGCCGGCGTTCAAGCCCGCGGCACGCATGCGAGATGCTCACCACGCGGCTGGCCTGCCCGGGCTCGAGGTCGCTCAACGGCCGCTGCGCAACTTCCTGTGCCAGCACTTCCACCGGCCGCACCGCCACGTTGGCAGCCAGCAATGGCGCCAGCACATGCTCGCAGCCATCGGCCCACACGCGCACGCGCCGCGCAGAGTTTTCCAGCACGCGCAGCTCCATTTCCGGCTGCAGGCCGCTGGCAACAATTTGGGAAAAAATTGCGACGGGCTCGTCTTCGATATGAACAATTCTGCAGGATTGATTTACCGCAACACTGGAAAGCGGCAGGCCATCTTGCGGGCGCAAGCTGCCGGCATGCGAGGGGATCGGGTCGCCGTGCGGATCGCGCAGCGGGTTGCCCATTTGGGCTGCCAGTTTGTCCGCTTCTTGTGGCGAGAGCTGATGTTCAATGCGATCGGCCTGCGCGTGCCACTCACCCTCAGACACGCTGGTGCCCTCAGCGAGATGCTGTTCCCACAAGCGGTGCACACGAATGATGTGCAGTGCGGCTTCCACGCCGCGCGGCTGCAGATGCAGCTGGCCATCTCGCAATTCTGCCAGTCCAAATTGTGTAAGGCTTTGCGCCACGGTGGCGGCTTCATTGCCGGTCACTTGCAGCGCGCCGGCGAGGCTTTCGAGGGTTGGCTGCAGGCCGCGCAGGTTGCTGAGATGAATATGCTTTACCGCGTCTTCGGTGCGCACGCGGTCTGTCATTTCCAACTGGGTTTGGCCGCGCCAGTACCAGCCACTGCCCGGCCGGAATGCCCACAGCGCTCCCACCAGCAGCCCAGCCGCAATTAGAGAAAATAGCAGTGCTTGCGCCACCCTAGATTTGGCTCCGACTTATGGTAATTAAATTAGGCATGCCTAAATTTTACCAGCTGCGCCGGATCTGTCAAGCCAGCTTTGGGCTGCCGGCCACACTGGCTGCGGGCTTATAAACTAATGTAAAAGCAGACCGCAGCCGATGATTGTGCTATATTGCGCAGTGTCGGCTGGCTGGTGATGCGTGACCCAAGTTGCCCTAAATTGTGAAACATCTTTCTGGCTGCTGACGGCAGCGGCCGTGTTGGGCTACCTTGCGCTCGATGCCCTGCTTGAAATGGAGTGGAGGCTTTTCCTCGTGCGCGAAAATGTGCCGGTAATTATTATGCTGGGCGGCGTAGCCGTGTGCCTGGCAATGCTGGTGCCTGCCGGGTATGGCTGCATCATCTAAGCCGCGCGCAGCCGGCCCGCCCGGCGCAGACCGAAACTCCGGCCGTGAGCATCGGCGACCGGCCGGCGCGCTTTTGGCGGGCGCGTTGTTGCTGCTCGCCAGCATCGCGTGCAACCCGCCCCAGTTTTTGGTGGATGCAATCGGCAGCCCGCCGCAGGCGCTGGCAGTGATCGTGTTCACACTCACGCCAACTCCATCGCAAACGCTGACCCCGACGCCCACCCCCACTGCCACGCTTGGCCCGCTGCCCACGCCGGCGCCCACTGGATTTATTGGCCGCATTGCGTTTGTGTCAGACCTGGAAGGCAATGCGGAAATTTACGTTATGGGATCCACAGGTGCCGGCCGCTCACGCCTCACCAATAATCCGGCAGCTGACAGCGACCCGGCTTGGTCTCCCAACATCGCCCAAATTGCTTTTGCCACTGACCGCGATGGCAACAGCGAAATTTATCTGATGAATTCGGATGGCAGCGAGCAGACCAACCTCAGCAACACTCCCGGCAATGACTACGATCCCACGTGGCAACCGGATGGCAAGCGCATCGCATTTGTGTCCTACCGCGATGGCAACGCTGAAATTTATGTGATGAACAGGGATGGCTCGGAGCCAGTGCGCCTCACCAACAACGCCGTGCAAGACCTGAGCCCCGCCTGGTCGCGCGACGGCAAGCGCATTGCGTTTGCCTCCATTCGTGACGGGAACTTTGAGATCTACTCGATGAACCCGGATGGCTCTGACCAGCTGCGCCTGACCGACAGCGGCGGAGAAGATCTGCAGCCGGCCTGGTCGCCAAAGTCTGACCGGATCACATTTGCATCGCGGCGCGACGGCAACTACGAAATTTACATGATGGCAGCAGATGGCACGAACCCCGTGCGCATGACGAACTCAGCGGCCGACGAATCTTATCCAACATGGTCGCCGGATGGCGTACGGCTGGCGTTCGCCAACAATTCCGTTGGCAAGAACGAACTCTTCTCCATGTATTCGCAGGGCTCAGAAGCGCAAAACATGAGCAATGTCTTCTCTGCCAATGACGACAATGCGGACTGGTCGCCCAGCCCGGCGCGCCTTGTGATGGCATCCTCCCAACAGGACGGCAACTACGACATGTGGTTAATCAAGTCCGATGCCCCGGGCGCAGTGCGCGTTTCCGCCAATGCTGCAAGCGACCGCAGCCCGGCGTTCGCGCCCGACGGCAACAAAATTGCAATGTATTCCTTCCGCGACCAGAATGCGGAGATCTATACGATGAACCTGGATGGCACCGACCAGAAGCGCATCACGGACAGCGTTTATTCTGACAAGCAGCCCACGTGGGCGCCCGATGCCAGCCGGCTGGCCTTTGTGAGCGAGCGTGGCGGCAATGCTGAGATCTACACCATGAGCCCGCAGGGCACTGAGTTGCAGCGCCTCACGAACACCGCAGCCAAGGAGGGTTCGCCGGATTGGTCGCCGTTGGGCTCTGAGATCGTTTTTTGGTCTGACCGCGACGGCAATATGGAGCTGTACGTGATGGACGCTTACGGACATTTTCAGGCGCGCCTGACGAACGACCCGGCAACCGATATGGACCCCGTGTGGTCGCCACGCGGTGACCAGGTTGCGTTCTCTTCCAACCGCTTTGGCGATTTTGAGATCATGCTGCTCACCGTCGAGACTCTTGAAACCGTGCGCCTGACGGTTGCCCGTGGCGACGACTTCTCGCCCACCTGGTCCGCAAGCGGTGACCAGATTGCATTTTCTTCCAATCGCAGCGGCACCTTCAAGATTTACATGATGAGCAGCACCGGCGACGCACAAGTCATGATCAGCAATCCGGAGTCCATCGGCGATGACATTGAGCCGGACTGGCAGCCGGTGCAATGATGGGCGGCGGGCAGCAGCCCCAAGCCGGCAGCCGCCGCTTCGAAGTGAGTTGAAGCGCGCTTGCGAAGACAACAGCGCCCGCGCATTTCCATTTTAGCTTCAGCCTCAAACCAAACCTGGCGAAGTTTATAATGCCGCGCTCAATTGGTGATCGTGATTAATCTGCACCGTGGATATTTTTTTGCAGTGGGTGTGGCGCTGCTGGCCGCGGGCTGCGTAACGGCGCAGGCCGCCATGCCACAGCCGGCCCGCAACGTGGTGCCAGCTGCGGCAACTGCGGAGCCCACCGCTACAACACCGGCGCCGACGCCGGTGCCCACTTTGCCGCCACCCACACCGACGGTGGCTGCTCCGGCGGCGGAGAGTGCCACAGATAATTTTTATCGCTCACAGCCGGGGGACACGGTGCCCGCGCTCGCGGGGCGCTTCGGGGTGTCAGAGGGTGATCTGCGCGCATCCAACCCAACTCTGCCAATGACCGGCGGGCTGGTGGCGCCCGGATCCAAGTTGCTGGTGACGATGTTTGATTTTGGCATGGCGCCGCAACCGCAGGTCATTCCCGACAATGCTTTTGTGTACGGGCCGCTGCAGGATTTGTATCCGGTGACCAATGATGCCGCGCAAGCCAGCCCATGGCTGGCATCCGTGCGGGACAAGGACGGTGACACCTATCGCGCCGATGGCTGGCAGGTGCTGCAAAAAGCGGCGCGCACCTACTCCATCAATCCGCGTTTGTTGCTGGCTCTGCTGGAATACGAGTCCGGGTTGTACACCGGCAACACGCCCACCAAGGAACAAGAGGCATATCCGTTTGGATTGAGGGACTGGCAGGATGCAGGTTTTTCAAATCAGGTGCGCGCCACAGCCCTGTTGTTAAACGAGGGCTACTACGGGTGGCGGGCCGGCACGCTGCGGTCTTTGACGCTGGCAGACGGCTGGGTGTGGCGGCTGGACCCGCGCTTGAATGCGGGCAGCGTTGCGCTTTATAACCTGCTGGCACAATTCAGCTCACTGCCGGAGTTCGAGCGCGCGGTGGGTCCAATGGGAGTTAAGGCAACGCTGCAATCCCTGTTTGGCGAGGCAGCGCCCTACAACGTGGACTTGCTGCCCGCTACCTTGCAGCAGCCCCAATGGCAGCTGCCCTTCACCGATGGCGTGATTTGGAATTTCACCGGCGGCCCGCACCCCGTAATCGGCGACTCACAACCGTGGGGCGCAATTGACTTTGCGCCCGGCCTCACTTACGCCGGCTGTGACATTTCCGGGGACTGGGTGGTGGCCGTTGCAGACGGCGTAGTGGCGCGGATTAGCGATGGTGTCCTGATGCTGGACCTGGACGGCGATGGCCGGGAAACTACGGGTTGGGTGATGATGTATGTTCATATGGAAGTGGACACCGTGAATATCATTGAGGGCAAGCAAGTGCGGGCGGGCACGCGCTTGGGCCATCCCGGCTGCGCAGGCGAAACGCGCTCTACCAGCACACACGTGCATCTGGCGCGCAAGTACAACGGCGAGTGGATCGCTGCTGATGGCCCGCTGCCATTTGAGCTGGGCGGTTGGCGCGCCATCGCCGGCGCAAAAATATATCAGGGGAAGCTGGTGAGCGCCCGGCTGGGGTCCGAGTTGGAAGCGTGCATGTGCGTAGCTGACAATCAAGTGCTGAGCGCGTCTGTGCCGTGAGATTGAAGCATGCCGGCCGCTAATTTCATTTTTGGGACGGTTGGCGCACCCACCTCCACGCCGCCAAAACCCGGCGGCTCCGCCGGGGCAGTGCAGCAAATGAAAGCGCTCGGCCTTGGCACGCTGGAGCTGGGCTGGGTGCAATCCGTGCGCGTTACGCCCGCAACCTGCGCGCTAATTGCAGCCACCGCCAAACAACACAGCCTGCCGCTCAGTGTGCATGCGCCTTACTTCATTAACTTGAACGCAAAAAAAGATGAGTGGCCCAACAGCCGCAAGCGCCTGATGGATGCAGCGCACTTTGGCAATCTGGCTGGTGCCACGGACATCATCTTTCACCCGGGCTCCTACTTTGAGCGGCCGCAGGCGGCACTCAAGCTCGCAATTCAGCGCCTGCGGGGCTGCGTGCGCGAGCTGCGCAAGGCGGGCAACCCCGCAACGCTGCGCCCGGAACTGATGGGCAAGAGCGCCATGCTGGGCTCACTGGAAGATGTGCTGCAAATGGCGCTGCAGGTGCCGGGCGTGCTGCCCTGCCTCGATATTGCGCACCTGCACGCACGCGGCGGGGACGGCAGCATCAACACAACGGCGGAGTTCCGCCGTGTACTGCAGCACATGCGCACAGTGCTTGGCGCAGCTGCGCTGGGCAACATGCACATCCACATCTCCGGCATTGCCTACGGCCCCAAGGGCGAAGAGAAGCACCTGACATTTGAGGAAGGCGATTTGCGCTACCGCGATTTCCTGAAGGTGCTGGCGGAGCTGGGCTGCAGCGGGCGCATGCTGGTGGAAAGCCCGATCATGGAAACCGATGCGCTGCATCTGCAGCGCGTTTGGCGGCGCATCAATCGCGCCTGAGCCCGGGCATTACGCGCGCCTCGCGTGCGCCCCGCACTTGCCACAAATTAACCCCGCGCAGGTAACCGAACTGGCACAGCAGCTGGTGCGGCTGCCCGGCGAAGCTGGTGATGAGCAGCGCGTCAGTGAATTTTTGCTGGCTGCCATGCCCGCGCTCGGCTTTGAGCGCGTGGCCATGGACGCCAATGGCAGCGTCACCGGTGAAATTGCTGGCACGCGCGCCGGACCGACGCTGCTCTTTGATGCGCACACTGACACCGTGGGCATTGCGCCGGGCGTGCCGTGGCAACAGGCGCCGCACGGCGCTGCCATTGCCAACGGCCGACTTTACGGGCGTGGCAGCACGGACATGCGCGGCGCACTGGCTGCCATGCTGGCTGCCGCTGCCGGTGTGGAGCGCAACCGGCTGGCTGGGCGCGTGGTGGTTTGCGCTTCTGTACTGGAGGAAGTGCTGGAGGGCGTGGCACTGCGTGCCGTGATGGAACGCGCACAGCCGGACTTTGTGGTTATCGGCGAGCCGAGCAACTTGCGCCTGGTGCACGGCGGCCGCGGCCGCGCAGAAATTAAACTGACCGCGATTGGCCGGCCGGGCCACACCTCCGCACCGCAGCACGCATTGAACGCCGTGCTCGCGCTGCTGCCCGCGATGCAGGCCATCGAGGCGCTGCCCATGCCGGTGCACCCCCAGGTTGGTTCCGCAATCATTGCGCTCACAGACATCATCTCTGAGCCGTACCCCGGCCACTCCGTGGTGCCCAGCATTTGCCGCGCCACTTATGACCGGCGCCTGCTGCCCGGCGAAACAGAATCAGATGTACTGGCTGCGCTGACTGCACTGCAGCTGCCGGGCGGCGCGCAGCTGCAAGTGGCAATTGCAACGGGCGAATACCGTGCGTTCACCGGCAGCGTGCTGGCATGCCGCAAGTGGTTCCCGGCGTGGTACATCGAGCGCAGCCATCCATTGGTGGAAGCAGCCGCGCGCGGACTGCAGGCTGCCGGCCTCGCCGTTGAATATGGCACTTACAACTTTTGCACCAACGGCGCCTATAGTGCCGGCATTGCAGCCGTGCCGACGATTGGCTTTGGGCCTTCGCCGGAAGCACTTGCCCACACTGTGGACGAGTACGTGGAGCTGGAGCAATTGCACGGCTGCGCCCGCGGCTACCGCGCCATCATCGAGAGCGTGCTGGGCGGCGACGCGTGACACAAGCCAGCAGCCCACCGCCGCGCAATGCTGCAGCGGCACGCCGCGGCGCGTGATCCCTTTCATTGCGGCCGGCACAAAAGGCCCGCAACTTTCTTTTGCGCACGCCAACGGCTATCCGCCCGCGGCCTACCAGCCGCTGCTCACGCTGCTGGGTGCGCAGCATCGTGTGCGCGCGCTGGCGCAGCGCCCGCTATGGCCCGGCGCCGATCCGCAGCAGCTCAAAGATTGGAATTTGCTCGCGCATGATCTGCTGCAATTTTTAGACGAGCGCGGCACGCCGCAGGTTGTGGGCATCGGCCACTCACTGGGTGCAATTGCCACTTTACTGGCAGCGCTGCAGCGGCCGGCTGCCTTTAGCGCAGTTGTACTGCTGGATCCTGTTTTGCAGCCGCCGTTAAGCCCGCTGCAGTGGGTTGGCGCAAAATTGTTTGGCCTGGCGCGCACCCGCGCGCTTGAAGCCAGCGCGCAGCGCCGCCGCACCAGCTTTGGCAGCACGCAAGAAATGTTTGCAAACTACCGCACCAAGCCCGCATTTGCGCGCCTGAGCGACGCCGGATTGCAAGCCTATGTGGCCGCCATGGCCACTCCGGGCGCAGCCGGCACAGTGCAGCTGGCCTACCCCCCGGCTTGGGAGGCAAAAATCTACATCACACTGCCGGGCAACTTGTGGCGCAAGCTGCCACTGCTGCAAGTGCCGCTGCTCGTGGTGGGCGGCGCCGAGTCGGACACTTTCACCAGCGCAGCAGCGCAGGCAGTGGCGCAGCGCCTGCCGCATACCACCATCCGCATCGTCCCGGATGCCGGGCACCTTGTGCCGCTGGAGCGGCCGGCGGCCGTGGCCGCGCTGATTTCGGACTTTGTGGCGCAACAGCCGGTACTGGCAACTGCCCCATAGTGGCACAGTTGGCAAGTCTTTTTTTCAGTATCAATCAGCTATAATTCCAACGCACATCAGAAATTCAGCAGGAGATAAATCATGGCCACAAAATCCCAAAAAAGCAAGCGCAAGCCGGGCAGTGCAGCCGCAGCTGCCGCGCGCAAAGTGGCTGCTGCCAAATCCAAAGCGGCTGCAGCGCGCAAACTAGCTGCTGCCAAATCCAAAGCAGCTGCTGGCCCGCAGCCCGCAAGCTGGCTGCTGCCAAACCGAAAGCCGCTGCCGCCCGCGCAGCGCGCTCCAGCAGCCCGCGCACTCCCCAATTTAAATATTTATTGAACGAAAACCGCTTGCCAAAGGCTTGGTACAACATCAATCCGGACATGCCGGTGCCTATGAGCCCACCGCTGCATCCCGGCACCAAGCAACCGGCTGATCCGGAATTTTTGTCGGCGCTGTTTCCGATGAGCTTGATCATGCAAGAGATGAGCCCGGAGCGCTGGATTGAGATCCCCGAACCCGTGCGCGAAATTTACCGCTTGTGGCGCCCGACGCCGATGTTCCGCGCCGTGCGGCTGGAGAAAGCGCTGGGCACGCCGGCGCATATTTATTACAAGTATGAGGGCGTGTCACCGGCCGGCTCGCACAAACCGAACACTGCAGTGGCGCAGGCTTTTTACAACAAAGAGGCTGGCACCAAGGCGCTCACCACCGAAACCGGCGCGGGCCAGTGGGGCTCGGCGCTTTCGATGGCGTGCAAATTCTTTGGGCTTGACCTTGAAGTTTATATGGTGCGCGTGTCCTATGACTCCAAGCCGTACCGGCGCTACATTATGGAAAGCTTTGGTGCGCAGGTTTACCCCAGCCCCAGCACAAACACCGAATACGGCCGCGGTGTTCTCGCAGCTGACCCGCACTCCAACGGCTCGCTGGGGATCGCCATCTCCGAGGCCGTGATTGCAGCCGCCAGCTCGGGCGGCGCCAAAAAGTACAGCCTTGGCTCTGTGCTTGGCCATGTGTTGATGCATCAAACTGTGATTGGATTGGAAGCGCTGGAGCAAATGGAAATGGCTGGCGAGTATCCAGACATGGTGATTGGCTGCACCGGCGGTGGCTCCAACTTCGCCGGCTTCTGCTATCCGTTCCTGCACCAGAATCTGACCAAGGGCCACAAGACGCGCATCATTGCGGTGGAGCCGGCTGCCTGCCCCAGCCTTACCAAGGGCCGCTTTGCTTATGACTACGGCGACACGGCCGCGATGGCGCCGATTGTAAAGATGTTCACGCTTGGCCATACGTTTATGCCGCCGGGCATTCACGCCGGCGGCTTGCGCTACCACGGCATGGCGCCCAGCCTCTCCGCGCTGGTGGATGGCGGCTACATTGAGGCGCGCGCGGTTATGCAGCGCCCCACATTTGCTGCGGCGCTCGAGTTTGCCGCTTCGGAAGGCATTTTGCCCGCGCCGGAAGCTGCGCATGCGGTGCGCGCGGCTATTGATGAAGCGCTACTGTGCAAGCGCGACAATGTGAAGAAGGTGATTGCGTTCAATCTGTGCGGCCACGGCCACTTTGACATGGCAGCCTATGATGCGTACCACACCGGAAAGCTGCAGGATTACGAATATCCAGCGGCAGCCGTCAACGAGGCAATGACGCATCTGCCCCAGGTGGACTTTGCCTAGATCTGGCGCGTATGTTGCGCGCTGCAATGCATGCAGCGCGCAAGATGCGCCGGGCCAACATCGCGCCGCGCGCCAGCCGGAAGCAGCGGGTTTCCGGGGCTGCGCAAATTTATTCGCACGGGAACTTACAACATGAGATATGTCGCTTTCTCCCAAAAGAACACCCCGCACCTCGGCGCAGTGGTGGAGGGCGCGGTGTTTGATGTGGGACGCGCCTGCCGTGGCTACTGGCGCCAGTCTGCCCGGCGCTTGAATGGCATTGCCATACCCACCACACTTGACGCGCTGCTGCAGGGCGGTGAGAAAACCTGGACACAGGCAGCGCGTGCGGTGGCGTGGGCCACAAAACGCCATGCGCCTGTGGGACGGCTGGACCGCTTGCAGCTGCTGGCACCGCTGCCACACCCCGGAAAGATTCTGTGCGTGGGCCTCAACTACCGGCGGCATGCAGCCGAGTCCGGAATGGCCGCGCCACTTACGCCGGTGCTCTTCTCCAAATTTAACAACAGCATTGCGGCACCGGACGAGCGCGTGCCGCTGCCGGCCAACGCCGAGCAATACGACTACGAGGCCGAGCTGGCCGTGGTGATTGGCAAGCGTGCCCGCAATGTATCCAAGCGCGATGCGCTCTCTTATGTGTTTGGTTATTGCAACAGCAACGACCTGAGCGCCCGCGATTTGCAGATGCGCACCAGCCAGTGGCTGCTGGGCAAAACCCCGGACAAGTTTCTGCCGCTGGGCCCGTGCATTGTGTCCGCGGACGAAGTGCCCAACCCGCAAAAGCTGCGCATCCGCTGCTGGGTGAATGGCCAGCAGCGCCAGGACTCAAACACGGCGGACATGATCTTCAGCATTGCGCATGTAATCAGCTACGCCAGCCAGTACTTTACGCTTGAGCCCGGCGATGTGATCAGCACCGGCACGCCTGAGGGCGTGATCTTTGGCATGGAGCAAAAGCAATGGCTGCGCCCCGGCGACAGCGTGGCGGTGGAAGTCGGCGACTTTGGCCGGCTCACCAACCTGATGGTAAATGTGCCGCGGGCTGCCGGCGCCAAGTTGCGATGACAGCTGGTGAAAGATTCCTTGTAACCGGCGCACTGGGCTGCATTGGCGCGTGGGTGGTGCGCACGCTGGTGCGCGAGGGCGTGCCCACCGTCGTGTTCGATGTGGCCAGCGACCCGCACCGCCTGCGGCTTGTAATGACGAGCACAGAGCTGGCGCGCGTCACATTTGTGACTGGCGACATCACCGACCTTGATGCGGTGGAAGCGGTGATGAAGGACAACGGCATCACGCATGTGATCCATCTGGCTGCCCTGCAGGTGCCTTTTTGCAAGGCCGATCCAACACTGGGTGCGCGCGTGAATGTGGTGGGCACTGTAAACATGTTTACAGCGGCCAAGCGCGCCGGCCTGCGCCAGCTGGCGTACGCCAGCAGCATCGCGGTGTACGGCCACAGCGAAGACTACCCCGGCGGCCCGCTGGCGCACGATGCCGCGCCGCGGCCGCATGTACTGTACGGCGTTTACAAGCTGGCCAACGAAGGCACAGCCCGCGTTTACTGGGCCGATGATGGCATTGCCAGCATTGGCCTGCGGCCCTACACCGTGTACGGCCCGGGCCGCGATCAGGGCCTCACCTCAAGCCCGACGCGCGCCATGCTGGCGGCAGCCGCGGGCGAACCGTTCCATATTCCATTTGGCGGGCGCTGCGTGTATCAGTACACGCACGACACAGCCGCTGCATTCATCACTGCAGCGCGCGCACCCGCGAACGGCGCTGCGGTTTACAATCTGGGCGGCAATGCCGTGCACATGCGCGATATTGTGACGGCGATTGAAGCTGCGGCACCAACCGCGCGTGGGCGCATCACCTTTGACGACAAGCCGCTGCCCTTTCCGGAGAACATGGATGATACGGCGGCACGCGCTGCGCTGGGCGCGCTGCCCGTCACCCCGCTAAAAGCGGGCGTGTTGGAAACTGTGAAAATCTTTGCGGCTGCGCTGGCAAATCAGCAGCTGGTCTACAAGCTGCAGAATTAGCAGTGCGCCACACATCTGCGCAGTAGTTGCAAGGCGCGCAGTGCAGTTGCTTGCAGTGCAGCGTTAGGCTAACCGGGGGAAAGTATGCGGGAAAAACCCAACGACAGCGTGGCAGACATCATCGTCTGCCGCGACGTGCACAAGTGGTTTGGAAACTTCGAGGCGCTGCGCGGCATCTCACTGTCCATCAAGACCGGTGAGGTGGTCGTAATCATCGGCCCATCCGGCTCTGGCAAATCCACCTTCATCCGCACGCTCAACCACCTCGAGCAGCATGAGCAGGGCCAGATCATGATTGACGGCATCGAGCTGACGCACGACACACGCAACATTCAAGAAATTCGCGCCGAAGTTGGCATGGTGTTCCAGTCATTCAACCTCTTTCCGCATTTGACCGTGCTGGAGAATATCATGCTGGCGCCGCTAAATGTGCGCCGCTGGCCGCGCGAAAAGGCGCAAGCGCTGGCTGTGCAGTGGCTGGAACGCGTGGGCATCCCAGAACAGGGCGGCAAGTATCCTGGCCAGCTTTCCGGCGGCCAGCAACAGCGCGTGGCAATTGCGCGCGCTCTGGCCATGCAGCCCAAGATCATGCTGTTCGACGAGCCCACTTCCGCGCTTGATCCGGAGATGATCAAGGAAGTGCTGGATGTCATGCGCGACCTTGCCACCAGCGGCTACACCATCGTTGCGGTGACGCACGAGATGGGTTTCGCCCGCGAGGTGGCAGACCGCGTGATTTTCTTTGACCAGGGGTTAATTGTGGAACAGAATGCGCCAGCCGAATTCTTTAGCAATCCGCAGCACGAGCGCTCGCGCCTCTTTCTATCTCAAATTTTGCAGCACTAACGCTGCGCATCCGGCGGCGGGGACGCCGCCCGCTAACCCGGCGCGCAAGCTGCGCCGCGCTTGTTTTGCTAGTCCGCGATGGCGTGCGCCTTCAAATCCTCCAGCGACATATATTGCAGCGCACTTTCATGCGTTGCCTCCAAATCCACCGGCGCAGCCTGGCCGGCATCCAGCGCCTCCTTCCAACGCGCGGCACAAACGCACCAGCGGTCCCCGGGCTTCAATCCGGAAAACCCAAACTGCGGCGCCGGCGTGCTTAGGTCGTTGCCAGTGGCCTTGCTGAACTTTAAAAACTCGGCCGTAACGCGCGTGCACACCACGTGCACGCCGTGGTCATCCGGGCCGGTGTTGCAGCAGCCATCCCGAAAGAAGCCGGTGAGCGGAGCGCTGCTGCACTCTTTGAGTTTGCCGCCCAGCACATTGCGGGGTACGGGCTTGCGCCCCGAGCCGTTGGAATGGCCGTTGCCGGAAATTGTGCTCACATATCTGCGCCCCTTGGAAACTCAGGCAGCTGCTATCGCTGCGCGCTTCTCCAGATAGTAATGGCCCATATTTGCATTTGCTTCAACCTTAGCCGTAAGCACCAATTTTACCGCACCCCACTTGGCAGCCGGGATCGAGAGGTACATCTCCGAGTCGGGCAGGTCACTATTGACGCGATTGCCTTTGCAGCCAAATGAAGCCGATGCAGTGCCACTCTGTACCGTCAGCGGCAGTACCGCGCAAGCCGGCCGCCCCAGCACATTGGTGAGTGGATTGCCCGCGCCTGCCAGCAGCGCAGCTTCGTAGAGCAGCATTGCCTGCGCCGGCTGCGCAGCAATTAAAACCACGTCGGCAGCAAAGCCGGGGTTGTCTGCCGGCCCGTAAGCCACAGCACGCGGCGTGCTGGCCAGCACCGGAATGCCGGCAACTTCTTCCGGCGCTATATAGCCGCAATCCGTCATCAATCCGATGGCCTGCCCCAATTCGCCAGCGCGCTCGGGCGACAGTTCAAGCCGGTGGGTATGGCAGCCCACCGCACAATTAAAATGGTCACTGGCCAGCGTGTAGAACGACCGGCCGGCCATGGCCTGCGGCCAGAAGCCGCACCCCGCTGCAAGCGCCGGGCCATCCCAGCGCGGCAGCCCCGCCGGCACGCTCTGCAAAAATCCGATTGCAATCGGCGGCTGGCGCAGCCCCAGCAGCAGTTGAACATCAATCTCAGGGTTTACACGTGGCATTTGTTTTCTCGGGGTCAAAATTTAGTTAGCCAGGATGCTTTGCCGGTGCGCTGTGGCACGGCAGAGTGTACGGTTGTCAGCGCCCCACTTCCCACGCCAGATGCTCAAGCTCCGGCGCAATTAGTTTTTCCCACGCCAGCTTTACCGCGGCATGCGAACCCGGTGTGCAAAACACAACAGTGCCGCGATAGACGCCAGCAGTTGCACGCGAGAGCATTGCCGCTGCACCCACCTGCTCAAAGCTAAGCATGCGAAATAATTCGCCGAAGCCCGGCATGGCCTTTTCCAGGCGCCCGCTGATCACGTCAAAGGTGGTGTCGCGGGGCGCGATGCCCGTGCCGCCGTTGAAGAGTATCAAGCGCGCACCGCCGGCTGCCATCTCGTCAAGTGCCGCCGCCACCTGGTCCGGCTCATCTTTGATGATGCGATAGCCGGCGCTGGTGTGGCCGGCAGCAGCTATCTGCGCCCGCAGGTATTGCGCGTTGGTGTCGGTGTCGACCGTGCGGGTGTCGCTCACCGTAACAATGGCAATCGCCACCGCACCGCGCGCCGCGGCAATCTTCTTGTGCTGTTGTGTGCTTTCGGATGTCACTGCAATTCTTCAGTTAGTGGCATGTGTGCGGCGGGCGCGCATGCGGCTTGGCTTTGGTAGCAAGCGCCAATCATACCGTGCAACACCGGGCAGTTACGCGGGCGCACGGAGCGCAGTCATGTCCGTGCGCTTTTTGGTCAGCCGCCGCTTGCTCAGGCGCATCACCGTGCAGCGCCAGCCTGCCACAGGCTGCGGTACAGCCACGCTGTGCCAAACAGCAGCGCACAGGTGAGCACAATTGCACTGCCCGCCGCCACAGAAAAATAGTACGAGGCATACAGTCCCACGCTGGCGGAGCATGCAGCCAGCAGTGCGGCAATCGCCATCATGCGCGGCAGCCGGTTGGTGAGCAATGCCGCAGCCGCAGCCGGCGTCACAAGCAATGCAGAGGTGAGCACCACGCCGGCCACCTTCAGGCCCGTTACCACCATCAGCGCCAGCAGTGCCAGCAGGCCATAGCGCACAAGATCGGGATTGAGCCCCATCACCTGCGCATGCAAGGGATCAAATGATGTGAGTTCCAGCTCCTTGTGAAAGAGCGCCAAAACCAGCAGCACCAGCGCACACATGGCCGAGATCAGCAGCAGGTCTGCGCGCGTGACGCCCAGGATGTTGCCGAACAAAATATGCGTGAAGTCGCGGAAAGAACGCATGCCGCTGAGCATCAAAATACCAAGGGCAAACATGGCGGTGAAGAGCACCCCAATCGCAGTATCTTCGCGCACAGTTGCACGCCGTGAGATCCACCCGATGCCCAGCGCCGTCAGCAGCCCGGCCACCAGCGCACCCACAAAAAGATTCCAGCCGTACAGATAGGCTACCACTACGCCCGGCAGCGCGGTATGCGCCAGCGCATCCCCGATGAAAGCCATGCGCCGCAGCACCACATACACGCCCAGCACCGCACAAGTGACGCCCACCAGCAGCGCGGCCAGCAGCCCCGTTTGCATGAAGGTAAATTGGAGCGGGGCAAGCAGCCAGTTCATACTGCGGGCCCGGCTGCAGTGCGCTGCCGCTGCATTGGTTCGCCGCCTGCGGCTGGCAGCACGCGCCCCTCACTGAGAAACACGGCGCTGTCAAACTCGGCCGCCAGTCCGCTCACATCGTGCGTCGCAACCAGCAGCGTGCGCCCGCGCGCGCGCAGTTCGTCCATCACGGTCGCCAGCACTGTGCGCGTCTCCGCGTCAACTGCAATCAGCGGCTCATCCAGCAGCAGCACCTCTGCCTCTTGCGCCAGCGCCCGCGCTAGCAGCGCGCGCTGCTGCTGGCCGCCGCTGAGCTGCGCAATCTGGCGCGCGGCCATTTGCGCCAACCCCAGGCGCGCAATCAGCGCGTCACAGATTGCGTAGTCTTGCAGGCTGGGCCGGCGCAACCAACCCAAATGTACATAACGCCCGGTAAGCACCAGCTTGCGCAGTTCGATGGGGAATTGCCAGTCAATCTCGCCGTGCTGCGGCAGGTATGCCACACGATGATGGCAGGCGCCGATCGGCCGCCCGCAAATGCGCACCCGCCCGCTAAAAGGCAGCAAGCCGGCAACCGCCTTCAGCAATGTGGACTTGCCAGCCCCGTTGTGGCCCACCAGCGCCACGCGCGCACCCACCGGCACGCTCAGCTGCACTTGCTGCAGCGCCGGCGCAGCCGATCCCGGATAGCTCACGCTTTCCAAGTCCAGCTCCAGCGCGGGTGCGCCCGCAACCGGGTCAACGTGCCGGCGATTGCCGTAGGGAAACATCACAATGGGTTACTTGCCTAGCGCCCCGGCAATCACAGCTATGTTGCTGCGCATCAGCTTCAGATAAGTCTCGCCAGCAGAACCGGGTTCGCCAAGTGCGTCAGTATACAGTTCGGGCGCAAAGCTGATGCCCGCCTCAAGTGCAATCTGGTCCATCAACTGCGAGTTGTGCGTGTTCTCCGTGAAGACTGCCGGCACGCCCGCAGCTTTGATCGCCTGCACCAAATCCGCCACCTGAGCTGCCGACGGGTCAGATGCCTCAGTGCTGAAGGAGGCCAGCGCGGTGCCTGCCACTGCAAACCCGTAGCGCGCAGCAAAATATCCAAGCGCATCGTGCGAAGTGAACAGCACGCGCCGCGCGGCCGGCAGCGCATTTGCCTGCGCAAATATTTCCACATCCAGTTTCTCCAGCTCTGCAATGTAAGCCGCGGCGTTGGCCTCATAGGCGCTGGTGTTGGCCGGGTCAGCCTTCACCAGCGCATTGCGCACATTCTTTGCCGCCAGGATCCAGTTGGAAACGCTGTGCCAGATGTGCGGATCAACCTCGCCGTGATGGTGGTCGCCCTCCGCGGCGTGATCGTCCGCTGCTGCGCCGGCATGGGCTTCGCCTTCTTCCGCTGCCGCCAGCGGTTCGATGCCTGCACTCACTTCCACCCGCAACGCCTTGGAGTCTGCGGCGGCAAACGCATCGTCCAGCCAGCCTTCAAACTCGAGGCCGTTTTCAAACATCAGTCCCGCCTTCGCAATCTGCGCTATATCCTGCGGCGTGGGTTCGAAGGTGTGGGCATCCCCGCCCGCACCCACCAGCACCAGCAGCGCAATCCTGTCGCCGCCCACATTCTTAACAAGGTCGCCAAGAATGCTGTGCGTGGCGACAACCTGCAGCACGCCGCCCGCCATTGGCACCGCGGGCGCACCACAAGCTGCTGCGAGCAGCCCGGCTGCGGCAATCATTGCAAAAAGTTTTCTTATCATTAAAGTGGCTCTTGCGGAAATTAAATTGGGGTTGCAGGCAACAATTTTTGCAGCTGCCCGGCATGCATTGCCAGCCAGTGCGGCTTGGCAATCCTCTGATCCCAAGACGATACTACATTGTGGAGCGGATGGTTGTGTAATTTGGCACGCCGGTTAGTGTGCGGTTTTACACCGGCGCCCGCGGCGCAAACTATTAGTGACGCAGGAAATGGGAAGAGTGCGCCGGCGCAGCCGTCAGGCAAAAACGCTCGGCCTCGCCTTTGCCCACCTGCACCAGCTCGCCGCGCGTGCGCAGGTTGCCCAAAGTGCGCGTGATAGTGGTGCGCGTGGCACCGACGGCCGCAGCCAGCTGGGCATGCGTGATGCGCACATTCACCAGATGGCCGCTGGCATGCGCTTCGCCAAACTGCTCTGCCAGCAGCGCCAGCAGCCCCATAATGCGCTGGTCCAGATGCGGGCGCGCTTGCATCGCCGCCCACGCTTCCATCTGCTGCATGCGTAAGCGCGGGCGCAATGGTAAATCAGTTTCTAATATGAAGAGATACAGTCCCAACCATCACAAAAGCGCGGGCTGAACCCCGGTCTCCACGAATTGCCGGCGGAATCCTTTTGGCGTCAACAGTTGGAAAATGCGGCGAAAGTCCCTCGGTAAGTTCACCTCACATTTTTCTGCGCCACATCTTTATAAATTGCTTGTACAAATATGTGACAAGCAGTTTTGATTGCGATATATTCCGCGGGTGGACTTCCAGCATGGTCAATCCAGCGGGCGCTTGCCCCACTACAATGTGAAAGCAGTTGCCAATCTGGTGGGAATTGCTCCGGTTACTTTGCGAGCGTGGGAGCGGCGCTACGGCCTGCCGACACCGCTGCGCGGCAGCCAAGGATACAGGCTTTACTCGGATCACGATGTGCGCACGCTGCTTTGGCTGAAGGCCCGCACTGCTGAGGGCATGTCCATCAGCCGGGCTGCTGAGCAGCTACTGCACATGCGTAGCACTGGCGCGGACCCGGCTGGCGATGCCGCACTGGTTGAACGCCGGGAAGGCGCATTGTTGCTTGCCGGCATGCCGGCACCCGGTCTCACACTGCATGACGCGCATGGGGAGCCGGTGGAACTTGCATCCATGTGGGGCACGTCAAACATTGTTATCAGCCTCATGCGCCATTTTGGCTGCATCTTTTGCCGCGAGTGGCTGCACAAGCTGGAGACCTGTGTGCCGGCACTGCGGGCTGCCAATATCCTTCCAATCGTAGTGGGGCTGGGAGACACCGACCATGCACTGCCCGTTGCGTCACAACTGGCTCCCAGCGCACTGTGCCTGATGTCGCAGGGCGCCAATGCCCACTTCACTTACGGACTAAAACGCGGCAGCCTCTTGCAATTGGCGGGGCCCGCGGTAATTTCTTCCGTGGTGCGCGCGGCACGCTCCGGCCAGATGCAGGGTGAAACCACGGGGGACATATCCATGCTCAGTGGCGTCTTTGCCATCGATATGGCCGGCATGGTGCGCTATTCATTTTACGGAAGCCACGCCGGTGATCATCCGTCGCCCGACACATTCGTCGCTACGGTGCGCAGCGCCTTTCAAGCAGCCCAGCCCGCCTGACCCAAACACAATGACTGAATTAAAATATACGAGCGCGGATTCCCTGCGAGTTGGGAGCGTTGCGCCCAGTCTCACCTTGCTGGATGCTGCGGGCGCGCCCGCCGTGCTTTCGGAGCTGTGGGCGGCGGGTCCGCTGTTGCTTACATTTTTGCGTCACTTTGGCTGAATATTCTGCCGCGAGTGGCTGGCCCAGTTGGGCCGGCATCAAGCCGAAATCGAAGCCGCCGGCCTGCGCGTGGTCGCCGTCGGCATTGGCGAACCAAAGCATGCCCAACATTTCTGCCCAACCTTAGCGCCGCACGCAACGTGCATTTCCCTGCCAGAGCCGCTGGCACACCACGCTTACGGGCTGCGGGTGGCGTCGCTTTCAAACCTGGTGAATGTGCAAACTCTTAAACACGGGTGGCGCGCCATGCGCGAAGGGCACATGCAAACCCGGGCCACTGGCGACGAGCGGCAGCTCGGCGGCACCTTTGTGGTCTCCCGTTCGGGCATTGTGGAGTTCGCTCAAGTTAGCGCTATTGCCGGCGATCATGCGGATATTCCAACCGTGCTTGCCGCGCATCGGGCGTGGGAAGCGCACAACTTGTGAGCGCCCGCTGTATGCTTCTCACTGCCAGCCGGTTACTAATGCGCGCCATGCGGCTGCGCATCGCAACAAGCCAGGCTGGCAACACGGACGGCAGATCCAGTAAGGCGCCCCGTTGCACAACCGGACCATTGCCCCACACATCCAAACGGCCAACACACTTCACACTGCGCTTTGCGCTAAAAAATTCAGACTGAGGTTTACAAATGAATAAACGCTTAATTCCAATCTTTTTGGTTGTATTTATAGATTTGGTGGGCTTTGGAATAATCATCCCGTTGCTGCCTACTTTTGCAACTTCGTTCGGCGCCAGTCCGCTTGCAATCGGGCTGCTAACCGCATCGTATTCGGCGATGCAGCTGATTGGTGCGCCAGTGCTGGGCCGGTTGTCCGACCGCTTTGGCCGCAAGCCGCTCCTGATCATTTCGCAGTTGGGCACCTTTGCGGGCTTTGTGCTGATGGGTTTTGCAAACAGCCTGGCGATGCTGTTTGCCGCAAGAATTTTGGATGGCTTCACCGGCGGCAACCTGTCCATCGCGCAGGCAGCCATTGCAGATGTGACCGAAGAAAAAGACCGCGCCAAATCCTACGGATTGATTGGCGCTGCATTTGGGCTGGGCTTCATTCTGGGACCAGCGATTGGCGGGCTGCTTTCGCGCTGGGGCAACTCCGTGCCGGCGTTTGCCGCAGCAGCAATTTCCGCCGGCTCGATTGCACTGACGATTGCATTGCTGCCAGAGACGCGCCAGGCCAGCGCCGCGCCCGTCGCGCGGCGCGCTTTTACGCTGGCTGCGCTGCGCCAAACCCTTTCTAACTCGGTGCTAACGCGCCTGCTGGGCTACGGCCTTGTGTTCAATATCGGCTTTGCAATTTTCCAAACCACCTTCGCGTTGTTTGCCAAAGAAAAGTTTGGCTTCAATGTGGAACAAACCGGCTACATGCTTGGCTACGTGGGCATTCTGGTTGTCATTGCACAGGTGGTGATTCTGCCGCGCATGGTAAAGCTTGTGGGCGAGCAGCGCCTGATTTTTCTTGGCTCGGCCACGCTTGGGCTGGGGCTGCTGGGTGTGGGCATGCTTACGCCATGGTGGGCGCTTTTTGGCACGCTGATGCTCACGGCCTTCGGCGGCGGAGTGGTGAATCCCTCGCTTCAGAGCCTTTACACGCGCACGGTCAGTGCAGAAGAACGCGGTGGCGTGCTGGGCTTGTCCGCATCGGTGGATGCCTTTTCGCGCATCGTTGCACCCATTTGGGGCGGCTGGATCCTGGGCGTGGCGGGCGCAGCTTGGCCGGCACTGAGCGGTGCACTGCTCATGCTGATCGTGCTCATCTACGGTGCGGCGGCGCTGGGCGGGGCAGCTGCCGGAGTGCCGGCTGCACAGGAGGCTGCGGTTCTGCCGTGATTTTTGATTACGCCTTTACTGTGCGCGCGTCACTGGCTGCAGTGGCAGACTTTCACCACGATGCGCGCGCGCTGAAGCTGCTTTCACCGCCGCCAATTGTGGTGCAGCTGCATTTGGTGGAGCCCATGGCCAATGGCTCGATTGCGGAGTTCACACTTTGGTTTGGCCCGCTGCCGGTGCGCTGGCGCGCTGTGCACAGCCAGGTGGCGGCGCAGCGCGGCTTTACAGACACGCAAGCGCGCGGCCCGCTGCGCGCGTGGCAGCACACGCACAGCTTTGACGAGGTTGCCGGCGGCGTGCGCGTGCAAGAGCATGTGGAATACGAGCACGACAGCGGCTGGCGCGGCGTGCTGAGCCGCTTGCTCTTCAACCCGCCCGCGCTGGGCTTTCTGTTTTGGTACCGGGGCTGGGCCACGCGCCGCGCGCTGGAGAAATGAGCAGCGCTGCCCAAGATGCGTAGCGCAGACGGCCGCCGCATTGTAGTGGTCGGCGCCGGTGTCGGCGGCCTCACCACGGCTGCACTCCTCGCGCGCAGCGGCTATCAGGTTACGGTGCTCGAGGCGCACGTATATGCTGGCGGCTGTGCCGGCACCTTCTATCACAAGGGCTATCGCTTTGATTCGGGCGCTACGCTGGCCGGCGGATTTTCCGGTGGCGGGCCGCACGCCCAGGTGGCAGCTGCGCTGGACCTGCAATGGCCAGTGAGCCCGGTGGATCCGGCCTGGGTGGTGCACTTGCCCGGGCGCACCGTAACGCAATGGGCTGATGCCGAACGCTGGCGGGCCGAAAGCGAAGCTGCGTTTCCGGGCAGTGCCGGGTTTTGGCGCGCGCAAGAACAACTCGCCGATGTATCGTGGGATATTGCGTCACGGCCATTCCCATGGCCGCCAGAAAGCGCGCGCGACTTGTTTACTGTGGCAGCCGCGTTGCGGCCGCGCACACTGCTGGCGCTGCCGCACTTGCTGCGCACGGTGGCGCAGCTGGCCAGTGCGCACGGAGCCAGCACAGAGCTGCGCACCTTCCTGGATGCGCAGCTGCTGATTGCCGCGCAAACTGTAAGCCGCAATGCGCATGCGCTGTACGGCAGTGCCGCACTGGATTTGCCGCGGCGCGGCGTGAACCATGTGCACGGCGGCATCGGTGCGCTGGCCACAACTCTGGCAGACTGGCTGCGCGCCAATGGCGGCGAAGTGTTGTATCGCCAAACGGTGGAAAAAATTGAGGTGCGCAGCGGCAGCGCGGTTGCCGTGCACACCAGCCAGGGCTTGCGCGTGCCATGCGATTACCTGGTGGCCAACCTCACGCCATGGTCATTGCGGGAATTGCTGGGAGCGCAGGCGCCCGCCGCACTGACGCGCGAAGTGCAGCGGCGGCCAGCCACATGGGGCGCCTTCACGCTGTACCTTGGCCTTGATGCGCAGGCACTGCCAGCCGGCCTGGCAGACCACCATCAAGTGGTGGTGGACGCCAGCCAGCCGCTGGGCGAGGGCAACTCTGTTTTTGTTTCACTCTCTGCTGCGGGGGATGCGCGCCGCGCGCCAGCGGGCATGCGCGCCGCCACCCTTTCCACGCACACCGCAATTGCGCCATGGTGGCAGCTGCACAATGCCGGTGGCAGCGCTTATGCAGACCGCAAGGCAGCCTACACTGCGCAGCTGCTGGCAGCGGCCGAGCGCGCCGTGCCCGGCATTGGGCGCGCCACGCGCCTTTGCCTGGCCGGCACACCGCTCACATTTGAGTTTTACACCGGGCGGGCGCAGGGCATGGTTGGCGGCTTTGCGCAAACATCGCTCTTCAATGTGCGCGGGCCGCACACCGGGCTGGCCAACGCCTGGCTGGTGGGCGACTCGGTGTTCCCGGGACAATCCACCGCGGGAGTTACACTGGGCGGCATGCGCGTGGCGCGCGCCGTCATGACGGCAGCCGGCCCGGCAACCAGGCAGCTGCCGCAAAGCAAGCAGACAGCTGCCGGCTTGCACGCCACTTCCGCGCAGTAACCGGAGCACACGCATGCCCAATTCCAACAACACCAGCAGCGCCACACGCTACGAGCTGCCGCCGGAAGGCATTTCACTTTTGGGCTATGTGGTGCGCCGCATGCACAAGACCAGCCGGCTGCAGGCGGCCGGCGCGCTGCTGGCGCAGCATTTGTATGCGGAGGCGCTGGCGCAGATTGCGCAATACGCTGCGGGTGCGTCTGCTTCTTACGGGCCGGCTTATTACCAGCCGCGCTTTAACCGCGCAGGCGAGAGCGTGGCCGAGGCCGACCCGCACACCGGTGCGTTGGTGAATGCGCATCTGGAGGCGGAGCGTCCACATCTGCGCATCTCTTACACGGCCAGCCTGCCGGCGCTTGGAAAGTTTAGCGGCACGGAAGAAATCACTGGAACCACCGTCAGCTTGTTTGGGCTGGGCATGCCGGCGCCGTCACGCTTTGAGTTTGCAAGCGCCGATGGCAGCTACAGCGCGCGCCTGTCCGGCATTATTGTGAGCGAGTTGTTGCCGGGCTTTCTGCGCCAATCGCGCATTCGGGCGCACGGCAGCCTGCAGCTGGAAGACAACATGCACAACCGCGGCAAGCTTGTGCTGCGCCGCAACGGCAGCAGTGAAGCCAGCATTGGGCGCGCGGACGGCAGCCGCCACACACTGGCTGTGGCGTGGGCCTAAGCTGCGCCAGCGCGCATGCGCAAACTAGTGCGCCGGATTCTGCTGGGCTGCGCCGCCGCTGTGGGGCTGGCAGTGGCCGCAGCCGTGGTGTGGCTGGCAGTGCCGGCGCCGCTGCTGCCGCAAGCCGCTGCTGCGCTGCAGTCCAGTGCAGCCGTCAGCGTCAAGCAAACCGCGCAGTGGATTGAGTTTCTGCCGCTGCAAGCGCCGGCAGACACAGCGCTGATTTTTTATCCCGGCGGACGCGTGCCAGCTGCGGCTTATGCGCCCGCAGCGGCGGCGATTGCCGCGCAGAACTTTGCGGTGTTCGTGGTGTCTATGCCTCTGAACCTGGCTGTGTTTGGCAAAGAGCGCGCAGCTGCAGTGCAAGCTGCCCACCCGCAGATTGTGCACTGGGTGATTGGCGGGCACTCGCTGGGCGGCAGCATGGCAGCGCAATTTGCAGCCGAGCATGCGGGCGCAGTTGCAGGCATGGTGTTGTGGGCCAGCTATTCACCGGCGGATCTTGCAGAGCAAGACCTGCAGGTGCTTTCAATTTATGGCGAGCTCGAGACAGGCGCGCCCACGTTCACATCTGCCGCAGCGCGCGCACTGCTTCCGCCTGGCGCGCGCTTTATTGCACTGGCCGGCGGCAATCATGAACAGTTTGGCTACTACACGGGCCAGCTGGCAGACCCGCCCGCCAGCATTGCCCGCGCAGACCAACAAGCCCAAATTGTGGCAGCCACTGTTGCATTGATGCGCAGCGTGGCGAACAACTAGCACAGCATGCAGCGCCGCGGCCGCTTATGGGTCAGCCTGATTTTTTTTGTACTGGTGGTGCTGCCGTTTGCGCTGCCACTGCCGCCCCAGCCAGACAAAACTGCTGACGATCTGCTGCCGGCTGGCGGCCGCTTCATCAAAGTTGGCGGCCTGCGCACAGTGCTCATCGAAGTTGGCAGCGCTGGCCAGCCCGCAGTTGTGCTGGTGCATGGGCTGGAAGGCTCCACATTTTCATGGCGCCACACACTGCCCGCGCTGCAAGCCGCCGGCTACCACGCCATTGCGTTTGATCTTAAAGGCTTTGGCCTAGCAGACAAAACTCTTAATACTGATTACGGGCATGCGGCCCAGGCGGATTTTGTTGCGGATGTGATGACTGCCGCCGGCATCGAGCGCGCCACGCTGGTGGGCCACAGCCTGGGCGGCAGCGTGATTGCGCACTTTGCCATGCGCCATGCGCAGCGCGTGGACCGGCTGGTGTTTGTGGCTGGCGCCATTCTCGACCGCGCTCAATCCCCGGCGCTGCTGCAGCGCTTGGTGCCACTGCTGCTAAACCTGCAGCCCGCGCAGCGCTGGGGGCAGCTGGTTCTGCGCAGCCTGGTAACCCCAGCGCGCGCTGCGGCAATTGCGCGCAGCATGTACTACAACCCCGCATTGCTGACCCCCGAAATTGAGCAGGCGTATCTGATGCCGCAAACACTGCGCGGCTGGGACCTGGCGCAGTTGGGTGTATTGCGCGACACGATGCGCAGCACGCTGCCGGCTGCCCTGCAAAGCATTACCGCGCCCGCGTTGGTGATCTGGGGCGAACACGACATCTTGATTCCACTTGCAGCCGGCGAACACCTGCGCAAGCTGCTGCCCGGTTCCGCGTGGGCTGTGGTGCCGGCAGCCGGCCACCTGCCCATGGAGGAGCAGCCGGATGCGTTCAACACAATCCTGCTGAATTTTCTGGGCACCAGTCCGCACCGCTAGGAACACGGGTGGCCCAACCGGGTTCGCGCCCGAATTCTTAACACTTCTTGCCAAGCGCTTAACCGCGTATTAAACTGGCACGATTAGACTTTAATATGCAAAAAATATTAGTGATCGAAGACGAACCAACTGTGCGCGAGATGCTGGTGCTTAACCTGCAAGCGGAGGGATTTGAGGTGCTGGAAACCGGCGACGGGGTGGACGGCCTGAATCTGGCGCGCGAGCAGCTGCCGGACTTGCTGCTGCTGGACCTGATGCTCCCCAGCCTGGACGGCATCTCCGTCTGCCGCATGCTGCGGCGCAGCTCGCAAGTACCCATCATCATGCTCACTGCGCGTGGCGCAGAGCTGGACCGCATCATGGGGCTGGAGAGCGGCGCCGATGATTACGTGGTGAAACCCTTTAGCCTCGGCGAGCTGCTGGCGCGTGTGCGCGCCCTGCTGCGGCGCGCCGACCCCGCGCAGCGCGACAGCGGCACCAAACTGCAAAGCGGCGACCTGCACCTGGATCTGCTGGCACAGCGTGCGCAACTGGGCGCGCAAGAGCTGCGCCTCACACACCGCGAGTTCACGCTGCTGGCAGAGCTGATGCGCCACGCCAACACGGCCCTCACCCGCGAAGGCCTGCTCTCAAGCGTCTGGGGCTACGACTTCCCCGGTGACACGCACACTGTGGATGTGCACATCCACTGGCTGCGAGAAAAAATTGAACCGGACCCCACGAGTCCGCGGCGCATCGCCACAGTGCGCGGCGTTGGCTACCGCTTTGAGGGCTGAGCCGCCATCAACGCAGCTGCCAGCCCGCTAACCCTTGCCTGCGCAGCGGCTGCGCTTGTGCTGGCTGCGCTGTGGTGGAGCGCCCGCCGCGCACACGCTGCAGCGCTGCAACAACTGCAACGCGCGCAAAGCACTGCAGCCGCAACCGCGCTGCTAAGCGCCCAAAACGCAGCGCACCTGCAAGCAGTTGCCAGCGCAGAAACCGCGGCCATCTTGCTGCTTGCGCCAAATGGCACCGTGCTGCAACTTAACCAGCCGGCGCAGGCCCTGTTTGCCCGCGCAGCTGCCGGGCACACCCTGCTGCAAGCCACGCACATGCCGCAATTGGATGAGCTGCTAACGCAAGCCCTGGCGGCTGGCGCACCAGCAGACCGGCACTTGCAAATTAACGGGCAACCGCATCACGCCTTTGTGGCGCTTGCCGGCCCGGCGGGCCAACATGGCGCCGTGCTGCTGGTGCACGATCTAACGCAACTGGAACGGCTAGGCCGCGCCCGCCGCGACTTTGTGGCAAACATCTCACACGAGCTGCGCACGCCAATTACTTCCATCCGCCTCATTGCCGACACACTGCGCCACCTGCCAGACTTGGACAGCCAGCGCCAGCACAGCCTGCTGGAAAAAATTGCAATTGAGACGGAGGCGCTCGGCCAGCTGTCTGGCGAGCTGCTGGACCTGGCGCAAATTGAATCCGGGCAGGTGCAGCCCAACTACGAGCTTGTTGCCGCGCGCGATCTGCTTGCCACAGTGCAACAGCGCCTGCAGGCGCAAGCGAACGGAAAAACGCTGCGCATCCAGATTGAAGCCAGCCCCGTGCTGCGCGTGCGCACTGACCCGCTGCTCTTGGAGCGCACGCTGGTAAACCTGCTGCACAACGCTGTGAAATTCACGCCCGCCGGCGGCGCCATCACATTGCTGGCGCGCGTTGAAGAACCGCAGCTCGTGTTGGGTGTAATCGACAGCGGCAATGGCATTCCACCCCTTGAGTTGCCGCGCATCTTTGAGCGCTTCTATCGCGGGGATCCAGCGCGCAGCAAGGGCGGCACCGGCTTGGGTTTGGCAATTGCAAAACATGCGGTGGAGCTGCTGGGCGGCAGCATTTGGGCGGAGAGCAGCGGCGCACCGGGGGCCGGCGCAGCGTTCTACATCAAACTGCCGTTCCCATAAACTAAGCTTAAACAATGCTGGCCTGCCACCGCACAAGTTGCGCAGCGCCAACACCCGCTGTGCTCCATCGCTTGTAATCGTAACCGTCCAGCTGCGCCCGAGCGCCGGCAAGCGAAACCGATCCAAAACTAACCTTTGACTTGCAGGAGCCGGTGTTGAGGCGACAATAAAGCTGGGCGCATTTCTGAGGTCAAGCTCCGCGACTTTTGATGCTTAGGTACCCAAAGCAACAGCTATAAAACGAACAAGCTTCAAATCTAGGGCGTCTGTAGTGAAGGTTTCCACCTGGTGAGAAGTTTTATTTTTTGCATGCGTCCGCTTAGGTGATCAACACTGAGGAGTACCCTAACCATCATGAAGCACCTCGACCAACTCCTGCACGATGTAGCATCGGCCCGGAAGCGTTACACCAGCGCCGTAGAAACGCTCACCGATGAGCAGGCCCACTGGAAGCCATCAACCGATGACTGGAGTGTCGCAGAGAATACCGAGCACCTTTATTGGGCTGGGCACGGAGGAATCTGGGGGATGTGGCGGGCGCTACTCGCAAAACAGAACGGCAAACCTGTTTGGGAGGGCGAATTGACTCACAGGGGCTTACCAATCTAGACAATAATTGAACGGACCTGGCAGCTCAAAGAGAACGCCCCGGCCATTGCAATTCCGCGCATGGGTGGCCCACTTGCCTTCTGGCTGTCGGCACTTAACAGCCTGCAACAACCCCTGACCGACCTGGCAACTGCTTTGGCTGAAGAAGAGCCCGAATCCATTATTCATCCGCACCCTATTTCTGGCCCGTTAGACATCTGGCAGCGCTATCAATTCTTGCGTTACCACATAGACTTGCATCGAAATCAGGTCTTGGCGTTGGGGTTGAAGCAATAAGAATCTCCGCCGACCACAGCCCCGGGTCGCAAAAAAATCAGGAGCTGTAAACCGGCTCGGCACCTTCTCCGTTCGCAACTGCTCCACTTAGAGTTCGCCGTCAGCACCGTCTTTTGCAACTGCCGCTCGCCTGAAGCCGCGGTTAGTTGCCGCCAGCAATACCTTCCTGATAATTTTGTGGCGGCTGCGGTGAGTGTGCGCACCGCCCCATTTGTTGGCAGGGAGACAGATGCGAGCGCGCGGTTTATTGCGCCGCAGTGCGTGTTGCCGGCAGGCCGAGCGTCAAGCCCCAGCAAACCAGCAGCAGAGCTGCGGAACCAGTCAGGCAGGCAGCCAGGCCAGCCCAAGCGTACAGCAGCCCGGACAATAATGTGCCTGCAAAGCGCCCCGCCGCATTTGCAGCGTAGTAAAAGCCCACATCTTCCGCAGCTTTTTCCGAGCCGGCATAAGCAAGCACAAGATAAGAGTGAACCGATGAGTTGATGGCAAACGCAAAGCCAAACACTGCCAGCCCGCCCACAACCACCCAATCCGGCCGCGCCACATCACCAAACAGTGCCGCTGCCAGCAGCGCCGGCACCAGCGCCAGCATCAGGGACCACCAGCGCGCTGCTGGTACTTCGCTGCTTAGCCCGTCCGGGCTGCGCTTTACGAAAGCCGGCGCGGCAGCCTGCACAAGCCCGTACCCAATCGTCCACACCGCCAGGAACCCGCCCACCATTGTGAAGGTCCAGCCCGACGCATACAGGAATACCGGCAAGCCAACCACAAACCAAATATCGCGCGCGCCAAACAACGCGACCCGGCCGGCAGCCAGCAAGTTCACGCCGCGATTCTTTGCAAACAATTCTTTGGCTGATTTGGATGCCTTGGACTTGCCCAGCAGCGGTGGCAGCAAGGCGCCGACCAACGCAAGTATGCATGCGAGCGCGCCAGCCATGGCCCACAATGCACCGCGGAAGCCCACGCCTTCAAGCAGCAGGCCGCCCAGAAAAAAGCCGCAGCCTTTCATTGCGTTCTTGCTGCCGGTAAACCAAGCCACCCATTTGAACAGCCGGCCAGAGGCAGCGCCAGCCGTCAGCTTGATTGCTGATTTGCTGGCAGTCTTGGTCAGGTCTTTGGCAACGCCGCACACGCCTTGCGCGGCCACCACCCACGCAATGGATAGCAGCGGGCTCCAACCGGGCGACAGCGCAGACAACATCAGGAAGCCGCCAATCTGGGTAGCGAGGCCCACCGCCAGCATGCGCGCAATCCCAAAGCGGGTTGCCAGCCAGCCGCCAATCAAGTTTGCCCCAACGCCAGCCAGCTCGTACAGCAGAAATAAAAATGCCAGAGTGAAGGGCGAGTACCCGAGGCGGAAGAAGTTCAACAGCACCAGCATGCGCAGTGCGCCGTCTGTGAGCGTAAAGCCCCAGTAGGCGGCGGTCACAATGGCGTAGTTCCGCGCGCCAGAACCAGATCCCGCTGCCGGCATGGTTGTGGTGTGCATCAGATGCCCGCCGCAAACATGTGGCAGGCCAAATCAACCATGCGGCAGGCGTAGCCCATTTCGTTGTCATACCACGCATACACCTTTAGCAGCGTCGCGTCCGTCACCATGGTGGCCGGCGCATCCACAATGCAGCTGCGCGTATCGCGCGCATAATCAGCTGAGACCAGCGGGCGCTCTTCGTAGCCCAGAATACCAGCCAGCGGCCCCGCCGCCGCTGCCAGAAACAGCTCATTCACTTCTGCGGATGTCGTTGCGCGCTGCAGTTCAAACACGCAGTCAGTAAGGGACGCATTCAGATTTGGGGCGCGCACGGCGTGGCCGTTCAGCTTTCCGTTCAACTCCGGATAAATTAACCCAATTGCCGTGGCACTGCCGGTTGTGGTTGGCATCAGGCTTAGCAGCGCACTGCGTGCCCGGCGCAGATCCTTGTGGGGCGCATCAGTCACCATATTTGTATTTGTAGGATTGTGGATGGTGGTAATCTGGCCATGACGAATGCCGATCGCCTCATGCACCACCTTCACCACCGGCCCAAGGCAGTTGGTAGTGCAGGAAGCTGCGGTGACAATAGTGTGCCGCGCTGGATCATAGAGTAAATGGTTCACTCCCATGACAACGTTCAGCACGGCTGCATCATTTATAGGCGCAGCCACAATCACGCGCTTGGCTCCACGGCTCAAATGCCCCGCCAGCAGCGCCGGAGTCAGCAGCTTGCCGGTGCACTCCAGCACCAAATCAACGCCAAGATCGCCCCATGGAATATCAAGCGGGGCCGCCTGCGCCGAAAATGAAAGCTGGCGCGCGCCAACCTGCACCACACCCGCACCTGAAGCTTCGATGCGTGGCCCGCGCCAGCGCCCTTGCACACTATCAAACTCCAACAGATGCGCGCAAGCCGCTGCGCCGCCCTTGATCTCATTCAAGTGCACCACATCGAGGCGATTGCCGCGGCGCGGGTCTTCCGCCTGCCGCTCCGCCGCCCCCAGCGCTGCGCGCAATACCAGCCGGCCAATCCGGCCCATGCCATTGATGCCCACACGCATGTCAGCGCGCCGTCACAGCTGAAGCAGCGCGGGCGCACCAGCGCATGTAAAAAAACTTGCAGCGCCGGCGGGCAGCAACTGTGTGGCTGCAAGCGCTTGGCGCCTGATGCACGAGTAAGTTGACACCGCCGCCGCCAAAAACATGGAGGCAGATCCCTCCAAAAAGAAAACTGCAGGCCCAGCGCGAAGAATTCCACGCGGGTCTTCGATAGCAGAAATTGCAGTAGACAGTTGATTTACGTGACCTTGAATATGAGTGCGCACTGTTAGGTTTTATCACAATGCCCGCAGGAAAAGATTATGCGCTGGTTAAATAATTTAGCTGTTGTGGAAATTCCTTACGGCACATTGGTTGCGACTTGAATACTCAGTCTCAAGCGAAAGCACCGTGTTTTTCAAGGCGGTACTGCCAGCCGGCCGGCCAGCGCCACCACGTTACTGTCCTGTCCTGTAATGAAGTGAACACCCAAGCGAGGCAGGCAGCGCGCCTCGAACAGCCTCAACGGACAGCGCCGGTCACCGCCAGCGTAGCGGTCAGGCTGTTACTTCGGCGCCCCCAAAAGGTCCGCCGTGGCGCACAGCCGGCGCGCAGCAACCCGGCCCGGTAACGCGCCAAGCTACTGCGCCGCAATCTTTTCCGAAACCTCCCACAAACGCCCGGCCAGCTGGGCATCATAAGCATCCGCGCGCGCCTTCGCCACGTTACAGTCCGCAAAATATGCGCCGGAGATATTGGCCGCGCCCGCATGAACCGCCGCGTAAATTCCGGTAGCCGCTCCCTGGGCAGCATCCTTAAGAAAAAGCGGCCCAAACAATGCCATTGAGGCAACGGCAATTGGATTCATGTGGCGTCCCAGATTGGTGCTGATCACACCGGGATGAACTGCATTCGCAGTTTTTGTGGTGCCCGCAAAACGGCGTGCCAGTTCACCGGCAAATAGCATATTGGCCAGCTTGGATTGCCCGTATGCCCCCCACGCCGAGTAGCTCTTTTCGCCGGCAAGATTGTCGAATTCGATGCCGGCTCGTGGTGCCATGGCATGCGCAGCACTGCTCAGCATCACCACGCGCCCGTTTTCAGTAAGCTGTGGCAGCAAGCCCGTCACCAGAATAAAGTGGCCGATATGATTGGTGAAAAACTGCAGCTCAAAGCCATGCCCCTTTTCCAGCCTCGGCAGGGCCATGATGCCCGCATTGCAGATGATCGCGTCGAGCCTGATCCGTTGCTCAATTACCGCAGCAACACAAGCGCGGACACTGGCCGGCTCAGATAACTCGCACGCCAGTGGCACGGCAGCTCCGCCTGCGTCCGCACAAGCAGCGCGCGCCTTCTCAACAGTTCGCGCAGTGCCCACCACCCGGGCCCCGCGCAGACTTAACACCCGCAACGCTTCCAAACCCAGGCCGGAGTTGCAGCCTGTCACCAGAATGCACTTGCCGGCCAGAGATAGCCCGGCGGTCACTTCTTCTGCGGTGGATCCATAGCCGAACCCGCTAGGACCGTTGGACATTAAGTGCTGAATTAAGGACATTGAAATCTCCCAGCGCTGAAATATCGACGTAAATCTAGGGGGAGCTTAACACAGCGCCGAAAATCTGCTCACCGCCCGTGCATTACCTTGCACCAACCAGCTCATCAACCTGTGCCAATCAAACGCGCTGAATTGAGGATTAACAAATCTTAAACAAGCCTTAATTATGCCATTACCGAAAGTTCGTAAACTTTCGCCGCTAGTAAAAAACTTTAGGAGAAAAAATATGAAACGTTCCGCACATGTCTTTGTCTATTTGGTTCTAATGCTTGCGATTGCAACTCCGTACCGGATTGCATCGGCCGACGAGGCTGCGCCCCCGGCCGGATACACCAACTATACGGTGGTCGCTGGCGACAGCCTCGCAAAAATTGCTGATAAAACCGGCACCTCCATGGAACAGTTGAAGGCGGCAAACCCGTCCCTCACGACCGACGTCTTGCGAATTGGCCAGGTTCTGTTGGCGCCCGGTTTCGTGGCACCCTCTACAACCGCTTACACGCGCCCGGCAGGCCTGCCAGCCGGGTCGATTCCAATAAGTGGCACTGGCGCAACCTTCCCTGCTCCCATCTACGCAGCATGGACATTCGCCTACCTCTCGGTTGATCCAGTGGCGGCTGTCAACTACCAGCCAACCGGCTCAGGAGCCGGCAAAAAGGCAATCGTCGACAGCACTGTGGACTTTGGTGGTTCGGACTCCCTGCTTAAGGACTCCGAATATAAAACCGGCGGCGACCTGCAAATGTACCCGATGCTGGCTGGAGCAGTGGTACCGGTATTCAACTTGACTGACGACAAGGGCAAGGTAATCTCCAATCTCACGCTCGACCGCAAGACGCTGAGTGCTATCTTCCTCGGAACAATTACGAAGTGGAATGATGCGGCGCTTGTGAAGCTAAACCCCAAAGTAACCCTTCCCAATAAGCCCATAACGACCGCACACCGCTCAGACGGTTCGGGCACAACAGAAATCTTCACGAAAGCACTGTCGTCCTTTAGCGATGAGTGGAAGACCAAGGTCGGCGGAAATTCCACAGTGCAATGGCCAAATGGCGTAGGCGGCCCGGGCAATGCCGGGGTGGCAGCCGCAGTCAAAAACACGCCCTCATCGATGGGTTATGTTGAGCTGTCGTTTGCGCTTGAAAACAAAATTCCCTATGCATTGATGGTCAACAAGTCCGGAGTTACAGTCAAAGCTTCTGCCAAAACCCTGCAGTCGGCCATGTCCGACTTCGCCGGCAAGTTCGACAGCAAACTGACGGTCACTCTGGTGGATGCGCCCGGCAGGCTCAGCTGGCCAATTGCCGGCTACACCTATGTGATCGTGCACACCAAAACAATGACCGACTGCAACAAAGCAGCCACCATGCTTGGATACTTCAAGTGGTCCCTTACATCCAAAGAGGCGGGTAGCATGGCATCCAATCTGGGGTACGCAGTGTTGCCCGGTGAGGTGCGCAGCCAGACGCTTGCGAAACTTGCCGAAGTAACGTGCAACGGTTTGCGCGTACTGCCGTAAGAACTCAACCCGGCATAACAGTAAAAAGCAACAGGTGCAGCGCTCGCAGCGCTGCACCTGTTGCTTTTGAGCCGGCTAACATGGCACAATGCGCCCACCGGATTGGAATCGGCTCAATTGCAGCCTGCAGCACGCGGCGGAATCAGTCTTCGACGCCGGTTACTGGTCGCGCCATAATTTACCATCCTCACAACCTGTATTCCCCTTGGGGTAAACTCGCTGTCGGCCACTGCGGACCAACCTGAACAATGCTGCACTCAAAAACCTCCGCCCAAGCCACGCCCGACTTCCTTCGCCGGCTTCAAAAATCTCTAAAACATGGCGACCGGCTATGGAATGCCGGGATCGCAGCGCTCGCGACGCTTGTTTTGGTGCTCGTGTTTTCAATTGGAGCAATGCTGTGGGTTTCTTCTGAAGCTGCCCGCAAGCAATTTGGGTTGGGTTTTGTGCTGCCAACAGCTGAATACGCCTGGAACCCGGTCACTGAAAACTTTCAAGCTTGGCCGTTTATCTACGGCACCATGGTGACATCTTTGTTCGCGCTTGTGGTTGCGGTGCCCGTCAGCCTCGGTGTGGCCATCTTCCTCGCGGAGCTGAGCCCGGCGTGGCTGCGCGGACCTTTGGGCTGGATGGTTGAGTTGCTTGCGGCAATTCCAAGTGTGATCTATGGCTTGTGGGGAATCTACGTCTTCCTGCCGGCATTCGTCCGGCCCTTGGGCGTGTTGCTTGAGGCGCTGGGCAGCGTGCCCGGCTTGCAATTAATTTTTGCGGGCCCCATGCCGGAAAGCGGATCCAGCCTCCTGGCTGCCAGCATCGTGCTGGCAATCATGATCACGCCCACAATCACCGCCATTACGCGGGATGTGTTACTCGCAATTTCCGCCGATCAGCGCGAAGCTTCGTTGGCGCTCGGAGCCACGCGCGCCGAAACTATTCTGCGGGTGCTGGTGCCGTATGGCGGATCTGGAATATTAGGTGCAATCGTTCTCGGTTTGGGACGGGCGTTGGGCGAAACGATGGCTGTAACCATGGTGATTGGAAACAGCCTGATGGGCTCGTACTCGATTCTGCAGCCGGGGTACAGCATGGCAAGCGTTGTGGCCAGCCAGTTTCTAGAGGCCACAGAAGAGCTGCATGTTACAGCATTGCTCGAAGTTGGGCTGGTTTTATTCGCCATCACCCTGTTCTTAAACATCATTGCGCGCTGGCTGGTCAGCCGGATTGACCGCCGGAACTCGCAAGCAGCTGGCGCTTGATGAACACCACCACTGCAGCCATCGCCGGCAATGCGCAAGCTGTGCCGGCGCGCCGCTTTATCGAAGCTAAGTCCGGGCTTGCCAGCCGCCACGCCGCTGACATTGCGCTGCAAGCAGTGGCGGTTCTGATGACAGTGCTTGCCCTCATCCCGCTTGTGTGGATCGTTGGATATGTCATCTATCAAGGCGGCAAATCCATCAACCTGGAGCTATTCACAGAAATGCCACGGCCCGCCGGCATGCTCGGGGGCGGCGTACTGCATTCCATTCAGGGCACCGTCATCCTCACGTTGCTTGCTTCCGTCTTTGCGATCCCCCCCGGAATATTCGCGGCTTTCTATGTGGTGTATTGGCCCAAAACTCCGCTCGGGGCTGCCGTGCGCTTTGCCACCGACGTGCTCTCGGGCGTGCCCTCCATCGTAATCGGATTGTTCTGTTACGCGCTGCTGGTAAAAACGACCGGGCACTACTCGGCGCTGGCAGGCGGCGTTGCAATGGCAATTCTGATGCTGCCAACCATCATCCGCACCACCGAAGAGATGCTCAAGCTTGTGCCCAGAACACTGTACGAGGCCTCGGCGGCGCTCGGCGCACCGGAGTGGAAAACATCCCTGAGTGTCATGCTGCCCACCGCCTTGAATGGCATTGCTACCGGTGTAATTTTGGGCGTGGCCCGCGCAGCCGGAGAAACCGCGCCATTGTTGTTCACCGCGCTCGGCAACGATCGATTTAACGCCGCGCAGACCTTTCGCGGCAGCCGCGCGCTGGGTGCCAGTGTGCCGCAGGCGTTGTTGGATGTGGTCAACCAGCCCGTAGACTCGCTGCCGTTGACGCTCTATAAGTACGCCTCCCATCCCTCGCCCGACCGGGTGGAGCAGGCATGGGCCACAGCATTCGTGTTGTTGGTGCTGGTACTGGCAATCAACATAACGGCGCGCATCTGGGTGGCGCGCCAAACCGCAAAGCAAAGAGGAAGGTAATGAGCAACCACGAGCCATCGCAGACTGTGCCGGAACCGGCTGCCGCAGAAACTGCGCCAGAAGTGGCCGTAAACAAGATCGAGATTTCCGGCCTTGCTGTTTACTACGGCTCGTTCCAGGCTGTAGTGGACGTCACAATGTTTGCACCGCTGCACCAAATTACCGCAATCATCGGCCCATCGGGGTGCGGCAAGTCCACGCTGCTGCGGTCGCTAAACCGCATGAACGACTTGGTTCCAAAAAGCCGGATCGAAGGCGAGGTGCGTTTGGATGGCGCAAACATTTACGCCCCGGCTGTGGATGTGGTGGATGTTCGCCGGCGGGTTGGCATGGTATTTCAACGCCCCAATCCATTTTCAAAAAGCGTTTACGAGAACGTCAGCTACGGACCGCGCCTGTATGGGATTAAGCGGCGCTCCGACCTGGACGAGATTGTAGAACAAAGCTTGCGCCAGGCATTTCTGTGGGAAGAAGTGAAGGACAAGCTGCATCAGTCCGGCACCGCCCTGTCTGGCGGCCAGCAACAGCGCTTGTGCATTGCCCGCGCGCTGGCCGTGGAGCCGGAGGTGATCCTGATGGACGAACCGTGCTCGGCCCTCGACCCGATTGCAACCCTCAAAATCGAGGAGTTGATGCAGGAACTCAAGTCGCGCTACACCATTGTCATCGTCACCCACAACATGCAGCAAGCAGCGCGCGTCTCTGACCATACCGCCATGATGATGCTGGCCGAAGACGGCAGCCGCGCTGGTACCATGATCGAGTTCGCAGTCACAAACACCATCTTCACCAACCCCAAAGACCAGCGCACGCAAGATTATGTAGAGGGCCGCTTCGGGTAACGAACATACTGCAGCTCGAAGCATTGCCGTATTTAGCACCGCCAGAGCTGCACACAAGCAACCGCCGCCGTTTATCTGGCTGAACACACTTGATTTCCGCCGCGGCATGTATCATTGTCCGGCAGCCTACATTACAATAAGAAGCAAGCCAATGTTGCAATCTTATTTTCCTCGTTCTCTAACGGGCTACTCCAACCGGGCAGATCCAGCATAAATTGAAGATGACACGAAAAATTCAGATCTCCACTCAGAGATTTATGCTCCGCGAGTTAACTGTTGCCGACGTCACCGAACGATACCGTGACTGGCTGCTGGAACCCGAAGCGAAAAAGAATATATCAGCAACTACTGACAGTCTCTCAGAATTAGTCCAGTATGTGGCGGACCGCACTCAGCGTGAAGATGTTTTATTTTTGGGTATTTTTGACCTGCTTTCCGGCTTGCATGTTGGAAACTTGAAGTATGAGCCGGTCAACACCGAGCTCGGCTATGCCATAGTCGGAGTGCTAATCGGTGAAGTTGAATACCGCGGCCGCGGTGTTGCAACAGAAGTGCTCGTGGCAAGCACTGCCTGGCTAAAGGAAAACCGCCAGATAAACCAGTTTTTGCTGGGGGTATGGAAAGCCAACTTGGCTGCTGTGCGGGCGTACGAAAAAGCCGGTTTCAAGCTCGCTGAGACACCACTGCTTCCTAACCGCCCGCCAGAAGCTCCAGTGATGATTCTCAATCTATAGCGGCCCAAGTCACCGCCAAGCAAGCCACCGAGGGCCTGGTCCTACAACCTTTACAAGTGATTGTTCCATCAATAGATTGAATGGAAACAATAAAGCTCAACGCGGTACTTCACAGCCCGCCGCGCTCACCCACGCCACCAGACAATACGGTACAATTTCTCAGTAACTTGGCGTCCATAAATGAAATCCACATGGCGCCCGCGCTGAACAGAACCTCCGGAGCACACCCATGACTGAAATTGACCCGCAGCTGCTGCGTGAGCTTGACGCAGACCGGCCCGGCACTGCACCCGGTTTGCTAAGCAATGCAGAGAAAGACCGCCACATTGAGCGCGCTTTTTTGGGCTTGTACCGCTGGTATCTTTCACGCTCGCAAAAAACCCGCAATTGGAATCCCGACACCAGCTTTGACTGGCGGGCATTGCGCACCAACCATTCTGACCGGCTAAACAATCTTGTGGAAGGCTTCTTTGCCGTTGAGCAATACGTGCCCGACTATGTGACCGCGCTGCTGCGCGTCATCCGCCGCAGCCATGGGCGCTCCCACTTCCACATTCGCTGGGGTGCCGAAGAAGAAAAGCACTCCGACCTGTGGCACAATGCGCTGCTCTTCCTGCGCTTCCGCACGCCACAATGGATCGAGGACTTTAAGCAGACGCTGCGGGCGCGCTCCTGGGAATTGCCGTGGGACAACCCCATGCACATGATTTTTTACACAGTAATTCAGGAGCGCGCGACGCAGGTGAACTACCTCAACACTGCGCTCATCGCTGCTGGCAAGAGCCTGCTGGCCCACTACCGTAACGACGCCGACCCGGTGCTTGACGAAGCCACGCGCACGATTGCAGTTGATGAAGCCGCGCACTACAACTTCTTTCTCGAAGGCGCGCGCTTATACCTTTACTATTACCCCGCGCAGGCCCTGGAAGCCCTTGCGGACGTCATCAAATACTTTTCCATGCCGGCTGCACGCCTGATTCCAAACTATGCTAACTTCTCCGAGATTGTGGCGGCCGACAGTGTTTACGGCCCGCGCCAGCACTTGCGCGATGTGCTGGATGTGGCGCTTGAAAACTTAAGTGTGCACGGCCGCCGCGCACTTGCGCAGGGCATTCGCCTCACCCGCCGCGTGCCGCATCCGGATGGCAGCACGCACGATACCGCCATCTTCGATGTGCTGGATTGCGCAGCCGTGCGCGAGAAGGTGCTGCGCCTCTACGGGCGCATTGCGGAGTTTGAAAAATCTGTTGGGTTCGATTTGGTCGATCCGGTACCGCTGGCACCGCCAATGTAAACCGCGCTCAGCCGGCACTCTGGCAGCTGCCAGGTGCTGGCGGTTGAGCTTCACCGGCGGCGGATGCCCGCTCCGAACTCACATCTTCGCAGAGCAGCAAACATTGGGCCCACCCCCTACTCCCAATGCAGCAGCGTAATAATTTTTTTGCTGCAGTACCCCGGCTGCGCGGGAGCGAAGCGCGGCAGCTTAAAGTGCCGCCGTGCGGCGCCAGTTGCGGTCATGATAAATCAGCGGCGCATCCCCGGCGCCACACTCCGTTGCAACAACCTCGCCGACAATGATGGAATGATCGCCGCCGGCGTAGATTTGCCACACCCGGCAATCAAGCCAGGCGAGCGTACCGGGCAGCAATGGACTGCCCGTGATTGCAGTAGGCGTGTCGACCCCCGCAAACCGGTCAGACAGGCCCGGCACCATGCCGGCAAAGCGCAGGCCAAATTCCAGCTGTTGCACCGCCAGCAGGTTGACGGCAAAGATGCCGCTCGCGCAAATGGCCGCATGCACATCAAGTTTGCAGTCCACACAAATTGAAACCAAAGGCGGGTTCAAGCTGACGCTGTTGAAAGCGCTGACTGTGAGGCCCCACAGGCTGCCGGCGTGGCTGGTGGTCACAACCGTTACGCCACTGGCAAACTGTGCCAGCGACTGTTTGAAAGCCTCCGGCGTTACTGCCATCGCTGCATTCCATGCAAATCCGCGCTGCGATCTTTATCCATTATTTCATCCTATTAAATAAATTATCTACGGCCGCCACAAGATCATAACAAAGCCGACGGCAGCCGCTTGCATAGCCAGGCCAACCACCTGCATAACCACCCAAATTGGGCACTGCCCCATGCGTCAACACCAGACCATATTTTCCCACCAGACTTCTCGCAAAGCGGGAAACTTCTTGGTTGCAAGCAACCTCGGAATTCACTTTTGGCGCAGAATAACGCCGTTCCAGTTCGCTAGTGCGACCGGCGGGGGAACGCTTGGCAAAGTCGCTTAAAAATACCTGCGCCTGCCCGGATGGCTACATCCGTTCGCATAACGATGCAAATTAGCGGTGTGCTGCCGACCGAACTCTGCCACCCACCCGCACTACGCAGCCCCCGGCCGCTGCATGTTGATGTGCTGCATGAATTCCAGGCGCGTGCCCATCTGGTCGCGGAAGGAGCCGCGCAGTGCGCTGGTTACCATGCGCGCATCATGTTTGCGCACACCGCGAATGCGTGCACACATGTGCGCCGCCTCCAGTACCACCGCCACACCCTGCGGCTGCAGCGTTGCCACCATGAAGTCTGCAATCTCGGTAGTCAGGCGCTCTTGCACCTGCAGGCGCTGCGCATACATATCCACAATGCGCGGAATTTTGGACAAGCCCAGTACCTTGCCGTTGGGAATGTAGGCCACGTGTGCATGCCCGATAAACGGCAGCATGTGGTGCTCACACAGCGATGAGAATTCAATATCGCGCACTACAACCATCTCCTCATAATCCACCTCAAACAGCGCGCCATTAATCAGCACATGCGGATCGACGCCGTAGCCCGCCAGCAATTCGGCGTACATGCGCGCCACGCGCTGCGGCGTGCGCTGCAAGCCATCGCGATCCGGATCCTCCCCGACGCTGTGCAGGATGGAGCGCGTGGCTTCGGCAATCGCAGCCAGTTGTGCGGGCAACAGCTTGGCATGTTTTCCATCCGCTGCAGCCGCGGGGTTTGCTTCTTCCAGCTCTGCATCATGCCCGCCGTTGAGCAGGCTCAGTGGGTGACTTTCTTTCATAATAATCTCTCCGGTGTTTGGATTGAGGTTACCGCCCTGCCCTTAGCGCGGCAAGCGCAGCTGCCGCTTCGCATCCAAAGCCCGCACTGTCAACAGGCCAGCCCAATAAAGATTGTACGGCCCGACGAATGCCCAAGCTGCCCACGTGGGCCGGCCCGCACCGGCGCAAAGCGCAATTACCAGCAGCTGCATACCCATGCCCATCCAGCTGGCAGCCGATAACATGCCAGCCGGCAAAGCCCGCTCTGGCGCCAGCCAGTGGTCAACCCGCGCCATCAGCAAATCTTGCCAGCCATAGATCACCGCATACAACTTGTGCACAAGCCACAGCACGCGCGGATTGTCGTAGGCATAGCCAGCGCTCGCACTCTCATCGGGCCGGCTGGTCTGGTCGCCACCGCTGGCGGCGCGGTGGCAAACGTAGTAGTAGCTAAATGCGGAGCATTGCAAAGTGAGGCACAACGCGGCCAGCGTGTTCAACAGCCAGCGGCCACTGCTAAATCCAAGTGCGGCAAAGAGCATAACAGTCACTGCAAAATCGGCAAGCGCATCCACAAAGCGGCCCACGCGCGAGGGCCGCTGCCGCGCCCGCGCCAGCGATCCGTCCGCCGCGTCCAGCCAGCTCTTGATGATGAGCAGCGCCGCCGCCAGCGGCAGATAAATGTTGCGAGCCAGCAAAAGTGCTGCAGTCGCGCCGGCCAGCGTGTAGGCTGCGGTTAGCTGCAGCGGGGTAACGCGCGTGGCTAGCAAGCGCGCCACCAGCCAGCGTGCAGCCGGCCGCGCGTAGTCGCTGTAATCCACAAATGCAGCACTGGCGGGTACTTTGTCCATCACAGTTGTATGTGGCAGCGGGGCACGCAAGCCCGGCTCACACGCAAATCTTACCGTAACCGAATTGGTTTGCGCAGGCTGCGGCCGGCACAGTTATACTGCTGGTTCGCCGCGCTTGTGACAACTGCAGCCTTACTTACCGCCCGCACCTTCCGCCTTGAACGCTGGCGGGCCGGCGCACATGGCATGCTGGAGACAGCTGCGCAAACTTTTCTGCTGCTGATTGCGGTGCAATATTACGCGGCGGGCCCGACCGCCAAGGCGCTGCTGGCCAGTGGCGGCAGTATCGGCATGCTGCTTTCGCTGCTGGTTGTCTCAGTGGTTGCCAACCGCGGGCTGCGCCCGGCGCGCGCAGCTGCAATGCTCACCGCGCTTGGCGCACTGAGCATGGGCTTTGCCGCAGCCGTGCCCACGCCCACCGGGTTTGTGGCGGGCAGCATCACCGCATTGGCGCTGCTTGCCATGACCATTCCCCTGCTGACTCAGGTGTATCAGGACAACTACCCCGGCCACTCACGCGGGCGGCTGTTCTCGCTCACAATGATGATCCGGATTGGAGCGGCCGCTGCCTTTGCCGCGGCCGCCGGGCGCGTTCTGGCTGCGGACATTCAATGGAGCCGCTGGCTGCTGCTGGTGTACTCCGGCGCATTTGCCTTCTCTGCAGTGTGCCTCTTCCGCCTCGAGTCCAAGCCACTGGCACGCAGCGGCCGCGCCAGCCCGCTGCGCGCGCTGCGCTTTGTGCGCGAAGACCGCATCTTCCGCCTGACGCTGATTGTGTGGATGCTGATGGGTTTTGCCAACCTGATGATGTGGCCGATGCGCGTTGAGTTTCTGGCCAACCCGCGCTATGGCCCGCCGCTGGCGGCCACCAGCATCGCGCTGCTCACCGGGGTCATCCCCAACATTGCGCGCCTGCTGCTCAGCCCGTTGTGGGGCCGGCTGTTTGACCGGATGGATTTTCTTTCACTGCGCGCCGCACTCAATCTTGGTTTCGCGCTCGGCATTGTGGCATTCTTTACCAGCCGCGAGATGCCGGGCCTGCTGGCGGGCGCCGTGATCTTTGGCATCTCCAACGCCGGCGGCGATGTGGCATGGACCCTGTGGGTCACCAAGTTTGCGCCCCCCGAACGCGTGGCCGAATACATGTCCGTGCATACATTCTTCACCGGGCTGCGCGGCGTGGTGGCACCGCTGGTCGCCTTCAACATTGTGGCCTACATCTCCATCGGCGCACTCGGCTGGGTGTGCGCAGCCATGATTGTGGCTGCCTCGTTAGTGTTGGTTGCGGAAGTGCGCGGGCGCAAGGCGGCCGACCCGGCTACAACGCTGATCGAGGAAGGCACGCGCACGTAAGGGGCACGTTTTGTGCATGCGGGCTTTGCTGCAACCAGCCGGGTGGCTGCCAGCCCCATCACTTAGTTTGCCGCCCCGCCGCAACAACCAGCCCCAAAGTTATTTGCGCCTGCCCGCGCCGGCAAACTACTTACTGGAAAGCCGCGCTAAATATAGCGAACACCCTGCCGCGCCAGTTCGGCCTGCACGCTGCTGATGTCGATCCGGTCGAGATCTTTGCCGGCCTTGATCGAAAGCGCAGCCGCAATCCCGGCCCCCTGCCCGGCAACCGCGCAGCACGCCATATTGCGCGTGGCAGCATGCGCAATGCGGTCGCCGCCAATCGCCCGCCCGGTAACGAGCAGGTTCTTCACAAGCTTGGGCAGCATGGCGCGATACGGTACGTGCATGTAGCGCCCGGTGGTCGGCAGAATCAGCACGCCATAGCCATCGATAAACTCCGGGTAGATGCCAACCGAATCCTCAAAGCGCGCCTCGTTGCGCACATCGCTTTCGCTCAGGTTGTAAGCCGCATCAATCTTGCGCGTGTCGCGAATGCCAATCGTCATGCCAAAGTTGCGCAGGCGCGCGCCCACACAGCCGGGCGTGTAGCGCCGCAGCGCCTCAATCGCCAGCATGGCCTGGCGCCGCCCCTCAATCTCAAACTTCGTCATGCTGTCCGGGTCCGTGCCGTCGCAGCCCGCAAGGTGAATAAGGTTCATGTAAGTCAGTTCACCGGTATCGTGCACTGCGCCCCACGTGCCGCCAATGGTATTCAAGCGCGCCGGTATCACGCCATCGCGGATGGCTTGCGCAAAAGGTTTGCCGAGAAACGGCGAATACATGCCATCCTCTTTGCCGGATGTTTCAACCACCCATTCGCCGGTTGACCAGTCCTTGTAAGTTTGCGGATCCGCGCGCACGCCCGCCATAAACGCCGGCTTGTCCACGCCTGCCATGTGGAACATGACCGACGCAGCCTGCATGTGCTCCACCGGCGTCTTGTGCGTTGGCGCACCCGCCCGAAATGCCACATCCGCATCGCCGCTGGCATCGATGATGCGCCGCGCAAGAATTGCCTCGCGGCCCGCCTTGGACTCAACAATGATTCCGGTGAGCGTGTCGCCATCCATGATTGGCGCCACAAACAGGCGATGCAGCATAGGGTGCACACCGGCTTCCTCCACCAGTGTGTCGGCTACCAGCTTGAAGCCCTCCGAGTCAATCTCATAAGACAGTGATTGGCTTTCCGGCACCGCCGCACCCATCGCCTTGGCGCGCTCCTCAAACTCGCGGCCGATGCCGTTGGCTTCCACCGTCTGCTCGTGCCGGTACCAGGCAAAGCCTTCCACTCCCACCACCGTCAGGTTGCCGCCAAAACAACCGAAGCGTTCCACCAGTGCAACGCTCACACCGCAGCGCGCTGCCGCCAGCGCCGCCGCCAGCCCGCCCGGCCCGGAGCCAATCACCAGCACATCGGTGGTGTGGATCACGTCCACCGCGCGCGCTGGCTCTGTAATTCTCATTCGGTTGCTGTTCATGTTTCGAATCCTACGCGACACAAGCCGCAGGTATTAATTTTGGCACTGCTTCAGATTATCACACTTCGATGGGCGCGAAATACTGCGGCGCTACTGATGTCTCACGCGAATGCTGTCAGTTCAGGCCGGCAGCATTCGTTTCAACTGCGGTGCCGCCCGCGTACTGCCAAAACTGGCGCAGCGCCACTGCGCAGGCGAGCACGCCCGCCACACATAGCAGCCCGCCGCTCACCAGTGAGAACTGCACGGAGGTGAACGCTGCCACGTAACCCGCGCGCGCATTGCCGAGCAGCGGGCCGGTGAGATAGCTGATCATCTCTGTCCCGGCCAGACGCCCGCGCATCTCGTTGGGCACGGTCTCGTTCCAAATAATGCTGCGAAACAACCCGCTCATCATGTCTGCGGCGCCGGCCAGCGCCAGCAGCAGCACAGCCAGTGGCAGGCTGTTTGCAAGTCCGGCAGCTGCCACACATACGCCCCACATGCCGGCCGCCACTACCACCGCTGCGCCATGGCGCTGCACCCGCACCGTCCAACCGCTCAGCGCACTCATCACCAGGCTGCCAACTGCCATGGCAGCAAACAGCATGCCGGCTGCCGGAGCGCCACCCCACGGCACCGCCATCTGCGGGAACAGGGCCACAGGAAACGCAAACGTCATGGCAACGATATCAACAAGATACGTGCCGATTAGCTCCGGCCGGCTGCGGGCAAAGTTCACGCCGTCCATAATCATCTGCCAGTGGCCACTGCCGCCCGGCGCAGCGGGCGGTGTGGGCTGCATCAGCACCAGCATCACAACCGAGCACAGGAAAGTGGCGCAATCAGCCCAAAATGCAACTTGAGTTCCGCCCCACGCAATCAAGATGCCACCAATAGCCGGACCCAAAATTGCAGCCGCGCTATGGCGCAGCGAACTAAGTGCGCCGATGGCACCGTAGTCCGCCGGATCCACCAGCTTTTGATTCAGCGCGTCCATTGCCGGGCGGTGAAAAGCATTCACCGCCTGCATGCAGACTGCCATTGCAAAAATTAGCGGCACGCTGGGCGCTGCCCGCGCAGCATTCACGGCCAACGCCGCGGCACCCAACGTTAGCAGCACCTCCGACCACACCAGCAGGCGCCGGCGATCCAGCCGGTCTGCAAATGCGCCCCCCAGCAGCCCCAGCGCCAGCACCGGCAGCAGCTGGGCTGCGCTAACCATGCCCACCAGCCATGACGAATTGGTGAGCTGATAGATCTGGTAAGGAACTGCCACATAAGTCAGCATGCTGCCCAGCAGCGAAACTGTCTGCCCGATGAACAGCAGGCGAAACTCACGGTAGCGGCGCAGCGGCGACAGGTTGAGCAGCACGCATGCAGTATGCCATGGCACAGACGCGGCAATCGACTGGGCACAACCGCAACCGCAAACGCCAAGCCCGCGCATCACCACAGCTGTATCTATCCGCGCCCGCCACAAAAATTCTCCCGCCCCGGCGGGATGCACGCGCTGCAAAATCAAGGAAAGGTCAATCAACCGCAACAGTAGTAGTCGTTTCTATAATCTAATCGCTAAAACCAAACCTCCGCATCAGTTTCCTCTACGTTATACATTTCTTTGACAGCCTTCTACAAGGTGCTAAACTGTCCACTTATATTACAAGCAGTGGACAATAAAGTTATCGTAATCGGCAGCGGCTTTGGAGGGTTGGCAGCAGCCGTGCGCCTTGCCACCCAGGGTCATGCCGTTGAAATTTTTGAGAAGCGCGACAAGCCCGGCGGCCGTGCTTATGTTTACGAGCAGAACGGATTCAAATTTGATGGCGGGCCCACCATCATCACGGCGCCCTTCATGCTTGATGCCATCTTTGCAGCTGCCGGCAAGCGCCGTGAAGACTACTTCAAGCTGGTGCCGTGCGATCCGTTCTATCGCATCTTCGACCACACCGGGCGCCACTTTGACTACAACGGTGACGAGGCGTTCACGCTTGACCAAATTGAGCGCTGGAGCCCGGCGGACAAAGCCGGCTACAAGAAGTTCATTGGCACCACCAAAGCTATTTTCCAAAAAGGTTTTGTAGAGCTGGCAAGAAAAGCCATTCCTGAACTTTGGCGACATGCTGCGCGTGGCGCCGGACTTGATGCGCCTGCAGTCTTACCGCATGGTGCACGCCTACGTGTCGCAATATGTGAAGCATGATTTTCTGCGGCAGTGCTTTTCATTTCACCCGTTGCTGGTGGGCGGCAACCCCTTTGATACAACTTCCATTTATGCGCTGATCATTATCTGGAACGCGAGTATGGCGTGCACTACGCCATGGGTGGAACTGGCAGCATTGTTACACGGGCTGGTGCAGCTGCTGGGTGAGCTGGGCGGCACCATCCGGCTGAATGCAGAAGTGGCAGCAATCACCGGCAGTGGACGGCGCGTGAGTGGTGTGCGCCTTGCCGATGCAGCGAACATGCAGCCGATGTGGTGGTGTGCAACGGCGACGTGGCTTTCACGTACCGCAACTTGCTGCCCAAAACTGTGCGCAATGCGGGCATGCGCCTGCGGCTCAAGCACATGCATTACAGCATGTCTCTGGTGGTAATATATTTTGGCACGCGCGTGCAATACCGCGACCGGGGCCTCGCGCATCACAACATCCTGCTGGGCCCGCGCTACAAGGGCCTGCTCGACGACATTTCCACCGCAAGCATCTGGCGCAGGATTTCTCGCTTTACATGCACATGCCCACCATCACGGACCCGTCAATTGCGCCGCCGGCATGGAAAACTTTATGTGCTGGCGCCGGTGCCGAACCTAGCGGGCGATGTGGACTGGCGCCAGATGGCAAAACCGTTTCGCGACCGCATCATGCAGTTCTTGGAAGACAACTACCTGCCCGGGCTGCAGGCCAACCTTGTGGCCGAGCACATGATTGACCCGCGGCATTTTCGCGACACGCTCAACAGCCATCTGGGTGCGGCGTTTTCCATCCAGCCCAAGCTCACGCAATCCGCGTGGTTCCGCCCGCACAACCGCGCGACGATTACGACAACCTTTATTTTGTCG
>BGOS01000007.1 GCA_003569365.1 Anaerolineaceae bacterium
TGTGCCAGGTGAGCGGCCACGCGCGTAGCCGCGGGCGCCTGCCCCCCCACTCTCGCTAACGCACCGCAGATTAGAAATTCGCTTCTGCCCAGCAGCAGTACAAGATATCTTTGCCGGCCCGCGCCCCTCCGTGCTTACGCAAACTGTTCCAGATTACCGCCACAAGCGGAAACGCTTCATCTACAAATTTTTCGAGGGCGGGCCGTTTCTTTGCCCGACTGTAATAGTTTGCCAGCCCATAGATCGCTGAGGCGGCAACCGTGGCCGAGATTTCGTGTGACACATTTGTCTTCACCTCTTCCAGCCAGTGCATGAACAAACCAAATATTTGCTTTTTAATCGTCCCTTCCACAAGAGCCTCGAATGTCTGATTCGAATGAGCCCAGTCTTTACGTACTTGTGATCGAAATTCCACCACAGCGAAAATCAATATCTTGAGATTTTCAGGCGAGTATTGGCAGGCACCCAGCGTCCGAGCCTCGATTTTCTGCCGGAACAGCTGCGAAACAAAATAATCGAGCAGGGCATACTTATCTTGAAAGTGCGCATAAAAAGTGGCGCGGTTGATCTGGACCTTGTCAGCAAGATCTTGTATGGTGAGGGTCTCAAATCCTTTTTTGGTGAGCAGGTGCCCGAAAGATTCCAGAATCAGATTTCGGGTGCGTGTGATCCGGGGGTCTTCCTTTCTGGAGATAGACGACATTTTCGCTCCTGTGTTGCTTATCCAACAATTCCTGACATTTGACGGTTGACTCGAACCAACTCGGGAAATATAATAGCCATCATATGTTGTTTAGACTACTACCGTATTCTAACATGAGGTATAAAATCCAATTTATAAGGCCCACAGCGTGGTTGGCAAACTTTTAGTGGTGAACCGCGAAATCACCCCCAGTCGAATCACAGTGATTATCGTGAAAGAAAATATGGGGTACTAGACTAGTTCAAAAGGGGATCAAAAGCTTATTGAAGTTAGCTGGCGCGCTGATTGCATGGCTGATCTGCAGCAAATGCATTATTTTCGAAACCGATGAAGCACATAAATAAAGAGGAATTTCATGTCTACAACAACTGTTGCTCGACCTAAGCTTTCAATGAATACCACTTGGCGCAAGGGGCTGACCGCGGCCGCGTTTGCCGCGGTTATCAACACTGTTCTTTATGTTGCGGGCTCAGCCCTCGGCGGCTTCCCCGCAGAGGTGATAACACCGATGGGGACACCGATTACCCTGGTCGCCGTCATCCTCGCGTCTATTGCCCCCCTTTTGGTGGGCACGGTAGTCTATACCCTTCTCAACCGCTGGACGACGAACCCAAATCGTTGGTTTACGATCATTGCCATTCTAGTGCTACTTGCCTTTGTCCCTGGCCCGTTGACCTTGCCCAATGCACCAATGCTGATGATTGTTTTACTGGAAGTGATGCATTTGGTGGCGGGTGGCGCACTTCTCTATTTTTTGACACGCACACGAGCGGTTCCATTGGTTCAAACTACCTGATCAAACTCCAGTTCCGGGCTCAACTAAGCACTCAAGCGCGCATCGCGCAACAACAGATCGTGCCCGGCTTGCGCAGTTGGCTCGCCGTTAGGTGACACTCCAGTCCGGGCTTTTCCGCAACGACGGATTCAGAAGCAGCCAGCAGCAGATCAAACTGCGGCACGCTAACGCAAGTTGGCTGCTGCCGCGCGCCTGTGCCCACAAAAGTCAGGGCACTGCAAAGACAAACTGTACTGAGTCGCTGCCGTCCGCCAGCTGCAGGCGGGTGCCGGTTTCGGCAGCATACAAGCCGACAGCTGCGCGGTAGCTGCCGGTTGGCAACTGCAGCGGGTGCATATCGGCCACATACTCGCCCGCCACCCACAGGCGCGTTGGGTATGCAGCCGCCTGCGGCATGCCGTCGTGTTGGGCGGCCGCACTGCCATCCGCATTCATTACATGCACAAACACGGTGTAGTCCACATCCACCGGCGCCAGTGCCTGCCAGTGCAAAGTAAGCCCGCGCGCTGCATCAAAAGCATAGCCTGCCAGGCGCAACCCGCTGCCAAATGTTGCATCCAACGGGAGCGCATTGCGCGGCGCACTGAATTCACGCGCCACTTCCGCAACCTGCACGCTGCCCAGCTCCGCCTCCACTTGCTGGCCCCCTGCCACCAGCCGCAAGCGCAGTGCGTGAGTTCCAGCCGGCACTGTGCGCGGCAGGCGCGGCAGCATTTTGTCCATCAGCACCTCGCCCGTTTGCCACGCTGCGCTGGGATAGCTGCCCGCCAGCGGTCCGCCACTGTAAAGCTCCACCGCGCCCAGCAGCAATTGCAGTTGCAAGCCGGAATGCTGCGCAGCAACCGCCTGCCAGTACAGCGTCAGCGGCAATGCTTCACCCGGGCGCAAAGGCGTGCTGGCCAGATCAATGCCAAGCAAACGCACCCCGCCCGCCTGCGCACTGGCAGTTTGCGCGGGCTGTGGCAGCAGTTGCGGCAGCGCTGCGCGCGCTACCAGCACCGGCCCGATAAATGCTGCGGCAGCGGACATTCCATCGGCGTTAATAGCAGGCAGCTGCTGTTGCGCCAGCGGCGAGTAGATTGTGGTGCGCAGCGTGTATGCGCCCGGCGGCAGGCTGGCCGGCAGCTGCCATTGCAGGCGCGTGAGCAGCGTATCGCCGGGCTGCCATTGCACAGCAGGATCAGCATCGTTGAACGCCTGGCCCCAGTAGTTGCCGCGCGCATCAAGCAGATCCGCCACCACGCGGTAGTCCGGTTGCAGCGGGGGATTCTGCACTAGCAAGCGCAAGTCCACGCGCAGTGCTTCCCCCGCCCGCGCATTGCTCACGCTGTAGCCCGTGATGGCAGCAATGTTGCCGAAATTTGCAGCGGCAAGCAGCGCTGCAGGCAGCGGCACTTGGGCTGCATCTGCAAATTGATACACGCGGAAGTCGGCATGCCCGAGCGCATCCAGCGGCGCAGCGCGCAGCGCACCTGCCCAGCCAGCCAGCCACTCCGCCGGCGGCTCGGCTGATTGCGGAAAAATAAAGACGGCGGCACCACTGCCCGGAATAGCCAGACTGCGCGCGCCGGTGAGCCAGCGGATGCGCGCATAGTCCTGCGCGAGATAGGCCACCGTGGGATGGCGAAAGTGCAGCGCGGACATAAACACGCGCGCATTGCCAGCCCCAGCTGCATTTGCATTCAAGTAGCGCGCCGCAGCGACTAGATCGCCATCATTGTCCAGCTGCTGCGCGGGCAGCGCCTGCCACACATAAAAGTAATCGCGCGCGGCTTGCGCGAAGACCAGCGCAAATAGCAATGCCGCAGCGCCCAGCCAGCGCAAGCGCGGCGCAGGCCATGCGGGCAGCCCGCGCGCATCCGGCTGGCGCAGCCATTGCAACAGCAGCCACGCACCGCGCGCCGGAAACACCATCAGCAGCGGCAGCACGCCAAACGCGCGCGTGTTGGAGGGCGTAATTTCATGCACGGCCAGCGCCGTGGGCAGCAGGTACACGGGCACCCACGCCAGCAGCAGCGCCTCGCTGGCCAGCGCTGCTGCACGCGCGCGGCCCGCCGGGCTGGCATGCCAGTGCGCAACGCGCAGCAGTGTGTGCGCCAAGCCCCCAACTGCCAGCAAGCCAGCCAACGCACCCAGCACCGGCTGACCCGGGATGTTGTAGCGCGAATAAGGCTCGCCCTCAAGCAACACCATGCCGGCAGCAGCCAGTGTGTTGCGCGCCAGCAGCGCACCCTCGCCCGCGCGCACACCCACCTGCGCAGCCCGCTCCCAAAAGAGCGCCGGCTGCTGCCAGAAGTGCAATCCCAACGGTGCAAAAACAGCCGCCGCAGCGAATGCAAAAAGCGCAAGCGGGCCTAAAACTTCCCGGCGCTGCACGCGCGGCAGCGCAATCACAAAAACACCGAGCGCCAGCGCAAGCAGCACTGGCAAGAAGCGCCCGGCCAAATATGTGTGCGCCGTCAGGCCAGTGAACAAACCGGCCAGCAGCCACGCGCGCCAGTGGCTGCGCTGCAGCGCGCAGCCAAGCCAGCCGATGGCCAGCGCCTGCACGGTGGGCAGCGTAATCACGCGCAGCCCAAAACGCGAAAACACAACATGCATAAAGCAGCCGGCCAGAAAAAGTGATGCGAGCACCGCGCTTGCACGCGCATAGCCGGCGGCTCGTGCCAGCTGCCGCGCGGCAAAGTAACCCGCTGCAATGCCAGCCACGCCCCAGAATGCGCCCGCCAGCCGCAGCACAAAGATGGAGGAACCCACGAGGCGGAACAGCAGCGCCGCAGAATAAAGAAAGAGCACTTCCCGGCCGCTGTAAGCGTCAATGAAGACTGGCCGGTAGCCGTCGAACGCAATTTGGCCGGCGAGGATAGCGTTGCTGGCGATATCGTAGTGCAAGCCAGCGGGCACCACAGCCAGCCGCCACACCCGCAGCCAGGCTGCGCCAAGCAAAATAGCCGCCAGCAGCCATGTGCGCGCGGCCTTGGACATGAAGTTAATTATAGTGCCGGGTTATTTTGCTGCGCATCGGCTGCGTGCAAGTGAATCCAGCCACACCAATCCAATTCTGAAGTGCGATGGCTGGAATTGAGCATTGCGCGCCATGCGAGCGCGGCGCGTGCGCCTGTACTCCCGCTGAAGTTAGAACGGCAAACCAGTGGCGGGATCAATGCCGGTGCTCAGCTCACCGCTGGCGAGCCGGTTGGCAAAATCCATCACCACATTTACGTCCGCTGCTGTGAGCGCAGCGCCGGCGCCAAGCGGCCGCAGCTGCAGCGCGCCACTGGCGGCGTTAAGCGCAACCGGCACCGCCGGGGCGCGGTCTTCCCAAAGCGCAGCGAGGATGGCAGTGAGCGGCACGTCCGGGCGCAGTTCAACTACTGCTGCCACTGCCGGCTCAAGCACCGCCGGCGGCTTTCCATTTGTGACAACCCGGCAGCCTTGCTGCGCACAACCTTCCAGCAGCCAATCGCCACCGGCACCCGGCGCTGCCCAAATTGTGTCAACCCTTTCATCTTCGCGCAGCCGGATGAGCAATGCCTGCTGCACTTCCCGGCCGGCATAAATCCGCGTGTCAATTTGGATGTACTTGCAGCGGCCACAAGCAACCCGCATGCCATTTTGAAAGCCGCTGTCGTAGGCCTTCCCGCTAACATCTAACAATGAAACCACCGCTGCCACAACCTCAGAGCGCGAAGCAGCGCCGACGGCCAGCCCGGCCAAAAAGCCCAGCTCGTCCGGCGCAAATCCTTCCGCGCCCAGCACAATCAGATTTTCAGTGGCGGCCGGCGCCGGCTGGCCCATGTAAATGAAGGTAACTCCAATGTGCGCGGTAGCAGCAGCGCTGACAGTTGCGCCCTGCCCGTCTCCCGCCAGCACAATTACATTGTCCCCGGCTGCAATGCGTGCATCAACGGCTGCAGCTGCATCCGGCGCCGCCAGCATTGTGTACGGCAGCGCGTGCGCCGCTGCAAATTCGCCGGCGCCGGCATCCAGCAGCGCTAGCAGGTTGGTGCCAGAGCCAAGCTCGCCGGCGTCCAGCAGGCCAATGCGCAGTTTTGGTACGGGCGTTGCCGTTGGCGTGGGCGGCACCGGCGTAGCGGTGGGCGGCACCGGGGTCGCGCTCGGCGCTTCAGTTGGCGCGGCGGTGGGAGTCGATTGGCTGAAGCCACCGCAACCACACAGCACCAGCATCACCAGCAGCAAGGCAGCTTTGTAGCGCATGCGGGCTGGGTTAGAGCGCTGCGCCAAGCTGGTCGTCCAGCTGCGCTTCTTCGCCAAAGTCCGTCACCTCGCGCTGCTGCGCACCCGGCTTGGCCGGCCCCACTACGCCGGCTTCCTCCAGCGCATCAATCAGTTTGGCAGCGCGCGTGTAGCCCACCCGCAAGCGGCGCTGGAGCAGCGAGATGGACGCCTTGCGCGATTCGCGCACCACCGTCAGTGCCTGCGAATACAGGTCATCCTGGTCGGTGGGCACTGCGGGCTCGTCATTCTGCTCCCACGGCACTGCCGGCACCGGCTCCTCCGGCTGGATGCCGGGCAGCAAGCCCAGCTTGCGCAGCTTGCCGGCTTCGCGCTCGCGATCCTGCTCGCGCCAGTACGCCACCAGTTTTTGAATCTCCGCGTCTGAAACAAACACGCCCTGAATGCGCTGCGGCGCAGAAGCATCCGGCGCGAGAAACAGCATGTCACCGCGCCCAAGCAGCTGCTCGGCACCGGAGTGGTCCAGGATCACGCGGCTATCAATGGAAGACGCAACCGCAAAGGCAATGCGCGCGGGGAAGTTGGCTTTGATCAGGCCGGTCACCACATCCACGGACGGGCGCTGCGTGGCAATCATCAAATGAATGCCAGTGGCGCGCGCCATCTGCGCCAGCCGCGCCAGCAGCCGTTCCACTTCGTCGGGCGCCAGCATCATCAAATCCGCCAGCTCATCGATGATCACCACCCAATACGGCAGCAAGTGCTCGTCGCGCGCCGGCGCCTTGGCGTTAAAGTCCACAATGTTGCGCGCGCCAAACTGCGCAAACTTGGTGTAACGGTTTTCCATCTCGCGCGCAACCCACTGCAGGCTCTTCACCACGCGCTCAAGATCTGTCACAACCGGCGCCAGCAAATGCGGAATGCCGTTGTAGGTTGTGAGCTCCACGCGTTTGGGATCCACCATCAATATGCGCAGCTGGTCTGGCGTGTTGTTCAGCAGCAGGCTGGTGATGATGCCGTTGACGCACACGCTCTTGCCTGACCCGGTAGTGCCGGCAATCAGCAAATGCGGCATCGTGGTGAGATCGGCGCACACCGCGCGCCCGGAAACATCCTGCCCGAATGCCAGCGCCAGCGACGACTTAACCTTGCGGTACTCCGGCGTCTCCATCGAGTCGCGCAGCGCCACAACTGTGCCGTGCTTGTTGGGCACCTCGATGCCCACGAAGCCCTTGCCGGGTACCGGCGCTTGAATGCGGATGGAAGGCGCTGCCAGCGCCAGCGCCAGATCGCCGGCCAGTGCGGAAATTTTGTTTACCTTCACCTTTGTCCGCTTGCCGCCACGCGCCGGCATAAAGTCCGGCTCCACGCCATACTGCGTTACGGTGGGCCCGCGGTTCACCTCCACCACCCGCGCCGGCGCGCCAAATGATTCGAGAGTCTCTTCTATCAAGTGCGAACGCTGTTCGTCAAACTCTTCATCAGCAACCGCAACAGTCCCAGGATCCAGAATTTCAGCAATGGGCGGCAGTGCCCAGTCTGCGCCGCCACTATAGGTTGAAGCAAATTGCACTTCGGACTCGGTGGCGGGTGCTGCCGGAACGGCGGGTTTGCGCCCGGGCTTGGCAGCCGGCTTGCGCGCTGCGGGAACCGCTGTCGCCGGGTCTTGCGCAGTTGCTAGCGCGTCCGCAGGCTTGGCCGCAGTGGGCCGCACGCGGCGCTTTGTAGCCGCCTCAGCACTGGCATCCGGCACGGATGGCAGCGGCAGCTGTTGCGGCGGTGCAGGCAGCTCCGTGTCCGCTGCGCCGCTAAGCTCGCTGCGGTCGCTGCGCTTCGTGACAAACGCCCAAAAAGCGCGCAGGCCCTTCCAAACATCAGCAGCCGTGGCACCGGACACCATGAAGACCGCCACCAGCAGCCAGCCCAGCAGCACAACTGCGCTGCCAATCTGGCCGACGCGATCCACTAAAAACATTGCCAGCCACGCGCCCACATAACCGCCGGCGCTGCCCGCAGCAGCCAGCGTGCGGCTCTCCACCGCTGTGGCAAACTGCACGTAATGCGAAACAGCCAGCAGCCCAAAGAAAAGCAGGAACGCACCGCTCGCGCGCTCTAAAAGCACTGGCGGCTGCACGTCAGAAAAATGGTGCGCCACAAGTAGTGCAGCAAAACCCAGCAGCGCCAGGGGAATCAGGTACTTGCCCCACCCCACCAACTGCGCCAGGCCCGTTACCAGCCATTTGGCCGGGGCGCTGTTGCTGCTGGAAAGCAGTAGCAGCCCGAGTGCCACACCGGCGAGCGCCAGCACAGCAGCCAGAATATCCACTTGCTGCCCGCGCGTCAATCCGGCCGCGGGCCGGGCAGCCGAAGCCCGCCGTTTGCCGGCGTCACTGGTTTTATTTGTTGCAGGCACGAAGTTTCCTGTCAGTCCCGGGGAAACGCAGGCGCTTGAGCTTGACTGCGTTGCGCGCGATTATAGCAGCGCCAGTTGCCGCGAGGCTGCAAATTGCGCCAGCGACAATCATCGCAGGCCAGAAGATTACCGGCATGCGGGCAGCTACTGGCCCAGATCAATCTGCGTCACAAAGCGGTCTGGGTACCAGTTCCACTGCATGGCGATAAGCGTGGCAGCGGCCGGCACTTCAAAGTAAATGCGGCCAACAAGTGCCGCGCCGGGCACAATGTCCGCCGCCGCAGGAAATCCCAAATCGCGATGCAGCGCAATTGTTGGGTAAGAAGTTCCATCGCGGTCAAACACCCGGGCGGAGTATTGCGGGTTGGCCGCGCCACACTCGCCATCGGTTTTGCCAACCATAATTTCGAGTGCCACCCACTCGTTGCCGGGCGCAGGCAGCAGCGATGGCATCGCAATCTCCGTCAGGTTGGGCCGCACGGGTCGCAACACACTCCGCACTGCTAGCCTGCAGCCATTCATCAGCACTTCCGCACCGATGCCGCCATCAGCAGCTTTTAAGTGCCAGCGGTCCTGATCCACTGCAAACTGATAGGCGGAACCCGCATGCGTTGCCACGGGCGCAAGCACTGCAGTTGCCTCCAGTACGGAGTCAGATGCCGGCGCGGCCCCGGCATCCTCCGTGTTTGCAGGCGCTGTCGCAGCCGTGGTTGCTGGCGCTGTCGGCGGCCGCGGAGTCCGTCTTACAGCAACGCTTGTGGCAACGGGTGCAGCACTGCAAGCAACTGCCACCACAAGCAGCCCGCCGCTGAACCCGATCGATGCCCAACGGCTCACGCCAGATTGAAACAGCAACTAACCGCGCGCTTGCAGCACGCTGCGCAAGCCCGAGCCAATGCGCACAGTTTGAAGATCGCCGCCCAACCGCAGATTGAACTGGGAAATTAAGCGCGGCGCGGCTGCCGTTGAATGCTGCGGCTTGGCAGAAGCGTGCGAGTGCTGGAGTTTTCCGCGCGCAGCAGATCGCGCTGGGCTTCCAGCCAGTGCTGCTGCAACTCAAACCCGCTGAGCTGCAGGAAGAGCACATTGATACTCTCAAATGCGGCGGCAATTTGCAACATTAGTTCATCCGCGTCCAGCGCTGCTGACTGCTGCCCGTTGACCCGCAGCTGGTGCTGATCCGCCAACGGTTGGGCTGGCACTAGCGGTACTGGTGGCTGCTCCTGCTCGCTTGGCAACCAGGGTTGCGCCACGGTTGCAGGCAACGCTACCGCAGCAGCAACCTTCGTTCGCCTTGCTTTACGCGTTGCCTTAGCGGGCGCGCGGGGCACCGGCACATACGCCGGATCCACGAGCTGCCGCGCCTGATCATTCAGCTGGCGGCGCTGCGCAGCTAGTTGGTGCACTTGTTGGGTGAGCTGCGTGCGCTGGCTTGCAAGTTGCTTGCGCTCGGCTGCCAGCTGTTTTAGTTCCGCGCTAACCGCGCGGCGTTGTGCTGCCAGGGTGCGCGCCTGGCCAGCCAGCAGCTTTCTCTGCGCCGCCAGCTTGCGCAGCTGCGCTGCAGGCGCGGCGGCCGGCGCTTGCGATTCGTTTGGCAGAGTAGTGGTCACAACAGCCGAAAAGTAAGTTCAGCAGCCACACGCCGCGCTGTGGTCCGCTGCAGCGCAGGCAGTGTTAGCCGCAAAGCCATAAAACGTCGATCGGCCGCAAAGGTTTTTTGTTTTCATAAATTTGGGTTTGCCACCGCTATTCAGCCTGCTACCAGCAGCCCGCTGCCAAGCTGGCAGCTCAGCGTAACACGCTGCAGCTTGGGCATGCACGCACTTCAATTCCTGTGCGCTGCAAGCTGCCGTGCACGGCCAGCCTGCCCGCCAAGCGCTGCCCGATGTTGCGCCGCAAAATTTTTGTGGACCCAGAGGGACTCGAACCCTCGACCTTCTCAATGCCATTGAGACGCGCTACCAACTGCGCCATGGGCCCGGGAAAACCGGCGCTGCCTGCCACCCGCCGCTGCGGCCGTGGCGGTGGCTGAAGCGCCAAAGTGGACCTGGAGGGATTCGAACCCTCGGCCTCCTCAGTGCGATTGAGGCGCGCTACCAACTGCGCTACAGGCCCCGGCCGGAACCAAGCAAGTGTAGCAGCGCGCAAACAGCTGTCAAGCAAGGCCGGCCACAACGGCAGCGTGCGCAAAAGCCCGATGCTATACTCGTTTTGATGCAGGTTTCACTGGCTTTAACGGTATTAAACGAAGCGCACAGCCTGCCGCGCCTGCTGGCTTCCATTCTTTCTCAGACGCGTGCACCGCAGGAAGTGGTGGTGTGCGATGGCGGCTCCGGCGATGGCACGCTGCAAACGCTGCATGCGCATGCAGGCCGCCTGCCGCTGCGCATTGTGGAACTGCCGGGCTGCAACATCTCCGCCGGGCGCAACGCGGCCATCGCTGCCGCCAGCGGCGAGATTATTGCGGTGACTGATGCCGGCGTGGAACTGGCTGCGGACTGGCTGGAGCAGCTGCTGGCGCCGTTTGATGCAGCCGACGCGGCGCACGGGCCGGCGCTGGTTGGCGGCTTTTATCAATCTGATGCACACACTGCGTTTGAGGTGGCACTCGGCGCAACCACGCTGCCGTCGCTGCAGGATGTGGCCGGGCAGCGCTTTCTGCCTTCCAGCCGCTCAGTGGCTTTCCGCAAAACTGCCTGGGCTGCGGTGGGCGGCTACCCGGAATGGCTGGACTACTCTGAAGATGTGGTCTTTGATATGGCGGTGCAGCGGCGCTACGGCACGGCGGCATTTGCGGCGCAAGCCGTGGCGCACTTTCGGCCGCGGCCCACGCTGCGCGCGTTTGCCCGCCAGTACTTCAACTATGCCGCCGGCGACGGGCATGCCGGGCTGTTTGCGCACATCCACTTTATCCGCTACTTCACATACCTTGTGGCGCTGCCACTGGGTATTTACGCTGCGGCCACAGTGAGTGCGTGGCTGTGGCTGGCGGGCGCGGTTGCGCTGCTGGCGTATTTGCGCCGTCCGCTGCAGCGTGCGCTGCCCCTGTGCGCTAGGGCCACACGCGCCGTGCGTTTACAAGTGCTGCTGTGGCTGCCGGTCATTCGCATCACCGGCGATTTGGCAAAGCTGGCGGGCTATCCGGCCGGCTGCTGGCTGCGCATCACGCGCGGGCGCGGCTAAGTGCGCGGCTTTCTCACCGCGCTGCTGCTGGTATTCGGCATCGGGCTGGCTGCCCTGCTGGGTGCTATTGCCGGCGGGACCGCCGTCTATTACGCCGTGCAGCAGCGCCTCGATCTGCTGCCGCAGCTGGCAGCCGTAGCCACGCGCGCAGCCGAAGCTACGCCCACGCGCACACCGCGCCCCAGCCCCACCCCCACTGCGGTGCCCACTGCCCAGCCCACACTGGCGGCACTGCCCGCAGCAGCGCCCGGCGACGGCGGATCGGTAGTGGCGGTGGTGGAGCGCATCAGCCCCGCCGTTGTAACCGTGCTCAATCTGGATGCAACCGGCGGTGAGCGCGGTTCAGGCTCGGGCATCATCATCGCGCCGGACAACTATGTGATCACCAACAACCATGTGGTCGAAGACGCGCAGCAACTGGCAATTGTGCTGTCAGATGGCACCACGCGCAGTGCCAAACTCGTTGGCCGGGACCAGTACGCAGATGTGGCAGTGCTGCGCACAGATGACGGCCTGCCGGGCGGTGCACAGTTTGGCGACTCGGATACTTTGCAGCCGGGCCAGACGCTAATTGCAATCGGCTCGCCATTGGGAAACTTTAAGAACACGGTGACGGTGGGCGTATTGAGCGCCACCGGCCGGCGCCTGGATACCGGCGACGGCTTTTACATGGATGACCTGTTGCAAACCGATGCAGCCATCAACCCGGGCAACAGTGGCGGGCCGCTGCTGGATTTACAAGGACGCGTGATGGGCCTCAACACCGCCATCGTACGCAGTGATGGCTCAGGCCGGACGGTGACCGAAGGGCTGGGTTTTGCGGTGGCCAGCAACACGGTGCGTGCCATTAGCGAGCAGCTAATTCAGCGCGGCCGTGTCATTCGCCCGTTTTTCGCTGCGCGTTGGGAGCCCGTTTCAGCATATATGGTCTGGCGCTACAACCTGCCGGTGAATTGGGGCGTGCTGATTACCTATGTGGCGCCCGGCGCCAACGCCGCAGTGGCCGGCCTGCTGCCCGGGGATATCATCATCAGCATCGACGGAGTGGATCTCAATGCTGAAAATCCGTTTCTCAATGTGCTGCTGGGCCACCAACCAGGGGACCAGCTGCAGCTGGACATAGTGCGCGAGCGCCAGCAGCTTCAAACGCTGCTGACGCTGGCCGAAAACAATTAGCCGGCGGCAGCGGTGCTCAGGCGCTGCAGCAACTCGGCAGCACCATAAATATCAGGCAGGCGGTGCTGCGCTGCGCGCACTGGCGCACCCGGTTTGCCCACCAGCACCGTGGCCATGCCCAGCAACTGCGCAGTCTGCAGGTTGGGCAGCGAGTCCTCAAACAGCACACACTGCTGCGGCGTTGCGCCCAGGCGCGCGCACAATACGCCATAGGCTGCCGGCGCCGGCTTGCTCACAAAGCCCATGTCGCGCACATCTACAACCGCTGCAAAAAATTGCTCCACCCCCAAGCATTGCAGCACGCGCTGCGCGTGGGTGCGGTCCGCATTGGTGAAGATCGCCATGGGCAGCGCAATCTGCGCCAGCATGCGCTGCAGGCGCGGATCGGGGCGCAGCAGCTCAGCATGCGGCACAGCGTGCACAAACTGCAGGTACGCATCCGCGTCCAGCGCCGGGTTGGCGTGCAGCAGGCCGCTGAGCGTGGTGCCAAACTTTTTGTGGTAACTGCGGCGCAGCGCTGCCACGCGCGCCGGCGGCACTTGCACATGCTCCACAAGATAGCGGTCTATGCGGCTGCTGATCGCCGCCCACAGCCCGCACTCCGGCGCATACAGCGTGTCATCCAGATCGAACACTGCAAAGCGCAGCGCGCTCCCGTTTCCGTTCGGCTGTGGCTGCATCTTGCTAATGAATGTTTACGGTGGCAAGCAGCAGCCGATCGCCCGGCAGTGCTGCCGCAGCCTTTACCGGCAGGCGCTGCCCGCTTGCCGGGTCATAAACTCCCAGCAGCAACTCATACCGGCCGGCAGGCAATTCAGCCGGCAACGCCACGCCAAGCCGGTCCACAATTGCAACACCCGCCGGCCACACACTGGTGGGCTCAAGGCCGCCGCCAGGCTCAGAGTCATGCTGCGCCAGTGGCGGTGCATCGCGGCTGGCCGACACATGCACAAACACTTTGTAGCGCTGCGGAATGGCTCCAACCGCATGCCAGCGCAGCGTCAGCCGCAGCGGGTCCCCGGCGTGCAGGTCCGCAGCCGGCAGCGCAAACGCATCAAGCACAATGGCATCGCCGAAGTGCGCATCTACATTCACCACTACGCCTTCCGCAGCCGCGCCGGCGTATTCCGCTACACGCACATCACCCATCCAGCGCTCGGATATCTTAAAAGTGTTGCTATTAAGCCAGCGCTCCACAACCTGCTGCGGGTCAGCCTGCGCCTCACCGTAGTAAATAACGAACACGCGCTTTGCCCACGCACCAATGCCTTCGAGCTGCGCGCGCTGCAACATCGCATCCAGCGGGCGCGTAACTGCCACCGGGATCACATACGCTGCGGGCGGATGGTAATAAGTAAAAACCTCAGACTGATTTGGCGCGTTGAGCAGAATTGCATCGCCGGGCTGATAGCGCGCCTGCAACTCCGCAGCCAGCGCGCGATAGTCTGAGCGCGCAAAGCGCGCGTCAAAGTACAGCGATTGCAGCGCCGCCTGTGTGTTCCACAAACCTGCAGCCAACAGGGCAGCCGCCAGCGCCCGCAGCGGCCAGCGCCCGGCAACACGCGCACCACCGCCACCCCATAAAACTGCCGCTCCATCTGCCGCCAGCAGCGCAACAGCCGGCGCGGCCAGCGCCAGAAATTTTGCAAACGCCGGCGTAAACAAACCCAATAACAGAGTTAATCCGGCGGGCACCAGCAGCCACGCACCCGCAAGCACAGCGCTGCCGCCGGCCAACCCTGCCGCTGCCAGCAGTGCCCAAGCCCACTCCACGCCGGCATTTATGCCAGCGCTGGGGCCAAAGGCCAGCCAGCGCCAAACGGCGGGCAGCGCTTCACGCAGCGCCACGTTACTGCGGGCCGCCGGCCAACTGGTGAGATGCTGCACTGCGGTCGGCAGCCACGGCAGAAACAACATCAGCGCCACAAACTGCAAGCGCACCCAGCGCTCGAACCAACGACGGATGTTCGACCGGTGCCGCAGCGCCACAAGCATCGCAAGCAGCGCCGCCACATTCGCTGCGGCAATCAACACTGCAAACAAATAATGCGTGTACAAGCCGGCTGCAGCCAGCAGGCAATAGGTTGTGCTTGTGCGCCAGCCGCGCGCGCGCCACGCGTGCCGGCCGGCCAGCAGCAGCGCAACGCCCAGCGCTGCAGCCGGCATGTACATGCGCGCCTCTTGCGAGTAGTACACCAGCGCCGGATGCAGTGCAGCTAACAGCGCTGCGAGTGGCAGCGCGCGCCGCCCGGCAATGCGCTGCACGCCTGCCAGCAGCAGCACGCCGCTCAGCGCGGAAAGCGCCCGCAATGCAAACTCGCTGCGCCCTGCCAAACGCACCCAGCCCGCCAGCACCAGGAAGTAGCCCGGCGGATGAATATCGTTGCGCACGGCCGCCACAATCTCTGCTGCGCTGCGCTCCGTCATGCGCACGCTGTTGCCCTCGTCGTACCAAAGCGATTGTGCGCCCAGGCGGTGAAAGCGCAGCGCGCAGCCCAGCAAAAGCACAAGCACAACCAGCCCGCGGCGCATCATGGAAGATGGTTCAAGCTGCGGCGGCTGCCGCACGTTACTGCGGATGCTCGCGGATGTACGCTTGCATCGCACCGTAAACCGGCAGCAGCGTAAAGTCCGGCTCGGCCATGCGGAAGTAATACCAGCTTTGGTTTTGCTCCGCAGCCGTGGCGCGCTTGAAGAACCAGAAGTTCAGCGCGCCAATCCATGGCCACTCTGCGCGCGCGCGCGCAAACGCTTGCGGCGCGTACTCGGCCTGCTGTGCCAGCGTTACGCGCCCGTACGCAGCAGCCAGCCCGCTCTCCAGCGGCACCGCGTTCCAGTTCATCTCGCTGATCCAAATCGCCTTGCCGGCATCGCCGTGCGCCACCATCAAGTCGCGCATGAATTGATTGCGCGCAAAATTGATCACCACCGGCCGCATGCGCCGGTCCGCCGGGCCGGACCATAAACCGTAGCCTTGCATGGAAAGCACATCAAAGCACGCGCCTGCTCCGGCCTGGTACATGCGCTCCAGAAAAATGAAGTCGTTCAGGTCGCGGCCGCTCAGCTCCGCAGTGGGAGCCAGCGCGCCCGCCAGTACCACCGCCTGCGGGCTGGCTGCCTTGATGGCGGCGTATGCCCGGCATAGCAGCGCCGTGTACGCTTCGGGGCTCACCGGCTGCTCGCCCCACTCCGGGTAAATGTTGGGCTCGTTCCACACTTGGAAGTGCGCCACCCGCCCGGCGTAGCGCGCCGCAACCGCACCCGCAAAATCAGCGAAGTCTGCCGGATCAGCCGGCGGCGCAAAGTCACCGGCATCCGCAGCGCGCGCCCACGCCGGCGGCGCAGACAGGCGCACAATCAACTCCATCCCGTGCGTTTCAGCCAGGGCAACAATGGCGTCATACTTCTCCCACGCACTGCGCGCCGGCACATGGCGCCGGTCCTCAAAATCATTTTTGGCATGCACCTCAATGTCGTACCAAGGGAACTCCTGGCGCAGCCAGTGAAAGCCGGCATCCGCAATCAGCTGCACCTGCTGCGCGCGCCGCGCCGGCTCCACCTCCTGCTCCAGAAATGTGTTGATGCCGTACGGGTTTACATGCGCGTGCGCAATCACAGCATCCGGCTGCAGGTTAAGGCGCGGGCGCAGCTGGTCCACGGCCAGCTGCCACACGCCGCGCAACTGTGCACTAAGCTGTTCTTCACCCGTCAACCCATACAACCAGCCGGTGCCGGGCGCCGCGCCCGCCGGCGTGCAAGCAGCAGCCAGCAGCGCAGCCACAGCCAGCGCCCGGCGCATGCGCATCACCCGCGTTGCAAAACCAACTGCCATAGGTTCAATTGTAACTGTGCCCGCAACACACACGGTTCATGGCCCGCAACTTTGCGCCGCAATCGCTGCAGATCAGGCGCCGCGCCTTATACTTGCGCCAGCGCACCCAAGTCAAAATGAAAGTTCGTGCTGTAATTCTTGCCGGTGGTGAAGGTTCGCGCCTCGGCGTGCTAACGGCCAAGCGCACCAAACCGGCGGTGCCGTTTGCGGGCAAGTACCGCATCATAGATTTTGCGCTGAGCAACTGCGTCAACTCCGGGCTGTACGACATCATGGTGCTGGCGCAGTACCGGCCGCACTCGCTGCTTGAGCACATTGGCGCGGGCCGCCCGTGGGATCTGGACCGATCACTGGGACCCGGCGTTCAAGTTTTTCAACCGTACCTGGCGCGCCGGGCTGGCGGCTGGTACCGCGGCACAGCGGACGCCGTGCAGCAAAACTTTAGCTTCCTCAAGCGTGGCAATCCGGAGCTGGTGCTGCTCCTTTCCGGCGACCACATTTACCGCATGGACTTTGATCCGATGATCACCTTCCATCAGGAACAGCAGGCGGACCTGACGATTGCCACGCTGCGCGTGCCAACGCAAGACGCACGGCGTTTTGGCATCCTGCAGGTTGAAGATGATTACCGGGTAACCGGCTTTGAAGAAAAACCGCGCCGGCCAAAAGGCAGCGTTGCCTCCATGGGCATTTACATTTTCCGGCTGGAAGTGCTGGACCGCGTGCTGCGCTCCGATCTGCGCCGGCGTGGCTCCACCCACGACTTTGGCAAGGACATCATCCCGCGCATGATTGCTGATGGCGCGCGCATAGTGGCCTTCCCGTATAGCGGCTATTGGAAGGATGTGGGAACAGTGCACACGTATTGGCAGGCGCATATGGATCTGCTAAGCACGCCACCGGCGTTGGATCTAAACGACCGGACGTGGGTGATCCACACAAAATCAGAGGAGCGGCCGCCGGTGCGCGTGGCCACCGGTGCGCAAGTGCGGGACAGTTTGGTGACGGACGGCTCGGTGATTGATGCCGGCGCTGTGGTGGAACGCTCGGTGCTCTCGCCGGGCGTGCGCGTGGGCGCCAACGCGATCGTGCGCGACGCGGTGATCCTCACGGATGCGAGCATCGGCGCGGGCGCGCGCGTGGAGAATGCAATCATCGACAAGAACGTGCGCGTGGAAGCGGGTGCGCGCGTGGGCAGCTGCACGCCGCGCGGCGCAGCGATCACAATGGTTGGAAAAGATTCGATTGTGCCCGCGCGCGCGCGGGTGGGCGCGGGCTGCGTAATCGGGCAGGATGTGCGGGCGGAAGATTACGCCACGCTCATACTGCCAGCCGGCAGCCAGCTTTCCCGCTAGGCAGCCGCCGCGCCGGCCGGCCGGCTTTGCACCAGCATCACCCAGCGCCCGTGTTGCACGGTCACCGCGCGCTGGTTCACCACTTCCACCCCAAGCGTCACCGCCCCGCCACTCAAACGCGGCAGCGCTTTTATTTCAAGCACCTCCAGCCGCACATGCACGGTGTCGCCAAGCAGTATGGGCTGCGAAAACTTCCATGATTGAATCTCGCGGAAGGCCAGCACTGTGCCTTCCACAAAACCGGTTTGCACCGCAAGCCCGGACGCAATTGAGAAACCGAGCATGCCGTGTGCGACGCGCTGGCCAAACGGGCCGGAGGTTGCGAACTCGGCATCCATGTGAATCTGGTTGTAATCACCGGAGAGGCCCGCAAAGCCGACCACGTCCGCCTCTGTGATGGTGCGGCCGCCACTGATGATGGTGCGCCCGGGCGCAAACTCCTCAAAGTACAAGCCGCGGGCAGTTGGTTGATGTGACATGCAAAACTCCGGGCAGACGCGCTGCCAATTAGGGTGTGATTGTAATGAAGGCGCGCAGCGCTTCAAAGGTGGCGGGGCCAATGCCCTTCACGTTCATGAGTGCCTCCAGCGTGGCAAACGCCCCGTGCTGCGTCCGGTACTCAATTATTCGCAGTGCAATTGCTGGCCCGATTTTAGGCAGCGCTTCAAGTTGGCCAGCATTTGCGGTGTTAATGTTTACAAGCGCGCCCGCACTGCCAGTTGACGCCAGCACGAGTGCCACCCCGCTTTTGGCTTCTGCGGTCGGGCTGCTTGCAGCCGGTTTATTGCCCGGCGCCACCTCCACCGCAACCACAGTTGCCGCCGGGCTTGCTGCGCCGGCCGGACTTGTGGGCGCTGCCCGCATTGCAACTTGCAGCTGCGCGCCATCCGCCAGCGGCGCTGCCAGATTTAAACCATCAAGCTCTGCACCACGCAGTGCACCGCCCGCCGCTTTCAGGGCGTCCTGCACAATCGCGCCGGGCGCCAGCACATACACACCGGGTGCCTGCACCGCGCCGCTAACATGCACGCGCCACGGCTGCGCGGTGGCAGTCGGCTGTGGCTGCGGGCTGGGCGCAATCGTGGGCGGCGGTATTAGCACCACCGGGGTGCCGCGCTCGGCGCGGTTCACCACCAAAATCACAGCCGCAGCCAGCAGGCCCATCAGCAGGCCAAACACGTACGGCCGCCAAGCTGCCCACATCTTGGCATTATAGGATAGCCACCGCACGCCGATGGTAAACTGTGGCGCGCGGCGCACATTGATTGCGCCCGCACCCCATCAAATATGATCGGCATCGGAACTCTAATCAACATCATTGCCGTGCTGCTGGGCACTGCCGTGGGCATGCGGGCGGGAGCGGCTCTGCCGCAGCCCATGCGCGCCACCATCTTCAACGGGCTGGGGCTTTTCACAATAGCGCTCGGACTGCAAATGTTTTTAAAGACCGCCAACCCGCTGCTGGTGTTGTGCAGCCTGCTGCTGGGCGGCCTGCTGGGCGAAGCCGCCGGGATTGATAGCGGCCTGCACCGCGCAGGCGCCTGGCTGGAAGCACGCTTCAGTGGTGCCGCAGGCGACGAAGCCCGCACAGCGCGCTTTGTAAAAGGCTTTGTGACTGCGTCGCTGTTGTTTTGCGTGGGCCCCATGGCGGCGCTGGGCAGCCTGCAAGACGGCCTGCGCGGCGATTACACACTGCTCGCGATTAAGTCCGTGCTCGACGGATTTGCTGCGCTGGCATTCGCATCGACGCTTGGCGTCGGCGTGGCCTTCTCTGTCATCACAATCTTCATATATCAGGGGGCGCTCACGCTTGGCGCGGCGCAAATTCAGATGCTGCTGACAGAACCGATGATTAGCGAGATGACTGCGGTGGGCGGCCTGATGGTGATGGCAATTGGTGTGGGCGGCTTGTTGGAGCTGCGCCCGATGCGAACTGGCAGCCTGATCCCGGCTATTGTGCTGGCACCGCTGCTGGTCGCGCTGCTGGCATATTTGAATCCGCTGCTGCTTTCGCTGCTCAGCCTCGCCGGCTGGCAGTAACGCGCAGCGCCCGCGCCCTTTAGGCGGGCTGCTTGCGCCACATGCGCGGCTGCACCACCGCCCAGCTGCACAGCGGCACGCGCTCGCCCGGCTGCAGCTTCGCCCGCAGTTCCGGCTTCTCGCCGCCACCCGCAAACACACCCACTGCTGTGCCCGGTTCGGTCAGTGCCAGTTCCACCACTGCCTGGCCGGTTAGAAAGCCATCACTGTCCAGCGCGCAGCTGGTTACGGTACCTGCCACGCGGCCGCGCTTGTCCACCAGCGGGTCGCCGGGATGCGCCATGCGCACGCCCTTCTCCACAAAGCGGAAGCGCATCACCTCCCGCGTGCGCGCTGCCTCGCGCTGCATAAAAGCTGCGCGCCCTATGAACCACGGCTTGTGCAGCTTGATGTAAGCACCGAAGCCGCTCTCGCCCACACCCAGCGCCAGCGCGCCGGCGAACTCATGGCCGTACAACGGCAGGCCGGCTTCGGTGCGCAAGCTGTCCCGCGCTGCGAGGCCACACGGCTTTACGCCCAGCGGTGCCCCCGCTGCCAGCAGCGCCAGCCACAACGCTTCGGCGCGCGCCGGATGCACAAACAATTCATAGCCCAGCAGCTCGCCGCTGTAGCCGGTGCGCGACACAATCAAATCAAACCCGCCCAGCGTGGCACTGCAGAGCTGCGTGCGCTTCAGCGCGCGCACGCGCGCCACATCTGCAGCAGCGCCGCCCAGCGCCAGCAGAGTCTGCTGGCTGGCCGGCCCTTGCAGCGCCAGATCCACGCGCTGCGCAGCAGCACTGCTCGCAGCGCGCAAATCGCGCAGTTGCACGGCGGCACGGCCGGCTAGCTGCGCTGCCGGCTGCTGCGCATCCACGCGCACTGTGCCGGCCTGCACCGCATTCACCCACGCCCAGTCTTTGCTGTCATTGCCGGCGTTCACCACAACTAAAAAGCGTTCCGCCTGCAGCCGGTAAATCAGCAGGTCGTCAATTACATCCGCAGCGGGGGTGAGCAGGTGCGTGTACAGAGACTCGCCGATGCCCAACGCACGCACGTCATTGCCCACCAGCTGATCCAGAAAGCCCGCAGCATCCGGCCCGCTGGCGTCCCACACACCCATGTGCGCCACATCAAACAAGCCGGCCGCATTGCGGACAGCTGCGTGCTCTTCCACCACAGAGCTGTACCAGAGCGGCATCTCCCAGCCGGCAAAAGCCGCCAGCCGCCCGCGCAATGCAAGGTGCTGCGCGTGCAGCGGCGTGTGCTGCAGCGCTGCCGCTGCTGCCGCGTTCCACACAAATTCCGGCAGTGCCGTGCCTTGTGCCGGCGTTGCGCCCTGCCCGATGTAATACGGCTTGCTGCCCGCAGCGCCTGCGGCAGCGATGGCTGGCAGCATCTTGACGCCATTCGTCACCTGTACCTGCACCGGTCCTGGCAGCTTGCCATGTACATCCGCCGCGTCAATGCTCACGTAGCCGTCCGAAACATCGCGCAACCAGGCTGCCACCACACTTGCATCAGCACTGGGCACCACCAGCTCAAAGCTGCCGGCTAAGGTTGCGCGGGCGAGTGTGCCCGCCACAGTTACAAAAGCGCCGTGTTCCAAGCGCGCCACGCTGGTGGCCTGCGCGCCCTTGGCGGGCAGCGCACCCACATCGCTTGAAAGCGCCAGTTCCAGAAAGTGCGCAGCATGCACGCCGCTGATCAGCAAGGTTGTAAATGGCGCCGATTGTGCCGCGCTGTCACTGTAATAAAAGTGCGGGTAGCCATTCACGCTGGCCTGGTAGTCAATGCCCACGCGCAGCGCAAGGTCGCGCAGCGCGTTCTTGCACTCATTGAGTATTTTGAAGTCCACGCGCGTGCGATGCAATGGCTTGCCGCGGCCGGCTGCGTATGCAAATGGCACACAAGCGCGCAGCACAGCAGCCATGTGCCCTGCCAGCTCGTCAATCTCTTTTTCCACGAAGCCGCGCTGCGTAATCCATGGCGTGGCCAGGCGCAAGCCCGACGGGTAAAACGCGCCACGGTCGCCGGGGATGGTATTGCGGTTTACCACGACTCCCGCCAGATCCAAAATGCGCGCGGCCATCTCGCCCATTAAGGGCGCACCCGCTGCGCCAACAACCGATTTGCAATCCAGATTGAAAAGATGAATCTCCGTGCCGCCAAACGGCACGCGAAAGCCATGCGCCTGCAACTGCTGCGCGAAGCGCGCTGCATTTGCGCGGATCTGCTTTTGCAGGGCCTTGAACTGCGGGCGCTGATTGAGCTTGAACATTACAGCCAGCCCGGCAATTGTGTTCATGTGCGGGCCGCCCTGCTCGCCCGGGAACACCGCGCGATCAAGCTTGCGCGCCAGCGCCGCATCCGTTGTAAGCAGGCAAGCACCACGCGGACCGCACAGGGACTTGTGCGTTGTAAAGCTGATGACATGCGCATGCCCCAGCGGCGAGGCAGCCTCGCCCGCAGCCACCAGCCCGGCAATGTGCGCAATGTCCGCCAGCAGCAGCGCCCCGCACTCGTCCGCAATGCGCCGGAACTCCGCCCAGTCCGGCACCCACGGGTAAGACGAGTAGCCGGCAATCAGCAGCTTGGGCCGGTGTTGCATTGCAAGCGCACGCACCGCGCTGTAGTCCAGCCGCTCTGTGGTTGGGTCCAACCCGTACGGCACGCTGTTGTAGTACATGCCGCTGCGGTTGGCTTTGGCGCCGTGGCTCAAGTGCCCGCCTTGCACCAGATCTAACCCCATTACCATTTCGCCGGGCTTTAGCAATGCGTTGTACACGGCATTGTTGGCCGGCGCACCAGAGAGCGCCTGCACGTTTACAAAAATTTTGTCGGCCGGCACTTGGGCGGTGGCAAACAATTCGGCGCAGCGCCGGCGCGCGAGCGCCTCGATCGCGTCGGCATACTCCACGCCCTTGTAGTAGCGCGGGTCCGAGTAGCGCCGGTAGTGCGCAAGCCGCGGGCCATAGTCAAGAATTTCCTCCTCGGACATCCGGCGCGTTTCTTCATCGGGATAGCCTTCAGCGTAAATGTTGGTGAAGGCCGACGTGGTGGCTTCCATTGCAGCATGCGGCGCGCTGGACTCTGAGGCAATCAGAATGATCTTGCGATACTGGCGCTCAGCCTCCAGCTGCGTCAAATAGTGCACAGCCGGATCAAGCTCGGCCAAGGTGCCGCGGATTAAGTAATCAGACATTTACTTCCTCGCAATGATGTGAATTTGTTCGAACAATGGCGGGGTAGTCGATTGGGGGCAAGTTTAGCATGGGCCCTGAGAACAGCTAAAATTACAGCAGGTTATTGCAGTGACAACCAAATTTATTGGCAGGCATCAAGGCACCGGCTGGCATGCAGCCGCAGCAGCAACGGCGCTGGTGCTGGCATTTGCAGGCCTGCTGTTTGCGCAGCCGGCCGCGCGCGCAGATTCACCGCCAAGCGCCTACTCCACGCGCATCATGCTAACCAGCACCGCCCATGCCGCCACCAAGCGTGCATACATGCGCGTGACCATCACTGCCAAAGTGGCCACGCAGCGCGTGGCGCACGCCAGCATGACTGCGTACAAAGCGCGCAGCACCAGCGCCGCCCGCACTGCCACCGGTATTTACTTCACGCGCATTGGCACCATCTTCCCCACCACGCCGCCCACGCCGCGCGCCACGCGCACACCGCGCGTGTCCATCGGCACCGCGGCGATAAACCCCGCAGAAACGCAACAAGCCACCAGCACCGGCAGCGCGCCCGCTGTACAGGAACCAACCCAAACTGTAACGCCCGCCGCCGCCGCCACACCAACCGCCACGCCATAGCATCAACCTATCAGGACCACATAGTACAATGACGTTTATTGTTTTTAGTTGCGCGCTGCAGAAATGCACGCCAACCCGGCTAGCCGGACTATACGCACTGCAGTTTACGATCGGCCGCACGAACTGCAGGCCGCTGCCGCAAACCAGCGCGCTGCGGCGCGCGTTGCCACAGCTGGCCCGCAAGCCAAGGAAACCTCAATGACGAACCACCCGCCGCGCTACACACCGGAACAGATTGAGCAGCGCTGGCAAGAACGCTGGGAGCTTGACGGCCTGTACCGCGCAAAGATAGACCCGGCGCGGCCCAAGTATTACGCGCTCACAATGCTGCCCTACCCCAGCGGCGATTTGCACATTGGCCACTGGTACGCCATGACGCCCTCAGATGCGCGCGCGCGCTACTTGCGCATGCGCGGCTACAACGTGATGTACCCGATTGGCTTCGACGCCTTTGGCCTGCCCGCGGAGAATGCAGCCATCCAGCGCGGCATCCATCCCAAGCAATGGACGTACAGCAACATTGCCAACATGCGCAAACAACTGCGCTCCATGGGCGCGATGTGGGATTGGGACCGCGAAGCAGTGAGCTGCGATCCCGAGTATTACAAGTGGACACAATGGATCTTCACGCAGCTGTTCAAGCACGGGCTGGCATACAAAAAGCTGTCGCCGGTGGACTGGTGCCCGAACTGCAACACGACGCTGGCACGCGAACAGGTGTGGGGCGACGACCGGCACTGCGAGCGCTGCAAGACACCGGTCATCAAAAAGAACTTGAACCAGTGGTACTTCCGCATTACCAAGTACGCCGACGAGCTGCTCAATTTTGAGGGCATCGATTGGCCGGAGCGCGTGCGCACACTGCAGACAAACTGGATCGGCCGCAGCGCAGGCGCGCAGGTGACCTTTCTTTCCGCAGCGGCGGATCCGATTGAAGTGTTCACAACCCGGCCGGACACGCTGTGGGGCGCCACATTTATGGTGCTGGCGCCTGAGCATCCGCTGGTTGCCAAGCTGACAACGCCCGCGCAAACAGCTGCCGTGGACGCATATATTGCGGAGGTCACGCGCCGCACAGATATCGAACGCGAAGCCACCGGCAAAGACAAGACTGGCGTGTTCATCGGCGCATTTGCCACCAACCCGGTGAACGGGGCGCAGATTCCAATTTGGATTGCGGACTACGTCCTAGTAACTTACGGCACCGGCGCAATTATGGCCGTGCCTGCGCATGACGAGCGCGACTTTGAATTTGCGTTGAAGTTTGGCCTGCCAATCCTGCCCGTCATCGACCGGCCGGACGGCCTCACAAAATCCTGCGCACCGGCCGGCACAATGCAGCCCGGCTTCGCCGCCGCCCTGCGCGCAGAAAACATTGCGTGTGAAGAACTGGATGGCGCGCTGTGCTGCACCATCCCGCCGTCCAAAGTGGCGCGCTATGTGGAGATCGCGCAGCGCTTTGTGCAGCCGGGCAAGTGGACCGAAGTGATTGGCACGCGCTGGGAGTTCATCTTTGGGCCGCAAGACACGGCCGTGTGGAACTCGCAGCCTGCCGGGCAGGAAATCCTTGCGCGCTGCCAGCAGCTGGACGCGCCAGCCCGCAGCAAGCGCACGCTGATGGAACTGCTGTGGGCCGTGGAGTTTTATCGCGACGCGCTGTATCACTCAGAGTACGGAGCCATGATCAACTCCGGCGACTTTACCGGAACGCCGGGCGCAACTGCCAAGAATAAAGTGACTGATTGGCTGCAACAACAGGGCAGCGGCAAAACCGCGGTCACCTATCGTTTGCGTGACTGGCTGATCTCGCGCCAGCGCTACTGGGGCACGCCAATCCCAATTGTGTACTGCCCGGCCTGCGGGCAGGTGCCGGTGCCGGACGACCAGCTGCCAGTGCAGTTGCCCGAGGATGTGGAGTGGAAGCCAACCGGCGAAAGCCCGCTCAAGCTGCATCCGAACTGGTCCAACACCACCTGCCCCAAATGCAGCCAGCCCGCCCAACGCGACACTGACACGATGGATACCTTCATGTGTTCCTCGTGGTATCACCTGCGCTACCTGAGCCCGAAATTTGCAGATGGCCCCTTCGATCCGCGGGAGTTTGCCTACTGGATGCCGGTGGACAGCTATACCGGCGGTGCTGAACATGCCACGATGCACCTGATCTACACGCGCTTCTTTCATAAAGTGCTGCGCGATCTGGGCATCACCAGCGGCGAAGAGCCCATGGCCCAACTGCGCAACCAAGGACAGATTTTGGGTCCAGACGGGCAGCGCATGAGCAAGAGCCGCGGCAATGTGATTGATCCTGACGCGCAGGTGCGCAAATATGGCGCAGACACCGTGCGCGCCTTCCTGATGTTTGGCTACCGCTGGGTGGATGGCGGCCCGTGGGGCACAGACAATATTGAGGGCGTCAGCCGCTGGCTGAACCGCGTGTGGGCGCTTGCCACAGAAGCAGGTCCGGCTGCCGGGACAAAAACAGATGCGGATGATGCCCGGTCGCTGCAGCGGATCACCCACCAGACAATCAAGAAAGTTTCAGATGATTATGAGTCTTACGAATTCAACACAATCATTTCGGCGTTGATGGTGTTGACCAACGCATTGCACAAATTGCGCGCCACGGCTGGTGCCAGCCCGGCTTGGGAGGCTGCCGTCAACACCCTGCTGAAGTTGATGGCGCCTGCCACGCCACACATCGCCGAGGAGCTGTGGGCGCAGCGCGGCTGCCGTACTCCATACATACGCAAGCATGGCCGGAATACGACGCAGCGGCAGCCGCCGATGAGGTGCTGACGCTGGTGGTGCAAATAAACGGCAAGGTACGCGCACGCATCACAGTGCCCGCCGGTATCAGCGAAATTGATGCCAAACGTGAGGCGCTGGCCCACGCTGCCGTGCAGCGCCAATTGGACGGCAAGCTGCCGCAGCAGGTGGTTTACGTGGCGGGCCGCCTCGTCAATATCGTGTTGTAAAGAACAGCCGGCCCACAGGGGGTGGCCGCACTAAGCTAGCAACAGCCGGTCTGATCAGCCGCGCCCGCCACCTCGCGGCTGGCGCAGCACAAGCACCACGCGGCCCTGCACCTCAACATTTTTCGCCTGCGCATAGATCGGTTTCATCGTAGGATTAGCGGGCTGCAAGCGGATGCGCCCGCTGGACTCCACAAAGAAATGCTTGAGGGTTGTTTTCCTCCTCGCGCCGCAGCCACACTGCCACCAGGTCGCCGTTGCGTGCAATCTGCGTGCGCTTCATCACCACAATGTCACCGTTGCTGATCATCGCGTCAATCATTGAGTCGCCGCGCACCTGCAGCGCAAACAGATCTTCGGCATCGCCCACCATGCTGCGCGGCAGGTCAATTGTCTCGTCCGGCGCAAACGATGCAGCAGCGGCCGGCATCGGCATCGGCACCCCGGCAAAAATGCGTCC
>BGOS01000008.1 GCA_003569365.1 Anaerolineaceae bacterium
GTGGTGTCCGTACCGCAAACCGACACTGGTAGACGGGTAGAGAATACCAAGGGCGAACGGAGAACCCTTGTTAAGGAACTAGGCAACATGGCCCCGTAACTTCGGGAGAAGGGGTGCCTTTAAGCGTGAAGTATGTACATACCTAGCGTCTGAAGGTCGCAGTGAATAGGCTCTGGTGACTGTTTAACAAAAACACAGGTCCCTGCTAAAGTGTAAACTGATGTATAGGGGCTGACGCCTGCCCAGTGCCGGAAGGTTAAGGGGAGAGGTTAGTCGCAAGACGAAGCTTTGAACTGAAGCCCCGGTGAACGGCGGCCGTAACTATAACGGTCCTAAGGTAGCGAAATTCCTTGTCGGGTAAGTTCCGACCCGCACGAATGGCGTAACAACTGGAGCACTGTCTCAACAAGGGACCCGGCGAAATTGAAGTATCCGTGAAGATGCGGATTACCCGCAGCAGGACAAAAAGACCCCGTGGAGCTTTACTATAGCTTGGCATTGCGTTTGGGCTTGGTCTGTCCAGGATAGGTGGGAGACTGTGAAACTGGGGCGCTAGCCTCGGCGGAGTCGCCCTTGGGATACCACCCTGACCAAGTCTAGACCCTAACTTCAGACCGTAATCCGGCTGGAAGACAGTGCCAGGTGGGTAGTTTGACTGGGGCGGTCGCCTCCTAAAGAGTAACGGAGGCGCCAAAGGTTCCCTCAGGCTGAATGGAAACCAGCCAAAGAGTGTAAAGGCATAAGGGAGCTTGACTGCAAGACCACAAGTCGCGCAGAGACGAAAGTCGGGCTTAGTGATCCCACGGTACCGAGTGGAAGGGCCGTGGCTCATCGGATAAAAGCTACCCGGGGATAACAGGCTGGTCTTGCCCAAGAGTCCATATCGACGGCAAGGCTCGGCACCTCGATGTCGGCTCGTCACATCCTGGGGCTGTACAAGGTCCCAAGGGTTGGGCTGTTCGCCCATTAAAGTGGTACGTGAGCTGGGTTCAAACCGTCGTGAGACAGGTTGGTCTCTATCCGCTGTGGGCGAAGGGGATTTGAGGGGAGCTGCTCCTAGTACGAGAGGACCGGAGTGGACAGACCTCTGGTGTGTCAGTTGTCGTGCCAACGGCATAGCTGAGTAGCCACGTCTGGCAAGGATAACCGCTGAAAGCATCTAGTGGGAAACCTGCCCCAAGATGAGATCCCCCAAGCTATATGCTTGTAAGACCGCAGAAAGACTATCTGCTTGATAGGCGTCAGGTGTACACGCAGCAATGCGCTTAGCTTAGACGTACTAATGGTCGAGAGGCTCACATATGATACGGAGAACTTGAAGTTCATAAATCATTCTGTTCAGGAACAATGTCTTGGGAATTTTCCCTTGGTGATTTGTGCGGCGGGGGTACACCTGGTCCCATCCCGAACCCAGAAGTTAAGCCCGCCAGCGCCGATGGTACTTGGCTGGTAACGGCCCGGGAGAGTAGGTCATCGCCAAGGGATTTTCTTATTGTGTTGTTGGCTGGCGCCTTCGTCCAGACTCTTAGCGGAGTTTGAGTGTCGGCGCCTTTAGTTGATGGGAAAACCGAACTTTACCAATGCTGCGATCCGGCCCAAGTCGTAATGGGTTGCGCCGCATTCGGAGTGGGTTGGGATAAGATTGGTGGCGCCCAAAACAATAGTTTGCGGGCTCCAGCAAATTTTAGTTACGAACACCACACAAGAGGATTACCGCATGCCGATAACGCCCTTTAAGCTTGAGCGCTATTTTGCCAAGCATGAATTCAGCGCAAAGTATTTGCTCAGTGCATCTGATTGCGAAAGCCTGACGATGGCCGAATTACTGCAAATGGCCACGCCCGAGAGCCGGGAGCTTTGGGATTCCTTAAATCTGGGTTATACAGAATCGCCGGGGCATTTGTTGCTGCGGACAGAAGTGGCCAAACTCCATGAGCGCATTGCGCCAGACCAGGTGCTGATCGCAGTTCCTGAGGAAGCAATCTATATTGCGATGCGCAGCCTGCTCTCGCCGGGCGATCACGTGATTGTGCTTTCGCCGTGTTACCAGTCACTGGCGGAAATTGCGCGCTGGATGGACTGCACCGTGACACCATGGCTCTTGGAACCCGCCGGCGACGGCTGGCAACTGGACCTAGGGCAATTGGAAGCAAGCGTGACCCGCGAACCCGCTTGCTCGTACTTAACCTCCCGAACAACCCACTGCTATCTGCCGGCGCGCGCGGAATTTGATGCCATTATCAGTTTTGCGAAAAAACACCAGCTCACAATTTTTTCGGACGAAATGTATCGCTTGCTGGAATCGGATGCTGCATTGCGGCTAGCCTTCCGTGGCCGATGTTTATGAACGTGGGTAGCTTTGTGCGGCTTGTCCAAGTCATTTGCGCTGCCGGGACTGCGCATTGGATGGCTGGCCAGCCAAGACCGCCAGCTGCTTGAACGTTGTCTGGAGTTCAAGGATTACACGACGATTTGCAGTAGTGCGCCGTCCGAAATTTGGGCATCATTGCTTTGCAAAACACGGCTATCGAATTGTGCAGCGCAATTGCGGATCATCCGGGGCAACGCACGCCAGCGCTGAGCAGTTCTTTAGCAAGCACCGCGATAAAGTTTTCATGGGCAAGCCCCAAAGCCGGGTCGGTTGCATTTCCGAGGTGGCTTGGCGATGAGCCGGTGGAGCAATTTTGCCAAAGCGTGCTGGAGGAACATGGTGTATTTATTGTGCCGGACAGCTTGTTTGATTTTGTGGGCAATTACTTCAGGGTGGGACTGGGGCGCAAGAATTTTGGCGAAGTCCTCGAAACAGCTGGATGATTATCTTGGATCCCACAAGTAAGCGTACCTGCCGTGTGCTGAGAACGAAGTTTGGAGCCGCACATTGGGGTGGCGTAGTTCTTTGTGATGAGTATGTCGGATTGCGGCCCACGGTCATCGCGCGCACACATAATTCGGGATTGGTCTATCGGGTAGTGGGTGTGGGCTCCCGCAAAATCTGATTGCCGGTGGCATGCCGTGAAATCAACCTCAAATATTGGTTCAGAGTTATTGAGAGTTCCATTAAAAGAGCGCCTAGCGCGTTGTTGAACTGGTTGGTGGCTCTGGTGTTATGTGCTGCTTGTGCAACACCGCCGTCGACTGCTGGCATAATGCCGACCGCAGTTGTGCCGGCACCGCAGCCCACTGCAAAACCAACGTCTACTGTGCTGGCCAGCTTCTCCAACACCTGTGCCGCAGGACTTTCGGATTATTGCGTACGTCACGGATGCCATCGTTGAGAGCATTATCCCGTACGACAAATTGACGCACATCAATTATGCGTTCCTGATTCCAAAAGACGATGGCACCTTCAATCCCATCAGCAATGCATGGAAGTTACAACGCATCGCTAAGAATGCCCATGCCCGCGGGGTGAAGGTGCTTGTGTCAGTGGGGGGCTGGGGTTGGGAAAAGCAGTTTGAAGTTGTGTCAGCCTCGCCAGAAACGCGCGGCATTTTTGTGCGCAACTTGAAGGCAGTGGTTGATGGGTATCAAATCGATGGAGCTGATATTGACTGGGAATATCCGGCTGCTGGCCAATCCGCGGATAACTTTCTGTCACTAATCCGTGAGCTGCGAGTGGCGCTGCCTGGTCGATTATTGACGACAGCCGTGGTATCCCATGGCGAAAATGCGGCGGGGATCTTGCCGGAGACGTTTGAGCTGTTCGACTTGTTAACGTCATGGCTTACGATGGCCCCGAACATGGCACCATGCAGCAATTTGATCAGGGCTTGCTTTTTGGTCTGGCCGGGGCGTCCCACCGCAAAAGATTGTGATGGGACTTCCATTTTACGCACGGGTCAAAAATTCGGCGGCAGAGGGTATGCAGTATTCCAAACTCGTGAAAGCATATCCTGAGGCGGCGCAGGTTGATGCATTTGAAGTTTACGGTGCGACGCAGATTTACAATGGAATTCCCACAATCAAGGCAAAACTAAAATCGCCATGCAGCGGGCTGGGCGGCGTTATGTTCTGGAATCTGGACTCGGATGCGCTGGGCGAACTGTCGCTTGCAGCTGCAATTTATGAGGCGGCAAACCTGCCGTAGCCTGGGTGTGCAAAATTGTAGTGCTAAGAACATTGCCTTGCAGTTCTTAAGCGCTGTCGCACTCCATTATTGAAACTTAAATGATCTCTGCACGAGAAGCACTCCAGCGCCTGCGAGATGGCAATCTCGATTCGTCGCCGGCGTGCGGAGGCAGGAAGTGATGACGAGCCAGACGCGGCGCAACGAGTTGGCGGCCGGGCAGGAGCCGTTCGCGATTATTCTAGGATGTTCCGACTCGCGGGTGCCAGCGGAGATCGTCTTCGACCAGGGCTTGGGCGACCTGTTTGTCATTCGGGTTGCTGGAAACATTGTTGCTTCCTCTCAGGTTGGCAGCGTAGAGTTTGCTGCTGCGCGCTTTGGTACCCGGCTGGTGGTGGTGCTCGGGCATTCCCAGTGCGGGCTATTCTGGCCACGCTGGAAGAGCTCCAACTGGCGACGGGAAGCCAGTCCCGGAACCTGCGGTCGATCGTTGACCGCATTCGGCCGTCGGTTGAAGCGCTGCTGGCGACAGACCTCAAGCACAACCCGGAAAACCTGATGCAGCACGCTGTGCGAGCCAACATCCGCGTCTCAGCAAACCATCTGCGCCACGGATCGGAAGTTCTCGAAGAGTTTATCCAGAGGAATCAGCTTCTTGTGGTAGGTGCCGAGTATTCACTGGAGACTGGCATCGTCGATTTCTTCGACGGTGTGCCAGAGGCTGGCTAGCCTGTTACCGGAAGCCGGGCATGATCAGTGGATGCACAATAAAGGTGCGGATGCAGAGCCGATCCCGAAACTAGAGTTTGATCAGATATTGGGGTGCTAATCCGCGCAGCAGAAACAGCACATGCGGCGGGGCGTGGGTGGATGTGGTCCGAGCGCTGGCTTGGTGCGGCGTATGTTCAATTTGATTGACCCTTGGGCAACTGTTGGGTTGAAGTTGGAGCAAAAAGGCACCTGATTGGCCGGATATTATCAAGTAGAATGCGGCGGTACAGGTGATTGAATTTTCTGTTTGCCTCAATCGCACTTAGGACATGTGGGAATACATGGCGCGTGCGCCCGAGATCCTTGCAAGGTGATCTAACGTTTCACTCCAAACAACATAGAAAAGACAGCATGGCGACAAACGAAGCACCGGCGTGGACCGGCGTCTACCCGATCGCACCGACGCCTTTTAGCGCGGCAGGCGAACTCGACCTCGATGGCATGCGCCGGGTGATCGACTGCATGCTCGATCAGGGCGTAGACGGCATCTGTATCCTTGCTAATTATTCCGAGCAGTTCCTGCTCACCGATACCGAACGCGACACACTGCTAGAACTGTGCCTTGCACAGGTCGCCGGCCGCGTGCCGGTGATTGTTACCTGCAGCCACTACGCGACACAGATTGCCGCGGCGCGTGCAATCAAAGCCGTCGCCGCTGGCGCGAAAATGCTGATGCTGATGCCGCCCTATCACGGAGCCACGCTGCGCGCGGATGAAAAAGGCATATTCGAGCACTTTGCCCGCATCGCCGAAGCGGCATCGGTCCCGATCATGGTGCAGGATGCGCCGCTGTCGGGCGTCAACCTGTCGGTTGCTTTTCTTGCACGCCTCGCGCGCGAACTGCCGCAGCTTTGCTACTTTAAGATTGAAGTGCCCGGCGCTGCGGCCAAGCTGCGCGCGCTGATAGCCGCTGGGGGCAAAGACATTGTCGGCCCGTTTGACGGCGAGGAATCGATCACGCTCTTGGCCGACCTTGACGCTGGTGCCACCGGCACCATGCCAAGCGCACTGCTGCCCGACCTGATCAAGCCGGTGATCGCGCATTTTTTGGCCGGCCGGCGTGCGCAAGCGGTGGCAGCCTACAACCACATCCTGCCGCTGATCAACTTTGAGAACCGCCAGTGCGGCTTGCGCGCCACCAAAACGGTGATGATGGAGGGCGGTGTGATCAAGAGCGATGCAGTGCGCCACCCACTCGAAGCCCTGCACCCGGCCACCCGCGCTGGTCTCCTCGAACTGGCGCACGCAGCCGCGCCGCTTGCACTGCGCTGGGGGCGATAGGTGGGAGATCTGTGCAGCAGAAACAGCACATGCGGCGGAGCGTGGGTGGATGTAGTCCGAGCGCTGGCAGGGTGCCGTGAATGTTAGTGCCTCATGCAATTCAATTGAAGTTGTGCAGCATGTGTCGGCTCCGTGGATCACACCTCTACGAATATTGAACAGACGTAGTCAGTGATGCTCAGGCAACGGTTGGGTGGAGCTAAGCGCACAGAGCTAATTGACCAGCGCAAATCATGCGCAGGGGCAGGTGGCTATAATTTAAATGTTCGTTTTCCATCCTGTGCAGAGTTTCGAGGAACCATTTTGCTCTATACCTATTTTGTCAAAAAAGTGATTCAACAGAGTTTTGATCATGTCAACAACCGTCGCTGGGATGAGCTGTTGAGGGCAGTCGTGCCGAACGTTCATCACCGATTTGCCGGCGCCCACGCGCTTGGTGGTGAGCGCCACGACAAAGCAACCTTGCGGCTCTGGTTCGAGCGTCTCGCCCGCGTCTTGCCCAACCTGAACCTCAAGGTCAACCGCATCTTGGTGAAGGGTTGGCCGTGGCATACCACTGTATTTGTGCAGTGGGACGCCACAGCGACGCTGCTCGATGGCGACAATTCGTATTTCAACCGCGGCTTGCACGTGATCACCCTGCGGTGGGGCAGTGTGCATGTGCTGGATGTGTTTGAAGATACCCAAGAAGTTGCCCGTGGCCTTGCCGCCCAAGCGGCAGCTGGCCTTAAAGAAGCCGTCGCCGCACAAATCGTGAGCTAGCGAGCGCGCCGCCGGCCAGACCGGACTGTGGGCTTTTATGCTGCCCTGCAGAGATGGCGCATGTGGCGGAGCGCGCATCGCTGTGCGCCAAGTGCTGGCGGGGTGCGGTGAATATTAGGAACTGCTGACGCTGCGCCCCACATCATTTGATCAAAAATCTACGCTGCGTTTATCATAAGTAGCCCCCAGATTTTGCGTTGCTACCAGCACAGATATTGTTAAAAAACCTATTAACCCCGATTTGACAGACCCCCGCCCAAATGCTAAACTCCCTCCGTCGCACCAAGGCAAGTCCTTGCCCGTGACCATGAGCGCCGACCGAACTGGCGCCGAGCCCACAGTTTCACAATAATTTAGTCTGGCCTGCTTTACCACAAGCCGCATTGGGGCTTGATATCACAAACCGAAATCTTATCCACTCTGATTGGCTTGCCTTTCTGGCTGCCGCACCAGCTGCGCATTCACCCGTCTGCAAACCCGCACAAACAGGAAACGAGAGACCATGAACTTCACCGAACTTGAGAGCAAAACTTTGGACGAGCTGCGCGGCATCGCCAAGGATTCTGAAATAATCGGCTACAACCACATGAAGAAGCAGGATCTGGTGCTGCGCCTCATGCGTGCCCATGCTGAAAAACGCGGCCTGGGCTTGCGCGGCGGGGTGCTGGAGATTGTCGATGACTCGATGGGCTTTCTGCGCGGCGGCAATCTGATGCCCAGCCACGATGACATCTATGTCAGCCAGTCGCAGCTGCGGCGCTTTAGTTTGCGCACTGGGGACATGGTCATCGGCCAGGTACGCGCCCCAAAAGATTCTGAAAAGTACCATGGCTTGATCCGCGTTGAAAGCGTCAACGGCTTGGACCCCGAGGAAGCCAAGCGCCGCCCGCACTTTGAGGCGCTTACGCCCATTTTCCCGGAAGAGCGCTTTGACTTGGAGACCAATCGCTACACAATTTCGACGCGCATGATCAATCTTGTGGCTCCCATCGGCAAGGGCCAGCGTGGCCTGATTGTGTCGCCGCCGAAGGCCGGCAAGACCACTGTGCTAAAGGAGATCGCCAACGCCATTTCCAAAAAATACGAGCAGGTGCATTTGATGGTGGCGCTGATTGGCGAGCGCCCGGAAGAAGTGACCGACATGGACCGCTCGGTGGATGCCGAAGTGGTGGCCAGCACATTTGATGAACCCGTTACTTCGCATGTGCGCACGGCAGAGATGGCGCTGCAGCGCGCCAAGCGCCTGGTGGAAACGGGGCGTGATGTTGTTATTCTGCTGGACTCAATCACGCGCCTTGCGCGCGCCTACAACCTGGTTGTAACGCCGTCCGGCCGCACACTGTCCGGCGGCCTGGATCCCGCAGCGCTTTACCCGCCCAAGCATTTCTTTGGCGCGGCGCGCAACATTGAACACGGCGGCTCGCTCACCATTGTGGCAACCTGCCTGGTGGATACCGGGTCGCGCATGGACGACATGGTGTATGAAGAATTCAAAGGCACTGGCAACATGGAACTGCATCTCTCGCGCAAAATGCAAGAGCGGCGCATCTTTCCCGCGTTTGATATTGAGCGCAGCTCCACGCGCCGTGAGGAATTGCTGCTGGGGCCGGACATCACACCGCGCGTCTGGCTGATGCGGCGCATGTTCAGCCAGATGACCAGCCCGCCACCGGCCGGCGCTGCCATGGATCCGGCCAATGCCACAGATGCAGTGTTGCAGCAAATGCGCGGCACAGAGAACAACATCGAGTTTCTCGAACAGCTCGGCAAAATTAACGACTGACGCTGTGGAAGAGCTGTCCCCGGCCGGGCTCCTGCGCTGGCTGCGCGCCCGCGCGCCCGGGCTCGTCTATCATGCCGGGCTGGTGGGGATTGTAGCTGCGGCTTTGTGGCTGGTGCGCGCCAACCCGCTCAGCTGGCTGCCGGCGCGGTTGGATGCAGCCCTGCAAGCTGGCGCCCAGCCGGCAAAAGCGGAAGCAGCCACCGGGTTGTGGCCGGCGGGCCTGCTGCCCGTTCCATTACAGCCGCCGCCCGCAGTGCGGCGCATCGCATCGCTCCACACCAATATTCCCGCGCGCCTGCGGCAGGACATTGTCACCTACACAGTGCAGACCGGCGACACGCTCTTTGGCATTGCCGAAAAATACGGCATCACGCCAGAGACCATATTGTGGGGCAACTATTATTTTCTAAAGGACGATCCGCATTTGCTGCGCCCCGACCAGCAGCTGTTTATTGCGCCAGCCAATGGCGTGCTGCGCGTGGTGCAGGCCGGCGACACCATTGAGGGTCTCGCAAAAGCTTATCTTGCGCTGCCGGAAGACATCATCAACTGGCTTGGCAACGGCCTTGACCCGGATGCGCCCCAGTTGACCGAAGGGCAGATGCTGCTGGTGCCGGGCGGGCAGCGCGAGTTTGTGCGCTGGGCCATTCCGCAAATCACGCGCACGCAGCGCAATCCGCTGCCGGTTGGCGCCGGGCCGGGCGCCTGCTCCGGTGGCTACTCTGGCGGCGCAGTTGGCGGCGGATTTTTTGCCTGGCCATCCAACAACCGTTTTCTGTCCGGCACCAACTTCACCAGCTATCATCCCGGCATCGACATTGCGGCAGCCTATGGCGATCCTGTTTACGCTGCCGATAGTGGTGTGGTGGTGTTCGCCGGCTGGAGTAATTACGGCTACGGCAACATGGTCGTCATCGACCACGGCAACGGCTGGCAAACTTTGTACGCGCATCTTTCGCAGTGGAATGTTGCTTGCGGCCAGTCTTCGGCCCAGCAAAGTGTGGTCGGCCTTGCCGGCAGCACCGGCAACTCCTCCGGGCCGCACCTGCACTTTGAAATGCAATATGGCGGCGGCCGGGTAAATCCGTGGAACTACCTGCAATGATTCGCGGCGTGATTTTTGATTTGGGGGATACGCTGATCCTTGGGCGCAGCGCGGCGGACTCGGGCGCCATCTGGGAAAGCATGGCTGCCGGCTTGACGGCTTGGCTGCAACAAAACACAAACACGCTGCCGGACCCGGCAGTCTTCCGGCAGCGCTTCTTGCATCACAGCGCCCAGGACAAACTGCGCCGCGACGTAACGCATGTGGAATACAGCACAGCGGCAATTCTGGCGCAGGTATACACGGAGCTGGGCTGGCCGCTGCCCGCTCCTGCCCAGGCTGCTGCTGCGCTGCATGCCTGCTACGCACCCACCGAGGAACAATGGGAGCCCATGCCGGGCGTGCACCAAATGCTGCAAGAGTTGCAGCACGCAGGCTGCCGCCTGGCAATCGTTTCCAATGCGGGAGACAGCGCCAATGTGCAGCGCCTGGTTGACCGCCACAATCTGCGCGCATATTTTGACCCGCTTGTGATCTCCGCTGATTTGGGCATCCGCAAACCGGATGCGCGCATATTTGCTGCGCTGCTAAACCAGTGGCAACTGCCACCAGCGCAGGTGGCCATGGTGGGCGACACGCTGGCTGCGGATGTGCTGGGCGCGCACAACGCCGGGTTGCGCTCGGTCTGGCTGCGCACGCGCGCAGCCCGCGCCGACAACGTGGCGCACACAGCCGGCATAATTCCAGATGCCGCCATCGACACACTGGCCGAGCTGCCCGCCGTGCTGCGCAACCTGCCGCAACACGCGCAGCGCGAGCCAAAGTTGTCGATCATCATCCCGGTGTTCAATGAAGCTGCCACAATTGTGCAGCTGGTGGAACGCGTGCGGCGCGTGCCGCTGCGCATCGAGCTGGTGCTCGTAAACGACGCCTCCACAGATGGCTCGCGGGCATTGCTGGATCAGCTGGCCAACGCGCCTGACACAGTCATAATTCATCATGCATTGAATCGCGGCAAGGGCACAGCAATTGCCAGCGGGCTGGCTGCAGCCAGCGGTGCGGTGGCCGTCATTCAAGATGCCGATCTTGAGTATGACCCGCAGGATTTTGTGCGCATGCTGGTACCCATTCGCGAAGGCCGCGCCCAGGTGGTATACGGTGCGCGCAACCTTGAAAGCCAGCGCCCGCTGATGCGCTTCGGCAACCAACTGTTGAGTGCGCTGACGCGCATGTTGTACGGCTCACAATTGTCAGACATGGAAACCTGCTACAAGATGATGTCGCGGGCAGTGTACCTGACGCTGGCTTTGGAGTGCCGGCGCTTTGATGTGGAGGCAGAAATTACGGCGAAGGTGCTGCGCGCAGGGCATCACATTCTCGAGGTGCCCATCAGCTACACCGCCCGCTACGAGAATAAAAAACTGTCGCCAACGGACGGCTTGCCAGCCTTGTGGGCGCTGCTTAAGTACCGCTTCTTCAGCCGCTAAATCGTGCATGCCAGGGTGATTCGCAATGGATTTGTTTGAGCATGGGCTGCAGCAGCGCTTGCGCAGCGAGGCACCGCTGGCTGCGCGCATGCGTCCGCGCACGGTGGCGGAATTTGTTGGCCACGCGGAAATAATCGGCGAAGGCCGCCTGCTGCGGCGCGCTATTGAAGCCGACCGCCTCTTCTCCTCCATCTTGCTGTGGGGCCCGCCGGGCAGCGGAAAAACCACGCTCGCCAATGTAATTGCCAACAGCACACGCGCGCACTTTGCCACGCTCAGCGCTGTGTTGAGCGGCTTGCCAGCACTGCGGGAAGAGATTGCGGCCGCCCAGGAGCGCCGTGCGCTGCATGGCACGCGCACGCTGCTGTTTGTGGACGAGGTGCACCGCTGGAACAAAGCGCAGCAAGATGCACTGCTGCCGCACGTGGAGAACGGCACCTTCGTGCTGATTGGCGCCACCACCGAAAACCCATATTTTGAGGTGATTGGCGCGCTGCTCTCGCGCTCGCGTATTTTTCAACTGCATGCGCTGCAAGACGCGGATATTGCGCTGCTGCTGGAGCGGGCTTTGCAGGACGCGTTGCGCGGCTATGGCAGCCGCCAAGTGTCTGTGGCTGAACAGGCGCTGGCACACCTGGTCAAGGTGGCCGGCGGCGATGCCCGCAACGCATTGAATGCGCTTGAGCTGGCAGTGGAATCGACGCCACCTGACGCAGATGGTGTTGTGCGCATCTCACTCGCCGTGGCGCAGGAATCAATCCAGCAGCGCGCGGTCTTGTACGACAAAGACGGTGACGCACACTACGACACCGTCAGCGCGCTCATCAAATCCGTGCGCGGATCTGATCCGGACGCGGCGCTGTTCTGGCTGGCCAAGATGCTCTACGCTGGCGAATCGCCGCGCTTCATCATGCGCCGGCTGCTGATTCTGGCGGGCGAAGACATCGGGCTGGCCGACCCGATGGCATTAGTTGTCGCCAGCGCAGCTGCGCATGCATTTGAATTTGTGGGCATGCCAGAGGGCGTGTACCCGCTGGTGGAGGCCACTTTGTATCTGGCCACCGCGCCAAAATCCAACACTGCCACCCACTACTTCAAAGCGCAGCAAACAGTGATGACCGAAGGCGCGCAGGAAGTGCCGCTGCATTTGCGCGACACCAACCGGGACGGCGCCAAGCTGGGGCACGGCGCGGGCTACATCTATCCGCACGAACGCGCGGGACACCACGCTGGCCAGCAGTACCTGCCGGCCGCACTGCTGGGCACCTACTTCTACCGGCCTTCAGCAGAGGGTTATGAGGTGGCTGTGGCCGAGCGCCTTGCGCGCTGGCGCAGTGCGCAGCGCGCTGCGTTGGGCATCACCGCCACCAGCGAGCCGGCTGACCTGAACGAGCAGCAAATCCTTGCGCTCAAACGCCAGCTGGGCACTGGTTAGCCAAACGCCAGCTAGCAGTACGGCTGCGCCGGAAGTTTCTTGGCGGTGCCAGTATTCCCAACTAAACTCCGCACATGAAAAAACTATGGGCCAAGGCAGACGCAATTGATGCACGCATTACGCGCTGGATGGCAGCGCAGGGCATCCGCTTGTTGCGCATCAGCCTCGGGGTTGTGTTCATGTGGTTTGGCGCGCTCAAGTTTTTTGCCGGCCTCAGCCCCGCGCAAGACCTTGCCACCCGCACCATCAGCATGCTCACCTTTGGCCGCATCGCGCCTGACACCGCGCTATTGCTGCTGGCAACCTGGGAATGCCTGATCGGTCTCGGTCTCATCCTGGGCATCTTCATGCGCGCCACATTGCTGCTGTTGTGGGTGCAAATGCTTGGCACAATCACGCCACTGATCTTCTTTCCCCAAGAAACTTTTGCGCAAATTCCCTACGCACCCACGCTGGAAGGGCAGTACATTATCAAGAACATTGTTTTGGTGAGCGCGGGAATTGTGATTGGCGCGACCGTGCGTGGCGGCCGCCTCACGCCGGGAGCTGGTGGCCAACTCCCGCCAGCTGCCGGAATGCCGGCGGCTGCGGTTGAACCGCCTGACGGCGCGCGCTGACCACTCCCGTTCCCGCTGTTAATTCTGCGAGGGGTGCACCCGCAAGACCGACAACTTCACCTAAGCAAACCGTTGATTATTGGGTCGAGTTTTCCGAGCCAATCTTTTCATCTGTTAAGTAGCGAGGCATGTTGCTGAGGGATGGTGAACTTGGAAGTTCTCACAACAATGAGTTTGCAATCGGTCAGCGTGGGCAGCGGGATGTACACGGGCAGCTTCAAAAGCGTGAGTTGTGCCGTGCCCGGCGCAAATCAGTATTGCCGGCCCCAAAATTGCGGCTTTCGCCTGCAATGATCTTGATGTTCGACTAGCGGAATTCCGTGAGCTTCCGCTTGCTGACGATGCACACAGCACATGCGAGTGCTGTGCGTTTGCGCTGTTCCTCAACCAACCAAAAGCTGCGCGGGTTTTGGCGGTGCGGGAACGGGTATTGTGTTTGGCTCCAAGGTTGGAGTCACCAGCGCTGGTGCTGCGGGTGGAGGAACAGGCGTGGCCATAGCGGGTGAAATGGTGCGCGGCTCATGCGCAGGTACCGGCGGACCGGCCGCAAGGCTCACTACAGCAACCAGCATTAGCCACATACTCGCTGTGGCACAGGCAGCCAAGACATACAACGCCCACGGGCGAGCGCGTCGCGCAGGCAGCCGCCGGATGGGTTGCATCCTTATCGGCTCTGCGGGGACCGACGGCAAATTGTTTTCAATATCATCGGGATTCTGATCAGCTTCCGGTACTCCCTGCCGCAAAGCCTGTTCACCCAATCGCGCCAGCAGCATCCACCCCTGTACATTTTGCGGATCGCACTCCACAAGTTGTGCAAGCATCTGGCGCGCGCGGGTAAACTGGCGGCGCTGCACATACTCCCGGGCGGTTTTTAGCAGCTCCGCCGGAGATTGCGCTTGCGCTATCATGGGCGGATGCTCATCGGCCTGCACGGGCGGCAGTGCTCCATAGCCCTGCAGCGTGCTGGCCGTCTGCTCACCGCCCGCATTAAATTTTGTTGGAATTGCCGCTTTTCTCCCCCCATAGTTTTCGTCACATGCGCGTGAATGTGCACTGGCAAGCGGATGCTTTATGCGAACTTTAGCTTTAAGCAAGCGCCAGCGCCGGTTTGCCGTGATCAGCGTGTGCCTGGTACTGCTGATTTCAGGCGGATACGCGGCACGGCGGCCACTGCTCGCCAGCCCGGCGGTTTATCTGCGCATCGAGGATCCGCTGCGCCCCGCCGACCTGATTGCCGTGATGCCCAGCGAATGGCAGGGAGTGGACTATGGCATCGAGCTGTATAAAAAGGGTTACGCACCGAAGTTGATGCTGATTGGCGGCTATCCCTTTGAGTTTTTGCAGAAAGATGGTCCATCGTTTCGTGTGGTCAAGATGGATTGGGAGCAGGTGGCGCGGGGTATTGCGCTGCAAGCGGGCGTGCCAGACGATGCGATATTGACGCGCGGCGGCAGCAGCACGTATGAACAGGCGCGCCAGTTTGTTGATTTTGCTGAAGCCAGCCACCTGAAAACTGTGATTATTGTCACTGACGATGTGCATCCGCGGCGCATCAGCTGGTCGGTGGCCAAATTCCCTGCCAGCGCGCAGCTGGAGTTAATTTACAGCCCCATAGCCCGCAGCATCTATTTACCTCAAGAGCAGTATTTTTATAATCGGTGGTGGCAATCTGAGGATGGTGCGAAAAAGTATTTTCTGAATATGTGAAGCTGGGCTACTACCTCGCTTTTGGCAGCCGCTAGCGCAGCGCCAACTATGCGACTCGCAATCAATGGTTGGTTTTTGGAGCCAACCCACACTGGTTCCAGCCAGTACCTGCATGGCCTGCTGGCACACCTGCCGGCGGCCGCTCCCGAACTTGAACTGCATGTGATTGCGCCCGCCGCACTTGGCGAAGCGCCGAAGCTGCCGGATGGCATCCACTTGCACCATGCCGGTACTGGCCGTGGGCACGTGAGCAAGCTGCTGTTTGAGCAGCTGCACTTCCCCCGCGCCGCACAGCGCCTCAACGCCCGCCTGATGCACGTTCCATATTGGGCGCCTCCACTGCGGGCTGCGCTGCCGTTTGTACTCACAGTGCACGATCTGATTCCCATGCTGGTGCCAGCCGAACGCGGCGGCTTGCTGGCGCGCCTGTATACCGCACTGGCGGCTGCGGCCACGCCAGGCGCCGCGCAGATAGTGGCAGACTCGCACAGTTCTGCGCGCGATATTCTGCGCCTGCTGCGCGTGGCGGAAAATAAGCTGCACACCGTACAGCTTGCGGCTGGTGTGCAGTTCACGCCGGTGCCGCAACTGCATGACGCCGCTGCCCGCGCGCGCTATGCACTGCCTGAAAGTTATGTGCTGTACCTTGGCGGGTTTCAGCCGCGCAAGAATGTGGGCGCGCTGATTTCTGCCTGGACCTGGGCACACGGTCCGGTGGGCGACCAATACCCGCTGGTGATTGCCGGCGCACTGCCCGCGCACTCCACGCTTCAGCAAGATGCGCAGTCGTTAGATGTGGCGGAAAGTGTGCGCTTCATTGGCGCCGTGCGTGAGCAGGACAAACCTGCCATCTATAGAGGTGCCACCTGCCTTGTCTACCCCTCTCTGTATGAAGGCTTTGGCCTGCCGCCGCTGGAAGCCATGGCATGCGGTGTGCCCGTGATTACCAGCAACAGCAGCGCGCTGGGCGAAGTGGTGGGGGACGCTGCATATTTAGTGGCCGACCCGCACGATGCCCGCCAACTTGGCGCCGCCATTATTTCGCTGGTGGTGGATGGCAGCCTTGCGGATGATTTGCGCGCGCGCGGCCTGAAGCAGGCAGCCAAATTTAGCTGGCAGCGCACCGCAGCCGAAACTGCGCGCATTTATAGATTGTGCATGTAATTCGCCGCTTGGTTTGCACTCTCGCACAATTCCTGATAATCGCTGCTCCACCAGACTCTTCCCGCGGGTTGGTTGCCAACGGGAACTGCATGCCAGCCGGATTGCGCTCGCGCTATACTGCCTAGCGTTTTATGCCCAGCACTAAACTTCCAACTTCCAACACAGTTTTGCACGGCGACAACCTGCAAGTGCTGCAGCAGCTGCCGTCCGCGTGCGTGCCGCTGATTTACATCGATCCGCCGTTTAATACCGGCAAACTGCAGCAGCGCACACAGCTGCGCACCCGGCGCAGCGCCAATGGCGACCGCACGGGCTTCCAAGGCCAGCGCTATGAAACATTGCGCGTTGGCTCACAGGCGTTTGGCGATGTCTTTGACGACTACCTTGCGTTTTTGGAACCGCGCTTGCGCGAGGCGCACCGCGTGCTGGCGCCAGCGGGCTCGCTCTACTTTCACATCGACTACCGCGAGGTGCACTACTGCAAGGTTTTGCTGGACGAAATATTCGGGCGCAGCAACTTCCTGAATGAAATCATCTGGGCGTATGACTACGGTGCGCGCGCCACCCGGCGCTGGCCAGCCAAGCATGACAACATCCTGATGTACGTGAAGGACGCCAAGCGCTATCACTTTGATACGGCAGCGGTGGCGCGCATTGCGTACATGGCGCCGGCGCTGGTGGGCCCGGAGAAAGCCGCGCGCGGCAAGCTGCCCACCGACACCTGGTGGCACACGATTGTGAGCCCAACCGGCAAGGAGAAAACCGGCTATCCCACACAAAAGCCGCTGGGGGTTTTGCGGCGCATCCTGCAGGCGTCATCGCGCCCCGGGGATCTGGTGCTCGATTTTTTTGCGGGCAGCGGCACCACGGGGGCAGCCGCCCTCGAGCTCGGCCGCAGCTTTCTTTTGGTGGATAGCAACCCGCAGGCTGTGGGTGTGATGCGCAAACGCTTTGCAAATCAAGCAGTCACATTTTTACGCGCCAGCAGCTGGTGTGCCAAAGCACCCCAACACGCATTATGAGCCGCCTCATCAAACACGAGTCGGCCGGCAAACTGCGCACGCAACTGTGCAAGGCCGTGGGCCTGACGCTGCGAGAGTTGGCTGCGAATGCGCAGCCCGATGCTGCCGCGCGCGACATGGCAGCGTTTGTGGCGCTGTGCCTGCGCGAAATTGACGCCACCATCAACGAGAGCGTGGCAGCGTGGGAGAAGCGCGATTACTGGGTGAAGGCGGACCGCTTTCGGCTGGAGTGGCAATGGGCGGGGCACTACAGCGCTGCATTGACGCGCGCGCTGCTGGACAACAATGCTGCACTGCTGCCGGAGCAGCTGCTCAAGATCAGCGCGCGGCTGCAGGCTGTGAAGCTTCCGCTGCGCAACACTGTGGGTGAGCCGTGGCACGGCGCGCTGCAGCGCCTGCGCGACACCGCCGGCAGCGCGCCCGCTCCGCGCGCAAATTAGTCCACTGGTTCAGTGCGAAAGTAACCAAGCGCCTGCTCATCTTCGGCATCCATCGCTACGGTCAGCGTTTGCCCGTAGGCCAGCGCCTGCAGGTCAATCACCCGCACACAATCAGCAAACTCGGCGTCTTGCGGGCAGAGGCTGGCTAGCAGGTTGGGGGCAGCCAGCAGGCGCTGCTCGTCAAACCAGCCGCCCGGCTCATCCGGAAACACCGCCAGCGGAAAAATCCGCGCTTCAACCAGATCCAAAAAGAAGTGCGTGCCATGTGAAGCCTCGGGCTTGGTGCGCCCGCCGGGCACGCTGCGCACAATTTCTATCAGCATGCGCGTGTTGTAAACGTCCGCGTAGGTGGCCTTGACGCCCAGATCCGGATTGCTGCTGCCCCAACGGTTGGGGCCAATTAACACAAACTGGCAGCCTTCAAGCGCCTGGTTGACGCGCCCCACGACGCGCGCAACCGCCAGCTTGCGCGTGGCCTCGCCCAGCGCATTGTATTCTGCCAGTGGCACAAACACGGCATGCGTAATCCCCGCCACTTCGCCGCCGGTCATCATGCCGCGCGTGGCAAACAGCCGGTCTTGGGCGGGCACATCCGGCGGGATGGTGCCGCCTTGTTCTTCGCTGCGCACACTCTGTGGCCGGCATTGCACCAGGCAAATCTCTACGTCCGCATTGCCACGCGCCGCGCCGATGCGCGCTGTGAACTCGACGTCCACCGGGCGCCCATATTCGCTTGCCAGGCTGCGCAGCACATGCTTGAGGCGCGGTACCAGCTGCGTATCTTTTAGAAGCGAGTCAAACGTAAGCACAAGGCTTGCGGGGCTGATAGTTGGGCTGTTCATGAAGAGCGGCTGCAAGTAGCCATCCTTCTCTTCGGAAACCAGCTGCCGGACCCATGGCAGGTCTCCGCGCAGTACCGCTGCCAGCGGGTGAGTCTCCAGTGCGTTCGTGGCCAGGTTAAGCAGGTCCACCTGGTGCTGTGAGTAATGCCGGATGGCGCCCGCATCCGCTTCCGGGCGCAGCAGCGGATGGCTGAGCGCCACAAGGCGCGTGTAATCATCCGTGCGTTCCACTGCGCGCGTGCCCAGCCCAAACACCAGCCGTGCCAGGCCGTCTTCGCGCCGGATGCGCTGCGTCCAGCGGAACGGGTTGCGCCCGAACGCCACGCCGGCCAGCGGTGGATAGAAATAATCGCCGTAGCGTTCGCCTTCCACCACCTGCAGCAAAATTGCCATGCGCTCGTCATAGTCCACAAGACCCATGCGCTGCCGGTAAATCAGCGCGTCCGGGCTGTACACGCTGGCGTACACCTGCGAGATGCTCCACGTAAGGCGCTCCAGGTTTTCCTCTGTGCTGGCTTGATTGGGGCAGAAAAAGCTGTCGTATTTGCCGGCGAACGCAGTGCCGGCTGAGTCTTCCAGCAAGCTGGAGGAGCGCACCACCAGCGGCGTGCGCCCGATCTCATCCAGCAGAACGCGCAATTCGTCGCGCACATGCTCCGGCATCTGCCCGGCCGCAAAGCCCTGTTGGATGGCCGGGTACTCCTCGCGAATTTGCGAGAGGGTTTTGTACTTCTGGTTGGTTACATACATCAAGCTGTTGCTGCGCTTGAAGTCGTGAAAAACATCTGTGCCAACAAAATATGAAACCGGGATGGAGACATGGCTGCCAATGGCGGGATCGGCCTGCAGAATCTTCCAGGCCAGCAGCATGCCGGCAGCCTTGCCGCCAATCTTGCCGCGCCCAAAGCGCCGCTTGCGAATGCCCTGCAAATCTTCGATGGTGAGCCACTGCTTGGCCACGCCCACAAAATCCAGCCGGTCACTGATGATGGCTTTGATGATGACAACAATAATTTCTTCGAGGTGGTGCGCCACCCGCTGCTGCTGATCCGGCGGCATCTTTTCAATCTGCTCGCCGTCGCGGAAGAGCACATCAATGGGCGCAGCTTCGGGCGTGTAGGAGAAGCTCACCTTCGGCGCATGCCCCGTGCGTTCCTGAATCAGGCCGGCCACAATCTCGTCAAACAATTCATCTTGCAGGTTGTAGGCAAAGTAGAAGTCCGTGATTTGGTCGCGCACGTGTTCTTTGCGCTCTTCCCACACATCCGGCAGCTCCTCGGCCTCGGGATCCAGAATGCCCTCGAGGCGCTGCGACGCGATGGCGCGCTCGCGCACTTCGCTCTCGAGCGTTGCGGTGCTCACAATGCCGCGCTGCTGCAGCTCGGCGCGCATGCGCTCACGGATGGTGCGCGCCAGCATTGGATACTGCCGGATCTTCAAATATATCGAGAAGATCTTGGGCAGGTTGGCGGCTTCGAATGACATGGGGCTTGGTGGCGCGTGGCCCGCGGGTTAGGTCTGTGCCATGTGCGCCTTCAGGCGCAGAAGCACGTCGATCGGCGTGGGGTCAACTCCATTTGCAATTGCCAGATAGTAACTTACGTAGTCGCCAAAGTGCAGCACGGAGAGCATCTGCGCCAGGCGCCCGCTGCCGGCGGCGGCCACCGCATCGCAGTTGTAGCCGCTTTGCATAAAGTGCGCGTGTGTCCATTGCATGCGGGCGGCGTTGCGCGGGTGGTACAAGGTGGAATTCAGAAACAGCGCAAAGCTGCGCGTGATGAGCGCCTCCGGGCGTTCGATGCCGGCGATGGCGTTGTGGTTCATTTCCGGCAGCTCGTCGGTTTGCGCCGAGGCCTTTGCATTCTCCGCAATCTGGCCGCGCCAGCGGCGCGCCACCGCCGTCAGCGGCTCTGCTGCAAACAGCAGCACCTTGCGGTCAACCATTTGCCCGGCCAGGCGCTTGGCCGGGTTGGCAACCGCCGGCGACTCGCGGCACAGTGCCGGCTGCTGCGCTAGCAGCACCGCCACTGCTTCTTCTACCAGCGCGGTGGGGTCGGGTATGAAGCCCAGGCGCGCCAGCAGCCCAAGCGGCAGCATCAGCGCATAGCCCAGTGCCGCCCGCGGCTGGCTGGCGTACGCAAATGGCCAGTAGGTGCAGCCGGTTTGTGCAGCGCGCTGCGCCAGCTGGCCGCCGGTGGAGATGACAATCAACTTGGCACCACAAGCGTGCGCCGCTTCAAATGCAGCCAGTGTCTCTTCTGTGTTGCCGGAATGCGATGCGCACACCACCAAACTATTGGGGCCAACGAAGGCGGGCAGCTGGTAATCGCGCACGGAGAAGATGGGCAGGGTGCACTGCTCCGCAACCAGCGATTGCAGCAGCGCCCCGCCAATGGCAGAGCCGCCCATGCCGCAGATGACAATGTTTTGCACGCCGGCAGCGGCCGGCAGCGGCAGGCGCTGCGCCAGCTGCCACGCCGCCTGCAGCTGCTGCGGCAGGCCGTCAATATGCGCAGCCATTCCCTGCGCATCAAGCGCTGCGGCTGCTTGCAGGTCGTCGAGGTTCATAGATCTGTTGTGCGGTGGAGTGCCGGCTACTTGCGCTCCAGCAGCTGGTACAGCGCGCGGCGTGTCCAGCCGCTGTCGGCCGCCACTTGTTTTGCAGCGGTTGCTGCAGACAAGCCGGATTGTAACGCCTCCTGCAGCGCAGCCTGCACGCGGGCAATTGCCCACTCGGCGGCAGCCGGCGCGCCGCCAAGTACCAGGGTCACCTCGCCGCGTGGTTCAAATTCCAAAAAGTGCGCGTGCGCAGTTTGCGCGGTGCCGCGCACAATCTCCTCATGCAGTTTGGTGAGCTCGCGCGCCACGGCCAGCGGCCGCTCGCCGAAGAGCTGCGCAATGTCTTGCAGTGTGGCCAGCAGGCGGTGCGGCGCTTCGAACACCACAACCGTGCGCGCCTCAACAGCCAGCTGCGCCAGCACAGTGCGGCGCTCTGCAGCCTTGCGCGGCAGAAAGCCCGCAAACACAAACGCATCACAGGGCAGGCCGGAAGCCACCAGCGCAGCGGTTACCGCCGAAGGGCCGGGCACCGGCACAACACTGTGGCCCGCGGCAATTGCTGCGCGCACCAGCTCATAACCGGGATCAGACACACCGGGCGTGCCGCCGTCCGACACCAGCGCAACATCGCCTGCGCTGAGCGCTGCCAGCATGGCGGGCAGCTTGCCGCTTTTGTTGTGGTCGTAGTAGCTTGTGAGGGGTGTGTGCAATCCCAAATGTGAAAGCAACTGCCGCGAACGGCGCGTGTCTTCTGCCGCAATCAGCGCCACTTCACCCAGCAGGCGCGCGGCCCGCGGGCTCAGGTCTTCCAGGTTGCCAATGGGTGTGGCAATCAGATACAGGCATCCCATTGCCGTTGGGGCAGCCGCTATGGCACGGCAGAAAAGTTAACGAGCAGCAGATTCTTTTCGCAGTCCGCAAACGTATCCAGCGCAACCGCTGCGCTCAAGTTGCGCCCCATCAAATCCTGGAGGGTAACGCGGTACTGGCCGCGCGACTCAAACGGCGCCCGCGGCAGCGCAACTTCGAAGCCGCTGGCGCCGTACTCGGCGTGATTGCCGGTTGGGTCGTCCATCCAAAATCCATCCGGCCCCTCCACATGCACCAGTAAGTCTGAGACGGGATTGCCGGATGCATCAAACACGCTGCCGGCTACGCCAATCCATTTGCAGGCCAGCTCCGGATGCGTGAACTGGCTGGTGTAGCCAATGGTGCCCGCTTGCAATGCGTAGGGGAATTTCTCGACAACAACCAGTGTGGCAGCGGCTGCAGGAATTTCAGTTGCTGTTGCAGTGGCCGGAAGCGGCGTGGCCGCGGGCAGCCCGGGTTCGACGGCAGCCGTTGTGGGCTCCAGCCCGGGTGCCGGCGGCTCAGGCGTGTCGCTGGGCGTTGCCAGCACGGAGATGGCCGGCAGTGTGGGCGGCGGATAGGGGTTGACCTCTGATTGCGGATCCATAAACAGGAAAGCAATCAAGCCGCCAAGCATCAGGCTGGCCGCCAGCAGCGCGTTGGTCAGCAGTTTTAGAAAGGCGGACTCGCGACGCACCATGAAATTCTAATTCACAAAGCGCTCAATTGTTGCCTTGGCACGCAAGCCTTCGAGCCACTTCTCCACAGCACTTTGGCGCAGCTGCAGGGCTGCTTCCGGCGCCAGCAGGTGCTGCGGGTCGCGCTCAAGCGCCTCGATCACATGAAAGCCAAGAAAAGTTTCAATCACCGGGCTGCGCTCACCGGGCTGCATGTCAAACACTGCCGTCTCCAGTTCGGGCACGGTAAGAAAGCCGCGCGGGAACCAGCCCAGATCGCCGCCGTTAATTTTTGTGCTTTGGTCCAGTGAGTACTCTACGGCCAGCACAGCAAAGTCTTCGCCCGCCTTCAGCCGCGGCAGCAGCGCATCGGCTTCGGCGCGCGTTGCCACCACAATGTGGCGGGCGTGCATCTGCTCCACCGCGTCCGGCACTTGCGCCACAATCCCAGCCTGCACCTCGCCCGCCAGCAGCTGGTTGCGCAGCTCGCTCCGAAACTGGTCCGGGGTGTATTGGTTCAGCTTGAGCCAGTCTGCAAAGCCGCTATCGCCGCCGCGCGCTGCCACACTTTCCGCGTACGCAGTTTGCAGGGTAGCATCAGAAATATTCACGCCTTGGTCAATCGCGGCCTGCACCAGCAGGCGCTCATTAATCATTTGCTCCAGCACCGTCTTTTGGTAGTCGCCTTGTTTTTGCAGATCCCAGCCCAGCAATTCAAGGCCGGCTTCATAACGCACCAGCTCTTGCTCATAATCCTGCAGTGTGATCGGGGAGGCGTTGATGGTCGCGGCTAGAAACTTATCCGGGGTGGCGGCTGCACCCGGTTGTGCGGTGGCCTCAACTGCAGCCGGCACAGCCGGCACTGGTGCCGGGCTGCACGCGCTGCCAGCCAGCGCAAAACCGGCAATTACCGGCCAGAAAACAACGGACGGCGTAAAACTTGGCTTTAGTAATGGCATTTCGTTGCGATTATACCTGCCACACCTGATAAACAAGGCGGAAATAAACTGTAAAATATCGCGATGCAAGCGTGGCGTTCTGGCAGAATTTTTCTCGCTGCTGGCTTGCTGCTGGCGGGATGTGCGCTGCCCGTTGCGGCCCAAATGCCACCCACGTTTGTGGTCGACCCGGCAAATTTTATTGCCACCACGGCGCTCCCGGTTGTGGATTTACCCAGTGCCACGATTGAACCGACCGGCACTGCCGTTCCGACCGCTGCTCCAACCGCCAGCGCCACGCCGGATGTGCCCACCGCAACTGCCACAGCCCAACCAACCGCCACCGCAGCGCCATGCCTCAACCCGCAGGGCGTGTATGTGGATTTGCTTGCGCCCGCGGTGCAGTTGGCCAAGCCCATCTTCACGCACGTCTACCTGCCACCCTGCTACCTTAAAGCCGACGGCCGCGCCTATCCGGTGCTGTACCTGCTGCACGGCATGAACCAGACCCCTGACATTTGGGATCAGGTGGGCCTGTTGGCGGTGGCTGACCAGTTAATAATAAATGGCGAGATACCACCGCTGGTAATTGTGATGCCGCGCGTGAACGAGAACGGCGACTTTGCGGCGGCGCTGGCAGCCGACCTTGTGCCGCACATTGACTCTGTGCTGCGCACGCTGCCGGAGCGCAGCCACCGCGCGCTGGGCGGCATCTCACGCGGCGGCGGCTGGGCGCTGCGCAGCGCCCTTGATAGTCCGCAATTGTTTGGCGCACTCGGTTTGCACAGCCTGGCCATCATTTGGGGCGATGACAACCGCATCACCAAAGCGCTCAACCGCAGCGTGCCCGCAGCACTGCCGCGCTTCTATTTGGATATTGGCGCAAACGACTCGCTGCAGGTAAGTGCTGCGTGGCTGGATGGCATGTTGAGCGTGCGCAATATTGAGCACACGTACCTGGTGCAGCCCGGATTCCACGGCCCGGCCTATTGGCGTGCGCAGCTGCCGGACTACCTGCGCTGGTACGGCAGCGCATGGGGAGACCTGCCCCGCGGCCCATGACGGCGCAGCTGAGCAGCGTGTCGGCGGTGCTGCCGGCCTGCAACGATGGCGGCACAATTGCCAGCATGGTGCTGCTCGTGCTGGACACGCTGGCGCAGGTAACTACAGACTGCGAAGTGATTGTGGTGGACGATGGCTCCCGCGATTACACCCCCGCGATTTTGGAAATGCTTTGCGCCCGCCACCCGGCGCTGCGTGTAATTACCCACGCGGAAAACCGCGGCTACGGCGCCGCCCTGCGCGCCGGCTTTGGCGCCGCCACCAAGGAGTGGATTTTTTACACCGACGGCGATGCGCAGTATGACGCGCGCGAGCTGCTGGTGCTGGCGCCGGCAGCCGCCACTGCGGACATCGTCAATGGCTACAAAATTGCGCGCCACGACCCGCTCTATCGCATTGTGCTGGGGCGCGCCTACCACCTGCTGGTGAGCACGCTGTTTGCGCTGCCGGTGCGCGATGTGGACTGCGACTTTCGGCTCTTTCGCCGCGCGCTGCTGGAGCGTGTGCAGCTCACGTCTGTGAGCGGCACAATTGCACTGGAGCTGGTGTACAAGTTTCAGCGCTGTGGTGCGCGCTTTGCGGAGGTGCCCGTGCATCACTACCATCGCGTGTACGGCCGCAGCCAGTTCTTCAGCCTGCGCTGGGTGGGGCGCACCATCCGGCAGCTGCTGGCATTGTGGCTGCAGCTTGTAGTGCGCGGCAGCGCCCACCCGCCCGCTGCGCCCTGATTGCAAGCATCCGCCAGCCGCCGCACCGCATTTTGCCGGAGTGGATATACTCTGCCAAGTCTGCCGAACGGCAACACCAGTTGAGGAGCGTGCAAATGTTTCAACGAATATCCGACCGGTTCTCCAGCGAGAAAGCACTGCGCAGTGCGGACCGGCTGCCGCCCGGGCAGTCGCTCACCACGCGCTTTCCGGTGCTGCACTACGGGCCGGTGCCCGCCTTCGATGCGAAGAAGTGGGACTTTCGAATCTACGGGGAAGTGGAGCGCGAGGCGCGCTGGACGTGGGCGGAGTTCAACCAGCTGCCGCGCACCAAGCTAACGCTGGACCTGCATTGTGTGACGCGCTGGAGCAAGATGGACACGGCCTGGGAGGGCGTGCACTTGCGTACGCTGATTGAGCAGGGCGTGCTTGCGCTAAAGCCAGCTGCAAAGTTTGTGGTGCAGCACTGCGAGCATGGTTTCACCACCAACATTCCATTGGCGCTGGCGCTTGCCGACAACTTTCTGCTGGCCACGCACTACGATGGCAAGCCGCTGGATGCGGAGCATGGGTATCCGCTGCGCGGTGTGACGGGCGCGATTGCCGAGCGCAGTGACTTGAAAGATGTTTATTTGTGGAAGGGCGGCAAGTGGCTGCGCGCGCTGGAGTTTCGGGCCAAAGACCAACTGGGTTTTTGGGAGCAGGCCGGCTACCACAATGAAGCCGACATTTGGGGTGAGCAGCGCTTTTCGTAAGGCTGGGCGCAGTCACCCGCGCGGGGCCGCACAACCATAGCGCTGCATTGCGGGCAGCCGCCCGCAGCAAAAACTATCCGCCCAGATGCATGGGCATGATGACCGACAGGAAGTCGTCATTGCCCAGCGGGCGCACCACCCCCGGCGCGTTGGAGCCGCTTAGCTCCAAGGCCACCGACTCGCTGCTGATTACATTCAGCACGTCGGCCAGGTACTTTACATTGAAGGCGATATCCAGCGCCGAGCCCTCCACCGTGGCACTTACCTGCACTTCGTTTGAGCCGGTCTCTGCCGAGCGCGCATCCAATTCCACATTGCCGGGCTTCAATTCGCTGCCGGGCTTAACAGAAAGCCGCACAGAGTAAGCCGACTCGCGCGCAAAAATATCGGCGGCGCGGCAGGCGGCGCGCAGTTCGGATGTGGTCATTACGGCGCGGGTGGTGTGCGAGCGCGGGATCAGCTGCGCATAGTCCGGGTAGTTGCCCTCAAGCAGCTGCGACACGAGCACGGTGTCGCGCAGTTGAAAATAAACCTGGCCCTTCGCCGCCAGCAGGTACATGGTAACCAGCTCGTCCTGGTCGCCCAGCAGGCGCGCCAGCTCGGCCAGCGCCCGTGCGGGAATAATGGCGGTGATGGGTGTGGCGGCCGGCGCAGCCAGATGCGCTGTGCAAACTGCCAGCCGAAAGCCATCCGCTGCCGCCAGCTTCAGTTCGCCACCCTTTATGCGCAGCTCCGCGCCGGTTAGCACCGGCCGCGCATCATCCTTGGCAGCGGCAAAAACCACCTGGTTAATCGCTGACCGCAGGTCCACCACATTGAGCTCGATGCCAACTTCTTTGTCCGGGCCGGGCAGCAGCGGAAACTCCTGCGCGTCAATGCACTTGATGTCGTTGTTGATGGTGGCACAGCTGACGTTGATGGACTGCGTGCGCGCGGTGTAGCCCATGCTCACCTGTCCCTTGGGCAGCGCATTCACCAGGTCCACCAAAGTTTTTGCTGGCACAGTGGTGGCACCTTCCTCTTCCACTTTTGCGCCAATCCAGCACACCAGCCCCAGCTCCAGGTTGGTGGCGGAAAGTTTCAGGCGCGCGTTGTCTGTTTCAATTTTAATATTTCCAAGTACGGGCAGCGTGCTGCGCGCTGCCACTGCACGCCCCACAATGTTTAATCCCTTCGCAAGATTCTCCTGCAAGCAAGAAACTTTCATATCACACTGCTCCGTTGAATGCTGCGCACATGGGTCGAGTATACAGCAGTCCTGCGCAGCCCCCGCCGCCAAAAAACTTTTTTCAAAATACCCTTGACACAGTGCATCTACATGCGCTATCTTCTGGGTAATTCGGCTTTTTAGACCAATGAGGAGACTATGTTCAAAGTAGAAGAAGGAGGCAGCGCCTACGGCGCACGCCTGGTGGCCACACAGCCACTAACTGCCGGCACTGTCATTCACCGCATTACAGACTACCGCACCACTCCGCACCCCACTTACCAGACAATTCAAATCGGACCCGATACCCACATCAATGAACTGGGCATGGTTGCGTACCTCAACCACTCGTGCGCGCCCAACACTATCATTGATACCAGCGAACTGACCATCTCGGCCGTGCAGGACATCAATGCCGGCGCGGACCTGACGTTCTTTTACGCCTCAACCGAGTGGGAAATGGAGCGGCCGTTTATTTGTTTGTGCGGGGCGCCGCAGTGCGTGCGCCTGATGGCCGGCGCCAAGCATCTTTCAGTAGATACGCTGAGCCGCTATTTCATCAACGCGCATATTCGCGCGTTCGTGCTGGAGTCGCTGGGGGTTCCGGCGCTGGCGCAGTAGCCCACAGCCGGAAAAACAGGCGCAGCGCTACAGGTTGCGCTCGCCCTCGTCCAGCTCTTTGAGCTGGCCACTGGATGCAAAGATAACGCGCTCGCAGATATTCACTATGCGGTCGCCAATGCGCTCCAGATTATGCGCCGCAAAAAGCAGTGCGAGTACGTAGTCGGTTGTCAGCTTGTCAGCGCGCAGCTGGGCAGCCAGCTTGTGGAAAACCGCCTGATATTGCGCATCCATAATCTCGTCGTCATCTGCCACCCCGTAGGCCTGCTGGGCGTCGCGCGCCAGAAAGGCGGTCATCACCCGGCGCAGCATAGTAACGCCAAGATCACCCATTTGCTGCAGCGCTGTCGGGAAGGGCGCCAGCCGGTCGTCATGCACGCGCATCGCAAGCTTGGCAATGCCGGTGGCGTGGTCACCCATGCGCTCCAGCTCTGTGGCAATAGTCATGGTGGCCAATACCACGCGCAAATCGCGCGCCGCCGGTTGTTGCGTGGCAAGCGTCTGCAGGCACAGCTCCTCAATCGCAAAGCGCAGGCGGTTGATTTCCGCATCATTTGAAATCACCTGATCCGCTATCTCAGAATCAAGCCCAATAAATGCCTGCATCGACCGCTCAATGGCGTTTTGCACCAGACTGCTCATGCGCAGCAGATCGTCCTGCATGGCTGCCAGCTCTTTGGTTAAAACTACACGCGTTAACAATTTATTTCTCCTTGCTGATCCAGCTTGCCGAAACTAACACAACGACCAACCCAAGCCGATTGCAGCGGCCAAAAGTTTACGGGGCGCTTCAGAGCAATACCATGGATTATGCGGCACAAGCACCTTCTCCGCAAGTGGCGCCGGCCAGATTTCGAAATTAAATTCATTTGAGATTTGGTTCGCGGGCCGCATACCATCTGGCGCCGGAATGTTCCGCGCGGTTAAGCACGGTAAATGTTGCTGGCTTTCACGCCGGGACGCCAAGCGCGGCTTGCTGCCGGCTTCATGCCCGGAAAATTCCCCGCCGCACAATTGGAGAAATCACAGTCAATAGTTCTTGGTGCAACAATGCTTTAGCGGTCTTCGACCAGCTGCAATAGTTTTTCCAACCGCTCTGCGAAGCGTTGCGGGGTGAACTCGTTTAAATATTTCTCGCGCGCTGCCTGCCCCATCTGCTGCCTTAGCTCTGCATCACCCAGCAGCTGGCACAGCCGGTCACTCAAGTCCCTGCTATCGCCCTTGTTTATCAGGAAGCCCGTGTGTCCATTTTCAATTATTTCGGGGATTGCGCCTTCGATGGTGCTGACTACCGGCAAGCCCTCGGCAATCGCATGCAGGAGCACCAGTGAAAAGGCATCGCGGTTGGAGGGGAAAAGAAACACATCCGCGGAGCGGTAAGTCTGGGTGCGTGTAAGCGCGCTGGAAACATAACCGGAAAATATTACATGCGGGCCCAGATTGTTGGCTGACACAAATTCAAGCAGCGCTATCTTTAAAGCTTCGGACTCAAACGGCCCGGCAAACTCGAACACTGCCTGCGGTATTTTGGCGATCACCAAGGGCAAGGCATGCATGGTGGTCCAGATGCCTTTTGAGACGCTTATAAACGCCAAGCTTAGCACGCGGACAGTTTGCGCCGGGCGGCTTTCAATTGGAAGGTTGTGTGGCGGAAACAAGCGCTGGCTGTCTGCAACTGCAGCGCGGCCGACGAGGATCTTCTCTTTGGGCAGCAGCCGGATGTAGAGTTCGCGCTGGGAGCGGCCCAGCACCAGGATCCCGGTCACCTTGGCCAGCAGCCAGCGCAATGCGGGCCGGCGCAGCGGCCCGGCACTATCGTACAGCTCCCCAGCGTACTGGCCCATGTCATGCAGGATCACGCGGCGCCCCAGCAAGATGCCAACTCCGCAAAAAAGCAGGTCCTTCCAAAATGGCAGCACATCAAAGCTGATGGCGTACACCACATACTTTGGCCGGCGGGCAGCAATTAAAAAGACGTAGTGCGCTAAATACACCAGCATCTTTCCTAATTTGTTGATGGTGAGCTGCTTATGCTCGGCATAGCTCCAAAAATGCATATCCAGAAATGTAATGTCGTGCTGCTCGGCAAATTCAGAGGCCATCAATACTTCGTAAACCATGCTGTGCCCAAAGTAGGGCGGCGGCAGCATGCCACAGATCAGAATTTTGAGGCGCGGGATCGGGTGTTTAGGCATGCGCGTAAGCCTGCTGGCATTCTTGCAGGATATCGTCCACAGAAGCGGCGGGCCACCACTGCAGCTGGCGCGCAGCTTTGTGGGCCAGCACGGGCGAGTACTGTGCGGGCTTGTTGTTGCTGTAGCGGATTTGCGAGCTTGAGTGCGCAAGTTCCACAATGCGCTCGGCCAGTGCATCCAGTTGGATCGCTGCGGCGGGCGCCAGGTTAAAAATCCCCGCGCAGCCGCCGCAATCAATGAGTGCTGCGCCGGCAGCCGTCATATCGGCAACATGCAGCAGCTGCAGCATGCTGGTCTTGGGCGCAAAGATATCAAGGGGCCGGCCGGCATGCGCATTTGCAAACAGCACCGGCACGAGCGCCTTTTCCGCTTGTCCGCGCCCCACAATGTTCACGGCCCGAAAAATGGTCAGGCGTTTTCCGGCAAACAACGCGTTCAATGCATACTCGGCTTCCAGCTTGCTGCGCTCGTAATCCGCCAGCGGCATGGTTGGCGAGCTTTCGTCAATGGGCTGGCCCGCCTGCTGGTACACCTTGCTGGTGGACATGAACACAAAGTCCGGCGCAGCCACGGCGCGCAGCACATTCTCCGAGCCGGTTACGTTTACGCGCTGCAGCTCGGCGTAATCCACCGTGCCAACATGGGTGATGTTGCGCGCTGCCAGGTGAAACACAAAATCAAAAGGCTCTGCAATCTCAAAGGGCAAGCCAATATCCTGCGTGTAAAAGCGCTGCAGATCCGGTGGCGGTGCGGGATCCGGGGCCGTGTCCAACGCGGACACTTTGTGCCCGGCTGCAATCAGGCGCTGCACCAGGGCGCGGCCCACAAACCCGTTGGCGCCGGTGACCAGCACCGAACGGCTGGAGTTTGTCATCTGGACTTGCGGCGCTGCTGGTCTTCGAGGCGCTTCATCAAAACTGTGGCGCGGTAAAGCGACTCGAACGAGCCGGCATCCGTCCACGCAGATTTGAGAATTGAGTAAGTGAGCAGCCCCTGCCGCGCGTAAGTGGCCAGCGCATCCGTTACCTCGTATTCACCGCGCGCGCTTTTCTTGAGCCCTTTCAGCAGCGCAAAAATATCCGGCTGAAACATCCACAACCCTGTGTTCACATAACTTGAGGCGGGGCGCTTGGGCTTCTCCACAATCGAAGCCACGCGGTTGCCTTTGATGGTGACCACGCCGTACTTGCGCGGATCTTTGACCTTGCTGATGAGGATCTTGGCTTTGAATAACTCTTTTTCTTTTTGAAAACTGCGTACGAAGCGCGCCACATCTTCACTGACAACGTTGTCGCCCAGAATCACCATAAACTCGGAGTCGCGCACAAAGTCCTCAGCCAGCAGCAGAGCCGCTCCCGTGCCGGCAGCGCCCGCCTGCAGTTCGTAGCTGAAGCGCGCGCCCCATTCCTTTCCGGAGCCCAGCAGCCGGAAAAAATCGCCAACGTGCTCGCCACCAGTCACAATTAAAATATCGCGGATGCCCGCTTTCAAAAGCGTTTCCAGCGGGTAAAAAATCATGGGCTTCTTGTAAACCGGCAGCAGGTGCTTGTTGGTGACGCTGGTGAGCGGCCGCAAGCGCGTGGCGGTGCCGCCGGCCAGCAGCACACCCCTCATCGTTTGCGCCCCCAGTAGCCGGTGAAGAAGCGCCGCTCCATGTTGGCTTTTACCGGCCGCCACCAGTCTTCGTTGGCGCTGTACCAGTCAATCGTGCTGCGCAGGCCGCTGCGCAGATTGTGCTCCGGCCGCCAGCCAAGGCGCTGCAGCTTGCTGCAATCGAGGCTGTAGCGAAAGTCGTGCCCGGGGCGGTCTTGCACAAATTTGATGGAGCGCTCGTCGCGCTGCATCAGCTTCAGCATGCGGCGCACAAGCGAGATGTTGGTGCACTCCTGGCCGCCGCCCACGTTGTACACCTCGCCGCTGACGCCGCGATCCACCAGCATGTGCACGGCGCGGCAGTGGTCACTCACATACAACCAGTCGCGGATTTGCAAGCCGGCGCCATAAACAGGCACTTTTTGGCCGTCAAGCAGGTTGGTTACAAAGAGCGGGATCATTTTTTCCAAATAGGCGCGCGGCCCGTAGTTGTTGGAGGCGCGCGTGATGATCACCGGCAAGCCGTAGGTTGCAAAGAAACTGTATGCCAGCCGGTCGCCACCGGCCTTGGCGGCGGCATACGGGTTGCGCGGGCGCAGTTCGGAATTTTCATAAAAGCTGCCGCGCTTGATCTGCCCGTACACTTCGTCGGTGGAAATTTGGATGAAGCGCTTGAGCTGCGGCTCTTTGCGGGCTTGCTGCAGCAGCGTGTGCACACCCTCAACGTCTGTGCGCAAAAAGGTGTGCGGGTCATCGATGGAACGGTCAACGGCGGTTTCGGCGGCAAAGTTGACCACCACATCCGCGCCGGCCATGGCGCGCGCCACCGCGCGCGCATCACAAATGTCGCCCTTGATAAACTGAAAATTTTTGCGGCCGCGGAAGAGCTGCAAATTTTTGAGGTTGGCGGAATAGGTTAGCTTGTCCAGCACGCGCACGCGGGCGTTGGGCTCTTGCGCAAAGAGCAGGTGCACAAAATTACTGCCGATGAAACCGGCTCCGCCAGTTACCAGCCACGTGCGCGCAGCGGGCGCGCCGGAAGTTTTACGCACAGTCATGGGTTGGCAACTCCATTGTGTTCAGCTGGCGGACGAGCCGGATGCGAAAGCACGGCACTGAGATGGCTGCAGCCCGCAAAACATTTATCATGCTTGCTATTTTACAATATGGCGCAGCTATAAGGTTGTTGGTGCAAAAAATAAGCAGGCGCAAGCCACGCGGACCGTGTATCCGGGCGCAGGCTTCCGGCTTGCACAGGTGCTGCTGAATTGCCAACCCGCTGTTGCAGATTAGCGGCCGTGGTTGGCCGCACAACTAAATTGCTGGTGGCCAGTTGGTGGCGGACGCTGCTAAATCAGCCACGGTGGCGCCAACAGCGCCGCCGCCTTAAACTGCTCCAGCGCTGTCCGGCTGGCGGTGACGCCCGCCTCAATTTGGTGCGTGCTGCCACCCGGGCGCGAGAGTGTGTCGAATCCTGCTTGCAGCGCAGTCACCTGCTTTTGCAAGCTGAGCAAGCTGTGCTGCGCGCGGTCGGTGGCCGTGTGCAGTGCAGCCGCAAGTTCCTCAAAAGCTGCTGCCGTTTGCCGGGCTTGGTCCATGCCGGCAGCGAGTGGCGGATCGTCTGCCTGCCCAGCCGGTGCAGCTGCCCCCGTTCCGTTCTCAAGCTCCGCCACAAGGTGCTGGATGTGGTCATCAGACTTGCGACTCTCATCCGCGAGACGGCGAATCTCCGTGGCCACTACGCTAAAGCCTTTGCCATGCTCGCCGCTGCGCGCAGCCTCAACTGTGGCGCGGCGCGCCAGCAGGTTTGACTGGGCCGCAAATTCGCCAACACAGCTGCTGAGGGAACCGATTTGGGTGTGGTGGCTGGACAGGTGCGCCAGCTGCTCGGAATTTGCGTGCAGTTGCGATTGCAGCTCGTCGAGTATCGCAAGAGTGTCCTGGCCGGCGGCGTGCGCACTTTGCGCAGTGGTCTGCGCTGCAGCGCTGGTGTCGGCAAGCGTACTGTACAGCTCTTCCAACGCTGCCGCAAAGATGGCAAAAGCAGAGCTCTGGGCCTGCATCACTGCGGCGCTCTTGTCCGCAGCAGCAGCCTGATGTAGCACCGTCAGCGCCACCTGCTCGGAGTTTGCGCTAATGATGCTGGCGGCCTCCTGCATGGAAGCGATAGCAGTGCCCAGCGTGCGGCGCACGGAGACCCTGCTTAGCTGATAGACCGCAGCCAGCACCAGCACCGACGCAGCACCCAACACCAGGCGGCCAGCGCTGCCGCCGGCCGGGGCTGCGCTCTCGCGGTCCTGCAGCTGCTGGCGGGCCAGTTGCGCGGCCTCCTCCAGCACAGCGCGGTGTTCGGCATAGGCTGGCGTTAGCTCCAGGTTGAAGACGCGCGCTGCCAGCTCCGGCGCCACACGCAGGGCAGGCATCAGCCGCGCATCAAACACCTCAAAGAAATGCTGCGCTGGTTCATCAGCTGCCTGCAGTAATGTTTTCAATTCTCCATCCGGCTGGTTGGCCTGCCAGTACTCGTGGCGCGCCACAAACTCCTCCTGCAGCAGCGCCATGCGTTCGAGCAGCGCAGCCTGTTGCGCGGGTTCGGTTGCAAGGATTAGAGCGCTGGCAGTGGCGTAGCTTTCCAAAAGGTGTGCCGGTGGCGGCAAAATCTCAGCCAGCAGGTCCTTGTCCGCACTCACTTGCGCATACAGCGCAGCCGGCATGCCGCTGTTGCTGGCGGCAGCAACCAGCAGCGGCATGAGCGCAGCCCCAACACTCACCGCAAAAAAAACGGCGAGCAACGTGCGCGGGCTGGCATTCTGTGCGCGGGCCAATAAGCCCGCCAGCAGCGTTGTGGCAGCCGGGATTTGGCGGGCTGCAACAGACGGCATTTGCCGTGTTACGGGTGTGGGTTTGTTTGGCGCTTTCAACTGGCTGTCCTCAATTTTTGTTGATTACAAGGGCTGCAACTGCCGTGCCGGCACAAGAAACGGCGCGCACTTGCGCCAGTGCGCTGGCAAACAAATCCGGCGGGTGCAGCACAATACACACCTCGCCAGTGGCCAAAATAGCGCTGCCAGCCACTGTGCGCACGTGTTTAAGTAGCGGGCCGTGCGGTTTGATGGTCACTGTTTGCTCATCCATCAGGCTGTCCACCAGCAGGCCCAGCCGCTCTGCCCCCATTTTTACGATGACGCACGGCCACGCCACCGCACTGCCGCTCACCTGCTCCGCGGGCAGTGGCTGGCGCAGTTCCAGCAGCCGCTCCAGCATCACCACTGCCACCGGTCGCTGGCCAACGCGAATGGTTTCCTGGCCGTTCACAAGTAAAACATCGTTGCCTGTCACCAGGCGGGTGGTTTCCAGTGCCGTGCATGGGATGGCGTAGCTGTGGTTTCCCACGCGCACAACCCGCACGCGGATGGCGGGCATGCGTACGGGCAGCTCGATGGTAAAGACTGAAGCGTTGCCCGGCGCGGACTGCACATGAACCGAACCGTTGAGGCGCACCATTACAGCGCGGGCGGCAAGCAGCCCCGCTTCCACCGCCGGGACGATGGAAAGAGTTTGTGTCCCGGTTACTGCAGCACGGGCCGGAGTGTCCGGCTGTTCGGTGCCCGGTACATTTTGCCGCCGCAGCATGCGGTTGGTGGCCGGCTCTTTCACTTCTGGAGCTTGGGTCGTGATTTCAACGATGAGGCTGGCGCTGGTCTGCCGGGCTTGCAGGCGGATTGTGCCGGCGGCCGGCTTGCCAAACCGCAAGCGCTGCAGCGGGGCCGCGACCGCGTGGTGCACGCAGTTGCTTAAGATGTGCATGATCGCAGCGAGGAGTTCTTCAATGCTGCGCGCATCTGCGTCAAGCTCGCCACCCGTTATTGCCAGCCTTACATCTTTGGAGAAGCCACGCATTAAGCGCGGCAGGCGGCTAAAGATGGTGGACAGCGGCTGCATTGCAAGTGTGTGGATGTGCTCTGCCAGATCGCGCACTACCGCAGTGAGATTTTCGTCGTTGTCATCGGCGCAGCTGCGCAGGCGCGCCAGCGTGACGTCCAGCTGTTGCAGCCGCTGCAGCGGCAGTTGGTGACCTGCATGCTTGAGATCCAGCACGTCCGCGGGAACGCGCATTTTTTCTTCCCAGAATCCCACCAGGTCCTCAACCTGCCGCAGCAGCATTCCCAAACGGGTGCGCGTTTCGGCCGGGTCGCCAGCGCCCGGCAGCAGCCCGTGTGCTTGTGGAGCAGCAGGGCCAAGGTTGTTGATGCTGGAGCTGGCTGACGAGCCGGCAGCGGCGCTGCTGGACCCGGGCAGCGCAGGCCGCGCTGTGTCCTCTACGATGAGCCCGCCGTGCAGCAGCAGCCCTGGCAGGTTGAGAATGTTGAGCACCTGGTCATCAAATGCAGTCGTACTGCTTACAAAGCCGCCGGCAGCAACGTTGCCAGCCGGCGCGGATTGACAGTGCCGCGGGTCAACATAGACCACTGCAATCACTTCATCCACCAGCAGCCCCGCTGTCAGCTCCGCCAGCTTTACAACCACCACGCTGCCGTTCGGCGCGCCATCTGGTGCGGCAATTGGCAGGCGCAGCGCACGCCGAATATCCACAACTGTCAGGATCTCGCCGTTCAAGTTCATGTTGCCCGCAATGTGTGGCGGGCAGCACGGCACTGGGGCCACGCTGCCCAGTTCGCAAAACTCGCGCACCAGATCCAAGTCCAAGCCATAATACGCCTGTTCGATGGCAACCACTGCGAACGCAAGCGGCTTTGAGGTGCTAACGGCAGCAGCTTCCAGCGGCAAAGCCGCAGCACGCTGCTGCAGCACAGCTGGTGCAGCATGCCCGTGTGCTGTTACCGAGCACAGCGCAGCAGCCAGCTGCTGCTGTGCCAGTAAAGGCGCCAGCTCACCGTACTGCAGCAGCCACGCAATCTGCGCACCCAGCTTGGCCATGCGCGTGGCCAGCCGCAGCGCAAGCGAATCGCCAGCCGCGTGCACTGGCACCAGGTCCGCAGCAGAAATTAACTTCACATCCAGCACTTCGTTGGCCAGAATGCCCAGCGGACCGCGGCTGCCACTCAAGAGCATGACACAGTCTGCTTGTTGCGCGCCAACCGCGGAATGCCCGAGCTGCGCGCTCAGGTTTAGCACCGGCACCGCAACGCCGTGCAAGTTGAAACTGCCGGCAATGCACGCGGGCTGGCCCGGCATTACCGTCAGTTGTGGCACAGACAGCACCCCGCGTACTTCCGCAGCAGCCACCGCAAAGAGCGTATTTTGAAACCGAAAAGTTAAGTGCGGTTTTTGTTCCATTAAATTACAAACACGCATACGCAGCCGGACAATCGCCCGGCAGCGGCAATCCCAAATGGAAAGAAGTTATCGGCAAATCAGGCTGATTCTGCAAAGAACGGCCGGATTTTGGGGTGGTGTGGGGCGTAAAACTTAGCAACGCCGTTCGGCGGATCGCATAACACGATTGCCAGCCCGCAATTGGGCGTGAATTCCAGTGCCAATAACCGTGGATAGATGGCAAAACGCTGGTACGAGCTGGATTCAAAGGGTTATTTTCAATTAGTGCGCGCCTCAGAGTGGTGCCCATTGCCTTCCAGAGCCCGGCTCTTTCATCTTCGTGTTCTTGCGCAAATATCACCTGTGCCGGGAAAATGGCAAGTTGCGCGCGGGCGGAATTTGCGCCGGCACCGCGGCCGGCTTTGCGGGTGCCGGTGGCTGCTCTGGTTAGAGCCCTGCAGCTACCGGGCCGGCAGCCACGCTATGGCAATCGTGCAGTTACTCGTTGCGCGGCATAAGCACCAGCACGGCCCCCTTTGCATCAGCCCGCCCAAATGTCATGGGCAAATACTCCACCGCTTGATGGCGGGCAATCAAATCCGCATAGTGTGCGCTGAGCACGTTGCCGGACTGGCCCGTGGTGTTGATGAAGCGATCTGCGGTGGGATCCGCCATGTCAATCAGCTGGCGGTAGCTGGCCAGATGATTTTGCAAGAAGGGCGTGGTGAATGGATAGCCGGCCTCATTGATGGTGTAGCTGTCGCCGCCGTTGGCGATCTGGCGATGGAACAGCGGCTTAAGCAGCGCCACCTCACTGAAGGGCTTGTGCGGAAACTGGGTCTGGTGCAGCTGTCCCCATTGCCAGTTGCTCATATTGGATCCGGCCAGCTTTTCCAGCTGGTCCAGTGCGCGTTCAAGTGCTTCGTGCGCTGCGGCGGCGCAGTCTTCGCGCGGCGCACTGAGCACATTGTCGCACCAGGTGCTGCGCGGGTCGCCCAGCACTGTGGCCAGATAGACCGGATGCTTGCGCTTTGCAAACTGCTCGTACAGGTCGCCGCGCAGCTCGTCTTCAAACAACACGCGCCCGATCTGATAAAACCACGCCTGATAAATTGTGGCCGGCACGCTGTCCACCGCCAGCGTGCCATCCCAGGCTTTGAGCTGCGCCAAGGCCTGCTCTTCGCGTGGCAGTTCCGGCTGCACTGCCTGCAGGAAAGGCAGCAGTTCGCGTGCCTGCGCGCTGCGCTGGTCGCCCTGAATGCGGGCCATGTCGTCCATGGTCAGCTTGTCGCTGTCCCCCGCCAGCTGCTGCAGCAGTTCGGTGATGCGCTGTGCGCGGTAGGGTGGCGCCCAGTCGTTTGCGATGAAGTACGGGTAGTCATCGCCCACCACGCGATTGTTGGCAGTGACGATAAAACCGGCTGCGGGGTTATAGCTCTGCGGCAAATCGTCGAAGGGAATGTAGCCGGTCCACTCGTACTTGCTATCCCAGCCCGGCACCGGCACGCTGCCATCGCCCTGCGCCCGGATGGGCATGCGGCCCGGCCCGAAGTAACCGATGTTGCCCAGGCTGTCGGCGAAGACCATATTCTGGCTGGGCGCCACAAAGTCTTTCAGCGCTGCGCGAAACTGGTCCCAGGTGCCGGCATACGCTGCGCCCAGAAATGCATTGAGTGTGGTGTCAGCTGGGTCCAGCGCGGTCCAGCGCAGTGCCAGTGGCTGCCCGGCACTGCCCACCACATCACTGATGAGCGGGCCGTGGCGCGTGCTGCGCGCTGCATATTGGAGCGGCTCATCCACATCTTTTACGCGAATGACCTCTTCCACAATTGTCAGGTCCACAAATTTTCCATCCACCTCGTACTGGTTGGGGTTGTCGGGATTTAAGCGCTCAATGTACAGGTCTTGCACATCCGGCCCGAGGTTGGTGAGGCCCCACGCAATGTTGTCATTGTGGCCAATGATGACGCCGGGGATACCGGGCAGTGAGGCGCCGGTAACATGCAGCTTGTCGCCCTGCAGTTCCACCAAATACCAGATGGCCGGGATCTGGCTGCCCAGATGCGGATCGTTGGCCAGCATGGGCTTGCCGCTGGCGGTGCGGCTGCCGGCCACCACCCAGCTGTTGCTGCCGGCATTGATGCCGCCCAAGTGCAGCATGGATTGCAGGCCGTCATCGAGGCGCAGCAGTGCGCTGGCCGTACCGTCATCCAACGCCGCCAAAATATCGGGAGCGTTTGGCGGATAGCCCGGCAGCAGGGCAGCCGCTCGCTTTGCACCCACCGCCGGAAAGAGGCGCGCGCGCAGCAGTTCGGAATCCCAGTTGCCGCCCAGATCCCACATCATCATCTTGGACCATACCAAAGAGTCGTACACGGTCCACGGCTCGGGCTGCACGCCAAGGATCACAAACTCAAGCGGCAGCATTTGATTCTCAGCCAGCCAGGCGTTGACGCCGGCGGTGTACGCCTCCAGCGCAGCTTTGGATTGCGGGTTGAGCGCATCAAAGGCGCTGCGCGCAGCGCGGTAAAAACCAACCGTCCGCAAAAACTTGTCTGTGTCGAGGGTGGCCTTGCCCAGCATCTCGCTCAGGCGGCCGGCGCCGGTGCGGCGCTGAAACTCCATTTGAAACATGCGATCCTGCGCATGCACGTAGCCCTGCGCAAAAAATGCATCGTGGTCGGTGGAGGCGAAGATGTGCGGAATGCCGGCGGCATCGCGCACGATTTCCACCTGGCCATCAAGGCCGGCAATGGTGGTGGTGCCGCGGGTTTTGGGCAGGCTGAGGCTGAGCACCAGCCAGGCGGAGAGCAGCAGCGCCACAAGCACGCCCGCCACAATCAGTGCGATCCGAATTTTGCGCATTGGTTTTTCGGGCTGCGAATCTAACTGCGCGTTGCTTGCGGTTGCAGCTGCCCGTTTGCACTGTAAAGTTTACAGCACGAACGCTAGGGCCGTTGCTGCACCACGCCGGCTGCCACCTCCCAGATTTGGGCACGCGCGCGAAACGGCGCGTCAAAGAGTTCAGCGTCGGCGGTTGTGAGCAGCAGTTGCTCGGCACCGGTGACGTGGCGCAGCAGCTGTGCGCGGCGCTGCGGGTCCAGCTCGGCCAGCACTTCGTCCAGCAGCAGAATTGGCCACTCGCCAGTGCGCGTGTGCATCCACGCCATCTGCGCCAGCTTCAGCGCCAGCACGGCGGTGCGCCCCTGCCCGCGCGAACCATACAGCCCGAGGTCCACGCCATCCTCCAAGAAGCGCAGCTCATCGCGGTGCGGCCCGATGAGCGTGCTGCCCCGCGCAATTTCTTCGGCGCGCAGCGCACGCAGGCGCACGAGCATGCCCGCCGCAATTTCTGCGGCGCCCGGCGCGCTTGGCGCAGCCGCGGCAAACAACCCCGGCTGCGCTTGTGTGTTGGCGGGTGGGCCGGCAGTGTAGGACGGGCGGTAGTCCAGCTGCAACAGCACCCGGCCGCCTGCCAACTCGCGATGCAGCGGGCCGGCGTGCGCTGCAAGTTCGGCGATGGCAAGCGTGCGGCGTGCCAGCAGCTGCGCGCCGTGTGTGCACAGCTGCCCATCCCAAAACTCCAGCTGCGCGCCGCCGTTGGGGCGCCGGTCTTGCAGCGCTTTTAGCAGCGCGTTGCGCTGCGCCAGTACGCGCGTGTATTCGGCCAGCGCTGCAGCATAAGCGGCATCCACCTGGCACAGCGTTGCATCCAAATAGTGGCGCCGCCCGCCCGGGCCGCCCTCTATCAGTGCCATATCCTGCGGCAAAAACAGCACCGCGTTCACCACGCCGGCCAGGTCGCTCACGCGCTTCTTGGCGCCGTTGAGCAGCACAGTTTTGCGCAGGCGCGGCTCTGCAGCTGCACTTGTGGGCTTGCCCAGCTCCAGGCGCACTTCCACTTTGCGAACGCCATCGGCGGCAGCCACTTCGGCGGCGATTTTTAAGTAAGGGTTGCTGTCGGTGCGGGCCGCGTCCCAGTGCAGCAGCTGGCGGTCCGTGGCGGCTTGTGGCGAGTGCGCTGCCGTCAGGTAGTGCACGGCTTCCAGCAGGCTGGTCTTTCCCTGGCCATTGCGGCCGCACAGAATTACGGCGCCCGGCGGAAAGGCAGCTTCAAGGTGCCGGTAGTTGCGGAAGTTGGTAAGCGCGAGATATTGAAGATGCATTGGGCGGCGCGCCGTGCGCACTGCGACTGCCGGGCCAGCGCCGGGCGGGCGGCTCTGGTTACGGCAGCTGGCTCACAACGCAGCGGAAGCCGATGTTGTGGGTGCCAACCTGATTGTCAATTGCAAAGCCGTGATACGCCGCACGCTGCTTGGAGGCGCTGTCTGTCCAGCTGCCGTTGCGCAGGCCGTACGCGCCACCGCGAAAACTTTCTTCCGGGGGCGGGGTAGCTGTGAGCACCTTGTCTAAATTGAACCAGTGGCTGCGGTAGAAACTGGACACGCGCTCTGCGACGTTGCCGGACATATCCAGCGCACCGTACGGGCTGGCGCCAAGCGGGTATGTGCCAACCGCGGTTGTGTCGCGGCTTTGCGAGGCGAAGTTAGCACGCGTGGAATCCGGCGGGGCGACGCCCCATGGATATTTGTTTCCGTCCGGCCCGCGCGCAGCTTTCTCCCACTCCATGTCCGTTGGCAGGCGCCGGCCCGCCCACTCACAATAATTTGCGGACTGCGCCCAGTTGAGCCACAGCACCGGATACGCGGCGTATTTTTCATCATCAAAGTATTTTGCGCGCGTGCCGGAGCTTGTTTTTTCCGGCGGGGTGCAGGCGTTCGCAGCGATGCACTTTTGGTACTGGCCCACGGTGACCTCGGTGCGGTCCACCCAAAAATCAGGCAGGGTGACGGTGTTCAGCGGCTGCTCATCCAATTGCGATGTGCGATCGCCAAAGTCCGAGCCCATAATGAAGCTGCCGCCGGGCACAAACATGAGCGTGGCGCCATCGATGGCCGAGATGGCACTGGAGCCAAGCGTGGGCGGCAGCGTGGGTGTAATAGTGGGCGTGCTGGTTGGCGTGGGTGTGGGCGGCACCGCTGTGGCAGTGGGCAGCGCTGTCGGGCTGGGTGTGGCAGTTGCGGTTTCCGTTGCAGCAACCATGGCTATGCCGTTGGCGGGCGTGGCCGTCTGCGCCACAATCACCAACACCTGCGTGGGTGCCACCGGCTCAAAACGAAGGCTGCCGTTCACCTGTTGAAACACAATCATGGCCACCAGCACCGCAACAATAACGCCGCCGATCACAATCGACTCGCGCATGAACAGTTTTGCCAGGCGCTGCAAGTTGCGCAGCCTCGAGCCTGCCGCGGTCGGCGGGGGTTCCTCCACTTCACCCGGCGGAAAAGGTGTGTCAGCGGGCGGCGGAGGGTCAACGGGAATGTGCAGCGGAGTTACGTGCGGCACAACCTTGCCCAGCGCCTTGCGCATTTCACGCACGCTTTCATAGCGGTCTTCCACCCGGAAGGCCATGGCCTTCTCCACGATGCGCGTCAGCTCCTTGCCCGGCGGCTGTTCAAAAGTGCGCAGTTGGCGGATGGCAAACCGGTCCGGTATGCCGTTCTGGCTGTCACCCGGAATTGTGCCGGTAAGCATGAAGTACAGCACACTGCCAAGTGCATACACCTCGCTGGCGGCTGTTACCTGGCCGGTCAGCTGCTCGGGCGCCACCAGGGTGGCCGGTGTGCCCGGCCGGTGCGTTTTGCCGATGCTGTAGTCCACCAGCACCGCCTGGTCTTCGCTGGTAAGCAAAATGTTGGCCGCCTTGATGTCGCGATGGAAAAGCGGCACCGGCCGTTCGTGCAGGTGGTGAACTGCAACCAAAATCTGCATCGTCAATTCAATTGCGACAGCTTCCGCCAATGGACCTTCGTCCGCAACGCGGTCGGCAACGCTTACGCCGCTCACATACTCCATCACCAGGTAGCGCGTGTCGCCCATAGTAAAGTGGTCGAGCACCCCCGCCAGATTGGGGTGCACCACCTGGCGCAGCGCTGCGGCAATTGTGTCGAACTCCGCACCATCCACGGTGCCAAATTCCTTCACCACGCACGTCTGATTGCTGATGGTGTCGTACGCAGCGTACACCGTGCCGGCCTCAAACGGCGATAGCAGCGCGTCTATGCGGTAGCGATGATGAACGTGGAGGCCGGGCTGCAGGGGCATGCCGATAAATTGCGGTAGAAACTTGAAAGCGAACTGACTGTAATTATAGCTTTGTTGATGCGTACAGGTGCTTGACGGCGGGTGTTGGCGCCCTATACTTTTGCCATGCCCACGCCTTTTTATCACCTGCAGGTGGCTGCGACCCTGCAGGTTGCGCTGGATGCGCCCGCTGCGCACAGCGCCTTTCTCTTTGGCAACACCGCGCCAGATGTGCAAACGCTCTCTGGCGCAGCGCGCAGCGCCACGCATTTCTTTGACATGCCGGTTACCCAGGCGCCGCGCGCCGTGCTTAGCCTGCTGCAGGCGCATCCGCAGCTCGCTGCGCCCGGCCTTTCTTCCGCACAGCGCGCCTTCGTTGCCGGCTACCTGGCGCACCTGGCACTGGATGAGCTGTGGCTGCGGGAGATCTTTCAGCCGGTGTTCGGGCCGGAGGCGGGCTGGGAGGATTTTGGCGAACGCCTGTTTTTGCACAACGTGCTGCGCACGTATCTCGATGAGCGCGACCGGCCGCTGCTGCCCGCCAGCATGGCTGCACTGCTGGCGGCTGCCGAGCCCGCCGGCTGGCTGCCGTTTGCCAGCGACACAGATTTGTGCAGCTGGCGCAATTTTTTGGTGCAACAGCTGCAGCCCGGCGCTACTGCCCAAACCGTCGCCGTTTTTGCACAGCGCATGGGCCGCACCCCGCAGGAGTTTGAGGCGCTGCTGGGCTCGCCGGCAGAGCTGCAGGCGCGCATCTTCAGCCGCATCAGCGAGGCACAACTGGATGGCTTTCAAAGCCGGGGAGCCAGCTTGTGCAAGCAGGTGGTGGATGATTTTCTGCAGCCGCCAGCGGCTGGAAATCGGTAATCAATCCCGCGTTATAAATCCGTAAAAGTCCTGCGGCGGGGCGGGATACATGGTGCTGCAGGGTTAGACTCAGCTTGCATGAAATCCCGAGTCCGGCCGGCCGCGCCCGCTAAAACTTTACTGGCAGCAGCACTGGTGTGGGTGCTGTCAAGCGGCTGCGATTCGCTGGCAGCAAATTTTGCGCCTTCCCCCGCGCCCGTGATCACAGCCACGCGCAAGCCCACGCGCACTGCCACCGCCACCATCACCAGCACGCCCACTGTCACCATTACGGCAAATGGCACTGCGGCCGGGACGGCGGACCCAAACGCCAGCGCAACGCCCGGCACCACACCCGGCCAGCCCCAAACCGGCACAGAAGCTGCAACTGCCACAGCCACGCCCGGCGCCACAGTCACAGTTTCGCCCACAGCCATCGGCGGCGGCGGACGCATTGTGTTTACTTCCAACCGCGACAACCCGGCCTCCGAAGACATCTACATCATGGAAGCCGCTAGTGGCGCAGCCGGCCGCCTGACGGACAACCCTGCGCGCGACATTTATCCCAAATGGGCGGATGGCGGCCGCAAGCTGGTGTTTGCATCCAATCGCGATGTGAATTTTGAAATCTACAGCATGCAGAACAACGGGCTGGACCAGATCCGCCTCACCAACAACCCCGCGCACGACACTTACCCGGCCTGGTCAGATGCGCAGCAGCTGATTGTGTTCGCATCCGACCGCGATGGCAACTTTGAGATTTACACCATGAAACTGGACGGCAGCGACCAGCGCCGCCTAACCAACAGCAGCGCCAACGATAGCTGGCCGGTATGGTCGCCGGACGGCCGCACAATCATCTTTCAATCATTGCGCGATGGCAACTGGGAGCTGTACAGCATGGCAGTGGATGGCGGCAGCCAAATGCGCCTCACGGTTAATGAGTCGGATGATGCCTTCCCGGCATGGTCTGCTGACGGCAGCATGGTGGCGTTTGTTTCGTATCGCGATGGCAGCGCGGAGATTTACCAGATGAGCGCCAGCGGCACCGGGCAGACGCGCATCACCAACAGCTCGGCGGACGACAGTTATCCGGCGTGGTCACCGGATGGGGCCTTGCTGCTTTTTGTATCAGACCGCGACGGCAATTTTGAGATTTACACCACGCGCCCGGATGGCACCGCGCAAACGCGCCTCACCAACAACCCGGGCTTTGACTCTTATCCGGCGTGGGAGCCGCAGCAATCCGTGGCCGGCGCGCCGGCAGCCGGATTGCCAACTGCTGCCGTAGCGCCCACCGTTGCCACAACGGCTGCCCCAACGCTGGCGCCGGCATCGGCAACACCTTTGCCCACTTCTACGCCAGTATCCATTACAGTGGTGCCCTCAGCCACCCGCACAGTGCCGGCGCCCATGGCTGGCACACCTGCCCGTACTGCTACGCCGGCTTCCATTACCGCCGTGCCGTCCGCCACAAAACCTTCCCCCACTCCCAAGGGCTAAGCCGCGTCTTCACGTGCCAGCGCTGCCAGCGCGCCAAACTCGGCGGCCAGCGCGGGGTACAGCGCCTGATAGCGGGGGTAATAGCGCGCATACGCTGCGGCTGCAGTGCCCGCGGTCACCCGCTCTGTAACCGTAATGGTGGCGCGCGCCGCCTGTGCCACATCTGCAAAAACTCCGGCGCCCACGCCGGCCAGCAGCGCCGCGCCAAAGGCCGCGCCCTCGGCCACATTAATCGTCGCAATCTCAGTGCCAAAAATGTCCGCCAGCATCTGGCGCCAAAGCACACTGCGCGCACCGCCGCCAGAAGCACGCACTTGCGCCGGCTCAATCTGCAGCGCGCGCATTAGCTGCAGCGAGTCGCACAACCCGTAGCTCACACCTTCCAGCACGGCGCGCGTCAGGTGCGCCTTGCCGTGGCGCACGGTAAGCCCCACAAATGCGCCGCGCGCATCCGGGTCGGGATGCGGCGTGCGTTCGCCCGTAAGGTACGGCAAAAACAGCAGCCCCTCGCATCCCGGGGCCACACCTGCGGCACTCTCGGTGAGCAGCTCGTACACATCCCGCCCCGCCGCCGCTGCTGCTTGCTGCTCGGGCTGCCCCAGCGTGTCCCGGTACCAGCGCAGGCTGCCCGCAGCGGACAGCATCACGCCCATCAAATGCCACATGCCGGGCACTGCGTGGCAGAAAGCATGCAGCCGGCCCTGCGGCTCCACGCGGTATGTGTTGCTGGCAGCAAACACAACGCCGGATGTGCCCAGCGTGGCGGACACCAGGCCTTCACTGACAATGCCGGCGCCCACGCCTTGTGCAGCCTGATCGCCGGCACCGCCCACCACGGGTGTGCCCGCCAGCAACCCGGTAAGTTGTGCAGCTGCGGGGCTGATGCGCGCCGTTACCACCGGCGACTCGCTCACCTCCGGCAGCCAGGCCCGCGGAATGCGCAGCGCCTGCAGCATTTCGTCCGACCATGCGCGCCGGCCCACATCAAACAGCGAAGTGCCGGACGCATCCGACACCTCGCCAAAAAATTCACCAGTGAGCTTGTAGCGCAGGTAGTCTTTGGGCAGCAGCAGCTTGCCGATGCGCGCGTAGTTGTGCGCCTCATGCTCCCGCACCCACAGCAGCTTGGGCGCGGTGAAGCCGGTGAGCGCCGGGTTGCCGGTAAGCTGCAGCACGCGCGCCGCGCCTACCGCCTGCGTGATGGCCGCGCATTGCGCTGCCGTGCGCTGGTCGTTCCACAAGATGCACGGGCGGATGACCGTGCCTTGCGCGTCCAGCAAGGTGAGGCCGTGCATCTGGCCGGTCAGGCCCACGGCGGCAACATCGGCTGCGCGCACCTGCGCCTGCTGCAGCACCGCGCGCACCGTGCTGATGGTGGCCTGCCACCACAGGTCTGGATCCTGCTCTGTCCATTGCGGGCGGGGCGTGGCGTACCCATATTCGCTGGTGCTCACAGCCAGCACGCGCCCGCGCTCGTCCACCAGCAGCGCCTTGGTGGCGGTGGTGGAGGTGTCTATTCCCAGCAGGCATGCCATGGCGTTATGCCGCCTGTAGCGCCGGCAGGCGCGGCAGCACATGCGCAGTTACATCGGCTGCGTGCGCCACGGGCGGCACATCACGCACCAAGTGCCAGCGCTCCACATGCTCCACGCTCGCACCGGGTTGCAGCGTTGCCAGCGGCCCCAGGCTTTCCAGCTCCAGTATTTGCGCATCGGTGTAGGTTTCAAATGAACAGCCGCGGTCCGGATATTCGGCGGCGGGATGGAACGGGAAGCTTTTAATGAAAAGCTGTCCGGCAAGCCAGTAGGCTGCCCAACCGGCAGGCACTGGACCGCCCGCTTTTTGGGGCGTTTTAGCGGATGGATCCTGGCGCAGAAGCACATAGCGGCTGCCCCAAGTCCAGCGCGCATCGCTCATGTCTGTGTAAGACCACAAGCTCAGGCTGCCCGTGGGCAACAGGTCGGCACTATGGCTGCCGCGTGGTGGCAGCGGGAACACCGCCACGCCGCCGGCTGCCATAACCGTGATGGCCCACGGCGCCAAAGTCACGGGCCATAAGTTTTGGTTGGTCAGGCGGTGGCGCAGCGTTGCCTGCGCCGCATGCGGGTCCAGCGTCAGCTGCAGCTCTTTTTGGATGCCGGTGGTTGGCTCGGTTGGCTGTGTCAGGCAGATGCCGTTCTCCAGCGCTTGCACTTGCACCGGCGTGTTGTCCGGGTGGTATGTGCGCGGTTGGGACTCCGGCGCGTGCCACAAACGGTGGCCGCCGTAGTTGCGCCACTGCGTTCCGCCCGTCTTGCCGAGCGTGTCGGGCAGCTCGCACAACACGTTATCGCCGCCCATAAATGCAAAACGCATCACGCGCGGCCCCACATCACTGGTGGCAACCAGTTCCACGCTGCTATTGCGCAGCCGCCAGCATGCCGGCCAGCCACCGTAGGAAATTTTTTCGATGCTTGTCATGTGCTGCGCTGCGAATGCGCTGCCTCCGCTGGTGCAAAATTAATCCGGGCGATCGCTGCTGTGATGCGCGCATAATACCATGTGCCTGTGTGGCTGCTGCAGGCCTGTGCGCTGCGGCAGCCAGCAGCCTGGTGGCTGCGCGCCCGGCGGCAGCCAAACCGCCAACCTTAAAGTTTTAAAATTTCGTTGACTTTTCAAATCTAATCGGGTATTCTCTAGGCACGCTGCTCAATCGGTCTGTGTGATTTACCCCCAGCGCGCCCGAACTCCTTTCTGTTTGTCCCCAGGTCAAAGTCAACTTCGCATCGGTGGTGCCGGCTAAGCGCCTGCCCCCAAGGAACAACTCCCGGTTTTTATGAAGATTTGCATACTCAATGTTAGTTACGAAGATTCCAACTCGCCCATCAAGGAGTACGAGCTGCAGTCCGACCCCGGACGCTGGCTCGCCGGCCATGAGTGCGAGCTGCACCTGATCAAGAAATCCACGGCCGTGCGCCAGGTGCAAGAACTGGCGCGCCAAAACTTCGACCTGTTCATTAACTTGTGCGACGGCGCGTGGGACGAGGACCGCCCGGGCATTGAAGTGGTGCAGGCGCTGCAGCGGCTGGGTGTGCCCTTTACGGGCGCCGGCGCCGGCTTTTATGAGCCAACACGCGAGGAAATGAAGCTGGTGTCGCACTACTGGGGAGTCAACACGCCGGCTTATTTGCATGTGAGCGGGGTCGAAGACATCAAGCTGGCAGCCAAGGCGCTGCGCTACCCACTGATCGTCAAACACCCCAATAGCTACAACAGCATTGGTCTCACGCGCGAGTCGCGCGTTACAAATGCTGCGCAGCTGCAGGTGCAGGCCAAGCGCATGCTTGAGGCATTTGGCGGTGCCTTGGTGGAGGAGTTTGTGGAGGGGCGCGAATTCACAGTGCTGGTTTCTGAAAATCCGCGTGACGCGCTGGCCCCGCTGGCTTACCAGCCCGTGGAGTTCAGCTTTCCAAAGGGCGACACATTTAAGCACTTTGACTTGAAATGGGTGAACTACGCCGGCATGCAGTGCAAGCCGGTGCGTGACCGGGAGCTGGCTGAACGCCTGAAGGACGCCTCGCGCAAGCTTTTTGTGGGGCTCAACGGCACCGGCTACGGGCGCTGCGACTTGCGCCTGAACGCAGCCGGCGAACTGTTTATGCTGGAAATCAACCCCAATTGCAGTATCTTTTATCCGCCGGAGCAAGCCGGCAGTGCGGACTTCATTTTGCTAAATGACCCCGCCGGCCACCGCGGATTTTTAGACACGATTATTGAAAGTGCACAGCTGCGCGCCCGCAAACAAAGCCAGGCGTGGACGCTGCAGTTCAACAACCAAAGCCAGTTTGGCATGTATGCTGCGCACGAGCTGCGCGCTGGCGAGCTGATTGTGGCGTTTGAAGAAGCGCCCCACAATTTGGTGAGCAAGACCCACGCCATGCGCAAGTTCAGCCGCCAGCAGAAGCGTTGGTTTGGCCAGTTTGCCTATCCACTTTCTGACGACACCTACGTTACGTGGAGCGAGAATGCCGTCGACTGGAAACCGCTCAACCACTCCTGTGACCCAAGCGCCTGGCTGGACGGGCTGAATGTGGTGGCGCGCCGGCCCTTAAAACGCGGCGAACACATCACAATGGACTACGCTACTTTTTATACTGATCAGATGCCGCAATTTGCGTGCAACTGCGGCGCGGCCAGTTGCCGCGGCGTTGTGCGCGGCACGGATTACAAAAAGGCATTTGTGGCGCAGTACGGTGAGCATGTTTCCGACTTTGTGCGCACCAAGCGCCTGGCCCTGAACGGCGCAGCGCAGCCGCAAATGGAAACGCAGCCGGCCAAGCGGCAGCGGCGCGTGCTCACGGCCAGCGCCTGATACGGGCGCCGCAGCCGGCGCCAGGCAATTAAAACCGCGCCGTCCGCAATGGCTGCACCAGCCGGCGGGCGGCGGATTTATTTAAGCCGGGCCATGCCAATAGCAGGAGGAGTGTATGCCCGGGAAGTTAATTGAATTTGAAAGTGGCGGGGTCTTGCGCAGCGCCTATCTGGCATTGCCCGCCATACCCGCAACTGCTGGCGTGCTCGTTATCCAAGAGTGGTGGGGGTTGGTGCCGCACATCAAAAATGTGGCTGACCGCTTTGCCGCAGCGGGCTACGCTGCGCTGGCGCCGGACCTGTACCACGGCCGCGCTGCCACCGAACCTAACACAGCCCAAAAGCTGATGCAAGAACTGAACATCGAGCAGGCCGCTGCCGATGTGGCTGCAGCGGCTGCGTTCCTGCGCACGCTGTGCAAACGCGTGGGCTGTGTCGGCTTTTGCCTGGGCGGCGGCCTCACGCTGCAGCTGGCAGCGCTGGGCGTGATTGATGCGGCTGTGCCCTACTACGGCGTGCTGCGCAGCGCGCCGGACTGGCAGGGTGTGCGCTGCCCCATCCTCGGCCACTACGCCGCGCAAGACAGCGCCACTGATGCGTTGCCCGAACTTCAGGCCGCGCTCGCCGCTGCCGGCAAGCCCGCACAGTTTTACATTTATCCCGGCACTGGCCACGCCTTCTTCAACGACGAACGCCCGCAGGTTTACAACGCCGCCGCCGCGCTGCTTTCATGGCAGCGCACACTGCAGTTTCTTGGGGAAAATTTGGGGTAGCACAGCGTGCGCTGCGCACACGATGTGCAGGCGCGCACCGCCAGCAATGCGCGCGGTGCGCGCTCGCAGCCAGCAGCCGCGCTGGCAGCTACGGGATGGTCAGCTTCTGGCCAATGGAGATGCGCGCCGGATCCTTTAGCTTGTTGGCCGTTGCAATCGCTGCTGCTGTCGTGCCGTAACGCGCCGCAATTTTGACGAGGCTGTCGCCCTTCACCACCGTATACACGCGGCCGGCAGCCAAGCCAGTCGTGGCTGCGGGTACAGCGGTCGCCGTAATTTTTGCAGTGGTGGCCGCAGCCGTTGGCACTGCTGTCGCAACGCTTGTGGGCGTGGCAGCCACTGCAGCTGCTATGCCGCTAAACGCCGCCCCCTGATAGTAAAAGTTCGAAGTCTCGCCGGTCGATCCATCCAGCTTCACTACCGTTACCGTAAAGCTGTAGTTGCCGTTGTAAGCAATCTTTAACCCGGTGATCTGCGAGGCGCCGGAATGCTGGCGATCAACTACGCCGCCGGAACCCTGTTTCACCAGTGCCACCAATTGTGCTTCGGTAATGTCGCCCACAAAACCCAGCGTGTTGGACCAGAACTGGATGCTGTGCACAAAATCGCGCGAGGTGGCGTCCAGCGCCTTGACCGTGTCCGCCGGCCAGTTGTTGCGAATGAAGAAGGAGTCAATCAGCTTGGCCGTGATCGCGGCGGTACTGTACAGCCGGATGGATGACACAGTGTCTTCCCCCACCGTGTTATTGGATAGCGTAATGTCATCGCCCAAAATAGTGTCGGACGAACCACCATACGTGCCGCTGCTATAAGTTGCGCTTTGGTAGCTGGGCCGGGTATATAAAATTGCGACCGTGTGCGGGCCCACTTTTATGCTGGAGGCTTTATTGTCGCCAATGATGTTGCCAGCCAGCACGGCATCACTCTCGCGAAAGGTTTCGTCCTGGCCCAGGTAGTCATTCAGCGCATACAGCGTGGCACTGGCCTGAGACACCTGCGCGGGGCGTACTGCTGTCTCGCATACATCGCCCAGCCCGGAGCCCCAGGTGTTCTCCTGGTACGGGTTGTAAACCAGCGGGCAGTTGTCCGCGGAGTTTGGAATGCCATCAAAGTCGCCGCCCAGGTCCGGTGAGCATTTGTCGCCGCGCCCGTCAGAAAGGCCGGGTACTACCACGCGCACTTCGCCCTCTTTCGGATCAAAAGTTAATACTTGCAGGCTGGTACCGGACCAGCTGTAGTTCTTGCCAACCACTTGCAGTTTGTCACCCACATAAATGAGGCTGGTGGCCTGTGGCGCATACCAGGTGTTTTGCGGGGTGTACAACATGCTGTTGTGCGAAGAAGATATTATCCAGGAGCTCACGTCGTCGGACTGGTCCGCGTTGGCGATTGCGGTGCAGTTGTCTTGGGCGTTGGGAATGCCGTCGTCATCGGTGTCGCCTACGGCAGCACTCACGCGCGGCGCAGACAACACATTTGCGCCCAGCACGGCAAGGGCCGCAGCTGCCAGCAGTAAACGCAAAAATACCGAGTCTACTTTTGTTGCTTTCATAATTATTGTCCTGCTAGCGGGAACATCTGTGTCACATGCGATAACAGGCCTGAATTATACGCTATCCCAAAATAATTTTGGCATGAACGACGCCGGAATTACGGCTTAGCGCTGGGTCCAAACCCATAGTTGCCGGCCGTCGGTGGCAAAATCCACCCAGCCGTTGCGGTCTGTGCGCAACACCGCGCGGCCAGCCAGCATTTGCAGCGTGGCCGCACCGGGTGCGCCGTCCGGGTTGCCGGCGCCCACGGGGATCACCGCCGCCCACGGGTTGGCGCGCAGCATGAAGAGCAGGCTGAGCACATCCACACCGCCCTGCTGCGCCACCTGCAGCACATTGGCGGCCGGCACCACACCCTCGGCTGCCAGTTGGCCGCTGCTCTTGCCAGTCAGGTCGGACCCAAACAAAAAGCGCGCGGAACCGTGGCGCAGCTCCAGCAGCGTACGCTGCGCGCCCACCGCCAGCAGCCGCAAGCGCACACCATCACCCAGGTCATATTCGGCGTTGGGTTGGGCGCGGTCCAGCGGAATGCCGCGCCGCGCAATCCCCTCCGACCATTCACGGTAGCCGGCTTCTTCAGATGGCTCGGCAGCCTGCATTGCGCGCTCAATAGTGAAGCGCTCCAGCAGGCCGGGCAGGCCGTTGACGCTGCCGGCGCCCGAGCCGGCAGTTACCACCAGCTGCAGGGTGCGATGCGTGAACGGCAGCTGTTCCCCCAGGGCAGCTGCCAGCCGGCGCGGGCTGGGGCCGCCGTTAAGCAGCACCCGCGCACCGCCGGGTGTTGTTATCAACACAGCATCGCCGGCACCCACATCCAAAAAAGTGACATGCAAGCGGCCGTCCGGCAGGCGCGCGTACACGGACCATGCCAGCACGGTTGCCAACGCCAGCACAACCAGCGCGCCATCTTGCAAGCGCAAGGTGCGCTCGCGCAGCCAGGCGGCTGCCGCCGGCACGGGCTTGTGCGCAAACCATGTGGCGCCAAAAATTATTGCGTAGCAGCCCAGCAGCGCTTGCAGTGGAAAGCGGTCCAGCGGCAGGGCGGCGAACGGCACGCGCGCCAGCAGCTGCACACATTGAATGGTGTATGCCAGAAAGGGCCACACCACCCAGGCCAGCAACTGGCCGACTGCTGGCGAGATGAGGCCGGCCACTGTGGCAAGCCCGCCCAGCACCATCACGGCTGGCTGCGCGGGCAGCACAATCAGGTTGGCCAGCAGGCCGACCACGGACAGCTGCCGAAAGTAGTAAGCCGTGAGCGGCAGCGTGAGCACCTGCGCTGCGGCCGTCAGTACCGTGAACTCGCCGAGCACGCTTGCGATGCGCACGCCGGTTGGCCCCGCCCAGCGCTGCGCCAGCGCAGTCACCGCGGCTTGCAGCGCCTGGCTGTAAAGCAGCAAGCTTAGCGTGGCACCCACGCTCAACTGGAAGCCCACATCCCAAACTGTGCGCGGCTCCCACGCCGTCATCGCAACTGCCGCAAATATTAATGCGGTCAGCGCTTGTGCCGGGCGCCCCAGCCCCTGCGCCACAATCACCAGCGCACCCATCAAGGCAGCGCGCACCACGGAAGCATCTGCGCCCGCCAGCACGGTGTAAGCGGCGATGCCCAGCAGCGCGAGCGGGCGCGCGCGGCGCTGCCCCAGCACGCTGCCCAGCCCGCGCATTAGGACCGCTGCGATCACACTGATGTTGAAGCCGGAGATGGCAATGATGTGCGCGGTGCCGGTGGTGCGGAAGTCATCCTGCAGGGTGCGCGGCAGGCCGCTGTCCACGCCCAGTAAGATGCCGCTGAGCAGAGCCGCATGCGGCTGTGGAAAATCGCGTGCGATCACGGCGAGGCCGGCAGCGCGCACCGTTTGCAGCCGGCGTTGCCACCACATTCCGGCGCAAGTGATGGCGCCGGCGCCGGGCACATCGGCCGGGCAGCCCACCGCGGCAGCTGGCTTCAGCACTGCCAAGGATTGGATGCCCGTGAGCGCAGAGTACACGCTGCGGCGCGCCATCAGGGCGGCGTAATCAAAATCTGCAAACGGCGCCGGGGCATCCAGCCAGCCACTGGCCTGCAGCCGGTCGCCCACTTGCACCTGCGGATAGCGCGGCGCGCGCATCAGCACCAGGCCATGCACGCCAAAGGCCTGCGCGCTGCCAGTGGGGCGCAGGCTATCAGCGCGCACGCGCAGCAAAATCGTTTGGTCGCGCTCCAGCGGCGCCTCAAGCACAATGCCGCTTACATGCACCAGTCCGGCGCCGTTATGGTGGGAGATGAAAGCCGGGTCGCCCCAGGCGGGCTGCGCACTTTGGGTGCGCGCTGCACCCAGCGCAGCCACGGCCAGCAGCCCCAGCGCAACACGCGCCCGCGGCCGCGCGCGCAGCAGCGCAGCTGCCAGTGCTGCAAGGCCGCCAACAAGCAGCCAAAGCAACATCGGCTGCGCCAGCCATTCAGCCAGCGCAACACCACCCAGCCAGGCCAGGCCGGAGTACAGCAGCGTCATGGCAACCTCGCGGGTCATTCTGCCACACCTGCCGCTGCGGGCAATGCAATGGCATTCCGCGTTGGCGCTGCAGTAAACTCTGCGCGCAAGCCGCCCCGCCGTACGCAACAATGCCAAAACCAGACTGGATGCAAGCCCTGGCTGCGCACTACCGCGCAGCCTGCAGTACACGCATGGCGCCGCTGCTGCTGCTGTTCGATATTGACGACACACTGCTGGACACGCGCTTCATGATCCGGGCAGTGCTGCAAACCGGCGATGCAGAGCGCGGCACCCGCTACTTTGCAGATTTGGAGCTGGATGAAATTTGGATGGCGGAGAGCCGCCTCGCGGAATTGCTGGCGCCGCGTGGCGTGCCGCAGGCAGAGCAGGCGGCCGTGCTAAGCAGTTATGCGCAGCACGCGTGGTCCGCACCGGCATTGCGCCACTGGCAAACGGCGCTGCCCGGCGCCATGCAAATGGTGGCTTGGTTTCAGCAGCAGCCGCGCACCAGCGTGGCGCTGGTTACCGGCCGCTCTGCATGGATGCGCGCCGACACGCTGCACTGCGTAAACCGCTTGGGCGCGCCGCATGGCGCCAGCTTTACCGAGGCGCAGCTCTTCACATGCAGCGCCAACTGGGAGGACGAACACCTGCCGTCCATGAAAGTGGCCGGCTTGCAGCACTACGCTGCGCAGGGTTTTAGTGTGCTCGCCTTCATAGATAATGAGCCGGCAAATCTGGCGGCGGTGGCTGGCGACCCGCTGGCCAGCGACTGCCTGCTGCTGCACGCAGACACAATCTTCGAGACCGATCGCGCGCTGCTGCCGGCGCGCGCAGTTTCCGGCAGCAGTTTTCATCTGGCAGCGCTGCAGGCGGGCTGAGGCGGCAGCACTGCGCAGCCCCACACTCCGCGCACAACCCAATGGACAAATCACATGAATGAAAAAATATCGCAGTGGGTATTGACGGACACCGAGCGCAACATTTGGGTGGAGACGCTGGAGTTGGGCGCAGCAGAGCTGGGCATTGCCGCGCCGGCACGCATCAGCAAGCGGGTGCTGCATGGCGGCTTGCAGGAGGGCGTGGAGCTGGTGGAGGTGGACAATGGCGCGCTTTCGTTCAGCATCCTGCCAACGCGCGGCATGGGGTTGTGGCGCGGCAGCTATCGCGGCGAGTTCATCGGCTGGCGCTCGCCGGTGCGCGGGCCGGTGCATCCGCAGTTTGTGCATGCCAACGAGCGCGGTGGGCTGGGCTGGCTGCAGGGCTTTGACGAGTGCATTGTGCGCTGCGGATTGGAGTCCAACGGTGCGCCCGGCGTTGACATCTTGCCGGGCAACACCGGCGAACCCATGCCTGTGCAGCTGGGCTTGCACGGGCGCATTGCCAACCTGCCCGCGCATTACGTGGCAGTGGAGGTGGGCCGCGAAGCCCAGCCCGTGCTGCGCGTGCGCGGCGTTGTTGATGAAGCTGCGCTCTTCCTGCCGCAACTGCGCCTCACCAGCTGCATCTCCACAGTACTGGGCTCAAATGCGCTGCTGATCACTGATGAGATAGAAAACCGCAAGCCGGTGCCGGCCGAAATGCAGCTGCTCTACCACTGCAACTTTGGCGCGCCGTTTATGGATGCGGGCGCGCGCCTGCTGCTGCCGCGCACCACCACCGCGCCGCGCGACGCCACCGCTGCGGCCGGCCTCACGCAGTGGGATACCTATCGCGAGCCCACGCCCGGCTACATCGAGCAGGTTTACTTTCACCGGCCGCACAGTGCGCCAGATGGCAGCACAATGGCACTGCTGCACAATGCCGCCGGCACGCGCGGCGTGGCGCTGCGCTACAACACGCGCCAGCTGCCCTGCTTCACGCAGTGGAAGCAGGGCGGCAGCTTGGGCGAGGGTTATGTAACCGGCCTTGAGCCCGCCACCAACTACCCGAACCAGCGCGCCACCGAGCGCCGCCACGGCCGCGTGGTGACCCTGCAGCCCGGCGAGATTTACCGCGTTGAATTAAAGATGGAAGTGCTGCTGAGCGCGGCCGAAGTGCACGCAGCCGGGCGCGAAGTTGCCGCTCTGCAAGCGGGCGTTACGCCACAAGTAAGCCGGCTGCCCCTCCCTGACTTTTCCTGAAAGTGCGGCGCAGTGCTGCGCGCCAAACAATTTACAGTCATTGCCTGTGCGCACAACTGCGCAGCTGCTTTGGCCAAACGCACAAATTTTTGCTTTAGCCCGCACTGACGGGCACGCGCTGCTAAATATCCAGCAGGCCGCTGTGGCCGCTTTTGTGCGCCTCCAGCATGCGCTGCGCAAGCTCCGCCGGCGCCAGTGCCCCGGCCGGCATGCGAAAGGGAACCTTGGCCCAGAACGGCGTGTTCACCGCGCCCGGCCGCACCAGCGTCACGCGCCGCTTGCGCTCTTCCTTGCGCAAGGTGTCGGTGAACGCCTCCAGCCCGGCTTTGGCGGCCACATACGCGGACAAGCCGGGCAGCTTCAAGCGTTCAACCACAGCGCCCACAAACATAAAGTGCGCCTCGGCTGTCAGCAGCGGCAGCGAGTAGTGCGCTGTGAGATAAGCACCCGTGAGGTTGGCGTTGAGAATGCGCGCAAAATCGGCGGGCGTTAGTGCCTCCAGCTTCAACGATGCAATGTCACCGACAGCGTAGATTGCCAGCGCCACATCCGAAGTTTCCATCGCAATCGCCTGCACCGTGCGCTGCACGGATTGCGCATCCGCCACATCGGCCTCGTAGCAGTGCGGTGTGAGCGCCGCCACCGCCGCCGATGGGCTGCGCGTAACGGCATGCACTTGCCAGTCTTCCGCCCGCAGTGCGGCCACCAGCGCTTGGCCCAGCCCGCCGGCAGCCCCCCAAATTACAGCGTTGTTCATTTGTATGTTTCCTTGCAGGCCCGTACCTGCGCATAAAATATTCTGCAGCGTTAACAACTGCGAGTTTATCGCTTCAAAATTGAAACAGCGTGTTTGTGCCGGGCTGGCAGCCGGCGGCCTGCGCTGCTTGGAACCTCAGCCACTGCGCATTAGTTTAGAATTCCCGCCGTGCCACGTTTTGACCTGACCAGCATCGGTGAAGCCATGTGGCGCCTGAGCGTGCCCACCGGCCGCCGCTTGGAAGACACGCGCACACTGGATGTGGAGGTGGCCGGCGCGGAAAGCAATGTCTGCACTGCGCTTGCGCGCCTCGGCCGGCGCACCGGCTGGGTCAGCCGTGTGCCGGATCACGCCCTCGGTAGCAGCATTGTGCGCGCGTTGCGCGCGGATGGCGTGGATGTGTCAGCCGTGCGGCGCGCCCCGAACGAGCGGCTGGGCACATATTTCATTGAGTACGCAACTCAACCGCGCCCCATTCAGGTGATCTACGACCGCGCTGATTCGGCTGCGGCGCGCATGACGGTGGAGGATGTGGACTGGGCGTATCTGCTGGACACGCGTGTGCTGCATCTGACCGGTATCACCGCAGCGCTGGGCGACAACGGCCGCGCAATTGTGGCGCAAGCGCTGCAGCGGGCGCGGGCCGCCGGTATCACCATCAGCTTTGACGTGAACTACCGCGCAAAGATGTGGCCGGCTGAAACTGCAGGGGCTGCGCTGCGCCCCATGCTGGCCGAAGCCGATGTGTTGTTCTGCAAAGGCGCGGATGCACAGCGCCTGTTTGGCTGCAGTGGCGAGCCGCAGCCAATGATGGAAGCACTGCAAAAGCTTACGCGCGCAAGCGCCATCTACTGCACGTTTGGCGAGCTGGGCGCTGCGCTTTTGCATGGCGTGCGTTTTTATTTCAACCGGCGCTGCCGGTGCAGATTGTGGACCGCGTGGGCAGTGGCGACGCCTTTGCGGCCGGTGCGCTTGACGGCTGGCTGGATGACGATCCGCGCGCTGGCTTGCGGCGCGGTGCCGGCTTGGCTGCCATCGCGCTGTCACAGTTTGGGGATCGCGTGCTGTCTTCCCGCGCGGAGCTGGACGCTGTGCTCACCGAAAAAACCGCCGACATCGTGCGCTGAAATCTAAAACAGCAGCGCTCCCCCAACACAAGTATGTCTGCCTTGCAGCAAGTTCTCGCTGAAAAAATCATCGCCATTGTGCGGCTGGATGATTACGCCAGTGCCGTGGATGTGGCGCGCGCGCTTGCCGCTGGCGGCATCCGCGTGCTGGAGTTCACGCTCACCGGCACGGGCGCAATCGAAGCAATAGCCGCCACCCGGCTGGCATTGGGCGACACGGTGTGCGTCGGGGCCGGCACGGTGCTCAGTGCGGCTGATGCGCACGCCACAATTGCGGCGGGCGCACAGTTTGTGGTCACGCCCGCGCTGCGCCCCGCAGTCATTGACGCTTGCGTGAGCCACAATGTGCCGGCAGTGTGCGGCGGCTTCACGCCCACAGAGCTGCTGCAGGCGCACGAGTGCGGTGCGCAATTGATTAAAGTATTTCCGGCGCAAGCCGGCGGCGCGCGCTACTTAAGTGACGTGCTGGCGCCGCTGCCATTTCTAAAGCTTGTGCCAACCGGAGGCATCAGCGCCTTGAATGCGCATGAATATCTGGCTGCTGGCGCCGTGGCTGTGGGCATCGGCGGCAGTCTGGTATCCCGCAAGGCAGTTGCGGCGCGCGCCTTTGATGAAATCACGCAGGCTGCCATGCAGTGCCGCGCTGCAATCAGCTAGCCACCGCCCGCGCCCGGGCAGCAGTTAATGAAGCTGCGAACTGGGTCCAGCCCCGCCCAAACTTACTGACCCAGTCCGTTTGGCGCAAGATGCCCCCCTCATAAAATCCTCAGGCATAACGCATGTGGCTGCATACAACTCAGCCCAGCAATCCAAGCAGACTGCTAACGAGCAGCACCTGACCCGCGTAATAAGCGGACCAGATGATCGGCCCGCGCCATGGAACTGCCACCCGGAATTTATCCACCGCGATCACCGCATCGGAAAACGTAAAGAGCAATGCGCCAACGCCGAGCAGTGGCACCGGCACACTGAGGGCTGCGAGCGCCATCAGGCAGATGACGCCAAGGTAGATGCCGACGGGCACACGCAAGCTGCCCAGCACCGGCCACAGCCACGCCAGCATGCCGGCTGCCAGCGCCAACAGCGCAAGCATGCCCGCAATTTGCAAGGCTTGCGGAAATGTGGTGTGCGGCAGCATCACAAGCAAATAGCATAGATGCGCGCCCAGAAAAGCGCCCAGCCCGCGCACAAAGTTACGCCGGCCATCTGGCAGCGCAAGATAATAATCGCCAACACTCGAGAGCAGCAATGCCCCGGCCAGCAAACCCAGCGCCACCCGGGGCGCCGCTTCGCCGCCAAACCCCAATAGCGGCAGCGGCACAAGTGCACCCAGCGCAGCGCTTTTGACGGCAGTCCGCAATGCGGACACGGGCCGTTGCATCACGCCGAAATAGCCAAGCGCACTCGCCAGCGACAAGAACGCCAGCGCCTGGCGCACGCCGTCCAGACCATCGCCAAAGCGCTGCATAGTTAAATTAATTTGCCTTCGTGCTCGCTTTGGAAGCTAATGCAAGCACGGCGCCGCCCGAAGATGAAATGCCTGCAGCTAAAACGCTGGCTCCGTTACGCGGGCAGTAACGCTCTCCCGCATTGCTTGTATTCGCGGGCCAAACTCTTTCATGTGCGCCTGCTCCGTGTGCACCTGAAGCGCAGCAAGCGATTCCCATTTTTCAACCAAAGTTATCCGGTTGGAATTTATGGCTTCCTGGATGCCCAATGGGGAAGCAATATCGCGGGTGTACACATATTCGATGCAGCCTTGCTCGGCCAGCACCAGTGGCCGCAGCTTTTCACACTCAGCCAGAAAATCCGGCAGGCGGCCGGGTTTTACAATCATGGTAACGACAATGTGGATCACTGGTTCCTCCGCAAATAAAATGAAAGTTCTAGCAGGTGCGGCGCGTTTTCTGCGCCGAACTATTATTATGGTGGATGCAACCAAATGGCGCAAGCGCGGCAGCCCGATGTATGGTGGTGACGCCTGTTGCCGGCAGTTTGTGCAACGTGCATTTCTCCAGTTGACAATTTCAGAGCAGCGCAGATAATTGCTATGCAGGCGCTGAAATAATCTGCAGCTTATCCGGAAAAAACTTTTGTGACAACACAAGCAACGGTTGATCGCCTGTTTTTTATCACCGTGATGGGTGAACAGGCCGAAGACCTGACCGAGCGCCTGACGCGTGATGGATTTCAAATCACTCAGATTGGCAGCAGCGGCGGGCTGCTCCAGCAAAGTCAGGTGTCGTATCTGGTTGGCTTTAACCAACTGCGCCAGGCGCAGCTTTTGCGCAACATTCGCGAGTGCTGCAAACGGCAGCGGCGCTTTATCCCGATCAATATGGAGGGACCGGCCTCGCTGTTGCATGCCACAGTGATTGAGGCCGAGGTTGGTGGCGCCGAAGTGTTTGCCCTCAATGTGGAACGGTACGAGCAGGTCTAAATCCCATGAAACTTGTAATTGCAATCATCCGTGACTCTGACGACCGCCAAGTAATTGAGGCGCTGATGGCGCGCGCCTTTCGCGTGACGCGTGTGGCCAGCACTGGCGGCTTTCTGCGCCGGGGCAATGTTACGCTGCTAATTGGGGCCGAAGCCGACCAGGTGCAGCCAGTGTTGGATCTGGTGAAGGCTACGTGTGCTGTGCCAGAGCCGGGCCAGTTTCGCGCCACCGTGTTTGTCGTCGACACGCCGCACTTCGAGCAAATTTAACCCGCCGGCTGGGGCGCGCGCCCCGCACTTTCCACCGCCACATGCCCAAACTTAGCTGGCCGGTTCTGCCTCCCTGGCTGCGCTGGTCGGCTGCGCCCGCCGAGGCCCCGCCACTCCAGCGCCGCAACTTCATCAACGTCCAGATCGATGGCATTGGCGTTGGATTGGCATCTGCCGCTGCCCCGTTTCTGCCGGTTTTTTTGGTGCGTCTGGGCGCCTCCAATTTGCAAGTGGGCTTGCTCACCAGCATGCCCGCCGTCACTGGCTTGCTGCTGGCTTTTGCAGTCGGGCGCTTCCTGCAGCGCCAGCGCAATGTGGTTCCATGGTACGGTCGCGTGCGCGTGTTCAGCATCATGGCCTACACCCTCACCGGCCTCGTGACACTAGTCGTGCCATCCGAGCATGCCGTGCTCGTCGTGCTTGCTATCTGGGCCGCCGCCACCCTCCCGCAAACCATGGTTGCCATCAGTTTCACGGTGGTGATGAACGGCGTAGCTGGAGAAAACGGGCGCTACGAGCTGATGAGCCGGCGCTGGTCTGTGCTGGGCATCACCACCGCGGTGACGGTGCTGCTGATTGGGCAGGTATTGGCCCGTGTGAGCTTTCCCGCCAACTACCAACTGGTGTTCATTCTGCTCAGCGCCGGCGGATTGATCTCACTCTATTTTTCCAGCAATCTGGTGCTGCCGGACCAAGAGTCGCCGCCACTCACTTCGCGCCAGCCAATGCTGGATCAACTGCGCAGTGCAATCCAAAATGTGCGGCAGCAGCCAGCTTTCATTGCGTTTACCACCCGGCGCTTCGTGTTCCTCTCTGGTATTGCGTTGGCTGCTCCAATTTTTCCGCTCTACCTTGTGCGTGAGGCGCATGCCAACGAGGCCGCCATCGGCCTCATCAGCACTGCGCAAACTTTCACGCTCGTCATTGGTTACTGGCTGTGGGCCGGCGTGTCACGCTCGCGCGGTTCCCGGTTGGTGCTGCTCTCAGCCACCCTCGGCCTGTCAATTTATCCAGCCCTCGTGGCCACCACACTGCAAGTGGAGGTCATTGTGCTGCTGGCTGCGTTCTCGGGTATTTTTCAGGCCGGCCTTGATCTGGTGTTCTTTGATGAGCTTATGAAGACGGTGCCACCCGACCAGACAGCACTGTTCGTTTCAATTGCGCAAAGCCTGCAGTACATGTCGGCAATTGCCGCCCCGCTGATCGGCACACTCCTCGCCGACTACATTGGCCTCGGGGGAGCGCTACTGGCAAGCGCCGCGCTGCGAGCCTTGGCGTTTCTAATGTTTGTGCGCAGCGGCGGGGTTGGCGGAAGTTCCAGCCATAATGCGGCGCTGGTGGTGTGAAGAGAGAGCCGTGGAGGACAACCGACTAAGTCTCTTGGATAGGCAGCGCTCTTCTGTCAATTTGCACGCTGCCCGAGCGCTCGAATAGTTGATTGCCAGGAAATCCTGAAATATCTTGTCCGGATGACCAACCGTATCCACTAATCCCATTGCCCTACTGATTGGCTAGCTTTTGTTGTCCCAGAAGATCTGGATGGAGCCTGAGCGGCAGCAATTTATAAGTTAAAAACAACCATCTCCATCATAAGTGCATGGGTCCCACACATCCGGATTAAGTAGTGCTTTTTCCAATTCGGGATTCTGCTCACTTACTTTGTACCAAAACATCCAAGATGGTAGTTGGCGCTGGTAAGGTGCAAGTGCATCGATCTGCTTTCTGCGCACATTTCCAAAACCAATCGACTCGAGCAAATGTATGCGTTCAGCACGGCAGCGGGAAAGTGCAACTTCAATGACGTCATGCAAAAACTTGGCCCCATCGCCTTCGGATTGAAAATCAACCAGACGCACGCGGCGCAGCCCAATATCAGGGCTGTCCTGCCGCAAAAACACGGCATAGCCGGCAAAACCTTGCGGACCGTTCTCGTACGAAAAGATCCAGGCGTTACCCGCGCGGAGTGGCCGTTCAAAGCGCCACGCCACCGCTGCGCGGTCCCGCACGCACAGCAATCGGTTTGGCTGGGAACGTAGTTTCTCCCAAACCGGTCAAAGCGCTCATCAATCGTGTTCACCTCTCTG
>BGOS01000009.1 GCA_003569365.1 Anaerolineaceae bacterium
AGCTGAATATCAGCCGCACCCGCAATCGGGCCGCAGTAGAGATGCGGGTGCAATTGCGCGTAGTGGCTTCGGCCATGCCGGCAATCTTCTTGGCCTCCAGTATGCGCCACGCGCCCAGCGCAATTGCAAGATGGAAGCGAGCGGTTGGCAGCACTCGCGCAATTCATACTGGTGGTCAGGCGTTCACGGTGGCAATTGAATGCTGGTCTGCCGGCCACAACCGCCATCTCCTCCGCATTTCCGGCGGCGTTGGCTCTTCCAGCCACAGCGGGTCATACGGCTCCAGGCGTTTAGCCAGCCGGATGGCGCCGGCTGGCGTCATTTGCCCGTGCGTGCCAAACAGCAGGTCGCATTTGTTGCCAACGGCCGCGCGAATAAGTTTTACAAATTGCTCGCTGAGTTCCAGCGCTTCCAGTGAAAGCTGGCGTGGATCAAAGGCGGAATATGGGCCGACGGGATCAAACTTGACTGCAGTGAACCCCTGCTGCACATACTCGGACGCGCGTTCGGCCGCCAGCTGCGGATCATGGTACACGCCGGTTGGTCGCGCTCCTCCGGGTAAATGTAGGTGTACGAACGCAGCTTCTCATGCACCTGGCCACCGAGCAATTCGTATACAGGTTTGTTCAGTGCCTTGCCCACAATGTCCCAGCATGCCATTTCGATTCCGCTCAGAATTCCCAGAATCGAAGTGTCCGGGCGCTGGGTAAACCCGCTGGAATAAATGTTGCGCCAAAGCCGCTCGATCTTGAACGGGTCGCTGCCGATCACCTTGCGTTCACAGACGTCCTCAATCATTTTGGCGACGACGTGCGGGTGAAAAGGCACGGAGTAAACCTCGCCATACCCCACGATGCCGCCGTCTGTGGTGAGCTTGAGAAAAATCCAGTAGCGTCCGCCAAAGTGCGGCGGCGGGTTGCCCACCACAAAAGTTTTTACATCGGTGATTTTCATGTGGGGTGATCCGGCTGGTGCGTGCGGTTTGGCGCATGGCACTACTGCGGGTGCAGCAGCTCAAGGCCGACACAGATAGTATTAGGGGGACGAAAGAAAATGTCAAGCATGCAGCGGGCAAGATATGTTTTTTGCGCTGCTGCAGGCGATTGCGGCCGGCAGCAGCGGCTAGCGCCGGCAGTGGTTGCCACCGCTCAATTTATTGCTGCGCGCCTGCAGCAAATGGCGCGCGGTTAATTATGGTGGCAGCAACTATGCGCACCTGATCAGAGGCGCCAAATTTATTTTGTGTTGCGTGGCCGGGCAGCTGCAAGCGCGGCAGTTTGCGGAGCGCGGCGCTAAGGTTTCCCCCAAGGCTGGATAAAGTCTTCGGGCTCGACGCCGAGAGAGTCTGCGACCCGGTTGATATAGTTGAAGTAGGCAATCACCTGCACCGCATCATGGATGGCGCGGTCATCAAGCCCAGCCGAACGCAGCGCATCCAGGTCTGCCGGCAGCATTTTGCCCGGGGTGTGCGTGAGCTTGGCCGCAAACTCGCACAATGCGCGGTCTACGAGTGACAGGGGTGCAGTGCGCCAGTCTCGAGCCACGGCGTGCACGTAAGCATCGGCCTCTGCTGCGACTGTAACTTTTCCGACCTCAGCCCGGAGGTCGTGGGCATGCCCCTGCGTTCAGTAGTGGCACTGATTTTCAAATGAAACCACTGTGGCGAGCATTTCGCGCTGTGCGCGGCTCAGCGGGGACTGGCCCATCATCAGCGTGCCATACAGCGCCAGGCTGTCGCGCATTGCGTGCGGGTTGAGCGACATGATGTTGACGATGTGCCAAACGCGTCCAGCGCGCTGCATGGCCTGGTCAAGCTGCGCCTTGAGCAGCCCAGTGGCTTCAGAGATGGAAACTTGGTTTATCCAGGGCATTCTTGTGCGCGCCTGCCAATAATGTTAGCAGACTACTTGTGGCCGCGGTAGCGGCTGCGCACTTACAGCCACCAAGCTGCCGATAGGTACCGGCACAAGCAGTCCAAAGTAACTGGTGAACTAGTGCGTTTACTTTGGCGCGAGCGTTTTGTAGCTCCACCACACAATCAGCGGAGTAAGGGCAATGGTGGGCGAGAGCCAGACCACAAAGGGCGGGATGGAAGTGCCCGCAAGCTGCGGCACAACCTGGGCAACCAGAACCGCCGTGATAGTCGCAATTGTTCCGCCAAGCATGCGCTGCAAATGGCGGGCAATCCGGAATTTTCCCAGTGGCGCGCCACTGCGCAGCGATTGAATATCCTGCGCAACAAATATTGTCAAGCCGCCCGCAAAAGCAAGTGAGACAACGCCCAGACTTTCGCCGGTTGCCAGCATGTAGGCACCGTAAATGGCCATGCCGGCAATTACGCCGCCGCCAGCCAGCACGGTCCACTGGTCAGTTCTGGTCAGTTGTGGTGCGCGCTGGGTGGCGCGCCTGTATCCGGTCCAGACCAGATAGCCGCTGAAGCACGCGACGCCAAACAGGAATGGATTGGGGCGCAGGATTGCCAGTGGAAACGCAGAACAGACGATGTACCCCATGGCGATCGAATAAACCCTGCCGGTTGTGCGGTGCAGCGCGCGGCCTTTCTTGCTGGCAATTGCGGCAGTGGCACTCAGCAGGGCTGTGATTCCGCTCAGTACATGCGTAGCCAGCAGGAATTGCCTTATTTGTTCTTGCAAGTGATTGTGTCCTTCAACCAAACACCGGGTTGCCACCCCAAGCATTGGGCAACCAGCCGCATCATCGCAGCACTTGGAACAGCCCGAGCTTGCACAAACTCATTCATCGCCATCCATGACGGTTACTCCAAGCAAGCCCACAATTTGAATTGCCTGCGCTGAGTCAATGATGGCACCCACTAAGTCTTTGGCGCCCACCTGCACCGCATTGAGGATAGAGCCGCGGAAATCCACGGCTTGCAATTGCGTTCCGCGCAGGTCCGCGTTTGTCAGGTCGCACTGCTGGAACACAGTGCCCGCAAGATCCGCCAACTCGAAAGACGCGTTGCGCAAGGCGCACTTTTCGAAGCGCACTGATTTGCAGGCAGCCGAGGCCAGCAGCGCGTTTTCAAAGATGCACTCCTTGAACAGGGCATTTTGCAAGCGGGCTGCAAACAGCTGCGTCCCCAGCAGCCGGCAGCCGATGAACTCAACGCGCTGCAGCTGCGCCTGTTCCCACACCGCCCCTGATAAATCCGAATCTTCAATGCGCACATCCAGCATGCGCAGCTTGGGCAGCTGCGTTTGATTGAAGCCGGTGCGGCGCAGATGCACCTGCTCAAAGTGAATATTCGCGGCATTTTGCCCGGCGAGGTTGCAGCCGGAAATGGACACTGAAGCATATTCCCCATGGTCTGCAAGACCCTCAACCGCTTCCACCTGAAGAAATTTAGGCAGCCGCGGTGGCTGAACAACTTGTTTTGATGCCGCTTTCATCTGTTACTTCGGGTGCGCTGCCTGGCGCAGTGCGCAGAAAAAGTTTTGGGCATTAGCTGCGCGGGGCGTACACAAGCGTGCATAGAAGTTAAGTAACGCATCCGATACCATCTTGTTCTTGCAGATTGTGGTTTATCGTGCGCAGCAACTATGTTGTTAACTGCGCTGTAGCGGTGCGCGCGGTTATCTTGCAGTCCAGCCCAGATCCATCGTCAGGGCGGCGCCGGTAATTGCACCGGCGCCCGCACTGCACAGATAGGCGGCCAGATCCGCCACTTCCTCCGGCTCGATCAGGCGTTTGATTGCAGCTGATTCCAGCATTACCTTTTCCAGCACCTCTGCCTCGGAAATACCGCGCGTCTTTGCGAGTGCGGCAATCTGGTTCGCCACCAGCGGGGTGCGCACAAACGCGGGACAGATGGCATTGGCAGTGATGCCGCAGGCGCCGCCTTCAAGGGCACTGGTGCGCGTCAAGCCAATCAGTCCATGCTTCGCAGCAATATAGCCAGCCTTGTGCAGCGAGGCAACCAGGCCGTGAATAGAGGAGATGTTCACAATCCGCCCCCAGCGGTTTGCCTGCATGGCCGGCCAAAGGTAACGCGTGAGCAGGAAGGGTGCCGTGAGCATCACGGCCTGCATGTGCTCCCACACATCTTCCGGAAAATCCGCAATGGGAGCGATGTGCTGAAAACCGGCATTGTTGATCAGAATGTGCACGGTGCCGGATTGGGCAAGCGCTGCATCTGCCAGTGCACGGCAGTCTGGCCGCTGCGCGAGGTCCGCGTGCACAAACAGCCCACCAAGCTCTTTGGCCACGGCGGCGCCTGCCGGGTTGAGGTCTGCAAGCACCACCCGGGCGCCATCCGCAGCGAGGCGCCGGGCAATGGCCAGGCCAAGCCCGCTCGCGGCTCCGGTCACCAGCGCAGTCTTTCCGTGCAGATCAGATTGTGACAATGGAGGCTGTTCCGAGTTCCGGGTCGATTGCAAACTTCAGCTGCGCTGCTTGAAGAGCACACTGCATGGGCATTGCAATTTGCAGCGGGCAGCTAAGCGCGGTCTTTAGGTTGTGCGGCGGCCTAGCCAGCGGGTTTGCCGGCGGGCAATGATGCAGCGGTAGCTGTGGTTTCGGCGGCCGCGGGTTGTGCCATTTGCCAGCGCGGCACAATGCACACAAAGTCGGCGAGCGCTGCGGGCCAGTCCGCCAGCAGCGCGCCCGCCCGCGGGCTGCCAGTTAATGCGGCGTGGCGTTCCACCCACTCGCGCAGCTGCGTCTGGTCGGCGCGCGTCAGCGGGCGCGTGGTTACCAACTCTTCATTCAATCTGCAGCGCAGCTGCTTGTGCGCGTCATGCACGTAGGCAACGCCGCCGGTCATGCCGGCGCCAAAGTTGTAGCCGGTCTGGCCGAGGATGACGACCACGCCGCCGGTCATGTACTCGCAGCCGTGGTCGCCCACGCCTTCCACCACGGCGCAGGCGCCGCTGTTGCGCACGCCAAAGCGCTCGCCGGCACACCCGGCAATGAACAGCTCGCCGGACAGCGCGCCATATAAAAGGGTGTTGCCCGCCAGCACGGGGTGCGCGCCGTTGTAGCCGGCGGGCGGGCAGATGATGATGCGGCCGCCATCCAGCCCCTTGCCCGCGTAATCATTTGCCGGGCCGTGCAGCAAGAGCTGCATGCCGGGCGCCAGATGCGCGCCAAATGACTGGCCGGCCACGCCGCTGCACGTGACGCGCAGCGTGCCATCCGGCAGGCCGGCGCTGCCGTGCTTGGTAACGATGGCGCCGGAGAGTGTGGCGCCAAATGTGCGCGAGGCATTGGTGAGCTGGAACGCCAGCGCCAGCGGTGCCGGCACGCTGCGGTTTTGCAGCAGCGCTTGCGCTGCATCCAGCAGCTGCTGGTTGTGCGGGTCCAGGCGCGCGCTGGGGTTGGGCGCGCCGCTGTAGCGGTAGTCGCGGCCCACGCCGCCGCCCGGCGGGTGCAGCAGGGAGCTGAGGTCCACCGCCGGTTCGCCGGCGCAGCCGGGCAGCGCTTGATGCAGCAAGGGCGTGCGCCCGATCAGCTCTGCAACCGTGGCAACACCCAGCGCAGCCATGTGCTCGCGCAGATCCTGGGCCACAAAATTCATGAAGGCCATCACCTGCTCTGGTGTGCCGGCAAACTTGGCGCGCAAGTCTGCGCGCTGCGTGGCTACGCCCACCGGGCAGTTGTTGGTGTGGCAGGTGCGCGCCATCACGCAGCCGGCTGCAATCAGCGCACTGGTGCCGAAAGAATATTCGTCCGCGCCCAGCAGCGCTGCAATGAAAACATCGCGGCCGGTGTACAGCCCGCCATCAGCGCGCAGGCGCACGCGCCCGCGCAAGCCGGAGTTGATGAGCACGCGCTGCGCTTCTGCAAGGCCCAGCTCCCACGGCAGGCCGGCATGCTTGATGGAAGACCACGCCGCCGCGCCCGTGCCGCCGGAGTGGCCGGAGATCACAATTACATCCGCGCCGGCTTTGGCCACGCCGCTGGCAATGGTGCCCACGCCCGCCTGCGCCACCAGCTTTACGGAGATGGATGCGCGCGGATTGATCTGGCGCAGGTCGAAGATCAGCTGCGCCAGATCCTCAATGCTGTAGATGTCGTGGTGTGGCGGCGGCGAGATGAGCGGTGCGCCCATCGGCGCGTGGCGGATGGCTGCAATTTCTGCTGTTACTTTGTGGCCGGGCAGCTGCCCGCCTTCGCCGGGCTTGGCGCCCTGCGCCATCTTGATTTGCAGCTCGTCGGCAGAGAGCAGGTAGGCGGGCGTCATGCCAAACCGGGCAGAGGCCACTTGCTTTGCGCGGCTGTTGCGCGCCGTGCCGTAACGCGCCGGATCCTCACCGCCCTCGCCAGAGTTGCTGCTGGCGCCCAGCGCATTCATGGCCAGCGCCAGAGTCTCATGCGCTTCCGAGGAGATTGCCCCATGCGACATGGCGGCCACGGAAAAGCGCCGCAGGATGGTGGGGCGCGCCTCCACGGTTTCCAGCTGGATGGGGGCATGTGCCAGCGGGCGCGCTGCCAGCAGGTCACGGATGGCGATGGGCGGGCGCGCTTGCAGCTCGGCCACAAATTCGCGGAAGAGCGAGTAGCCGTCGGCGAAGTGGCCGTTGTTGGCGCCGGGCGTGCGCACGGCGCGGTGCAGGCGCTTGACCATCTCCGGCTCGAAGGCGTGCAGCTCGCCGCCGCGCTTGAACTTGTAGTAGCCGGGCGAAGGCATGGCCGGCTCTGTGCCAAATGCCAGCGCGTGCCACGCCAGCGGAATGCGCGCCACATCGGCCAGCGTGCTGCCGCCCAGATGCGCGGGCGTGCCGCTAAAGTGCGTGTCCACGAGGTCCGCATGCAGGCCGATGCATTCAAAGATTTGTGCGCCGCAATATGCTTCGACTGTGCTGATGCCCATTTTGGACATGACTTTTAGCAGGCCTTTCTCGAGCGCTTTTATGTAGTGCGCCGCTGCAAGCTCGGGCTGCTGCTTCACCAGTGTGGGCACGGCGGCCAAGGCAAGATACGGGCACACAGCACTCGCGCCATAGCCCACCAGCGCAGCCGCATCATGCACGCTGCGCGGCTCGCCGCTGTCCACCACCAAACTTGTGCGGCCGCGCAGGCCGGCGCGAATAAGATGATGATGCACGGCGCCCAGCGCCAGCAGCGCGGGCAGCAGGCTGTGCTGCGCGTCCACGCCGCGGTCGCTAAGAATCAACAACTGGCAGCCGCCGGCCACTGCCGTGTGCGCTGCGCTGCACAGCGCGTCCAGCGCAGCCGGCAGCGCAGCGCTGCCACTGGCCACGGGCCACAGCGTGGAGAGCGTTTGCGCCGGCAAGTGCGGCTGGCTGCACAGCTGCTGCAGCTGCGCATCATCCAGCAGCGGGCTGGGCAGCTGCAGGTGGCGCGTGTGCGCCGGCGTTTCGCACAGCGCATTGGCGCGCGCGCCCAGCCGCACCTGCAAAGACATCACCAGCCCCTCGCGCAGCGGGTCAATTGGCGGATTGGTCACCTCGGCAAAGCGCTGCCGGAAATAATTGAAGAGCGGGCGCGGCTTGGCGCTCATCACGGCGGGCGGCGTGTCGTCGCCCATGGAGCCCACCGGCTCGGCGCCTTCCTCCGCCATGGGGCGCAGGGTGAAGACCACATCATCATGTGTGTAACCGAAGGCGAGCAGCTCCGTGGAAAGCGCTGCATGTGTGTTGGCAATGCTGCTGTTAGGGGCGGGCAGCTGCCAGTTGCACAGCCATTGGCCGTAGGGCTGGCGCGCTGCCAGCTGCGCTTTGATCTCGGCATCGCCCAACAGTTGGCCGCGCTGCGTATCCACGGCCAGCATCTGGCCCGGCCCCAGCTTGCCAAGGCACGTCAGGCGCCCGGCATCCAGCGTCACCGCGCCAATTTCGGAGGCTGCATACACCAGGCCGTCGCGCGTGGCAGCGTAGCGCAGCGGGCGCAGGCCGTTGCGGTCCAGGGTGGCGCCCACTGTGCGCCCGTCACTGAACACAATTGCAGCCGGTCCGTCCCAGGGTTCCGCCAGGTGGGCATGGTAGGCATAGAAGTCGCGCACGGCGGGCGGCAGGTCGGGCAGCTTTTCCCACGCCATTGGCAGCAGCATGGAGAGCACATGCGGCAGGTCGCGCCCGGTCTGCCACAGCAGCTCGGCGTAGTTGTCCAGCATGGCAGAGTCGCTGCCGCTGGCATCAATCACCGGCTGCAGCGCAGCCGGCGTGAACCCGCCGCCAGCCTCCAGCTGTGCCGTGCGTGCCTGCACCCACGCCACATTGCCCTGAATGGTGTTGATCTCGCCGTTATGGCACAGCAGCCGGAAGGGCTGCGCGCGCTCCCAGGTGGGCAGCGTGTTGGTGCTGTAGCGCTGATGGAAGACAACCGACGAGACGGCGTATTGCGGATCCGCCAAGTCCAGATAGAAGCTGCCTACTTGCGGCGCGTGCAGCAAACCCTTGTATACAACCGTGCGCCCGGACATTGAAGCCACGTAGGCGGACCAGCCATGGGCGGCAGACTCGCGCTCAAATGCCTTGCGCGCCAGAAACAGGCGCTGCTCAAATTCCGCGGCTGCCAGATGCGCCGGCCGCACAATCAGCGCCTGGCGGATCAACGGGATGCGCGCCCGCGCCTGCGGGCCAAGCACATCCGGATTGATGGGCGGCTTGCGCCACGCTGCCAGCGGCACGCCATGCGCTGCCAGCGCATGGCCAACGGCTGCCGCAGCCGGCTCCAGATGCGCCGGCCGAAAGAAGAACATGCCGACCGCCATTCGCTCCGGCGCTGCCTGCTGCCCGGTGAGCTGCGCCAGCGCTGCGGAAAAGAAAGCGCCCGGTATTGGCGTGAGCACGCCGGCCCCGTCGCCGGTTTTATTGTCTGCGTCCAGCCCGCCGCGGTGCTGCAAGTTGACCAGCCCGGAAAGGCCCAGCTGCAAAATTTCCGCGGAAGCGCGCCCGTGCTGGTCTGCCACAAAGCCAACGCCACACGCGCCACGCTCAATCGCGTCTGCAACCGGCATTTTGAAGGCGGGAATTTTCATGGCGGTGGCTAAGCCCACAGAATAGCACGATTCGACTGAATTTTGGGGCATTTGACGGCTCAGTTTTTGCGGGCTACGGCGGCGCCTGCATGGGCCTGCGTGCTGGCCAGCGCGGCTTGCAAATTAAGTGAGAATTTCGCCAGCCAGCAGCGCCGGGCCTTTAGCCGCGCAAACCTGTTGAAGCCGGAAGATTAAGTGCCGCGGGAAGTACGGCACCTGCTTTGTTGGCGGCGGGCACGCGGTGCCTTTCCGCAGCGCTGCGCACCACGCGCGGTGGCGCAAATTTATTTTTAGCGCCGGGCTGCGTTTTTTCGGCCAAGCACAAAATAAGTTTGCGTGGGGCCGATGCTCTTGACTTCGATTACTTCGCCGTCTTCCAGGTCAAACTCTGCGCGCAACAAATCTGCCGTACTGGCGCTGATGCGCACGCGGCCGCCCACACCGGAAGATTCCATGCGGCTGGCGATGTTCACCGTGTCCCCCCACACATCATAAGTAAACTTGCGGATGCCAATCACACCGGCCACAATCGGCCCGCTGTTGATGCCCACGCGGATTTCAAAGTTGGTGCCTTGCGCCCGGTTGAGGTCCCGCACAGACTCCAGCATCTCCAGCCCCACATCCGCCACGGCCTGCGCGTGGTCTGCGCGGGCTTGCGGCACCCCGCCCACCAGCATGAAATTGTCGCCAATCGTCTTGATTTTTTCCAGCCCGCTGCGTTCCGTTATCAGGTCAAAGGCAGACATCATTTCATTTAGGAAGCTCACCAGGTCCGGCGCACTGGTTGTGCGCGAGAGTTTGGTGAACGCCACCAGATCGGCGAACAGCACCGATACGCCATCGTGGGTGTCTGCAATCAGCTCCTCGCCCAGCTTCAGCCGGTCGGAAATAAACTTCGGCAAAATGTTGGCCAGCAGGCGTTCTGTTTTCTCCTGTTCGGCCAGCACCATTTCATGCTGGCTGCGCAGTTGCTGCATGCGCAGCTTGTCCAAGTCGCGCAGTTTCTTTTTTTCAATGGAGGTGGTGGCGCGCGCGCGCAGCAGAACGGGGCTGAAGGGCTTGGGCAGATAGTCCTCCGCCCCCAGCTCAATGCATTTGACCGCGTTGGCGATGTCTTCACCGCCGGAAATTACAATTACCGGCAGCCAGTTAATAGCGGCATCAGCGCGCATGGCGGCCAGCACTTCCATGCCGGTCATCTCGGGCATTTCCACGTCCAGCAGCATCAGGTCGAAAGTTTCGGCTTTGATGCGTTCGATTGCCGCGCGGCCATCGGCAGCTTCAAAAATATTCTGGAAACCAAGCTGCTTAAGCGAGCGCGTGATGCCCATGCGCATCATTTTGCTGTCGTCGACCACCAGCACCCGCGCCGCAAAGATCAGCTCCGGGCTGGGTGCCTCGTCCACGGGCGCAGCGGATGGCGCTGCCGTGGTTCCAAACAGAAGTGAACGCTCATTCATATGGTGGCCCCCCAGGCTTGTAGCTGCCCGAACGGCAGCTTGTTTGCAGTTTGCGGGTTAGCGCGGCACGCCTTCCAGCGCTTTAATAATTGCGCCCGGCATTTGGCCCAGATGCACTATTTGGTCGACCACGCCCAGCTTGGCCGCGGCGCGCGGCATGCCATAAACCACGCAGCTGTCCTCATGTTCCGCCAGGGTGCGGCCGCCGCCGCGCTTGATTGATTGCATCCCAACTGCACCGTCGCTGCCCATGCCCGTGAGCAAAATGCCCAGCGCGTGCGCCCCGGCGGCTTCCGCTCCGGAACGAAACAAAACATCCACCGACGGCCGGCAAAACTGAATGGGCGGCGACTGTGTGAGGCGCGTAGTATAACCGCCGAGGCGCTTCACGATCATCAAATGAAAGTCTCCGGGTGCAAAGAGGCAAACACCGGCCTGCAGGGGCTCGTTGTCTGCCGCCTCTCTAACCTCGTAATCGCAGCGTTGATTGATGCGTTCCGCCATCGCCTTTGAAAAATGGGCGGGGATGTGCTGCACAACTGCAATGGGTGGCAGCCCGGCCGGCAGGCTGGGCAGTAAAAAGCGCAAGGCCTCAACCCCGCCCGTCGAGGCGCCGATTAGAATCAACCGCAAATCCGGGCCTTTGGACGGGCTGGCCACCAAGCGCAAGCTGCTGTCCGCGAGGCCGGTTTTTACCGGTGCCAGCTGCGGCTGGCGCCGGGAGCGCGCCGCAGCTTTTACATGAAACGCAAGCCGCCCCGCCAGCGAACCAATGGAATAGCTGCCGTCCGGCTTGGCCAAAATATCGCAGGCGCCGGCTTCCATTGCGTCCAGCGCCATTTGCGAGCCTTGCTGCGTTAGCGCGCTGACAACCACCACCGGGATGGTTGATTTTTCCGCTTTGAGCTTGCGCAGATATGTGAGCCCGTCCATGCGCGGCATTTCCATGTCCAGCGTAAGCACATCTGGCCGGAGCTTGGGAATTTTTTCAATCGCAATCAGCGGATCGTTGGCCGTGCCCACCACCTCGATTTCCGGGTCCAGGTGAAGGGTGTCCGTGATCGCTTTGCGCACCAGCGCCGAGTCGTCGATTACCAATACCTTGATCTTGTCAGCCATGGCACGCCTCTATGAATAAAGTGAAACAATCAGGGCGCGATCTCATCAGATTTTAATTTGCACGGCGAAAAATTCCGCCCCCGAGATTATCGAAAGGATGTTGAATTCCGTGCAGGCTATCCGAAATGCCGATCACCAGGTAGCCGCCCGGAATCAATGCATCGTAGAGCCGCTTAATCAGCTGTGCCTGTGATGGCGGATCAAAATAGATCAGCACATTGCGGCAAAAAATTATGTGCTGGGGCTGCGGTACCGGATAGGCAGCTTGAAAGAGATTGGCCTGGATAAATGTGACATTGGAACTCAAGGCGGCTTTGATCCGGCATTGGCCTTCATAGGGTCCGCTGCCCTTTTGAAAATAGCGCGCCATCAGGCCGGCATCCGGCAGCTTCACTTTTGCGGCAGCGTAAATTGCTGTGCGCGCGCTAGCCAAAACCCGCCGGGAAATATCCGTGCCGTAGATGTGCCAGTCGATCCGCCGCTGCCCGCGGTTAAATTCAGAAAGGCTAATGGCCAGCGAAAACGCCTCCTCTCCGGAGGACGCAGCCGCCGACCAGCAGCGCAAGCCGTTGCGCACCGCGGGCACATGCCGCAGCAAGCCCGGCAGCAGCTGCGCTGCCAGCGCATCAAAATGCGGCTGCTCGCGGAAGAAGTAAGTGTGGTTGGTGGCGATGAGATCGACCAGCACCTCGATCTCATCGCTGTTTTTGTGCGTGTGCAGGTAGTCGCAGTATTGGTCGAACGACTTTACCCCGACTGCCTTGGGCCGGTGCGCGAGCCGGCTTGACACCAGCTGCTGCTTGGTGGCCCCCAAATAAATCCGGCTGTTCTTATAAACTACCTCGCTGATGTAGTCGTAAGCCGCCGGTGAAATTCCAAAATCAAGCGCCAAGGGAACACGGGCGGCTTATTGGTCTTTAAAGTGCTTGTCTGCGTCGCCGGCCGCGAGTGCAAGCGCTTTGCGCGCGGGCTGCTGGTCCTTCAGCTGGCGCGGCGCCTGCCACTCTGCCTGTGGAGCGCTGCCAATGCGCGCGCGGCGCTTGGCCGGTGCCCCGGCGCCGGTAACACCGCGCAGTTCTTCTGCCAGGTTCATCTGCTCCTTTGCCTGTGCGCTCAGCTCTTCGGCTGCGCCCGCTGTGGTTTCGGCGTTGCCAGCATTGCGCGTGGAGACCTTGCCCATCTGTCCAATTGCCGCCGCAATTTGTTCGACGCCTTGCGACTGCTCCTTGGCTGCTTGTGCAATTTCGTTCACCAAGCCATCGGTCTGGTTTACTTTTTCTGCAATTGCCGCAAAGGACTCGCCCAGCTTTACCAGGCTTTGCGACCCGTTGCGGCTGTTCATGATGGCCGCTTCAATCTTCTCGGCGGTTTCATGCGCGGCCGCGCTGCTGCGCTGCGCCAGCGAGCGCACCTCGTCTGCCACCACGGCAAACCCGGCGCCCGCCTCGCCCGCGCGCGCTGCCTCGATGGCTGCGTTCAGCGCCAGAATATTTGTCTGGAATGCAATCTCATCAATGCTCTTCACAATTTTGGCCACTTCGGCGCTGGATTGCGCAATTGACTGCATAGCCGAAGTCATTTCACCCATGGTGACAGCCCCGCTCTGTGCAGCAGAGTGCGCCTCGCTTACCAGCGCTTTGGCCTTCACAGTGTTATTGGCTGTGCCATGCAGCATGCTGGACATTTGCTCAAGCGAGGAACTCGTTTCTTCGACGGCGGCAGCCGCCTCACTGGCGCCCTCTGCCAGCTGCTGGCTGGCCTGCGCCACCTGGTCGGCAGCTATGGCTGATTGCTCAGCACCGCTTGACAGGCTGTCGGTGATGCGATCCAGCGGGCCAAAGGTTAGCCGGGTCAAATACCAGACTGCACTGCCCGCAAGCAGCAGCATGACGCCTGCACCAGCGAGGGACCACAGCAGCGCCAGGCGGTCGACCTGTATTGCTTCGGCCTCATTTGCTGCTGCCGTACGGAGCGCAACAGCTGCAACACGGTCGATAGCATCACGCTGCTCTGCATAAGCTTTACTTAACTCAGCATAATATGTCGTTGCCTTGTCTGTGTCGCCTGCACGAATGGCCGGCAAAAAGTGCTGATTTAGATCATTGAAGAAGTCTTCAGCTGACGAGTGCACGTCACCCACCATGAGTGCCTTGGCTTCCTCTTCGATGTGGGTGCTGGCTTCCCATACTGCATGCCGGTCTTCGTAATCGCTCTTGAGCTTCTCAAGTTTAGCTGTGGCAGCATCAATTTCGTCGGGCGCAATCATTAGCCGTGTCGCCGTTAGGTAGCTTTCAACAACATATTCTGGCGGCGGCAGAATGTCTGCAAGTAAATCTTTATCTGCAACTATCCGCGTATAGAGGCCGCCGCCGATTTTGGCGTCCGCCAGCAAGAAATCGGTGAGGAGTGCCGTGATCACAACGGTGACCACCATGAGCGCCAGAATAATGTACCGTAAAGTCTTAGTGTTCAGCATTTCTTATCTCCTGTGTTTGCTAAAATGTTGCCCGTGTTCTGGGCGGGGTAAGCGGGCATCAGCTGCGGGCGCATGCTAGGCAGCCTCGCGGAAAACCTGCTGCAGGTCAATGTCGCCGTCCATTGTGAGCAGCTTGTCCAGGTCCAGCAATGTTTTGACTGTGCCCTTGGTTTTGGTCATGCCGGTGATGTAGCGCGTGTCCACCAGGCTGCCAAAGTCTGGAGTGGGCTCAATTTCCGCCTCTGTGTACTGCGAGACTTCCTCAACCATATCCACAATCATTCCCATCAGGTTGGCACTGCCGTCGCCGTTATCCAGCTGCACCACAATAATGCAGACGCGATCCCGGTCCGCAAACTCTGGCAGCCGGAAGCGCGCGCGCAGGTCCAGCACGGGCACAATTTTGCCGCGCAGGTTGATGACCCCCTGAATGTAAACCGGCATGCGCGGCACCGGTGTGATCGGGCATAGGCGCATAATCTCGCGCACCTTCAGGATCGGCAGGCTGTAGTGCTCCGCGCCAAGCATGAAGGTCAGATATTTTCCGGGCTTGGGCCGGTTGTCCGTCTGGATTTGATTTGTCATGCAAACACCTGTTAAATGGCGGGCGGGTTAAATGGGAACCCGGCGCGTGGCTGCGGTTTAAAGTTGAGCCGGATGTTGGTGGCAGGCCATTGGCGGCGCCGCCCGGCGGGCAAAGCGGCGCCTGTCATGCGGTTGGCACCGGCTGGTTTTTGTGGTGGGCGCGTGGCGCGCCAAGGTTTTCAATGTCAAGAATTAAAGCCACCAGTCCGTCTCCCAGAATGGCTGCGCCGGACATGCTGGCCTGGCCTTTGAAGGCGGACCCCAAAGACTTGATAACCACCTCTTGTTTTCCGATCAGCCGGTCCACCAGCAAGCCGCGCGGCTGGGATTCAGACTGGGTGACCACAATAATTCCGTCGCAGGGGTCTTTGGCCGTGGACTCAATGCCAAGCTGGTCGCCCAGCCGCACCAGCGGAATCAGTTTGCCGCGCACGCTCACCACCTCGCCGCGGCCCTGGGAGGTGGCAACCACACCGGGCAGCGGGCGGAAGGATTCGCGAATGGAAAGGCTGGGGATGATGAAGCGTTCGGTGCCAATGCCAATCAGCATGCCATCAATGATGGCCATGGTGAGCGGCAGCCGGATAGTCACAACCGAGCCCTGGCCCAGAGTGGATTGCACCTCAACCCGGCCGCGCAAACGGGAAATGCTGGCGCGGACTACATCCATGCCCACACCGCGGCCGGAGATGTCTGTAATATTGTCCACGGTCGAGAAGCCGGGCAGGAAGATGAGGTCGAAGATTTCTTTTTCTGTGGGTGTGGCGTCGGCATCAATCAGCCCGCGTTGAATGGCCTTGGCCAGAATGCGGTTCTGGTCCAGGCCTTTGCCGTCGTCGCTGATGGTGATCACAATCCCGCCGCCGGAGTGCATGGCATGCAGGCGCACAGTGCCAAGCGCCGGCTTGCCCTGCGCCACGCGGACTTCGGGCATTTCGATGCCGTGGTCTACAGAGTTGCGCACCATGTGCACCAGCGGGTCGCCCAACTCCTCCACAATGTTGCGGTCAATTTCAGTTTCTTCGCCAGACAGCAGCAGCTGCACCTGCTTGCCCTGGGTCGCGGACAGGTCGCGCACCAGCCGGTTCATTTTTTGAAAGGCACCGCGGATCTCCACCATGCGCAAAGACATGGCATTGCGCTGCAGGTCGGTGGTGATGCCATGCAGCTGGCGCATGAAGCGCGCCAGATTGCGGTCGTTCAAAGTTTGCACCTGCGGGTGCTGCAGCACCATGGACTGGGCAATCACAAGCTCGCCCACCAGATCCACCAGCACATCCAGCTTTTGCGTGTCCAGTTTTACAAAGCTGGCAAGGCGCTCGTTGCTGCTGCCGGGGCTGGGTTTGGTGGCGGTGGTTTTTGAGGTAACTGGCGCCGACTTGGCTGGCGGCGGCGCAACGGCGGCGACCCGCGGCGCAACGGCAGCGACCGGCGGCGCAACGGCAGCAACCGGCGGCGCAACGGCAGCAACCGGCGGCGCAACGGCAGCGACCGGCGGCGGATTGGCTGCAGGCGCGGGGCTTTCACCCGCGAGGCGCGCTTTCACGCGCGCAATCAAGTCGCTGGTGGGCACCGTGATGGCTTCGCCTTTCAAAGCGCCGCCCAGGCGCTTGCCAATCTCACTCAGGAATTGCTGCAGCGCATCGCGCCCGGCCAGGATCAACTCTGTGATGTAGGTGTCAATCGTCAGGTCGCCGCGGCGCGCGGCATCCAGCAAGGATTCAAGCTCATGCGCCAAATTCTTGATTGGCTCGAGGCCGAGGAAGCCCGCACCGCCCTTGAAGGTGTGAAAAGCACGAAAGACCACGTTCAGCGTGTCTGCGCTGGCGGGATTTTCTTCCAGCACCAAAACACCCTGCTCAATGTCCTGCAGCAAGTCTTTGCCTTCATTACAGAACTCGTTGAGGAGCTCGGTATCGTCACCCAGCTCCAGAGTCATGGTTGGCTCTGGCGCATCCGGTTGGGTGTCCGGCGCAGCCAGCCAGTCCTGGCAGGCTTTGTCCAGGCGTTCGTACCATTTTTGCAGCACCTGTCCCGCATCAGCTGCAAGCACGCCGCCCGCAGCAGCCACAGCCTCGGCAAATTGGGCGGCAGTGGCAATCTCTGTGGCAACTGCGGGCGGCAGCGGAGAGCCAACAAGTTTTTCCAACTCCGCCAAAACTTCGGCAATTGCGGCAAGGCTGGCTGCGCTGCCCGTTTCCACAAACGCCAGCTCAGTCGCAATCTGCTGCAGTAAATCGCCGGTCTCTTCGGTGTGTATCTTCTTCATGGGATAGCGGCTTATTGTAGGCGCGGGCCATTATACGGCATTATGCCAGCGCTGCGCCAGCGCCCTGCACAAAAACGGCGCTAAAGACCGCATCCAATTTAGATATCCGGCGGCGCACAAAATTGAATGCCTGCCTGCGGCGGGCACGCTGGCGTGATTTTTCGCCCTTGACGAACCAACTACTCCCGCTGAAACTTTGAACTGCGCTGCCAGCCAGTTTGGTGACAACCATTGCGGCTGCAGCTTAGCCCCGCCCCGGAAAGCCACCCGCGCAACTGCTGCTTGCCATTGCCCGCGCGCATTGTATTGTAATGAAGGTTGTGTGAAAGCAACTCATGTCCCGCCAGTGTCCGCCGCGCGGGGGATTAGCCACGCCTACTTCTTTTTGATCGGGCTGGTGGGCGTCGGGCTGTTGCCGGCGCTCATCAGAAGCTTTGAGCTCAACTTTAGTTTGTCGCACACGCGCATGGGGGCCATTCTCAGCGCCAGCTCACTGGTGATGGCCAGCGGCTCGGTGCTCTCGGGTATTTGGTATGACCGCAGCGGCCCGCGCTGGGTGCTGGGCGCAGCGCTGGCAGTCACGGCTGCGGGTGCGCTCATGGTTTGGGGCGCTGCCAGCGCGGCAGCATTCGCAGCGGCTTTGATGCTCTTTCATTTCGGGCATGGGTTGGGGGTGCCGGTTAATTCTGTTAATCAGCGAGCTGTACGGCAGCGAGCGCGCGCGTGGGTTGATTTTGATGCATGGCTTTCAAGCACTGGGGCGGCTGGGTGCGCCGGCGTTGGTGGCGGCTTGCTTTGCACTCAGTGCCGGCTGGCGCAGTGCGTTTCTGTTGTCTGCGGTTTTGTTTGGCGGCTGGGCAGCGCTGTTCATTTTCAGCCTGCAAAATTTTTCGGTGCATGCGCAGCGCAGCGCTGCGGGCGGCGGCGTGCGCGCTGTGCTGCATTATCTGGCTGATGTGCGCCTGCAGACGGGGCTGCTGGGGTTTGTGGCCGCCAGCGGCGTGGAGGGTGTTTTGATTACCTGGCTGCCCACATACCTGCAAACCGAAGGCGCTGCTTCCCAGGCGGGCGCGTTGTTGGCGCTTTCGGCAATGCTGATTGGCTACACCATCATCCGGCTGCTGCTGGGCAGCGGCCGCTTGACAGCAACCGCGCGCTTTATTGGCGCAAGTGTGGCCGCATACCTGGCCGGCTTGGCGCTGGTGCTTAGCCTGCCCGCGCAGTTGTATGTGCTGTACCCGGCGTGTGTGTTGTTGGGGGCGGCGGTCGGCTCCTTCTGGCCGGCGCTGGCCACGCGCTTGTATGACTGCTTCCCCGACGCGCAAGGCATTATTGGCGGCTTGATTGTGAGTGCCTCGGTGCTCGGCGGCGCCACCAACGTCACGCTGGTGGGCTGGATCGGAGATGCATTCTCGTTGCAGCAGGCGCTGCTGATCACGCCGGTTTTTGCGGTTGCTTATTGGTGGCTGTACCGCAGCGTGGCGCTGCGCATGGCCTGAGGCGCTGCGCGGCAGCCTGGCTGCAGCGGGCGGCGGCGGGCTGCCGCGCCTGCCGGCTTAAAGCGCGAGCGCTTGCAGCAGCGCCGGCAGCTGCGCGGGCTGCGACCACACCACCGAATCCAGCTGCACCGCAGCGGCTCCGGCTGCCAGCATTGCCTGCGCCTGCTCCGCGCTGTGCACACCGCCGCCGGCCAACAGTGGCAAATCTGCAATTGCGCGCACGGCCTGCAGGTTGTGCAGCGCGCCCGGGAATACACCGTGGCCGTATAGCCGGCCGCTCACCGGGCCGGGCAGCGTGCCGCGCGGCGGCGCACTCACGCTCAACCCGTGCGCACCCGCGCGCGCTGCAATTAGCGCGCACTCCGCTGCGCGTTCAAAGGGCAGCGCTGCCAATACGGGCAGCAAGCCCATGCAAGCAGTGCGCACCAGCTCGCTGATGGTGTGCGCATGCTCGTCTGCCCGGAAGCCCAGCTCCACCGCTGCCACATTTTCCAGCTGCTCCAGCAGCGCCAGGCATTGGGTTACTTCCGCGCCGCTATCCAGCGCCAGATGCACAATTACGGGGCAGGGCATGCGCGCCCATTTGGCGGCGCAGGTTTTCACGGCGGCGCGCAGGCCGGGGTTGGGCAGGCCGGTGTGCAGCAGCACGCCGCCGGGAAAGGCCAGTGCTGTGCGCGCGGCTGCCGGCTGGCGCGCCGCGTATGTTAGCGGGTTGGTAATGAAGGCGCCCAGCTGCGCAAAATCCAGTACGCCGGCGTACTCATCCGCAAAGCCCCAGCAGCCGGAGGCAGCCACGGCGCGGCTGCGCAGCGCCAGGCCGGTCTTGTGGTTGGGTGCCAGCTCCAGCAGTGCCATAACAATTTTGGTGCGGGCTGCGCGCTCAGGGCTGCGCCTGCAGCTCAGCCAGCGGCCACAGCAACCCGGCGGTGCACGCCAGCTTCCAGCCGGCGCGCGTGCGGATGGTGCATGCCTGGCAGGCGCCCACACCGCACGGCAGGCAAAGGTGCAGCAGCACATGCGCGTTGGGTATTTGCGCCAGCAGCGCTGCCAGCTCCGGCGCGGGCTGCGGTTCCACATGCGCAATGGCCAATGCCGGCCAGGCGCTGTGCTCGCGCACCAGTGCGGGCAGGTGCCCGATGCGCACCTCAATGCGCGCATCAAGGGATTCAACCGGGTACGGGCGCGCCAGCAGCAGCAAGGCAGCCCCGCCGGCAGCCAGCGTGGCGGCTGCAAACGGCAGCAAGCGTGCCGGCTGCGTGTTGGCAATCAGCAATATATTTCCCTTGGCAGCGGGCAGCGCTGCGGGCCGGCCCACCGGCCCCAGCAGCTCCAGGCTGCTGCCGGGTTGCAGCCAATCGCGCCCGGCTTCGCCCGGTGCCAGCTCAATGGCCCACAGCTCGTGATCAAACGCCACCGGAAACAACACGCTGCGCAGATACGGTTCGGCGCCCGTGCCCAGGCGCGCCAGCATGCACTGGCCGGGCTGCGGCCGCACGCTGCTGCGCAGCCAGGCGCGCACGCGGCCGTGGCCCAGCAGCTCCAGCCGCACGCACTGCGCTGCAATTGCCTGCACTGGCATGCGCGCAATATAGCATGGCGCTGTGCTATATTGCCGCGATGGATGTGCGGCCTTTGCTGCGCTGGTACTCGCGCAACGCGCGCGCGCTGCCGTGGCGCCGCACGCGCAACCCCTACCGCATCTGGGTGAGCGAAGTGATGCTGCAGCAGACGCGCGTGGAGACGGTGAAGCCCTATTACGCGCGCTGGCTGCGCGCCTTCCCCACGCTGCAGGCGCTGGCGCACGCGCGCAGTGCGGATGTGCTGCGCGTGTGGGAGGGCCTCGGCTATTACGCGCGCGCCCACAACCTGCAGCGCGCAGCGCGCGTGGTGCTGCGCAGCCATGCCGGGCGCGTGCCGGCTGACCCGGCGCTGCTGCGGCGCCTGCCCGGCGTTGGCGCATACACGGCAGCCGCCATTGCCTCGATTGCATTTGATGTGGATGCCGCAGTGCTGGACGGCAATGTGCAGCGGGTGCTGGCGCGCCTGCACGGCGTGCGCCAGCCGGTAGAACTGCCGCGCACGCAGCGCCGGCTGCAGCAGCTGGCCGCGCAGCAACTGCCGCCCGGCAAAGCCGCGCAGTACAACCAGGCCATGATGGAACTGGGCGCGCTGGTGTGCCTGCCGCGCAACCCGCGCTGCAGCGCCTGCCCGCTGCGCTTGCAATGCAGCGCGCAGCGCAGCGGGCTGCAGGCGCTGCTGCCGGTGCGCCGCGCCAAGCCGCGCGTGCCGCACTACGATGTGACCGCCGGCATCATCCGGCGCGCCGGGCGTGTGCTGCTGGCGCAACGCCCGGCCGGCAAACTGCTGGGCGGGCTGTGGGAGTTTCCCGGCGGCAAGCGCGAGCCCGGCGAAGACCTGCCCGCCTGCCTGCAGCGCGAACTGCGCGAAGAGCTGGGCCTGCGTGTGCGCGTGGGTGCGCAAGTGCAGCAGCTGCGGCATGCCTTCACGCATTTTAAAATCACCCTGCACGCATTTGAGTGCGCGGCCGGGCGCGCGCAGCCGCGCGCACTGCAAGCCGCAGCGCTGCGCTGGGTTTTTCCGGCTGCACTGGCGCAATATCCCATGGGCAAAGTGGACCGCCAGATTGCCATCTGGCTGGTATCCGGGATTGAATGAGCAACCGCCCGCCGCTTTCTGCAGATGCGCGCCGCATGCTGGCGCAGGCCGGCTTATGCGCCAGCTGCCAGCACGTGCAGCTGGTGGAGAGCGCGCGCGGCAGCCTGTTTATGCTATGCGGCCTCGCCAAGGCGGACGGGCGCTTCGAAAAGTATCCGCGCCTGCCGGTGCTGCACTGCACCGGCCATGCGCCGAGCGCAGCGGATGGCGCTTAGGCGCCTGTACGCATTCGAGCAGGCTGCCGCAGCAGAAGTGTTTGGCAGCCGGCTGGATTGCAGGCGCGTGCGCGTGTGGGAGCAGACGCCGTGGCCCAACTGGCTGGACACTGCCGGCCGTTGGCTGCTGCGGCGCCCGCCGCGCGCGCCCGGCGTGCACAACGCTGTGGCACTTGGCAACTGGTGCTGCTTCCCCGTGCAGCTGCCAGCAGCCAGCGAGCCGCTGGCGCTGGGCTGGCTGATCCATGAGCTGGCGCATGCGTGGCAGTTTCAGCAGCTGGGCTGGCGCTACCTGTGGCTGGCGCTGCGCGCGCAGCAGCAGGCTGGCGAGCGCGTCTATGATTACGGCGGCGCAGAGAACTTGCTGCGCTGCCGCGCGCAAGGCGCCACGCTGCAGCACTTTAATGTGGAGCAGCAGGCTGCCATCCTGCAGCATTATTACCAGCTGCGCTGCACTGCGCAGGACACCGCAGCGTATGCGCCCTTTGCGCGCGATGTGCGCGGCTAGCACCCGCCCGCCTTCGGGCATTTGTCTCTGTGGGCTGCGCAGCGCGGGCATGCGCTGCAAAACATTCAGCAAACGCAGCCGGCCGCGGGCTACGCTGCAAATTTTGTAAGCTGCAATAAACCGGAGGCTGACATGTTCGCAGAAGCTGCGCCGCGCATCAATGACAAACGCGAAATTTTCGGCTGGGCCATGTATGACTGGGCCATCAGCGCCTTCAGCACCACGGTGGGCACCGTGTTCCTTGGCCCGTACCTGGCAGCGCTGGCGCGCACCGCTGCCGATGCCAGCGGCATGGTGTATGTGCTGGGCGTGCCCATCGCACCCGGATCTTTTTTGCCGTATTGCATTTCAATCTCGGTGGGCATGCAGGCCATGTTCCTGCCGATGCTGGGCGCGGTGGCGGATTATTCCAACCAGCGCAAAAAGATGCTGATGTTTTTTGCGGTGCTGGGCGGCGTGGCCACCACGCTGCTCTTTTTTGTGCAGGGCAATCTTTGGTGGCTGGGCGGCCTGCTGTATGTGATTGCAAATCTTTGTTACGGTGCTGCAATTGTTTTTTATAACGCATACCTGCCGGAGATCGCCAGCCCGGACCAGCGTGACCGCGTGTCTTCCTACGGCTGGGGCATTGGCTATCTTGGCGGCGGCCTGCTGCTGCTGCTCAACCTGATCCTGTACACCTTCAGCGACCGGATTTTGGGCCCGGACTCGGGCGGGCTGGCGGTGCGCATCAACCTGGGTTCGGCCGGCATCTGGTGGCTGGGCTGGCAGCTGATTACTTTCTCGCGCCTCGGTGAGCGCCATGCCACGCGCGAGCTGCCCCCCGGCGAAAACTTCCTGACGATTGGCTACATGCAGCTGGGGCGCCTGATGCAGGTGCCAACCTGGCAGGTGGCGCTGCTCTCGCTGCTGCCGCTGGCCACGCCTGCGCTGGTGCTGCTGGGGCTGCCCATCTGGCTGGCAGTGCTGCCCATTCTGGGCCCGCTGGGTGTGCTGATTATATTTTTGGTGCGCAAGTATCCGGTGATGCCGCAGACGGTGAAGTATCTGGTGGCCTACTTGTTCTTCAATGACGGCGTGCAGACGGTGATTGGCGTGGCGGCCATCTTTGGCGCGGAAGAGCTGCACCTTGAGCAGGGCACGCTCATCCAGGTGATTTTGATGGTGCAGTTTGTGGCCTTTGGCGGCGCGCTGCTCTTTGGCCGGCTGGCGGGCTGGTTTGGCACGCAGCGCGCGCTGATTGGCAGCCTTGTGGTGTGGGCGGCCGTGAGCATCTATGCGTACCAGTTCCTCACCGATGCATTCCAGTTCTGGCTGCTGGGCGCGGTGATTGCGCTGGTACTGGGCGGCAGCCAGGCGCTCAGCCGCAGCCTCTTTGCACAAATGATTCCGCCCACGCAGGAAGCCGAGTTCTACGGCTTCTATGAAATCAGCGAGCGCGGCACATCATGGTGGGGCACGCTGCTGTTCGGGCTGGTGAACCAAATCTACGGCAGCATGCGCCTCGCAATCCTTTCCACAATTGTGTTTTTCATTGTGGGGTTGATACTTCTGCCGTTTGTGAATGTGGAAGCGGCGATTGCGGATGCCAAGAAAAGTGCCAAGCCGCACGCAGCGGAGGCTTAAGCCGCAGCGTGCCGGCAGCTGCCGGGCAGCGGGCTGGGGCCGCCGCCGCGCGCTGCCTTGCCGGCAATTTCAAATCTGGCAGCGCTGTGATATATGCAGCTCGCTGACTTCCGGCCGCGCGCCGTGCTGGCAACCAAGGCCACGCGCGTGCTGCGTGCGCGCTTCCCGGTGGTGGATGCGCACAACCATTTGGCTGAGCCGTTTGGCGGTGGCTGGGACAAGCGCCCGCTGGCTGCGCTGTTGGATGCATTGGACGAGGCCGGTGTCACCGCTTACGTGGACCTTGATGGCGGCTGGGGCACGGACATCCTGCACGCGCACCTCGATCATTTTAAGCAGGGCGCACCGCAGCGCTTCCAAATTTTTGGCGGGGTGGAGTGGGCGCAATGGCCCGCCCACGGCGACCGCTTTGGCGAGTGGGCGGCAGCGCAGCTGCGCCTGCAGGCTGCGCGCGGTGCGCAGGGCCTCAAAATCTGGAAGCCGCTGGGCTTGCATGTGCGCGACCAGCACAATGAACTTGTGAGCCCGGACGATGCGCGCCTGGATGCGCTGTGGGCGGCAGCCGGTGAGCTGCGCCTGCCGGTGATGGTGCACGTGGCGGACCCCGTGGCTTTCTTTGATCCGCTGGATGCAACCAATGAGCGGTGGGAAGAACTGCACGCGCATCCAGACTGGCAGTTTCCCGCGCCGCCATTCCCGCCCTTTCTTAATATTGTGAATGCGCTGGCGCGGGTTGTGGAGCGCCACCCGCAAACTACGTTTATTGGCGCGCATGTGGGCTGCTATGCAGAGAACCTGGGCTGGGTGGCTGCCCTGCTGGCGCGCTGCCCGAACTTTTACATTGACTTCAGTGCGCGCATCGGCGAGCTGGGGCGCCAGCCCTACAGTGCGCGGCGCTTCTTTGTGCAGCACGCAGACCGGATTTTATTTGGCACGGACCAGGGACCGGATGTGCCGGGTTATCAGCTGTACTACCGCTTTCTGGAAACTGATGACGAGTATTTTGACTATGGCACCGGCGCGGTGCCGGGCCAGGGGCGCTGGCAGGTGTACGGCCTGCATTTGCCGGATGACGTGCTGGAGAAAATTTACAACGGCAACGCGCGGCGGGTGCTGGGCCTGGGTTGATGCGCCTGCCGTGTGCTGCAACCGCAGCTGGCTGAATGCTGGCTGCATGAACGCACGCATAATACTGACATGAACACTGATCCACCACCCGGCGCAGCCGGCCAGCCGTTGCTGCAGGGCGTGCGCGTTATTGACCTGTCGCGGGTGCTGGCCGGGCCGTACTGCACACAGCTGCTGGGGGACTTGGGCGCGGATGTGATCAAGATTGAGCAGCCCGGGCGCGGCGATGACACGCGCCAGTGGGGCCCGCCCTACACCGCCAGCGGCGAGGCCGCTTATTTTTTGAGCGCCAACCGCAACAAGCGCAGCCTCACGCTGAATCTGAAGCACGCGCGCGGGCTGGAGATTTTGCGCGCGCTCATCGGCCACGGGGATGTGCTGGTGGAAAACTTTAAAGCCGGCACGCTGGAAGAATGGGGGCTGGACTACGCCGCGCTGCAGCAGCTGCGCCCGGGATTGATCTGCTGCAGCATTACCGGCTACGGGCAGACCGGCCCCTATGCAGCGCGCCCCGGCTATGACTTCATTGCGCAGGCGATGAGCGGCTTTATGAGCGTGACCGGCGCACCGGACGGCGAGCCGCAGCGCGCGGGTGTGGCGATTGCGGATCTTTCTGCCGGCTTGTTTGCGAGCAATGCAATTCTGGCAGCGCTGGTGGCGCGCGCCAACGGCGGCGGCGGGCAGCGCATAGATGTTGCGCTGCTGGACAGCCAGATTGCGCTGCTGTCTTATGTGATGAGCAACTTTCTGGTGTCCGGCCAGCTGCCGCAGCGCCAGGGCAATGCGCACCCGAACATTGTGCCGTACCAGGAGTTCAAGGCGCGCGACATTTTCTTTGCGTTCGCAGCCGGCAATGACCTGCAATGGCAGAAGTTTTGCGCAGCTGCCGGGCGTGCAGCGTGGGCCGCGGATGAGCGCTTCGCAACCAACCCGGCGCGCGTGCAGCATCGCGCGGAGGTGGGGCGCATGCTAAGCGAGCTGTTTGCAACGCGGGACGCCGCCGAGTGGATTGCGCTGTGCGAGCAGGCGGGTATTCCGGCCGGGCCGATCAATACCCTGGAGCGCGTGTTTGCCGACCCGCAAGTGCAGGCGCGCGCCATGCGCGTGGATGTGCCGCACGCACTGGATGGCAGCGTGCCGCTGGTGGGCTCGCCGCTAAAAATACCAACGGCGCCGGTGCAGATGCGCCATGCGCCGCCGCCACTGGGCCATCACACGCAGGAAATTTTGGGCGAGCTGCTGGGCTTCACTGCAGCGCAGGTGGCGGAACTGCGCAGCGCCGGCGTGGTTTAAGCAGCCGGCCGGGAGCAGGCTGCAAGTCAGGCGCGCAGGCGCGCGCCGTCCGGATCAAACAACGGTTCAGCAGCAACGGTTGCGGGCAGCGCCGCGCCAAAATATTCAATCTCCACAGCACAACCGGGCACAGCCAGCGCAGCCGGCAGCAGTGCGTATGCCACATTGCGCCCCACGCTGTAGCCGGAGTTTGCAGACGTGACGTAGCCAACGGGTTTGCCGGCGTGCAGCACCGGCTCGCGGCCCAGCACCACATCCCGGGCGTGGTTGAGCGTGAGGCATGCCAGCTTTTTATCGGGCGGCGTTTCGCGGCGTGCCAGCAGCGCAGCGCGCCCGCAAAAGTCGCCTTTCTTCCAGCGCACCACATGCAGCAGGTCCACTTCAAACGGCGTGATGTTGGCGTCGGTGTCAAATGTGAGGCGGCGGTAGCCCTTCTCAATGCGCAGGCTGTCCATTGCGCCGGTGCCGGCGGCAATCAGGCCGTGCGCGCGGCCGGCTTCCCAAAGTGCGTCCCACACGTGCAGGCTGTACTCGGCTGGTGTGTATAGCTCCCAACCCAGCTCGCCCACATAAGAGACGCGCATGGCAAGGCATGGCGCCATGCCCACGGTTATGGGCTGCGCACTGTAGTACGGGAAGGCGCTGTTATCCAGCGCGGCATTCGTGGCGCCGGCCAGTACGGCGCGCGCCTGCGGCCCCCAAATGCCCAGTGCGCCGTAGGCCGATGTCACATCGCGGATGCGCACATCCAGATTGCGCGTGCGCGCGTGCAGGCGCAGCCAAGCCAGGTCGCGCGGGCCGGCCCCGGCGCCGCTCAACACGCGGAAGTGTTCCGGCGCCAGGCGCACCACAGTCATATCGGACCGGATGCCGCCGTGCTGCTCGAGCAGCAGCGTGTACACCACGCGCCCCGGCGCGATGTCCATGTTGTTTGTGAACACCCACTGCAGCAGCGCAAGTGCATCGCGTCCTTCAACTTCTATTTTGCAAAAGGTGGACATGTCAAAGAGCGCGGCGGCGCTGCGCGTGAGCAGGTGCTCGTGCGCCTGCACTGCCGACCAGTGCTGCGCGGCCCAGCCGCTGCGCAGCGGCAGGCTGCCGCTGCCGCCAACGCCCGCATTGGCGTTGCACCATGCGGCGCGCTCCCAGCCCGCCACCTCCACAAAGTGCGCGCCTTGCGCGGCGAAGCGCGCGTGAAACGGCGTGTGGCGCAGCGCGCGCGGGCGCTTCATGGGCTCGGCCGGATGGTAGATGGTGTGCGTGTTGAGATAGGTTTCGTCGCCGCGCACGCGCACATACGGGCGCGTGAGGGCGTGCGGCTGAAAGCGGCTCACATCCGCCTCGCGCAGATCCAAGCTGGGCGCGCCGCAGTCCAGCCACTCTGCCAGAGCGCGCCCGGCGCCGGCTGCATGCGTGATCCAAAGCGCCTCAGCCAGCCACAAGCCCTGCACATCCGGGTGCGGCCCCATGATCGGCATCGAGTCCGGCGTGAAGCAAAACATCCCGTTGAAGCCGTCCACAATCGGCTTGCCGCGCAGCGCCGGCATCAACTCGCACAGCTGCGCGTGCGGCCCGGCAAAGTCCTGTGGCGTGAACGCATGCTTGGAGGGGTCAGCGGTTTCGCGGTGGCTGCGAATGGCATGCGGCTCCACCGGCAGTGGCGCGTGGTTGTAGCTGCCCACGCCAAAGAACTCGCGATGCTGGCGGCAGTACATCAGCAAATCATGAATGCGCGTGATCGGCAGGCCAATCTCAACGCCGTTGGCAGCCAGCTCCGGCACCGGCCCCAGCCGCACGTACTGGTGCTCCAGCGGCATCAACGGCACTTCCACCCCGGCCATGCGCCCCAGCAGCGGTCCCCAAATTCCACCGGCCAGCACAACGGCTTCAGTGTTGATGCGGCCTTGATCAGTGATGATGGCGCGCACTTTGGCGCCGTTTACCTCGATTGCAGTGATGGTAGTCTGGCCGTGGAAGCTGGCAGCCCCGTGCAGGCTGGCTGCCGCTGCCATGGCGGCGCACGCCACCAGCGCGTTGCCTACGCCGGCACCGGGGTCAAACAGTCCGCCGTGCAGCTTGCCGGCATCCAGCAGCGGATTGCGCGCCTGGCACTCGCGCGCATCCAGCAAGTGCGCATCCAGCCCGAAGGCCTTGGCCCAGCCGGCGCGGCGCTGCAGTTCCTGCCAGCGGTCTGCCGTGCACGCCACTTCCAGCCCGCCCACCAGCACCGCGCCCTTTTGCTGCTCAAACTCCAGCTGCGCATACAGCGGCACACTGTAGCGCGCAAACTCCGCCAGCATGCGCGAGCTGCTGATGCGGCTCAGCCCGCCGGGCGCATGGCTGGTGGAGCCGCCGGTGTGAAACAGCGGGCCCTGGTCCAGCACCACAATATCGCGCCAGCCGCTCAGCGCCAGATGGTAGGCCACGCTGCAGCCGGCAATGCCGGCTCCGATGACTACAACGCGTGCTTGGGACTGCATCAATAACTTGCCGAAAAATTTTGCGCGCGCAGTTTGCAACGGCGCGGCGCATTTACGGCACGCGCGATTTTACTGCAGGCGCCCGGCCGCTGCAGTGCGCCTGTGGCAAAGTGTTTGTGTTTCGCGGCGGCGGGTAGCGCGTAGATCTTGGCTATACTCCGTGCCACAGAGGCAATAATTTTATGCGCAACCACAGCCGCCCGAAAAGACTGGATGAAATGGACGACCTGCGCGACATGGGCCGCTTTCCAGTTGTGGTTTATATGGGCGCGACAGGCAACATCCTGTTTGCCATTTGCCTCACCTTTCTTGTGCATGCGCGCTATGCCCAAGCCTGGGTGATGCTGGCGTGGGCGGCGGGCGTGGCAGCCGGCAATGTGCTGCCCGTGGTGTTTTTGCGCTGGCGCATGCGGCCGGATGCGCATTACCCAATTATTGAAGAGATGGGTTTCTTTGGCGACCAGCACAAGTTTGCAACATGGGTATATGCAGTGGCCGTGGCCAATATGTTTTTCTGGATTGTGCTGGCGTGGACCGCATTTACTGTGAGCCGCGCACCGGTGATGTTGGCTGCGGTGCTGGCGTTAGCATTTGTGTGCACCTTCTTTCCGGCCTGGGTGCGCATCTTTGCGCGTCCTGCAGCGCACTAAACCAATCCGCTAAAAAACAACTGTGGCGCGGTGGCGCGCACGCGCACAATGAGCAACATGAAAACAGTCCCGGGCTTGCAATGGCTGCCAATTGGGTTGTATTTGTACCCTGTAATTGCGGGGTTTACCGTAACGTCAGAAACCGCCACAGTTCTTGGGAAATACTCAACGTCGTGGTTTGTCTTGCACCTGGTCAATCTTTGCCTGTTCCCGGCTTTTTACTGGATTTCAAAGAAACAACACCTGTTTGGAAAATGCGCGGTACTACTGCTGATCTGCAGCATAACCGTCTTTACGCTGGCCAAAGTGCAGATGCGGGCATTGGCCGGCATTGAGTTGATATGGCCGCTCATCCGGCTGGCCGCTGGCTTTAGTTTATTTACAATTGGAGTTGAATTCTTTGAGGCAAACCGCAAGCACTCAATGCTGCCCGTGTTTTTAGTTTCAGTTGGATTAATTGCGGCTTCGGCGACTGATGTCGTCGCCTGGGGGGCTGCACGCTTTTCGAGCAAGCCTGCCTCAAAGAGCTCCGAGCGGGCGCCTGCGCTCCCATTTACGATTAATGACGAAGCATTGGGGTTAGCAAGCAATTCCGAAAACCAGACATCGGTCATTTCGGAAATTCCCGCTGCTGACGCGATAGAGCCAGCTCCGGTGATGGGCAGTACATTGGCGCCGGCAAACTTGGGAGTTCCCACCACAGACACAAAGCCCGCCAAAGCCAACACAAATGAAATTTCTGGTACGGTAACGCCAGTCACTGCGGCTACAACTGTGGCCAATGGCATTTCGCCTCAAGTGGTTCCTGGCTGCTACGTCCGATTAAATAGTGGTTTTCAGCTATACGCTAATTATGGTGACCCACGCCTCTTTGACCTTGCGGATATTTTGATAGTTGGAGACTCCGTTGTAGATGGTACAGGAGTAGTTGCTAAGGATACGTTTGCTTGCCAACTTGAAGTGATCTTGTCAGAGAGGAGTCCTCAAGCAACGGTGCATGTACTTTCTTTCCCGGGCGGATCTTTAAGTGCATACGCAAGTCTGCTTGAGCTGTTGCCGGACCCAGTGCGCCTTGAGCGGATTGTAGTTGGGTTCAACTACGACGATTTTCCGAGTGACCCATCGGCTTTCACAATTAACAAGTTCGTACAGTTTTCCCTTGCGAAGGGAAGCTACACACAGCGTGCGTTAGCTCGGATGTTGATGGGCCTTTCTAGCCAGAACCCGGATCAGTTTTACGCGGACCAAATCAGAAATTATGATCGAAACAATCCGACCTTCCAGCGGCGGTGGGATGATGTTCGGGTTCAGCTCCTAAGACTTAGGGCGTTGGCCTCAAAACACAGCGCACAACCGCCGATCCTGATAATTTTTCCGCTTATGATTTCTTTTGAAAACTATCCGGTTGAAGAAGCCCAAGCAGCTTTGGCTGAGTTGGCGGTTCAAGTGGGCTTTCAACCCCTGAATGTTTTTTCAATTATGAAGGCGAAGCATCTGGATGGGCTGGAGAACCGTGAAGGCACTCATTTCAATTCAATCGTGCATCACATTATTGCAGAGCAGCTCGCCCGCCAGCTAGATTGAGGCGACGCTAGGGAAAGACTGGCGACTTACCTGCTCAGGCGTGCTGGGTTGATGTGGGCGGCCGGACTATGCCTAAAATGGTTGTCTGCTGGAGCGTTTAATCTTGGCTTGCAACCTGCCGGAGTTAGAAGCCGAGCAATAAACCGTGCCGTAGAAATTGCGCGTGAGAAATCTCATGCAGCGGCCTCTGCAATGCGCGTAAACTTGTATGCCATGCAATCTTCACCGCTTGAGTTGGCGCCTGCAGATACCAAGCGGCACTGGCTGGCTGCGCAGCTTGCCGAAATATTGCGTGACCGGCTTGTAATGGTGAGCATGGGCATTTGGGTACTGGTAATTGTTGCCACGCCGATTGCGCTCTGGACGATGGGGCAGCCCGGTTTGCTGGCAGCGCTGCAAGCCGGCGTACTTACGCAGGTGGTGACGGTGCTGCTGGTGCTGGTGCGCGCCGGCCTGTTGCGGCAGGCGCTGCTGGCGGGCGCGGCAGTGCCGTTGCTCGGCTGGCTTGTGGAAGTTGTTGGCCAGGCTAGCGGCTTTCCCTTTGGCTCCTACCAATACACGCCGCTGTTGCAGCCGCAGCTGGCGGGCGTGCCGGTACTGATCCCGCTGGCATGGCTGATGATGATGCCGCCGGCCTGGGCGATGGCGCTTGTGATTGCCGGCGCGCAGCCCGGCTGGCGCGCGCGCGTGCGGCGCGCTGCGGTGGCCGCGCTGGCGTTCACCGCCTGGGATTTATTTTTGGATCCGCAAATGGTGGCTTGGAATGCGTGGGTGTGGGCCGTGCCCGGCGTTTACTTTGGCATTCCGCTGCTTAACTTTGCGGGCTGGCTGCTGGTGGCGTTTTGTGTTTCGCTGCTGCTGGCACCGGGCTGGCTGCCGCTGGCACCGTTGATCATGATTTACGCCGTCACTTGCGTGCTGCAAACCATCGGCCAGCTTTTGTTTTGGCAGCTGGCTGGCCCGGGCGTGGCTGGGCTGGCAGGCATGGGCGGCATGCTGGCGTGGGCTTATGCGCGCCGCACCATAGTGCGCGTCGCCGAGCCCGCAGCAAATTAAATTGTTCACTCCAACCAATCATCCGCAGCCGGGTGCCAGTGCTTGAAATGTTGGTGATGCCGTCCTCGATTGGATTGCCCGCGCTGACCGTGTTTGCATTGCTCTGCGGGTCGCTGCCGCTTTCGCTGTGGGCGGGCCGCTGGCTGGCCGGGCGCGATGTGCGCGAGGCCGGCGACCACAATCCGGGCGCCACCAATGCGCTGCGCGTGGGCGGTTGGCGCGTTGGCTTGGTTGCGTTCGCGCTTGATATTTCCAAAGGTGCGCTGCCGGTGGGGCTGGCGCAATATGTGTTTGCCTATAGCGGCCTGCCGTTGTTGCTGGTTGCGCTGGCCCCTTTGGTGGGCAGCGTGTACTCGCCATTCCTGCACTTTCGCGGCGGCAAGTCGCTGTCAGTGTCGTTGGGAATATGGATTGGATTGACGCTGTGGCGGGTGCCCTTCGTGGCGATCGTGGCGCTCTCGGGCGCTTACATCACGATGGACAATCCGGGGCTGGCAGTGCTGACCGCACTGCTGGCAATGGGCGCATACTTGGTGCTGGTGCAGCCGGACAGAGTGCTGCTGGTGGTGTGGGGCATTATGTGCATCCTGCTGCTGGCGAAGCACCGCGCAGATTTTGGGCGCAAGGTGGCGTTGCGCAGCTGGGTCAAGCGCTGGCTGTCCTGACGCCATGCTGGCTGCTTTCAATGTACTGGTGGCGATTGTTGCCGTGGCGTTGCTTGTGTTTGGGCTCACAGCTTTGTTGAATGTGTTTACATTTCCGCGCCTCAGCGGCGTGGCTGCGCCTGCGCCGGATGCCGCTGCCGGCGCCGGGCTCGGGCGCATTTCGGTCTGCATTCCCATGCGCAATGAAGTGGACGGCATCGCCCGCACGATACGCGCCTGGCGTGCGCAATCGCATTCAAACTTCGAGCTGCTGCTGCTCGACGACGAATCAACTGATGGCACGCACGCCGCAGCGCACGCAGCGGCTGCCGGCGATGCCCGCGTGCGCGTGCTGGCCGGGCTGCCGTTGCCGGCCGGCTGGCTGGGAAAAAACTGGGCCTGCCAGCAGCTGGCGGATGCCGCACAGGGCAACATACTGGTCTTCACAGATGCAGATGTAACCTGGGAGCCGCTGGCACTTGCGGCGCTTGCCACTGCAATGCAAGCACTGAACGCTGACTTGCTCACGGTGTGGCCAACGCAGCAAACGGACACCTGGGCGGAGCGCCTGCTGGTGCCATTGATGGCGCTGGCCGTGCTGGCCTATCTGCCGCTGCTGGCCGTGCATTATCTGCCGTGGCCGGTGTTTGCGGCTGCCAACGGCCAGTGCCTTGCATTCCGGCGCAGTGCCTACTTGCGCAGCGGCGGGCATGCAGCCGTGCGCGCCAACATTGTGGAAGACATGGCCTTTGCATACGCCATCAAGCGCAACCGCCTGCAGCTGCGCATGGCGGACGGCAATGGCCTGGTGCGCGCGCGCATGTACACGGATTGGAGTAGCGTGCGCGATGGCTTTGCAAAAAACATTCGTGCCGGGCATGGCGGCACCGCGGCACTGCTGCTCTCCACGCTGCTGCACTGCGCGGTGTTTGTGCTGCCGGCGGCTTGGCTGCTGCTGGGCTGGCTGGCGCCGCTGCCTGGCTATCCGCTGCTGGCGCTGCTGCTCAGCGCGCTGGGCATTGGCGTGCGCGCGCTGACGGCTGCATTTTCGCGCCAGCGCGTTTGGGATGCACTGCTGATGCCGGTGTCTGCGCTGCTGATGACGGTGGTAGCACTGCGCGCATTGCAATGGCACTGGCGCGGCGGCGCAAGTTGGAAAGGGCGCACGTATGCCGGCGCCTGACACGGTGGTGATTGGGGCCGGCTTGGGCGGGCTGGCTGCCGCCATCCGGCTGGCTGCCGCTGGCCAGCGCGTGCTGGTGCTGGAGCGCAACGCAGCCGTGGGCGGAAAAATGTCCGAGGTGCGCGCTGACGGCTTTCGCTTTGACACCGGCCCGTCCGTGATCACCATGCGCGCCGTGCTGGAAGATTTGTTTGCCGCAGCCGGGCAGCGCATGCAAGACCACCTGGAACTGCTGCCGGTTGATCCGCTGACGCGCTACTTCTTCGCGGACGGAAGCACGCTGGATATTGCGCGCAGTTTGCCGGACACGCTGGCGCAAATTGCGCGCCTGGATGAACGCGATGTGGCCGGCTACCAAAAGTATCTGGCGTATGCTGCGCGCCTGTACAACATCACTGCTCCGGTGTTTACTTTTGGTCCACCGCCGGCGCTTGCCAGCCTGCGGCAGGTGCCGGCTGCAGATGCGCTCTTTGCGGGCGGGCAGGCCTTGCGCAGCATGCAGGCTGCCATCTGCGCCCATGTGCAGCATCCGCATTTGCGCCAGCTGCTGGGGCGCTTTGCAACCTATGTGGGCGCCAGCCCATATCTGGCAACTGCGCTGCTATCAGTGGTGGCGCACGTGGAGTTGAATGGCGGTGTGTGGTATCCGCGCGGCGGTGTGTATGCCATTGCCGCCGCGCTGGCAGGCGTGGCACAGAAGCTGGGGGTGGAGATCCGCACTGGTGCAGCGGTAACTGCGATTGAGCTGCATGCGCAACCCAAGCGGCAGCGCGTGGCCGGCGTGCGGCTGGCAAGCGGGGAGCTGATTGCTGCCCGCGCAGTGATTGCAAACACGGATGTTGCCAGCGTGTATGCACAGCTGCTGCCCGCAGCGTTTGGCGCGCGCGCGGCCCGCCTGGCCCGCCGCAAAGTTTCCTGCTCCGGCTTCATCATGCTGTTGGGAGTGGCGGCGCAGCATGCGCAGCTTGCGCATCACAACATTTTGTTCTCGGCAGATTATGCGCGCGAGTTCCAGCAGCTGTTTGCACAGGAAATTCCACCGGACGACCCGACCGTGTATGTGGCCATCACATCCAAGACCGATGCCGCGCATGCGCCGGCTGGCTGCGAAAACTGGTTTGTTCTCGCCAACGTGCCCGCCAGCAGTGCGCATTACAACTGGGAGGAGGGACGCGCGCGCTATGCGGAGCTGGTGCTGGCGCGGCTGGCGCGGCTGGGCTTGGATGCGCGCACACTGCGCTTCAGCACCAGTTTCACCCCGCCGGATTTGGAGCGCATGAGCGGCGCGCGCCGCGGCGCATTGTATGGCGTCTCATTCAACCACCGGCTGGCGCCGTTTGTGCGGCCGCGCAATGCAGCGCCGGATGTGGGCGGCCTGTACTTTGCAGGCGGCACCACGCATCCAGGCGGTGGCGTGCCGCTGGTGCTGCTCTCCGGCAAGCTGGCCGCCGAGCTGGTGCTGCAGCAGGTTTAGGGGCCGTCAACAATCAACAACTGCTGAGTGCGTAGTTGTTACGTTGGCTCAATGCTCAACTGACTTCGCCTGATGGTTAGCCCCGATAACCCGCCGCCAACAAACTCCACCGCCGCGCTGCGCAATCTGGCTGCCATCTGGCTGGTTGTTGCCGTGGCCGCAGCGCTGCGACTGCACAACATTAACTGGAACAGCCTGAACTCTGACGAGGCTTTCAGTTGGTTAATTTCCAACAAACCGCTGCTGCAGCTGCTCTCTGACTCGTTTTTCCTGCGCCGCGACCCGCACCCGCCGGTTTACTGGCTGCTGCTGCGCCTATGGCAGTTACTTGCGGGCTCGACCGAAGTGGCGCTGCGCTGGCCCTCAGCGATGGCCGGCACTGTTTTTGTTGCGCTGATCTATGCGCTTGGGCACAGGCTGTTTTCGCGGACGGCGGCGCTGGCCGCAGCTGCCTTCAGCGCACTCAGTGCGTTTTTTATTTGGAACAGCCAGGATGCGCGCATGTACACGCTTGGTGGTACGCTGGCGCTTGCCGGCCTGGTGTGCCTCATCAACGGTTTGCGCAGCGGGCAGCGGCGCTGGCTCGCAGGTTATTTTGTTTTCACGGCGCTTGCGTGTTACACGCATATTGCCGGCAGCTTCCTGCTCCCTTTCGAAGGCCTGGCAATATTGCTGTATTTGGTTTTGGCGCGCGATGTGCGGCAACGCCAGACTGGACGGGGTGCCTTGCTCGCCATTGTAGCCGCAGGTTTGGTGTATGCGCCGTATGCCTTGAATGCGTGGCGGGCGTCGGCCGTAGCGAGCATCATCCGCCATACGCCGGCATATTTTGAGCTTGCGGCAGCGGTGCTGCAGCGCGCAACGCTGAACATGGAATTGTCGCCGGGTTGGTGGTGGTTTGTTACAGCGCTTGTGGGTGGCTGCTTTGCGCTCGGCGGTGTTGGCGCGCATGAACAGCAGCGGTTGCCACGCGGATTTGCGCGTGCATTTGTGACGCTGTTTCTTTTTGCAACACTCGCCGTAATTTCAATTCTTTCAGTGCGGCAGTCCGTGTTTGAGCCCAAGACCATCACGTTCTATGGTGCTGCCGTTGCCTTGGGAGTGGGCGCGGGTTGGGCGCGTCTTTGGCAATGGCATAAGCTGATTGCCAGCGTCGCGGGAGTTGCGCTTGCGGGCGCGCTCATCTTTGGCCTTACGTTTGTGTGGCGGCCTGGCTTTCAAAAGGAGGACTGGCGCCATGCAGCTGCGTATGTTGCCGCGCACGCTGGCCCCAATGACGCGGTTGTCGTGCATCTTGAGTACTACCGCGTGCCGTTCAGTTATTACTTTCGCGGCCGCGCACTCACGCCGTTTGGCAGCCACGTAAATAGCATGGATGAAGTGGGGCGCGGCTTTGCGCCCCTGCTGCGTTCGGACAACATTTGGCTGGTGCAGTCCGGCGAGTTCCTCACCGATCCGGATAAGCTGGTGCAGAACTGGCTGGCGCTGCGCTACGGGCTGGGCACCGAACAATTTCCGCAGAGCATCTCCGTGCGGCAGTACGTAGTCCAGCCGGCAGCTGCCAGCTTGCCGGCAGCCGCCCGCCCGCTGTCGGTCGAATTTGATTCTGGTTTGCAGCTTGTGGGCAGCCAGTTGGATGCGCAGCAGTTGTCTGCCACCGACCAATGGCTGCATCCGCCGAGCAACTATTTGCACTTGCGCCTGTACTGGTCTACAACGCGCGCGCTGACTGCGGAGCCAGTGGTGCAGGTGATGCTGGAGGATGGGCCGGGCAATCAGTGGGGCGGATTGCTGCAGCGGCCGGGCACGGTGCGTGCGTTTGATCCGCTGGTGCGCCTGCCGGCAGGTGCGCTGCTGCGCGATGAGCTGGATCTGATTGTGAACCCAGCGGCCAAGGCGGGCGTGTACAAGCTGGTGCTGCGCGTTACGAACCCGGATGGCAGCGCAATGCTGGCGAACGGACAGAGTTACATAATTTTGGACGAGGTGCTGCTATTGCCCTAATCTGAGCTGGCTGCGGTCGCAAACAATCGTTCACGGTATATTCCTATCATGCAGCCGGGGCGATTGTTGTTGGCGGTGTTTGTGGGTGCCTTGAGTGCGTGCGCTTCCAGCCCGGTACAAATCAAGCTGGCTGCGCGTGCAACTTTGCCCGCTGTTGCCGTGGCATCAAGTGCAGCACCAACCGCCGCCCCTAAAGATTTGGAGACTGAAACGGCCATGCCAAATGCCACGCCCGAGCCCGCGCCAGCGACGGCGCAACCGACAGAACCTGCGCCCGAGACGCGCATGCTTTTTGACTTTCGCGACCCGAACACGGTGCGCAACTGGCAGAATATCGACGATCCGGTGATGGGCGGCGTATCTTCAAGCCGCATTACCCAAGGCGAATCTTTTGCCGTTTTTGCCGGGCGCCTGTCATTGGAAAACAATGGCGGCTTTGCATCGGTGCGCGGCCGGGTGGTGCCGGCTGATCTGACCAGCTTTGAAAAGTTGGTTGCGCGCGTGCGTGGCGATGGCAAGATTTACGTGTGCCAGCTGCGCACACGCGATGCCGTGTACTGGCTGCGCTTCGAAACCCGCGCGGGCGGGTGGCAGGAGTTTGCGCTGCCGTTTGCAGAATTTGTGCCCACTTATTTTGGCGTGCCACGCCCCAACAGTACGCCACTGAACCCGGCTGCAATTGGCGAGTATGGCTTTTTGATCGCGGACAAACAGGAAGGCCCGTTTTCACTTGAGGTGGCGTGGATCGTGGCGGGCTAGTGCGCCACAGGCGGACTGTAAGCCACTGTGAATCCCCAGCTTGGGTTCTGCACTGCGCAGCACCGCAAGCTCGGCCAGCCAGGCAGCGCTGTGTAAAATTCTGCGCAGCAAATTTGTAGGCGCCAGCTGCGCCCGCATTTTCCCAGCGTGAAGGAGGCCGATCGATGGCTCTAGAAACTGCATTTACAATCGATACGTCAAGCATTAAGTATGGCCCGGGTGTGACGCGCGAAGTGGGCCACGACATGCGCCGGCTGGGCGCGCGGCGTGTGATGCTGCTGACGGATGCGCAGCAGGCGCAGAGCGCTGCCGTTGCAACAGCCATGGCTGCGTTGAAGGCGGCGGGCATTGATGCCGTATTGTTTGATCAGGTGCGGGTGGAGCCAACCAGTGGCTCTTTTATGCAGGCGATTGAGTTTGCCCGCAGTGGCAAATTTGACGGCTACTTGGCGGTGGGTGGCGGGTCGGTGATCGACACTGCCAAGGCAGCCAACTTGTACGCAACCTATCCCGCCGATCTGCTGGCATACGTGAACCCGCCGATTGGCAGGGGCGAGCCCGTGCCCGGGCCGCTTAAGCCGCTGATAGCCGTGCCCACCACTGCCGGCACTGGCAGCGAGACCACCGGCGTCGCAATCTTCGATTACACAGAGATGCATGCCAAGACGGGCATTGCGCACCGTGCGCTGCGCCCGAACCTTGGAATTCTGGATCCGGATAACACGCGCACAATGCCCAAGCTGGTGGCTGCCAGCTCGGGGCTGGATGTTTTGTCTCATGCTCTTGAGTCGCTCACAGCGCTGCCTTATCACGAGCGTGTGGCACCAGCCGCACCGGAGCTGCGGCCGGCTTACCAAGGCGCAAATCCCATCAGTGACATTTGGTGCAGCAAGGCTATTCAAATGGTTGCCGCCAACATCGTGCGTGCGATTCAAGATCCAGACGATGTGGAAGCGCGCAGCCAGATGCTGCTGGCGGCAGCCTATGCCGGAATTGGTTTTGGAAATGCCGGTGTGCACCTGCCGCATGGCATGTCCTACCCGGTGTCCGGCATGGTGCGCGCCTATAACCCGGCGGGCTACCCCGCTGATCACCCCATCGTTCCACATGGCATGTCGGTAATCCTGAATGCGCCGGCGGTGTTTCGTTTTACCGCGCCGGCCAATCCGCAGCGCCACCTGCTGGGTGCGCAGCTGATGGGGGTTGATATTTCCAATGTGGCGGAAGCAGATGCTGGCCAAGCGCTGGCCAGCGCAGTTATTTCACTGATGCAGCAAACCGGCGTACCCAATGGCCTTGGCGCGATTGGCTTTACTAAGGAGGACATTCCAGCTCTGGTGGAAGGAACGTTGCCACAGCATCGCGTTACAAAACTCTCGCCGCGCCCGGCAACTGCTGCCCATTTGCAAGCGCTCTTCGAAGATGCGCTGCGCTATTGGTAGGGGCGGAGGGGAGGATCGAACCTCAAACTATTGGTGAGCGAACCAGCAAGGAGATATCGGGCTTGGTAGACGACTGTGAACGAGCCGCAATGTTACTGATGGGGTGAGTTTGTGCGCGGGAAACCAGCTTAGAAGGCGGTGCGTTGACCAATCATAAATCTAACTGTTGTGCGCGACCGTGGGCGCAGCTTTCTCGAGTTGGACCGCGTTCTGCCTCAAAATCTGAGGCACTCGTCCGTAATCACGAAAGCGACAAAAGTTTATAGTGCTACCTTTTCCAACAAACCCTCTTGCTCTAATCTAACTGCAGCCGCTGCACACTCCATCATATCCACGCCAATAATCTCTGAAATGGCGAGCAAGTCAGTCTGGCCATCCGCGTAAGCCAAAACGTTCATCAATGTCCGCGGCACCACCACGTTCTTGGTGCTCAACGTCGGTTTTATGCCGCGCCTGCCAAGTTGCGGCTCGCATGGCATCGTGGCCTTATAAACATAGTTCGCTTCAAGAGCCTGCAGGCAGCTTTGCAAAATGTTAAATGCACCCTCAAGCCCCGCCGGGCTGATAACCGAAAGGTCGTCGAGCGAGGTGTGGTATTCAGATAAGACCCAAATTTGGTGCGCATAACTAAAACCACCGGTAGATCAATCAGGGCGCTGCAATATTGGCGCTCATCCGCTCCGCGGTCCAGAAAACTGTAGCGGGCATAATCTATTCCGTGCTGTTTTAGTGTCTGTTCCGCAACTCTGTCCGCAAGTGTGCCGCCTTTGCGTGATGGCAAAAAAGAATATGCGCGGTCGTCACCCACGCAAGAGATCTCAAAGCCAGCAACTGTCTTCTGCATCATATGCCCGCTATTTTTACTTAAATAAACAATTGCGCCAACAGTCTCGGGGACAAAGACGATACGGTATGTGAAGCGCCGGTTCTGGAGGCTCTGCAACCACTGCGCGAGCGCCGCAGTCACCACAGGCCCGGAGAGCTCATTGTTGGCCATTGATGGATGGCAGATGTAGGTGGAAAGTAATATTTCCGAATCTTCCTTCCCGGGAAGTATTAGGTCTGCGTAGTTGAGGACACCTGGCTTGAGATCGCTATCAATGACCACATGGTATCTGCCGCTCGGAAGCGCCTTTCGTTGGTGATGGGGCAGACAAAATCCCCAGAGCCGGTTGTAGTAACTTGTAATGTACGGAATTGCATCAGGCTGTTCCGGCAGGGAATACAAATGCTCATCTAGTTCGGCGAGGCTGAGCCAGGTATCGACTGGTTCAGAATAGCCGACCACATGCAGATTGTGTTTGTTGTAATCAATAACTTTGTGTCCTGCGTCGTCCGCAATGTATGCATCCCGGATGGTCCATTCATCGGGGACAGTCCAGTCGAATGCTTGCGTGCCCGACGGCACTGCGTGGACCACCAATCCCGGCAGAAGGTTGGCCAAGTATGCGAGTGTTTCGCGCACGCCAGCGCCTGTGATGCTGCGGTGGATCGGGAAGAGGTCCTGAGCCCAGCCGTACATTTCTGCACCGGTGTCCACCTTCGTTTCTGTTTTATTGGACATTTTACTTTTTGGCTTGTGAACTTAGTTCCATTTTGTAGTGTGGTCTTTGGCTGTTGCGGTAGGTGTTTTTTGCCCAGTTGTACGCAGTTCTTAATGTAATAAGTCTGTCCGGGTGCGATGCTTTGGTATTGCGCCCGGCGACGACTTCTGGCAAACGCAGAGACTGCACGGCCGTGGCTTTCCTCTTATTATCATAACGCTAAATCGTGTGGAGCCAGTGAATGTGCCGCCAAAGTTACCCCGATAGCCACTGATCATCAAAGTACTTTCTGTTGGCACAGTTTGCAATTAGGCACACGGAATCATTTGTATCGCGGGACTGTGAGATCTCCCAGTCCGCAGCCCGACTCACGCTCGATGCCCGCGCACTCACTTACCCTGCCGCCAGCTCTGCCAGCGAGCGCGCCCCGCGCTGCGCGAGCATTTGCACCAGGCCGCGGTTGATGGCTTGCAACAAGCCCGGACCTTGGTACACGAGACCAGTGTATACCTGCAGTAGATTGGCTCCCGCACTCAATTTTTCCAGCGCCGCTGCGGCGCAATCAATGCCGCCGGCGCCAATAATAGCGAGCTGGTTTCCGGAATATTTGCGAATGTGGCGAATGGCGGCGGTCGATGCTGGCTGGAGCGGCACGCCGCTGAGGCCGCCTTCCGCGCCTGCGGCCGGGCTGCGCAAGTTCGGGCGCGCTGTGGTGGTGTTTGTGGCAATCACTCCGGCAATGTCATTAGCCAGGGCAGCGTCCAGCAGTTCGTCCAGTTGTGCCGGGCTGAGATCGGGTGCGATCTTTACGAACAGTGGCAGGCGCGGGCAGTGCTGCCGGCGCAGCTGCTGCAGTGCGCCCAGCAATGGCGCCAGCGCAGCACTGCTCTGCAAAGTGCGCAAGCCGGGCGTGTTGGGCGAGCTGATGTTGATGGCAATGTAATCTGCAAACGGATGCACTTGTTGCAGCAGGGTGCTGTAATCTTCGAGTGCAAGCTCCAGCGGTGTGTCGCGCCCCTTGCCGATGTTGATGCCCAACGGCGCAGCGTGGCCGCGAGCGCGCAGTGCAGCCAGGCGTGGCAGTGCCGCAACTATGCCAGCGTTGGGAAACCCCAGGCGGTTGATGAGCGCGGCATCTTGCGCCAGCCGAAACACGCGCGGACGCGCATTGCCGCGTTGCGCAAGCGGCGTCAGCGTGCCAACCTCCACATGCCCGGCGCCCAGCGCAGACAGCCCCGGCACGCATGCCGCATTCTTGTCGTAGCCGGCAGCGATGCCTATCGGATTGCGAAAGCGCAGCCCGCATACCTCGGTGCGCAGGCGCGCATCTTCAAACGCAAACATGCGCGTCAGTATGCGCAGCAGCGCCGGCGAGTGCTGTACAGCGCGCAATGCTTGCAGCGTGATTGCGTGCGCCGTCTCCGCATCCAGCTGGAAGAGCAGCGGGCGCAGCGCCGGATAGAAGCTGGTCACCCGGCGGGCGCTGCCGCGATGTAGCGCAGCACATTGGCGTGCTGGCTGCTGTCCACCGCGCCGGCGCGCAGCCATTCGTCCAGCAGCTGCCGGATTGTGGCAGCTGCCTGCAAGCGGCAGCCAGTGCCGGCAAGTGCCGCTGCGGAATCATTGCTGCGATCGATCAACACCACAATGTCTTTTACAACCAATCCCGCGCTTTGCAGCTGCGCAATTGTTTCCAGTTTGCTCAAGCCCGAAGTGATCAAGTCATCCAGCACGACGGCGGTTTCGCCGGGATGCCATTCGCCTTCGATGTTTGCGCGCGTGCCGTAGGCTTTGGCCTCGCGGCGCGGATAGATGAGCGAAAAGTTGCCGGCGAGGGCGACGGCGGTGCCGATGGGCAGCGCGGCATATGGGATGGCGGCAATGCGGTCGAAGGACAGCGTACGCAAGAGCGGCAAAAGTGCGAGTGCCACGGTGTGCAGCGCTGCGGGGAATGACGCGAGGCGGCGCAGGTCAATGTAGATGGGCGATTGCTGGCCGGACTTTAGTGTGAACTCGCCGAACTTTACACAACCCGAGGTGTGGAGCGCTGCGGCCAACGCTTGCACGCCGGCTGCTGCTGGCGCTGCGCGCCCGGCGTTGGTTTTGCGCAGCGCGTTGATTTCGTTTTGCAGGCGCGCGGCTTCGACAGCCGGGTCTTTGGCTTCGGCGATGCTGCGCGATACCGTGAGCAGCACGCCGAGCCCGTCGGCGCGCAAGCCGGCGTGGAGCGCAGCAGCCAGCTGGCCGCCTTGGGCACCAACGCCGGGCACCAAAAACCAAAGCTGGGGCGCAGCGGCGCGCACCTGCGCCAATGCTCCAACGTCGGTGGCGCCCATCACCAACCCGATGTTGTCGGATTGTGACCACGCGGGTGCGCGCCGCGCAACTTGCATGAAGAGCGGCTCGCCGTCAACGGGCAGCAGCTGCAGGTCGCCCGCGCCGGGGTTGGACGTTTTGCAAAGCACAAACACGCCGCGGTCGGCGCGCGCTGTGAACGGCGCAATCGAGTCAGCGCCCAGGTAGGGGCTGGCGGTGATGGCGTGCGCACCCAGCGTGTCAAACGCGGCGCGTGCGTAGGCCGCAGCTGTGCTGGCAATGTCGCCGCGCTTGGCGTCCAGCACCACCGGAATGCCGGCAGGCACGGCAGCAATCACCTCCGCAAGGGCTTGCATGCCTGCTGCGCCATGCACTTCAAAGAAGGCGCTGTTGGGTTTAAATGCGCACGCGTGTGGCGCGCAGGCTGCAATCAGGCGCAGGCAATAATCGCGCGCAGCCGCCGCGCTTGGTTCGGGCAGCTGGTCCGGGTGCGGATCCAGCCCCACGCACAGCAGCGAGTTGCACGCGCGCGCGCGCTGTGCCAGCGCCGCAAAAAATGGCGCCGCAGTTGTCACGCTTTGCCCAGCACCAGAGCCAGCAGCGCCATGCGCACAAACATGCCGTACTCCATCTGGCGAAAATATGCGGCGCGCGGATCGTTGTCGACTTCCATGTCAATCTCGCCGACACGCGGCAGCGGGTGCATCACAATCATGCGTTCGCGCGCACTGCGCAGCAGCGCAGCGTTGATTACGTAGCTGCCTTGAATGCGCTCGTACTCCGCCATATCTGTGAAGCGCTCCTTCTGCACGCGCGTCACATACAGCACGTCGGTTTCGGGCAGCACAGCGGCCAGATCCGGCTGCTGGCGCTGCTCCACGCCGGCAGCTGCCAGTTGTGCCTGCAAGGCGGCGGGCAGCCGCAGGCTTTCCGGGGACACATAATTCAGGCGCACATTGTGCAGCGCCAGCAGTTGCACCAGTGAGTGCACCGTGCGCCCGTGTTTCAAGTCGCCCACCAGCGTCACAGTGAGGCCGTCCAGCTGCCCCAGCTCCTCGCGAATGGTGAAAGTATCCAGCAGAGCCTGCGTGGGATGCTCGCCCGGCCCGTCGCCGGCGTTGATGATGGGCTTGCGCGCATAGCGGGCTGCTGTGTCGGCTGAGCCGCGCTCGGGATGGCGCAGCACAATTGCATCCGAATATGCCTCAAGCGTGCGGATGGTGTCGGGCAGCGATTCGCCTTTGGATACGGAGGAGAACTGCACATTGTTGATTTGAATGACCGAGCCGCCGAGGCGCTGCATTGCGGCCGCAAATGACGACGAGGTGCGCGTGGACGGCTCATAGAAAAGATTGGTGAGCACTTTGCCCTTGAGCAAGTCAAACGAGCCAACGCGCTGCACCATGGCGCGCATCTCTTGCGCCACCTCAAAAATAGTTGCCAGATCGGTTTTGTCAAATTGTGCGACCGTCAGGATGTGCTGGCCGTAGAAGCGGCTGTCGCGCTTTTCGCCAAAGGGCAGATGGCGGCTGATGTTGCTGTTGTTTGCCATGTTGATCTCCTGCTTGCCCCCAAAAATTATACGGGCGGCAGCGCAGCCAGCTTGCCGCTGCCGGGGGCTGCCAGCACCTGCCCGTCTGCGAACGCCAGCTGCCCGCGCACGCAAACACGCTGCACCCGGCCGGTGAGCTGCCAGCCTTCAAACGGCGACCACTTTGCGCGCGAATGAAAATCGGCGCCGCGGACTTCCCATCTTTGCTGCGGGTCCACTTCAACCCAGGTGTCGGGCTGCGGTTGCAGGCCAAAGATGCGCGCCGGGTTGGTGTGCAGCAGCGCAACCAATTGCGCGTGCGAGAGGCGCCGGGGCGCGGGTGCGCTGAGCAAGAGCGCCAGCGCAGTTTCGAGTCCTGGAAAGCCGGGCGGGGGCTGCGGCCCGTCTTTTTCGGCTGGCAGGTGCGGCGCGTGATCGGTGGCAATGCAATCCACAACGCCGTCTTGCATGGCCTGCCACAAGGCAGCCTGGTCGGCTGCGTTGTTGAGCGCCGGGCGCACTTCGGCACGGCCAGCGCTGAGCGCTGCGGCATCCGCTGGCGTCAGAAGTAAATGGTGCGGGGTTACCTCGCAGGTGACAGGCAGCCCGCGCGCTTTGGCCGCCCGGATCACGGCGATCTCCGCCGCCCGACTGACGTGGCAGATGTGCACGCTGCGCTGCGCAAGCATAGCCAGCAAAATGGCGGCGGGCACGTGGTGGCCTTCGGCGTGGCACAGCAGCGGGCGCGTGGCAGGCCACGCGTGCATGTGCGCCTGCAGCGCGCCCAAGTCTTCAATGCGCAGCGGGCCGTAAGTTTCGTTGAGGTAGAGCTTGAGGCCGGCGGTGTGCGGCGCAAGCGCTGCGACCGCAGCCGCGTTCAGTTCTGTTCCGCCGGCGTACACGCCGTAGTCGCAGCGCGCATTGGATGCCGCGGCGGATAGCGTGGTTTGCAGGCTGGTGTTGTCCGTCAGCGGCGGTTGCGTGTTGGGCATTGCCAGCACGCAGGTGAACCCGCCGGCCAGCGCTGCGGCGGTGCCGCTGCTCCAATCTTCCTTGTGTGTGGCGCCGGGGTCGCGCAGGTGCACATGCGCATCAATCAGGCCGGGAAAGCGCAGCCGGCTCATCGGGCTGTGGCGCAAAAAAAGAGAGCCGCATGGCTCTCGATCTGCTTAGTTTTGGCGGGCGCCATTATTATCAAAGGCACACTGTAGATTCTATTTGAAAAATGGGCGGCGTCAAGCGGGGCTTGTGCCGGCGCCTAATCATCCGGGGCAGCATCTGTCTCCACCAGCTCGCAGTCCAGCAGCAAGCCGTATTCCAGTAATGCGGCGCGCAACTTTTCCCAGCTGCGTTCGGGCACCATCACCGTTAGCGGCCCCAAACGCTCGCCTAAAAAGCTGCCCACGTGCGGGTGTTGCTGCAGCTGTTGCAGCAGTGCCTCACTGCTCACGCGCAGCACAACTGTGGGCTGCAGGCGCGCCTCGCTGCTGTGCTGCGCAAAGCGCTGCAGCGCGCGCTGGACGGCCGGCGGCAGCGGAGCTCCACTGGCGCGCTGCAGGAATGCCAGTGCCTGCCTGACGTCAATGCCCTGCAGTTGCGCGCGCCGCAAGCTGGCAGTTGTAATCTGGTAGGAATAACTTTCGGGCTGCAGGGGCAGCTGCCAATCCGCCAGGCGCGCAGCTTGGTAGCGGTCCGCCTGCGGTGCATTTACCGGAACTGTGATGCTGCCAGCCGCATGCAGCACAAGCTGCTGCGAGTTTTCCGGCACCAAAAACTCCGCGTTACTTAGTAATGAAAAGAAATGCGGCGTGAGCCGAAACTCACTTGCCGGTGCATTGGCTTCAGCGCCCGCCAAATCCGCCAGGCCCAGCCAGTGCAGCGGGCCGCAAACCAAAAAGCGCACCAGCGCACCATCAATTTGCTCCCAGTGCGCCGCGCCGCGCAAGGCTGCGCCGGTTTGCGCATCGCGCACATACCACGCGTCGTAATCGCCGGGGGCGCGCTGAAAATCCGGCGCTGTGCTGCGCACAAGCGTCACGAAGTCATTCAGGCTGTGCCAGGTGTTCGCCGCCACGGGCAGCAGGGCAAGCAGCAGCTGGCGCGTTTGCACGGCAGCGGTTTGTGGCGGCGCTGCGGAGTCAAAGTGCAGGCTGGGCACCTGCAACAGGTCATTCCACTCCTGGCAACTTAGCCATGCCTGCGCCAGCTGGCACAGCTGCGCTGCGCGCGATGCCAGCAAAAAGCTGCGCAGCGCCTGGCTGTGGGCCGGATCGTCGCCCGGCAGCTGCAGCGAGCGCAGCAATTCGAGCACGAGCGGCAAGGCTTGCGGCTTGCGTAAAAAGCTGCGCAGGCGCCGGGCATCTGCGGTGGCAAGACCGCCGCGCGCCAGATTGCTGGCGCCAAAGCTGCGCGCATACGCCAGCACGGTCACGGCGTCATCCACCAAAGCGGAGTCTGCGGTGCGCACATCCACGCCGGGCTCGGTGGGCAGTACCTCAGGTTTGGCTGCAGCACTCGCAGGCAACAGCGCACGCAGCTCCTCCGGCACAAAAAAGAAATCCTGCAGGCGGCCCGCATGCGTCTGCTGCATTTTTCCCATCAAGCCGGCATACCACAATGCCTCGCTGGCATTGGCTGGCACAAGGTGCGGCCGCTCGCGCTCGCGCGCACCCGCGCCCAAGGGCCGCAGCGCGCCAAAGCGGCGGGAAAACGCGGCTGCCGGCAGCCCAAGAGCCGGGCCCGCCAGCAGGCTTTGCAATGCAGTCTGCGCTTCTTTGGTCAGCGCAGCAGCCACCTGCAGCGCAAAACCAGCGGCTAGCATTTGGCTCGCAAGCGCGTTGGCGGCCTGACGCGCGGTGGAGCCGCGCAGTTCAACGGCCAGTGCTTCCGCAACTGCGCGCAGCATGCTCAGGTCGTGCTCGCCGTAAGCTTGTTGCAGGGTGGGCATGGGTTTTCAGGCCAAAGCTGCTGCTGGCATGCTAATTGCAGTATCCCCAACATGGCCGCCCGGTTGGCGGCAAAAAATCTGTTGAAAATTGATGGCGGACCATTGTTGACCGAATAACACTAGATGGGAGCTGATTTTTATGGTAATATTTACGCGCTTCCCCGGCGGTGGTCTCATAATGGAGACACTGCTAATGTTACCTATTAATCGGCCCGTCCAATTTAATATCTTAGGCAACAGCTAACCACCAACTAAGGGGAGTATATTTATCATGGAAGATCCTGAAGAAACCAACAATCGCACGTTTATGATTGCGTCCATTGCGTTGGGCGGCATTTTTGTGGCCGGGCTGGTGGCGCTGGGCATATATATGTTCCGCATCCGGCCGGCGCAGATGGCAGCCTCTGCCGCACGCACTGCCGAGATCAACCTGCAGAACACGCAGGTGGCCGTGGACGCGCAGGCAACTGCGGACGGAATGGCGGTGGCGGCAGTGGTTGCCACGCCCGTGCCAGTGCAGAACGTGGCCGCAGTGCCGACTGTGGCACCCACGGCAGTAGTAGCTCCGACAGCCACAATGGCAGCGGTATCCGCTGCGGTGGTGGCGCCTACGGCTGCGCCCGCTAATAGCAAGACCCTGCCGGACACCGGCTTTGCCGATGACATCGGCCTGCCAACGCTTTTGATGTCCGTGGCCGGTTTGCTGGGCGTGATTGTGGTCACGCGCTCCATTCGGCGCTTCGCAAACTAGCACAGCTGCAGCCGGCCCGGCGGCAATTGCCGTTGGGCCGGCTGCGGTTCGCCGTCAGGCGCGCTGCGCCACCAGTTTGCCATAATCCAGCAGGGCCGCGAGGTCCTGCTCTGTGCGGGCTTCGGCATATACGCGCAGCACCGGCTCGGTGCCGGAGGCGCGGATTAGCAGCCACGAGTCATCCTCCATCAGGTACTTCACGCCATCCAGCGATTGCACTTCGCGCATGCGCAGCGCACCAATTTGCTGCGGCGCTTGTTCGCATAACTCGCGGGTGAGCGCAGCGCGGCTCACCGGCCGCGCCAGGCGCAGGTCCGCGCGCTCATAAAGCGCCGGCCCAAAATCCACCAGCAGCTGCTCCACCAGCTCGTGCAGGGGCGCGCCGTATGCTGCCATCAGCTCCAGCAGCAGCAAGCCCATCATGATGCCGTCACCTTCTGGAATGTGGCCATGGATGCTGATGCCGCCCGACTCTTCGCCGCCGATCAGCACTTTCTCAGACAGCATGCGATCTGCAATGTGATTGAACCCAACCGGCGTCTCGTGCAATGCCAGCTTGTATTGCAGCGCCTGGCGATTGAGCATGCGCGTGGTTGAGACCGTCTTTACAACCGCGCCATTGCGCTGCTTGCGTTCCACCAGGTAACGCAGGCACAGCGCCATAATTTTGTGCGGATCCACAAACTGGCCGCGGCCGTCCATCGCGCCGATGCGGTCGGCGTCGCCGTCGGTTATCAGCCCCACATCCCCATGCCCGCTGGCAATTGCGCTCGCCGTGGGCCCCAGATACTTAAGGATTGGCTCCGGATGCACGCCGCCAAAACCGGGGTTCATCTCGCCGCGAATCTCCAGCACCTCCACGCCGCTGCCGCCGAGCAAGGCTTTAATGTAGCCGCGCCCTGATCCGTACATCGCATCGGCAACCACGTGCAAGCGCCCGGGGTGCGCTGCAATCTGGTCAAAGTCCAGCAGGCTGCGCAACGCGTCCGCGTACGGCTGCATCGGATTGAAGCGCACGATGCGCCCCGCCGCAACTGCCTGGTCATAGTCCATCAAGTTCGGTCCGCGCGCGCGGTTCTCGTTGTCGTTCAGGCACACCTCCACCGCGCGGCACTGGTCCGGCAGTGCACTGCCACCGTACGCAGCCTTAAGTTTGATGCCGTTGTAGCGCGGTGCGTTGTGCGACGCAGTCACCATCACGCCGGCTGCGGCGCGTTGTTGCAGCACCGCATGCGACAACACCGGCGTGGGCACATCCGTGTGCGTCAGCAGCACTTGCAGCCCGTTGGCCGCCAGTACCCGCGCCACCTCCACCGCGTAGCGGTCGGACAGGAAGCGCGTGTCAAAGCCCACCAGCACTTTGCGCGCATCGTGGCTTTGGTGCTGCGCAGCCAGCCAGTCAGAGGAGTTGACCGCGTCCGCAACCGCCTGTGACACGAGGCGCAGGTTGTTGAACGTGAAGGTGTCGGAAATTACCGCCCGCCAGCCGTCGGTGCCAAATTGGATAGTCATAGTTTTACTTGAGGCGGTGAAGTCTAAGGCCGGTGATCAGGCTGTGGTGCGGGCGCTTGCGCCGGCTGGCTGCCAGCCCCGCGCCGGGTGCCAGCGTAAAGTTGCCCGCAGGCAACACTTAGCGGGCCGGAAAAGTGCGCTGAGCCGTTTTGCTCCCAGTAGCCGCCAGTATAACACCGGCGGCGTTTTATTTGACTTTGGCCCATGCATGCTTTAGCATTGCCTTTGCCCGCATTAATTTTTCATTATGAGTGCGCAGTTCCCGCTCTTTGCTGCTGAACCGGTCTGGTCAGTGGCTGCGCTCACGCACTTTGTGCGCGAGCTGTTTGATTCAAATTCGCAGATGCAGGATCTTTCTGTCGAGGGTGAAGTCTCCAATCTCACGCGTTCCACGGCCGGGCACCTGTACTTTACTTTGCGCGATGCGCAGGCTGCGCTCAGTTGCGTTGTGTGGCGTGCGGACGCGCAGCAGCTGGCGCGCCAGCCAATTAACGGTGATCAGGTGGTGGCTTTCGGATCGGTCAGTGTTTACGAGCAGACGGGCCGCTACCAGTTGTACGCTACCAGCGTGCAGTTGGCTGGCTTGGGCGAGCGCCTGCGCCAGCTAGAGGAGCTCAAGCGCCGGCTGGCGGCGGAGGGCTTGTTTGACGCAGGGCGCAAGCGCGCACTGCCCGCTATGCCGCGCCATATTGCGCTTGTCACCTCGCCGCGCGGCGCGGCCGTGAGCGACATGCGCCGCGTGCTGGCGCGGCGCTGGCCGCTGGCACTGGTGTCACTGCTGCCCGCCGTGGTGCAGGGCGACAGTGCACCGGATGAAATTGTGGCGGCGCTGCAGGCCGCAAACCGCAAGCAGCCGGATGTAATTCTGCTGGCGCGTGGCGGCGGTGCAATCGAGGATTTGTGGGCCTTCAACGATGAGCGCGTTGTGCGCGCGATTGTGGCGTCAGCTGCGCCGGTGGTGACAGGCGTCGGGCATGAGACGGATGTGACTCTTGCAGATTTTGCAGCGGATGTGCGCGCTGCCACGCCATCCGTGGCGGCCGAGCTGGCCACGCCCAACCAGTATGACGTGCGCCAGCAGCTTGATCGCAGCAGCGCGCGCCTGAATTCCCTGATGCGCGGCGCCCTGACGCACCACAACGCAGCTTTGCTTGATGCCTTGCGCATGCTGCAGGCCCTCTCGCCGCGCGCGCAGCTGCGCGCAACCGCTGCGCGCCTGCAGGGTTTGCAAGTGCGCCTGCAGCGCGGCCTGCAAAGCCGCCTGCAGCTGCAGCGCGCACACTTGGACCGGATGCAGCAGCTGCTGCTAACGCTGGGCCCCGCTCCCACGCTGGCCCGCGGTTACGCTATAGTGACACATGCGGGCGTTGTGGTGCGGCAGGCGCAAGCAGTGCCGCCGCCGGCACAAGTGCAGGTCCGGCTGGCGCAGGGTTCTTTTACGGCCGAAGTGCAGGAGATTACAGCCACGGGTGGCTAGCTGACAAAAACATGAAAGCAGTTTCCAAGCTTACATTTGAAGAAGCAGCTGCGGAGCTGGACAGTATTGTGGTGCAGATGGAGGGTGGTGAGGTGCCGCTGGAGGCGGCGCTCAAGCTGTATGAACGCGGACAGGCGCTGGCGCAGCACTGCCAGGCACTGCTGCAGGCAGCAGAAAAGAAGGTGCGCAAACTGCAGCCGGATGGCGCCGAAGAGGCGGACGCGGATGAAGACGGGGACGATGCCTGAGCGCCGCCAAACGCCGCCGCAGATAGTTGGCACCGCACACTAAACCATGCATCTAAACCAGCCTTTGCTCGCGGCGCTTGTGGCGTGGCTGATGGCACAAGCCCTGAAGCTGCCACTCGAATATTGGCACACTGGCGAATGGCATTTCGAAATTTTGTTCAGCAGCGGCGGCATGCCCAGCTCGCATTCCGCGCTGGTTGCCGGCCTGGCGTGGGGCTTTGGCCTGCACAGCGGGTTTGCCACCAATGAGTTTGCCGTGGCAGTTGTGCTGGCAATGATTGTGATCTATGACGCCACCGGCATCCGGCGCGCAGCTGGTGAGCAGGCGCGGGTGATCAACCGCCTGCTGCGCGAACTGGCTGCCGGACACCCGCCCAAAGAGGAAGAGCTGCGCGAGCTGCTGGGCCACACGCCGCTGCAAGTGGCAGCGGGCACGCTGCTGGGAATATTGGTGGCGTGGGTTCTGTGGAGCGGCTTCTTGCAGCGCCTACTCTGATTCTGGCTGGCGGCGCAGCAGCAGCTGTGGCAGCAGGCGCGCCTCCGGGCTGGCCAGCGCCAGCGTGGCAACCCAGTAAACCGTGGCACCCAGCAGCAGCCCAACCAGGCTTGTAACCAGTGTTGAGGCCGGCGCAACAGCCAGCCAGGCTGCCAGCGCTGCGCTCATCAGCAGCGTTGCTGTGCTGGAGCGCAGCAGCGTCTGGCGCAAGGCAGCGCGATTGGCAGCCCCGGGCTGCAGCGCGCTGCGCAGCCAGAGCAGTAGCAGCGCCAGCTCCAGCGTAGTGGCAATGGTGTTGGCCAGTGCGGGTCCGCCATGTGGCAGCCAGTGCGCGCGCGTGAACCACAAAGCCAGCAGCGGGCTTAAGCCCACATTGAGCGCCACGGCCATGCCGCCGGCCAGCAGCGGCGTGCGCGTATCCTGTACGGCGTAATAAGCGCGCGCTGCCAGCTCCACCCCGCAATGCGCCGCCAGCCCCAGCGCATACCAAGCCAACGCCCAGTAGACCATCTGTGTGGCGGCGGCATCAAACGCGCTGCTTTCAAACAGCAGGCGCAGCAGCGGCCCGCCCAGCAGCCACATGCCCGCGGTGGCTGGCAACGCCAGGTATAGAACTGCGCGCAGGCTGGCAGCCAGCGTGTCGCGCAGTGCGGCATATTCGCCGCGCGCCGCCATCGCAGAGAAGCGCGGAAACAGCGCTGTGGCCAGTGCCTGCGCAATCACCGCCTGCGGAAAAGTAAAAATCTGGAAGGCAATCACAAGCGCAGCCAGGCTGCCCGCCGGCAGCGTGGAAGCAACCGCAGTGTTTACCCAAAAATTAATTTGCCACGCTGCCAAACCCAAAACGCGCGGCACCATCAAGGCAGCCACGCGCCGCAGCTGCGGGTTGGCCAGCCCCAGATGCGCGCGGTACTGCGGTGCATAGCGCCGAAGTGGCGGCAGCTGCGCTGCCAAATGCAGCAGTGCGCCGAGCACCACGCCGTATGCCAGGCCGCTCACTCCGTAGTGCGGTGCCAGCCACACCGCGCCGGCCGCGATGCCGGCGTTATACAAGACTGGTGCCAGAGCCGGCGCTAGAAAGTGATTGTGCGCGTGATGCACGCTCATCAATACGCTGCTTGCGCCAAACACCGCTGTTGAGAGCAGCATGATGCGCATCAACTGTACGGTGCGCGCCACTTGCTGCGCATCCCAGCCCGGCGCCAGCAGCGTGCGCGTGATGGCAGGCGCAAACCATGCTGCCAGGCCCGCCAGCAGCAAGAGCACAATGCACAGCGAGTTGAGCAGGGCACTGGCCAGCGCCCACGCAGCTGGCCGTGAGTTGCCTAGCAGCTGCGCAGTGAACACCGGCAGAAAAGCAGAGCCCAGCGCGCCGCCAGCCAGCAAATTGAACAGCAGGTCTGGCACGCGGAACGCGGCAAAGTATTCGTCCAGTGCGGCGCCGGTACCGAAGGCGCGGTTGATGAGCACCTGGCGCAGCAAGCCGGCGAGATTTGCCGCCACAAAAGCTGCCATCAAAATGCCGGCAGAGCGCGCCATGGAGCGGTTGTTCTGGGTCACGGGGCAGTGCGCCCGACACGCGGCGCGCTAAGAATTATAGACCGCACAATTTGTGCGGAATACAGCGTCCGTGCGCCGTCTTTACAAAATTTTTACGGCAGAATTGCGCGCAATTTTCAATGATGTTCGGCACATTAATTCAAGCTGCGCCGCCCGCACTCCTGTGTTTTTGGTTGGTTATGCTTTGGTCGGTTCAGTTTTGGCATGCCATGGCCGACAACTAACCCACCGTGGGCGTTTGACCGCAGTGACCTTGCTGCAAAAAATGCCGAACTCTATGATATATTTATCGTCTCTCTGATGAAGCGGTTTTCCCATTTAATTCAAGCTGCGCTGGTGCTGGCCGTAATGTGTGCTTTACTGCCCAGCGCGACGGTTGTGGTGCAGGCCGCACCCGCATCTGAGGTTATTTACACCGTCCAGCGTGGCGACACACTTTCGACGATTGCAGCGCGCTATGGCGTGACGGTTGCAGCCCTGCAGCAAGTCAACGGTTTGGCGGGCACTGTCATCGTTGTGGGGCAGCGCTTGATTGTGCCGGAGACCGCTGCGGTTGCAGCGGCAGCGCCGGGCGAGCAGTTTCGCTATGTTGTGAAGCGTGGTGACACGCTTTTTCGGCTGGCCCAAGCTTATGGCACCAGTGTGCTGGGCATCCAGCGTGCCAGCGGGATCACCGGCACCCGCCTGGAGATCGGCGACGTGCTCATGATTCCGGGCACAGGAGCGATCGCAGGTCCCGTTGGAGTTGCGCCAGTGGCAACCTTGGTGCCGGCGGAGGGTGTGACGGGCGCCAAGACCGAGGTCACCGTTACGTTGACCCCGACACCGGGCAAAGGACTGAACACCAGTACGCCGGCTCCCGCACAAATCAGTTCGCGCAACTTGCTGACGAATCCGGACTACGAGGGCAGTTTCGTAAAGTATAAGGACAGCATCGACCAGCAGGTTGCCACGGGGTGGACACCATGGTGGCTGGAAAACGGCACCTGCACCAATCAGGTCCCTCGGTACTCCGGTGTGAACGCCAGCATGCTGCCAGAGCGCGTCTACGCCGGTTACAAAGCACAGCTTGTTAACGTCTCCGGGGGCAGCTCCTTCCAGGGCGGCCTGTCTCAAACTGTGACGGGGATTACTGCTGGCAGCCGCATTCGTTTTACTGCGTGGGGCAGTGCCTGGTCCAGCACCGGCACTGACCCGGATGTTTCACTTGGCGCTGGTTCCATCAACATGCGCGTGGGCATTGCGGACGGGCTGGTGGATGCTTCCAGTCCGAATATTGTCTGGTCGCGTTACAAGAATTATATTGACACGTATGGCCAGCTAAGCGTGGAGTTCATTGCTGCATCCACAAGTGTGACCGTGTTCACCTCCGCCTATCCATCGCTGTGCCTGACAAATAATCAGGTGTTCTGGGATGAGGCCGCGCTTACCTCTGTGGTCAGCACGCGCTACGCTTCGCTGAATGACTTGGTAGGCACCGTGGAGATGCGCAAGAGCATCAGTGGCTTTGGCTTGGCCGGAGACGGCCAGGACCTGGGTGTTGGCAGCCAAGTTCGCACCGGCCCGGATAGCCGCGCGCGGGTTGAGCTAACCGAGGGCACCATCATCAGCATGGACAAAAACACAACGCTGACGCTGGCAGCGCTGGGGCAGGATCTGAAGTCGCCCTACACGCGCCTGCAGTTGGCTAGTGGACGGATTTGGGTGATGCATCCGGCGGGCACTGTGGATGTTGAGACCAAGTCCGGCACCGCTTCTGTGCAGGGCGGCATGTTGAGTGTCTCGCATGTGGCATTCCCGCGTTTTGTCACCACCAGCACCTGTCTCGACGGTTATTGCGCACTTGAGTCGGCTGGTGTGAAAGCGCAGGTTCCACCGGGCGCCACGGGCACGGTTAAAAAGAATCCGTACCTGCGGCTGCTCTCCAATCCGGTGCCGCAGATTACTGCCAGCATTGAAACTGCGGAGTACGCACAGTGGGTGTCAAACAATCCGGAGGCGATGGATGCGCTTGAGGCACTGGTGCCGGATGCCACGCTTGAGATTCCAGCGCGCCTTGCAACCAACACGGCCACAACCACGGTTACTGTAACGCCCTCTGTCACGGGCACCGTGACGCGCACCAGTTCGCCCACCACCACTTCAACGGTTACTGGCACGCCGCCAACCTCCACATCGTCGCCGACTGCCACTTCAACCACGACACCGACGGTTACGACCACACCCACGAGTACGTTTACTCCGACCGCTACGTGGAACTCATTGACTTCCACCAACACCCCCACCCCAACGTCTACCAGTACGCCGACGCCAACCAGTACGTCTATCCCCGTGATTGCAATGGCCGGGGTGACCGCGCAAGAGGGTAGCACGGGCGCCACGAACTCCGTGGCGGTGACCATTACCCTTACCAAGACGGGACTTAGCGCCTCTGTTATGGCCATCACCTACAGCACATCCACCAGCGCAGGCACGGCCACGGGCGGTACCACCTGCCAGGCTGGTGTGGACTACATAAATACCACCGGTACCCTCAATTGGGCGGCACTTGAGAACGCCAGCAAGACCTTTACCATTGGCGTCTGCGGCGACACCACCAATGAACCGCACGAGACGGTCATCATCACGCTGAGTGGTGTGTACCCCACGGACACCCTGGTAACGCCGGCGGTCTCCACCACCACCGGACTTCTCACCATCGTCAACGACGACTAAGCGGCTTGCACGCTGCGGCGCTTGCGCCGCCAATCGGCCGGGGTGCAAACTCTACATTGCCCGCCCCCACTTGTTTCAAACATGCCCCGCATAACAATTTTTGACCGGCGCGCACTGTGGCTGGCGCTCGCGCTGCTTGCCTCCATCAACAGCTGGCACATGCTGGTCACCATGGCGGACCGCGAAAAATATTTTGTGGATGAGATGTGGAACTCAAACGCCGGCCTGAGCTTTGTGACCGGTTTGAACTATTCACAAAACTATGGCGGGCAGGCCATCAGCGGCGGCATCTCCACCGGCATTGTGGGCTCGCTGCCCAGCGGGCTGGCTTGGCTGCTGGGCGCCAACTTGTTTGGCGCGCGCCTGGTGGCGGGTGCGGCGGTGTGGCTGCTGGCGCTGGCGCTCGGGATGCGCTTTTTGCGCGGTGCCGGCTTTGCAGCGCGCACGGCGCTGCTGCTCAGCAGCGCTCTTTGGTCTGTGACTGTGATGCCGCTGCTGGGATTCCCGTACTGGCATGGTTTTTTGCTGACGCTGGGTGAACTTGCAGGGGCGCTGTGGCTGGGCTGGGGCTTGGTGGTAATGCCCGAACGCCCGGCGCGCGCGGCGTTTCTGTGGGGGCTGGCAGTGTGGCATTGCAAATTTATTTATGCGCCGCTGGCTGCGGGATTTATTGTGCTCAATAGTGCGCTGGTTCAGCCAGACTTGCGCAGCAAGCTGCGCCGCCTGCTGCTGCTGGCGAGCGCCTGCTTGCTGCCACTTGCGGCGTGGGCGCTGCTCATCTTTCTGCGCTTTGGGTTTGCGGGGCTCAGCGGCTGGGTGCGCGAGTACAGCGGCTTTATTTTGGCCGGGCGCCAGCGGCTGGACCAGCCGGGCTCGTTCTTTCAGCTGCTGGCAGCGCGGCTTATATCGCCGGAATTAGAGTGGTCTTCACTCTCCGCGGGTTACCGCTTCAAGATGCTGGCCCTATCGCTGGGTGCGGTTATAGCCGCGCCGCTGGCAATGCGGACGGTGCTGTCAGCGCGGCCGCACCTGCGCAGTGCTGCGCTTTATTCCGGTGTGGTGATGGCGGCGATCGTTGCGTATTCTTACTGGTATTTTTGGCTGCATCTTACAATGTGGACGCGCCACTTTCAGCCGGCGCTATACAGCGGGCTGGGCCTTTTAGTGTTTTGGGGCATCTGGCTTTACCGAATCCGGCTGCGGCCGCAGGCCGGCATGGCGCAGCGCCTGCAGCTAGCACTAATTTTGCTGCTGGCGCTGCAGACCGTGCTGGTATGGCAGGTGCCGCTGCTGGAGGCCGGAACCTCGTTTGCGCGCGGCTGCACCGATCTGGCCAGCGCGTCCTGCGCGCGCCACTAAGCGTACGGCCGGCAGCGGCGCAGCATTGTGCGCCTGTATTGCGCAACGCAAACTGCAGGCATCCGTTTGCGGGCATGACTGCGCACGCCTAGCCGTATAATTTGCGCAGCAGGCTGCACGCAGCCTGCGCAACTCATTCGCTCTGCGTCTGCGTAAATCCGATGCAAAAAACAGACCGCTTCTTGCTGGGCTTTGTACTGGGTGCGCTGCTGTTGGTGGCGCTTGTGCTGGTGTTGGCCGTGCGCCGTCCGGCGCCAGAGTACCAACCTGAGGACAAGCCGGAAAATGTTGCACTTAATTACCTGTTGGCGCTGCAGCGCGCAGACTACCCGCGCGCTTATGCCGCGCTCTCGCCGGCACTGCGCCATTACCCCGCGTCGGCGGCAGAGTTCGCACACCTGATCGCCGTTAACTCGTGGATCATTCCAGGGGGTGCAGGTGGCTCAGTCATGCTGCGCGCCGCGGACACCCGGCGTTTGGATGCGTCTGCCTTTGTCACTGTGCGCGAGACGCTGCTGGTGTCGCAGGGTTTGTTCGGCAGCCAGGAGCAGACGAACAATTTTCAAATGGAGCTGCGCCTGGCCGAAGGGAAGTGGCAGCTGATACACGCCGACAGCTACTGGCTCTTTTGCATGGAAGACCCGGCGGGCTGCGATAGCACCGTCTATCCTGATTAGTCCGCAGCTTTTAGTAAACATGCGCCTGCCGCCGCCAATACTCAGCGCCCGTGTTTAGACGCTGGTATCTGCACGTGGTCAGCGGAATCACGCTGCAGGCTGTTACCTGGGCGGTGATCGGGCTGCTGCGCGGATTGTTGGCCGGCGCAGGCGGCGCGCTGCCCCAGTCCACATCTCTGCAGCTTTCTGTGGTGTTGATCGGCCTGCCCATTTTTGGGATGCACTGGCGTTGGGCGCAGCGTGAAGCGTCCGATCCGGAGCTGGGGCAGCGCAACGAGGCGCGCCCGGTGTATGTGCATGTGATGCTGCTTGCATTTGCCGTTCCGTGGCTTTTTAGTGCGTATTGGCTGATTGAGGCTGCCCTGCAGCAGCTGCCGAACGCAAGCCGCGCCAGCTTCGTTGTGGATGCAACCGCGGGCGAGAGTGTTGTGGCGCTGCTGGTGCTGGCCGGCATGCTCTGGTACTTCAATGCACAACGCCTGGATTTGGCAGCGCGCTTTGCTGATGAAGTGTTCTTCTGCGGTGTGCAGCGCCTCGCTGCCCTGCTGCTCGCTTTCTTTTCCCTTTCCGTGGTACTCAGCAATGCAGCCAGCCTGCTGGGCTGGCTGCTGTTTGAGCTCAGCCCGCAGCCTTCAGGCATGATGATTGCTGCGCTGCCGCGCACGGAAGTAGCGGCGCTGCTAACAGGCATGGGCGCATGGCTGCTGGCGTGGCGCTTTGCCCAGCGCCTGTTTGCCGGCGGGGCGGTTGTAGAGCTGCAGTCGGTGGTGCGCAAGCTGTACCTGTATGTGCTGCTGTTTGCCGGCATGTTCACAACCGTTACAAATCTGGCGCTGGTGTTGGGCGGCGCATTGCGTGTGCTGCTGGGCTTGCCCGCGGCCGGAGACTGGCAGCCGCTGGCAGCAGCCGTGACAGTGTTTGGGTTTATTTGGGCCTACCATGCGGCCGTGCTGCGCGCAGATGATGCGCAGGCGCAACTGCTTGGCGGGCAGCTGGCAGTGCGGCGCTTGTACCTGTATCTGGCTGCAGCGCTGGGACTGGGCGCAGTGCTGGTGGGTTTGGGCGGCCTGCTGACTGTGCTCATTCGCTGGCCGTACGAAAGCGACCAGCGCGAGCCGCTGGCTGTGGTGAGCGCAGTGCTGCTGGCCGGCCTGCCGGTGTGGGCCCTGGCCTGGCGCGCCGTGCAGGCCGCTGCGCATGCCAGTGCGGCCGAGCGCCACAGCAGCCTCCGGCGTGGCTACCTGTATTTCTTTATGCTGCTGGCAGTGCTGGGCGTGCTAACCAGCACTGTGTTTGTGGTTGCGCGCCTCATCAACCTGATGCTGGCTGTGGATGCGCAGGACTTGCTGCCGGGCACCGCCCAGGCTGTGGGCTATGGCTTGCTGAGCGCCAGCTTGTGGCTGGTGCAGCAGCGCCTACTGGCTGCCGATCGCGCGGCGCAAGATGCGCTGGCACTAACTGCACTGGCGGGGCAGCGCGCCACGTTGCTGCTGCCGGCTGGGGATGCATTTACGCAGGCGCTGCAAAGTGCGCTGCAGGCGGCGCACCCCGGCCTGCAAGTGCTGGTGCAATCCCCGGCACCCGGCGATGCGCTGCCCGACAGCGGCTTGCTGCTGCTGCCGGCCACACTGGCCGCGCGCATTCCTGCCGGGCCCCGTGCGCTGCTGCTGCCGCTGCCCGTGCCCGGTGCGGACTGGGTGGCGCTGGAGCCCGCGAAAGAGCCGGAGCTGCTGCGCCATGCTGTTGCGGCGGTCACACAGCTGCTGGCGGGTGAGCCCGTCCGCCCGTTGCGCGGCTGGACTGTCGGCACATTCATTGCGGTTGCCGCCGGCGGCCTGCTGCTGCTGGCCCTGCTTGCGATTCCGCTCGTGATGGGCATCACCCTGCTGCTGGATTAGTTCATGATTGCAAGCCGCCCCGTTGATGTTACGGTAGTTCCGGTTTCATTTCGTGATCTTGTGCCGGAGATCACTGCTTCAGCTTATCTGACGCACGGGCTGTACTACTACCCCGCCAAATTTATTCCGCACGCGGTGCGCTATTGCCTGCAACAATTCACGCAGCCGGGCGATACAGTTGTCGATCCATTTGCGGGCAGCGGCACGGTGGGGTTGGAGGCCTGCCTGTGCGGCCGGCGCGCATTCTTGCTGGACCTCAACTATCTGCTCGACCATATTATTCCGCTGAAAATTTATCAGGGGCGGCTTGCGCTTTCTCCGGCAGTGTTGGAAGAGCGCCTGCACGCCATTTTTTCCGGCGGCACAGAGTTCCATCCGCACTGGGACACGATTGGCTACTGGTATGCGCCCGAAATTCTGGCCGGCCTGCAGCGCTTGTGGGGCGCACAAAAGCAGCTGCCGCACGACACCTACGCGCTGGTGCTGGAGGCGGCGCTGCTCAAGGTGAGCAAGCACTTTTCCTACGCCGAGCACCGCCTGCCCAAACTATTTCGCTCCAAGAGCAAGCGCCTTTACATCGACGGGCTGCTGCAAGGCGATTGGCAAACGCGCCTGCACCGCCAGCTGCGCACGCAGGCGCAAAATATCCTGGAGGACGTAAACGAGCTGGTGGAGAAGTTGAATGGCAGCGTGCCCGCACTTGTGCATCAGGGCGGTGTCGACTCCGGCAGTTATGAGTTCCGGCCTGGCATGGAGTTTCAGGCGTTGATCAGCTCGCCGCCGTACCTGCAAGCGCAGGAGTACGTGCGCACATTCAAGCTGGACCTGTACTGGCTGGGCTACAAGCAGCGCGATATTCAGCGCATCACCGCGCTTGAGATCCCGTACCGCAAAGCATCGCGTATTGTGGAGACGCACACGCTCAACGCAGTGCGCGCACACCTTAGCAGTGCCAAACTTTCGGGCATGCTGGATTCTTACTTTTGCCACACGCTCAATGTGTTTGACAATGCGATGGCGCAGCTGGTGCGTGGCGCGCGCGCATGCATCTTCATTGGCAACCCGCGCGTAGATGGGCTGGAGGTGGAGATCTGGCGCGTCTTCATGGAGTATTTTTCCGACCGTGGCTTCGAGTGCGAGGCGGTGCTTGAGGACCGCATCAAGGCGCGCCAGTTGTTTAGCGCGCGCAAAAACAAAAATCCAGACGGCATGAAGAGCGAGTTCATGCTTATATTGAGGAAACAATGAGCGAAACGGTTGGCTTTATTGGGATGGGAATCATGGGGCGCGGCATGGCGCTAAACCTGCGGCGCGCCGGCTTTGCGCTGGTGGTTTGGAACCGCACTGCCGGGCGCACGGCAGACGTGGAAGCTGCAGGCGCAACCGTGGCCACCAGCCCGGCGCAGGTTGCAGCGCAGTGCGATGTGATCATCACTTGTGTGAGTGACACAGCGGATGTGGAGGCGGTGCTGTTGGGAACGGAAGGCGCAGTGCACGGCCTGCGCCGCGGTGCGCTGATTGTGGACATGAGCACCATCAGCCCGCAGGCCACGCGTGCGATTGGTGCGCAGCTGGCTGCGCATGGTGCCAGCTTGCTCGATGCGCCCGTGAGCGGCGGCTCCGAGGGCGCAGCCAAGGGCACGCTTAGCATCATGGTCGGCGGCGCGGCAGCGGATGTGGAGCGCGCGCGCCCGATGTTTGCAGCGATGGGCAAGACCATCACGCATGTGGGTGCCTTGGGGTGCGGCCAGATGGTGAAGCTGGTGAACCAGATACTGGTGGTGGGCAATGCGCTGGCGATGAGCGAGGCGCTGCTGTTTGCGGCAGCCGGCGGGCTGGATCTGGACAAGACGCTGGCAGCCGTTTCCGGCGGGGCAGCGGGCAGCTGGATGCTCTCCAACCGCGGCCCACAAATTCTAAAGCGCGACTGGCGCCCGGGTTTCTCCATCGACTTGCAGCAAAAAGATGTGCGCCTTGTGCTGCAGGCTGCGGATGAGCTGGGCGTGCCGCTGCCGGCCACGCACATGGTTGCGCAGTTTTACCGCGTGCTGCAGCTGCAGGGGCTGGGGCATGAAGGCAACCATGCGCTGATCAAGGCGCTCGAGCGCCTCACCGGTATTACGGTGGGCAGCGCGTAGCGCCAAGGCTGGCAGCATGCACGCCATCCTCGTCCTGCCGGACCAAGCGCTGCAGTGGGGCGAGTGCCCCGACCTGCAGCCCGCACCGGGCGAAGTGCTGGTGCGCGTGCAAGCCACTGCGCTCAACCGCGCGGACTTGATGCAGCGCGCTGGCCACTATCCGCCGCCGGCCGGTGCATCAGAAGTGCTGGGGCTGGAGATGGCCGGCCGCATTGTTGGCGTGGGTGCCGGGGTTACTGCTTGGGGCGCCGGCCAGGATGTGTGTGCGCTGCTGCCGGGTGGCGGCTACGCAAGCCTCGCTAGTGTGCCGGCGGACATGCTGCTGCCCATGCCGCCCGGTTGGAGTTATGCACAGGCAGCAGCGCTGCCGGAAGCTGCCCTGACCGCATTTGTAAACCTGTATGTGGAGGCTGCACTGCAGCCAGCTGAGACCGTGCTGGTGCATGCCGGTGCAAGCGGAGTCGGCACGGCTGCCATCCAGCTTTGCAAGGCCAGCGGCAATGCGGTGTACGCCACCGTGGGCAGCGCGCAAAAAGCAGCGCACTGCCTTGCCGTGGGTGCGCTGCAGGCGCTTGACCACCACACGCTGGATTTCGCAGCCGAACTTTTGCGCACCGCAGGTGCAGTGGACGTAATTTTGGATCCGGTGGGCGCCGGCTACTTTGAGCGCAACCTGCAATTGCTGCGCGTGCGCGGCCGTTTGGTTTTGATCTCCACATTGAGCGGTGCGCAGGCAGCGCTGGACTTGCGCGTGCTGATGGGCAAGCGCCTGCGCGTGATCGGGTCTGTGCTGCGCAGCCGGACGCTGGCTGAGAAGGTGGCGATCACGCGCGCATTTGTGGAGCGCTTCTGGCCGGCGGTGGTGGATGGCAGGCTGCTGCCCGTGATTGACTCAGAGTTTGCAATCACGGAGGCAGCGGCGGCGCACGCCCGCATGGCAGCCAACCTCAACATCGGCAAGATTGTGCTGCACATGCCGTGAACCGCGCTGTGCTGCCTGCGCCTAAATCTTTTTTCGCTGCCTGAATGTTGATGCGCGAGGCTGCTGCAATGGCTGCACCCGGCCAGCAGCAACGCACGCTGGCTGTGTGCGCTGCGCTTGTGCTGCTGGCATTTGCGCTGCGCGTGGCGGGCATGCAGCGCCAGGACTTGTGGGGCGATGAGGCCTTTAGCGTGCGCTTCAGCGCGCAGGCGCTGCCCCAAATTGTGCGGCCGGGCGTAGAGACACATCCGCCGCTTTACCACGCCCTGCTGCATTACTGGATGGCAGTGGCCGGCAACCGGCCACTGGCCGTGCGCTACCTCTCTGTGCTCACAGGAACGCTGCTGGTGGCCACATGCTGCAAGTTGGGCCGCAGTCTTTTTCTGCGCCCGGTTGGCGTCACAACCGCAGCCATTGCTTCGGTTTCTGCGTTTGGCATTTACTACAGCCAGGAAGCGCGCATGTATGCACTGGCTGCATTGTTGTGCGCGCTGGCGACGCTGCTACTGCTGCGCCTTCAGGCCCGGCCGCGGCAAACCGGGCGCCTGTGGACCTGGCTGCTGGCGGTGACGCTGGCGCTGTTTACACACTACTACTGTGCGCTGGTGTGGCTGGCGCATTTGTTTTTGCTGGCAGCAAGACGCAGCCTGCGCAGCCGGCTGTGGCTGGGCATACTGCCCGGTGCCGCGCTGGCGGTGTGGGTGCTCGCACAGCGCGCGTTTTTAGGCGAGCGCGCCGGACTGCGCTGGCAGGCGTGGGATTGGGCGGGCAGCCGCGCCATCTGGCTGGATGCACCGCGCGCACTGCTGGCCGGCGCCACCCTGCCGCCCGCCCAAGCGTGGCCCGCTTACGGGTTGCTTGCCGTTGCACTTTGGGGCGTGTGGCAGGTGCGGCACACCACACAACGCTGGCTGGCTTTATGCGTGCTGCTGCCGCTGCTGGGTGCATGGCTGCTGGCGCCGGTCATGCCGTTCTTTAATGTGCGCTTCTTGATTGTGGCGCTGCCCGCGTTCTGGGTACTGCTGGCTGCCGGCGTGCAGGCGGCGCCGCGCGGGCTGCGGCCGCTGTTGCTGGCTGCAGTGCTGTGCATTAATCTACTTGGGCTCTATCACTATCACTTCACCGCTGCGTTTGCCAAAGGCGGCTATGGGCGGCTGCTGGATACCGTGCGCGCGCAGGCGCAGGCGGGAGATGGATTGCTGCTGGCCCACAGCGCACAATCCGCATTGTATGAATATTACGGCCCGGTTGCGCTGCCGCTTTACAAGCTGGCGTGGGATTTTCCGTGGACGGATGCGCGCAGCACTGCGCTGCTGGATACGGCGGCCAACGCGCACACGCGCCTGTGGCTGCTGAGCTTTGGCGACGCGCAAGCGTATGACCCGCAGCGCAGCTTTCAGCAGGGCTTGAGCCAGCGCGCATTTCTGGCGTGGCATGGCGACTTTACGGATGCAACGCTGGATTTATTTGTGCGCGGCGATACGCGGCCAAACCGGGCCCGGTCCGCCACTTTTGCCGGCCAGCTGCGGCTGGATGCGTTTGGCCTGAGTGCCGACCAGCTGCCCGCCGGCAGCAGCTTGCAAGTGGCAACCCGCTGGCAGGCGCTGGCGGCGCCGGCTGCGAACTACACACTGTTCACGCATCTCCTTGGCGCGGACGGCAGCCTTGTTGCCCAAGTGGACGGGCAGCCGCAAGGCGGCTTGCGGCCCACCGGCAGCTGGCCGGTGGGCGCGCAGATTACCGAGCGCGTGGCGCTGCAACTGCCGCGCACAATGCAACCCGGCAGCTATGCCGTGCAGGTGGGTTGGTACCGGCTGGATACGCTGCAGCGCCTGGCCGTGGACGGCAGCGGCGGGCTGCAGAACAGTGTGGAGCTGGGCAGTGTGGTGGTGACGGCACCATAGCGCCGCCGCAAGCAGCGGAGCGTTTTAGCTGGCTGGTACCGGGTACAGCACGCTGTCGATTACGTGGATTACACCGTTGGTGCAGGCGATATCTGCCTGCGTGACGCTGGCGGCGCCATAGTAAACCTTGGTGCCGTCTTTGCGCGCCGTAACTGCCACACCCGCCAGCGAGGTTACGCTTTGGGATGCTGTAATACCGGAAGTGCTCAGGCTTACACCAAGTGTGTGGTACTTCAGCAAGCGGGCTAAGCCGGTTGTATCCAGCAGCAGAAAATCGAGTGCGCCGTTTGGCATGCCGCTGAAAGCGGTGTTGGTGGGTGCAAACAGCGTATAGGTGCCCGTGCTTAGTGTGGGCGCGAGCCCGGCTTTCTCCAGCGCGTTGATTAAAGTGGAGAAGCGCGTGGTGTCGGCGCGCAGCGTGGACATGATATCTGTGGTTGCGCCGGCGGTGGGGCTGGGCGTGGGCGTTGTTCCCGCTGCGGGCGAGGCTGCGGGCGAGGGAGCAGCGGTTGGTGTGGTGCTCCCCGCCAACGTGGCAGTGCCAGACACGGCCGCAGTGGGGCTAACCACAACTGTGGCGCTGGCAGCCAGCGTAGCGCTGGGAACGGAGGTGGCTACCACCGTGGCGGATGCAGCCGCGATCGATGTAGGTGCAGCCGTTGCTGCAGCTGCGCTTGTCGGTGTAGCTGCGGGTTGTTCGGTTGCCGCAATTGTGGCCGTCGGGACTGCAGTTGGCATCAGTGCGCGCACCGCTGCGCTGGATGATGGCAATACTTCAAGCCAGATCGGCAGCGCATCGAGCTCGACGGGTGTTCCCTCGGGCGTAAGCAGCCCGTCCTTTGTGATGATGTAGGTTCGGCCGCCTTCCAGCAGGTACTCTTGCTGCTTGATGCGCAAAATTCCCTTGCTGTCAAGCAGTGTGATGGTCATGCGCGCGGGCTCGGCGGGCGCTGCCGCAGCGGGTTCTGTGAGCCCATCCGCAGCAGCTGCTTCCGGTGTGGCTTCAACTGGCGCATCGTGGCCGGCAGCTGCTGGCGCTGCGTGGCCACCCTCCGCCGCAGCGCCAGCGTCGTGCCCGCTCTTTTCTCCGGTAAGGACCGCGAGATCGACGGCGTCTTCCGCCAGCCCGCCCAGCTGCAGGCTGGCATTAAATTCTTTAAGTGTTTTGGCGTCATAGCTGACGCGCATTGCCGAGGCGCGGATTTCCACCAAGGCGAGCGGCGTTTGCACCTGCAGCGTGCCTTCGGACAGGGCTACGAACACCTCACCCGTTAGCAGTGTGAGCAGCGTGAATTTTTCTTTGATGCTGGCCGGCAGTTGGGTGACGCCTACCAGGCTGTCGGGGGCCACATACAGCTCGCCTTCATCGGAGACGGCGAAGCGCGCAGCGCTGCCCGCCACGGTGTGCACCAGCCCGCCCATGCGCAACAGCTGGTCCTTTTGGGCGGCCGCCAGCCGGATGCCGGGCCCCGGGCTCACCTTTGGGTGCAGCGTAAAGTTCACGACGCGAAGTCTGCGTTCGAGAATTTGGGTGGCGGTGGGCGCGACCACAACGGTGGGCTGGAAGATACGGTAGCGCGCCGCTGCCATGTATCCGGTGAAGCTGATGATCATGACCGCCAGGCCAATTGCAACTGCGACACCAAATGCGGATAAAACCAGAGCGGCCGGGTTGGCGTTGCGCATTTTTATAAACCGACAAGGGGCGACGGCAGTATATCAGGATTGAAGCGCATGGCGATTTATGCGCAGTTGGGGTGGAGGGAGGGCCGGTGCGCTCGACGCGCGGGTGCTGCGCCCCAAAAACCTTAGATTCCAGTAATTATTTGGGGACTAGAGTTTTGCATTGCGCTGCTGACGGCACGCAATTATTTACGCAATCTTGGCGCCCGGCTGGGGACGCGCGCGATGGAGTGACAATTCTGTACAGCCTGGCAAAGCAGCTGCTACGCGCAAGTGGCGGTAAATCTTACCGGTCGTAACTTTATGGTGAGGCGCTGGAAGTGAGTGGGCACGGCCGATCCGCTAGTTGCACGAGCCCGGAAATTTTTGCAACTGTGTGGACGCGCACAGCGCGTGAAGCTGCGGCGCTAAACTGCCCACAGTGCAGCTGCGCGCTGCGCTTTACGCTGCTCTATCACCCCCCAGTATTTTTCCCGGGTTCAAAATATCGTTGGAGTCGAAGAGTGTTTTGATGCGGCGCATTAAGTCCAGGGTGGGTGCGCCGTGTTCGCGCAGCATGTACTTTTGTTTGCCAATGCCCACGCCGTGCTCGCCGGTGCACGTACCGCCTAGCGCAAGTGCTTTCTCCACCAGGCGGTCGTTGACCATGCGCTCCAGTTGTGCGCGGTCGGCAGCATCATCTGCAAAGCAAATGTGCGAGTGCAAGTTGCCGTCCCCGGCGTGGCCAAACAAGTAGCCGCTCACGCCTTCCAGTTGCGCAAGGATTGCGGTGCCCTCAGCCACAAGCGCTGCATATTGCGAGATCGGCACGGCCACATCCGTAATCAGATAGCCTTGGCCGGGATGGATGCGCTTGAATAGCTCGCCCAGCCCATGGCGCGCGGCCCACAGCCGGTCACGGGCGGCGCGCCCCACACCGGATTGAAAGCTGCTGCACTGCAGCTCGCGGCAAATTTCCTCCACCATGCCCAACTCCGCAGCCAGCGTGGCCTCGCTGGCTGCATGAAATTCCACAAACAGAGTTGGTGATGGATGCAGCCCGAGCGCGTCGGCATTGTTGATTGCGGTGACTGTGGCCGTGTCCAGCAACTCCAGCGCAGCGGGGTTAAGCCCGGAGCCCATAATTCCGAACACTGCTTGCGCGGCTTCGTTGGTGGTTGGAAAGGCTGCCACCACCGCACTAAAGTGTTCGGGCAGCGGAGCGAGGCGCAGCGTGGCCTCGGTTACAAGCGCCAGCGTGCCCTCTGAGCCCACCAAGAGGCGCGTGAGGTCATAACCCGCGGACTGTTTTGTGGAGCGGCAGCCGGTGCGCAGTATCTGGCCGTCTGCCAGCACAACTTCAAGCGCCAGCACATTGTCGCGTGTGGCACCATACTTTACGGTGCGCGTGCCGGCCGCATTGTTTGCAACCATGCCGCCAATGCTGGCGTTGGCGCCGGGATCCGGCGCAAAGAACAACCCGCTTTTGGCAAGCGCCTTGTTCATATCTTTATAAAAGATGCCGGGCTGCACAACCACCTGAAAATCCGCCGCGTGCAGCGCGAGCACGCGATTCATGTGCGTGAAGTCCATAACGATGCCGCCGTGCACTGGAATGGAATTGCCCTCCAAGCTGCTGCCAGCGCCCCATGCGGTAATGCCAATGCGCTGCCGGTTGGCAAGGGCTGCAATGCTGCTGACTTCGGCGGTTGTCTCCGGCCACACCACCGCATCCGGCTGGTGCGCCGCATGTGAAGACTGGTCTTGGCTGTGCTGGTCCAGGTGCGCTGGCGCAGCCGAGGCACGCTGCGCACTGGTCAGCGCCTGCAGCTCGGCAATCAGAGCTTCACGATTCATTTTTGTTGCACGGAGATTGGCAGGCTGCGCAATGGCTGCGCTATGCGTGCGCAATCACTCAAGTGCCTGAAAGCCACGCCCGAGAATTTCCTGCGCGGGCGACACAATTATGAAGGCGTTGGGGTCGGCAGCGCGCACCAGCGCTTTGAGGTGCGCCAGCTCTGTGGTGGTTACAGCCACCATCAGCACTTCGCGCTCCTGCTGCGCGTACATACCCATGCCGTGCAACGCCGTGACACCGCGGCGCATGTCCGCATGCACCCGGTCCGCAATTTCGCGCGGCTTGCTGGAAATTATCAGCGCCAGCAGCTGCTGGCGTTTGCGGCCGCTGCGCGCTGCAGCGCGTGGCGCCTGGGCAACGCCTTCGGGCACTTCCATCGAGCGCCACAGCGAGCTGAGTAGCGGAAATTCCCCCCACTTGGGCAGCACCTCACCAGTGGACTGGCTGAGCCCCGCAGTGACCAGGCCCAGCGCGAGGAGCGCTGCGTTGTAGGAAAATCCAATTGTCAGCATCACCCAGCCGGGGATGGGGCCGATTGCGGAGCGCTGCATGAACTCCGCCCAGCTGGCGGCCGGCAGCGGATGCAAAAATGACTTGAGCATCCAGGCAGCCAGCAGAACGAGGAAGATCCACAAATAGTTGCGGCGATAGCGGCGCCCGAACGCCTCCCACATGCTGATGGGAAAGTCCGGCTGCAACAGGCTTTCGGCCAGGCTCTCGGCCCAGTCCGGGCTGGGCGCAAACGGCGGCACGAGCATGGCGGCAAAAAAATCTGTCTCCATCAGGCGCACGCGATGGCTCCACAACTCGTAGTAGCGGTAGCGCCGTGCCTCAATCCAAACAAACAGCGTCACGAGCAGAGTGTCCAGGAGGATCAGGCCGTAGTGATGGCTGGGGTCGGCCAGCACAAATGAGATCGCCGCGCCAGCCGCCACCACCGCCCAGTTGGTGGTGTTGTCCAGCCGCAGGCGCCAGGTGTTGGAGCGCTGGATCTCGGCGCGATAGTAGTGCACCATGGCGGTGTTGAACTCCGCGGGGCGCATCTGGTAGCCGCGGAAGGTCCAAACCGGATCGCCATCCGGCGCCTCTGATGGTGGTGCGTCCTCAGTCGTCAAAGCAGTGCCTGGTCAAGCTGATGCTCCGTCAAAAATCAGCTCAAGACTGGCAATGCTACCACCAAGAGTTGGCATGCGTTGCAACGCGGGCAGCTTAAGACGGGGAACGTTGCGGCTGTGCAGGCTCGGGTTGGTCTTGGATGTGCCGAGCTGCGAGCTGCAGTAAACAAAATTTAGGGCGAGGATGGTTTTTGGATGCGGTTGCCAGGGTACAGAACGCAGTGTGAGGATTGAAAAGATCTTTATTGCAATTGGATGTTCCGGAGGTACTTTTAGGGCTTTATGCCGTTGGCAAAAGCAAGGACAAACAAGCGCAGCGGGCGGTCAAATACTGGAACCGCCGTTCGCACGAAGCGCCAAGTCATTGATCACCGGCCGAAGTAATGTTCGCGGCGCAGCTGTATTGCTCCGCACGCGGTGAATCCGTTGCATTTGGAACTTGAGCCCACAGCGTGGCGCAGCTGCGGTACTGGCGCCGCAGCCCTAGTCGGCTAATGCAAACTCGGGAGTGCGCATTCACAACTACCCAGAAAGTAGCACGGGCTTGACTTGCCCATCAAATCTGTGCGGTTGACTGGCTATCCCATAGTAATAATGACACAGCCTCTCTTTTCACCGGCTTCCAAATAGCGGTGTGCATCAGCGGTCTTGTCCAGTGGAAAGCGCCGGTCAATGATTGTTTTCAGCTCGCTGCTTTCGATCAGGGTTTTATGAAAAGCAGATCGTCCAATGTTTCGCCTGAAAGTGCGCAGATCACTTTTTTGATGCTGTTTCTGGTCAAGAGCATTTGCAAAAGCTGCCTGCCCTTAAAGCTGGCAAGCAGATAGTGTCCGTTTTCGTTTAACGAGCTTTCGCATTTTTCAAAAGAACTCTGGCCCAGAACATCGAAGATAAGGTCGTAGGTTTCGCAGCTGCGGGTGAAATCTTCTCTTTTGTAGTCAATCACTTTGTCCGCACCCAGTGACTTAACGTAAGCCAGCCGCGGGGTGCTGCAAACGCCGGTGACGGTTGCGCCAAAGTGTTTGGCAAGCTGCACTGCAGCCGCGCCGATACTGCCTGAGGCGCCGTTAATCAGGACCTTTTGCCCCGGTTGGATTTTGACTTTCCGGAGCAGATTGAGCGCTGTCAATGCGCCATAAGGAACGGTGGCAGCTTCGTCGTAGGTCATGTTTGCGGGTTTCGCGGTGACCATGCTGTTTTCCGGTACGCAGAGATACTCGGCGTTTGCGCCCATGCTCTGGCCGCGATAACCAAAAACCGGGTCGCCAGCCTTGAAGGTCTTTACACTCCCCCCGACAGCCTCAACCTCGCCGGCAAATTCGCTGCCAAGCACCCCGTTCCGTGGCGCGTTCAGCCCGAAGGCGATCCGTGCCAAGAACCAGAAAAGGAACGGCATGTTAAATTCCCGGGACGAAATATTTTTGAAGTTGCGGGCGATCATATCGCCATAATTGATCGACACGGCCCGGACTTTCACAAGTAACTCAGTGGATTTGGGAGCAGGCTTTTCAAGCTCGACGAGCTCTAGAACATCGGGCGGTCCGTATTGTGAGTACTTAATGGCTTTCACTTGTTTGCTCCACAAGCGATCTTAATGGCTGGCTTGCCCGCAAGTGTACGCAAGGCACGCCAAAAAGTAGCGCGGCGGCGTAGTGCTTGTTGGTGGGGATTCTCATTCACAATTAGTTCAACTGTGGACATATCAGTTGTCAAACAATGTGTTTGCAAATTTGAGCGCTGCAATAAACCGGTAATGCGGTGCAGGTGAGCGGCTGCCAATAACCCACAAGATGGTGGCCGCGCCCCAAATACTGTTTTCCCTGCGATTGGCTGGCACCGTAATAGGCGGGTTGTAGATGCCAAGGCACCCCGACAGACAATATTACCTGTGGCGGACGCGGGTGGCCAGCACAACAGGATTTATTTGGCAGCCAGCATGGCCGTGAGCGGCGTCCAGTAGTGGTCGATCCAACCCTGCTTCACAGCTGCAAGGTGCCGGGGTGGCACGCCGCTGTGGGTAAAGTGCAGCCGCGTGCCGCCGCGAATGCGCTCCAGCCGGAAGGTGCAGCGCGACAGATGGCCGGCGGGCCAGTCTTGCATGTGCCAGGCCTGCACGATCTTTTTGCCCGGTACCAGTACCAGATTTGTGCCGGTGATATAGCCGCCGTAAGCCATGAGGCTGCCGCCAACTTTGCTGCTGATGCGCGCCGGTGCATTGGTCAGGCGCGCATGCTGGCGCGAGTCCATCAAGGCGCGGTACACGGCGGCGGGAGCTGCTGCCAGTGTCACTGTCTGGCGGATGGTTGTGGGCGCGGGCAATTTTTTCACAGCGGATCGCAGCTCACAATCTAGTAAGTTGCGCGCCCGCCGGAAAGGTCAAAGACTGCGCCGGTTGTAAACGAGCAGTCTGCCGAGCACAGCCACGCTGCCAGCGCGGCAACCTCATCCAAACGCCCAAAGCGGTTCATGGGAATTTTTGAGAGCATGTAGTCAATGTGGCTTTGAGTAACCTGCTTCAGGATGTCCGTCTCGATAACTGCCGGCGTGATGCAGTTGGCGATCACATTTGCTGTGGCCAGTTCCTTGCCCAGCGACTTGGTGAGCGCAATCACGCCGGCTTTTGAGGCGCTGTAGTGGGCGGCGGTGGGGTTGCCCTCCTTGCCCGCAATCGACGCAATGTTTACGATGCGCCCGTAGCCGTTGGTGATCAGATGCGGGATCACCGCGCGGCAGCACAGGAACGGGCCGGTGAGATTAATTTCAAGCACGCGCCGCCAGTCAGCAGGATCAGCCTCCCATGTTTTGGCGTTGGTGCCCGCCACCCCGGCGTTGTTGACGAGGATGTCCAGTTTGCCGAATGCAGCTAATGTGGATTGCACCGCCGCTTCAACCGAGCCGGCGTCTGTCACATCCATGGCTGCCGTGTGAACCGTGCCATGCGCGGCGAGCTGCTTGCGCGCTGCAGCCAGCGCATCTGCATCCTTGTCCCACAGCGCAACCTGGGCGCCGGACTGCAGCAGGCGCTGGGCAATTGCTGCGCCAATGCCGCGCGCGCCGCCCGTGACAATTGCATTGCGGTTGTTAAGGTCAATGTTGTTCATGAGATTTGGTTGCCATCCTCTTTTGATATTGATAGATGCTTGATCTAGATGATTATTAACTTGCGCTGTAGCTGCAGTATTTCTCTGGGCGCAATGTTTGCGCCAACGTAGTCCGCAAATCTTTAACTATTGCGGCAGCATGCCGGTGTTGGGCGGCGTGTGTGCGGCGGGCAAAACAAAGCCTGCGCCGTGCGTCATGGCTGGCTCACAAATGCAGCTGCGCTTTGCATTAATTGTGCGCGCGCTGCGCCGGCATCCAAGCCGGCTGCGCGCAGCGCCAGCAGCACACCACCGGTGGCCGGCGGGCTGTTGAGCGGCACCAGCCGCGCGCGCGGCGCCTCCGGTGCCAGTGCTGCGCGCATGGCATCAGTGAGCAGCGCGCCGCCCTTGTGCAGGCTGCCAATCAGCACCACATCAAACTCCAACTGCTGCAGCTGCAGCTGGCGAATGACGCAGAGCGCCAGCGCTGCCAGCTCCCGCCCCGCCCACGCAATGCACTCGCGCGCCACGACATCGCCCTGCAGCGCAACCTGAAAGATGAGCGGCGCATGTTGGGCGTCAATTTCAAAGCGGCCGGTGGTGAGGCCCTCAATCAGCGCTGCTAAATCCGGCGCGCCGGTGATGCGCATGAATTCTGTGCTGAGCAGTGTGGGCGGACCGCGCAGCACCCACTCGTAGGCGACGGCTTGCACCGCGCGGGCAGCCAGTTCGCCGGCGCCGCCATACTCGCCAACGCGGTGGCCTTCGCCCACCACCCGGCCCAGCTTGCCGGCCGCATCAATGCCCCAGCAATTGCAGCTGGTGCCGGCCACCACGCCCACGCCCCAGCCGCACGCAGCGCCGGCTACCAGGCCAACCACCGCATCGTTCACAATCTCAAGCGGCATTCGCATGCCGGCAGCTGCCAGCGCATGCAGGTGGTCGGCGTGCTGCGCAGGCCAGTCGTAGCCGCCGATGCCAATACCGGCGCCTTCAATTGCAGATGGTGCAATGCCGGACTGAGCCAATGCCTGCTGCAAGGCGCTGCCCACCACATGCTGCAGCCCGGCGTAGCCAACGCCTTCATGGTTGCCGCCGCCGCTAGTGCCAAGGCCGAGCACACGCCCGTGCTCGTCCGCAATGATGATGTTGGTTTTGGTGCTGCCCACATCGCCGCCCGCAAAGTAACGCGTCATGGCAGCGGGCTCTGGCGGGTTGTGCTGCTCATTGGCTGCGCACGCTGCGCTGCGCATTTACCAAACGGTCTTCCCACTGCACATCGTCACTGTTGGGAATGCGGCCGGTGGCGTCCAGCGCTTCGATCACCTGGCGCATGCCGTCTTCCAGTGTTACGCGCGGGCAATAGCCGGGTACGGCGCGCAGCAGGCGCTCTGGCGAGTAATAAGTGTGGTGCGCAAAAATCTCGGCGCAGATATCAAACTGCGGCACCTGCATGGCCTGCAGGTCTGCAAATGGAATGCCCACCAGCTCCACTGAGTGCCCCAGCACGCGCATGGCGATGCGATGGTAATCAGCCCATGTAATGTGGCCGCAGCTTACAACGTTATAGATTTGCCCGGTACAGTGCGCATGCTCCAGCACGCCCGCAAATGCCAGTGCTGCATCATCCACATGCAGGTGCTGGTGCAGCGCAGTGCCGTCGCCGCAAACAACCAGTGGCTTGCCCTTGCGAATGCGGTCCAGCCAGCTTTGGTCCCACGCCACCTGGCGCACCAAACCTGCTGCGGGCCATAGGTTGTGGATGGCTTTAGGATCACCACTGGAAAGTTTTCGTGGTGATGCGCCGCCAAATAATATGCGTCCGCCGCTGCCTTGTTGCGCCCGTAACTGGTGATGGGGCGCAGCGCATGGTCTTCGGTTACGGGCAAGCCAGTCCGATTGCACGCCGTATGTGCAAACGGTGGAGCAGTGCACAAACATGCCCACGCCGCGGAAGGCGCGCCGGCTGCTGGCCGCGTCTGCTGCATTGAAGCACAGCATGTCGATGGCAGCATCAAACTTTTCGGCCTGCATGGCTTGCTCGAACGCGGCAGTTGCGTGCCGGTCGCCGTGCAGCACGCGCGCACCAGCGGGGGGCGCGCCGGCCTGCCCGCGGTTAAAGCACACCACATCATGGCCGCGCTGCAGCAGCAGGCGCACAATGGCTGTGCTGATGTTGCCCGTGCCGCCGACGATGCCGATTTTCATTAGCCGGGATTTGCACGCCGGCGGGGTTGCGGGCGGCTCATGCAAAAAATTGCGGCAGGTGGGCGCGGTGCGTTTGCAGCATGTCTTCCAGAACGGCAGCTGCCTGTGCGGGCTGCGGACCCAGCGGGTTGGTGATCAGCGCTTGATACGCGGCTGCGCGGTCGCCGCGCACCGCAGCTTCCACCGTCAAGAGTTCATACATCTTTACCTGCGCCAGCAAGCCAAAGCAGGCGGGCGGCAGCGGCTCGGCGGGCAATGCATGCACGCCCTGGCGGTCTACTTTGCAGGGCAGCTCCAGCACCCAGTCTGCGGGCCAGCCGGCTATGGCGCCGTTGTGGCGCGTGTTCACAATATGCGTCTCGCCAGATTGTTATGATGCGCGTTCAGCAGCTGCGTAGCCACGGTGGAATAGTAGGCGCCGCCGCGCTTCATCAAATCTGCGGGTGGCTCCGTCAAAAGCGGATTGGCGTAATCGCGCAGCAGGCCGGCTTCAATTTCCATCACGGTCTCTGCGCGCGATGGCGGCCAGTGCGCCTGCTCGGCCAGCTTGTGCGCCGTGAATAAAAATATTGCAGGTAGTAGCTTGGCACCATGCGCAGGGCTTCAAGCAGCTCTGGCGCAACTTCCGGCA
>BGOS01000010.1 GCA_003569365.1 Anaerolineaceae bacterium
CGCCGGAAAGGTCAAAGACTGCGCCGGTTGTAAACGAGCAGTCTGCCGAGCACAGCCACGCTGCCAGCGCGGCAACCTCATCCAAACGCCCAAAGCGGTTCATGGGAATTTTTGAGAGCATGTAGTCAATGTGGCTTTGAGTGACCTGCTTCAGGATGTCCGTCTCGATAACTGCCGGCGTGATGCAGTTGGCGATCACATTTGCTGTGGCCAGTTCCTTGCCCAGCGATTTGGTGAGCGCAATCACGCCGGCTTTTGAGGCGCTGTAGTGGGCGGCGGTGGGGTTGCCCTCCTTGCCCGCAATCGAGGCAATGTTTACGATGCGCCCGTAGCCATTGGTTATCAGATGCGGAATCACCGCCCGGCAGCACAGGAACGGGCCGGTGAGATTAATTTCAAGCACGCGCCGCCAGTCAGCAGGATCAGCCTCCCATGTTTTGGCGTTGGTGCCCGCCACCCCGGCGTTGTTGACGAGGATGTCCAGCTTGCCGAACGCGGCTACTGTTGATTGCACAGCCGCTTCGACCGAGCCGGCGTCCGTAACATCCATCGCCGCAGTGTGAACCGCGCCGTGGCTGGCGAGCAAGCTGCGGGCTGCATCCAGCGCGCCCGCATCCTTGTCCCACAGCGCAACCTTGGCGCCGGACTGCAGCAGGCGCTGGGCAATGGCGGCGCCAATGCCGCGCGCGCCGCCCGTGACAATTGCATTGCGGTTGTTAAGGTCAATGTTGTTCATGAGATTTTGGTTGCCATCCTCTTTTGATAGTGATAGATGCTTGATCCAGATGATTATTAACTTGCGCTGTAGCTGCAGAATTTCTCTGGGCGCAATGTTTGCGCCGATGTAGTCCGCAAATCTTTAACTATTGCGGCAGCATGCCGGTGTTGGGTGGCGTGTGTGCGGCGGGCAAAACAAAGCCTGCGCCGTTCGTCATGGCTGGCCCACAAATGCAGCTGCGCTTTGCATTAATTGTGCGCGCGCTGCGCCGGCATCCAAGCCGGCTGCGCGCAGCGCCAGCAGCACACCACCGGTGGCCGGCGGGCTGTTGAGCGGCACCAGCCGCGCGCGCGGCGCCTCCGGTGCCAGCGCTGTGCGCATGGCATCAGTGAGCAGCGCGCCGCCCTTGTGCAGGCTGCCAATCAGCACCACATCAAACTCCAACTGCTGCAGCTGCAGCTGGCGAATGACGCAGAGCGCCAGCGCTGCCAGCTCCCGCCCCGCCCACGCAATGCACTCGCGCGCCACGGCATCGCCCTGCAGCGCAACCTGAAAGATGAGCGGCGCATGTTGGGCGTCAATTTCAAAGCGGCCGGTGGTGAGGCCCTCAATCAGCGCTGCTAAATCCGGCGCGCCGGTAATGCGCATGAATTCTGTGCTGAGCAGTGTGGGCGGGCCGCGCAGCACCCACTCGTAGGCCACGGCTTGCACCGCGCGGGCAGCCAGTTCGCCGGCGCCGCCATACTCGCCAACGCGGTGGCCTTCGCCCACCACCCGGCCCAGCTTGCCGGCCGCATCAATGCCCCAGCAATTGCAGCTGGTGCCGGCCACCACGCCCACGCCCCAGCCGCACGCAGCGCCGGCCACCAGGCCAACCACCGCATCGTTCACAATCTCAAGCGGCATTCGCATGCCGGCAGCTGCCAGCGCATGCAGGTGGTCGGCATGCTGCGCGGGCCAGTCGTAGCCGCCGATGCCAATGCCGGCGCCTTCAATTGCAGATGGTGCAATGCCGGACTGAGCCAGTGCCTGCTGCAAGGCGCTGCCCACCACATGCTGCAGCCCGGCGTAGCCAACGCCTTCATGGTTGCCGCCGCCGCTAGTGCCAAGGCCGAGCACACGCCCGTGCTCGTCCGCAATGATGATGTTGGTTTTGGTGCTGCCCACATCGCCGCCCGCAAAGTAACGCGTCATGGCAGCGGGCTCTGGCGGGTTGTGCTGCTCATTGGCTGCGCACGCTGCGCTGCGCATTTACCAAACGGTCTTCCCACTGCACATCGTCACTGTTGGGAATGCGGCCGGTGGCGTCCAGCGCTTCGATCACCTGGCGCATGCCGTCTTCCAGTGTTACGCGCGGGCAATAGCCGGGTACGGCGCGCAGCAGGCGCTCTGGCGAGTAATAAGTGTGGTGCGCAAAAATCTCGGCGCAGATGTCAAACTGCGGCACCTGCATGGCCTGCAGGTCTGCAAATGGAATGCCCACCAGCTCCACTGAGTGCCCCAGCACGCGCATGGCCGTGCGATGGTAATCAGCCCATGTAATGTGGCCGCGGTTTACAACGTTATAGATTTGCCCGGTACAGTGCGCATGCTCCAGCACGCCCGCAAATGCCAGTGCTGCATCATCCACATGCAGGTGCTGGTGCAGCGCGGTGCCGTCGCCGCAAACAACCAGTGGCTTGCCCTTGCGAATGCGGTCCAGCCAGCTTTGGTCCCACGCCACCTGGCGCACCAAACCCTGCTGCGGTCCATAGGTTGTGGATGGCTTTAGGATCACCACTGGAAAGTTTTCGTGGTGATGCGCCGCCAAATAATATGCGTCCGCCGCTGCCTTGTTGCGCCCGTAACTGGTGATGGGGCGCAGCGCATGGTCTTCGGTTACGGGCAGCCAGTCCGATTGCACGCCGTATGTGCAAACGGTGGAGCAGTGCACAAACATGCCCACGCCGCGGAAGGCGCGCCGGCTGCTGGCCGCGTCTGCTGCATTGAAGCACAGCATGTCGATGGCAGCATCAAACTTTTCGGCCTGCATGGCTTGCTCGAACGCGGCAGTTGCGTGCCGGTCGCCGTGCAGCACGCGCGCACCAGCGGGGGGCGCGCCGGCCTGCCCGCGGTTAAAGCACACCACATCATGGCCGCGCTGCAGCAGCAGGCGCACAATGGCTGTGCTGATATTGCCCGTGCCGCCAACGATGCCGATTTTCATTTACCGGGATTTGCACGCCGGCGGGGTTGCGGGCGGCTCATGCAAAAAATTGCGGCAGGTGGGCGCGGTGCGTTTGCAGCATGTCTTCCAGAACGGCAGCTGCCTGTGCGGGCTGCGGACCCAGCGGGTTGGTGATCAGCGCTTGATACGCGGCTGCGCGGTCGCCGCGCACCGCAGCTTCCACCGTCAACAGTTCATACATCTTTACCTGCGCCAGCAAGCCAAAGCAGGCGGGCGGCAGCGGCTCGGCGGGCAATGCATGCACGCCCTGGCGGTCCACTTTGCAGGGCAGCTCCAGCACCCAGTCTGCGGGCCAGCCGGCCACGGCGCCGTTGTGGCGCGTGTTCACAATATGCGTCTCGCCCAGATTGTTATGATGCGCATTCAGCAGCTGCGTAGCCACGGTGGAATAGTAGGCGCCGCCGCGCTTCATCAAATCTGCGGGTGGCTCCGTCAAAAGCGGATTGGCGTAATCGCGCAGCAGGCCGGCTTCAATTTCCATCACGGTTTCTGCGCGCGATGGCGGCCAGTGCGCCTGCTCGGCCAGCTTGTGCGCCGTGGAATAAAAATATTGCAGGTAGTAGCTTGGCACCATGCGCAGGGCTTCAAGCAGCTCTGGCGCAACTTCCGGCACGGCTTGCGCACGCACGTGTTCAATGTAACCTGCCATGACGCGCGGCCACAACTCTTCGCCGTCCAGCTTGAAGCCGCGATGCCAGCTCAGGTGATTGAGGCCAAGCGTGTTCAGCTCAGCGCGTTCCGGTGCCAGCGCCTGCCCCAGGCTTTTCTCGAGCCCGGCCAGCGTGTCCATCTTCATATGAAAGGGTGTGTTGCATACCCCGACCGCCGTCACCTCCGGCACGTGGCGCGCCAATGCCTCTGTGACCAGGCCGGACGGGTTGGTGAAGTTGGCGAGCAGCGCGCCGGGCGCCAGTTCGCGCATGTCGCGCGCCACTTGCAGGATCACCGGGATGGTGCGCAGCGCCTTGGCCATGCCGCCGACGCCGGTGGTTTCCTGGCCCACAAGCCCGTGGCGCAGGCCCAAATACTCATCGGCTTTGCGCGCCTGCATGCCGCCCACGCGCAGCTGTGTGGTTACGTAGCTTGCGCCGCGCACAGCGGCGCGCTGGTCGCGGCTGAGCTCTACCTTGAAGGGATTGCCCTTGGCTTTCACCATGCGCTGTGCAAAACTGCCGACCACTGCCAGGCGGTCAGCGTCAATATCCATCAGCCACAACTCGGAGACCGGCAGCGTTTTCATGCGCTCGATAAAACCATTGACGAGTTCCGGTGTGTAGGTGGAACCGCCACCGATGACGGCAATTTTCATAGTGCGGGTTGGGCGGGCAGCTTGCTGGGTGGGGCGGTGTCTGGCGTGGACGGTTGGCAGACTGCGCAGCGCTGGCGCTCGCAATCAGGATTGCGCAAAGCCCAGCTCCACGGCAGCCGCATTATTTTACCCGCCCGCTGCGGCAGCGCGGCCGCAATGTGCGCACACACGCGATGCGGCGTTGATGTTTGACGAGCTGGACAATGCGCAGCAGCAAATAGTTTTGGGCACAAGCCATGCGTTGCCACTAGCGGCTGGCGTACAATTTGCCCAGTGAGGAGCAACCCATGAGCCTTTGGAATGACATGAACCTTGCGGGCAAACGCGCCCTGATTTTGCACCATGATGACCTGGGCATGTTTCAGGCAATGAATGGTGCGTATGCGGCGCTGGGCTTCCCGACCGGCAGCATTATGCTGCCCACGGGCTGGGCGGCGGAGGCGGCGCGCACAACGCTGCCGCACGCAGACCTGGGCGTGCACCTTACGCTTACAAGTGAGTGGGACAACCTGCGCTACCGGCCGCTGACGGGCGGCGCCAGCCTGGTGGATGGCAGCGGCCACTTTTGGAAAAGTGTGGAAGAGGCGTGGGCGCACATGGATGCCGGTGAAGTGGCAGTTGAGCTGCGCGCCCAAATTGAGGCGGGCAAGGCGCTGGATTATGACGTGACCCACATCGACACGCACATGGGCAGCGCAATGCGCCCGGACATTGCGCAGGTTTACATCCGGCTCGCCATTGAATACCGCATCGCTGCGTTTGTGCCGGAGCTGGAGGGCAAGGCCTTTGCACCGGATGATGCCAAGGTCGCGGAGGAACTGGCGCGCGTGATTGCGGGCTGTGGCCTGCCGCAGTTTCGGGTGATTGATGCCTACAGCCAGCCGCCACACGCGCGCCGTGCGTGGCTGGTGGATACGCTAAGCAAGGCCGGGCCCGGTGTTTACCATTGCCTGCATCACGCGGCACTGGACACCCCGGAGCTGCGCGCCATCCGGGACTGGCCGGTGCGCGCTGCGGATTATGCGGGCTTGCAGGATGCAGACGTGCGCCGCGTGCTCGGCGAGTTTGTGCCGCTGACGTACCGCGATGTGCGCGCCGGCCTGCAGCGCTACGGTTTCCCGGGCTAGCACGCCTGCTGAGGCGGGTGCCGCCAGCTTGCCCGGAGATAACTGTGGATTAGCGCTGCACAGCAAAAGTGATTGAAAATGTTTTACAAGGGCGGGCATGCTGCTCAGTGCAACGGTGTTGAGCAAAGGAGAAACGAGTGTCAGAGTTAGCAATTCTTGGAGGCCCAAAATTACGGACTACACCGTATCCGGCCTGGCCAGTCTGGGACCAGCGCGATGTTGATGCAGTAAGTGCTGTAGTCAAGTCCGGTCGCTGGGGCGGATATCCCTATCCCGGCCCAAAGACCGCCGAGCTTGCCAGGAAATTTGCGGATCTCCAGGGCGGGGGCTATGCAGTGCCCATGGCAAACGGTACAGTGACGATGGAGGTTGCGCTCCGAGCAGCAGATGTTGGCTGGGGTGATGAAGTCATTGTGCCGGCTTACACCTTTCAGGCCACAGCCTCGGCTCCGATGGCTGCGGGAGCTATTCCCGTAATAGTGGATATTGACCGGCAGAGTTATTGCATGGATGTTGCAGCCGCTGCGCGCGCGGTAACTCCCAAGACGCGCGCAATTATCCCCGTGCATCTGGGTGCAGGCATGTGCGATATGGACGCAATCATGGCACTGGCCGCGAAGTACCACCTGATTGTGATTGAAGATTGTGCCCATGCCCACGGCGCAAAGTGGAATGGTGCCGGCGCCGGTACGATAGGCCATTTCGGCTCGTTCTCATTGCAATCTTCCAAGACACTGACAGCAGGTGAAGGTGGGATTCTTTTGTGCCAGACACCCGAACTTGCAGCCAAAGCCGCGGCCATTATTGATTGTGGGCGCCCCCACGCTCTGGGCGGTGGCGCTGAGGATTATTCCCGGGAATTTCAAGTTGGGGGTAATTTCCGCTTAAGCGAGCTGGCGGCAGCGCTGGCACTGGTGGGGTTGGAGCGTTTTCCTGCGCAAGCCCAACAGCGCGAAGAAATGGCAGCCTATATGGATGAGTCGTTGAGCGAGATCAAAGGTGTGCGGTTGCTAAAGCGCGACCCGCGGCACACCACGCGCTCCTTCTACCGCTACATCTTTGCGGTTGACCCGGAGAAATTTGGCTTGGAGCATGATTTGCTTTGTGGCGCATTGCAAGCGGAAGGTGTGGATTGCTGGGTAGGCTATGAGGCAATGAACAATTACAGCCTGTTCCAGCCACAGAAATCAAAACTTGCCGTGCCCAGCGCGTTCCCGCAGTATTTTGACTTTACCAATATGGTGCTTCCGGAAGCCGAGCATGCTTGCGAGCATGCGGCTGTGTGGCTGGATGAGGCAATCTTTCGGTCCGGGCAAAGTGGCGTGGATGACGCGGCTGCTGCAATCAAAAAAATTCAACAGCATGCTGCTGAGCTGAATGCGGCGGGGGAAATATTGAGGGACAGGCACGGGGCGTAGACGATGCACAATTGTCTCTGCGTCAGTAAAGACTGAACCAAACCAGCAGCGACTCGGTCTGCGTCTGGATCAAGCCGCTGCGGAGCCACGCGCGGTCCAACACATCCCGCTGCGCCGCGCTGCCCCCAAAACTTTGTTGGATGCTGAGCGCTACTAACGGGTGCCTGGAGCTGACTGCGGGTGCGGACATGCCGTGGGCTGGCGTTTCGCCGCTGCAGGCTGAAAGACCGCTTTTTTGCCGCCGGAAGACCGGGCATGTGGCTTGGTCACAGCCGGTGCTAACAATTGAGCTAACTTAACTTGCCACCCCTTTTTTGATTCTGCATGGAGCTGGACTGAAACGATGAATCTTATCGTTTACCCACGCGGTGTAGCTGCAATTGTTGGGGTGGTGCTTGGTGTTGGATGCAGCCCGCAGGCTGAAGCACTGGCGCCAACCAGAGAAGCGCAGCCAGTGGTGCATTTATAAGTGCACCACTTCGCTGCTGCGCGCACTTTCGTAGGCAGCATCCACAATGCGCATGTTGCACAGGCCTTCTGCGGCGCCGGGCACCGGCCGGCGCTGCTGCCGGATGCAATCAAAGAAATAGCCGAGCTGCGCATCGTAAAGCGATTGCGGCGAGTGGTCAGCACGCGGATGCGCAAACCCGGAGGGATGCACGGTGGGTGCGCCGGTGGCATTGGTGCTGGTAGTGTGGGTGGGGAAGATTGAGCCAATGCCGCGCGTGCCGTACAGCTGTGTGGCCGCTTCGCGCCCGTCACAGTGCGGCTGCCACCAACCGGACTCAATGTATGACGAGACGCCGCCCGCCCAGTTGACAATAATCACGCCGGTGTCATCCACATCATAGTTTTTGTAGTGCGTGCCAATGCGTGCGTAAACACTTGCGGGCTGCGGGTCGCCCAGCAGGAAGCGCACGGTATCAATCGCGTGGATGCCCATGTCTGCCAGGGCGCCGCCACCCGCAAAGCGCGCCTCGGTAAACCAGCCCGTTGGCCCCCAATTGGCGTGCACGCCATAGCCCTTGGTGCGAATGATCTGGCCAAGCTCGCCGGCTTGCGCGCGGGCGCGCAGCCACAACACCTCCGGATCAAAGCGCCAGCAGTGCGCCACCAGCAGCAGGGCGGGTGCGTTGGTGCTGGCGTCCAGCATGGCGCGCGCTTCGGCGGCGTTCAGCGCCATTGGTTTTTCTACCAGCACATGCACGCCGGCGCGCAGCGCTGCAATCGCCTCTGGCGCGTGCAGGTAATTTGGCGTGCCCACCACCAGCACATCCACGCCGCCGGCGCGCAGCATCTCGCCTACATCTGCATGCTGGCGCGCAATGCCAAACTGCTGCGCAAACTGCGCCATGCTTTCGCTGCGGTGGTTGACGACCGCCACAAGCTGCGCACCCAGATTGCGCGCAGCCTGCGCATGGATTTTGGAAATGTAGCCGGTGCCGCTGAAAGCAATGTTCATGCTGATGCTGCAGGCTTGTGCGGGCGCGCTGCGGGTGCTAGTCGGTCCAGTTGAAGCTGCGCGTCACAGCTTTCTTCCACTTGGCGTAGAGTGTGGCGCGCATGCGGCTCGCCATTTGCGGCTGCCATTGGCGGGCAACGCTGGCATGCGCGCGCAGCTCATCTGCGGAGTTCCAAAAACCCACCGCCAGGCCGGCCGCATAAGCAGCGCCCAGCGCCGTGGTCTCGGCCACAGCCGGGCGCTGCAGCGGCACGCCCAGCATGTCCGCCTGAAACTGCATCAAAGTTTCATTGAACACCATGCCGCCGTCCACCTTCAATGCTTTAAGGCGCACGCGCGAGTCGCGCTGCATGGCATCCAGCACCTCACGCGTTTGGAAGGCGGTGGCCTCCAACACGGCGCGCGCAAGATGGCCCTTGTTTGCATAGCGCGTCAGCCCGGCAATCACGCCGCGCGCGCTGTCCTTCCAGTATGGTGCGTACAACCCGGAAAACGCGGGCACAAAATACACGCCGCCATTGTCCGCCACAGTGTTGGCCAGCGCCTCCACCGCGCCAGATGATTCAATCAGCCCCAGATTGTCGCGCAGCCATTGCACCAGCGCGCCGCTGATGGCGATGCTGCCCTCCAGTGCATACACGGGGCGGGCACTGCCCAGCTTGTAGGCCACTGTTGTCAGCAGGCCGTTGCGTGACTGCACTGCGCGCGCACCAGTGTTGAGCAGCATGAAGCAGCCGGTGCCGTAAGTGTTCTTGGCTTCGCCGGGGCGGAAGCAGGTTTGTCCAAACAGCGCCGCCTGCTGGTCGCCGAGATCGCTGGCCACAGGCACGCCCTGCAGGTGGCCGGTGGCAGTGCCGTACACCTCACTGGAGGAGTGCACGGCGGGCAGCACTGCGCGCGGGATGCCCAGCGCTTTCAAGATGGCAGCATCCCAGTCAAGCGTTGCCAGATTGAGCAGCAGCGTGCGGCTGGCGTTGGTCACATCTGTGATGTGCACGCCGCCATTTATGCCGCCGGTCAGATTCCAAATCAGCCACGAGTCGATGTTGCCAAACAAAAGATCGCCGCTTTGTGCACGCGCGCGTACACCGGGCACGTTGTCCAGCAGCCATTTGATTTTTGGCCCGGAGAAATAAGTTGCCAATGGCAGCCCCGTCTTGCGCCGGAAACGATTCTGCCCGCCGCTGCGCGCCAGCCGCGCACAGATGGCAGCGGTGCGCGTATCCTGCCACACGATGGCGTTGTGCACGGGCTGGCCGGTATGCCGGTCCCAGAGCAGCGTGGTCTCGCGCTGGTTGGTGATGCCAACCGCAGCCAGCTGCGCGCGAGCGATGCCGCCTTTTGCAAGCGCACCCGCCACCACCTGCTGGGTGCGCTCCCAAATTTCGAGCGGGTCATGCTCCACCCAGCCGGGCTGCGCAAAGAGCTGCGCGTGCTCGCGCTGATCGGCAGCCACCACCTGGCCACCGTGGTCAAATATCATGCAGCGCGTACTGGTTGTTCCCTGGTCAATGGCGGCAATGTATTTGTTCATGCGCATGCTCCTGTGTGATTGTTTAGCCGGTTATAAAGCGCCCACGCCGATGCTACTGCGCAGCAGTGCCAATGCCGGCAACTATTTGCAGCGCCCAGCCGCACAATGCTGCCAGCAGTAGCGCCACACCCAATGGCAGCCAGTTAGCAGCGCGGCTTGTGGCCGGCCAGTGCAGCGCACAGCGCTGCGCCCAAACATTAAGGCCGTGCGTAGCCACAATTGCCAGCGGCAGCAATGCCGGAAAGAGGTAGCGCCCCTGATGCTGCACAAAGCTCAAGTTGTAATAAAGAAATGCGAGCAGCGTGCCGGCGGCTCCCGCCAGCAGCAGCATGTGCTGGCGCTGGCGCAAAGTGTTTTTACTTGTGGCGGCTGAGGCGCGGCCCAGCCACAAGCCGGCGCAAATTGCGGCGCACAGCAGCCCCAGCAGCGCATAGATGGCGCCGCTCATTGGCGCGCTCATCCAGCCGAACTGCCCCCAAAAACTGTTGAAGGTTGTGGCCAGCAGGCGGCGCAGAAATTGCGCTGCGCCAAACTGTGCCAGCCAGTCCGCGGTGCGCGGCTGGCCCACTACCACCGCAGCGTGGCGCTGCAAGCCCAGTACATCCGGCCAGCCGTACACTGCAGCATTGCGCGCCCACCACAGGCCGCCCAGCAAAAGCGCGGGCAGCAGTTTTGCAATACTGGCAGCGGGCGTGCTGCGGCCGGCACGCCAGTCCAGCCACAGTGCCAGCAGCGCGGGCAACAGCAGAATATAGACGGTTGCCTTTGTAATGAAGGCAAGGCCAAGCACAAGGCTCAGCAGCCAGTAATTGTGGGTGTTGGGCGCTGCCGCGCTGCGCAGCAGCAGCCAGAAGCCCAGCATCATCCACAGCTCGGCAAGGGCGTCGTTGTTTACGCTGGCCAGCATGGCAACATGCTGCGGAATGAATGCCACGAACGCAGCCGCAGCAAGCGCCAGCGGCAGCTGCGGTTGAAAGTACTCCCACGCAGCCAGGCCGGCGCACAGCACCAGTAGGGCGCCCAGCAGCGCGCTGCCCAGGCGCAGTGCCAGCAGGCTGCCAGCGCTGGCGCGATACACCGGCGCCAGCAGCAAATAGTAGAGCGGCGGCTGGTGGCCTTCGTAGCGCAGCGCATCTATGGAGAGCTGCGGCGGAAAGTTGCGCGCTACGATGTCTGCCAGATACTGCTGGTCATAGTCGCCCGGTTGCAGCACGGGCAGGCTGCCGTTTTCCGCCAGCTGGCGGATGTAGTTGTAGTGCGCGGGCTCGTCCGGGTTTTGCCACGCGGGCGTTAGCCACGCATACAGTGCGGCCAGCAGCAGATAGAGCGCCACCAGCGCTGCCAAGCCAGTGCGGAGCCCAACCGTTGCCTGTGCTGCGCTGCGCATTTGCCGGCGCGAGGAAGCGGGCGGTGGCTAACCCAGCCGCGTAATTTCTTCCGCTGCCACGCTGTCATCCAGCTTGCGGAAGAGCGGCGCGGGCGTGCCCAATGCCTGCCCGGGTGCCAGCGTGCCGGGCTGCCAGCGGCCCACGCTGGCAGCGGCGCTGTAAGTGAGGGCGCTGTGCGTGCTGCCGGCTTCGGCAAATGTCTGCACTGTTTGTTCGCCAAAAATATTGCCGGCCTGGCCCAGCTGCGCGTGCAGCTGCTGCGCGCTAAACGGCAGAAAGGGCGCCAGTAGCAGCTTCAGCGAGTCGATGGCGCGCAGCGCAGTGTAGACGGCGCGCGCACTGCCGGCACGGTCGGTTTTGATTTTGTTCCACGGCGCCTGCTGGTCCAGGTAGCGGTTGACTTCCGCTGCAAGGCGCATGGCCTCCTGCAATGCAGCGCGCAGCTTCACCGCATCCAGCAGTGCGCCAACGCTGGCGAAGCCGGCATCGATGGCAGCCAGCAGCGCCAGATCGGCAGCCTGCAGTGCGCCAGGCTCGGGCACGCACCCGCCAAACTGCTTGTGCGCAAAACTTAGCACGCGGTTCGCCAGGTTTCCCCACGTGGCCACCAGCTCGTCGTTGTTGCGCTGCACAAACTCGGGCCAGGCCCAGTCACTGTCTTTTGTTTCCGGCATGTTCACCGTCAGGTAATAGCGCACAGCGTCGGCGCCGTAGCGCTGCGCCACATCCAGGCCCCACACCGCCCAGTTGCGGCTGCCGGAAATTTTCTGGCCGGCAAGATTCATGAACTCGTTGGCCGGCACGTCATACGGAAGGTTGAGCTGCGCGGGCGGGTCGCTGTCATACAAGCGGCCGGTGCCCGCCAGCTGCGCCGGCCAGATCAGCGCATGAAACGGAATGTTGTCCTTGCCGATGAAGTAGTACGTGCGCGCGTCTGCTTGGTACCACCAGTCGTGCCAGGCCGTTGGCGTGCCGTTGTTGTGCGCCCACTCAATGGAGGCGGACAGGTAACCGATCACCGCTTCAAACCAAACGTAAAGGCACTTGCCATCCCAGTTGGGCAGTGGCACAGGAATGCCCCAATCCAGATCACGCGTGATGGCGCGGCCATGCAGGCCATCCACGTTGACGGTGTGCAGCACGGGCTTGATCACATTGGCGCGCCAGTGTTCTTTGCCGCTTGCCAGAAAGGCAGCCACCTGCGGCGATAGCTTTGCAAGGTCCAAAAATTGATGCTCGGTGCTGCGCAGCTCAAGCGCGCGGTTGCCGGTTTTGGAATGCGGGTCAATCAGCAGCGTGGCCTCCAGCAGCTGGCCGCACTTGTCGCACTGGTCGCCGCGCGCGCTGTCGTAGCCGCACAGATAGCAGGTGCCCTCCACGTAGCGGTCGGGCAGAAAGCGCTTCTCCGCCGGCGAGTACCACTGCTGCTGCGTCTCGGCGTACAAATAGCCATGTTCGCGCAGGCGCGTAAACATCAATTGGGAAACTGCAAAATGATTTTCGGTGTGCGTGGAGGTGAACAGGTCATAGCTGATGCCCAGCTGCACAAACAGCTCAATAAAGCGCTGGTGATAGTGTTCGTAAACTGCCACGGCGGTTTTGCCTTCCGCGTCGGCGCGCACGGTGATGGGCGTGCCGTGCGCGTCGGAGCCGGAAACCATTAGCACGCGGTTGCCGCACAAGCGCTGGTAGCGCGCAAAAATATCGGCCGGCAGGTAGGCGCCGGTGAGGTTGCCCACGTGAATATCAGCGTTGGCATACGGCCAGGCCACAGAAACCAGAATATTGCGCATGGCGGGGAGTGCATAAGATTTTAGCAGCCGCATACTGCGCGGGCGCTGCTATAGTGCCGCCGATGAAGTTTAAACAGCGGGAATGGATTGCGGCAGCCGCTATTTTGGCGCTGGCTGCGGGCCTGCGGCTGTGGCGCATCGGCGCGCTGCCGCAGGCGCTGCAATATGATGAAGCGCTGAACGGCTTGGTGGTAATGAAGCTGCTGCGCGGTGAACTGCCGCCGCTGGTTACATACCCCGGCGGGCGCGAGCCGCTGGTGTTTTATTTGCAAGCGGCATCCGTGGCGCTGCTGGGGCGCACGCCGGGCGCACTGCGCCTGCCGCTGGCGCTGGCCAGCAGCGCGCTGGTGCTGGGCGCGGGCTTGCTGGCGCGCGAACTTTGGGGCCGCAAGGTGGGCTGGTTGAGCGCATTGCTGTGCGCCACAACTTTTTGGCCGGTATACCTCGGGCGGCTGGGCACGCGCCCGGTTTTGTTTCCGCTGCTGGCCGCATTTGGTTTGTGGGCGCTGGCGCGTGGGTGGCGCAGCCGCCGCTGGCAAGACTGGGTTCTGGGCGGTGTGCTGCTGGGTGCCACGCACTACACGTACTCGCCAAACTTGTTTGTGCTGCCGGCGTTATTTTTGTTGGGGGCGGGTGTGTTGTGGCAGCGCCCGGCGATGTGGGCGGCGCGCTGGCGTGAACTGCTGCTGGCGGGCGGGCTGGCTGCTGCCGTGGCTGCACCGGTGCTGCTGTTTCGCACCGTGATTGCGCCGGAAGATAGCTCCCGGCCGCGCGAGCTGGCGGTGTTCTACGCCGGGCAGGGCGCAGCGGATCTGGCGCGCACCGTTGTGGCGCAGAGCTACCTGACGCTGCGCATGTTTGTGTACAAAGGCGATCTTGAGGCGCGCCACAATCTGCCCGGGCGGGCGGTGTTCGACATCTGGCTGTTGCTGCCGCTGCTGCTGGGCGCCGCCACGCTGGCCACGCCGCGCCAGCGCTGGCGCGGATTGTTTGTGTGCATGTGGCTGCTGATGTTTTTGCTGCCAACATTTCTGGCAAAGGCTGCGCCGCACTTCTTGCGCGCGTGCGGCATTCTGCCGGTTCTGTTTGTAGTGCCGGCGCTGGGGCTGCAGCGCATGCAGCAGTGGCTGCGGCTGCGCGCGGGCGCGCTGGCGGCTGCATTGTTGCCGGCGCTGCTGCTGTCGCTTTCCATTGGCCTGACGGTGCGCGATTATTGGCTGCGTGGATTTTTGGAGACGCCGGCCGTGCTGGCAGCATTTGATGGCGAGGACGCGCAGCTGGTGCTGGAGATCAACCGCCACTTGGGCTTTGGCTGGCTGGGCACAAATTTGCGGGCGCTGCCGGACACGCAAGCCGCAGTGCTGCCACTATTGGTGGCGGACAGTTTGTGGGATGCCAGCCCTTACGCGCAGTTTCTGGCAGCGCTGCCGCCGCAGGCGGGCGGGCGGCTGCAGCGCGTGGCAACGGCACAACTGCCGCCGCAGCATGCGCTGCTAATTGCGCCAATTACGGATAGCGCACAATTAGCAGCCAGTGCGCGGGCGCGCATTGTGCGAACCACACCCGGGTACGTGCTGGTGGAGTGGTTGCCGTAAGCTACGGCGGCGGGAACGCAAACGGCTCGGCCAGCAGCTTGTAGACGGCGATCGGGCTGCCGCCGGCGGGGCGTGCAAAACGCGCCAGCTCCTGCGGCCGGATGGTCAGGCCGTTGAAGTTGGCAACATCCTCGGTGAGGTCCACCACAACAAACACCGGTGTGCCGCGCGCCACCAAATCAATCACGGGTGGTGCGTGCTCGTCCCACAGCACATGCGGGTTGCCACTGGCGCGGTCGTGCCAGTAAAGGCGCAGGATGTCGCGGGCGGGCAGATCATAGCCAAACACCACAGCTTGCGGTTCGCGCGCCACTTGCGCAGCCACAAAGGCTGCGGTTGCGCCAAAGCCGTAGCCGGCCGAGGTGCCGGTGATGTATTGAATGCGGTCCACTGCTGAAAGCGGCAGCTGCTCGGGGTCCGCGTAAGCGCTGCGGGCGAAGCTAGAAAAATATGCAGCGCAGCCCAGCAGCAAGGCAGCGCTAAGCAGGCTGCTGCTGCGCTGCGCCAGCCAGTGCAGCGCGGCGCCGGCCAGCAGCGCGGCAAACACCAGCCCGGGCATGTAATAGCGTGAGAAGCTGCGCGCGCCGGTGATTGTAAAAATGAGTCCACCGCACACCACACCTGCGAGTGCAAACAGCAAAAGGCGGTCACGGCGCAGCAGCGCCAGCAGCGCACCAGCCAGCACCAGCAGGCCGGGCGCACCCAGGTACAGGCGCACAGAGTCGTTCAGGTCCGTTAGGTTGAGGCGCGTCATTGCCAGCCAGCTGGTGTTTCCCGGCCGCGAACCGCCAAGCAGAAAGCCAAGCGCGCCGTAGCGCAGCGCAGTGATTGCCAGCAGCAGCGTGAGTCCGCCAAGCGCAAGCGCGTAAGCAACCAGCAGTTGGCGCAGGTGTGGTTTTCGCAGCGGCTGCAGCGCATGCGCCAGTGCCGGCAATGCCAGACAGAACAGCCCGCTGAATTTTGTGAGCGGCACCGCCAGCATGGCGAGGGCCAGCACTCGCGCGGCGGGGCGGGCGCGCCGCGCGTGGGTGCTTGCCAGCCATGCCAGCACAACCACGGCGGTGGCAAGCAGCGTGTCGGCTGTTGTCAGGCGCTCGTAAAAAAACGCCCACGGCTGCAGCACATAGAAAGCCACTGCCCACAAGCCCGCCTGTGGCCGGCCCCAGCAGCGCGCCAGCGCCCACAGTGCGCTCAGCGTTACGGTGCTGGCCAGCACGCTGGCAGCGCGCCCCACATAAAGCACAGGACCCAGCGGGTTAAGCAGCGCCAGCCAGTAAATCTGCAGCGCCTTTGCAGAGCTCAACGGAAACAGCAGGCTCCCCTCCCACACTTCAGCTGCCCAGCGCAAATACTGGCCTTCGTCGAGGAAGCCCGGCAGCGCTTGCAGCGCGTGGGCGCGCACAGCGGTGGAGAGAAGGATGAGTGCGCACAAAATTGTGCGCGTGGTGGCCGGCGCGGGTTTGTGCATTATGGTGCGGCGGCGGCGGGCTGCCATGCGCCGCAGCGCGCGGCCGCTCAGTCGTGTTTGGTTTTCAGGCGGCTGAGGGGCGCAAGGCGCGGATCGAGCGTTTCAGCGGTGCAGCTGCAAGTTTCTTCATTCAGGTTTATGCCGCATTGCGGACACAGGCCTTTGCAGTCTGCGCGGCAGAGCGGGTGCGCCGGTTTGTCCAGGACCAGCAGCTCGCGCACCAACGGCGCCAGATCCAGCTGCGCGCTATCGCTGATGGTGAACTCGGAGTCGGCATCAGCCGCCAAACTATAAAGCTCGGCAATATCGGCTTCGAGTGTGACCGGGACCGGCGCAAGGCAGCGCACGCATTCGGCGGTGTGCGCGGCTTGCAGGCGCCCCGCAACGTACAAGCCCTGGGGCGTGCGCGTCAGCTGCACGCTGCCTGCCAGCTGGCTCAGTTGCAGCTCGGCATCCAAGTCGGGCGCTGGCTCATCCACTGTGAACAGGCTGCTGTGGCCCACGCCTTCATTTAGAAGAAAGCCCACATTGAGCGCCAGGCCGGATCGATTTGCCGGATTTGACCGCATAAATCAACTATAGCAGGGCAAGACTCCAGCGTCAAAGCACGCGGTCAACGGCACACTTTTATGGCGCGGTTATAATCGCAGTTCACTTGCCAGCGCGTTTGCAGCGCTGCGCCACCACAGAGACAAGCATGAAATATTTAATTACCGGCGGCGTGGGCTTTATTGGCAGTCACCTGTGCGAGGCGCTGTTGCAGGCTGGCCACGCAGTGACGGCGATTGATGACTTGTCCACCGGGCGCATGTCTAACATTGCGCATCTGCAGGCGCACCCGCAGTTTCATGTGGTGGTGGAGAGCATCACCAATGCAGCGGTGATGGACCGCCTGGGCAGCGAGTGCGACCTGATTGTGCATTTGGCGGCGGCCGTCGGCGTTGAGCTTATTCTGCATTCGCCGGTGCACACCATCGAGACCAATGTGATGGGCACGGATGCCGTGCTGCGCACCGCGCGCCGCTACCAGAAGAAAACCCTGATCGCCTCCACCTCTGAAATTTATGGCAAGACGGAGAAGGTGCCGTTTGCGGAAGATGATGACACTGTGATGGGCAGCACCAAGCGCAGCCGCTGGGCTTACGCGGCCTCCAAGGCGTTGGATGAATTCTTGGCGCTGGCGTATCACCGCGAGATGGGCCTGCCGGTTGTGGTCTTTCGTTTGTTCAACACAATCGGGCCGCGCCAGCGCGGGCGCTATGGCATGGTGGTGCCGCGCTTTGTGAAGCAGGCGCTGGCCGGGCAGGACATCACCGTGTACGGCGACGGTGTGCAGTCGCGCTGCTTTTGCGATGTGCGCGATGTGGTGCGCGCGCTGACGGGCCTCGCCGACAACGCTGCCGCAGTGGGCGAGGTGTACAACGTGGGCACGCAAAATGAAATTACGGTGGTGGAGCTGGCACGCAAGATCAAGCAAATGACCGCTTCCAAATCGCGCATTGTGCTGGTGCCTTACGAGCAGGCCACGGGCGAGGGCTTTGAAGACATGCGCCGGCGCGTGCCGGATACCGGCAAGCTGCAGCGCCTGCTGCACTGGCAGCCGCAGCTCAACCTGGAGCAAACGCTGACGGACATGATTGCGCAGGCACGCGCCGAAGGCACAAGCGACACAATCTCGCAGCGCGCCGCCCCGGGCGCAGTTGTGGTTGGCTAGGGCGGTGCCGCACAAAGCCGCGCTGCTGGCGCGCATTGCGCAGCGCAGTGCGCGCGTGGGGGTGATCGGCCTCGGCTATGTGGGCCTGCCGCTGGCGCTGGAGTTTGCGCGCGCCGGCTTCAACACGCTGGGCATAGAAAACAACAGCGCGCGCGCGGATGACATCAATGCGGGCCGCAGCTACATTCCGGATGTGGCGCAGGCGGAGCTGGCTGCACTGGTGCAGGCGGGCCGGCTGGCAGCCACCACGGACTATGCAGCCATCGGCGCACTGGATGCGGTAATTATTTGCGTGCCCACGCCGCTGCGCAAAACCCGCGACCCGGACATGTCTTACGTGGTCAGCGCCACCGAGCGTGTGGCCGAACATTTGCATGCCGGGCTGCTGGTGGTGCTGGAGAGCACCACTTACCCCGGCACCACAGACGAAGTTGTGCTGCCGCGCATGCTGCGCACCGGCCTTGTGGCGGGCGCTGAAATCTTTGTGGCTTTCTCGCCGGAGCGCATTGACCCCGCCAACCCGGTGTACGGTGTGCGCAACACGCCCAAGGTGATTGGCGGCGTTACGCCGGAGTGCTGCGCAGTGGCCGCAGCGCTTTACGGCACCGTGGCCGACGAAGTGGTGCCGGTTTCCACGGCGCGCACGGCCGAGATGGTAAAGCTGCTGGAGAACACTTTTCGCGCCGTCAACATCGGACTGATCAACGAAGTGGCAATCATTTGCGGCAAACTGGGCGTAAACGTGTGGGAGGTGATTGCGGCAGCGCGCACCAAGCCTTTTGGCTTCATGCCGTTTTATCCCGGGCCGGGCCTGGGCGGGCATTGCATTCCGGTTGATCCGCTGTATCTTTCATGGAAGATGCGCTCGCTCAACTACAAGGCGCGCTTCATTGAGCTGGCGGACGAGATTAACGGCAGCATGCCGCAGCATGTGGCGGACATTGTGGCGCAGGCGCTCAATGTGCAGGCAAAGCCGGTGCGCGGGTCCAGCATTCTGGTTCTGGGCGCAGCGTACAAGCGGGATGTCAGCGACGTGCGCGAGTCGCCGGCGCTGGATGTGATGGAGGCGCTGCTGGAGCGCGGCGCGCTGGTGGAGTTTCATGATCCCTATGTGCCGGAAGTGCGGCTGGAGGGCCACACGCTGCACTCGCAGCCCTACAGCGCTGCGCTGCTGGCGGCAGCGGACTGCGTGCTGCTGATAACCGACCACAGTTGCTTTGACATGGATGCGGTGCTGGCAAGTGCGCGGCTGCTGGTGGACACGCGCAACGCCGCGGCCGGCCACACGGGCAGCGCGCGTGTTGTCACGCTCTAGGGCGCACTGCGGCGGGCTGCTGCCGGCCGCGCTGCGCGCCACACTGGCAGGCAGCAGCTAAACGGCGGGCGCAAGATGCGCATCTGTGTCGTTAGCGGCACTTTTCATCCCGAGGCGGGCGGCCCGCCAACTTTTCTGTTTCACCTGCTGCCGGAGCTTGTGCTGCGCGGCCATGAGGTGCGCGTGGTTGCGTTTGGCGAGCCGGCGGCGCAGCCCACTTACCCCTATGCCCTGCAGCGCGTATCGCGGGCACTGCCCATTCCGCTGCGCTTGCTGGTGTTCACGGCTGCGGTGTGGCGCGCCGGCCGCCAGGCCGATGTTTTTTTTGTGAGCGACTATGGCCTGCCCGTGGCACTGGTGAACGCTGTGCTGCGCCGCCCGGTGCTGCTGAAAAACGTGGGCGATTTTGCGTGGGAATTTTGCACGCGCCATCAATGGATTGCGGCGGGACAGACGATTGATGAGTTTCAACGCGCAGCCCATCCGGCGCGCGTGCGCTTGTTGCGGGCGTTGCAGCGCTGGTATGTGTGCGCTGCCACGCGCGTGGTTGCGCCCAGTAAATACTCGGCGGGCCTGGTTGCGGGCTGGGGCGTGGCCGCCCACAAGCTGTCCGTTATTTACAACGCGCTGCAGGCAGCGCCAGCGCCAATGGCGCGCGCAGCAGCCCGCGAGGCAGTTGGCGCAAAAGGCCCGCTGTTGTTGACGGTGGCGCGCCTGACCCCGTGGAAGGGCATCGACACAATTTTGCGCGCAATGGTTGGATGCAGAAAGAAGTGGCGGGCGTGGAGTTTGTGGTGGTGGGCGCCGGCCCGGCGCAGGCAGCGCTGCAGGCACAAGCCCAGGCACTGGGCGTTCCCGCGCGTTTTGTGGGCGCGCAGCCCGCTGCCACTGTGCACATGTACATGCGCGCTGCGGATATTTTTGTGCTGTGCTCCACTTATGAAGGTTTGCCGCACACAGTTTTGGAAGCAATGCAAGCGGGAACGCCGGTGGTGGTGTCGGATGCGGGTGGCAATCCGGAAGTAGTAACAGACGGCGTTACCGGCCGCATTGTGCCGGCGGGTGACTGGCGGACACTTGCAGCAGTGCTGGCGCAGCTGCTGAATGATGCACCTGCTGCGCAAGAGCTGGCAGCCGCTGCCACCCGCAGCCTCTCGCGTTTCTCCTGGCCGGCATTGGTGGACGCGTACGAAGCGGCGCTGCTTGCGCTGCCCGGCCAAACCGCAGCGCCATGAATCTGCTCATGCTCAGCGGTGACACGGCGGCCGTCAGCGGGCGCACCGGTGCGTTCACCAGTACGCTTGAAGAATTTTCGCGCTACTGGGAGCGCATTGATGTGCTCACGCCGGCAGCGCCCGCAGCCGGGCAGCGCGTGTTGTTTGGCAATGTGCATTTTTGGCCCGCAGCGCCGCCACGCTTGCTGCAGCCGGCGTTTATTGTGCGCCAGGGGCGCAAGCTTGCTGGCGCAGCGCAAGTACGCACTCATCATCAGCCATGATTATGGCTTCTTTCTCAACGGCATCGGTGCGGCGCGGCTCTCTGCCGCCAGCGGCGTGCCGTACCTGAGCGAGATACACCATGTAGAGGGTTGTCCGCAGGCTGCCAGCAGCGGCGAGCGTGTGCGCCGCATTGCAGCCGGCGTTTATTTGCGCTGGGCGCGCGACCGTGCGCGCGCCTTTCGCGTCGTCAATTCGCAGAGCTGCCGGCGCTGCTGCACACCTACGGCATTGCTGCGCATAAAGTACTGGTGCTGCACAGCCTGTACTTGGGACTTTGATGTGCTGCAGCCAACGCCCAGCCAGCAAGCGCTGCGATGTTTGTTTGTGGCGCGCATGACGCCCAACAAGGGCG
>BGOS01000011.1 GCA_003569365.1 Anaerolineaceae bacterium
TGATGAAATGATTGCGTGCGTGGTGCAAGCGTGCGGGCGGAGACCGGCATTGCCGCCGAAGTGCAGCGTGTGCCTTTCCGGCGGCGGAGCGCACAATTGACGCCGGCGACTTCATAGCTGACAGCAGCAAGCTGCGCCGCCGACACCGGCTGGCAGCCGCGCGTGGATTTTGCCGAAGGCTTGGCGGCGCACCCATCCGCTTTTACACCACGCCAGCTGCGGAGCCTGTGCATGCCGGCTAACGCAAGCGCATTTGCCGGCCGGCGGGTAGTGGTGACCGGTGGCCTCGGTTTCATCGGCAGCAACCTTGTGCATGAACTGGCAGCGGCGGGCGCAAGCGTGCTGGTATTGGACTCGCTTGATCCGCGCTCCGGCGGGCAGGTGGGCAATGTGGCGGCGCTGCCACAAGTGCGGGTGGTGCCGGCAGATGTGTGCCAGTTTGAATCTGTGATGGCGCACATGCCGGGCGTTGAATATTTATTTCACTGTGCGGCGCACAGCTCGCATCCGTACTCGATGCGGGATCCGCAGCGGGATATTGAAGTGAACTGCGTTGGCACCATCAATGTACTGGAGGGGCTGCGGCGCTTCTGCCCGGCTGCGCACATGGTGTACGTGGGCACCAGCACACAGGTGGGGCCGATGCGCACGAACCCCATTGATGAGCTGCACCCGCTGGCACCGATGGATATTTACTCCGCCAACAAGGCGGCGGCCGAGCACTACTGCCGCATCTATGCCGGCGCCTACAAATTGGGTGTGAACGTGGTGCGCCTGCCGAATGTTTTTGGCCCGCGCGCCAACATCCATAATCCCGATTTTGGTTTTATCAATTACTTTGTGGGGCGGGCGCTGCAAAATGAGGCGCTCACAATGTACGGCAACGGGGCGCAATTGCGCAGCGTCTTGTATGTGGCGGATGCGGTCTCGGCGCTGCTGGCAGCGGCGCTGGCGCCAGCCAGCGGCCAGGTCTGGTTTGCCGCCAATGCGCAGTCGATAAGTGTGCGCGCGCTGGCGGAGCGCATTGTGGCCGTGTTTGGCAGCGGGCGTGTGGAGCAGGTGGAATGGCCCGCAGCGCGCGAGCGCATTGATGTGGGTGATGTGGTCATCGATAGCACCAAGCTGCGCAGTGAGCTGGGCTGGCAGCCGCACTTTGAGCTCGATGCCGGTTTGGCTGCCACGGCAGCTTTCTTCCGGCAGCCCTAGATCGCCATGCATGTTTTGGTTACCGGTGGGCTTGGGCACATCGGATCGCAGCTCATCCGCGATCTGGCCGCCTCCAACACTGTGCGGCAGGTTACGGTCTACGATGACCTCTCCACGCAGCGCTATGGCGCCTTGTTTAATTTGCCGCCCACGGTGGCGTACCGCTTTGTGGACGGAAATATTCTGGATGCGGCCAGCCTCGCCGCAGCGCTCGCCGGTGTGGATGCGGTTGTGCATTTGGCTGCGATCACCAACGCTGAGGGCAGCTTTGAAATTTCGGCACAGGTGCAGCGGGTAAATCATGAAGGCACAGCTTGCGTGGTGGCTGGCTGCGTGGCGCAAGGCGTGCGCCAGTTGATTTTTCCATCCACAACCAGCGTGTACGGGCCGGTGCAGGGCATTGCGCGCGAGGATTGTCCGCCGGCCGATTTGCAGCCGCAGAGCCCGTATGCCGCTGCCAAGCTGGCAGCCGAGCATGCGGTGCTGGCTGCGGACGGGACCGGAGTGCTGCGCACGGTGTGCCTGCGCTTTGGCACCATCTTCGGCCCCAGCGCGGGCATGCGCTTTCACACCGCGGTCAACAAGTTTGTGTTTCAGGCAGCCACCGGCCAGCCGCTGACGGTGTGGCGCGAGGTTGAACAGCTGGTGCGCCCGTACCTTGCGCTGCAAGATGCCGTGCGCGCCATTTTGTTCATGCTGGCGCGGCCCGCAGCCGGCGGCGAAATCTACAATGTGGTGACGCTCAACGCGCCGCTAGCGCGCATTCTGGACGCAATTCGCAGCCACGTGCCGGCGCTCCAAGTGGAGTACACCAACACGCGCCTGCTCAACCAGGTTTCATTTACCGTGGATGACAGCAAGCTGCGGGCGCTTGGGTTTGTGCCGAGTGGAAATCTGGAGCAGGGCGTGGCAGATACGCTGCAACTGCTGCGTGGTTTGCTGGCTGCCGGACCGGTGGCGCCATGAAAGCGGGTGCGCGTCGCGCCGGCCGCGATTGCCGGAGTCACCGATGAGTGAGCGGCTGATTGTGGTGATTGGCGGCGGCATCTCCGGGCTCACGGTGGCGTGGCGCTTGCGCGAGCTGGGCGTGCGCGCTGAAGTGTTTGAAGCCGATGAGATTGTGGGCGGGCTGGCCGGCACGGTGCGCCCGGAAGACGGCCGTTACTGCCTGGACTTCGGCCCGCATTTTTTCATTACGCAAAAGCCGGAGATTGTGGCACGGGTTGATGACCTGCTGCGCGACTCAGTGATTAAGTTCAAGCGCAGTGCGCAGCTGTATGTGCGCGGCCGCTTTCTGGACTACCCGCTTAGCGCGCGCAATGTGCTGTTCAACTTTCCGCCGCTGGACGCACTGCTGAGTGTGCTTGCATTTGCGTACGCGCAAGTGCTGCAGTTTGGCCGCATGCTGGCGGGCCGGCAGCGCCCGGCAGCGGACTTTGGCGAGTGGTCGGGCCGGCAGTTTGGCACGCATCTCACCAACATCTTTTTTAAACCGTACACCGAAAATTTTTGGAAGCTGCCGTGCGACCAGCTGGCGCCGGATGTGCTGCCGGCCAGCACGCGCCTGAACTTTATGAAGAGCCTCAAGCTGCTCTTTATGCGCGGCGTGAAGGGCAATGTGCAATCATTGATTGAGCGCGAGCTGGTGCTGCCTTTGCGCTACCCCGTGCGCGGCTACGGCATGCTGGCCGAGGGCGTGGCGGAGCGCGTGCGCACGCAGGGCGGTACTGTGCATGTGGGTGCGCGCGTTACGGCGGTGGAGCGCCAACCCGACGGGCGCTACCGGGTGGCGGTGCAGCAGTCTGGCGCGGTGCGCAGTGTAATTGCAGATGGGGTGGTGTGCACACTGCCGGTGCCGCAGCTGGTGCAGATGCTGACGCCGGCGGCACCGCCGGCCGTGCAGCAGGCGGCGGGCAAGCTGGGCTATCTCTCGCTGATTGTGTTGTATGTGGTGACGCGCAAGCCTAATTTGCTGGCAACCTCATACGTTTATTATTTGGGGCGGCCGTACCACCGGCTGGCGGAGATGAACAAGTTTTGCACCACACTCTGCCCGCCGGATGAGAACATGCTCGCGATTGAGTTTTCGTGCCATGCCGGCGATCCCATCTGGCGCAGCAGTGCGGATGAGTTGCTGGAATTGAGCATGCCGCATCTGGTGCAGGATGGCGTGCTGGAACCGGCGCAGGTGGAGAAAAAGTTTTTGGTGCGGGCGCCGAACGCCTACCCCATTCGTTACCTTGGCTACCGCAAAAACCTGGAGGTGGTGCGCACGCATCTGGAGCAACTGCCGGGCCTGGCGCTGCTTGGGCGCACGGGCGAGTACCAATACATTGACAGTGACCAGTGCATGGAGCGGGCAATCGAGTTGGCTGAGCGCATTGCCGGCGCAGCAGCTGGCTAAAGTTTGTGCCCGGCGCAGTGCGCTAGTGCCAACGCAGCCGACACAGCGTTGACTGCGCACCGTGGCTGGCAAGCCGGCTGCAGGTTGCGGCGACAGTTCCCAACTTGGGAATCCAGCTTTATGATTTTATTGGGTGCGGAGAATAGTTTGACGTGGCCGCAGAGTATTTTTTTCGCAAGTCACTGCTATTCGTGGTGAGGGCGGACCAATGCGCACCCTAAGCCTTTTGCAATGCGGGTCAGTGTGCCACGGCTGGAGTGGCGCATGAATCTGCCGCCGCAGTTCACGATTGTGACGCCCGCGTTCAATCAGGCGCAATATTTGGAGCAAGCCATCCGCTCTGTTGTGGAACAGAATGATGTGCGCATCGAGTATTTTGTTTTTGACGGCGGCTCGACTGATGGCAGTGCCGCCATCATTGCAAAGCATGCGCGGGCGCTGGCGGACTGGACCAGTGCGCCGGATGCGGGCCAGACGGATGCAATTGTGCGCGGCTGGTCCAAGGCGCAGGGCGCGTACGTTGCGTGGCTTAACTCCGATGACTACTATGTGCCCGGTGCGCTGGCTGCTGTGGCTGCCGAATTCGAACGGGATGAACAAATTCAAGTGGTCATCGGTGCGTGCCTGATGGTGGACGAACACGGAACCGTAATTGGCCGGAAGTACGCGCGGGACTTCAATCTGCAGACGATGCTCACTACGAGCGGCGGAGTCCCTGGGCAGCCGGCTGTGTTTGTGCGGCGCAGCCTTGTTGCGGTGGTGGGGCTGCCGGATGCCGCGCTGCATTACGTGATGGATTGGGAGTATTGGATGCGCCTGGCATTGCATTTGCGCCCCGGGCAGGTGCGGGTGATGCACGCAGCGCTGGCGGTGGTGCGGTCCTGGCCCGGCACTAAAACGCGCACCGGCGTCGAGGCAATCTGCCGTGAGCATCGCGCAGTGCTTGAGCGGTTGTTTGCTGCTGGTACGCTGCCGCTGGAACTGCAGGCTTTGCGGTCTACGGCGCTGGCGGGCACGCATCTTAAGCAGTCATTTCTGGAGTGGCAGGCCGGGCTGAACCGGGCTGCGTGGCGCAGTTTTGCGCAAGCGCGCAAAATATCGGCCGCAAGTGTGGCGGGCTGGCGTGGCAGCGCTTTGTGGCTACGCTTGCTGCTGCCGTATCGCCTGTATAACTGGCTCCAGACTCAGGTGCGGTCATTCAAAGCGCGCACATATTCAAAGTTTGAAACGGCCGGCACGCACCGGCTTGCATAGCAGTGCTGCTGAATGTTGCACCGAAGAATCTAAATGCTAGTTCGAAAATTTGAAAAGACAGACTTCGCAGAATGGCAGCGCATGCGGCACGCGCTGTGGCCGGATGCCACGCTGGCAGAGCACGCGCTGGAAATGCAGGCGTGGTTGCAGCGTGCTGATGCACTTGTGGTTGTGAGCGCGCGCGTGGCGGGTGGATTGTGCGGTTTTGCCGAGGCGGGCCTGCGCCCTTACGCGGACGGCTGCGACGCCAGCCCGGTTGCGTTCCTGGAGGGCTGGTTTGTGGATCCGGATTTGCGCGGCCGCGGTTATGGACGGGCATTGGTTGGCGCAGTGGAGGCATGGGCAGCGCAGCGCGGGCTGCGGGAGCTTGCCTCCGATGCGCTGCTGGCCAACCCACTGCGCAGGCGGCGCACACGCAGCTGGGGTTTGTGGAGGTTGAGCGGGCGGTGCGCTACCGCAAGGTGCTAGCGGTTGCTGGCAGCGCGGCCCGTGCATGATTCACAGGTTAACTTTGCGATCGGTGTTGCGGCATCAATGAGTTTCCAGCCTGACTTTCACGCAAATGGTGTGCGGGACGGCCGTGCAACTAAAAGTGTGTTTACTGCGCGCACCGGCATTACAGGATCAATAAGGATCTAACGCCAGTGTGCGGCATCTGCGGAACACTTAATTGGGGCAGCGTTGCTGCGGCAACCGCTGCGTTGGTGCATCGCGGACCCGATGCGGCAGGCGCCTGGCATGACGACACATGTGAGCTGGGATTCCGGCGGCTCGCAATAATTGATTTGACCCCGGCGGGGCAGCAGCCAATGTGCAACGAGGCTGGCACGCTCTGGCTCGTTTTCAATGGTGAGATCTACAACCATCAGGCATTACGGATGGAACTTGAGCGGCGCGGGCATGTCTTTAGTTCGCGCACGGACTCAGAGTGCGTGCTGCACGGCTACGAAGAATGGGGCGCTCAAGTGGTGCAGCGCCTGCGTGGCATGTTTGCGATTGCGTTGTGGGACCAGCGCACGCGCAAGCTTTTTCTGGCGCGCGACCGGCTGGGCATCAAGCCGCTCTACTACTGCGGGGTGGGTGCACGCTTTGGCTTTGCTTCTGAAATCAAGGCACTGCTGGGCCTGCCGCAGCTGGACTTGCAGCCAGATCACAGCGCACTGTGGGACTACCTCACCTACTTGTATGTCCCCACGCCGAAAACCGCCTATCGCTCAATCCGGCAGCTGCCGCCGGCGCACACGCTGGAGATTGAAGCCGATGGCACGCAGCGCATTGCCTGCTATTGGAAGCTGGAGAACTGGGGTGCGCCACTGGGCACAAGCGAGCCGCAGCTGCATGCGCGCTGGCTGCCGGCGGTGGAAGCGCTTAGCGACAAATTGCGCGAAGCCGTGCAAATGCATCTGCTGGCAGATGTACCTGTCGGGCTGCTGCTTTCTGGCGGCGTGGACTCCAGTGCCGTTGCGGCGCTGGCTTGCGCAGCTGGCAGGGCACAGCTGCAAACCTTCAGCATTGGCTTTGACGTGGATGTGCATTCAGAGCTGCCCGCAGCGCGCGCGAGCGCAGCCGCATTCGGAACGCTGCACCGCGAGCAGGTTTGCACGCAAGCATCAATGGCTGAGGGACTGCAGCAAATGCTGCAGCTATACGACCAGCCGTTCGCGGATGCGTCGGGCATGCCGACGCTGGCCGTGGCGCGGCTGGCGGCGCAGCATGTAAAGGTGGTGCTCTCCGGCGATGGCGGCGACGAAATTTTTGGCGGTTACCGCTGGCAGCAGCAGTGGCTGGACATGGCTGCGCAGCGTGTGCCGGCTGCGCTGTACGAGCGCGTGCTGCTCCCCGCATTTGTGCCGCTTGCACGCCTGCCGCGCGTGGCCGGGCTGATAAACCGCCTGCACCTTGATGTGCGTGGCAAGCACGGGCCGGAGCGCTATGGCGCGCTGCTTGCAAAAATCAAAAGCTTTCAAAAGCCGCACCTGCTGCCGGAGCTGGCGCGCGAGTTCCGCGACTACGATAACTACTGGCACTGGCGCGCACACTGGCGTGCCGACCTGGATCTGTTGTCACAAGCGCAGTGCGCCGACCTGCACACCTATTTGCCGGATGACATTCTCACAAAAGTTGACCGTGCCAGCATGGCGGTTTCGCTGGAGGTGCGCCCGCCGCTTTTGGATCACGAGCTGGTGGAGCTTGCGGCGGGCATGCCGGCGGAATTTCGGCTGGGCAAGCGCCTGTTGCGCGCTGCTGTGGCAGCGCTGCTGCCGCCGGCGGTTTTGGCGCGCCCCAAGCGCGGCTTCTCTGCGCCACTGCTGCACTGGCTGCGCCCTGAGACGCGCAACGGGGTGAAGCTGGGCGGCGTGGCCTTGTGGGCCATGCTTGTGCTGGATGCGTGGCGGGGGCCGCCAGCGCGGCTGCCGCCCGCATGATGGCAGCGGTTGCCCGGGCGGTGCGGGCCGCGCCGCGCAATGCGGCTCTGGTAGAATCCCTCTATGCTTAGCAGTGCGTGGGCAGCAGTGGTAGCGCACGATGCGCGTTGAGTTGCGCCTGCACGGCGGGCTGCGTGAACTGCTGCCGGCGGCAGCGCGCGGCCGCGGAGAATTGGAGCTTGTGCCCGGCGCCGCAGTGGCGGACTTACTGGCGCAGCTTGGCGTGCAGCGCAAGGTGGTTGTGGCGTGCAACGATGCAGAGGTGCCTGCGACGCATGCACTACAGGATGGCGACAAGATCGCAATTTTCTCGGCCGTCAGCGGCGGTCAAATATAAATAACGGGAGATCAATCATGCCATACGGATACACTGGAAAGATACTGCATGTGGACTTGACGACCGGCAAAATGCATGTGGAGCAGCCGCTGCCGGATTTTTACCGGCGCTACATGGGCGGCAGTGCGATGGGCATGCACTACCTGCTGCGCGACATGCGCGCCGGCACTGATCCGCTGGGCGCAGACAATGTGCTGGCGTTGTTCAACGGCCTGCTTACCGGCACGGCCATCTCCGGCCAAAGCCGCATGACGGCGGTTGCCAAGTCACCACTTACTGGCTGCATTGGCGACTCGCAGGGCGGCGGCTTTTTTCCGGCCGAGCTGAAGTTTGCCGGCTTTGACGGCATTGTGCTGCGCGGGCAATCGCCGCGCCCGGTTTATTTGTGGATCAAGGATGGCGAGTTTGAGCTGCGTGATGCATCGCATTTGTGGGGCCGCATCACCGGTGATGTGGAAGACACCCTGCATGCCGAGCTGGATGACAAGCGCGTTGAGGTGCTGCAAATTGGCCCGGCGGGCGAGAACCTTGTGCGCTACGCAGCCATCATGAGCATGTCCAACCGCGCCAACGGCCGCACGGGTCTTGGCGCAGTGATGGGCTCCAAGAAGCTCAAGGCGATTGCTGTGCGCGGCACGCACAAGCCGGAGGTGGCAGACAAAGCCAGCTTGCTGGAGCTTACAAAATGGGGCGCCAAGACAGTGCCAGCTTCAGATGTTGCCGGGCTTGGCAAGTATGGCACCGCTGAAGTTGTTTCCGGCCAGCACCGGGCCGGCGGGCTGCCCACGCGCAACTTCAACAGCGGCTCATTTGATGATTGGGAAAAAATTGACGGCACCACGCTGTATGACACGCGCCTCAAGGGCGCGGAGAACGGCCAGCAAGACCGCTTCGGGCGCGACACCTGCTACAGCTGCGCGGTGCGCTGCAAGCGCGTGTCCGAGGTGGCGGAGGGGCCGTACAAAACTGAGCATCGCTACGGCGGGCCCGAGTACGAAACGCTGGCAACCTTTGGCAGCTATTGCGCCATCGACGACCTCGATGCAATCATTCGGGCGAATGCGCTGTGCAACATGTATGGCATGGACACTATCTCTTGCGGTGCCACAATTGCATGGGCGATGGAGTGCTTTGAGAAAGGGCGGATTGGCCTCGAGGACACCGGTGGCTTGACCCTGCGCTTTGGCGATGCGGCCATGATGGTGAAGCTGACCGAGATGATAGGCAAGCGCGAAGGCTTCGGCGCGCTGCTGGCGGAGGGTTCGGCGCGCGCGGCTGCCATTATCGGGCGCGGCACGGACGAGTTCCTGATCACCAGCAAGGGGCAGGAGGCTCCGGCGCACATGCCGCAAGTGAAGCGCAGCCTGGCGCTGGTGTACGCCGCCAACCCGTTTGGCGCAGACCATCAGTCCCACGAACATGATCCATCCTACGAATCGTATCCGGTGCGCATGGCCCAGATTGGCCTGGACAAGCCGCAGGAAAAACTTGCCTTGAACGAGGAGATTGTGCGCTATGCAATGGTGACGCAGCATCTGTACAGCGCGCTGGACAGCATCAATGTGTGCCAGTTTGTATTTGGGCCGGCATGGCAGTTGTATGACACTGAGCAACTTGCGCAAGCGGCCAGCGCTGTCACGGGCTGGCCGATTACCGTGCCGGAGCTGCTGGAGGTGGGCGAGCGGCGCCTCAACATGTTGCGGGCCTTCAACGCGCGGGAAGGCATCGGGCGCGAGTCTGACACGCTGCCCAAGAAGTTTATGAAGCCCCTGAGCGGCGGCACGAGTGATGGCTATATGATTGACAGCAATCAGTTTGAGGCTGCGCTCGACACTTACTATCGGTTGTGCGAATGGGATGCCGTCACTGGTTATCCGACGCCGGCCAAGTTGAACAGCTTGGGGCTGGGCTGGCTGGTTGTGAATGGCAAGCCGGCGGCGGCGAAGGGTGCATCCGACCGCAGTACTGCCGCAAAAAAAGCCGGTGCAAAGAAGCAGGCGGTCAAGAAGCCAATTGCCAAAAAGGTGGCAGCCAAGAAGCCCGCGCTAAAAACGCCGGTTGCGAAGAAGCCCATCGCTAAAGCAAAGACCGCTGCTAAGCCAAAGCCGGCAGTCCGCAAACGCGCGGCGCAAGCCAAGGCAGTGGCGAAGCGCCGGCCGGCAGCCAAAAAAACAGCAACAAAATCTAAGCCGGCAGCGCGCAAGCGCTAATTGAAAATCAACGCTGGCCGGTCCACAAAGGCCGGCCGGCGTGCGGGCGAGCCCGGCTTGTACGCCGGCGGGGGCAGCCCGCCGCGCGGGATGCTATACTTCCGGGCGCGCTACCGGGCATTCCCCCGGCGGCGTGTAATTTTTTGCGGCCCGTTCAACTTAATTGCGCGGCCCGGCAGGACACCAACATGAAACCACATATTCTTGAAGCCATTGCGGGCAAAGACAACCCCAACATTCCGGCGCTGCATCCCGGCGACTCAGTCAGTGTGCATGTGCGCATCAAGGAAGGCACCAAAGAGCGCGTGCAGGAGTTCAAGGGCACCGTCATCCGAATGCGCCGTGGCGAGAACAGCGCGTGCTTTACGGTGCGGCGCGTGGCCTCGCACAGCATTGGCGTGGAGCGCACTTTCCTGATGCGTTCGCCGCGCATAGAGAAGGTGGAGCTGCTGCGCTCGGCAATTGTGCGCCGTGCCAAGCTGTACTACCTGCGCACCCTGACCGGCAAGAAAGCGCGCCTGAAAGAGCGCCGCAACAAGTAAGCCGCCCGCGCGGCGCCCAACAACCAACCGGCCGAACAGGCGCGGGGCATTGTGCCCCGCGCCTTTACTTTATACTGCGCATCTGTTGCAACCAATCGGTATTTTTGATTCGGGCCTGGGGGGACTGAGCGTGCTGCAAGCTGTGCGCCAACTGCTGCCGGCCGAGCCACTGGTTTACCTTGCTGACCAGGCACGGGTGCCGTACGGTCCGCGGCCATGTGTGGCGGTGTGCGCCTTTGCAGAGCAGGTGACGCGCTTTCTGCTGGTGCATGAGGCGCGGCTGGTGGTGGTGGCGTGCAACACAGCTTCTGCCTGCGCGCTGGAGCATCTGCGCCGCGAGTTTCCCAAGCTGTTGTTTGTGGGCATGGAGCCGGCCGTAAAGCCGGCGGTCGAAAGTTCCATCCGCAAAGTTGTGGCGGTGCTTGCCACGGCCGCCACGTTCAGCAGTGCGCGCTATGCCAGCCTTGTGCAGCGCTACGGCAGTGGCGCGCAAGTGCTGCAGGATGTGTGCAGCGGCTGGGTGGAGCTGGTGGAAGCCGGCACAACCGACACGCCGCAGGCGCACGCAGCGGTGCGCGCGGTGCTGCAGCCGCTGCTGGCTGCGGGCGCAGACACGCTGGTGCTGGGCTGCACTCACTTCACATTTTTGAAAAAAGCAATCAGCGAGTGCGCCGGCGCCGGCGTTGCGATTGTGGATCCCGCGCCCGCCGTGGCGCGCCGCGTGCAAGACTTGCTGCCGCAGTCTGAGCCGCAGCCCGCACTGCCCGGCAGCGTGCGCGTGTACACAACCGGACTGCAGCCGGACACGCTGCAGCGCGCAGCATCGGCGGCGCTTGGCCGGGCCGTGGCAGTGGAGCGGGTGGTTCTGGTTTAGCGGAAGTGCAAGCGCAACGGGCTTTGCGCAATGACGGCGCAGCCGGCAGCCCGCGCGCGCAATTGGAAGCGCAGCGTTACTTGCCGTTAGCTGCGGGGTTGGGAGCGGCATCCGGCTCGGGGCCAGCCTCCGCCGGCAAGTCGGCTGCCGCAAGGCGCGCCACCGATGCCACCGTGTCGCCCTCGGCCATTTGCATCAAGCGCGTGCCCATCGTCGCCCGCCCGGATTGGCGGATGTTTGACACTTTTGTGCGCAGCGCCTGGCCGTTAGTGGAAATGATGGTGACCTGGTCTTCAAGCTGCACACTGCGCGCAGTCACAATCAGGCCGGTGACGGCCAGCGCCTTGCGCGAAATGCTCGCCACGCCCGCGGTGGCGCGGCCCTTGGCCGGATAATCGCCCATCGGCGTGCGCTTGCCGTAGCCGTTGCTGGTGATCACGAGCAGCTCCTCGTTCTTTGAGCCAACCACTTCCATTCCAATAATGTGATCTGCCGCGCCCAGCCGGATTGCGTTCATGCCGCCGGCTGTGCGGCCCATGGGGCGCACTTTGTCTGTGTTGAAGCGCACCGCCTGGCCCTTCGCGGTAACGATGATGATGTCCTGTTTCTTCAGTGTGAGGCGCGCCCAGCCCAGCACATCGTCCTTGGCAAGCGTCATGGCAATCAGCCCCGAGGGGCGCACGGCCTCGAACTCATTCAGGGGTACGCGCTTGATCTTTCCGCCGCGCGTGACCATCGTGCAAAAGTCCGCCTGGTCGAAGCCAGGCACGGGCAGCGCTGCGGTAATCTTTTCATCCTGGCCCAGTGCCAGCACGTTGAGCACGGACGCGCCTTTGTCTGTGCGGGTGCCCACCGGCAGGTTGAAGGCGCGCTCCGCATAAACCTTGCCGCGGTTTGTGAAGAACAGAATGGTTTGCAGCGAGCGCACCGAGAACAGGAACTCCACCACATCCTCGTCGCGCAGGTCCTGGCCGATGACGCCCTTGCCGCCGCGCCCCTGGGCGCGGAACGCCTGCGGCCCCATGCGTTTTATGTAGCCACGGCTGGTGATCGAAACCAGCAGTGCCTCGTCCGCCACCATGTCTTCGGCGCTCAGCTCTTCCGAGGCACCGGCTGCAATGCGCGTACAGCGCTCGTCGCCATATTCGCGCGCCATCTCCATTGTGTCTTCGCGCACCAGCTGCAGAATCTTGCGCGGGTTTTGCAGCAGCTCTTCAAGGAAGCCAATGCGCTCCATCGTCTCCTTGTGCTCGGTCTCAATCTTGAGGCGCTCCAGGGCGGCAATGCGCCGCAGCTGCAGGTCCAGGATTGCCTGGGACTGCAGTTCGTCCAGCTTGAAGCGCTTCATTAGCTTGGTGCGCGCATCATCTGCGCTCTCTGCCTGGCGGATGGTTTTCACCACTGCATCGATGTTGGCAATGGCGGTGAGCAGGCCGGTCAGAATGTGGGCGCGCTCGCGCGCCTTGCGCAGCTCAAACTGGCTGCGGCGCGTAATGATCTCGTGGCGGTGGTCCACAAACAGCTGCAGGGACCGGCGCAGCGGTAGCAGGCGCGGCTCGCCGTTCACCAGCGCCAGCATCTGCACGCCAAACGTGCTTTGCATGGGCGTGTACTTGTAGAGCTGGTTGAGCACTTTCTTGGGCTGCGCGCCGCGCTTTAGCTCAATCACAATGCGCATGCCGGAGCGGTCGGATTCATCGCGCAGGTCGCTGATTGCATCGATGCGGTCGTCGCGCACCAGGTCTGCAATGCGCTCGATCAGGCTGGCTTTGTTTACCTGGTACGGAATCTCGGTGACCACAATGCGATGGCGGTTGTTGGCCGCCTCGTCAATTTGCTCGACGCTGCGCATCACGATGCGTCCCTTGCCGGTGCTGTACGCAGACAGGATGCCTTCGGCGCCCAAAATGATGCCGCCGGTGGGGAAGTCCGGCCCCTTCACAAACACCATCAACTCGGCCACTGCAACCGCGCCGGCTTCCTCCACCACTGCCGGCTCTCCATCTTCATTCGCTTCTGCTTCGGTGGCGGATGTTTCGCTGCCACCGTTCATGATGATGCGCGTTATGGACTGCGCCTGTGATTCGGTCAGCCCGAACTTTTCGCTCAGCAGCGCGGGCGCGGCCGTGCCTTCAGCCTGAATTACACCCAGAATTTCGTCACGGTCAATCAGGTAGGCAATCGCTGCTGCCAGCTCATTCAAGTTGTGCGGCGGAATGTTGGTGGCCATGCCCACCGCAATGCCGGACGAGCCGTTGAGCAGCAGATTGGGCAGGCGCGCGGGCAGCACGCTTGGCTCCTGCAGCGTGCCATCAAAGTTGTCGCTCCAGTCCACCGTCTCGCGGTCAATATCCAGCAGCAGCTCTTCGGCGGTGGCCGCCAGGCGCGCCTCGGTGTAGCGCATGGCCGCCGGTGCGTCGCCGTCCACCGAGCCGAAATTTCCCTGCCCATCCACCAGCATATAGCGCATGGAAAAGTCTTGCGCCATGCGTGCCATGGCGTCGTACACGGCAGTGTCGCCGTGCGGGTGGTACTTGCCCAGCACTTCACCCACAATGCGCGCGGATTTTTTGTGCGCGGTGTTGGCGCGGATGCCCATGTCATGCATCGCGTACAGAATGCGCCGGTGCACGGGCTTCAAGCCATCGCGCACATCGGGCAGCGCGCGCGCCACAATCACGCTCATGGCATAAGCGAGGTAGGCGCGGCGCATTTGGTCGTCGATGTTGACGCTTTGAATTGTGCCGATATTATTATTTGTGTCCATTTTTAAACGGAGCCAGGAACTAAATTTGCCGGCCGCCCGGCCGGCCGCGCAGCGGGGAGGGAACCGCCGGCGCGGATGCTTATCGTTCAGGGTATTATACTTTATTGGCGTGTAAGATGGCAGTCGCGCAAACTGCCGGCCGCGCTAAAAAAGATGATAAATAATCTGAAAAATAGGCACTTTGCAAGTGGGCAGGCTGGCGTGCGTGCCGGCGGCTGCGCGCTTGTGGGCAGCTGCCAACGGGCGGACAATAATGCCCGCTAAAGCCGCCGCGGGCAGTGCGTCGATCGCTGATTTGGTGACGCAAATTCACGCTGCACCGCACATGGTCGTTTACGAATTTGCCGGTGCCGGCAGCCTGGCGCTGCACTGGCTGCACAGCGTGGGCGGTTCATCGCGCACAATTTTGGAGGCCACCGATCATTACGCCAATGCATCCACCAGTGATGCACTGGGGCATGACCCGGAACAATTTGTGTCTGCGCCGGTGGCGGTCGGCCTGGCACAGCATGCGTACCAGCGCGCGCAGCGGCTGGCGGCCGGGACGGTGCCCGTGATTGGCATTGGCTGCAGCGCCGCCATCTCCACAGACTATGTGAAGCGCGGTGCGCATCGCTGTGCGGTGGCAGTGTGCACGCGCACCGGCATTACGCATTACGCCTGCGTGTTTCGCAAGGGCACGCGCTCGCGCGCGCAAGAGGAAGACCTGGTGAGCCGCATTGTGCTGCGCGCCCTGGCCGAAGCTTGCGGCCTGCCGGCACCGGTGGTGCCGCGCCTCAACCGCAGCGAGCCGCTGCAGGTGGAGAGCCAGCCGGCCACCGATGCGCTTGACCAGTTTTTGCAGAGCACCACCGACACACTGAGCGTTTATCCGGACGGGCACATGGCGCCCAATGAGGCGCACTCCGGGGTGTGCCTTTTGTCCGGATCCTTTAACCCGCTGCACGACGGCCACGTGCGGTTGCTGCAAGTGGCGGCGCATACGCTGCACCGCCCGGCGCTGTTTGAGCTGCCGGTGTTAAATGCTGAGAAGGGTTTGCTGAACTATGCTGTGCTGCAGCGCCGCTTGAGCCAGTTCAAGCGGCCGTGGCGCGTGGCGCTCACGCATCTGCCGCTGTTTGAAGACAAGGCCGCTGCGTTTCCTAACTCTGTGCTGGTGATCGGCTACGACACGGCCGTGCGCCTGCTGGAGACGCGCTTTTATTCTGGCAGCGCGGCGCGCATGCGCGTGGCGCTGGATAAAGTGCGCGGGCACGGCTGTTCATTTTTGGTGGCCGGGCGTTTGTGGCAGAACGAGTTCCGCACCTTGCGCGACATTGCGCTGCCGGCTGGTTATGCGGACTTGTTTGCAGAGCTGCCCGAAGCCCAGTTTCGCGTGGACACATCGTCCACGATGCTGCGCGCAACGCGCGCCTGAAACCCGCGCGCGGGTGCGGCTCAGCTGCCGAGCCGGAAGACTGAGCCGCCGTGGTGCACCACGTACAGCTCGCCGGCTTCATCCTCCCCGAAGGAGCTGATGTTCAATTCGCTTTGCAGCAACACGGTTGCGCGCCACGCGCCGCCCGCTGCCGGCCGCAGCGACCAGATCGTTCCGGAGCAGTAGTCGCCATAAATATATGCGCCCTGCAGGGCGGGCAGGCTGCTGCCGCGATACACATAGCCGCCGGTTACGGAACAGCCGCTGCCGTGGTCATACTCGGCGACGGGCATGCTGACGCCCGGCGCGCTGCAGCCGGATTGCACGCAGTGATTGGCTTCCAAGATGTCCCAGCCATAGTTGCGCGCGGTTGTTTCGGCAGCGGGTTGAAAGTTGATCTCCTCCCAGCTGCCCTGGCCCACATCCGCGATGAACAAATCACCGCTGCGCCGGTCAAAGCTGAAGCGCCACGGGTTGCGCAGGCCATACGCCCAGATTTCCGGCAGCCCGCCGCCCGCCACAAAGGGGTTGGCTGCGGGCAGCGCGTACGGCAGCGCAGCATCCACATCCAGCCGCAATATTTTTCCAAGCCAGGTGCCCAGATTTTGCCCGTTGCCTTGCGGGTCACCGGCGCTGCCGCCATCGCCCAAGCCAAGATACAAGTAGCCATCCGGGCCAAACGCCAGCTGCCCGCCATTGTGGTTGGGGTAGGGTTGTGGCTGGCTCAGCACCAGCGCGGCGCTGTCTGCGTCGGCGCGCTGCGCGTCCGCCGAAACTTGGTACCGCGCGACGACCGTACCGCCATCGGTAGCGGAGTAGTGCACAAAGAAGTACCCGTTGCGCGCATACTGCGGATGGAACGCGAGGCCAAGCAGTCCGCGCTCGTTATCGCGGGCGTTCACCAGTGCGCTGAGGTCAAGGAATGCATCGGGCTGCAGCCCGCCGCCGCTGATGGTGCGCACGCGGCCGGGTTGCTCGACTACAAACAGGCGGCCAGAGCCGTCGCCCGCATGCGTGAGATACACCGGCCGCTCGAAGCCGTTTGCAAGCGGCAGCAGCTGATAACTGATTGCGGGCAGGTCAGTGGCGGTTGCCGGGCTGCGCTGCGTGGCGGCTGGTTTAATTTGCGGTTGCAGCGTGGCGCGGGCGCGCGGCGTTGCGGTGCGCAGCGCCTTAACAACTTCCGGCATGGTCGGAACTACTGCCACACAGGCTGCCAGTGCCACAGCGAGTGAAAGCAGCAGTCCGCGCCAGAGCCACGCGCGGTTTGCATACAACATGAGGCGCCGCTAGGGCAGTGGAATTTCGAGGCGGCCGGTCGCCAGCAACGCCAGCAGGCCCAGAACCAAAATGTTTAAGAACAGCATCAGAGCGAGGAAGAAGCGCTGGCCGCTGCTCATCGCGGGCTCCGCACGCGCGCACTACTCTGGCGGGCGGCGCCGTTTGCCCGCGCCATAAATTTTACGGACCGGGCCGCGGAAAGAAACGAGTAGCGCCGCATAAACTTAATGCAAGTGTACCCTTCGAAGGCAAGCCGTGCAAGCGCCGTTGGCTTGGACGCGTGGCACCAGTGGCCAAGGATATACAATCCAATCCGGCCCAGCTAATGAAATTCATTTTGAAAATCGCCTGCCCGAAAGGAACCTGCGGACGGCTTGCGCAGCGCTGCGTGTGTGCCTGCCGCGCAACTGGCATGCCGGCGCTGCGGCTGGCGCAGCAGACTGGCGCATGATCCGGCTGGCCGCGTTTGACCTGGACGGCACGCTGCTGGACCACAACATGCGCTACTCGGCGCGCGTAGTGGGCGCATTGCAGCGCGCGCAGGCGGCTGGTGTGATTGTGGTGCTGGCCACCGGGCGCGCGCCCGACGCCACGCGCCGCTTCATTGACGCATTCGAACTGCGCGCGCCGGCAATATGTTTTCAAGGCGGCATTGTGCAGGACTTTGGCAGCGGGCAGGTGCTGTTCGATACGCGCCTCGATCCGGCGACGCTGCCTTTTCTGGTGCAGCTGGCTGCGCAGCACGGTTGGCCGTTGTCATTTGAGACGCCGGCCGTGGCATATCTTGCAAATGACTCGGCGCACAATGCAGCGGCAATGCGCATGATCAACATTGGGCGCTGGACGCGGGTGCGCAGCCTGCTGACGGATTTGCCCACGGTGCCGCACAAGGCTACGTTTTTTGTGGCTGAAGCGCCGGCGCGCGCCGCGCTCATCGAAGCCTTGCGCGCTGCGGTGCAAGCGGCCGCCTTGCCGCTCACAATTACCGGTTCGCATGCATTGATTGCGGAGGCGCTGCCCGCCGGATTGAGCAAGGCGGTTGGCTTGCAATGGCTGGCGCAGCACCTGGGCGTGGCAGCAGCAGAAGTATTGGCGGTGGGCGACAATGACAACGATGTGGAAATGCTGCGCTGGGCGGGCGTGGGCGTGGCCATGGGCAACAGCAGCGCGGCAGCGCTGGCAGCGGCAGACTGGGTCACGGCAGCGGTCGGGCAGGATGGCGCAGCCCTTGCACTTGAGCGCTATTTGTAGCGCCGGCTGCCTTCGGTATACTCGCGCCATGCCGGTTGATGTACGCCTTGCAGATGTGGTGCGCATGCGCAAAGTGCATGCGTGTGGCGGCTGGGAGTGGAACGTGGTGCGCCTTGGGGCCGACATTGGATTGGTGTGCCGCACCTGCAACCGGCGGGTGCTGCTGCCGCGGCGCCAGTTTGAGCGCGGCCTGAAGGCATTTGTGGAGCGGGCGCCCGCGGCGGCTGCCAGCCCGGAGGCGGTGGAATGAGCCGGCAGTATTTTCTTAAAACATGGAGCGCTGCGTGACTGCGTTGGTGCAGCCCGGCGCCGCGCTGGATGGCGTGCGCCCTGTGAATATTGCGCGCGACCTGCCGGGCATTGCGCGCCTGATTGAAGTTTGCTTTGGCGACCGGCTGGACCGCGCCGGCCAGTCTGCGATTGCGGAGATGCGCGCGCTGGGGCGCAGCGGTGCGCTGGTGCGCGTGCTGGCGCTGCTGTTTCGCAACCTGCCCGGCTGGCAGCATGGCTTTGTGTGCGAGCGCGCCGGCCACATTGTGGGCAATGTGGGGGCGCAGGCTGCGGACAACGGCCCGGACACTTGGCTGATGGCCAATGTGGCCGTGCATCCGGATTACCGCCGGCGCAACATTGCCAGTGACTTGATGCGCGCTGCGCTTGGGCAGGCGCAGCGCAGCGGCGCGGTGCGTGCCATGCTGCAAGTTGATGAAGACAACACGGCTGCGCTGGCAATGTATGCGCGCCTGGGATTTCACAAGCTGACGGTGCGCACGCTGTGGGAGCGGCGCCCCACGCCGGATCTTCCGCGGCGCGCCCTGCTGCCGGATGGCATCGAGCTGCGCCACGCGCAGCCCGGCCACTGGCCACTGGAGAAAATGCTGCTGCAAACCCTGCGCGCCGAGGGCATCACCTGGACGGCGCCCATGCAGGTGGACACGCTGCGCCCCACGCTCGGGCGCAGTTTGCAAAACTTGTTTGACGGGCGCGGCGAGGAGCGCTGGCTTGCGCTGCAGGGCAGCGAGCCGGCCGGCTGGTTTTATATTGCGCGCGCACTGGGCGGCCCGGACCAGCTGCGCATTGTGGCGCGCCCGCAGTGGGCTGCACAGCTTTATCCGGCACTGCTCACCGCTGCGCTGGCGCGTTTGGGGCGGCGCGCATGGGTGCTCAGCTTGGAGCATCCCGCCGGCGATGGAGACGACTTGTGGATCAGCCACAACTTCCGCGCGGTGCGCACGCTGCGCTGGCTTGGCTTAAATTTCAGCGCCGCGCGTTGACGCTGCTATGCGCACGCCTTAGACTTCAATTCCGATATGCAGTACAAAGACTATTACGAGGTTCTGGGCCTGCCGCGGTCAGCAACCGCTGCGCAGCTCAAGCAGGCCTTTCGCAAACTGGCGCGCAAATATCACCCGGATATGAACCCGGATGACAGCAGCTCTGAGCAGAAGTTCAAGGAACTAAATGAAGCCTATGAGGTGCTGAGCGATGCAGACAAGCGCGCCAAGTATGACCAGCTGGGCGCAAGCTATCAGCAGTGGCAATCGCGCGGCGCACAGCCCGGCGGCTTTGACTTTGGGCAGTGGGGTGCGCAGCATGGCGCTGGTGCGCAGCCCGGCGGCAGCGACTCAGGCGGCGATGGCGGCGGTTTCTCCGACTTTTTTAACTCCGTGTTTGGCGGGGCCATGCGCAGCTCGCGCGCGGGCGCACAGCGCCCCAGCACGGATGTGCAGCGCGAGGCCACCATTTCGCTGCTGGAGGCCTACACCGGCGCCACGCGCCGGCTTTCCAAAGGCGAGCGCACCCTGGAGGTGCGCATTCCGCCCGGCTCGCGCAATGGCACGCGCATCCGGGTGGCGGGCGAGGGCAGCGCGGATGGCAGCGGCCGGCGCGGCGACCTGTACCTCAAGGTGAGCATTCATGACGATGAGCGATTTGAGCGCCAGGATGACGACCTGCATCACAAGCTGCCCATCAGCCTTTACACGGCGCTGCTGGGCGGCAAGGAGCAAGTGCCCACGCTCACTGGCAATGTGGAGCTTGCAATTCCGGCCGACACCCAAAGCGGGCAGGCCTTCCGCCTGCGCGGCAAGGGCATGCCGCTGCTCAAGGATCCGCAGCAATTTGGCGATTTGTATGTGCGCGTGCAGGTGGAGCTGCCGCGCAACCTGAGCCCGGAAGAGCGCGCACTAGTCGAGTCGCTCGCCAAGCTGCGCGCCAAGTGAGCGCCCTGCCGCCCGCCGCTGCGCGTCAGGCGCTGCGCGTTGTGCCGGGGCTGCTGCTGCTCGCCATGCTGGCTTGCACCATCCGCCCGGAGGCAATCGCCGCGGTGTTTGAGGAGCCGACGGCCACGGCGCTGCGGCCCACACGCACGCCCAAGCCGCAACCCACGCAGCCCGCGGTGCTGCCCACGCAGCCGCCGGTGCTGGATGTTGTAGCGCCGCCAACCCCGGTGGTTGCCCTGCCCGGCATTCAGCAAAGCCTGGTGGACGTGTATGCGCTGGCCAACACCGCAGTCGTGTCCATTCTGGTCAGCGCCGGCACAGACAAAGCTGAAGAGGGCTCGGGCTTTCTCTATGACTCGAGCGGGCACATCATTACAAACGAACATGTGGTGCGCACTGCGCAATCCATTGAAGTCAGCTTCGCGTCCGGCGAGAAGGTTGCGGGCCGGCTGGTGGGCAGCGATGCCAACTCGGATTTGGCAGTGATAGTTGTGGAGCGCGTACCGGCGGGCGTGGTTGCGCTGCGCCTCGGTGACTCCGATCGCGTGCAGGTCGGGCAGCAAGTTGTCGCAATCGGCAATCCGTTCGGGCTGCGCGGCACCATGTCGCTGGGCATTGTCAGCGGGATTGGACGCATGCTCTCCGGTTCGCCGGCGGACCAGTCCGGCGCTGTCAGCGGCACCTACACCATGCCGGACATCATTCAAACCGATGCCGCCATCAACCCTGGCAACTCCGGCGGCCCGCTCCTCAATCTGTCTGGCGAGGTGATCGGGGTAAACAAAGCTATCTACTCAGACAGCGGTGTCAACTCCGGCGTGGGCTTTGCCATTGGCGCAAATGTTGTGCGGCGCGTTGCAACCGCGTTGATCCTGACTGGCAAGTATGAATACCCGTATCTGGGAATCGTGGGCCAGGATGAATACAGCATGGCAGAGCGGCAGGCATTGGGCATTGCAGCGCAGCCGGGCGTCTATGTGGTGTCAGTGCTTGCGGACGGGCCGGCTGCTGCGGCCGGCTTGCGCGGCGGCAGCATCCGCACCGCTTTTGGCATCCTGCAAGGCGGCGGAGATGTGATCACCGCGGTGGAAGGCCTGCCTGTGATGCAGTTCTCCGACCTGCTTAGCTATCTGGCAAAAAACACAAAAGTGGGACAGACGGTGAGGCTAACGGTGTGGCGCGCCGGCACATTGCTGCAGGTTGATGTGCGCCTGACGGCGCGGCCGTAGTGCCCGCGCGCTGAATGGCTGCCCGCGCCATCTGCTGCCGGCGCGCTGCCGCGCTGGCAATTGCGTTTGCGCTGGCTGCTTGCAGCGCCCCGCCGCCCACCGCTGCCGTTGTGGCCACTGCACTGCTGCAGCCCACAGCCACGCCGGTTCCGCCCACCGCGGCTCCCGCTGCGCGTGTACTCACCATCTGCCTCGAAAATGAGCCCGCGTCACTCTACATTTTTTCTGAAGCTGGCCGCGGCTGGAACCACGTGCAGGAAGCGCTGCGCGATGGACCCATCGACCGGCGCAGCTTTGGGCGCCAACCCGTTATTTTGGAAAGCCTGCCGGATTGGGAGAACGGCGATGTGACGCTGGAGAGTGTGCTGGTGGAGCCGGGGGCCGGGCTGGTGACAGCCGATGGCGACCTTGACCGGCTGGCAGCGGGCGTACCGTATTGGACTCCGGAGATGGAGCGCGTGCTGGCCCAGGCGGACAAAGCCGTCACTACCATTCAAGTGCGGGTCACGTTCCGCTTGCGGGCCGATGTGCGCTGGTCGGACGGCGCGCCGTTGACGGCGGATGACTCCGTGTTTGGTTTTGAGATTGGCTCGGCTGCGGCCACACCCGGCTCCAAGCTGGCGGCATGGCGCACCGCCAGTTACAGCGCCAGCGCCGAGCACACCATCAGCTGGGTGGGGCAGCCGGGCTACTACCCCGCAGATGTGCTGGAGCATTTGGCGGAGCCGCTGGCGCGCCACGCGTATGGCAATTTGGATGCGGCGCAGCTGCTGACAGATGAACAGGCAAACCGCGCGCCACTGGGCTGGGGTGCGTTCCAAGTGGCGCAATGGGAGCCGGGGTTGCTGCGCCTCGTGCGCAACAAATATTATTTTCGTGCAGCCGCGGGCCTGCCGCGTGTGGACGAGGTGCACTTTGTTACGCTGGCGGATGAGAGCGCGGCGCTGAGCGCAGTGGCCGGTGGCGAATGCCAGATTGCGGTGCGCGACAGCTGGGAGGCATGGGAAGACAGTGCCGATGCGCTGCTGGCTGCCCAGGCCAGCGGGCAGCTGGCAGTGCAACTGGTGCCGGGTCCGGTGCTGGAGCAGCTGGGCTTTGGTATTTTGATGGCGCCCGGCTTGCAGCGCAAAGCCGGCACAGACTTGTTTCAGGCAGTGCCGCTGCGGCGGGCGCTGGCGCACTGTGTGGACCGCGAAGCACTGGCAGCCGCAGCCCAGTGGGGCCAGGGCAGCGCAGCGGCCGGCTTTGTGCCGGCGGCGCACCCACTGCAGCCGGCGCCGGCAGGCAGCGCGCTGCCGGCATACGATGTGCAGCGCGGACAGGCTTTGCTGGATGCTGCGGGTTGGCTGCCGGCGGTTGACAGTGGCGTGCGCTATCGGCAGGGCCGCGCGCTGCGCTTGCGCTATGCGGTTAATTTTCCGCTCTCCAACAGCGGCTTCCTGCGCCAGGCTGTGGCCGAGCTGCTGCGCACGCAGCTGCGCGCCTGCGGCGTAGACCTGCAAGTGCAGCCCTTCGCCAGCACGGATTTATACGGTGAGTTCCCGGCCGGTGTGTTGTTTGGGCGCCAGTTTGATCTGGCGCAGTTTGCGTGGCTGCAGCCGGGCGAGCCGCGCTGCGAGCTGTTTACCAGCGCGGAGCTGCCCGGCCTGACCAACCCCGGCGGCAGCAATTACACCGGCTATCGCAGCGCAGCTTATGACAGCGCCTGCAGCACGGCGCGCTTTGCGCGCACTCAAGCGGCAGCGCGGGCAGCCCATTGGGCTGCGCAACAGCTGCTGCTGGATGAGCTGCCCGCGCTGCCTTTGTTCTTCCGGCTGCGCATTGCGGTGGCGCAGCCCGGCGTGCGCGGGCTGCAGCTGGATGCCTCGCAGCCCTCGCCGTTGTGGAACATTGAGGAGCTGGACTTCGCTGCGCCTTCTTGAGCGGCGCTAGTTGGCGGAGCTGCTGTTGAACGCGCCGCGAAAAGCATCGAGGCCCGGCTGGCATAGCGGCGGCGCTGAGCCGGAACCGAACAGGCACGAAATGGCATAGCCGTTGTCAAAGCGGATGTTTACGCCAATTGCAGCGGGCGCGGAGGCGGCAGAATACTGCTCAAGCACAAAGTTGGTGCTGGCGGCCGCGCGAAAATCCGGAACGCCGCGCAGCGCCATGGGCAGCGCTGCGCTGCCGGGCTGTGCCAGCGTTTGCCGCACCAGCGCTTGCGACTTGCGCACAGCCAGCACGGCGCGCTCCGGCATGCGTGCCCACGCGCCCGCAGTGCCCGCCAGCGCCAGAATTGCCAGCCCGCTGGCAGCTGCCCGCTGGCCGCGTTGTGCCAGGCCAAAGCCGTCGCCCAGCAAGCGCACCACAATTGCCAACGGCACACTCAGCGTCATGCTTGGAATTAATGTATACAGCAGCACAATGCCGCTCCCGCCCAGCTGCATTGCGCCGCGCGCTGTAAACCAGCTGCCGCTGGCCAATGCCCCGCCCAGCACCCCCAATGCGCGCTGCTCGGGCGCGCCCACCAGTGCGCCCAGCACAGCCATTGCGGCGCCAGTCCACAGTACTGCTCGCGTCAGCGCCTGCCAGTCTATGCGCAGCGCCACATCGGGCAGCAGCAGGCGGTCTGCGAGGCCGGCCAGCAGCGCATAGAGCACCCCCAGTGCGCCGCTAGCTGCGGCCGTTCGCCGCCAGGCGCGCCCGCTGCCGGCTGCCGGTGAAATCAAATTGCGAATGGATTGGAGCAAGGGTGGTTGGCTGCCGGAGTGCGGGCAGCGTTGCAGCGCGCTGCGGGTTGCATTGTGCGCGAGAAAAGTATAACTGTGGCAGCGGCCGGTTTTTGCACCACTTTGGTTTATGGTACTATTTGCAGGTGCTTGGGCCGCGCACCGCTTGTGGTGCGTAATTGGATCGAATTTGGAGGAGAGACATGAAAAACAGAAACTGGAGTTTGATGGCACTGGGTGCGCTCGCCACTGGCGCGCTGGTGCTGGGCGCCTGCCAGCCGCAGGTGGTGGAGAAGGAAGTGGTTGTTACGCAGATCGTTGAGAAGACCGTTGAGAAAGAAGTTGAGAAGATTGTGGTGGCCACCGCCGTGCCGGTGGAGAAAACCAAGTTGCTGCGCGTCAATCTGGGCACTTACCCGGATTTAATTGATCCGCAAAAGTCCTCGTTTGTGAACGAGATTGCGCATCTTAATAAGTTCTATGAAGGCTTGACCCGCCTCGACGCCAAGCTGGTGACCGTGCCGGCAGCGGCTGAAAGCTGGGCCTACAACGCCGATGCCACCGAGCTCACCTTTGCGTTGCGCGCCGGCCTGATGTACAGCGACGGCTCCGTGCTCAACGCCAAGCGCTTTGAGTATTCCATCATCCGCAACATCAACCCCGCCACAGCTGGCGAATACGCTACGATCACAAATGAGATCATGGGCGCGCCGGACTGGCAGGACAATACGGCGGCAGCCGGCGAAGAGACTGATGCAGCCAAAAAGGCTGCTGCCGAGAAGGCGGCTGCTGAGGGCGAGGCGAATGTTCGCGCCAGCGTACAGGCGCTGGGCAAAGATGGTGCACCGTGCGCCGATTACGAGCAGGCAGACTGCCTCACACTTAAGCTAAAGCTGTCCAAGTCCGCACCGTACTTCCACACCATCATGGGCTTGTGGGTCACTTATCCGGCCAAGGAAGAGAACATTGACGCGGGTGGCGACCAATGGTGGAACAGCTCCAAGTATCAGGTGGGCAATGGCCCGTACGTGCTCAAGGCGCTGGAGCCTTTTGTGCGCGCATCCTTTGTGCCCAATGCCAACTACTGGGGTGACCAGGCCATGACAGCGCTGGAGTACTCCTACATCACAGACTCGGCAGTGTCCTTTCAGGCCTACCAGAACAATGAGTTTGATGTGGTTGGCCTTTCAGCCGAAGACTTAAAGACCGCGCAGGCGGATGCCAACCTGAGCAAGGATATCAATGTCTATCCCGGCTCTTGCACAACGGCGCTGCAGTTTAGAAACTTCACCAAGCCGTTTGATGACGCGCAGGTGCGCGCAGCGTTCTCCTATGCGCTGGACCGCGAGCGCTGGGTAAAGGACGTGCTGAAGGGCCTTGGCTCACCCGCGCTGACATGGATTCCACCGGGCTTCCCGGGCTTCAAAGAAGGCGAGACGCGCTTTGCTTACGATGCTGACAAGGCCAAAGCTGCCATTGCAGCAAGCACCTACGGCTCGGTGGACAAACTGCCGCCGATTGTGCTGAGCTTTGGAGATACGCCGCGCAACCGCACCCGCTACGAGTGGCTGGGGCAGCGCTTTGCCGAAGTGTTTGGCACCGGCCTGAAGCTGGAACTGAACCCGATTGAGCCGACTGCCTTCACCGCCATGCAAAAGGACAAGAAGAGCACCCTGCAAATGTTCATCGGCGGCTGGTGTGCCGACTATCCGGACCCCCAGAACTGGCTGAGCGTTTACTTTAATGGCAGCACCTCTTTTGCTTCGCGCATCGGGTTTGCAAACGCGGAGTTTGATGCACTCACGGTGCAGGCGGATGTGGAGCTGGATAACGCCAAACGCGCAGACTTGTATCAGCAGGCGCAGGACAAGCTGGTAGATGCCAACCCAGTCGGCTTCTTCTGGAACAACGTCAACAGTTACCTTGTCAAGCCATGGGTGTCTGGTTACAACAAGACCCCGCAAGACGCGGGCTATCCCGGCGACATCACGCCGCAGACAATTGATATCGATCTTGCGCAAGTGCCCTAGCGCACTCTAACTGATAGAAACAAACGAATGGCAGCGCAAGTTCTGCCATTCGTTTGTTAATCCTCTGTTGTTATGACCGGGCTGCTCTTTCGCCGCTTTATTTGGTTCTTCCCTGTAATAATTGTTATATCCCTGATTACATTTGCTTTGATGAAGCTGGCGCCGGGCGGACCGTGGGACCGCGACGCCGAAAGCAAACAGGTGGATCCGCGCACCCAAAAGCTGCTGGACCAGCGCTTTGGTTTGGACCGGCCGCTGCCCGAGCAGTACCTGCGCTACATGGTCGGCTACATAAATGCCAAAGGCAGCTTTGAATGCGGTGTGGTTTGCGGCAATCTGGGGCCATCGTACCGGCAGCGCGGCAAGAATGTGCAGGATATTTTTTTTGGCGTGCCGGAAGGTGACGGGCGCAACTTCTTTCACTCCAAGTTTGGCTATTCGCTGCGTTTGGGCTTGCTTTCAATGAGCTTTGCAGTGTTTGTTGGCATTCCAATGGGGGTGATTTCTGCATTGCGCCACAACACCAGTGTGGACTACCTCATCACACTCGTCACCAATGTTGGTGTGGCGGTGCCGAGTTTTGTGGTGGCATTTTTTGCCATCATCGTGCTCGCGGTCGGGCTGCATCTCATTCCGGTGGTGCAAAAATCCTGGAGCGGCATCACGCCTTGGATTGTGCCCGCGATGGTGTTTGGTTTTGGCACGCTGGCGCAAACTGCGCGCTTCACACGCAGCGCAATGCTGGAGGTGATGAGCCAGGAATTCATCCGCGCCGCGCGCTCCAAGGGCTTGGGCGAGCGGGTGGTGATCTGGAAACACACGGTGCGCAACATGCTCATCCCGGTTGTCACCAATCTGGGCCCGGCGCTGGTGGGCCTCATCACCGGCTCAATTGTGATCGAAAATATTTTTGGCATTCCCGGCATCGGGCGCGATTTTGTGCTGTCCATTGGCAACCGGGATTACCCCCTGATTATGGGTACGACGCTGCTGTACGCTGTGCTGATTGTGCTGGGCAACCTGAGCGTGGATCTGCTCTACGGGCTGATTGACCCGCGCGTGCGCAGCGAGTAGCTGGCGCGCATGCAAACAGACGCACGCACATTGCCGGCAGCCGCGGCAGCAGAACAGCTGGCGGAGCCGCAGGGGCCAGTCTCGCGCAGCCAGTGGAGCCTTGCGTGGCGGCGCTTCCGGCGCAACCGCGCCGCACTGGTTAGCATTGCCATCATCTTGTTGTACGGGCTGGCCGGGCTCTTTGCGCCGTGGCTGGCCCCGCATAACCCGGTCAAGGACAACAGCGGCCGCGACTACGTGCCGCCCTTCTGGCGCGCGCATTCACCGGCCGGCGTGGCAGCGGACCTCACCTTTCCGCTGGGCACGGACTCGCAAGGGCGCGATGTGCTCAGCCGCATCCTGTATGGCACGCGCTCTTCGATGGTGGCCGGCTTGATGCCGGCGCTGATCATTTTGGTGATCGGATCAACGCTGGGTTTCCTTGCTGGCTGGGCCGGCGGCCTGACAGACCAACTTGTCATGCGCACAACCGATATCTTTTATGCTTTTCCTGATGTGCTGTTTCTCATTCTTATAATGGTTACGCTGGGCTCCACTCCGCTGGGCAGACTGGGCAACGGACTGGTGCTGTTCCTTTCGGCGCTGGCGGTAGTCTCCTGGACGGGGCTGGCGCGCCTCGTTCGCGGATCGGCGCTGTCTTTGAAGAGCCTTGAGTTCATTGACGCAGCGCGCAGTTCGGGTGCATCAAATGCGCGCATCATCATGCGCCACCTGCTGCCCAACAGCCTGAGCTTGATGGTGGTGTGGGCGGCGTTTGCCGTGCCGCGCCTGATTATTGCCGAGGCCATCCTGGGTTATCTGGGGCTGGGATTGCGCCCCTCCATCACCGGCAAAGAATTCTTTGTCACCAGCTGGGGCCGCCTTTTCCTTGAAGCCTATAGCAACGTGGCCAGCCAGCCGGACTTTCTGCTTGTGCTTTCGCTCGTTGTCTCCGTGTTCGTCATCTCCTTTACATTTTTGGGAGATGGCTTGCGCGACGCGCTTGACCCCCGCCAAAAACGTTAGCTGCGTGTACAGTGCCGGCGCCCGCTGCGCGCAGCCGCGCGCGTGGCTTGCCGCGCTATGAGCGCTGCCACAACGCGCCAGATTCCACCCGCACTTAAGCCGGGGGATTGCGTGGCCTTTGTGGCGCCCGCCAAACCGGTTGCGCCCGCAGCCTTGGAATCCGCTGTGGCCCTCTTGCAAAGCTGGCAGCTAAGCAGCACCATGCGCTGGCTGCCGGCAGCTGCGCGCGGCTATCTGGCGGGCGAGAGTGATGCAGCGCGCGCTGCCGCCCTGCAGGGTGCGCTGCTGGATCCGCAGGTGCAGGCGCTGTGGTGCGCGCGCGGCGGCTACGGCACCACGCGCCTGCTGCCGCTGCTGGACTGGCAGCGCCTGCGCCGCGAAGCAACCTGCAAAATTGTGACGGGCTACAGCGACATTACCGCCTTGCATCAGGCGCTGGCGCTGGAGCTGGGCTGGGTCAGCTTTCATGGCCCGGTGGCGGCGCTGGCCGTGCTCGGCGCGGAGGCGCCGGACTTTACGCGCAGTCATTTGCACCGGGCGTGGACGCAGCGCACACCCCTGGGCGCGCTGCCCGTGCCAGCTGCCGCGCAGGGCTGGCAGCAGCCGGTGCAGGTAGTGTGCAGCGGCAGTGGCCACGGCCCGCTTGTGGGCGGCAACCTGAGCCTGCTGGCTGCCCTCAGCGGCACGCGCTGGCAGCTGCGCAGCAGCGGCGCGCTGCTGCTGCTGGAGGACGTGGATGAGGCGCCGTATCGCATTGACCGCATGCTCACCCAGCTGCTGCAGGCGGGCAGCCTGTCCGGCTGCAGCGGCGTGGTGTTTGGTGCATCGCCCGCGTGCGAGCAGGCGGCCAGCCCCGCCGCTTCGCTGTCGCTGCTGGAAGTGCTGCAGGATTTACTGGCGCCGCTGCAGGTGCCGGTTGTGTACGGCTGGCCCGTTGGCCACACGGCCCACCAATGGACACTGCCGTTGGGCACCGATGCTACTTTGGTGGCAGCACCTGGCCAGGCAAGCCTGGCTGTTACCGCGGGCGCGGTGTCTTGAGTGCGCGGCCACGCCGTGCTATAGTTAAAAGTGTAAATTCATCCGCTTTCGGGCGGCCAATAGCAATTAGTTCAGAAGGAGTATCTGCCCCCGCCTAATCCAACTAATAGTTTGTCCCAATCCAACCAGCGTTTCCGTTTCACGAATATAGGAGAAGTATCATGAAGAGTTCAAATCGGATTTCCATCCTGCTAGCCTGCACCACAGTGGCGGCGCTTGTGCTGGGCGCCTGCCAGCCACAGATTGTTGAGAAAGAAGTGGTCGTAACGCAGATCGTTGAGAAGACCGTTGAGAAAGAAAAGATTGTAGAAAAAGAAAAAATAGTTGAGGTGACGAAGGAGGCTTTCACCACGCCGCACCCGATTCTGGGTGAATTGATGGTGCGCCAGGCAATTGCCCATTGCACCAACCGGCCGGAGGTAATTGCCTCCGTGTACGGCTGGCTGGATGACAAAGCCGCTATTCTGATGGATACCAACATCCCCACCAGCCATTGGGCATACACCAAGCCAAAGGTGCAGTACGCTTTTGATGTTGCCAAGGGCGGGGCGTTGTTGGATGAGGCCGGCTGGAAACTCGGCGAAGGCGCCAGCTACCGCGCAGATGCGGATGGCAACGAGCTTGCATTGCGCTTCACGACCACAAGTGCCCAGTTCCGCCAAACGTGGGCTGCCGTATTTGAGGCGGACATGAAGGCCTGTGGCATCCGCGTGGTGCGCTTGCACGCGCCGGCCTCGTGGTGGTTCGGTGATACCACCGGCCTTGCGCGGCGCGATTACGAGCTGGGTGCTTTTGCCTGGGTTGGCGATGCTGACCCCGGTGGCCAGTCTTTGTATGCCTGTGACAAGATCCCGCTGCCAAGCAATGGCTGGGAAGGCCAGAACGGGATGGGCTGGTGCAATGAAGCGGCAAGCAACGCCATCAAAGCTGCCAACAACACGCTGGACCGCGCAGAGCGCGTCAAGCAGTATGCGCTCTTCCAGGAAATGTTTGCGGCCGACATGCCAAGCCTGCCGATGTTTAACCGGGTGGAGGTGAACGCCACCGCCAAAGATCTGGCTGCCTTTGACCCGCGCCCCGGGCAGCCGTACCCCACCTATAACATTGCGGACTGGGAGCGCCCCGGCGAAACAACCCTGGTCCTGGCGCTTTCTCAGGAACCGGCTTCGCTTTTCACACTGGTGGAGAACGCTTTTGTGGCTAGTTTGGCCAGCTCCTTGATTAACGGTGTTGGCATCACCAGCTTGGACTATGACTTCGCAGCCAATCTCTACTTTAAAGAACTGCCTACACTGGAAAACAAGGGCGCCTTGCTGGTGGCGGCGGATGTGAAGGACGGCGACAAAGTTGTCAACGCCAAGGGCGACGTGGTGGAACTAAAGAGCGGTGAAATGATCCGCGTGGTGGACGCTGCCGGCGACCTGCCGCTGTACGGCGATATAAAGCTCAAGGAGATTGAGTACACGGGCGGCGGTGCCAAGATGCCACAAATGACAATGAGCTGGACGCTTGAGAGCGGCCTCAAGTGGTCGGATGGCAATCCGCTGGTGGCGGCAGATATTGAGCTGGCGTCGAAAATTACGTGTGACCCGGAATCGGGCGCGACTGATTTCACGGTTTGCGAACGCACGGCCAAGGAAACTTTCGGGGACACCGCATACAGCATCGCGCTGATGCCGGGCTATACCCCGCCGCTTTACTTTTCGATTGGACCGGGCTGGTACCCGGCGCACCGCAAGTTGAGCGACGGCCGCAAGCTGGCGGATGTGCCGGCCAAAGAGTGGACAACGCTGCCGGAGATTGCGGAAAGCCCGATCGGACTGGGACCGTACACCATCACAAAGTGGGAGAAGGGTGTTTCCATGTCCTTCGCCGCCAACCCCAACTTTTATAAGGGCAAGCCCAAGACTTCTAACATTACGATCAAGATTGTGCAGGACACCAACCAGGCGGTGGCGCAGCTGCTGACCGGTGAGGTGGATGTGGTGTTTGGCGAGACGCTGGGTGCCGGCGAGGAAGTGGCCACTGTGAAGGCGGCTGCGGACAAAGGCGATGTGAAGGTCTTCTTCACCCCCAGCGCCACGTGGGAGCACGTCGACTTCAACTTCAACACCAAGTAACGCGCGAGTTACCTTTTACCTTTGATGAAACGGCGGGGGGCGGCTAGCGGGCTGCCCCCCGTCCCGCGCCGTATGCGCGCCTTGCCCTGTGAATGACTAATTACCTGATCCGCCGCAGCGCCCAGATGCTGGTGGTGCTGTTTTTTTCCGCACTGGCGTCCTATGCTTTGCTGAGCGCGGCTCCCGGCGGGCCGCTGCAGGGTTTGCTGCAGCAAACGCAATCCAGCACCCGCAAAATTGACAAGGAAGACATCGCGCGCATTCGCGCGCAATTTGAACTGGACCTGTACTTTTCTGTGCGCTTCACCCGCTGGCTGGTGGGCGTGCCGCGCGGCCCGCTTTCCATTGGTGGCCGCGGGCTGCTGGGGGACGTGGTGGTGGGCTGCCGCATTCCGATTGAGGCCGTGGTGCGCAGCGGCGGCGAAGACACGCTGCAGACCGTGGGCTGCGAGCAGTACGTTTATATGCGCGATCTGGCCGGCCGCCGCACCAGCCGCGGCATCATTGTGGGCGACTTTGGCAACTCGTGGGCCATCCTGCGCGACCGCCCGGTATCAGAACTGATTTGGTCGCGTTTGCCGCGCACCCTCGAGCTGCAAATTGCGGCCACGCTGATCTCGCTGCTGATCGGCGTGCCGCTGGGCCTGTATTCGGCGGTGCGCCAATACTCGCGCTTTGACTACATTGCAACCACCGGCTCGTTCATCGGGTCGTCCATGCCAACTTTTTTCTTTGGCCTGATTCTGATTCTGGTTTTTTCAATTCTGTTCAAGCGCGCGGGCTGGGCGTATCTGCCGCCGGGTGATGCGGCCGGCGTGCGCGCGTACACCATGCCGCTGCTGGGCCGGGTGGAAGCGCAGAGCCTGCTCGACCAGACGCTGCGCATGATCATGCCTGTTACCGTGCTGGTGCTTGTGAGTGTGGCCGGCTGGAGCCGCTACGTGCGCGCCAGCATGCTGGAGGTGCTGCGCATGGATTATGTGCGCACGGCGCGCAGCAAGGGCGTGCGAGAGCGCCTTGTGATTATTCGCCACGCCATGCGCAACGCTCTGATCCCCTTCATCACGATTGTTGTGTTTGCGCTGCCGGGTGCTTTTGGCGGTGCCGTCATCACAGAAACGGTTTTCAACTGGCCGGGCATGGGGCGCCTGTTTGTGGATGCGCTTGGCCGCAATGACTATCCTGTGACCATGGCAATCCTGCTGATATCGGCTGTGCTGACCGTGCTGGCCACGCTGCTTTCAGATGTGCTTTATACCGTGGTGGATCCACGCATTCGCGTTAGTTAGGTTTACTCCAAATGTCCACCACCACCCAAACTGCGCCTGTGCTGCACTCCGAGGCCATGCCGGTGGAACAAAGCCAGCTGCGGCTGATTGTGCGGCGCTTTGCGCGCCATCGCTTGGCGGTAGTCTGCAGCGCGCTGCTTGTGTCTATCTTTCTGCTGGCGGGCGCGGTCAGGGCGCTGGTGCCGTTTGACGCCACGGAGATTGAAGTGGGCAACAGCTTTGCTGCGCCGTTTTCTGTGTCGCTCAAAGATGGCCGCACGCATTATCTGGGCACGGACCATCTGGGCCGTGACTATTGGTCGCGCATTCTATATGCGGCGCGCATCTCGCTCACGGTTGCTGTCGTGTCGGTGATCGGCTCCACTGCGGTGGGGGCGGTGGTGGGCGCCCTGTCCGGCTATTACGGCGGTGTGCTGGACGACATCCTGATGCGCTTTGTGGAGTTTCTGCTTACCATCCCGACACTGCCAATTTTGCTGATCCTCTCGTCCATCTTGCTGCAAAGCCCAAAGGCCGTGCCCGTGCCGGACTTTATCATCAACGGACTCTCCGGATTTATGTACATCTCCGCCCTCGAGGCGCGCCAAGTGGTGATGATCATGCTGGTGCTGATGTCGCTGGGCTGGCTGGGCATTGCGCGCCTGACGCGCGGTGTGGTGCTTTCGCTGAAGACCATGAACTTTGTGGAAGCCGCGCGCGCGGCTGGCGTTTCAAACACGCGCATCATCCTGCGCCACATGATCCCCAATGCGTTTGCGCCGCTGGTGGTATCCGCCAGCCTGGGCCTTGCCGATTATGTGATCAGCGAGGCGGCGCTGAGCTTTCTGGGTTTTGGCATCCAGGATCCCACGCCCACCTGGGGCAACATGCTCAGCTTTACCGAGAGCTATATGTTCGAGCATCCGTGGCTGCCGCTCATTCCCGGCCTGCCCATTTTCATTTGTGCGCTGGCATTTAATTATGTGGGCGACGGGCTGCGCGATGCGCTTGACCCGCGCCTGCAGTTGTAACAATGGCGGCTGCAATCCACGCTGTCCAGGCACGTGGGCGCACCAGCCGCATCGCTGGCTGCCCCAAACCGGGCGGCTGCCTGGTGTAAAATTACGGTCTGCAGGAAACGGAGGCGCATAAAGTGATTTCAACAAAGACCACCAACGGTTCCGCGCCCGTCAACGGCGCTGCGGACATTGTGCTGGAGATCAAGAATCTCAAAACGCACTTTCACACCGAGGATGGCGTGGTGAAAGCGGTGGATGGCGTGGACTTTTTTGTGAAGCGCGGCGAGGTGCTGGGCTTGGTCGGCGAGTCCGGCTGCGGCAAGAGCGTCACGTGCTTCTCCATTTTGCGCCTCGTGGGCGCGCCCGGCAAAATCCTTGATGGCGAGGTTATCTTTGAAGGGCGCGACCTGCTGCAGCTGGCGGAGCGCGACATGGTGAAGGTGCGCGGCGACCGCATCGCGATGATTTTTCAGCAGCCGCAGTCTTCATTAAACCCCGTGTTCAAGGTGGGCGACCAGATTGCCGAATCGCTGACCACCCATCGCGGCCTCAAGTACAAGGAAGCATGGCAGCGCGCAGTGGACTTGATGGAGTTGGTGGGCATCCCGGACGCGGGCCGGCGCGCGCATTCGTATCCGCATGAGTTGTCGGGCGGCATGGCGCAGCGCGTGATGATTGCAATGGCGCTGGCGTGCGAGCCTGAGCTGCTGATTGCCGATGAGCCGACAACCGCGCTGGACGTGACCATTCAAGCGCAAATTTTGGACTTGATGCGCAGCCTGCGCTCCAAAACTAATTCCGCCATCATTCTCATCACGCATGACTTGGGCGTGGTGGCAGAAATGTGCGAACGCGTGGCCGTCATGTACGCCGGTCAGATCATCGAGCAGACGGATGTGGAAAGCCTGTTTGACGGCCCCAAGCATCCCTACACGCAGGGGCTGATTGGTTCTGTGCCGGTGCTGGGGGAAGTGCGCGAGAAGCTGGACACCATTCCCGGCACGGTGCCGAGCCTGATTGACCTGCCGCCGGGCTGCCGGTTTGCACCGCGCTGCCGCGCGCGCACCGAGCACAATCTGGAAATATGCACGCGCGTTGAGCCCGCGCTGCATCCGGTTACCGCCGGGCACACCGTGCGCTGCTGGCTTTACCAAGAAGCTGAGGGCCACAAAGCGCCGCTGGCGCCAGGCAAGGAGCGCTAGATGAACGCTGTAAGCACCCAGACAAACGGCGCCAACGGCAGCGCCCAAAGCCCCAAAAAACTGCTTGAGGTCAATAACCTCGTCAAACATTTTCCGGTGCGCGGCGGCTTGCTGCAACGCGTAGTGGCGCAGGTGCGCGCGGTGGAGGATGTGAGCTTCCACATTTATGATGGCGAGACGTTCGGGCTGGTGGGCGAGTCCGGCTGCGGCAAGACAACCGTGGGCCGCACCATTTTGCGGCTGGTGCCGGCCACTGGCGGCTCGGTCACTTTTGAGGGCCAGGATGTGTTTGCCGCCAACCCGCGCCAGCTAAAGCAGCTGCGCCGCAACATGCAAATCATCTTTCAGGATCCGTACTCCTCGCTGGACCCGCGCATGCCGGTGGGCGAAAGCATTGGCGAGGGCTTGCTGGTGCATGGCATCGGTACGCGCGCGGAGCGCTTTGAGCGCGTGATCCAGACTTTGCGGAGCGTGGGCATGCAGGAATATCACGCGCGCCGCTACCCGCATGAATTCTCCGGCGGCCAGCGCCAGCGCATCGGCATTGCGCGCGCTTTGGCACTGCAGCCCAAGTTCATCGTCTGCGACGAGCCTGTGTCCGCGCTGGATGTGTCCATTCAGGCGCAGGTGCTCAATATTCTGCAAGATCTGCAGGCTGAGTACAAGCTCACCTATTTGTTTGTGGCGCATAACATGAGCGTGGTGGAGCATATTGCCGACCGCGTGGGCGTGATGTATTTGGGCAAGCTGGTGGAGGTGGCGCCGCGCGGCGAGCTGTTCCGCAATCCGCGCCATCCGTATACCAAGGCGCTGATGTCCGCTATCCCGGTGCCGGACCCGCGCCTGAAGCGCGAGCGCATCATTCTAAAAGGGGATGTGCCCAGCCCGCTCAAGCCGCCGGCCGGCTGCCGGTTCCACACGCGCTGCCCGGAAGCCATCGAGCGCTGCAAAACAGAAGAGCCGCTGCTGCGCGAGACCAGCACCGGCCACTGGACCTCCTGCCTGCTTGTAAATTAGCAGCGCTGGTCGGGGGGTGGGGGACCTGTATGTTGTCCCGCAAGAAATATTATTGAGATGGCGCGCCGGTGGAGGGTAATTCATCGATACCGCGGCGCGCCCATAATTCTGTTTTAGTGCTGCAATTGCCGCTGGCATCACACTCCCGCACGCTTACATTGCTTCTCGCATCCACATCCGCTCAGCTAGCGCACCTGCGCCCATAAGCAGGGCGTAATCTGTCACGCGTCGGCGCATGTCGGTGCCATCAGTCCAAAAAGATGACAGTTGTGATTCGTAGGCACTGATTTCGGACAGTACTAGATTTGTTTTGACTGCAAAAGGGATTACTTACGGAGCTGATGAAGCATAGGCGTTTTGATAATGTAGGAGGTAGGGTTGCGGTGGGGGGCTGTATTATGTCTGCCCGCAGCCGCACCTATAACTATTACGAACGGACAACAAGTGGATTCCAAAAACTCTCACTTAAAGTGAAGTGTAAAAACACTTGTAACACTATTATGGTTTGCCCGATTTCTGAAGGATATCTTGAATATCGCTGATCCAAGCATTTAGTAAATCTATCTCTCCGATCTTTATAACCCCGATTTCAACCAAGGCCGAATAGCACTTGATCAGGTTTTCGGGAAGGTGATCAGTGCCAGATTCTAATTCTAGGATTTGCAATGACGTCATTATCTTTAGGTTGTTGCAGTAACCATCGATCTCGTCAGCAAAGTCACTCATCAAACTGTGCTCGTTGCGTTCTTGAAACACAGTAGCATTATGGAAAAGTACTGACCAGCCATTTGCCCAGGCAATTCTCTGTGCGACAAAGCTCCGCCAGATGTCTGTCATTCGGAAACTGCAAAACGAAGGCAGATATAGCAACATATAAGCATCTGGAAACCACGTAGTATTTTGGCTGTTGAACGGGCACCATGCCCCATCCGATAAAGCCAGCGAATCTCTCCTGTCAAATTTTACAGGTAGGGGCATGATGAGTCTGTAAATTGCATCCACATCCGGGTTGTTATCGGCTAATCCTTGCTGGATAGGGCAGAGGACTGGGTTGATAGTGCTTGAGGGCATTGGCTTTGGCCCCCACAATTTCTCTAGCGGGAAACCTCGCGGCCAAATTTGGATATCAGAAAAGTATTGGAAAATATTTATGTAGTTACACCCCGAAATGTGCCTGCAAGCTGGAGAAATATTTTTTTGCCCCCAAAATTCTTGGGTCGGGATGTTGTCATCGTCTGTTTCAATAATTACTTCAGCACCTTCGCTAATCGCAAGTAAATACCCGATATTTTTTCGCGAGTAGTGGCGCTCTGGACATAGTTTTGCGTATTTGAGCGTGAGGTCTCGTTGGTCTGATAGTGAGTAGAATCTCGCGGCTGCTAATCGGAAATCTACTGGGGATTTCGTGTCCCCGACGAGAATTAATTCGTATCCGTGATTTTCGCATCCGGCAGCGTATGCCTTAAGCGCGGTATTGGGATGTGATACTGTGGTGATGACTAAGTGTTTGGTCACGTTATACAATTACTTAATAATGCTTGCTGAAGAACTCAATCTTTTTTGGAAATAATGGAATAGTACCTTGAAGGAGTTGAAAATGGCACTTTTGGATACGCGGGGTGATGGAGCCCTGTAGTGAATTGGTATTTCTGCGTACCGTGTCTTTCGAAGCAAATATCGCAACTCAGTTTGGTAGAAATGTGCAGTTGAGAGAAGAGGATAATCCAGAAACTGGCCAACGATGTTTCGGTGAAAACCTTGAAATCCAGAGGTCATGTCAGCCATTTTGGTCCCCAACAGAACGTTAGATAGAATTGTGCCTCCGCGCGACAGGAATGTTCGGTAAGTGGTGGAGCCCCAGATGGACCCGCCGTTGATAAAGCGGCTCCCGAATGCACATTCATTGCCTTCGTTCAGTACTCGCAAAAACATGGGAATGGCGTGCGGGTCATGGCTGAGTCCCGCATCCATTTCTATTATCAGATTGAATCCCTGATTGTATGCTTCGCGGTAGCCGCGCATATAGGCATCTACAACATTCTTGTTTTCGGGCGCCCATATAGTAATAAAGCGTCTGTCGCGGTCGGAAAGCTTTTTGCATAAATCGAGTGTATTGTCTTGGGTTACCTTATCCACAATGAAAAATACGCATCCCATCCCGAGCCGGTCTAATACAGAAGTTAACGCCGATACAAACGGCATAAATTGCTCTTGTTCGTTTGCCATTGGTATAACTACTGCAAAACGGTCTGTGAAGTTCATATTTGATTAGTGTAGTATTCCTATTACACGGCCATTTATTATACAGTTTATAGGTTCTAGTGTGACTCGTATCTGTGTTTGATTTTGTTTTAGGTGTGGGCGGGAGGCACGGAGTAGGTATCAACACATATGTGATAAATGTCGGTTTGTCTTAGAGTATTGTATTCTTGGATTGTGACTGAAGATTTCTGAAACTTGGTTTTTGTGTAATATGTCGGCGTATGTCTAAGGATCATTAGAGTTCCTGCATCCACATCCGCTCAGCTAGCGCACCTGCGCCCATAAGCAGGGCGTAATCTGTCACGCGTCGGCGCATGTCGGCGCCATCAGTCCAAAACGATGACAGTTGTGATTCGTAGGCACTGATTGCGGCCAGCTTTGCATCTAAACTTTGCGCCGAGATTGATAGCGCCTGCGCCGCCAAATCTGGACTGGGCAGCGTGATGCCGCCACGGCAGCGGTATCTTCGGCATACGGGTAGTCCTCGTAATACCCGCGCTGGCCGGGCAGCTTGGATTGCTGTGCGGCTGAGCGCACCAGTTGGTGGTCCACATGGTTGCCAAGCGCCAGCGGAATCCAAATGCGGGTGTCTGCTGTAACGCCACTGATGCGCACAAGCTGCTGTGCTAGTTTTTGCGGCAGTTGCTGCTCGGCGGCATGCAGCGCGCCAAAGATTTGTGCATGTCCTTCATAAAGCCAGCCGCCATCCGGGTTTAGGCGGTAGATACAGTCTGGAACAGTGAGGTGATTGCCATCGCGCCCAGCAGATCTGCAGCGCGCAAATCTTCGGCCCGGCGCAGCGCAACTATTTGGGCGGGCCGGCCTTCCATTTGCGGGTTCCAACGCCGGTGTAGTTTGCTTGCGTACGCAGACAACGGGCCGGCCGGCGGCAGGCCGGCGCAGACGGTGACGATGGCCACGCGCTGCCCGCTGCGCGCCCACTGCGCCACCAACGCGCCGCAGGAAAACACAACATCATCAAAATGCGGCGAGAGCAGCACGTGTTGCAGCGCGTGATTGACCATGATTGGAGCCGGTGCTAAAATTATTTTACGGCGATGGGCCGCTAGCTCAATTGGCAGAGCAGGGGCCTTTTAAGCCCTTGGTTACAGGTTCGATTCCTGTGCGGCTCACACCGTAAGCCCACCCAGCGGGTGGGCTTTGTGTTTGTACCCGGAATTCTTGGCGGCCGACCGAACTCAGGTGGCCAATGGCCACGTTGGCAGCACATCCATTGTCAAGTCATCCGCATGGCCGGCGGCCAGGCGCTGGTGGGCGGCAGCAGCAATCATCGCGGCGTTGTCTGTGCACAACGCTTGCGGCGGCGCATACACTGGCACTTTGCCGGCGCGGTCTTCAATCTCCGAGCGCAGCAGGCGGTTGGCGGAAACACCGCCGGCGATAAGGATGCCGCGCGCCTTGAACTTCTCCGCAGCCTGCGCGGTTTTTTCTGCAAGCACGTCGATGGCTGCAGCTTGAAAGCTGGCAGCCAGGTCGTCAACTGGCAGCTCCTTCGGGCGCGGTGTTTTCGCAGCGCTGCTGGCCAGCGCCGGACTTTTCACCGCACGCGCAACCGCCGTCTTCAACCCGCTAAAAGAAAAATCCCAGCTGTCATCCATCCACGCCCGCGGAAAATTAAATGCATCCGGATTGCCGCGCTGCGCTGCGCGTTCCATGTGCGCTCCGGCGGGGTACGGCATGCCCAGCAGGCGGCCTACTTTGTCAAAGGCCTCGCCGGCAGCGTCATCGAGCGTTCCGCCCAGGCGCTGGTACTCAAGGTGGCCGGTGGCAAGCACCAGCTCTGTGTGGCCGCCGGAGACGATGAGCGCGAGCACGGGGAACTTGATGCTGCGTACGGCACTGGTAAGCCACAGCGAATACAGATGGCCCTCGAGATGGTTGATGCCCAGCAGCGGCAGGCCGCTGCCCAACGCCAGGCCTTTGGCGGCGTTCATGCCAACCACCAGCGAGCCCACCAAACCCGGGCCGCGCGTAACAGCAATTGCGTCTATGTCGCGCAGCGCAACATGCGCCTGCTTGAGCGCCGCGTCGATGACCTGATACACAAGCTGCACATGCGCGCGCGATGCCATCTCCGGAAAAACTCCGCCATATTGCGCGTGCAGCTCGCTTTGCGAGGCAATCACGTTAGAAAGCACCGTGCGGCCGTCTTCCACCACCCCTGCTGCGGTTTCATCGCAAGAGGTTTCAATGCCAAGTATGCGCGTGGGCATGGTGTTGGTCAGCCAGGCCGCACCGGGATCACCAGCTGCTTGTCAAACTCTCCAATGGTTTCAGGCCGGCCAGTGTCCGGATTCATATAGACAAAATCCTCGATGCGCACGCCAAACCCGCGCTCCGGGTAATATAGCCCGGGCTCAACGGTGAGCACCATGCCCGCTTCAAGCTTGTCATCGTTGCCGGGCACATCTGCCAGGCGGATGGCTTCATGGACGCTGAGGCCCAAGCTATGCCCGAGGCCGTGTAGATAACCGTTGGTGGTGCCGGGATGGCTGCGGCTGGTGGGATGGCCCAGCTTTTCAAAGTATTCGTTTACAAGGCGCTGGGGCTCGCGGCAGGCTTGGCCCACGAACATGCTGTTGATGGCGATATCAAATGCGGCGTGCACCTCTGCGTGCGTGCGTTCCACCTCGGGCGGCGCGTGGCCTACGCACCAAGTGCGCGTAAAGTCAAAAAAATACCCGCCGCCAGCCTCGCGCGGAAAGTAATCAAAGACGATTGTGCGCCCGAGTTCGATGGGGTGCGCATCCTCGCCATGCGAGTGCGGCACCGCCGCATCGCGCCCAATCGCAAAGATTACCCCTTCCGGATCCTCAAGCTCCAGCTCGAAAGTCCAGCGCCGGATTTCGCGTTTGACCGCACCAATAGTGAGCGGGCTGCCGGCTGCGGTAACCAGCACGCCATCGCGCGCACGGTGGCTGGCAAGTAGTTCGCGCGTCTGCCCGACGACACTGATTGCAGCTGCAGCTGCCCGCCGGATGCGTGCCATCTCGTCGGCGCTCTTGGTGCGCTGCGCGCGGTCGAAAACAGTGGGCGTGGTTTCGCCCACAAACCGGATTGCCGGCAGGCGCTGCGCGAGGTCAGCAAAAAGTGCCAGCGTGTGCCCTTGCTCGGCGCGTCCGTAGACGCCCACATTGCCCGAGAGTCCAAAGTCTTCGCACAGCGCCTGCACCAGCCGTGCGTGCGCCCGCAGCGCATCGCCAGCTTCGGCAGCCAGCAGTTCACTCGGTTTGTACTTGGCGCGGTCAACCACCTGCAACCCGGACTTCGCCGCCTCGTCGCGCTCCATGCCCACCACAATCAACACAGGATCGTGGCCGCGCTGCTTGATTGCGATCGTGCTTGCGCCAACCTTCGCGCCATTTGAGAGGTAGTACATGCATGGATTCTCATGCGTTCCGCCGGAAACCAGCAGCGCGTCCAGGCTGCGCTGCTGCATGAGGGTGTCGAGTTCGGTTTTCATGGGGGGCTAGTTAGATTTACAGCTCACTTCAACAGTATTGACGCCAACAAAATTTTCAATAGGGCAGCGCCATCGGGAGGGGAAGTCACCAATGCGGGTTGAGATACCCCAGCTGAAGTAGGCCTGCCAAACAACAAACGTTGCAGCAAATGCAATGGCACCCCATCTAAAGAAGGGGCGGTCAAACAGCGCAAAGCGCAGCGATATTTGCAGAAACCAAAAGATCCATAGCCCCAAACCAATGTACAGCGCCGGTTGAAAGTGGCGCATCCACATGGTTGGATGCAGCATAAACCACCAGTAGGTGTAAGCCAGTACCATCACTATCAGGGCCAACGATGCCAACGTTGTAAAGGGGCGCCTATCGGCGGGGCGCTGCTTGTAAAGCCCTAATAGAGTGACCGCGATTGACCCTAATGACAGGGTGATAACTTTGAGTTTTGTGCCCAAAGTGTAGTAGGACTGAGACCATTCGAGGTGAGGGTCATGAAGCCGGGAAATCAGGCGCGCGACAGAGAGTGGGTTACCAATGGACCTTAGCTGGTACAGTGGTTGCGCCGCTTGAAAGTGCCCAGAGTAAAGTCCTATAAACCCGCCAAATGAGCTCAACTGCTTTGCAGCTTCAGCGAAACCGAAGCGTGCAGAGACAAAGAGCATCCAAATAATCAGCGGCAGCAAGAACACTGATAGTAGCCCAGCCAACCTCAATAACTTGGATTGAAATGGAGCTGCAACTGACCAGCCACTAGCCAACACTAGCAATAATGGCACCGGAAAATAAACTGGTTTTGTGTGCCAGGCCACTAAACCCCAGTAAAAAGCAGCTAAGTGCGGGCGCCGCGCACATGCGAGCAGCCCCAGGCCAAGTAGGAGAGCGCCAGGAAGTTCCCCTAGATTAAAAATGAAGCCGTGCCAGTAAGGCAGAGCAAAAGGGTTGTAACTGATAGTCCCCATATAAGAGTGGAACCGAATGCTGCCGGCACTAGCCCAAATGACCAGCGCCGCAACAGGGCTACGCCAATAATAGTTGCGAGTAGCGTATCGAGTGCGGCAACAGTGATGCGGCTGTGAAGTAGATCCCCTCCCAAGACGAATACTGCCGCCCCCAACCCGCTTCCAACAAACCCCGATGCGCCGGCGGATGGGTCAATACCAGTTATCGGTGCACCGGCAGGCGTCAAACTCAGAATTACATTATAGTGAATTGAAGTGTAAAACCATTGATCGACAAAAACACTTTCGGAGTAGATTGCACGATAAACAATGCGTGCTGAGTTGACGGTCAGAAAAATGATGCCAGCCACCATCAGCCAGTTTGCGGACTTTTGGTAAAGGCGCAATTGTGGTGTGCCATCTTGCTGCGCGGGCTGGGGACTGAACCAGTGAGCAAACATGTTCATTGTGAACGCTTGGGATTTACAAGCACGTGCGTGCAGTAATTCAATTGCGCTGGGCAATCGCTCACGGCTCGCGAATCAAGTAATAAAGAAGGTGGGTTCATTTTTTGTCGGCCGCGGGCTACCTGAAATCAGTAGACTGCCCCGATAACTTCTTTTGCCATTCCCATGCACTCCGCAGCATCTCCGTTGTGCTTGTGTGACTTGCCCACCCCAAAAGTTGCTTGGCTTTCTCGGGATTTGCATAAATCTGTTCGACATCGCCGGGGCGCCGCCTCGCAAATTCGTAGCGAATGCTTTTACCTGTAACCTTCTCGGCGTGACGAATAATTTCCATGACTGATAAACCATGGCCGGTTCCGATGTTGAACACTTGGTTTTGTCCGTTCCCATCGAGTGCCTTGTATGCTAGAAGATGTGCCTCGCACAAATCTACCACCGAAATGTAATCTCGTATGCAGGTGCCATCGGGTGTGTCGTAATCATCCCCAAAAACTGTGACCATCTGTTTTTCTCCACATGCGACTTGCATAACGCTTGGAATGAGAAACGAGGTATCCCGGGTCTTGGTGCCAATTCCCCATTCCAGATGGCACCCCGCCACATTAAAATAGCGCAGTGTTGCGTAGCGTAATTCCGTTGCGCGTGACAGGTCGCTAATCATGTGCTCAACAAATAGTTTGGTGTTACCGTAGGGACTGATGGGAACTGTGGGGGTATCTTCGGTAACTGATATGGTACTAGCGTTGCCATATACGGTAGCGGTTGATGAAAACACCAGTTTATAAACACCGTACTCAAACATTTTGGTGAGGAGAGTGAGGCTTCCATAAAAATTATTGTCGTAATACTTATGCGGATTAGCCACAGATTCTGGCACTACTAAAGCAGCCGCAAAATGTATCACCCCTGTAATTTTATGATTTCGGAAAACTGCGCCGATGTCAGAAGTGCTTCTTAAGTCACCCTCAATAAATGGCACAGTAGCTGGCACAAACTCGCGATGCCCGGTGCTGAGGTTGTCGAACACAACTGGATTGTGTCCATTTTGAGCTAAGATGCGCACCATGTGCGACCCGATGTAGCCAGCGCCGCCAGTTACTAAAATCTGGCCCGTCATTATGTTCTATCGGTGGTTGTTGGCTGGTTTGGATAATCCAGTGCCAAGCTGTCATTTTCCACAATATAAGTTGGGCGGGATATCACTTCCCGGAATAATCGGGCTATGTAGACTGATAGGAGCCATGTTGACATTAATTGTCCGAAGCCGACAACGCTAATGGTAGTTATTAGGGAAGTCCAGCCCACCGGCATTCGGTCTTCTGGAACCACCCACCTGGCGAGCAGGGCGTAAAGACTGATTGCCGAGATCAACACAATACTCATAAAAGTTAGAATTCCAGATAAAAATAGTGGTTTGACCGTTGTGGATGTAAGTCCTTGGACGGCTAATTTCACCAATCTAGCCATGGAATATTTAGTTTTGCCGGCTTTTCGCTCTGGCCGATCATATTCAAGGCTGGTTTGCCTAAAGCCCACCCAAGCTCGCAAGCCTCTCATGTAACGTTCTTTCTCCGGGAGTTGGTTGATGATATCAACAACGGTCCTGTCCAATAAACTAAAATCTCCAGTGTCGGCCTGAACAGGTGAATCGGACAGGACCGATATTATTTTGTAGTAGAGCCTGTAGGCGGTGTTCATGATTAGGGAGGCTTGCCGTGTACGCCGCAGTGCGTAGACAACGCAGAACCCTTGGTTCCACTTGGAAATGAGTTGCTTGATAAGTTCGGGGGGATCCTGCAGGTCACCATCCATAATGACAACGGCCTGTCCTCGTGCAAATTTATATCCAGCAGCTACGGCTGCTTGATGTCCGAAGTTTCGTGACAAATTAACTTGTCGGTAAATACCATTTGTTTCAACAAAAGTACTGATCAATTGGCGGGATTTATCGGTGCTGCCATCGTCAACGAATAGAATTTCAATTGTGGCAGTGCCCTGAAGTTTCTGGACGCTTCTAAGTTCCTCGCGTATGTTGTCAAGTTCGCTGTCGAGGCGGTCAACCAGGTCCGGCAGCGTTTCCTGTTCGTTATATATTGGAATTACAATACTAAGCGCGATCATTACTTGGTACTCAACACCTTTTTCTCGCAATTACCAGAAGCGAAGATCCAATTACAGTGCGAGTGAACAGTTTTATTTCAACTGACATTAGTAAATTCAGAATTTGGCGGATGAACTGCGAGTTGGGCTGAAAACCAATTTCAATTACGTCTTCATTTCTAAAAAATTTCAACAGCAGTTTTCTAATTAGGAGTAAAGGTACCAAAGCTATGCCCCAATACCCCGCACTTTCAACCTTCAAGCCAGCTCTGATCAATTCGTTTGTAATGGTAGCCAGCCGGTAACGCTTAACGTGCCCAGCCACCGTGTCATATTTACTGAAAAACATTTGAATTGCAGGCACGTTAATTATTATCTTTCCGCCGGGACATAAGTGGTAGCTCGCAGCTTCCAAGAATTCGACTGGGTTATCAATGTGCTCCAAGACATCCATCAATAATATAGTCGAAAAGTAGCCCTCAAATTCGGTATTTCTCTGATGGATATTGTAAAAATATAACTGGTCATAGCCGCGACGAATGGTGCGTAGCGCCTTTTCATTTAGGTCGCACCCAGAAGCTCGGATCCCGTATTGGGATTCGATTTGTTGACCCAATGCACCGTTACCGCATCCGATGTCAAGAATATTTCCCCAATCATAGTCTTTGGTATCCGTTTTGTGATCACGGAAAAGCGCCATTGAATCCAAAAGTGACTGGGGGTCACAAAGTCATACCATTCGTCCGCCATTGAGTAGATGGAAGGAGGGCTTAGGTGCATAATTCGTACTGGCTCTTCGGGAGTTTCAGGTTTGTTTGTGAGTTCTGGCATAGTCATCTTCTGATTAGGGTGGGGTGATGTTGGTTGGTCGGACCATTCTATAGCGGCTACGCCTTGGAGTGGTGTGACTGGGGGCTAACCAAAAATAGAACATAGCTCTGTGGTCAAGCGCGACCAATCGCCCACAGTGCGTGGATCCAGCAGAAGCTGGCCTTCTTGCACGCGGGCGATGATGCCCTGGCTGCGCAGGTGAGCTGCTTGCGCTTCGGCGCTCTGGTGGCGCACGGCCACCAGTTTGGTGGGCAGCGTCTCGCCGGGCAGGCTGCCGCCACCCACTGTGGACTGGCCATCGATGACCGATGCATCGATGCCGCTCTGGCAATTCACCGGCCAGCGCTTGTGCTTTAATTCAATCTCGGCTATGGGCATGCTGATCATGCGCCACACCGGGATTTGGCTGAGCGCTTCATCGCGCAAGTAGTGCAGCAAGGTTGCACTGAGCGCTGCCAGGCATAGTTTGTCTGCGCGCAGCGCGCGCAACAGGGGGTGCTTGGCCAGCTTTTGGATTACCGCCGCACGCCCGACAATGATGCCGCACTGCGGGCCGCCGAGCAGTTTGTCGCCACTGAAGCACACCGCGTCACAGCCGGCGGACACGCTCTCCTGCACCATCGGTTCGTGCGCCAAACCGAAGCGCGTGGTATCGAGCAGCGCGCCACTCCCAAGCAGTCCACTACGGGCAGGCTGTGTTCAGCGCCCAAAGCCGTCAGCTCGGTAATGCCGGGCTCGGTGGCAAAGCCCTCGATGCGAAAATTGCTGTGGTGCACGCGCAACAACAGCGCCGCCTTCAGCTTTGCATCACCGATGGCGCTCGCGTAGTCGCGGGTGTGCGTGCGGTTGGTGGTGCCAACCTCCACAAGGCGCGCGCCAGATTGCTTCATCACATCCGGAATGCGGAAGCCGCCGCCGATTTCCACCAGCTGGCCGCGCGAGATTACCACTCCTTTGCCCTTGGCGAGCCCGGTGAGTGCCAGCAATAGCGCGGCAGCGCAGTTGTTCACAACCAGCGCATCTTCTGCGCCGGTGAGCTGGCGCAGCAAGGCTGCTGGATGTACGTTGCGCGAGCCGCGCTTGCCAGTGAGCGGGTCGTACTCCAGCGTGCAGTAGTCGTCTGCAATTGCGAGCATGGCAGCCTGGGCTGCTTTGGAGAGCGGCGCACGGCCGAGGTTGGTGTGAATGATTACGCCGGTGGCATTGGTAACCGAATGCAGGGTGGGGGCTGCTTGCTCAGCCAATTGCTGTGAAATGGCGTCCAACAGTTCTGCGGTGCTGCCCGGAGCGCTGGCTCCGGCTGGTGCGCTCAATGTGGCGCGTTGCGCATCCAGCACTGTGCGCGCGGCTGCCAAGGTGAGCGGGCGCCCGTAGCGCGCCTGAAGCTCTAAAGCTTGCGGGCTTTGCAGCAGAGTTTCCACGGCTGGCAGCGCCCGGCGGGCATCAGCGGCCACTATCGGGGTCCCAGCGGCTGCGTTCACGCACTTCCAGCAGCCATTCAATGAAGATAAAGATGGCGGCCAGCAGCGCTGCGATCTCCCATGTGAGCGTGCGCGCAATTTGCAGCCAGGCGCATATCGCAGCCAGCAGCGCCGGCCAAAGCGCGCGCCGCAATAACACATTCGCCGGTGCCGGAGCGCGCCCAAAACGCCGGTTTAGGTGGCGCACTACCGGCAAAAGGGTGCCGGTCATTGCGCTCAGCCCGAGCATAAAGAACAGCCAGCGTGCATCGGCGGTGGGCACGGTGAAAAGCCACAGCGCAAGCACGCCCAGCCAGCCCACAACTGCCAGCACAGCGGCCGCAAGGTCCAAGCCCAGCAGTAAGTTTGGCTTTGATTCTTGTTGCATCGCGTGCGATTATAGCTTGGGCATTTGGCCATTCCCGCGCTTTCGCAATTTATGAGCGCGTAAGTATAATGAAGGCAGCCTGCCGGCTAGCGGCAGCGTTGCCCATGTCGCTGCTCACATTTAATTCGCTTGGCAAATCCTTTGGCGCTGCCGATATATTCGCCGGTTTAAGCGGCGCTGTGCCGGCGGGCGCACGCATTGCGCTGGTAGGAGCCAACGGCAGCGGCAAGACCACTCTGCTGCGCATTCTGGCCGGCGAAGACAATCCCGATCAGGGGGGCGTGCATCGCGCGCGCGCGGTGCGGCTGGGGTACCTGCCGCAAGTAGTGCCGCAAACTGCAGCAGCGCATAGCTTATGGGAGGAAATGTGCACTGCATTTTCTGCGCTGCTTGCGCAGCAGGCTGAGCTGCGCAGTTTGGAAGAGGCGATGGCTGCGCCAGCACAGCGGGACAGCGCGCTGGAACGCTACGGCGTGCTGCAGCATGAGTTTGAGGAAGCCGGCGGCTACACCTACGAGGCGCAAATCCGGCAGACGCTGCAAGGGCTGGGATTTTCTGCAGCGCACCATGCACTGCCGCTCGCCCAGCTTTCGGGCGGGCAGCGCACGCGCGCACTGATGGGTCGCCTGCTGCTGGAGCGGCCAGACCTGCTGCTGCTGGACGAGCCCACCAATCATCTGGACATCAGCGGCGTGGAATGGCTGGAGGGTTGGCTGCGCTCCTGGAGCGGTGCGGTGTTGATTGTTTCGCATGACCGCTACTTCCTGGACGAAACGGCGCAGCTGATTTGGGAGCTGCAGCCGGCCCGGCTTGAGAGCTACCCCGGCAACTACAGCGCCTACGCCAATCAACGCGCGGAACGCCACCTGCGGCAAGAGACCGAGTTTGAAACGCAGCAGGCACAAATTGCGCGCGAGCAGGATTACATCCGGCGCAACATTGCCGGGCAGAACACCAAGCAGGCACAAGGGCGCCGGCGCCGGCTGGACCGGCTGCTATCCGGCACGCACGAGAATGACCGGCTGGTGGACCGCGTTACAACGCGCAAGCAGCTGCGCATCAACTTGGCCGGCACCAAGCGCTCGGGGGACCGGGTGCTGGAGACGACTGACTTGCGCGTGGGCCATGCTGATGACCAGCGCGTGCTGCTGTCCGTGCCGGACTTGCTGCTGTGGCGCGGCGAAGTGGCAGCGCTCATCGGGCCGAACGGCGTGGGCAAGACCACGCTGCTAAAGATGCTGCTGGGCGAGCTGCCGCCGTTGGGCGGATCGATCCGGCTGGGGGCCAGCCTGCAAGTGGGATATTTTGCGCAGGCACATGAGGGATTGCGCAATGAGATGAGCGTACTGCAAGAGCTGCAGGACACAAAATATATGCCAGAGGGGCAGGCGCGCGATTACCTGGCGCAGTTTCTTTTTCCGCGCGACGATGTATACAAGCCGGTGGCAGTGCTGTCCGGCGGCGAGCGTGGCCGGCTGGCACTTGCCAAGCTGTCATTGCAAGGCGCAAACTTTCTGCTGCTGGATGAACCCACCAACCATCTTGATATTCCGGCGCAGGAAGTATTGGAAGCCGTGCTTGCCAATTTTGCCGGCACAATCCTGCTTGTGTCGCATGACCGCTATTTGATTGAGAAGCTGGCGACGCAGGTGTGGCTGGCAGAGAACGGAGTTTTGCAAGTGTTCAATGGGCCGTATCACGAGTTTGCGGCGCTGCGCCGGGCGGGCGCGCTGCCAGCTCCTGTGGCAGCAGTGCCGCGTGCTGCCCGCACCCCCGCCAAACCGCGCAAACAGCCGGACAAGGCCGCCCGCCAGAAAGCCGAGCAGGTGTCCGGGCTGGAGCAGGCAATTGCGGTGCTCGAGCAGCATGCGCTGGAATTGGCGGCCGGCTTGGAGCGCGCGGGCGTGGCACAGGATGTGCCCGGCCTGCAGCGTCTGGGCCGCGAGTACGAGCAGTTGCAGCATGAGCTCTCCAGCAAGCTCGACGAGTGGACGGCGCTGAATTGAAACGCGATTACATTTTAGTACCGCGAGCGTTATTGCTGCCCTGATTTCTGATGCGCTACCTTTTCAATTTTCTTTCATGGCTCACGCGGCGCTCCAGCCGTGATGTAAAGCAGCGCAGTGCGCCACAGCCGGCGCGCCAAAGCCGCCTGGCTTCGCCGCAATCGCCGCAGCGGCCCGCGCCTCCGCCGGACCAAAAGCCGTTGTCCGCTTTGGCTGCCGCTGCACTGATCGGTTTTTTTCTGCTTGCAGTTGGCGCATCAAGCGCCCTGATTTATTCAACGGTGCGGGACTGGGTGGCAACCGGCACGGTGCCCGGCCTGGCAGCGCTGGTGCTCCGCGGTTCATCAGCTGCGGGTGCGGCTGAGCAGCCGCAGGATGCAAGCGGCGCGGGCAGCGCGGGTGAAACCGGAAAGTATTTGTGGAATAGCAGCGAGCGCGTGACTGTGCTTGTGATGGGCATCGATCAGCGTACCGGTGTTGAGCTGGACACTGCATATCGCACGGACACCATGATGCTCGTAACGCTTGATCCGCTGGGCAAGAAGGCTGGCATGCTTTCGATCCCGCGCGATTTGTATGTGCAAATCCCCGGCTTTGAGGGGCGTGACCGCATCAACACCGCCAACTTTAAAGGCGACGCGCAAAAACTTCCCGGCGGCGGTCCGGCGCTTGCAATGAAAACGGTGACCGCAAACCTTGGGATTGCAACAGACTATTACCTGCGCATCAACTTCACTGCATTTGAAACCTTTATTGATGAGCTGGGCGGCATTGAGTTGGATGTTCCCCTGCCTTTGGATGACCCCACGTATCCGGATTGCTGCTACGGCTATGATCCGTTCCACATTGCGGCCGGCCGGCAGCTGCTGGACGGCAAGACCGCCCTGAAGTACGCGCGCACGCGCAAGACAAATGGTGGTGATTTTGATCGTGCTGCCCGCCAGCAGCAGGTACTGCTGGCGGTGCGCGACAAACTATTTGACCTGAACTTTATGCCGCAGCTCTTGCTGCGGGCACCCGCGCTTTACAGCATGCTTTCTGGCAGCCTTGATACCAATCTCTCGCTTGACCAGCTGGTGGGGCTGGCGCTGCTGGCGCAGAGCATCGAGCGCAAGAACATTCAGTCGGCTGTGATCGGCGGCAAATACATCCTTAAAGAATTTGTAACCGCGGACGGCAAACAGGTGGTGGCGCTGGATGAGCAGGCCTTCAGTAAGTTGCGCACGGAAATGTTTTACACCCCGGGCCCGGCGCCTTCCGCCACGCTGGATGTGGAGCGCCAGGCGGCGGAAGAGCATGCCCGAATCGAAGTGCTGAACGGCGCAGCGCAGGCGGGCGTTGCGCAAAAGACGGCTGATTACCTGATGAAAAATGGCTTCAACGTGGTAAGCGTCGGCAACGCAGACCGTTACAACTACGACACCACCATCATCTACGACTACACGGGTCATTACTACACAACCCGCTGGCTTTCGGAGAAATTTAACCTGCGGCCGCAGAGCATTATTGCCTTGCGCGACCCCAACAGCACGGTGGATGTGCGCATGGTGGTGGGCGGGGACTTTACGCTGCCGTAGCGCAGCGCAGCGTGCACCGCGCTGCCTCTAACGCGTGGATACCCTCGAAGGCGTTGTAGAGCGCCTCACATACCGTAACGCTGAAAACGCCTACACTGTACTGCGTTTGCGCAGCGCGGCTGCGGCGGGCGCAGAAACAGTAACCGTGGTTGGCAATCTGCCGGAGCTGAAGCCGGGCGCCAACCTGCGCCTCGCGGGAGTCTGGAGCAGCCATCCGGAACATGGCCGGCAGTTCCGGGTGCAGACTTGCGAGGTGCTGCCTCCGGCAACATTGGACGGCATCCGGCGCTATCTTGGCTCGGGTTTGGTGAAGGGCATTGGCCCCAAGACTGCCGAGCGCATCGTGCAGCACTTTGGCATGGACACACTACAAGTGATTGAGCAGGATGCACAGCGCCTGAGCGAAGTGCCCGGCCTTGGTGCGCAGCGCGCCACCCTGATTGCGGATGCGTGGAACGAGCAGCGCGCGGTAAAGCACCTGATGATTTTTTTGCAGGGGCATGGCCTGAGTACAGCGCTGGCGCTGAAGGTGCATCGCCAGTACGGCAACGACGCGCTGCAAGTGGTGCAGCAGGATCCGTACCGGCTGGCGCGCGACATTTGGGGCATTGGCTTTAAGACCGCGGACAATCTGGCGCAGGCGCTCGGCTTGCCGTTGGATTCGCCGGCGCGCGTTGGGGCGGGCATTGCGTTCTGCCTGCATGAGAGCGCCAACAACGGGCATGTGTATTGCCCGGAAAGCGAGCTGGTACTGCAAGCAGTAGAGCTGTTGGGCGTCAACGCTGCGGTGGTGGCGCCGGTGCTGGCGCGCCTCGCAAACGGCGACCCGCTTTGTGCGGAGCCGCTGCCGGCGGGCGGGCCGCAGCCGGGCAGCGCCAGCAGCGAGCGCGCCATCTACCTTGCACAGCTGCATCGGGCGGAGGTGGGTGTGGCACAGTGCGTGCAGCGTTTGCTGCAGACGCCTGCGTCCAGCCTGAATGCCGTGCGCCAGCAGCCGCTGGCCATGCAAAACTTTGCGGTGCAAGCTGGCGTTGAAGTGTCTGCAGAGCAGGCTGCCGCGGTGCAGCATGCGCTGCATAACAAAATTTCCATCATCACTGGCGGGCCCGGCACTGGCAAAACCACCTGCCTGCGCGCACTGGTGGCGCTGCTGCTGGCGCGTGGCATGCGCGTGGCACTGGCCAGCCCCACGGGCCGCGCCGCCAAGCGCCTGGGCGAGGCCACCGGCCAGCCCGCAAAAACAATTCACCGCCTGTTGGGCTTCCAGCCCGGCGATGGCTTTTTGCACAACGAGCACAACCCGCTGGCGCTGGACTTGCTGATTGTGGATGAAGCCAGCATGCTGGACTTGCTGCTGACGCACAGCCTGCTGCGCGCGCTGCCGCCCGAGAGCCACCTGCTGCTGGTGGGAGATGTGGACCAGCTGCCCGCGGTGGGCGCTGGCGATGTGCTGCGCGATTTAATGCGTGCGGCTGGCGTGGTGGTTACGCGGCTTGCATTTATTTTCCGGCAGGCGCAGCAATCACTGATTGTCAGCAATGCGCACCGTGTGAACCTGGGCCAGGCACCACTCTACAACCAAAGCGGGCAGGACTTTTTTTTGGTGGCTGCCGACGGGCCGCAGGATGCTGCTGATCGCGTGGTGGAGCTGGTGCAGCAGCGCATCCCCAAGAAATTTAATTTGAATCCGCTGCTGGATGTGCAGGTGCTGGCGCCCATGCATCGCGGCGAGGCCGGAGTGATCAACCTGAACCAGCGGCTGCAGGCGGCGCTCAACCCGCCGGCAGCCGGGCGCGTGGAGCGTGTGATTGGCGGGCGCCTGCTGCGCAGCGGCGACAAGGTGATGCAGACGCGCAACAACTACAACAAGGATGTGTTCAATGGCGACATGGGGCGCATCACCGCGATAGATTTGGAGAATGCCTGCCTGACGGTGGAGTTTGACGCTGGCGGCGCTGCGGCACGCACCGTGCAATACGAATGGAGCGAGGTGGACGAGCTGCAGCTTGCATATGCGATAACCGTGCACAAGGCGCAGGGCGCGGAGTACCCCGCCACGGTGGTGGTGCTGCTCGCGCAGCACTACATGCTATTGCAGCGCAACTTGTTGTATACCGCCATCACGCGCGCCAAACAGCTGTGCGTGCTGGTGGGCACGCAGCGCGCAATTCAAATGGCGGTTAAGAATGACCGGGTTGCGCAGCGCTACAGCGGACTGGCGGCCCGCTTGCAGGCAGCGCCGTGAGGCAACGGGCCGGCAGCAGTTGCAGTTTGGCAGCGCACGCGTTGCGCGCCATCCGCGCCGGCGCAGCGCTTATTTTTCCTGAATCCAGCGCCGGATAATTTCGGCGAGTGCCTCGGGGTTTTGTTCGGCAATGCGCTGCATAGCGCGCTTTGGCTGGTTTTCGCGGGGTGCACGGCCTGGCGTTTCGGCAGTGGCGGCCGGACCCGCCGCGCTCCCAAGATTCTTGCAGCGCTGCGAGCAAAATGGCCGGAAACGAAAATCGGCCATTGGCCGTTTGCAGCGCGTGCAGTTGTATTGCGCCGGGCCGGCAGGCGTGCCGGCGGCCGGCGGCGCAGCGCCTTTGCTGTTCATACTGTGGATTATAACTGGGCTGAGACGGCTGCATCAAGATGTGCGGCCCGTGCCGGGCGTAAAATCTGCGGGTACTTTTAGGGGGTGACCATGGACTTTTTATTTGTGATCCACAGCCACATGCGCTGGGTGGTTGCGCTGGCGGGCGTGGCGGCGCTGGGGCGCATGGCGGCCGGCTGGGCCATGCACAGCGCCTTTACGACGCTGGACCGCGTGCTGGCCACCAGCTTTGGCCACATTGTGGCGTTGCAGGTGCTGCTGGGCTATACCTATCTCGTTTGGAGCGGCGTGCTCGGCGCCGGCTTTCCGCGGGCACGGGTGGAGCATGCATTCACCATGACCATTGCGGCGGTGCTGGCACAACTGCCGTGGGTGTGGAAGGGTGCCGCTGATAGTACCCGCTTCCGCAATAACACGGTGATGCATGCAATTGTGCTGGCGCTGATATTTGCCGGTGTGGTGCAACTGCGTGGCGGGTGGGTTTGGTAAAACCAGCTTCCGAAAACCGATTAAATAGCGCCATAGACAGCATCTGCGCCAGCCAGTTCTTTTTGATAAAATTTTCACAAAGAGAACCAAAATGCCTGCGTTAAAAATTCTGCGCCTTGGTTTGTTTCAGCTGGCAGCGGGCAGCCTCTCGGTGCTGTTCCTGGGTGTGCTCAACCGCGTGATGCGCGTAGAGCTGGGCCTGAGCCTGTTTGCAGTTACGCTGCTATTGGGCGGCGGGCATTACCTTGGCGCACTGGTTGCAATTCCGTTTGGCTATTTCAGTGATGGCAACCGCATCTTTGGATACCGGCGGTCGCTCTATGTGGTGCTTGGTGCGCTTGTGGCGTGTGGCGTGCTGCTTGGTGCGCCCTGGGTGGCGCGCTGGCTGGCAGCGCATCCCACGCCCTTGAACTACGGGCTCGCGTTCCTTTACTTTTTATGCGAGGGCATTGCCACTTTTGTAGCGGGCACTGCGTACTTGGCGTTGATAGCTGAACGCAACAGCAGCGCCAGCCGCGGCCAAGCCACCAGCCTGGTGTGGACGATGCTGATGGTTGGCATTATCACAACCGGCATTGGCGCTGGCGCATACCTTGGCGAATACAAGTTCGAAAATCTGGTTGAGCTTTTTTCTATTGCAGTTGTTGCGGCACTGGTGCTGACGCTGGTGGCTTTGTGGCGCCAGGAGCCGCGCGAGACGGGGTCCGTGCTGCGTGCGCGGCGCGGCTTGCGGACTGCTGCCGTGCAGGTATTGCACAGCGGGCACTCGCGGCGCTTTGCGCTTTTCTTGATGGTGGGCATGTTTTCATACTTCATGCAGGATGTAATTCTGGAGCCGTTTGGCGGCGAGGTGTTTGGCCTTTCGGCCGCGAGCACAACGCGGTTCAACGCTTACATGGGCATCGGCCTGATTGCGGGCATGCTGCCCGGCAGCCTGCTGCTCATACCGCGTATTGGCAAAGGCGCTGTGGCGCAGATTGGCTGCGCGATCCTGGTGCTGGCGTTCGGGCTGCTTGCTGCCAGTGGCTATGCTGCCAGTGCGGCGGTGCTGCCGCTGCTGATAACTTTGCTGGGAGTGGGTGCGGGGTTTTTTACGGTGGGCAGTGTGGCGCTGATGATGGATATGACGCTCAAAGAGCACACTGGTTTGTTCGTGGGCGTATGGACGCTGGCGCAGGCCGTGGCCAAGGGACCGGCGTCGCTTGTGGCGGGAGCGCTGCAGAGTGTGTTTGTGGTGCTGGGTGCGCCCGCCGGCCAGGCCTACGGCGCCGTGTTCGCAATTGAGGCGCTGGGTATGCTGTGGGCGCTCATGTTGTTGCGGCGGGTGGAGCCGCAGGCGCTGCAGCAGGAGTTTGTTCCGCGCAGCCAGCCGGCTGCGCAGGGCCTCGATCAAGCCTCGCAAAACCGCGCGTAGCGCTCCTCAACGGCTTTCTGCAACATTGGTTGCGGCTTGCCAAACTCAAAAACAACCTTTCGCTGCACTGCAACGCCAATGCATAGCAGTAAAATGCTGCCGTGCACGGCGGCGGCTTATTGCGGGTATCGGTGCCGTATCAATTAATATTTGCGCTGCTCTGGCGCAAGCCTCGCGGTTTGCAATCGATTCAATAGTTATGAATGCACTGCATAGTGCCGATAGAGCTGGCGCTTGAGTAAACGCGCAGCGCAGGCTGCAACCACATTGCTGCAGCTGGAGCAGCAGGTGGTTGCCTGTACGCTCTGCCCGCGGCTGCGTGCCTATTGCAAGCATGTGGGGCGCGTGCGCAAACCCGCATTTGCCAGCGACGAGTATTGGGCGCGGCCAGTGCCGGGGTTTGGCGATGCGCAAGCGCACCTGTTGATTGTGGGGCTTGCGCCCGCAGCGCACGGCGCCAACCGTACCGGGCGCATGTTCACCGGTGACGGCAGCGATGGCGCCGGCGCCGCCGACTTTTTGGCGCGCGCACTGCATGGCTGCGGCTATGCCAGCCAGCCACATTCCCGCCAGCGCGGCGATGGGTTTGAGCTGCAGGGCGCATATTTGACGGCGATTGCACGCTGCGCCCCGCCGGGCAACAAGCCGCTGCCGCTTGAAGTGCAGCGCTGCGCACTCTGGCTGCACCGTGAGTTGCAATTGCTAAAAAATGTGCGGGTTGTGCTGGCGCTGGGCGGGCTGGCCTTTGCACAGCTGCTGCGCGTGCTGCCAGAGCACGGGGTGCAGCTGCCGCGGGCGCGCTTTGGGCATGGCGTGCAGGTGCAGCCGCTGGGCGCGGGCCCGCTGCTGATTGGCAGCTATCACCCCAGTCGGCAAAACACGCAGACTGGCCGGCTCACACCGGACATGCTGGCGGATGTGCTGCGCGCTGCCCGCTTGGCCGCGCGAGCATGAACGCTTGCACAGCTGCTGCGAACGCCCATTACACTCCCAGAGTTCTTGCGAGCCTGCAGTTAAATGAAATTTGTGAATCTCCCGTTAGCGGCAATCTCAAGGAGAGTTTTGCAGCCTTTAGCTGCGCAACTGTTTTAGTCGAGAGTCGCTCACTCCCAGCTGGAGAGCTCGTTCAGCTTCTGCAACTCAGCGGCGCTTAGTTGCAGCTCGCATGCGCCCAGATTGTCAGCCAGCTGTGCGGCATCGCGTGCACCAATGATCGGCGCCGTAATTTCTTTGCGCGCCAGCTGCCATGCAAGCGCAACTTGCGACTGTGATTTGCCGTGTGCCTTGCCAGTTTGCTCCAGCTGCGCAAGCAAAGACCAGTTGCGCTCCGTGAAGTATTTCTGCACGCCGCTCGTGCGCGCGCTCTCCGGTTGTTTGCCGGTGCGCTTGTACTTGCCGGTAAGGAAGCCGCCTGCCAGCGGGCTGTAGGGGATCACGCCCACGCCATGCGTGCTGCACACGCTGGCCAGCTCGCGCTCGTACTCTGCGCGATTCACCAGCGAGTAGTGTGGCTGCAGGCAGTCATAGCGTGCCAGGCCCAGCTTGTCGCTCGCCCACAATGCACCCATCAACTGCCATGCTTTGTAATTAGAGCAGCCCAGGTAGCGCACCTTGCCGCTTCGTACCAGATCCGTGAGAGCACCCAGCGTTTCTTCTTCCGGCGTCTCTGCATCCGGCCAATGGGTTTGGTACAGGTCGATGTAGTCTGTTTGCAGGCGCTTGAGCGATGCATCGCACGCTGCCATTATGTGTTTGCGTGACAGCCCCTGGCCAAAGGGGCCGGTGTGCATCTCGCCGCGCACCTTGGTGGCCAGCACCAGCTGCGCGCGGTCAACGCCGCTGCGGCGCAGCCAGTCTCCAATAATTGTTTCGGAGATGCCGCCGGGATTATCCGGTGCCCAGTTGGAGTAGATATCCGCCGTGTCAATAAAATTTATGCCGCCAGCAACTGCCGCCGTCAGCACCGCATGCGAATCGGCTGCGTTCACCGTCCAGCCAAACTGCATTGTGCCAAGGCAAAGCTGCGAAACCTTCAAGCCCGTGCGCCCTAAATTGCGATATTGCATGGTGCCTCTGTGTTGGTTGCTGGTGCGCCAGTTTGGAATTGCAACTGAATGCGCCGCAGGGACAAGGCTTGTGATTATAAAACGGGCTGCGACCGCTGGTTTGCTATACTGGCTGCATCCGCCCGCAATGGGCGGTTTGCTCGCTCCCAAGGCAACAACCAATTGATGAACCGCGGAACGCTTGCGGCAGCGGGCGCCTATTTATTTTGGGGCGTGCTGCCTTTGTACTGGCGCCTGCTGGGCAGCGTGCCGGCGCTTGAGATTCTTGCGCATCGCGTGTGGTGGGCGTTGCTGCTGGTTGTGGCGCTGCTGGCGTACCAGCGCCGCTGGCACTGGCTGCTGCGCGCCGTGCGCAGCCCGCGCATCATGCTCACTTTTTGCGCCACAACTGCGCTGCTGGCTGTCAATTGGCTCATCTATCTGTGGGCTGTTCAGGCCGGGCATGTGGTGGAGGCCAGCCTGGGTTACTTTATCAACCCGCTGCTGAATGTGGTGCTGGGTGTGATTGTGCTGCACGAGCGCTTGCGGCGTGGCCAGCTGCTGGCGGTGCTGCTTGCAGCTGGCGGAGTGCTGGCGTTTGCGTGGGCGCTGGGCGCGCCGCCATGGATTGCGCTTTCACTTGCGCTCACCTTTGGCGCGTACGGCTTGCTGCGCAAGCTGGCGGCACTGGGCTCGCTGGAGGGATTGGCGCTGGAAATGCTGCTGGCGGCCGGGCCGGCGCTGGTGTATCTGCTGTGGTTGCAGCGCAGTGGCACCGCTGCGTTTGGCAGCGCAACGCTGGCGCAGGACCTGTTGTTGGTGGGCTGCGGGCTGGTGACGGCGGTGCCGCTGCTTCTGTTTGCCAGCGGGGCCCGGCGCGTATCGCTGGTGACGCTTGGCCTGCTGCAGTACACGGCGCCCACGCTGCAGTTTCTGCTGGGCGTGTTTGTGTTTGGCGAGGCGCAGAGTCCGCAGCGCCTCGCGGCTTTTGGTTTGATTTGGCTGGCGTTGCTGCTCTACTCGGCTGAGGCAATCGGTCAGCAGCGTGCGCAGGCGGGCGCGCCTGCGCTATGATTCGGGCTGCGCGCAAAAATTAGACCGATGACTGTCAATTCTGAATTTAACATCGCCGGTTTGTACGCCTATGACCGGCGCAGCACACTGCGCTGGGTGTTCTCGCATGTGTTGCGCTACAAGGGGCTGGCCGGGCTGGGTATGCTGCTGACGGTTGGCAGCATCGCCGGCTACTCCCTGAGCCCGGTGCTGATTGGCCTTGCCGCGCAGGAGCTGCAGCAGCCGGGCGGCGGGCGGCTGCTGTGGTATGCGCTTGCCACCTTGGCCGTGCTGATGAGCGATGGCGTGTGCAATTTGTTTGCGTACTATTGTTTTGAGAACGTGGCCAAGCGCTTTCAAGCTGACGCGCGGCATGAGTTGTATGCCGCACTGCTGGGCAAGAGCCAGACTTTTCACAGCCGGCAGCGCACGGGCGACATCATGGCGCGCGCCACGGATGACACCGGCCTGCTCAGTGAAATGCTTGTGCCGGGCGCAAGCCTGATCTACGAGACTGTGCTCTCGATCCTCATTCCATTTCTGTTCATTGGGCTTACCAACTGGCGCCTGCTGCTGGTGCCGCTGCTCTTCTTGGTGGCCTATGTGTTTGCGGTGCGCGGCTACACCCGCCAGCTGCTGCCGGTGGCCGGGCGCCAGCGCGAGCAATTTGGGCACATGAACGCCGCGTTGGAGGAGACCATCAGCGGCATTGAGCTGGTGAAGGCCAGCTCGCGCGAGGACTTCGAGCGCAACAAGTTCCGCGTAAATGCGCGCGCCATCCGCGACTCCTTTGTGGAGCAGGGTGCGATTGAGGCGCGCTATCTGCCGCTGCTTTTATTTGGCGCAACGATTGCCCTTACGTTCCTGCACAGCCTGTGGCTATACCAGAACGGGCAGGCCACGCTGGCAGAAATCATCGGTGTGATGGGGCTGGTGAATGTGCTGCGTTTCCCCACCTACATTTCCATCTTCACGTTCTCGCTGGTGCAAGCCGGCCTGGCCAGCAGTGCGCGCATTCTCAAGATCATTGATGAAGAAACCGAGCTGGATGAGAACAGCGGTGGGCACACGGCGCCCGTGCGCGGCGAGCTGGTGTTTGAAAATGTTTCGTTTGGGTTTGCGGACCGGCCGCTGCTGCATGGAGTGTCTTTGCGCGCCGCCGCCGGCCAGACGATTGCGATTGTGGGGCAGACGGGCTCCGGTAAAAGCAGCCTGGCGCAGCTTGTGAACCGCACGTATGACGCCAGCGCGGGGCGCGTGCTGGTGGACGGCGTTGACGTGCGCGACTGGAGCTTGGCTGCGCTGCGCTCACAGATAGGAAAAATTGAGCAGGATATTTTTTTGTTCTCGCGCACCATTGCCGAAAATATTGCGTTCGGCAAACCGCAGGCGGCGCGCGCAGAAATTGAGGAGGCGGCGCGCGCTGCGCAAGCGCACGACTTCATCTGTGAGCAAAAGGATGGCTACGATACAGTGGTGGGCGAGCGTGGCGTCACACTCTCCGGCGGGCAGCGCCAGCGCATTGCATTGGCGCGCGCGTTTCTCAGCAATCCGCGCATCCTTATTTTGGATGACGCCACTTCGGCAATAGACAGCGCCACCGAGGACGACATTCAGCGCGCGTTGCGGCGTGTGCAACGCGGCCGCACCACTATCTTGATCACGCACCGGCTGGCGCAAATCCGCTGGGCGGACACGATTGTAGTGCTGGACAAGGGGCGCGTGGTGGCTGCGGGCGGGCATGCCGAACTGCTGCGCAGTTCTGCGCACTACCGGCGCATTTTTTCGCGCTTTGATGCGGCGTTGCCGCCCGCCGAGCCGGCGCTGGCTAACGCTTAAGCACATGGGTTTTATGCTGGACGGCCTCGACGCTGAGGCCTACGACCGCACTTACGCTGACCGCGAAGTGGTGGCGCGCGTGCTCGCATATTTCCGGCGCCAGAGATTGCGGGTGCTGCTGGGCGTTGTGTGCATTGTGGCTTCTGCTGCGGCAGACACGGGCCTGCCAATCTACATCTCGTTTGCGTTGGATGAACTGGCTGCCGGCCGCGCACAGTTGGTTCGGGCGCTGGCGGTGGTGGGCGGGCTGGGTGTGCTGGGCTGGGGATTGAACTATGCGCGCCGCATGCTCACGGCGCGTGCGGTTGGCGATGTGGTCTTGCAGATGCGCAGCGATGCCTTCGATGCGGTGCTCGAGCGCGATATGTCGTTCTATGATCAGTTTCAATCCGGCAAGATTGTGAGCCGTGTTACGAGCGACACCCAGGCTTTCTCGCAGGTGGTGGTACTGGCAATTGATCTGCTCAGCCAGCTGCTGCTGGTGTTTGTGCTCGTGGGTTATTTGTACACGGTCAGTGCGCAATTGGCTTGGATGCTGGTGGCGCTGGCGCCGTTTGTGATTGCGCTGGCGCTGGGGTTTCGCTATCTCGCACGCGCCACTATCACGCAGTCCCGGCGCGTTGGTGCACAGGTCAGTGCGCTCATTCAGGAAACTGTCAGCGGCATTGGCGTGGCCAAGACTTTTCGGCAGGAAGGCGCGGTATACGACACCTTTTTGCAGGTCAATGAGCAGTCGTTCCGCATTAACCGGCGCGCGGGCTATGTGTTTAGCGGCATCTGGCCGCTGCTAAACATGCTGGCTGGCATTGGCACTGCGGCGCTGGTGTACTTTGGCGGGATGCGCGTGGTGGGCGGCGTGCTGAGTGCTGGCAGCTGGTATCTGTTTATTCAAGGGCTCGCGCTATTTTGGTTTCCACTTACCAGCATTGCCTCATTTTGGAGCCAGTTTCAGCTGGGGCTGGCTGCGGCTGAGCGTGTGTTTGCACTGTTGGATGCAGAGCCGCGCGTTGTGCAGCTGGGCGCGCAGCGCCTGGCGCAGCTGGCTGGCAAAATTGAATTTGATGCGGTGGATTTTGCGTATGCGCCCGGCCAGCCCGTGCTGCAAAAATTTTCGCTGGGCATTGCTGCGGGTGAGACGGTGGCACTGGTGGGCCACACCGGCTCCGGCAAGTCTTCCATCGCCAAGCTGATTGCGCGCTTCTACGAATTTCAAGGTGGCAGCTTGCGCATTGACGGCCATGACATCCGGCAGCTGGACTTGGGCGCGTATCGCGCACAGCTTGGCATTGTGACGCAGTCGCCGTTCTTGTTTGATGGCACGGTGCGCGACAACATTCGCTATGGCCGGCCGGAGGCCAGTGCCGAACAGGTGGCGGCTGCTGCGCAACAAGTTGGCGCCGGCGACTGGCTGGTGAGCTTGCCGCAAGGGCTCGACACGCTGGTTGGCGAACGCGGCAGCGCGCTCTCCATGGGGCAGCGCCAGCTGGTGGCGCTGGCACGCGTGCTGCTGCAGGACCCTTCCATTTTTATTCTGGACGAGGCCACAGCCAGCGTTGATCCGCTTACTGAAGCGCTCATTCAAGAGGGGCTTGATGCGCTGGTGCGCGGCCGCACATCCATTGTGATTGCGCACCGGCTGTCCACCATCCGCCATGCAGACCGCATTGTTGTGCTGCGCGCCGGCGAGATCATTGAAACTGGAACGCATGCGCAACTGCTTGAGCGCAACGCGCACTACGCCGAGCTCTACAACACGTACTTTCGCCACCAGAGCCTGGCGTACATTGATGCGCCGGTGAACTGACGGGAGCTGTGTGATGACCGCCCTGCCTGCGACGCGCCCGCGCCCCTGGCTGGCGTTGGGCGGGCTGCTTGCATTGCTGCTGCCCGCATGCTGGCCGTATCTGGCGGGGGAACTGCCGCGCACCAATGACACCGAGGCGCTGGTGTTCCGCGCGTTTGCGCTGCTGCAGTCACTGCGCGCCGGGGACTGGCTGCCACGCTGGGCACCACAGCTTGTGCATGGCTATGGCTATCCGGTCTTTCATTATTTTCCAAACCTGACTTTCTATCTGCTGGCGGGCGTGCATCTCGTTAGTGGCAGCAGCTTGCTGGCTGCCTATCGGTTGGTGATGTGCGCAGCAATTGCAGCCGCTGCACTGGGGGCGTGGCAGCTCGGCCGCACGCTGTGGGGCAGTGAGACTGCCGGCTTGCTCGCGGCCGCGGCGTACATTTACTCGCCATATATTTTGTACACCGCGCATGTGCGCGGCGGCCTGCCGGAAGTGCTGGCATTGGCAGCGCTGCCATGGGCGCTGGAACGCTGGATAGCGGCCGCCAGCGGCAGCCGCCGGGCGCTGCTTGCGGGCGGCGCACTGTATGCCGCAATGATTCTTTCGCATGGCGGCACTGCGCTGCAAGCTTCAGTTCCATTGGCGCTTGGCGCAGTTTGGCTGGGGCGCAGTGCCGGGCTTTGGCGCGCCGCGCGCAGCGTTGCGCAGTGCGCGCTACTGGGATTGGCGCTGGCAGCATTCCAGTGGCTGCCCGCACTTTTGGAGATTGAATACGCACAGGTGCAGCAGGGCTACGGCGCCACCAACATTCGCTATGACCTGAACTTTATCGGCATCACAGATTTGTTTACCTATCCGCGCCTGCCGCTGAATGGCGATTTGCTGAACCCGCCGGTGCTGCGCCCGCTGGGGTTGATTGCGCTGGGTGCTGCGCTGGCCACGCTGCTTTGGCGCCGCCGGAATCCTGCGGCGTGGGGCTTGGCTGCGCTGGCCGGCTTGTGTGTGTATCTTGCACTGGCGCAGTCGCGCTGGGTTTGGGATGCGCTGCCACTGCTGCAGCGCACGCTGTGGCCGTGGCGTTTGCTGGGGCCGGCGGCACTGCTGCTGGCGCTGCTGGCGGCGGGAGTTGAAGCCAGTTCGGCGGGCGTTAGCCGCTGGCTGGCGCCAGTGTTGCTGCTGGCAATTGCGGCCAGCGCGCTGCCGTTTTTGTTTCCGCCGCGCGCTCCGCTAAGTGCGCCTGCAAGCAGCGCGCAGCTGGCCAACTCCGAGCTGCCGCCACTGCTGATTGGCACCACCACCACCGCCGAATACCTGCCGCGCTGGGTGACGGCGCTGCCGGACAGCAGCGCGCAGCGCGTTGCGCTGCAAGACAGCGCCGACCCGGACCGGCTTGAGCGCGCTGCGCTGCCACCGGACGCATCTGTTGTGCACGCCAGCAACGGCTGGCTGCGCGACGAGTACGAGTTGCAGGCTGTGGCTCCGTTCGAGCTGGTGTTTCGGCAGTTCTACTTTCCCGGCTGGCGCGCGGAGCTGGATGGCCAGCCGCTGCCAGTGCGCGTGACTGCGCCGCATGGGTTGATGGCAGTGAATGTTCCCGCTGGCAATCACCGCTTGGTGCTGCAGTTTGGCGGCACGACTGTGCGCAGCGCTGCGGAAGCGCTCAGTGCGGCGGCTTGGCTGTTGTGGCTGTTTCAAGTGGCAGCTGGCTTGCTGGTAGGGCCGGTGCATGCGCCGGCGGCAGTTGCGCCACCGGCTGCCACCGGGCTGCGCCGCAGTGCTGCCGCTGCTGCTTTGTTTGCAGTTTGTTATGTTGTGCTGATAAATGTAGACACGCCTTTGCGGCGACCGGGGCTGGCGGCGGGCGGCCAGCCTGCTGGAATGCAGCATGTGCTGCAGGCTGATTTCAGTGGTGAGCTGCTGCTGCATGGCTATGCACTGCGCGGCTTGCAGCTGGATCTTTACTGGCAGGCGCAGCACAAGCTGGGGGTCAATTACAACTTTAATGTACGCCTGTTGGATGCAGCTGGCATGTTGTGGAACAGCCCGGAGATCGTGCGGCCCGCGGATTGGCGTTTCATTCCGGGCACGGACTTTTGGCCGCCGGCAAAGTATGTGGTCGACAGCCAGATCCTGCAGCCACTGGCTGGTTTGCCGCCGGGAGAGTACCAGCTGCAGGTGGTTGCATTCCACAGCGACACGCTGGCGGAGCTGGGCACAGTTGTGCTGGGAAAGTTTGTGCAGTCGGCGCCGGCCAGTGCGCAGGCAACGACCGCCAGCGGGCTTGCAACATTTGCGGACGCGCGCCTTGAGCTGCGGGCGCTGCAGTTCAGCCGCAATGCGGCCGCGCCGGGCGAGCCGGTGCGGGTGGACTTGTTGTGGCGGGCGGCCGCGCTGCTGCCCGAACCGCTTGTGGTGCGGCTGGCGCTGATTGGGCCGGGCGCGCAGCGCGCAGCCGAGTGGCGCATGCCGGTGGGCGTGCTCTATCCGGTGCAGCAATGGCAGCCAGACAACCTTGTGCGTGATGCAAATGCCATAACGCTGCCCGCAGCGCTGCCGGCTGGTGAGTACCTGTGGGAAGTCGCGCTCGAGTCCGCTGGTGCACCGGATGCAAAATCTTACCGGGCTGCACAGTCGTTTAGAGTGACTGCTCTGGAGCGGCGGTTTGAGGCGCCGGGGATGCAAACGCAGCTGTACGCGCAGCTGGACGGGCGCGTACTGCTGGCCGGCTTCAGCACGCCGAGTGGCGTGCAGCCCGCGCGCCAGCCGTTGGAAGTGCGCCTGATTTGGCAGTGCGTGGCACCGCTCGCGCAGCACTACCGCGTGTTCGTGCATCTGTTGAACGCGCAAGGGCAGATTGTGGCGCAATCAGACGCCGAGCCGGCTGGCTGGACCCGGCCCACCACCGGTTGGCTGCCGGGCGAGTTTATTGTGGACGAGCACCAATTGCAGCTGCCGGCCGCATTGCCAGCCGGCAGCTACGCGCTGCAAGCCGGCTTGTACGATGCGGCCAGCGGGCAGCGCCTGAGTGGCAGCAGCAATCCAGCGGGCATTGTGATGCTGCAGCCGGTGCAGTTGGGTGCGCCATGAAGCAGCTGAGCCAAAGTAAACTATTGTGACCATGCGCAACCAACCCGCCGAAATTATTTTTGTAAAACGCACACTGCGCACGGATGCGCCGCGCACATGAGCGATTTGCCATTAGATGTGCATGCTGAGGTGGCTGCTGCGCTGCGCAGTGGCCGGCCGGTGGTGGCCTTGGAGTCGACCGTGCTTGCGCACGGACTGCCGCATCCGGTGAACATGCAGCTGGCGCACGACCTTGACCGTGAAGTGCGCGCCCACGGTGCGGTGCCTGCAATCGTGGCAGTGCTCGGCGGCCGCATCAAAGTTGGGCTGACTGCGGATGAATTGCAGCGCGTGGCCACTGAGCCCGGCGTGCTTAAGGTGAGCCGGCGCGATCTGCCGCTGGTTGTTGCGCGCGGGCTGGCTGGCGCCACCACGGTGGCAGCCACCATGCTCGCAGCGCATTGGGCCGGCATTGCGGTGTTCGCAACCGGTGGCATTGGCGGTGTTCATCGCGCAGCGCCGCAAGATATCTCGGCCGATTTGCCAGAGCTGGCGCGCACGCCGGTGATGGTGGTATGTTCCGGTGCGAAGGCAATTTTGGATTTGCCCGCGACGCTGGAATGGCTGGAGACGCACGGCGTGCCTGTCATCGGCTACGGCACCAGCGAGCTGCCGGCTTTTTATTCGCGTGCCAGCGGCCTGCAGCTGGCTGCACGCGCGGACACGCCGCAGCAAGTGGCTGCAATTGTGCGCGCCCAGCGGGCGCTGGGGTTGGGCGGCGGAATGCTGCTGGCCGTGCCGGTTCCGGCCGCGTCCGAGGTGCCCGCCTCCCAAATTGAGCAGGCGATTGCGACGGCGCTGGTGGCCGCGCAGGTGCAGAATATTGTTGGTGCAGCGGTCACGCCCTTTTTGCTGCAGCAGGTGGCAGCACACACTGGCGGCACCAGCCTGCAGGCGAATTTGGCGCTGCTGCGCAACAATGCGGCAGTTGCCGCACAGGTGGCCGCCGCGCTGGTTTGACCAACCTGCCACGGACCTGATAAACTCCCCGGTCTGCGGGGGTTGTACCCTTCGCCCGCAAATCCACAATTAAAAGGGCTTGAACTGAATGAGAGTATTACTGCTGAAAGACGTCTACAAACTGGGCTTGGCCGGCGATGTAAAAAAAGTGGCTGATGGCTATGCCCGCAACTTCCTGCTGCCGCAGCACTTGGCAGTTGGCGCCACCGCGGGCGCGCTGCAACGGGCAGACCGGCTGCGCAGCACGGCAGCGGTTTTGCGTGCCGAGGAGAATCGCGAGAAGGCGGCAATTGCTGCCAGAATGGAAGGGCTGGTGCTCACCTTTGGCGCGCGCGCCAGTGATCAGGGCAAACTGTATGGATCAATCACCCATCAAATGGTGGTCGATGCGGTGCTTGCCGCCACCGGCGAAAAGGTGGACCGCCGGGCGGTCGTGTCGCCGTCGATCCGCGAGCTGGGCACGCACCGGGTGCAAGTGCGCCTGACGGCAGACTTAATTCCCGCACTCACCGTTGTGGTGCACCGCGAGGATGAAGCGCCGGTGGTGCAGGCATTGCCAGAACCAGAAGCTCAAACTGAAGGCTAGAAACACCCGGCTGGCTTGGCGCGCTCGCTGGTTGGAGCGGGCCAAGCCAGCAGCTGTGGAAGTGCATCGCCGCGCAACTCGCGAAATCTGCGCGTTGCGATCAGAAGCAGTGCCACCAAGCCGAACAAGAATATTTCAAATCAGCCGTACCGTAATTTGAAATCTCACGCACGCCTTTCCGTAGGCTGGGCAAGCAGCACCGCAGCGCGTTGGGGGCTTGCTTGCGCATTGCTGGCCGCATGCAACGCGGCAGCGGTCGTGCCGACCGCGGCTCCCGCAGAGACTGCAATTCCGCAGCCGGCCGCGGTGGTCCCCGTCAGCGCTCTGGATGTGGTTATTTTTTCTGTCTCCATGGAAGGCTACGAGAAAGTTACCGCCGGTGCGGGCTCGCGCCGGCTGGACGCCGGCGGAGTGGCGGGCTTGAGTGAACGCTGGTGTGTGGAAGTGACAATGACAAAAAACTCGCAGCCGGCGCGCGCGGCGGTTGAAGTGGTGCTGAAAGATGCCGCGCTGCAACAGTGGGTTTCGTCCACCCCGCTCTATGGCAGTGACTGCTCCGCCATCAAATAATACAACGCCTCAAACAAAACGCCCCGGGCTTGGTGCGCGGGGCGTTTTGTTTTAGTGCACGTTAGTGTGCGGATTACATGTCCTTCAAAATGCTGCTGAGGATTAGCAGGGTAGCCGGCCACAGTCCCACAAAAATACCCCAGCGCTCGCGATAAGCGGACATCATAGCTGCGCGCATTGCGGGGTCGATAATATCGTCTAGTGCGTTTGGCACTAGCGCGCCGCCGTAAAACCACAGCGCAATTGATGCCGGAATTGACAGCAAGCCGCCGTAAAAACAAATCTGGGAAAGCACTGCGTAATCCATCTGGTTGTCTCCGAAATTATTAGCGGACTGCTGGTGCGCGCAGCGCGCCTCAAAACAGCGGCCACTAAGCTGTTGCCTACCCTTCGCAGTTTACCGCCCGCAAAGTGCGTTGCCCGATTGGCGCGGGTGCGCTTACTTCTTGGGTGCGGGCTCTTTGGTCTTTTCCGGCACCTTAACCGCTGCCGGGTCAACTGCCTTCGGGGCTTCTTCCTTCTCCTGCTCCACAAAGCCGGCGCGCGCCAGCATTTCATCCGGGCTGCTCAGTATCTTGATGCCTTTGGGCGCAGTTATGTCGCGCACATGAATCGAGTCGCCGGCTGCCGCCAAGCTGGCAAGGTCCACCACAATGTTTGACACCAAGTCTCCCGGCAGGCACTCAATCTCAAGCTCGGACAGGCCATGCATTACAGTCACGCCGCCCAACTGCAGCACGGGTGCCGTGCCGGTTAGCTCCACTGCCACCTGCAGGCGGATGGGCTTGTCCATGGCCACGGCCAAAAAGTCGATGTGCATCAGGTTCCCGCGAATGACATCGCGCTGCACCTCGCGCACCAGGCTTTTGTGCGTGCGCCCTTCCACCTTCAAGTCAATCAGCGTGGTGCCATGCAGGCGGCGCAGGATCTGCGTGGTGCTGTGCGCATCCAGCTGCACTGCCAGCGGCTCCGGCACTGCGCCGTATAAGATGGCAGGCAGCAGCCCTTCGCGGCGCAGCGCCTTGATGCCTTTGCGCTTGCGGGCACGCAGGTTTGCAGTTAGTTCAACGATTTCCATGATGTCTACCGGCCTTTCAAATTACGGGCTGGCTGCAACGCTGTATGGCAGTGGCGCCGAACAAAAACGGGGGCATTTCGCAACTTTCCGAAACGACCCCGCTGGCATGCGCACAGGTTTGCAACTGCGATGCTATTCTATGGGCGGCATGTTTTTTCGTCAAGCGCCGCGCCGTGATTGACGATTATTCGCATCGCCTTTACCATCCCTGCCTATGAAAGTGCGCTTTGGCGCCAGCCTGCTGCTGGCCTTGTTTTTGTGGGGCTGCCAGCCGGCTGCCAGCCCCGCAGGCCCTAAATCCAGCATCACAGTGCAGTGGGATTCGCAAACAACCACTTTCACCACGGCGCGCGCCACCGTGCGGGATGTGCTGCAGGATTTGGGAATCCAGCTTGGAACGCTGGATCGCGTGGTGCCGGGCGAGCTGGCCATGCTAAGCGACGGCCTGCTGGTGAAGGTGACGCGCGTGGTGGAGGTGCTTGAGACGGAGACGGTTGAGCTGCCATTTGAGAAACAGGTGGTGCGCAACGAGGGGCTGGCTGCCGGCGGGTCGCGCTTGCTGCAGACGGGCGTAAATGGCAGCGAAGAAATTACCTGGCGTGTGGTGCAGGAGGATGGCATTCTGGCATCGCGCGCAGTGCTGCGCCGCACTGTGCTGGTTGCGCCAGTGCCGGAGATTGTGATGGTGAGTGCGCAGACAAACTTCACTGTGATCCCGATTGAAGGCACACTGGCGTATCTTTCGGCGGGCAACGCTTGGATTGTGCGCACAGACAGCGGCCAAAGACGGCCGCTTACCACCAGCGGCGACCTGGACGGGCGCGTGTTTCAACTGGCACCGGACGCGCAGCGCATTTTGTATACGCGGCGTCTGACCGGCACGGATGCGTTTAACTCCTTGTGGACATTGAGCACAACGGACACAGCTGCCGTGCCGGTGGATCTGGCGGTGCGCAATGTGCTGTGGGCGGGCTGGTCCCCGCAAGCGGGCAGCACGCTCGCATACTCCACCGGCGAGCCACGAAGTGCTGCGCCGGGCTGGCAGGCCAACAATGATCTGTATCTGCTTGGGCTGCCCGAACCGGATAAAAAGCCGGCTAAGCCGCAGCTGCTGCTGGCCGCGTCATCCGGTGGTGTGTATGGCTGGTACGGCCGGCGCTATGCGTGGGCGCCGGACGGGCGCAGCGTGGCGTATGCGGCCGCAGACTCGATTGGCATTGTGGATGTGGCGGACCCGCAGGCGGTCACGCAGCGCGTCTTGGCGCAGTTTGTTCCGTTTCAAACTTACAGTGACTGGGCCTGGGTGCCTGAGCCGGACTGGTCTGCAGATGGAAACTTTTTGTATGCTGCGCTGCACGCCCCGGCGGTGGGCTTGGAGCTGGCCGAGGACAGCCCCGCGTTTGATGTTGCGGCACTGGCAGCGGATGGCAGCCTGCGTGTGAACCTTGTGGCGCAGTCCGGCATGTGGGCGGCGCCGGTGTTGGCTGCGGCTGCCAGTCTGGACCGGCCGGTTGCGTATCTGCAGGCAATCAATCCGCTGCAGAGTGTGAACAGCGGCTACCGCTTGATGTTGATGGATCGCGATGGCAGCAACCGCAGCGCGCTTTACCCCGTTGCCGGCGAGGCGGGCTTGCTGCCACAACTGCCGGCCTGGTCGCCAGCGGGCGGCATGCTGGCTTTTATTGATGGCGGTGATTTGTGGGTGATTGAAATCGCAAGCAGAGTTGCGCAGCAACTGACTGGCGACGGGCAAACCAGCAGCCCGAGCTGGGTGCCGTGAAACTTCCGCGCTGGCTGCCGGCGCTGTGTGCGATTGCAGCTGCTGGCTTGCTTGCGGCCACTGTGGCGCTGCTTGTGCAGGATGCGCGCATGATGCGCGGGCGCAGCAGCGTTGCCGGTTTGGCGCCACGGCCCGCCAACTTGGCTGGCATCAATGTGGCGCTGCTGGATGCTAAGCCTGCGGCACAGCAGGCTGCGCTGCAAGCGATTGCGGGCATCGGCTTTGGCTGGGTGCGCCAGGAATTTGATTGGGAAAAGTTGCCGGCCGACAGCAGCGCAGCGGGCTGGCCGGCGGCCGCAGCGCTGCTGCAAAACACGCACGCGCAAGGCCTGCGTGTAATCGCAGTGCTCAGTGGCGCGCAGCCGCCTGCCGATGCGCAGCAATATGCGCAGGTTGCTGCTGAGTTTGCATCCCGCTTCAACCAGCAGGTGGATGCTTACGAAATCTGGGACGAGCCTAATTTGCGCGCGGGCTGGGGTGCGCAGCCCGCTGCGGCAAGTTACCTGCGCCTGCTGCAAGCAGCGTATCCCGCGCTGCATGCCGCCCGGCCGGGCGCCACGGTTGTGCTGGGCAGCCTTTCCCCTTCAATTGATTCCGGCCCGGACAACATTAGCGATTTGCTTTTCCTGCGGCAGCTGTATGCGGCGGGCGCTGCGCCATTTTTTGATGTGGCGAGCGGCAAGCCGTATGGTTTTGCAGCGGATGCGCAGGCGCTGCGCGTGGAGGCCGGCGCCTTTAACTTTTCGCGCTTCATACTACTGCGGGAAGAAATGGAGCGGGCAGGTGACGGCCGCAAGCAGCTGTGGGCTGGCAACTTTGGCTGGTACGTGCAGCCAGTGAGCGGTGCTGCGAGCAATGAATGGGGCGCGGTGTCTGCAGCCCGGCAGGCGGCCAATAGCGCAGCGGCGTTTGCGCGGGCGCGGCAGGAGTGGCCGTGGGCCGGCGTGATGGCGCTGGAGAATTGGCAGCCCGCCGGACCAAGCGGCAGCGACCCGCGCTGGGGTTTTGCGTTGCGCGCCGCGGACGGCAGCGACAGCGCAGGCGTGGCAGCACTCCAAAAGACTCTTGCAACTGACGCGGCGCCGCCGGGCGAGCAGGCGGCGGTTAGTTCATTTGCCACTTACACCGGCGCGTGGAAGTTTTCTGCGCTGGGTGCAGACATTCCGGCGCAAGGGCCGGCCAGTGTGGAGTTTATTTTTGATGGCACCGAGCTGGCGCTGCGGGCGCGGCGCGCAAACTACCGCGCGTACATTTACGCCGAGGTGGACGGGGTGCCGGCAAATGCGCTGCCGGTTGCAGCGGACGGGCGCGCGTATGTGGTGCTCACTGCACCCGATCTGCAGCCGCAAGTGACGCAGGTTACGCTGGCGCGCGGGCTTGCATCCGGGCGGCATGTGGCGCGGCTGGTGGCGGAACGCGGGTGGGACCAGTGGGCGATTGCGGGCTTTGCCGTGGCGGATGTGCCGCCGGCGCATGCCACGCGCACAATTGCTGCAGGCGTGTGCGCAGCGCTGGCTGTGCTGCTGGCCGGCGCAGCGGGCTGGGGCGTGCGCAGCAGCCTGCGCCCGGCTGCATTTTCCCGCGCCGCCACGCAGTTAGGAGAGCGCGCCACTGCGCCAGTGACGGCGGTGACGGCCGCAATCTTTTGGCTGTCCGCTGCCCAAACGTGGGGCCAGCCGCTTACGCAGCTGATTGGAGTGCGCACAGAAACGCTGCCAGTGGTGCTGACTGTGTTAAGCGCTGGCCTGTTTTATTTTTCACCGTGGCTGCTGCTGACCGTGTTGAGTGGCGCAGCCATGTTTGTGTTGCTGGCCGTGCGTCCGGCAGCGGCTGCGGCGCTGGTGGCATTTGCCGCGCCGTTCTATCTGCTGCCGCGCCCGATGTTTGAGCGCATGTTTTCGGCGGTGGAGGTGTTCACGCTGCTGGGAGCCGGGGCAGCGCTGCTGCACGGCATGGTGCTGGCTGTGGGCGGCAAAGCCCGCCGCCCGCAGTTGACGCTGCTGGACTGGGCCGTGCTGGCATTTGCCGCACTTGGTACGGCCTCCATCTTTTTTGCGGCGCAGCGCGCGGTGGCTGTAACAGAGCTGCGCACCACGGTGCTGGAACCGGTGCTGCTGTATCTCTTGCTGCGCTTCATTCCCATGGCGGAGCGCGAGCGCTGGCAGGTTGTGGATGCATTTCTGGCCGGGGCGCTGCTGGTGGCGCTTGTGGGGCTGGGGCAGTACGCCAGCGGCACAAATCTGATTACTGCTGAAGATGGCGTGCTGCGCCTGCGCAGTGTGTATGGATCGCCAAATAATGTTGGCCTTTATCTGGGGCGGGCGCTGCCCGTGGCGCTGGCCGTGGCGCTGCTGGGTGTGCGTGATCTGCGCGGCCGCATGTATGCAGTTGTGGCGTTGCCGCTGGCAGCTGCCTTGTGGCTGAGCTTTTCACGCGGTGCGCTGTTGTTGGGCGTGCCGGCTGCGTTGGCGGTGGTGCTTTTGTTTTGGGGCGGCCGGCGGGCGTGGCCGGTGCTGGCAGCTGCGGGTGCGGGCGGCTTGCTGGTGCTGCTGCTGATTGCCGGGCGCAGTCCGCGCTTTGCGCGCCTGGCAGATTACACGCAGGGCCCGGTATTCTTTCGGCTGCAGCTTTGGCGCAGTGCGCTGGCAATGGTGCGCGATGCGCCGCTGACCGGCGTTGGGCTGGACAACTTTCTCTATGCATATCGCGGCCGCTACATTGCCCCGGCTGCGTGGCAGGAGCCGAACCTTTCGCACGCGCACAACTGGCTGCTGGATTTTGCAACGCGCCTCGGATTGCCCGGCCTGCTGCTGGCAGGTGCAATGCTGGCCGGCTTTTGGCAGCAAGCGCGGCGCGCGCTGGGCGGCCTGCGCGATCCCGCCGCGCGTGCGCTGGCAGTGGGCCTCTGCGCGGCAATGGTGAATGTACTGGCGCACGGTTTGGTTGATGCATCTTATTGGTTTGTGGACCTGGCTTTCGCGTTCATGCTTATTTGCGGATTGATGGCGCAACTGGGGCGCATGGTAAACTCGCCCGCAGCAGCTGTGCCAGCTACACAAGCAAGTTCGCGCGGCAGCTGATTACCAGATTACCTGATGCGCATCCTCATTACCGGCGGCGCGGGCTTTGTGGGCTCGCATTTGTGCGACCGCTTGCTGGCCGATGGCCACCACGTGATTGCGATGGACAACTTGATCACCGGCAGCCGCGCCAATGTTGCGCACCTTATCAACCATCCACAATTTGAGCTGGTGTTGCACAATGTGGCGCAGCGCATTGTGCTGCCGCAGCCGGTCAACGTTGTGCTGCACTTTGCATCGCCCGCCAGCCCTTCGCAAACTGCGCCCACTGGATATTTGCAGCTTCCCATTCAAACTTTGAAAGCCGGTGCGCTCGGCACACTGAATGCGCTGGGCGTTGCCAAGGCGTACGGCGCGCGCTTTCTGCTGGCTTCCACCTCTGAGGTTTACGGCGACCCGCTGGAGCATCCGCAGCGCGAGAGCTACTGGGGCAATGTGGATCCCGTGGGTCCGCGCAGCGTGTATGACGAGGCCAAGCGTTTTGCCGAGGCGCTCACCATGGCCTACCATCGCACGCACGCGGTGGACACGCGCATCGTGCGCATCTTCAACACCTTTGGCCCGCGCATGGCGCTGGATGACGGGCGTGTGGTGCCAAACTTTGTGGGGCAGGCACTGCGCGGCCTGCCGCTGACAGTTTATGGCGATGGCGCGCAGACGCGCAGCTTCTGCTACGTGGATGATCTGGTGGATGGTATTTTGGCGCTGCTGGAAAGCAGCGAGCACATGCCGGTGAACATTGGCAATCCGCACGAAGTGACCATCCGCGAATTTGCCGAGCTGATCAACGGTGCCACCGGCAACGCAGCCGGCATAGTGTGCGAAGACCGGCGCACGCAGGGGGACCCGCAGCAGCGCAAGCCGGACCTGACGCGGGCGCGCACGCTGCTGCGCTGGGAGCCGCGTGTGGATCTGGCAGAGGGCTTGCGCCGCACCATCCACGCCTTCCGCGAGCGCCTGCTGGAGCCGACTCCGGCGTAAGCCGGCCGGTTGCCATTGCGCCCGCATGGCGGGTGCGGCTGATTGCGCTGCGCTTTTGCAATGCGGCGTTTCTCCTTCCTCGGACGTTTCTCACTGGGCTTGCTGCTGCTGGCTGCAGCCGTGCTGCTGCTGGCGCTGGGCCAGCGCGCGGGCGCCGGCGGCCTGCGCACTGCACTCACCCGCGTGCTCACGCCGCTGCAACAATTGGTGGCGCAGCAAACGCTGCCGCTGCGCCAGCCGGGCAGCAGTGGTGCGCCAGCACCAGTGCTCACGCAGGTGGCCGAACTGCAAGCGCGCGTAAGCAGCTTGCAGGGCGAGGTCACGCGCCTGCGCGAATCTGAAAGCCAGCGCCTGCTGCTGGCGCAGCTGCTCAAGCTGGCGCGCGCCAATCCGGAGTACCGCTATCTCGCAGCGCAGGTGATTGGGCGCGATGTGAGCCCCTACCTTCAATACGTACTGGTGGATCGCGGCCGGGCGGATGGCTTGCTGCCGGACATGCCCGTGCTGGCGGCCGATGGCCTGGTTGGCATTGTTACCGAGGCCACGGCGTCGGCAGCCAAGGTACTGCTGATTACGGACCCGACCCTGGTGGTAAACGTGCGGGTGCAGAGCTCGCGCGTGGAAGGCCAGTTGCGCGGCAGCGGGCCGGGCTTGTTGCGCCTCGATTTTGTGCCGCTGCAGGCGGAGCTGGCAGCCGGGGATCAACTGGTGACCTCCGGTATTGGCGGAAAGTTTCCGCCTAATTTGCAAGCGGGCACCATTACCTCCGTGCGCCGCCGCGATTACGATGTGTTTCAGGAGGCCGATGTGCAGTCGGCGATAAACTTTGCAAATCTGGAGCTGGTGCTGATCATTACCAACTTTACGCCGCTGGATCTGGCGCCGTTGCTGGCAACGCCGGTGCCGGCTGCGCCATGACGCCGCTGTTGCTGGGCCTTGGCCTGCTGCCGCTGGCAGCGCTGCTGCAAAGCAGCGTGCTGCCGTACTTGCCGTTTCCGGCGCTGCGCCCGGATTTGATGCTGGTGATTGTGCTGGCATGGAACCTTGCGCGCAGCCGCAGCGACGGGCTGCTGTGGGCGTTTGCCGGCGGCTTGCTGCTGGACACATTTTCCGCCGGGCCGTTTGGCGCCATGCTGCTGGCGCTGTTTGTGGTGAGCCTGGCAGTCAACTTCATTGGCGCCCCGCTTTGGAATGCAAACCCGCTGCTGCCGCTGCTCGGCACGGTTGCGAGCGTGGTTATCTACCATGCCATTTATGCGGGCGCGCTGCTGTTATGGGGCTGGCAGCTGGACTGGCGCACGGCAGCCACCAGTGTGGTGTTGCCCGCCGTGTTTTTGGATACGGCACTGATGCTGCTCGCGTATCCGCTGGCGCGCCGCATCGCCCGCAGCATTGCGCTGCCGCAGGTCTCGCTCTAGCAATCCGCCGTGCAGAACTCCACCACCGGCATTGCACCCGAGCGCATCTGGAGTTTCTATGTTGTGATTGCGCTGGCGCTGCTGGGCGCAGCGTATCAGCTGGTGCGCTTGCAGATTACGGGGTTTGATGCTTTTGCCGAGCGGGCGCTGGACAACCGCCAGCAGCGCCTGACGCTGCCGGCGCCGCGCGGCGTGGTGTATGACCGCAATGGCGTGCTGCTGGCACAAAATGTTCCGGCCATCAGCGTCTCGATTACGCCGGCGTTGTTGCCGGAAGATGCCGGCCGCCTGGCAGAACTTTATGCGCGCCTGTCCGAGCTCACGGGTGTGCCCATCTCCACGCCGCCGCTGGACGCCGGCAATGCAACCGGCAATCGCATCGGCGATGACTCGCCTTCGCCAGGCATTCAAGAGCTGGTGTTTTTGCAGGAGACGAATGCGCCGTACCGGCCGGTGGTGATTGCGCCGGATTTATCGCGCGAGAAGGCGCTGGTGCTGGGCGCGGAACTGCGCAGCCTGCCGGGCGTGCAGCTGGAGGTGCGTGCGCTGCGCGACTACCCCACCGGCGCACTCACCGCGCACGTGGTTGGCTACATGGGCCCGATCACGGAAGACCAGTCTGACTATTATGTGAACCTCGGTTTTGACCCGGCGCGCGACCGGATTGGCTATGCCGGCATTGAGAACCGCATGCAGGACGTGATGGCCGGCCGCAATGGCTATAAAGAAGTGGAGGTGGATGTGGCCGGCCGCGAGCTGCGCACGCTGGGCGAGGGGCAGGCGCCGGTACCCGGCCAAAGCGTGGTGCTGACAATTGATGTGCGCCTGCAGGCTGCTGCTGAGGCGGCCCTTGCCAACCGCATGAAGATTGAAAACCAAATTGCGCAGGCGGATACCAATCCGTTGCGCCCGCCGCAGCCGGTAACCAATGGCGTGGCAATTGCCATCAATCCGCAAACCGGCGAGGTGCTGGCAATGGTGTCATTGCCCACCTACGACAACGCCATGTTTTCGCGTTTCATTCCCGCCGCGTACTACCAGGAAATGGCGGACCATCCGTACAAGCCGCTCTTCAACAACGCCATCAGTGGCGAGTACCCGCCGGGCTCGGTGTTTAAGGTGGCCGTGGCAGCGGGCGCGCTGCAGGAGGGCGTGGTCACGGCAGACCAGGTGATTTTTGACCCGGGCGAAATCATCATCACCAATCGCTACTTTCCAAATGACCCGGGCAAGACGCGCCGCGTGGTTTGCTACAACCGCGCCGGCCACGGCGACGTGAACTTCATTCGCGGCATTGCGGTGTCATGCGATGTTTACTTTTACGCGCTGGGCGGCGGATATGAAGCCGGCGGAGTGCAGGATGGCGGCTTGGGCATTGACCGGCTGCACAACTATGCAACCATGCTGGGCTTTGACCAGCTCACGGGGATCGAGCTGCCCGGTGAGCGCAAGGGACTGATGCCCACGCGGGATTGGAAGCGCTTAAACATTGGCGAGAACTGGTCGACGGGCGACACATACATTGCGTCGATCGGGCAGGGCTATGTGTTGTCCACGCCGCTGCAAGTGCTGATGGCTTACACGCCGTTCATCAACCGCGATGGCTATGTGCGCAAGCCCACGCTCATCCGTGAAGTGCGCGATGGCGAGGGCAATGTGCTGCGCACGGCGAGCGTGCAAAATCAATCCCAGACGGCGCTCACGCCCTATGTGATTGAACAGGTGAGCCTGGGGCTGCGCCAGGTGATGATTGATGGCACGGGCAAGAAGCTGGCTGTGGAGGGGATAAATCTGGCCGGCAAGTCCGGTACTGCGGAATACTGCGACAACGTGGCGCAGGCTGCCGACCGCTGCCAATACGGCTCGTGGCCGGCGCACGCCTGGATGGTGGCCTACGCGCCTTATGAAAAGCCGGAGATTGCAGTGGTGGTGTTTGTGTACAGTGGCGAGGAAGGCTCCACTGTCGCCGGGCCGGTGGCACAAGAAATTATTGACGCCTACTTTGCGCTGAAGGGCATGTCTCCGGCTGCCGGCTGAGCCGGCACGCGCCGCGCTGCGCCGCGCAGCGACATGAACAGACCACAACTTTACAACGCTGCTGCACCGGCTGTGCTCGGCGGCGCGTATGGAGCCGGCCTGGCGCGTGCGCTGCTGGAGTACGACACCGCCCGCTTTGGCGCATTTGGTGCGCTGGGGGCGGTGGCAGCGCTGGTGCTGGTTTGCGCGCTGCTGGTGCAAGTGGTGTGGCGGATGGCAGACCAATGGCTGCTGCGTGCTACCCGAATGCCAGCCAGCAAAGCCGATGCAGCGGCCGCAGCCTGGACGCAGCTGCCGCTGCTGCTGGGCGCGCTAAACGCAGCGTTGCCGGGCGTGGTGCCGTTGCGCGGCGTGAGCCTGGCGGCAGGCGGGGCCGCATTGGCGCTGGCAGCGCGCACTGCGCTGCTGCTGCACCAGCTGCAGCGCGCCCATTGGCTGCAGCGGGCTGCGCCATTTGTGCTGGCACTGCTGGCCGGCACACTGTACTGGCGCACCCTCGCGCCCACAGTTGGCCCGGCGGACACATTTGAATTTCAGGTGAATGTGCTGCGCCTGGGCATCTCCCATGGCAGCGGGTACCCGCTCTATATTCTGCTTGCCAAACTGTTCAGCTGGCTGCCGGTGGGTGGCACAGCTGCGTACCGCATCAACCTTTCAGCAGCGGCGTTTGGGGCTGGCGCGGTTGCGGTTGCGTATGGCGTGGCCCGGCGCATGGGCGCGCGCTCTGGCGCTGCGGGTTTGGCTGCGCTGGCGCTGGCCACCGCACCGGCGTTCTGGCTGCGCGCAGTGGAGGCGGAGGTGTACACACTGCACGGGCTGCTGTTTGGCGTGCTGCTGGGCCTGCTGCTTGCACTGCCCGCGGGCGCTGCCGGTGCGCCGCAGCTGCGCTGGCTCTTTTTGCTCTTTGGGCTTGCGCTGGCAAACCACCTGACAACGGGTGTGCTGCTGCCGGCATTGCTGGCAGCATTGTGGCTGCAATCGCGCCGCGCGGTTGCAGCGCGGGTGTGGCTGCAGTGCGCTGCGCTGCTGCTGCTCGGGCTTTGCGTTTATCTTTACCTGCCGCTGCGCTGGCCTGTGCTCAATGGCGGCGCAGTGCTTGGATGGCAGCGGTTGTTGCAATTCTTTACCGGCGCGGAGGCACATGGCGCGCTGCGCCCGCTGCAAGCCATCACGGAACCAGCGCGCTATCTGATTGTGGGGCGCAAGGCATTGGACCAGTACGGCTGGGCGGGCGCGCTGCTGGCAGCGGTGGGCTTCGCAAGTTATCTGCGCGATAACCGGCGCGGTGCACTGATCACGCTGCTGGCGTGGGGTGGGACGGCTGCATTTGCGTTGTCGTTCTATGTGCCCGATCCGGATTACTCTGCATTTCTTTTGCCGGCGCACTTTGTGCAGGCGCTGTGGATGGCATTGGGCGTGACCGCAATTGTGCAGGCGCTGGCATGGGCCGCCTGGCCGCAGCTGGTGCTGGCGGCATTTGCATTGCTGCCGCTGTCTGCGTGCTGGCGCAACTTTAGCGCGGTGGACCAGTCTGCAGACTGGCGCGCGGAGCAGCAAGCGCGCAGCACACTGGCGCTGCCGCTGCGCCAAGGCGCTGCCATTTTGGCAGACAGCGAGCGCATGCCGCCGCTGTTCTATCTGCAGGTGGCGGAGCAACTGCGACCGGACCTGGACATCAGTGTGCTGCCTGATGAAGCTGCCTATCGCAGCGATCTTGCGGCGCGGCTGGCGCGCGGACAGGCGGTGTACCTTGCGCGTTATTTGCCGAATGTGGCAGCCGCGCATTTGCTGCAGTCCGTGGGCGGATTGGTGGAAGTAGATGCGCAGCTGCTACCGGCGCCGGCTGCATTTGCGGTGCAGTTTGGCGATGCTGTGCGGCTGCATTCAGTGCTGGCTGCCGGCCAACCGGCTGCGGGCAGCGCGCTGGCAGTGACGCTGCAATGGTCCGCACTGCGGCCGGTGGATGGCAGCTATCTGGTGAACTTCCGCTTGCTGGATTCCGGCAGCGCAGTGCGGCAGAGTTGGCCGGGCACAGTGCCGGTGGGGCGCATGTATCCAACAAATGCGTGGCGGCCCGGCGTGCTGATTGCAGACTGGCACGCGCTGCTGCTGGATGGTGCTTTGCCGGGCGGGCAATATGTGCTGCAGGCAGCGCTGCTGCCCGCGTTTGGCAGCGCAGGCCTCGCAGCAAACAGTGCTGGCTACTGGGCGTCATTGGCGGCGCTGCAAGTGCAGCCCGCTGCGCAGGCGTTGGTTCCGGCGGTGGCTGCGCTGCAGCATTACGCGCCCGCGGTGTGGCTGCGCGGTTTTGATGCGCCGGCCAGTGTGCTGCCGGGTGCGCCCTTTGATGTGCTGCTGCATTGGACGCAGCCGGCGCCGCAGCGCGAGCCGCCGGCCATTGAGCTTGTGGCGGGCAGTGCTGCACCGGTGCGCGTGAATTTGGCTGCGCACGGGGCTGCTCAGAACTTCACCACGCGCACGCAGCTGCGCGCTCCGGCAACTGCCGGCGAATTCACACTGGCGCTGCAAGCAAGCGCGGGCGATGCTACTTGTGGCTGGCTGCAATGGCCGCGCGGCCAGTGTGCGCTGGCAACACTGCGGGTGACAGAGCGCGGTGCCCGCCCTGGCGCGGTGAACTTTGACGGGCAGCTGCTGCTGGAAGAATTTACAGTGCTCACGCCGCAGGTGCAGCGCGGGGCTGAAGTGCGCATTGCTGCGCAGTGGTACGCGCTGCGCCAGCCCGCCGCCGACTACACAGAATTTGTGCACTTGCTGGGGCCGGATGGCCGGGTGCACGGGCAAGTGGATACGTGGCCGGTGCAGGGCACGCGCCCCACCAGCAGCTGGCAGGCGGGCAGCACGGTGAATGAAGAGCTTGTGGTGATGGTGCCGCCCGATGCGCCGCCGGGCGCCTACAAAGTGGAGGCGGGCTGGTACCTGCTGGAAACACTGCAGCGCCTGCCGGTGCTTGATGCAACGGGCGCCACGATTGACGATAAGCTGCTGACGGGCAGCGTGCAGGTTGTGCCCTGACGCCAGCTGGCGGCAGCCGCACAACGGGCGGGCACAGTCACCCGCGCGCGGACTAAATACCACAGGCGCGTAAACTCCACAAAATTCAGGGTCTTGAGGCCCGAAGTTGCAAGCCCCAACTCGCTGCTATAATTATGGCCGTCCCAATAGCCATGAGCGAGTTAATTGCAGTCAAAGGAATACAAGAGGGTTTGCTCGTCACGCTGCCTTCGGGCGCATGGGCAGACCTGGAGCCGGTGCTGTACGCGCGCATGCAGGAGGAAGACCAGTTCTTTCGCGGCGCACGCATCATTTTGCAAGTAGGCAAACGGGAGCTGAAGGCGGCCGATCTGGGGCGCCTGCGCGACAAGTTTGGCGACTTGGAAATTAACTTAACGGCAGTGCTGAGCGAGGCGCGACTGACGCAGCAAGCTGCCAAGGCGCTGGGCCTGCAAACGCAGCTGGCAAAAACCCCCGCGCGTGTGGCAGCGGCAGCCGCTGCGAAGCTGGAGCCGGGCCTCACCATGGCGGCGTTGATGCAGCAGACGCTGCGCTCCGGGCGCACCATAAACCATGCCGGGCATGTGGTGGTGATTGGCGATGTAAATCCCGGCGCGGAAATTTTGGCGGGGGGCAGCGTGGTGGTTTGGGGCCGCTTGTATGGCGTGGTGCATGCGGGTGCGGCCGGTGATGTGGAAGCGACGGTGTGCGCGCTGGACCTCTCGCCACAGCAGCTGCGCATTGGAAAATTAATCACCACCTCGCCGGTGCGGCGCGGGCAGCCAGAGCCCGAGATGGCGCATGTTCGTGACGGCCAGATTGTGGCCGAGCGCTGGGTGCCCAAGGATAAATTCAAGCGCCTCGCATGAGGCTGGATAGGGAGAAGAATTAGGCATGGCAGCGAAAGTAATTACCGTAACCTCCGGCAAGGGCGGGGTGGGCAAAACCACAACGGTCGCCAATGTGGCGGCGGCACTGGCGGCTGAAGGGCAGCGTGTGGTTTGCATTGACCTGGACATTGGCCTGCGCAACCTGGATGTGGTGCTGGGCCTTGAGAATCGCATTGTGTACGACCTGGTGCATGTGGTGGAGAAATCCTGCCGCCTGCGCCAGGCAATGATCAAAGACAAGCGCGTGCCCGAGCTGTACCTGATTCCGGCAGCGCAAACGCGCGATAAATCTGCGGTGACGCCGGAAGACATGGTGCGCGTGTGCGACGAGCTGCGCGCCGATTTTGATTTTGTGTTTTTGGATTGCCCGGCTGGCATCGAGGGCGGCTTTCGCAACGCGCTGGCGCCGGCGGACAAGGTGCTGGTGGTTACAAACCCGGAAGTGGCAGCCGTGCGCGATGCAGACCGCATCATCGGGCTGGTGGAGGCGGACCAAAAAGGGCCGGCGCAGCTGATCTTGAACCGCTATCGTTATGCGATGGTGGAGCGCGGCGAGATGCTTAGCATCGAAGACGTACTCGACATTTTGGCCATTGACCTGATTGGCGTGGTGCCGGAAGATCCTGATGTGATTACCGCCGGCAACATGGGCAGCCCGGCCTCGCTCAACAAGGAGCTGGCCGTGGGGCAGGCGTACCGCGATATTGCCGCGCGCTTGCTGGGCCGCGATGTGCCGTTCATGTCGTTGAAGCCCAAGAGCTGGTACGAAAAATTGGGATCCTTCCTGAACGGAGGTACTCCCCAATGACCAGCGATTGGAGCACATCGCTGCAATCAATGGTTGACAAGCTGCTTGGCCGCAAGCGCAGCGCAAAGAATGCTGCGAGCCGCATCAAGGCGATTTTGGTTTACGACCGCACGGACCTCAACCCCGCGATTTTAGAGAAAATGAAAGAGGAAATTATTGCGGTGATCGCCAAGTATGCGGCCGTTGATATTGACCGGGTGGCTGTTAAGATGGTGCTTGACCATCACGCCCAGAGTTTGACCGCAGAAATTCCGCTGCGCACTGTTACCGGGCGTGCCAAACGCCACGATACTTCCCCGGCTTAGGCTGCTCTAATGGCGCCGCTTGGGCGCATGTCTATTCTGCGCGGAGCGCGCTCCAGTGCGCGTGGCCTGCTGCAGCAGTTTGATGTTGTGCTGCTGGGCCTCACCGCGCTGCTGGTTCTATTTGGAATTTTGATGATCCGCTCCAGTGCCGCTGGCAGCCCCAGCCTGGAAGGGCTGGCCGCGCGCCAGGCCCAATATGCGCTGGCTGGCGCTGCAGTGGTGGCGCTTGGCCCCTTCGTCAACTACAAAACTTTGCAGGGACTAGCCGGTGGAATGTACGTGTTGGCGGTTTTGTTGCTGGGCGCGATTCTGGCGGTGGGGATCACAGCTTTTGGCGCCCAGCGCTGGTTTGACTTTTTCGGCCTGTTTTTTGTGCAGCCTTCGGAGCTGGTGAAGATTGGCAGTGTGGTTTGGCTGGCCAGTTTTTTTGCGCGCCGGCGCGAGCAGGTGCTGGAATTTCGCTGGGTGTTCGCATCGCTTGTGTATGCCGGGGTGCCGGTGGTGATGGTGCTGCTGCAGCCGAACTTAAGCACGGCTGCCATGCTTGGCTTCATCTGGTTTGGCATAGCTTGGGCAGCGGGCTTGCGCTGGACGCATCTGGGCACGCTGGCGCTGCTGGGGTCTGCCAGCATGCCACTGCTCTGGCTGGGGCTGGTGCCGTACCAGCGTGCCCGCATTAGCAATTTTCTTTTTCCGGATGCTGCCGGCGGCGCGCGCTACAACGTGGAGCAGGCGCTCATCAGCATTGGCTCCGGCGGCTGGCTGGGCCAGGGCTACGGCCAGTCTTCGCAAGTGCAGCTGCGCTTCCTCAAGGTGCGCCACACAGATTTTATTTTTTCGGCGAGTGCGGCGGAGTTTGGTTTTGTGGGTGCGCTGGTTTTGCTGGCGCTGCTGGCGCTGCTGGTGCTGCGCCTGCTGCAGATTGCGCGCCAGTCTGATGATGCTTTTGGCGCCTACCTTTGCTACGGGCTGGCGACGCTGTTTTTTGTGCAGACTGTGTTGAATGTAAGCGTGAACCTGAACTTGTTTCCCGTGGCGGGATTGGCGCTGCCCTTTGTGAGCTATGGCGGCAGTGCGCTGCTGGCGGCGGCGCTGGGCATTGCCATTGCCCAAAGCGTCAACGCGCAGCGCAATCCGCGCAAGTTTTAAGGCTGCGCTGCGCAGCGCCGCCCAGCAGCTTGCCCGCCCAAGCATGACCATGCAACCCGTGCGCGTGCGTTTTGCGCCGTCGCCCACCGGCTTTTTGCACATCGGCGGTGCGCGCACCGCGCTCTACAACTATTTGCTGGCGCGCCAGACCGGTGGCAGCTTTGTGCTGCGCATTGAAGACACAGACCAGGAGCGCCTGGTGCCCGGCGCATTTGAAAACATGCTGGCCGGGCTGCGCTGGCTGGGCCTGCAATGGGACGAAGGCCCGCAAGTGGGCGGGCCGCATGCGCCCTACGTGCAATCCGAGCGCGCAGCGCTGCACCGCGCGCGGGCAGAGCAGCTGGTGCTGGCCGGCCAGGCTTACTATTGCTTCTGCACGCGGGAGCGGCTGGATGCGCTGCGCACCGAGCAGCGCGTGCTGAAGCGGCCGCCGCGCTATGACGGCCACTGCCGCAGCCTTGCACCCGCAGAAGCAGCGCAGCTGCGCGCCGCCGGCACACCGGCCGTCATCCGCTTCAAAACGCCCGCAGACGGCAGCACCACCGTCACCGATGCCATTCGCGGCGACATCACCGTGCAAAACAGCACGCTTGATGACTTCATCATTCTCAAGTCTGACGGGTTGTCGCTTTACCATCTGGCTGCGATGGCGGATGACCATGACATGGGCATCACGCATGTGATCCGCGCAGATGAGTGGCTGCCCAGCCTGCCCAAGCACGCGCTCATTCTGCGCGCGTTTGGGTGGCCGGAGCCGGTGTGGTGCCATCTTTCTGTTTTTCGCAAACCCAGTGGCAAGGGCAAGATGAGCAAGCGCGATGCCGCCGAGCTGCGCGGCACCGAGGGCCACTCCATTTTTGTGCATGAGCTGCGCGAGATCGGTTATCTGCCCGCCGCCGTGCTGAACTGGCTGGCGCTGATGGGCTGGAGCTATGACGACCAGAAAGAAGACTTTGACATGGCGGAGCTGGTGCGCTGCTTTAGCCTGGCGCGCGTGAACCCTGCGGCAGCCGCGGTCAACTTCGAAAAGCTGGATCACTTTCAGGGGGTGCATTTGCGGCGCCTGCAGCCGGCAGTGTTGGCTGCGGCGCTGGCGCCTTACTTTGCGGCGGCCGGCATGCAAGCGGACCCGGCCATGCTGGAGCGCATTGTGCCGCTCATTCAGGAGCGCATCACCACATTTGAGGATGCACCGCCACTGGCTGGATTTTTCTTTCGCGCGGCTGTGGTGTGCAGCGGCGCGGATCTGCTGCTGAAGGATAAAACAGCGGGCGAGTCGGCAGCAATTTTGCAGCAGGCGCATGCGCTGCTGGCGGCGCTGCCTGCAATGGAGCACAGCGCTGCGAACGCTGCGCTGACAGCGCTGGCTGCGGAGCTGGTGCTGAAGCCGGGGCAGTTGTTTAGCCCGCTGCGCATGGCGGTCACCGGGCAGAAGGTGAGCCCGCCGCTGTTTGAAACGATGGAGCTGTTGGGGCGCGAACTGGTGCTGGCAAGGATTGCCGCAGCCGCGCAGCAGCTGCGGGCGGCATAGTTAGGCGTTCACGCGGGCCGCAACACGCTTGTGATATTATCAGGAAAATTGGGGGATAGTTTAGTGGTAGAACTACGGACTCTGACTCCGTCAGCCTAGGTTCGAATCCTGGTCCCCCAGCCTTGAGCCCGCCATCCGGCGGGCTTTTTATTTGCGCTGTTATACTGCGCAGCGCAACCCAAGGAGCCCGCCCATGGCAGCCATTCTTTCAGAAAGTATCCTGCAGGATTTTGACCCGCATCAGCTGCATCCGCTGCAGCATCCATCCACGCATGCCAATGCGCTGGTGGTGGAGCGCGCCGATGGCGTGTATCTGCACACCCCGGAAGGGCGCAAAGTTTTGGACGGCATGGCCGGCTTGTGGAATGTAAATATTGGCTACGGCAACCAGGAGCTGCCCGAGGCGGCGCGCGAGCAGATGAGCCGCCTGGCGTACACCTCCAACTTTGCGGGCATGACGAACGTGCCATCCAGCCAGCTGGCCAAGCGCCTTGCGGGCCTGGCGCATCCCACACTTAACACCACCTTCTTCACTTCGGGCGGCTCGGAGGCCAACGACACGGCCTTCAAGACTGCGCGCTACTACTGGCAGCGCCTGGGCCGCAAAGACAAAACAAAAATTATTGCGCGCCGCAGCGCCTATCACGGCATCACGCTGGCAGCCACCTATGCAACCGGTCTCTCGCGCTATCACACAATGTTTGGCCCGCCGCTGGCCGGGTTTCTGCACACCATCGATCCCTATCCCTACCGGCTGGCAATTGCGCAGCAAGCGGGCGAGAGCGCGGGCGCCGCTGCTGCGCGCGCACTGGCCGAGCTGATTGAGCGCGAAGGGGCGGACACAGTGGCGGCCTTCATTGCGGAGCCGGTACAGGGCGTGGGTGGCGTGATTGTGCCGCCGGATGATTACTTCCCGCTGGTGCGCGCCGTGTGCGACAAATACGATGTGCTGTTGATAATGGATGAAGTGATTTGCGGCTTTGGGCGCACCGGGCGCTGGTTTGGCAGCCAGCACTGGGGGCTGCGGCCGGACATGCTGGCGTTTGCCAAAGGCATCACCAGTGGCTACCTGCCGCTGGGCGGGCTGCAAATTTCGGATGCGGTGCGGGAGGTGGTGCTGAGTGCGCCGGCGTCAGAGATGTGGATGCACGGCTACACCTACTCCGGGCATGCGGCCTGCTGTGCGGTGGGCCTGAAGAATCTGGAGATCATTGAAGGCAGTGCGCTGGTGGAGCGCTCGCGCGAACTGGGCGCCTACCTGCTGGCGCAGCTGCAGCCGCTGCGCGAGTTTGAGTGCGTGGGCGACGTGCGCGGGCTGGGCTTGTTGTGCGGGCTGGAGATTGTGGCGGACCGCGAGACGCGCACGCCAGATCCGGCGCGGGCGACGGCGATTGCCAACGCGTGCCTGGCGCGCGGCGTGCGCACGCGCGCAGTGGGCAACAGCACGCTGGCGCTCTCGCCGCCGCTGATCATCACGCGCGCAGAGATTGACCACATTGTGCAAACTTTTGGGGCGGTGCTGGACAGCAGCTAGCCGGCGCAGCGCAGCCAAACAAAAAGCCCCCGGTTGTTATGCCGGGGGCTTTGCATTTAAGTTGCAGCTGGATTACAACGCGGCTTTAGCCGCCGCCAGAACCGCAGCGTAGTCAGGTTCGTCGCCAAGCGCGGGCATGTAGGCGGAGTAGGTGACCTTGTCTTTGCGGTCCACCACCCACACGGCGCGCCGCAGCAGGCGCAAATCCTTGATGAGCGCGCCGTAGGCTGCGCCAAAACTAGCATCGTAATAATCTGAAAAGGTTTGCACACGCTCCACGCCGGCTGCTGTGCACCAGCCTTTTTGGGTAAAGGGCAGATCCATGCTCACCGTCAGCATGTGCACATCATCGCCCAGATGCGCGGCCTCCTCGTTAAAGCGCCGCATCTCTTTGTCGCAAACACCCGTGTTGACCGAGAGCACGCTGGCGATGATGCGCACTTTGCCAGCCGTATCCGCCAGCGGCTGCACGCGGTCCATTGAGTTGTTGTGCACACTGAAAGCTGGCGCCGGCTGGCCCGGCTTGAGATCCGGCCCCACAATTGTGGTGTCTGCGTTGCGCCACTGCAGCAACCCCTTGCGTTCGATGGTCATAGATGCCTCCGTTAAATTGCGTGATGATAGCACACGCAGCGCAAATTTTATGCGAGCTGCGTGTAGAGCGCGAGCAGCTGGCGCGCCGCTGCCTGCCAAGAAAATGCAGCAGCGCGCTGCAAGCCGCGCGCGCGCAGGTCGGCGCGCAGGTCGGCATCGCTGGTGATGCGCAGCAGCGCAGCGGCGAGCGCTTGTTCATCGCGCGGGTCGGCCAGCAGCGCCGCGCCGCCAGCCACTTCCGGCAGGCAGGGCGCGGTGCTTGCCAGCACGGGCGTGCCGCAAGCCAGCGCCTCCGCCAGCGGCAGGCCGAAGCCCTCATACAGCGACGGGTAGGCAACGGCGTGCGCAGCCGAGTACAGCGCCGGCAGATGCGCGTCCGCCACATAGCCGGTGAGCAGCACGCGCTGCTGCAGCCCCAGCTGTTGCACTGCGGCGCGGATGGACTGCTCGGCGCCACCCGGCCCGCCCACGATGACCAGATTGTGTTCGCTGTGGCGCAGCGCTGCGTAAAAAGCTGCGATCAGGCGCAGATGGTTCTTGCGCGGATGGAGTGTGCCGACGCACAGCACAAACGGCTGCGCGCCGAGTGCGTACTGCGCCCGCACAGCTGCCTGCCCGGGGCTGGCTACGGGCTGGAAGCGGGCAGCCACGCCGGAGTAGAGCACAGTAATCTTTGCGCTGGGCGTGGCATACAAATCAATCAAGTCATCGCGCGTGGCTTGTGAATCTGCCAGCACATGCGTGGCGCGCAGCACCGAGCGCGGCACGGCCTGCTGTAAAAAGGCGCGCAGGCCGGGCGCAGTTGTTTCTGGTTCGCGTTCAAACGAAAGATCGTGCACGGTCAGCAGCGTGGGGATGCGCGCGCTGACGGGCGGCAGTGTGAAGTCCGGCGAGTGATACAAGTCCACCGCGCCGGTGGCCAGCTGCACAGGCAGCGGCAGCTGCAAGCGGTGCCAGGCGCGCGCCAGCCAGGCATCGGGCACAGGCAGGCGGCGCGCCTGAAAGTTTGCGGGCAGGGCCGGCAGTGCGTGCGGCAGCGGCAGGCGCGATGCAAAGAACAGGCGGTAAGTGTTGCGGGCATCGAGCTCCGCCAAGGCAAGCAAAAGCTCGCGCACATAGCGGCCGATGCCGGCACCCTGCCGGACTGCGGCGGTTACTTCGATGCCGATGCGCATGCGGGTTGGCGGCCGGCCGGCAGGCGCGCTCTCAGAGGACTTTGCGGAAGGTCCAGTAGCGGTTGACGAAAAAATTCCAAAACATGACCACCGCCACGGCGCACATTTGGGCCGCGTTGGTGCCCGCCAGCAGCGCGGTTCGCGGCTCCAGCCACGCGCTGAAGATTGCAATGAACACACCGCTCAGGAAACCAAAAATTACGAGATTGATGGCCCAGCCGCCGGCGTTTACAAGCACAAACTTGGGTGCAATCACGCGCTTGCGCTCCGCGCGCGTTTCGGGATAGATCCAATAGCGGTTCCAAATAAAGTTACTGGTGAGCGCCAGTGAAAATGAAATTGTCTTGGCTGCCAGCCGCAAGACGGTTGTGTGCATGTTAGCGAAGCCCACCAGCAGGTTGAGCGTGGTGGTGTCGATGGTAAAGCCAATCAAGCCGACAATGCCAAACTTTATGAAGCGCTTAACCTCCACCGGGCGCGCATGCGCAAAGCTGTAGATGCTGCCGAAAGCGGCTCTCATTGGGATGCTCTGTTGGTGCGCGGCTGCGCGGCTGCCAGCATGCCAAGCATGCAGCCCAGATACAGGTGCACATTATTTACAATCAAGTTATCCACTGTGCTATGGATGGCCAGGTGTGCGCCCGCTGCCAGCAGCCCCAGCGCCAGTGCGCGCTGCCAGCCGCGGGCTGCGCGCAGCGCGCGCAAGGCTTGCAGCGCAGCGGCCAGCAGCAGCGCCACAAAAATCAGCAAGCCGGGCAGCCCGGTCTCAGCGGCCAGATTGAGGTAGAAGTTGTGCGCATGCCCAAGCGCCAGCGGCCAGCGCAGCAGCCGGTAGCGGGGGTAGGCAGCCGCGTAATTTCCCAAGCCCACGCCCAGCCACGGATGCGCCGCAGCCATCTCGGCGCCCGCCTGCCAGTGCGCCAGGCGCTCCACCACCGCGAAGTTTTCGGTCGTCGGAACAACTCCGCGCACGTCTGCTCCCGCGAAGACCTGTGTGATGCTGCCCACGCGCGCCACAATCCACTGCGGCCAAAGATCGCGCCCGGCAAAAAGCAGCAGCGCCGCCAGCAGCGCAAGCAGCAGCATCGGGCGCGCACCGGCGGGTCGCAGTGCGCCCAGCAGCAAGACGGCTGCTGCTGCGCCAGCGCCCAGCCACGCACCGCGTGAGTAAGATGCCAGCAGTGCGCCGGCTGCGAGCAGCGCCACCATTGCGCAGGCAGCAGAAAGCAGTTTGTGCCGCCGAATCTGGCGCGCCTGCCACAGGCCCACTGCCAATGCTGAAGCCAGCGGCCATACCAAGCCCATGTAGCCGCCAAAGGGATTGGGCTGCTCGAATGTGCCGTAAGCCCGGAAGAGTCCGGGTGCGATTTCAAAATGCCCGGGCCCTGCGCCGCGCAGCGCAAATTGCCAGCCGCCAATCACAGCCTGTGTTGCACCGGAAAGCAGCAGCGCAGCCAGCAGCCAGGGCGTGCTGCGGCGCGGCTCAGCTGCCACCAGCGCCATTACCAGCAGCACTTGCAGCCACTTGGCCCACTCCGCCGCACCGCTGGCCAGATCCTGCGCTGCGAGCAGCGTGGCGCCGGTAAAAAGCAAAAATAAAATCAGCAGCAGCGCAACGCTGTGTGTTGGCAAAAGCAGTTGGCGCTGGGCCAAGCCGCGCAACAGCCACGCCAGCAGTGCCAGCCCCAGCAGCAGCTGCGCCGGATCCGGCAGCGCCGGATAAGTTACGGCCAGCAGCGCTTTGAATGGCCCGGCCAGCAACGCCAGCGCCAGCGGCAGCAGCGGCCAGCGCAACGCTGCGGGCACCAGCACTGCGCCCAGCAAAAGCCCGGCAGCAAGCAGCGCCGGCGCGCGCCAGAGCAGCGCGCCAAGCAGCACACCCGTGGCAGCCACCAGCAGTGCGCCTGGATTCTGCAGCGGGTGGCGGGCAGTGGCCTGCATTGTTAGCGGCGCACCGGGCTGAGGGATGTGCTGCCGCGCTCCAACCCGACCAGAAACGGCGTCAGATTTTCAATGTCATCGAGTATCAAACCCGCGCCGCGCACCACGCAAGTAAGTGGATCCTCCGCCACCCAAAAGCGCACTTTCAATTCAGCTTCCATGCGCGCAGCCAGCCCGCGCAAGTTGGCCACGCCGCCTGCCAGGCAGATGCCGCTCTCCATCAAGTCTTCAATGATTTGCGGCGGTGTCTCGTCCAGCGTTTCTTTTACAAGATTGATAAGAGTGGTTATGGAATTTGAGAGTGCCTCGCGAATCTCAATTGATGAGACGTCCACCGAGTCCGGCAGGCCGGTAACAAGGTTGCGGCCGCGCAGCGTTACGCTCTTCTCTTCCGGCATGGGGTAGGCTGAGCCGATTGTGAGCTTGACGCGCTCGGCGGTGCGCTCGCCAATTGCCAGGTTGTATTTGTTGCGCGCGTAGGCAATTATCTCTTCGTCCATCTCATCACCGGCCACGCGCAGCGACCGGCTGACAACAATGCCGCCCATCGAGAAGACCGCCGCCTCGGTGGTGCCACCGCCGATGTCGAGGATCATCGAGCCGCGCGCCTCGCCCAGCGGCAGCCCGGCCCCGATCGCAGCAGCCGTTGGCTCTTCAATCAAAAACGCAGCGCGCGCGCCCGCAGCCATCGTCGCATCGTAGACGGCGCGTTTCTCCACCTCTGTCACGCCGCTGGGGATGCCCACAACCACGCGCGGGCGCGGGATGGGCACAAGGCTGTTTTCGTGCGCCTTCTTAATAAAGTACGCGAGCATCGCCTCGGTGATTTCATATTCGGAGATGACGCCGTCGCGCAACGGGCGCACTGCCAGAATGTTGGCAGGCGTGCGCCCCACCAACTCTTTGGCGCCCACCCCAATCGCCAGCGGCTTGCGCGTCTTCTTGTCCACGGCCACCCACGATGGCTCGTTGATGACAATGCCCTTGCCGCGCACCATCACAAGTGTGTTGGCGGTGCCGAGGTCGATTCCAATATCTAATGAAAAGAGGCCGAGCAGCCAATTAAGCGGGCTGATTGCCAAAAAATTTCTCCCGTGCGAGTGTGCGCAGCCGGTTTGGAGTTTGGCAAAGCCGCACCCGCAGGAACGGAGCTGCGCTTTTGTGCGCCAGCACAGCCAATAGTTGGCGAGTATAGCATGCGCATTGCAAGTACAGAGCGATTGCTATAATGCCAGCATGGCTTTGTTGCGCGCGATAAGCCGCTATTTCATGGCATATCCCGCGCTGCGCGCGTGCGCCAAGGTTGTGGTGGGCGTGTCCGGCGGCGCGGACAGCGTGGCGCTGCTGCATGCGCTGCTGGCACTGCCGGCGGCGGAACGCCCGGCTGTGTGGGTGGCGCATTTGGATCATGCACTGCGGCCCGCGTCTGAAGGCGATGCGCAGTTTGTGCGTGAACTGGCAGCGCAGTGGCAGCTGGGCTGCACCTGTGAGCGGCGCATGGTGCGGGAGACGGCAGCGCGCCTGCAGCTTTCAATTGAAATGGCGGCGCGCCACGAGCGCTATGAGTTCTTGGCTGCGGTTGCGCAGGCGCAGGGCGCGGCTGCGGTGTTGGTGGCGCACAACGCGGATGACCAAGCCGAGACGGTGCTGCTGCGCTTGTTGCGCGGCGCCGGGCTGGCCGGACTGCGCGGCATGCGGCCGCTGAGCCGCGTGCCCGGTGCGCCGCAGCTGCTGCTGGGGCGGCCGCTGCTAACGGTGCCACGCGCAGCCATTGACGCATACTGCGCGCAGCACGGGCTGCAGCCGCGCCAGGACGCCAGCAACGCGGACCAGACAATCGGGCGCAATCGTGTGCGCCACCAGCTGCTGCCGGTACTGGAGGCAGCGCAGCCGCGCCTGCGCCGCATTCTTGGCCGCACGGCAGCGGTGCTGGCCAGTGAGTATGCGGTGGTGCAGCAAGCAGCAGACAGCGCCTGGGCGCACGCCGTGGTGGCCGCTCCATCCGGCCAGCTGGCGTTTGCACGCAAGCAGTTTGGCGCGCTGCTGCCAGCGCTGCAAGCCGAGCTGCTGCGGCGCGCGGTGCGCCTGCTGCAGCCGGCACTGCGCGATGTGGACTACGCGCCGATTGCAATTGCCTGCGAGTTTGTGCGCACAGCGGCCGTGCGCCAGCAGGTGCTGCTGCCGGGCGCGCTGGCGCTGCATGTGGAATACGAACGGCTGCTATTGCTGCCGGCTGCAATCGCGCCGGCACTGGCGGCGCAGCCATTCATGGATGGATGCAGTGCCGTGGCGGTGGGCGTGCCCGGGCGCACCAGCCTGGGTGCGTGCGGCTGGTGGCTGGAGGTAAGCGCGGCACCTATGCCGGCAGCTGTGCCCGACCGCTGGGCGGTGCAGTTTGCGCATCCGGCGCAGGCGCCGCTGGCGTTGCGCAGCGCACGCCGCGGCGAGCGTTTTCAACCGCTGGGGCTGCACGGGCACAGCCAAAGCGTGGCGCGCTTTTTGCAAAATGCAAAAGTACCGCAGGCGCTTCGCGCTGCCTGGCCATTGCTTTGCGCTAGCGAGCAGGTGGTGTGGGTTGGCGGCTGGCGCTTGGATGCGCGCGCACGCGCGCAGCCCGGCGCAGATACATGGCTGGCGCGCCTGCATCCGCCGGATTGACGCAGCAGTTGCGCGCGCTGCGCTTATGAGCGCCAGCAGATATTAAGGTAGCAGGCGGGCGCGGGTTACGGCAGCAGCGTGACGGTTACGCCGCTGTCTTCCACTGGCAGTACAAACGTGCGGCAGGCAACCCCGGCTGTGGCAAAGGCAGCCTGCATTGCCGCTGCTATTTGTGCATGGTTGTGTGCCGCAAAGGCAGCCAGGCTGGGCCCGGCGCCGGATAACACAACTGCCGCAGCCCCCGCATCCAGCGCAGCCTGTTCCGCTGCGTCATAGCCGCGGATCAGCCCGCGCCGCAGCGGCTGGTGCAGCCTGTCTTGCATTGCCCAGCCCAGCAGCGCATAGTCTGCGGTTTGCAAAGCGCGCACCACCAGCGCTGCATGCCCAATGTTGAACGCTGCATCAGCCAGCGGCACCATGCCGGGCAGCGCAGCCCGCGCTTGAGTGGTGGCCAGTTCCACCGCCGGCAGTGCCAGCGCCACTTGCATGGCAGGCAGCGTAACGCGCGCGCAGCGCACATCGTTGCCCGCTGCGCTGGCCAGCGTTAGCCCGCCCAGCAGCGCTGCCGCAGCATTATCCGGGTGGCCTTCCAAGCTGTGGGCCAGCTGCAGCAACGCATGCGGATCTGCGGCAGCGCCACTGAGCGCTTGCGCAGCTGCAAGCCCGGCAACAATTGCCGCCGCACTGGAGCCCATGCCGGAGTTAAGCGGGATGTTGTTTTGGGCGCGCAGCTGCAGTGTGCCGGGCGGCGCGCCGGCATGCGCTTGCCAGTAGGCACGCGCAGCGCGCAGTACAAGGTTGCGCTCATCTCTTGGCAGCGTGGCGGCGCCTTCGCCGTGCTGCTCCACTTGCAGGCTGCCGCCCGCGGATCCGACACTGAGTTCGATCTCGTTGCGCAGGCCAAGCGCCAGTGCCAGGCTGTCAAAGCCCGGCCCGAGGTTGGCACTGGTTGCCGGCACGGAAACTCGCACACGCATGGGTCAGGCTCCAGTTTGCGAGCGGTGCAGCGCCAGAATATCTGCCAGCAGCGCAAAGCCGGTGGCTACGCCGCCCGCACCGGGGCCCACCAGCGTCACATCACCCAGCCCGGCGGTGCTGAAGGTGATGGCGTTGGTAATGCCGCTGACTGCAGCCAGCGGATGCGTGAGCGCCAGCCGCTGCGGCCGCACCTGCGCCGCATGTGCATCCACCGTTGCCACCAGCTTCCAGCGTTCGCCCGCGCTTGCGGCGGCTGCCATTGCCGCGGGAGTGAGCTGCGTGATGCCCTGCACCGCAACATCTTGCAGGCGCAGCGTCCGCCCCATCAGAGTGTTGGCGATGATTACAAGCTTGCAGGCAGCGTCATGGCCTTCCACATCGCCGGCCGGGTCGGCCTCCGCATAGCCGAGCGCCTGCGCCTCCGCCAGCGCTGCGGGGTAGGTTGCGCCAGCTTCCATGCGCGTAAGCATGTAGTTGGTGGTGCCGTTAAGAATGCCGGCGCAGGCGCTGATGCCTGCGCCCTGCAGCAGTTCACTGCCAAGGCGCAGTGCGGGTGTGCCGCCCATCACCGTGCCTTCCACGCCCAGCGTTACGCGCTGTGCCCGCGCCAGCGCAGCCAGCGCGGCGTAGTGCAGCGCAACCGGCCCCTTGTTGGCCGTGACCACATGCCGCCCGCTGCGCAGCGCCGCCTGAATGTAGCCTGTGGCCGGCTCGCCAGTTTGTAGATTGGTGGGGCTGCATTCCACAATGATGTCTGCGTTGCCGGCAGTAATGACGCGCTCTGTGTCCCAATTGTGATGGTCGGCGGCCAGCGTGCTGAGCTGCGTGCCAGCGGCTGCCAACAGCGCAGCCGGCTGCAGCCCGGCCGCATGGTAAACGCTGCCATGGCGCTGCGTGGCAACGGCCACCACTTGCAGCTGCGCCCCGGTTTGCTGCGCCAGCGCTGCGCCACGCTCTTGAATAATCTGCACCAGGCCGCGGCCCACGCTGCCAAAACCAATCAGTGCCAGGCGGTAAGTTTTCACGCTGGCAGCTGCCTGCTATTTGCCGGCCAGCTGCCCAATGCGGCGGCGCACTTCAGACCACTGCACTTTGGAAACACCCAGCTTCCTGCGCAGCAGATCCGGCTCCAGATCAGCAAGGTAATCCGTGACGGCGCACTTCCAGCGCAGCCGGTCAAAGGTGATGCGTTGCGCGAGGCCGGCGTGGTTGGTGGTGTCTTCCAGCCAGTACTCCAGCAGGCGCACGGAGTATGGAAAGACGCGCGGGTTTTTTTTGGTGCGCGCAACGTAGTCTTCGTAGATGCCCACCCAGTCCGGGTCCACATCCACCCGGCGTTCCTTGTGGCGGTGGCGCTTGTCCGCGTAGCGCACATAAAGTGCGGGCGCTTTGCGGTTTGCAAAATCGAGATGGCGGTGCTCCAGCCGCGCCACTTCGCCCTTGCGCAGCCCGGTGTGCAACACCAGCGTGAGCAGTGCAAACGGGCGCGGGTCCGGCTTGAGCTTGCGCTCGCCGAAAGACTCGGCTGCACCCAGCGCCCGGTCCACTTCTGCGTCTGAGAGCAGCGCGGGCAGCGGGCTGCGCACCGATACGTTGATCACCGCATCAGCCGGGTCAGACTTAAGGCCGGCGTTTTGCGCAGCCCACTTGAAGAATGATTTGAGCGCAGTGATGCGCCGGTCCAGCGATTTTGGCGCACACGGCACGGAACGGCCGGTCTGCAGCCACTTGATGAATTCGTTGAGTGATTTTGTGGTGAACTGGTTGAGCGCCGTGCCGGCGCCATAGTGGCCGGCCAGCAGCTGCACATCAATGCGGTAGTTCTTAATGGTGTTGCTGGACAGGCCGCTGCGCTTGAGGTGTTCGAGCCAGGCCACGCTGGCGGCGGCCAGTGCGGTGGTGGGATTCAGCCCGCGCGCGCCGATGCGCGCCGGCTTGGGCTTTTCGGCGGGGGATTTCTTGGCGGCTGGCATGCGCGGCAATTGCTCTGGCGCTGCTTCAGCCGCCGGCTGCCGGCGGAACTTGCACAGCCGTGCGCGGCAGCGGGCACGAGTTGTAGTCGCGCCCGAGCACTACCTGAAATTGATTTGGGCTTTCTATAACCGGGCGCTGCTCAACGCGGCTTTGGTCAAGATGAAATAGCGCGCGCAGCTTTGGCACTTGCGGATCCAATGGATTGCCAGTGTAGTTGAGAATGATTGTCTCTGCAACCGATGCTGCAGTTTTTGCCTGTGCAGCGCTTTCCAGCACAACAGCCTGCAGGCCCAGCTGGCGCACATTTTGCGCGGCCAGCTGCGCAGCGGGTGCCCAGCCGCTGCGGTCCAGCAGCTCCACCGTGTACACGGGCGGCGGCTGCCAATCCGGCAGCGAAAGCGCCTGCTGCAAAAATGGCTGCAGCTCCGGCGCGTTGGGCAGGTAGGCAGCCGGGAAGTGCACATCGCCCTCGTAACGCGTGATCAGCGGCGGGCGCAGCACGCTGCCGCGCAGCTGGCTGCCGTCAAAGTTTGCAGCCAGCGGCACAAACTGCAGCACATCGCCCAGCTGCATGTTGGTTTGCACGGCGCTGGCAAACTGGCGGTAGAGCGCGGGCAGGCGCAGCAGCGTGCCGGACTGATGCAGGCGCGCCACAATCGCGCGCAATACATCCTGCTGGCGGCGCGAGCGGTCCTGGTCATCGCTGCCGTAGCGCAGGCGGGCATACCATTGCGCGGTTGCGCCATCCATTCGCTGCAGGCCGGGCTGCACGCGAAACTCGGTCCAGTTGCGCGGCTGGCTTGCGTCGAGGCCGGGCGCCTTGAGGATGCGGTCGGAAAAGTCGCACGGCACCGGCACTTCAATGCCGCCGAGCGTGTCCACTATTTGAATAAACGCGGGGATGTCCACCCACACCACATAGTGCGCGGCAAAGCCAAAGTTGTAAAGCACCGTTTGCTGCGCCAGCGCCAGCGCGCCGTCCGGCGCAAAGCGCGCACTGCCCACGGCCGTGTTGATGGTGCCCATCGAGTTGCCCGGCAGGTATACATACAAGTCGCGCGGCAGTGATACCAGGTTCACCTGCCCGGTGGCGGTGTGCAGCGCAACCAGCACAATCGAGTCGGCGCGCCGGTCGCCGCTTGTCTCCACATCCGTGCCCAGCAGCAGCAGGTTTAGCTGGCCGCTGGCAACGGGCAGCGGCGCGGCACGCTCCGGGATGGCAACCAGCTGCGTGTGCACCGGCGTGGGATATTCAAGCAGCAGTTGCGGCAGGCGCGCTTGCGCTGCAGGGGTGGCAGGGGGCATGGGCGCAGCCGTGGCAACCGCGGATTGTGCAACGGCAGCCGGCATGGCTTTGGCGGCAAATGGGTTGGGCGTGGCTGCTGTTGGCTGCGCGGTGCTGCGCCCCGGGTTGAAGGCGTAAGCCAGCCCGCCGGCAGCTGCCAGCAGCAAGCTTAGTGCCAGCAATGGCAGCGCCCAGGCGCGGCGGGCGGGGCGTGTTCGCAGGTAAATCTCAGTCATCGGATATCACAGCGCATGCGCTGCAGGCCACGCAGTAGCTGCGGGCAGAGCGGGGGTGCAGGCAAGCGCCATGCCGCCCGGTTATGGTGCGGCAGTCTTCGTGGGTGTTGGCGCAGGCGGCAGATAGATTGTGAATCCAAGGTAGATTTTTTCAGTGGTGATGCAGTTGGCGCGCTGCAGCTCCTTGACCGAAATGTTGGAGCGCTCTGCCAGCACAATCAGAATGTCGCTGGCCTGAATGGTGTGGGGCACCCAAGCTGGCGGGTGCACGCAGGCCGTGGCCGTGCCCGCGGGTGTTGCGCTGGTTTTAGCGGCAGCGGCAAGCACTACAGAGGTAGAAGTGGCGGCTCTGAGCGTGGCTGTGCTGGCGGCTTTTTTGGTTGGCGCTGCGGTATTAGTTGGTGCGGCAGTTGCGGTTGCGGTGGCTTGCGTAGTTGCAGTGGCGCTTGCCGGCGCAGTTGCGGTGGGCTGCGGGCTGCTGGTTGCAGCAGCGGTGGGGGCTGCCGCAGTTGCGGAAGCGGGCACTGCGGTGGGGCTTGGCGCAGGCGGCAGTGCAGTAGCGGGCGCGGCTGCCACTGCCGCAGCCAGCGCCAGGCGTAGCGGCAGCGCAACCTGTTCGCTGTACACCTGCTGCTTGTCGCTCTTGCGCACCACAAAAAATTCCACCGTATCTGAGCGGCAGGTGCCAGGCTGCGCCAGCGCGATCCGCAGTGCATTGCTGCCGCGCAGGCTGCCGCTCTGTGCGCTGCTGGCGGCCGACGGTGAAGAGCTGAGCCGGTTCCAAATTTCTTTGCACTGGGCGGGCCGCACTGCAAACCGGACGCTGCCATAGTTTGAGCCGGGGGGCAGCTGGTAATCAAAACTGACGGCAGCTTCGCTGCTGCTCAGCGCCACAATTTCCACATTGCGAAAAATGGAAGCCGGCGCAGCCACAAGCATGTGCTGCTCGCTGAGCGTGAGCAGCAGCCCGCCAAAGACGGTGGCCACGCCCGCCAACCCCAACGCAATGCCCGCCAGCAGCGGGCGCACAATGAGAGTGCGCATTGCCGCAGGCTAGTCCGCCGGCGCAGCCGGCAGCAGTGCCATTACCAGTGTGCCGCCGCCGGAAGCCGGTGTTGCCACGAGGCGGCCGGCGAGGCCTTCAATTAGAGTGGTTGCTGTTTGCAGCAGGCCGGGGTTTAGTTCTGCGCGGCCGGGTTCGTCTGAGTCTGCTGCAGCGGGCGCGTTTGCATCCCGAACTTCAAACTGCAGCAACGGTTCGGCGGATGGCGCAGCGGGCAACACTGTCACGCTAAACCAGACGTGCCGGCCGGGCTGGCCGGCGAAGCCGGCACCGAGAAGCAACATGTGCAATGCTGCGCTCAGTGCGCCCGCATCGGCCAGCACCTCCGGCAGCTCAGCGGAGAAAGTTGATTCAAAAGAGATCGCGCGGTCTGCAAACTGCAGCCGGGCCCATGCCGCGGCTGCCAACAGCAGCGCGGGCAGCGCCATGCGCTGCAGCTTCAGGGCGTGGCCGGCTTGCAGCGCAGCACAGCGATTGTGCGCATCCAGCAGTGCATCTGCGCGCATAGCGGCGCATTTGATGCGCTCCAAAAACTTGCGCTGCAGCACATCTATTTTTCCGCCCGCGCCATCCAGCATCAGTTCACTGTAATCGCTGATTGAACTCAGGGCCGCGGCTACTTCACTGGCGGCGTCTGCGCCGGCAGCCGCGGGTTGCGTTTGGGCAGCAAGCAGCGCAGCTTGCAGCTGCTGCACTTCCAGCGCGGCAGAGGCCAATGCCTGGCCGGAGGCGGCCTGTTCTGCGTTGTGCTGATCCGCGAGGGTTTGATGCGTGGCTTGCAGCGCTGCCACCTGCGCCTGGTGCGCAGTTTGCGCAGTGCGTGTTGTTCGGCAAGAGTTTGTTGCTCGGCTTGCAGTGCTGCTATTTGCTGTGCGCTGCCGGCTTGGAGTTCTGCTGCGGCGTGCTGCGCTGCCGCCAAACTCCGCCCGGAGTGCAGCGCTGTCGTGTTGGGCGGTGGCTGCCACTGCTTTTGCGTCCGCAGCATGCGCTTCTGATTGCTGCAGCGTTGTGCTTGCTGCAATGCTGGCAGCTTGCAGCTCTGCCTGGAGCGCAGCAGCTTGGGCTGTTAGCTGCATGTGCCCGGCTTCGGCTGCTGCCGTTTGGGCGGCCAGGGCTGTGGCTTGCTCCGCCAGTTGCGCCCGAGCCGCTGCCAGGTCCTGATCTTTAGTGGCGTTGCTCGCGGTGAGCAGCGCCCGCTCTGCGCTCAGCAATGCCAGCTGCGTGCTGGCCTCCGCCAAGTCACTGCCGCCGGCCACAAGCGCCTGCTCGCTGGTAAGTTGCGCGAGGGCGCTGCGCGCTGCGCCTAGCTGCTCCCACAAGTCTGCAGCTTCCGGCTGCTGGCCGGCCAGCAGCGCATGGGTTTCGTCCAGAGCGGTTTGCAGGCCGGCTACTTGCGCGTGCAGTTGGGCGCGTTCATCATCTGCAAGCGGCGTGGTTGGCTCCGGTGTTACAGCTGCAACTTTGCGCGCCGCTGCCAGCTGTTTGGAGAGTTCGCTGCGCTCATACTCCAGGCGCTGCACTTGCGCCAGCAGCCCCGCAGCTTGGTCTGGCGCCGGGCTTTCTTCGCCGGGTCCTGCCAGCCAGTGGGGCAGCGCCTGGGATTTTTGTGCTGGTGCCACCATCGATTCAAGCATTCGCTGATAATCCTCGCTGTCAGCCAGCGCCTCTGCTGCCGGGGCGGCCAGTGCCTTTAGCAGTTCGTCATCGCCGTCACGCCAGTTTTGCATGGAGCGTGGCGCGTAAACCATCAGGGCGCGAACCGTGTGGCCATCGTCGGGCAGCGGTGCCAGCAGTGCTGTGCGCACATCCGGCAGATCCAGCAGCTTGGAGAGCGCAGCCAGCTCTGCTGCGTGGCTGCGCGCTTGCAGGCGGCAGGCGCGCCCCTCCATCAGTGCCGCGACGGTGGCCGAGACGCCGTTCACTGCCACAGTGAAGCGCTCGATTGTGTGCTGCGTGGGCACGTAAAACCCGCCACTGCAGCGCGTTGAACCGGGGTTGGCGCGCGCTGCTTCCCACAACACGGCACCATCGGCTTGCAGTGCGAGCGCTGCGGCTTCGCACACGGCATAGATGGTTGTGGTGCGGTCCGTGCCGGTGCCCATGGAACCCAGTGCGCGCGCCACCGCCGGCGACAGCGCGGTGGATGGCGCTTGCAGCAGGGGCGCGAATGAAGATGATGAAAGCTCTGCCTGCCGGATGGCCGCTTGGAGTACGCGGCGCTGCACTGTAAGGGCAAACATGGGCAGCGCGACCAGCTCTGCCAGGCGTGTCAGGCCAGGCACGCTGCCGGCCAGCAGTGGCTGGGGTTGGAGCGATTGCAGCAGGTGCCAGCCGCTGGCCGCTGCCAGTACGGCAAACATGCCAACCCCGGTGCCCCAGTCCGGTGGATGCACCGCAACCAACATGATGAGCAGCAGCAGCAGCGTGAGAAGCTGGGCCGCCTGCCAAATCTGGTCGGGCCGGGTGTTGTTGTAGGCCGCGCCGCTGGCAGCCAGCGCCTGCCACACGGGCAGTGCAGCCGTTAGACCGACAGCAACGCCCGCAATTCCCAGCGTCAGCAGCAAGCCCGCCAGCGCACTGCGCGGCTGCGAAATCAAAGCCCAGCCCATGATCATGATTGTGATCAGCAGGCCGGCTCGCTCCAGTGGCGGCTGCAGCCCTGGCAAGAACACACGCCCGGCACTGCCCAGGCCGGCCAGCGCCACCAACCCAAAACGCACAGCCAGCGCGCAGCCGGCGGCTAAAGCCAGGCGGCTGCCGGGGCCCCGTGCCCAACCCGAGCCGTGCCGGCTCAGCGCAAAAAGCAGTGCAGCCTCCAGCGAAAATAGCGCCAGTAAATGGTAAGCAAGGCTGCCCGGCGCCTCACTGATGAGAGCCAGTGCCTGAGAGAAAAACGACATGGGGCGGGCAGTATAGCATCGGCACTACAGGCGTTGCGCTGGCCAGCCGCGCCGGCTCGTGGATGTGCGCGTGCCTGTTACAATCAACCTCCGGCGCGTGAAAACCCGGGCGCTGGAGCATCCCAACTATGAACTTTCAAGGCATTGTGAATATTAGAGCGCCGCAACAAACCGTGTGGGAGTTTCTCACCAACCCGGAAAAAGTGAGCCAGTGCGCTCCCGGCGTCAACGCTTTCGAAGTGGTTGAGCCGGGCAAAAAATTTCGCGCCGGTGTGGAAGTGGGATTCGGCAGCATCAAGGCAAAGTTCTTGATGGATGTGGAATGGATCAAACTGGATGAGCCAAACATGGCCTCATTGCGGGCGCACGGCCGCGCGCCCGCCAGTGCGGTGGAAGCACGCAGCGAAATGCACCTGAGCACAATGCCAGACGGCTCCACTAACCTCAACTGGACAGCTGATGTTGACATCATGGGCACAATCGCCAGCCTGGCCAACCGCCTTGCGCCAACTGTCACCAAAAAACTGTCTGGGAATTCTTCAAGACCGTGAAGAAGAAAATCGAGAAATGAAATTCGGACCTGTGCCGCTGCAGGCGGCTGCCGGCTTGATCCTGGGGCATAACATTGCCGGCTTGGACGGCCGCCGCGCGCTGCGCAAGGGCCGCGCGCTCTCCGCGCTGGATCTTGCGCAGCTGACTGCGCTGGGCCGCAGCACGGTGTATGTGGCGGAATGGCGCGGATGATGTGGCGGAGGATGCGGCTGCGCGGCGCGTGGCGGCTGCAGTGGCGGGCAGCAATCTGCGCTGCTCGGGCGCAGCTCGGCGGGTGAACTTGGCTGCCAGCGTGCGTGCGTGCTGCCGTGGATGCAGCCGCTGCTGCAGGTGAATGCGCTGCCGG
>BGOS01000012.1 GCA_003569365.1 Anaerolineaceae bacterium
GTAGGCTGCCGGCGGGCGGCTGCGACTGATTGAATACGGGCGTGTCGGGCGCAGCCCGCGCATAGGAACGGTTGATGGCAGGTCAATTTTTTCCGGATATTCAGCGGGCAAGAGCGGCAGTTCCCACGGCAGCTGATAACCTTGCAGGCGTGCGGCGGTGGCGCCGGGCCTGCGTTCGGGCAGCCCGGCAAGTTCTGGCGCTGATCGAAAGGGGTGCACAAAAATGCGGGATCCACCTCGGGCGGCGGTGGCGCTGCACAGCGCGGGCCGGGCCACGCTCACCAGTGCCAGCAGCAGCCCACACCCGGCGCGGGCGGCGCCGCGCAGATTGTTGCGGGAAGCACACATCGCGCAGAGTCTAACCGCAAGCCGGGCGCTCTGCCGAGTGATAAACTCCGATTTCAGCCAAATTGTTTTATAAAAGCCAAGAAACCATGACTACAACACCAGAAGCTATCCCAACCGCCACGCCGCCCCACCCCGCACGCATGCGGTTTCTGGTGGGGGGCGGGCTGCTGCTTGCGGCCATTGTCTATCTCATTCTCACCACGGCTGCGGGCAGCAGCACCTATTACTACACGATTGCAGAGTTGCGCGCGCGCGGCGGCTCTGCGGTGGGCGAGCCGGTGCGCATCTCCGGCGCCGTGCTGGGCGACAGCATTGTGTATGATGCAAATACGCTTGAGCTGCGCTTTACCACGGTGAACATCCCCGGCGAGCAAAGCGAAATTGACGCGCGCGGCGGGCTTGCCGCTGTGCTGCATGCGGCCACCACGGACCCGCGCGCGGTGCAGCTGCCGGTGGTGTACCACGGCCCGCGCCCGGACTTGCTGCGCCACGAGGCGCAGGCCATCCTTACCGGCCAGCTGGGGGCGGATGGCGTCTTCCATGCGGATGAGCTGCTGCTGAAGTGCCCGACGCGCTATGAGCAGCAACTGCCACAGCAATCGGCTGCGCGCTAGGCGCCGGCCATGCACCCAATTGCTGCGCTGCCGCTTGGCCTGAGCGCAAACCACTGCTGCCGGCACAGGCTGCCCGCATGATCGCTGCTCTTTCATTGCCTCATCTCCTGTTGGCCGACTTCGGCTTGTCTGCCGCGCTGCTTGCCTTTTGCAGTGCGCTGTATGCCATACCGGCTGCACTGCGCAAAGATGCGCGCTGGCTGGCTTCTGCGCGCAACGCAGCCATTGCGCCATTTGTGCTGCTGACGCTGGCGGTTGCATGCCTGGAGGGGCTGCTGTACAGCGGGGCGTTTGGCTTGCAGTATGTGAATGCGGTGACCAGCCGGGCGATGCCGTGGTACTTGCGCCTCACGGCGCTGTGGGGCGGGCAGGCGGGCAGCCTCTTCTTTTGGTGCTGGCTGCTCTCCGGCTACTCGGCGCTGGTGATGCTGCGCAATTGGCGCCGCGAACGTGACCTGCAGCCCGGTGTAACGATTGTGCTGATGGTAACGCTGTTGTTCTTTTTGGGATTGGTGATTGGGCTGGAGAATCCCTTCAACAAATTGTGGGTGGCGCCCGGAGGCAGCGTGAGTGCGGGCATTTTGCAGCCCGCTGGCGCGCTGCCGTTTGCGCCCGCTGACGGCCGTGGCCTTAACCCGCTGCTGCGCCATCCCGGCATGATCATCCATCCGCCCATGCTCTATCTTGGCTTCATTGGATTTGTGGTGCCTTATGCGTTTGCAATTGCGGCGCTGGTGGCCGGCCGGCGTGATGATGCGTGGATTCGAGTGACGCGGCGCTGGACGCTGGTGGCGTGGATGTTTCTCTCGCTGGGCTTGCTGCTGGGCGGGCGCTGGGCCTACGACGTCTTGGGCTGGGGCGGCTACTGGGGCTGGGATCCGGTGGAGATTGCGGCGTTCATGCCGTGGCTGACGGCCACTGCGTTCCTGCATTCGGTGTTGATTCAGGAGAAGCGCGGCATGTTCAAGCATTGGAACATGAGCTTGATTATTCTGACATATGCGCTGGTGGTGTTGGGAACTTTTCTGACGCGCTCCGGGGTGCTTTCGTCGGTGCATGCATTTGCGCAGAGCGCGATTGGCCCATGGTTTTTTGCTTTTGTGGCGCTAATGGCATGCGTGTCTTTGGGGCTGCTGCTAAAACGCTGGGAGCTGCTGCGCGGCGACAACGCGCTGGACAGCTGGCTCTCGCGCGAAGGCTTGTTTCTGCTCAACAACTTAATTTTTATGGGCATCGTGGCCGCCTGCTTGTGGGGCGTGATGTACCCCATAATTTCCGAGTTGTTCACAGGCCAAAAGGTTACGGTGGGCCCGCCGTACTACGAGCGTACAACTGGTCCGCTGTTTGCTGCTTTGCTTTTGTTGATGGGGGTGGCCCCACTGGCTGCGTGGCGCGCCGGTGCTGCGCGCCGCTTGGGGCGGGCATTTTGGAAACCGGCGCTGGTGGCCGGCTTGCTGCCCGCGGGTGCGCTGCTATCCGGCATCACGCAGCTGGCCGCCCTGCTGGGCTTGTGGCTGGCCGCGCTGGTGGCGTGCGTTACGCTCTACGAGTTTTATCGCGGTGCACAGGCGCGGGCGCGCATTACGGGCAGCGGCTTCTGGCCGTCATTTGTGCAGCTGGTGCTGCGCAACCGGCGCCGCTACGGCGGCTTCACCATTCATCTTGGGGTTGTGTTGATGGCGTTTGGAATTATTGGCATTGAGCTGTTTCAAAGCGAGACGCAGGCCACGCTGGCCTACGGCGAGCAGCTGTCCATTGGCAACTATCAACTGCGCTACGACTCGCTGGTTGAATTTCCGGCAGCGGACGGGCGCGTGATCACGCGCGCCACGTTGAACGTGAACCAGAATGGCCGGCTGGTCACGCAGCTTTTTCCGCGCCGTGATTTTTTCACAGATAGCCAGCAGCCTATGACCATCCCGGCTATTTACAGCACGCTGGCCGGCGACTTGTATGTGCTGCTGGTGGGCTGGGAGCCGGCGGGCGCGGGTGGCGCCACCTTCAAAGTGTATGTCAATCCGCTTGTTAACTGGCTGTGGGCGGGCGGCTTGGTGTTCATTATTGGCACGCTGGTGGCCACCTGGCCGGAGCGCCACGAACTGCAGACTGCAGCGGAGCGCGCGCGTGCGCTGCACTTGCCTGCGCGCAGCGTGACCGGCGGGGTTTAGGCAGCATGCCGGCTGCGTGCCCGGGGCATCCAGTTTGGCCCGCAGGCCGCAAACATAATATTGTGGCACAAGCCCGTGGCGTGCGAACAGGCATGCCCGCGCTGCAATCATGCCAGTACTGACGATGCGACTGTTGCGCTTCCCTTCCCGGTTTGCACTAGTGCTTATGGTGCTTGGCGCTGCGCTTTTCTGGCTGCCGGCGAGTGTGCTTGCCGCATCTGCCACACCCACCGATGACGAAGTGAACGCGGTTGCCAGCCAGCTGTACTGCCCGGTTTGTGAAAACGTACCGCTGGATGTGTGCGGCACGCAGGCGTGCAGCCAGTGGCGCGCCATCATCCGCCAAAAGCTGCAGGCGGGCTGGAGCGCCAGCCGGATCCACGCATTTTTTGCGGAGCAGTATGGTGCGCGCGTGCTGGCCAGCCCGCCGTTTGCCGGCGCAAGCGTGCTCTTTTGGCTGGTGCCGCTGGCGCTGCTGAGTGCGGGTGTGCTGGTGCTGGTGCGCGTGCTGCGCAAGCCCGCGCCCGCTGCGCCAGACTTGGCTGTGCCCGTGAGTGCTGCGCATGCAGCACGCTTGGAGCGCGAGCTGGATGACTGGCGCTGAGGCACCATTAGTGTCTGCGCCTGCGGCCGGGCTGGGGCGGCGCTGGCAGCTGCTGGCCTGGCTGCTGCTGGCGGCGCTGCTGGCAGTGGTGGGTGCCAAACTGGTGCAGGTGTCGCGCGGGCCGGCCACCAGCGGCGCTGCGCCTTTGTTCACACTCGTCGATTTTGACGGCGCGCAGCACGCACTGCAGGCTTACCGCGGCAAGGTTGTTGTGGTGAACTTTTGGGCGTCCTGGTGCGCGCCGTGCGCTGCAGAGGCGGCGGATCTGGAGCAGGCGTGGCAGGCTTACCGCGAGCGCGGCGTGGTGTTTTTGGGCGTGGATTATGTGGACACTGAGCCGGAAGCGCGCGCCTTCATTACACTTTGGCAGCAAACCTACCCGAACGGGCCGGATCGCGGCACCGTAATCGCACAGGCGTTTCGCATTCGGGGCGTGCCGGAAACTTACATCATTGACCAGCGCGGGCAGCTGCAGGCACCGATCATCGGGCCCACCAACCTTGCGCAGCTGCGCGCGGTGCTGGACCGTTTGCTGGCGCAGCCCTGAGTGATGGCGGCTGCATCTGTGCTGCTGGCGCTGACGCTGCTGCTGGTTGTGGCTGCGTTTTTAGTGCTGCCGCTGCTGCAGCAGTCGCAATCAGCGGACGAGGTGACGCAAACGGAGCTGCTGACAGAACAGCGCGAACTGGTGCTGCGCGCACTGGCCGAGCTGGAGCTGGACAACGCAGAGCAAAAACTGGATCCGGCGGATCATGCGCACCAGCGTGCGCTGCTGCTGCAAGCGGGTGCTGCGCTGCTGCAGCAGCTGGATGCACTGGCGGCAGCACCGGATGTTACGGCGCAGCTGGAGCAGGAAGTGGCGCGCCTGCGCAGTGCGGGCCGGGATGCACACTAGCCGGCTGCTGCGCGCACTGCTGCTCTGCAGCGCTGCGCTGGCTGCGGGTGCCTGCACCCTGGCGGGCGATGTAACGCCACCGCCGGGCTTTGTGCCATTTGAGATGGCTGTGCCGGTGGCGCTGGCCGAAGATGTGGCTGCGGATTCCGCCAATGGTGCGCGCTTGTATGCGCAGCACTGCACTGCCTGCCACGGCGCGGGCGGCGCGGGTGATGGCGAACTGGCAGCCAACCTGCCCGGGCCGCTGCCCAACTTTACGGATGCGCAGTTTGCAGCGCTGCGCGAACCGCAAGCCTGGTTCAATATCATTAGCAATGGAAACCTGGCTGCATTGATGCCGCCTTGGAAGGACCGCCTCTCTGTGCAGGAACGCTGGGACCTGGTGGCGCATTTGTACAGCCTGAGCGACAACGCGGCGCGCATGCCTGTGGCTGCTGCGCCAGCTGTGGCCAAGCAGACGGTGCGCGTGCAGGGGCGCGTGGTGAACGCGACGCGCAGCACCGCGCCAACGTTCGGCACGCTGCTGACGCTGGTGACGGCGGATGCACAGGGCACGCAGCGCGAGCTGCAAACAGCGACGGACCGCGCTGGCAATTTTGTTTTTGATGCCGTGCAGCTGGCGCCGGATGCGCGCATGGAAGTGCGCGCCGAGCACGAAGGCGTAAAGTATGCAAGCAGCACCATTCCGTTCGAGCCCGGCCGCGCGGATTACCGGCTGGATGTGGCGATCTATGACAGCACTGCTGCGCTGGATGATGTGGAGCTGGCGCAGCTGCATTTTATTGTGGAGCAGCAGGCGGAAGCACTGCTGGTGACACAGGTGGCAGTGCTGCGCAACACTGGCAGCCGCACGGTGGCACCCGCAGCAGCGCCGCTGCTGGCTTTGCGCCTGCCAGCCGGGGCCATGCAGGCGCAGCTGCGCACGGACCAAAGCTGGCCGGCGCGGCTCACACCGGCGGGTGTGGAGCTGGGCACTGCGCTGCTGCCGGCTGGCAGAGCTGAGGCCGCCGAGCAGCAGGTGGTTGTGTCTTACTATGTGCCGGCTGCCGCGCTGGTAACAATTGTGCAGCCACTTGATTTTCCGGTGCGCAGCGTGACCGTGACCGTGCCCGCCGGGCTGCTGCGCGTAACAAGTGCCGGCGCGCAAGCGGTGGCAGAACGCGAGGTGCGCCCCGGGGTGCGCATGCAGGTAATGCAGCTTTTGCCGCCGGCGCCCGGCGCCGCGCTGCAATTTGGATTGGAGGCGATTGCTGCCGGCGGCACGCGCAGCGAGACGCTGCTGACTCTGGCTGCTGGCGCGTGCCTGCTGGCGGTGGGCGCTGCGCTGCTGGCAGTTTTACTGCGCTTGCTGCGCGCCCGCCGCGCACCGCGCACATTGGCCCAGGCGGCCGCCGGCCGCGACAAGCTGCTGCGCATCATTGCGCACCTAGATGACAGTTATGCGTTGGGCGAGCTGGCTGCGGACGAGCATCAGCGCCAGCGCGGGCGGGCGCTGCGCAAGCTGCTGCAACTAGTGCGCAGCCACAACCTGCCGCTGGGCGCACCGGGTGCGTAACTTGTGCGCGATCAGTTTTGATGATGGAGTGCTGTCCGCATGATTGATGTGCGGGGCGTGGAGCAGAGCTATGCCGGCAAGCCCGTATTGCGCGGCGTGGATCTGCAAGTTGCTGCCGGTGAGTTTGTGGCATTGTTCGGCGCCAACGGTGCAGGCAAGACTACGCTGCTGCGCATGCTTGCCACGCTGGCGCGCCCGGCACGCGGCCGCGTTGTGCTGGGCGGCTTTGATCTGGCGGTTGACCCGCAGGCGCTGCGCGCGGTGGTGGGCTTCGTGGGCCATCACACTATGCTGTACCCGGAGCTGACAGCGTTTGAGAACCTGCAGTTCTATGCCAGCCTGTACGGCGTGGAGCCGGCCCGTGCACGCTGCGATGCGCTGCTGGAACAGGTGGGCCTGCAGCGCCAGCGGGCGGAGCGCGTGCGCTATTTCTCGCGCGGCATGCAGCAGCGCCTGGCAATTGCGCGCGCCATTCTGCACAGCCCGCGCGTGCTGCTGCTGGACGAGCCGCACAGCGGCCTCGATCAGATTGCAGCTGCGCAGCTGGATGCTTTGCTGCACGCCGAAGCCGCGTCCGGGCGCAGTGTGCTGCTGGTAACGCACGACGTGCAGCGCGGCATTGCGCTGGCGGACCGCGTGCTTGGGTTGGACCGCGGGCGCGTGGTGCTGGAGCGCGCTGCCGGGGCCGTGTCTGCCACGGAGCTGGCGGAGCTATATGCGGGCGGCAATGGCGCGTAAGCCCCGCATGCTGCGCGTGATTGGCGCGCTGCTTTGGAAGGACCTGCTGAGCGAGCTGCGCGGGCGCGCGCTGCTGGCTGCACTGGTGGTCTTTGCGCTGCTGACGGTGGTGGTCTTCAACTACGCGCTGGATCTGGAGCGCACAGTGCGTGCCAGCGTGGGCGCGGGTGTGCTGTGGGTGACGATTGTGTTTACGGCCACACTGGCGCTGAACCGGGTGTTTGCAGCTGAGCGCGAGCATGCCTTGCACGAGGGGCTGCTGCTGGCGCCGGTGGAGCGCCTTGCCATTTACTTTGGCAAGCTGCTTTCTGGATTTTTGTTTGTGCTGCTGGTGGCAGTCGTGGTCGTGCCGGTTTTTGCGCTTTTGTATGACCTGCCGGTGGCGCGGCCGCTAAACCTGGCTGTGCTGCTGCTGGGCACGCTGGGCTACCTGCTGCCCGGCACACTGCTGGCAGCGCTGGCAGCGCACGCGCGCGCCCGGGAAGTGCTGCTGCCGGTTCTGCTTTTTCCCGTGGCCATGCCGGTGATCCTTTCCGCTGTGCGCGCCAGCCAGGAAGTGCTGGCCGGCAGCGCCTGGGTGCGCATCGCGCCCGCCTTCAACCTGCTGGTTGCAAGCGATATTATCTTCCTGGCACTTGCGGTGCTGTTGTTTGACCAATTGGTGGATGCGTGAAGCATTGCACTTTTTGGCAGCGCAGCGCCTTGTAAAATTCTTGAAGCGGGAGTTGGCACCATGCAAAGAAATGTTGGCTTGCAAATCCTGTCGGTAGGCTCCGGGCTGCTGCTGCTAGCGGCGCTCTACCTGGTTTTTGTATACGCGCCGCTGGAGGCGGTGATGGGCGCGGTGCAGCGTGTGTTTTACTTTCATGTGGCAGCCGGCTGGGTGGGTGCGCTGGCATTCTTGGTGGCGTTTGTGGCGGGGCTGCTGCATCTGCGGCGCGGCAGCTTGCTGGCCGACCGCGTGGCGCTGTGCTCCTCCGAAATCGGGCTGGTCTTCATTTCCATGAATATCGTCAGCGGCGCAATTTGGGCGCGGCCCATCTGGAACACTTGGTGGACGTGGGACCCGCGCCTGACGACCGCAACCATCAGCTGGCTGCTGTACGCCGCGTACCTGCTTTTGCGGCAGGGCATCGAAGACCCGCAGCGCCGCGGGCGCTTTGCCGCGGTGTACGGCGTGATTGCATTTGCCAGCGTGCCCCTGACCTTTGCTGCCATTCGCATCTTTCGCAGCATTCACCCGGTGGTGATTGGCGCCGGCGCGCCGGGCGCCAAAGGCAGCTTTGACATGACGCCCGCCATGCGCGATACGCTGCTGTTCTCATTGCTTGCGTTTACGGTGCTGTATGGCGCGCTGTTGTGGCACCGGCTGCGTTTGGAGCGGCTGAGCGAGCGCGTGGCGCAGCTGCGCCTGCGCATTCTGCAAGCGTGATGCGCCGATGGTAAGCCCCGCGGCGGAGACGACGTTTTACCTGTGGCTGGCTGCCGGCGCGTTTGCGCTGCTGGGTGGCGGCTACATTGCGCTGCTGGTGCAGCGCTGGCGTGCGCTGCAGGTTGCGTTGGCCGGCCTGCAGGCTAGTGAGCAACAAGAGGTTGGTCGCTAGTTGACGCAAGCCTGAAAAGTTAACTTCGCAGCGTGAATTAGCACGCACTAGAAACGGGCAGTGGGCGGCACTTGGACAATTGGAAGTTGAGCAGCGCGGATGCCGGCGCACAGCTCTGCGTTTACCGAAGCGCGTCCGGTGCACTTGCCTGCATCCCGGGCTGATAAGCACACGCCAACCGCAGACCGGGCAAATAACGTTTGCGCTTGCTGGAGCAGAGTGCCTGCCTCGCTCCGCGCTATAGTTTGTGCATGATTGATTATTCAACCCGACTGCGCAAGGCACAGGCCCGCATGATCGACTTGGGCGTGGACTTGATGTTTCTGCCCTACTCCGCAAGCCTGCACTACCTCATGGGCGTGGGTCGCGAGGAGCAGAACTTTGGCAACACCATGTACCCGGGTGATTGGATGACCGGCGCATGGATCGCGGCTGATCGCGCGCCAATTCTTACTTTGCCGCGCATGCAGGCGGCGTTTCATGGCACGCACGCACAACATGAGGTGCGTGTGCTGCCCGATGCAGGCGACCCGCTCGCGCTCGTGCACGATGTGCTGGTTGCGCTGCATATTCGCGGGAAGGCGCGGCTTGCAATAGAAGATCGCGCGCGTGCGGAGACAGTGCTGAATATTCAGGCGCTGCTGCCCGGCAGCGCGCTGACCCGCGCCGCGGATATTATGCAACCGCTGCGCATGCTCAAAGACGCCGCTGAGATTGCAATGTTGCGCAAAGCCGGCGCCATTACCGAGGCTGCCTACGAGGCCACCCTGAGCCGCATCAAGCCCGGTATGACCAACCTTGATCTGATCACTGAGGTGAACTACCAGCTTATAAAGGCGGGTTCATTTGCACCGTCATTTCAAACTTCGTTTTACAACATGGGCCCCGGGTTTCCGTTTGCATTTGGCAACGCCGCGGAGGTGATGCTTGTGCCACTTGCCCCGCCTGTTGCAATCTGCTTTGATTTTGGGGCAGTGCTGGATGGTTATTGTTACGACTTCGGCCGCGCGGTGCATTTTGGCGAGCCGGGCGCTGAGTATCGGCGCGCCTATGATCTTGTGATTGCTTCGCAGGCGGCGGGCATCGCTGCCTTAAAAGCGGGCAACACGTGCGAACAGGCCGATGCAGCTGCCCGCGCGGTGATTGTGGATGGCGGCTACGGCGAGGGGTTTCGCCATCGGCTTGGCCATGGCATCGGGATGGATGTGCATGAGCCGCCGTTTCTTACTGCTGGCAGCAGCACGGTGATGCAGCCTGGCATGTGCTTCACAGTGGAGCCAAGCATTACGTTCCCGCACGTCTTTAGCGCGCGGGTAGAAGATATTGTGGTGGTAGGAGAATCCGGCGGGATGGCACTCACCGCACAATTCAAAGAATTGCGCGTATACGCGTAGTCAGGGCACAGCCTGCGCGAGCAGGCTGTCACGCTTGCCCCGAACGCCGCCTGGGCTTGCAACCGGCTGGGACATTTGACGGTTTACACAGATCGTTCACAAGAGGCGCTTATTGGTTTTGAGCACGTGATTCGTTTGAGTCCGCTCGCCCCGCTGAACTTAAAAAATTATGTCGGACTAGGCAGGCTTGTGATCCATTGGGGCAATCTGCTATCGCTGCAACACCCTCTCAGCGTGCTTTGTAGGAACATCCGAAGTTGAAATGGATCAAACAATTTAGCGCCCGTTCGCTTTCGGCAGCCGGTCGGATGGAGGAAGCGCCAAAAGATTGGATGGAAATGCTGCGTTACACTCTGGACACAACAGCTGCAAAGCTCAAGCAACGGGCCCCTTATTCTCCAGTCACGACTGATTGCTTGATGGCGGAGCTGAAAAACCTTGGCCTTCCGGATTGAGCTTGGTGTGCGCAAGTTTTTCAGGGTAGCTGCCACTAGTTCAGTGCGTCGCCGCAATTACGCCGTGGCCAGCGAAGTCCGCAGCGCATGCGGCGGAGCTTGTGTGGGCGGCAGCGCGCATGCAATGGGGCAGCAGCTTTCTCACAGAAATATTGCCCTTGCGGCGCCACCGGCGCAGTTGACACGCTGCTCAGATTCGACGAATACTTGTTCGCAGGTGCGATCGGCCAGATCAAGACTGGCTTGACAGCAGCACCGGCACGGCAAGGTGCACGGAGTGCAATCAATGCGTAAGCTGGCTGGCAGAACTTTGGTGGTGGTGGTGACATTGGCACTGGGCATCCAGCTTGTGCCGTATGGGCGGGCGCATGCCAGTCCGCCAGTGGTGCAGGAGCCTGCCTGGGACAGTGCGCGCACACGCCAGCTGTTTATGGTGGCGTGCGCGGATTGCCATTCAAACGAGACCCAGTGGCCCTGGTACAGCAGTGTTGCACCGGTGTCATGGCTGGTAGCGCGGCATGTGCAGGAAGGGCGCGAACGCCTCAACGTTTCCGAATGGAGCGGAGCCAATGAAGGCGGCGAGGAAGCCGCGGAGTCAGTGATGAACGGCAGCATGCCCTCGTGGGATTACACCCTGATGCATCCGGAGGCGCGCCTGTCTTCAGCTGAAACAAAAGAGTTGGTTGCCGGCTTGGTGGCTACATTTGGTGGAGAAGGCGGAAAAGGTGGTGAGAGCGGTGAAGGGAGTGATGGCGGTGAGGGTAGCGAGGGCGACGACGATGACGGCGAGAACCAGACTAAGGGAGGCCCGGACTATTAGCCGTTGTGATTTAGAAGGCTTGTGCCGCGGCTGCTCGGGTGTTTGCGATCTGACAGGCGGCAGCCCGCAGCATGGTTTGCGAGGCAGGATGCACTGTGACCGTTGATGCAGCGGCGGCTGCGCTTGATGCCGGCCAATACACCGCAGACGAGATCCGCAAGTATGCGGCTGTGTACGGCCAGAATTTTGTAAGCCCCGGCGGCGCTGCCACTGCGCGCGAGATCTTTGCGCTGCTGCAGTGGGTGCCTGGCATGCATGTACTGGATGTGGGCTGCGGGCTGGGCGGCGCGGCGCTGTTGCTGGCGCAGTTGTACGGCGTAAAAGTGCATGGCATCGACCTCTCGCGCAATATGCTGGCGCAAGCAGCCGAACGCAGCGCGCAAGCCGGGCTGGCACACGCCGTCAGTTGGGAGCACGCAGACATCTTGGAATATCAACCGCCGCAGCCCAGCGATGTGGTGCACAGCCGCGACGTGTTTTTGCACATCCCCGCCAAGCCGCGCCTGTTGGCGGCGCTCATGCGCTGCCTGCGGCCCGGCGGCAGTTTGCTGTTCTCTGATTATTTGTGCGGGCAGCCGCCGCACAGCGCGGAGTTTGCGGATTACATCAGCAGCCGCAATTACCATTTGTGCACTTTGGCCGGGTACCGCACGCTGCTGGAGCAGGCCGGCTTTGAAGTGCTGCTGGCAGAGGACCGCACTGCGGCGTTTGTGGAAATTCTTGAGCGTGAGCTGGCCGGCATGCCCAGCGCTGCGCTTTCCGAAACTGAGCGCCGGGCTTTAGCGCACAGCTGGCAAAAGAAAATTGCGCGCGCACAGGCGGGCGAACAATGCTGGGGAGTATTTAGCGCGCGCCGCCCGTTAGGCTAGCACCGCAGCTGCGCGCTAGTGAGCCAGCTGTGTCGCCCACAGCGTTGCGCCACGTACCAATACCCAACCCACTCTTATAACTTCCAGCTTGCCAGGCCGCTGTGGATGATGGCGCGTGGGCCGGATGGTCGCAGTGGCAGCAGTATAGACACCAGTGACATGGGCGCACTGTACAGGTGCGGTGGGCCGGGGCGGTACACTCATGGTGCAGTTAAAATTCGCAGCGTGCGAGGCAGGTTATTTATGCAAAAGATCCCGTCGTCTGAAATTACTCCCATGGCAGGGTATGTGGCCTACCAGCGTACGCTCAGCCGGCGCGGCTTACTGGGTGCGCTGGCCGGTATAGCCGGCGGTGTTGTGGCAGCGGCTTGCACGCCCGCTTCCACTGCAGCGGATATGCAGCCCGCCGCCACTGTGGCAGCAGACCGCACTGCGGCGCCGGTGCCAACCGCCGCTGCTACCGCCGCCGCCGCACCTGCCGTTGCCGCAACGGCAGGTGCAGCGTCAAACGCAGACGAGCTGGGCGACTCCTTTACCGACCGTGCATCCGTAACCGGCTACAACAACTACTACGAATTTTCAACCGACAAGGAAGGCGTTGCGCCGGCAGCGGCGGGCTTCGCGGTTGATCCATGGACGGTGCAGGTGGGCGGGCTGGTGAACAAGCCCGCCACTTTTGACATCGGCCAGCTGCGCAAGCAGTTCGGCGAGGAAGAGCGCGTCTACCGCCTGCGCTGCGTGGAGGCTTGGTCGATGGTGATTCCGTGGCAGGGCTTCGAGCTTGCTAAGTTGCTGCAGGCGGTGGAGCCGCAAGCTGCTGCAAAGTATGTGCGCTTTGAGACGCTGCTGGATCCCGCGCGCATGCCCGGCCAGCAGCAGGCGTGGTACAGCTGGCCGTATGTGGAAGGCCTGCGGCTGGATGAAGCCATGCACAGCCTGACACTGTTGGCCACCGGCTTGTATGGCAGTGCGCTGCTGCCGCAAAACGGCGCGCCGCTGCGGCTGGTTACGCCGTGGAAGTACGGCTTCAAGAGCATTAAAGCGATCGTGAAAATCGACCTGGTGGCGGAGCAGCCCACGTCGCTTTGGATGGCAGCTGCGCCCAACGAGTACGGCTTCTACGCCAATGTGAATCCACAGGTGGATCACCCGCGCTGGTCGCAGGCATCCGAGCGGCGCATTGGCGAGTTCAGCCGCCGCCCCACGCTGCCCTTCAATGGCTACGCGGATGAGGTGGCCGGCTTGTACGCCGGCATGGATCTGCAAGCCAACTTTTAAATATGATGGCGCACTGGCTGCGCCGCAACTGGCCGCTGCTGGCAGCGCATGTTGGCGGCTGTTATCCGCTTGCCAGCCTGCTGCTGGATGCCGGCCGCGGGCGCCTGACGGCCAATCCCATCCAATACATCACGCTGCACACTGGCAAGCCGGCGCTGGTGCTGCTGGTGCTGTGCCTGGCGTGCACCCCAGCTGACCGCTTTTTTGCGTTGCGCCCCGCACTGCGCGTGCGCAAGCTGCTGGGCCTCTACGCGTTTGGCTACGCGACACTGCACTTTCTAATTTTTTCCGTGATCGACTACGGCTTGGATGTCTCACAGATGCTGAACATTGTGGCCAAGAAGCCCTATGCGCTGGTGGGTTTTTGCGCACTGCTGGCGTTGCTGCCATTGGCGCTCACCTCCACGCGCGGTTGGCAGCAGCGCCTGGGCAGCACTTGGAAGAAGCTGCACCGGCTGGTGTATGTGGCCGGGCTGCTGGCTGTTACGCATTACATCTGGCTGGTGAAGTCTGATGTGCGCCAGCCGCTGCTGTGGGCGGCGGCGGTGGGTGTTTTGCTGCTGGTGCGTTTGCCGGCTGCCAGCCCGCTGGCGGCTAAAAGCCGTACCTGGGTTCGGCGCCAGCTAACACGCGCGCAATAGTCCTGGGTTTAGCGCAAGTTGTGCGCATCCAACGGAGTGCGATAATTGCGCAAGGCTTTCCTACAAACATGTGCCCGCATTTCTTAAACAGCGGCCGGCTTGTGCGGCCGCATTAGCCCACGCATGGCTGCCAACACATTTGATTTTGTAATCATCGGCGGCGGCTCGGCGGGCTGCGTGCTTGCCAACCGCCTGAGTGCCGACCCGGCAGTGCGTGTGCTGGTGCTCGAAGCCGGCCGCCGCGATTACAGCTGGGACATCTTCATCCACATGCCGGCCGGTTTGGCCACGCCCATCGGCAACCGCTTTTACGACTGGCGCTACGAGTCCGAGCCTGAGCCACACATGAACAACCGGCGCATCTACCATGCGCGCGGCAAAGTGCTGGGCGGTTCCAGCAGCATCAATGGCATGATTTTTCAGCGTGGCAATCCGCAGGATTATGAAAAGTGGGCGCGCGCTGGCGGCATGCAGGATTGGGATTATGCGCACTGCCTGCCGTACTTCAAGCGCATGGAGACTTGCATGGCCGGCGGGGATGAGTACCGCGGCACCAGCGGGCCGCTGGTGGTGGAGCGCGGCCCGTGCCAGAGCCCGCTGTTTGACGCCTTCTTTGCAGCGGTGCAGCAGGCTGGCTATCCGCTTACAAGCGATGTGAATGGCCGGCAGCAGGAAGGCTTTGCGGCGTTCGACCGCAACATCCATCGCGGCCGGCGCCTGAGCGCTGCGCGTGCGTACCTGCACCCGGTGCTGCAGCGCCACAACCTGCAGTTGATCTGCGGCGCGCTGACCACGCGCATATTATTTGAAGGGCGGCGCGCGGTGGGTGTGGAGTACGTGCGCGGCGGCCGCAGCGAGCGGGTGCTGGCTGGAGAGGTGTTGTGCTGCGGCGGCGCCATCAATTCACCGCAGCTGTTGCAGCTCTCGGGCATTGGTGATGCAGCGGAGCTGGCGCAGCATGGCATCCGCGCAGTGCAGCATTTGCCGGGCGTTGGCGAAAACCTGCAGGATCATCTGGAGGTGTACGTGCAGCATGCCTGCCTGCAGCCGGTTTCCATGCAGCCGGCTCTGCGCTGGTACAACAAGCCGTGGATCGGCTACCAATGGCTCTTCCATCGCACCGGTCCGGCGGCCACGAATCATTTTGAGGCGGGTGGCTTCATTCGCAGCAACGACAAGTTGCGTATCCGAACCTGATGTTTCACTTTTTGCCGTTGGCCATTCGCTATGACGGCAGCGCGCCGCGGGGCGGGCACGGGTATCAGGTGCATGTGGGCCCCATGTATTCTGACGCGCGCGGCTCGGTAAAATCAAGTCTGCGAATGCGCACGCTGCATCCTGCCCTGCTGCTTAACTATCTCTCACTGCCGCCGACCGAAAAGAGTGGGTGGAGGCGGTGCGCTGCGCGCGCAGCATTCTGGGCCAGCCGGCATCGCCGAACTCAATGGCGGCGAGCTTTCGCCGGGGCCGCGAGTGCAGACCGACGCCCACGTGTTGGAGTGGGTGCGCGCGATGCCGAAACTGCGCTGCATCCCGCCTGTACCTGCAGGCTGGGCGTGGACGCGCTGGCCGTTGTGGCGCCGACAGCCTGCGCGTGCACGGCGTGGATGGATTGCGCGTGGTGGATGCCTCTGTGATGCCCAACATCACCAACGCCAACAATCTACGCGCCTGTGATGATGATTGCCGAGAAGGCGGCTGACCTGATACTGGGGAATGTGGCGCTGGGTACCGGGTGCCCTTGCTGGAATTCCGAAGAAATAGCAATATTTCCCCCGCCATAACCCGCCGTTGGGCTGGTAGTCGGCCAGCCGGCAGAGAACTGCACGCACTTGTGACAGCAAACATGATCTCTTCACTCAGCCAGAGAGCCTCGACCGGTTATGAGCGTGTGCTCGCGGTTAAAACGTGTGCGGTATCTGCTATTCACTCTCTTGTCATGCTGGTCATTTGTGATCGCTATTCCGTGGCTGGCATTGCTCAATGGGGGGTGGATCAGGTTCCCATCTATGGGGTAGGCAGTTTACTGCTGGAGCATTACCCGAGGGTTGGCCTTGCCAGTTCTTACTCTGTTTTTAATCCGAATGGCTTCCCGCTGCTTAGCTGGTTCTTGAGCTTTCTGCCAACCCTGCACTCTATAAGTGCGGCGCTGGTGTGCTGCAGGCGCTGGTGATGTTGGTTCTTGCGCAATCAGTTGTTAGATGACTGTTATGCAAAGTGGACATTCTTGCTGGTTGCAGTTGCGGCGCCTGCCATGAAAGGTATTTCAATTGAATTGA
>BGOS01000013.1 GCA_003569365.1 Anaerolineaceae bacterium
GGGACGCATGGTCGGTTCAGGTGCTCGTTCTGGCGATTGTGCTAACCAGTGCTCTGGTTATTTTGGCTGGCTTCGATGTCGCGAAAACAAGCGGGGTTGATGGGGCGCTGTTGTTGGCTTGTACTGTGTTGGCGCTCGTGCTGCCTGCGGTGAGCCACGACTACACACTTGCGCTATTGGCGGGTCCTATGGCGATTTATCTTGGGCAGGTGGGCACTTATACGGATCCGAAGAGACAGGCTGTCATTAATATACTCGTGCTGATTCTTTCGCTCGCGTATTCTTCTACTTTGTTTTCCTATGTGTACAAACCGGCGTGGCTGGGAAACAACTTGCCAATGCTGGTGATTATTTTGGTGGTGGCGGCGGTGATGACGCGCTTTTCCGCTGATCTGAACACAAATGCTCTGGTTGTTGAGGCATCGTAGGGGTATGCTTGGGTTGCTTGGTCTGATTTCAGATGGGCGTGTGGTTTTGCAGACCCGACGTCTGCAGGTACCGCGTTCTGATTTCCTGACGGTTTGCGTGCACCTTGGATTTTATTTTTGTAAAGGATTAATGTTAGATCAACTTGCGGGTTACTTACAGGCGGCTTGGGCGTACGTGCTGCGCGAGCCAGTGAAGGTTGTGCTGGCGCTGGGGCTGGTAGTGCCGGTGGTACTGATTGGACTTAACAACGTGCGGGAGAGCTCGCGCCAAAGCGCAGTGGAAAAGGAATTGCCGCAGCTCGTTGAGCGGATAAAAGCAGGCGCGCGTGAGCAACAACGCTGTGCTGGGCGAGATTACGGGTGATTTTTACAGCGATGGCAACGCCAAGTGCCGGAAAGCGCAGAACCTGACCAGCCTGGCGGACGACGATCCGTGCATTGTGGGCATGACCGCACAATGGCAGAAAGTGGGTTTTGAGGATTTGCCGCGCGATCCTTGGGGTTCACCGTATTGTTGATGAAATGAGATGGAAGGCGGTGGTTGCGAAGCGGGCCGCTATGACGTTGTATTTTCGGCCGGGCCGAATGGGATTGATGAGGCGGATGTTTGGAATGACGACGTGCACATGTTGGTGCCGCCGTTCAAGTGCCCGTAGCGGGATTACGCAGGATGTACCGGTGCAGCGCCCGCCCTTCCGTGGTGCGCGGTGCTGGCGCTGCTGAAGCTTGGGGAGCGGCAGCATGTGTGCCACTAGGTGCGAGCTTTCGCTACGGGAAAACGCCATGTAAATAGCTTTATTTACAGCCCATCGCGCGCAGATCAGGTTGGGCGGATATAATCCTCCAGACGCTGCCAATGCTGAAGCTAATCTTTGGGTGCTTGATGGTAGCCGGATTGCTGACGGCTTGCGGGGGCACGCCGGATTATGTGGCGTTGGGGCCGGCGCAACAGAAGGCGGTACAGGCCGAGCTTGGCTACTTGAGCAAGATGGTTGAGATAACGCGCTGGAGTGTCAAGGCGGACAAGGTGGAGATATTTCTGTTTCGGACGCCGGCGGAATTTGAGAAGGTGATGCGCGAAATGGCCGGGCGCGCGAGTACCGCGGCGGGAGCGCCGGTGGTGATTGAAGTGAGCCGGCTTAAGAATAACGAGTACCAGTTCTGGTGCTTTGCAACCGGGCGCAACGGGCGCGTGTACGAGAATACATGTTCATAAAACGCAAAGAAAAGTCACAAGCTGCGCCGGCCCCCGAGCAAGAAAGCAACGGGCATGCGCCGGTTATGGGCGCAGTGGCGCAGGCGGCAGCCTATCCGGTGCGGCGGCTGGCGACGCCCGGGCCGCGCGCGCGCGCCTTGCTTGCGCGCGATGCACAGGTTGTGTCACAGGCGCATGGGCGCCCGTATCCGCTGGTGGTGGCCGAAGGCCGGGGCGCGCAGTTGACCGACGTGGACGGCAATCGTTACATCGACTTTATTGCCGGCATCGCTGTGAACGCCACCGGCCACGCGCACCCGCGTGTGGTGGCAGCCGTGCAGCAGCAGGCGGCGGCCTTCCTGCATGTTTCCGCGGACTTCTATCATGAGCCATGGGTGCAACTGGCGGAGCGCCTGAACAGCATCCGCCCGTTTGCCGAGCCGGCGCGCAGCTTTATGTGCAACTCCGGCACGGAGGCGGTCGAGGCAGCGCTGAAGCTGGCACGCTATCACTCCAAACGCGAAAACTTTATTGGCTTCCTTGGTGGCTTTCATGGCCGCACAACCGGTGCGCTTTCTTTTACCAGCAGCCGCACGGTACAGCGCCGCGGCTTTGCAATGATGCCTGGCGTTACGCATATCCCGTATCCGGATGCGTACCGGCCAGTGCTGGCTGCACAGCCCGGCGATGCGGACTATGGCGATACGGTAGTTAACTATTTGGAGCAGGTAATTTTTGCGCGGCAGGTTGCGCCGGACACGGTGGCGGGCATCTTGGTGGAGAGCATTCAAGGCGAGGGTGGCTACATTGTGCCGCCCGCCAGTTTCTTCCCGCGCTTGCGCCAGCTGTGCGACCGGCACGGCATCCTGCTGATTTGCGATGAGGTGCAAAGCGGCGTGGGGCGCACCGGCAAGTGGTGGGCGATCCAACATAGCGGCGTGGAGCCGGACATTGTGGCATGCGCAAAGGGCATTGCGAGCGGCGTGCCATTGGGCGTGATGCTGGCACGCGCGAGTGTTTCCACCTGGCCGCCTTCTGCGCATGGCAATACTTACGGCGGCAACCCGCTGGCGTGCGCGGCTGCGCTGGCCACGCTGGATCTGGTGGAAGAGTGCGGCCTGCAAAACGCACATGACACTGGCGCATTCATAATGGAGCGCCTGCGCCAGATGCAAACCCGCCACACCTGCATTGGGGATGTACGCGGTCGCGGCCTGATGATTGGCGTGGATTTTGTGGAGGATGCGCGCACGCACAAGCCGGCCGCAGCGCTGGCCGAGCGTGTGGAGCATTTGGCGTTTGAACACGGCCTGCTGCTGCTGACCTGCGGCGCCAGCACGGTGCGCATGGCGCCGCCATTGCTTATCACCCGGCCAGAGGTTGAAGAAGGCCTGGCTATTTTTGAGCATGTAGTCGGGCTGGCGGCTGGGGAGTTGGGGTAGGGGCAAAAATTGGAGTCTGAGAAGACTTCTCCACGCAGCGAAGTTGTGCTATTCGCCAGGCTCATTGCTACCGCGGTGTTTTCAGATCAGCGCGGGCGGTTCGTCAATTTTCTGCACAAAATACCTACCCCTACCTGTCAATAATTGGCGGTGGGGTTTTGGGTTGAGATTCTGGTAGCTATCTTGATGCGATGTTTTTTGCGTGTGTGGGGCCTGATACGGTGCGAAGTAGTTGCATTCAGTTTCTCGTCATCTTATCGCACGCGAGATGTGACCTAGACTTGTAATAGCGTTGGTGATGAGCTAGACCTGCGTCTCATTCCAAATCTGCGAATGTTTCGCGGCGGCGGATGATGCGGGTGCTGGCTTCGGCGACCAGCACTTCGGCCGGGCGCGGCTGGGCGTTGTACTGCGAAGCCATGCTGTAGCCGTAGGCACCGGTGGTGCAAATGGCGAGCTGATCGCCGCGCTGCAGTGCGGGCAGGCTGCGGTTGCGCGCCAGATAGTCCGTGGATTCGCAGATTGGGCCGGCCACATCGGCCGGGCCGGTGGCGGGGGTGTGCCGCACCGGCAGCAGCTCGTGATGCGCGCCGTAGATTGCGGGGCGCGCAAGTGTGTTCATACCGCCATCGACAATGATGGTGCGCGCGGCACTGCGGTTGCGCACCGCCATTACGGTTACCAGCAGTGCACCGGCATCTGCCAGCAGGCAGCGGCCGGGTTCCAGCAGCAAGCGCAGCGGGCGGCCGTATTCTTTCAGCCGCCGCAGTATTGGCGTCGCAAAGACATTTATGTCTGGTACCTCTTCTTCCAACTGATAAGCAACTGGAAAGCCACCGCCTAAATCCAGCACTGTGGCGCTGGGCAGGCTGGCGCGCATGAACTCCAGTGCAACATCCAGCGCGGCCAAGGTGGCAGCGGGGCTGCGCAGTTGCGAGCCGATGTGCAAATGCACGCCGCACAGATCCAGATGCGGCCACGGCCGGGCGGCAAGGGCGCGTGCTTCCGCCACCAACAGGCCGAACTTTGCGTTTGCGCCGCCGGTGGCAATCTGGTGGTGGGTATCAGCATCGATGGCGGGGTTGAGGCGCAGCACAACTTGCTGGAGAACACCGGCGCTGGCTGCGAATTGTTCGAGGCGCTCCAGCTCCTCGGCCGTCTCCACATTCAGCCAGCCGACGCGGGCTTGCAGTGCTTGCTGCAGTTCGGCATCAGTTTTGCCAACGCCGGCAAAGGCAATGTTGTGCGCGGGTGCGCCCGCCTGCATTGCACAGTGCAATTCGCCGCCGCTCACCACATCAAAGCCAAGCCCCTGCGCGTGCAGCAGGGCAAGCAATGCGCGGTTGTTATTGGCCTTTACCGAAAAACATAGCAGCGGGTTGGCGGGAGCAAAGGCTGCTTGCAGCTGGCGTACGTTTTGCAGAATGCGGGCTTGGGAGTAAATGTAGAGCGGCGTGCCATACTCACGCGCTAAATCAGCGAGGTTTGCGTCCTCGCAGTACAGCGCAGCCCCGCGATAAGTAAGCGGCGGGAGTGTTGGCAACGCGTGATTATGTGTTGTTTCTGGCATGATTCGCTGCGCGCGGCTTTATGCCAGCATGGCGAGGGTGACGCCCTCACCGCCTTCATTTTCCGGCACGGACTGCACGGCGGTCACTTGCGGGTTGTCCCGCAGTGCGCTGCGGACTGCGCTGCGCATGCGTCCCGTGCCTTTGCCATGCACAATGCGCACCCACGGCAGGCCGGCCAGCGCGGCTGCATCTAGGTGGCGCTCTAGTTTTTCCAAGCCGTCTTCAACGCGCTCGCCGCGCAGGTGCAGCTCCAAGCCGGGCGAGGGGCGTTGGGGCGGCTCGGGGTCTGGCGCATCGGCCGTTGGTTCGGGAGCAGCGGGCGCCGGGCGCAGCTCGTCCAGCTGCGCGCGTACTTGCAGGCGCCCCACGCGCACCTCGGCTTCTGACGCAGTGAGGGCGGTTACAACGCCAATCGCATTGAGGCGCACTACGAGCACGCTGTCCCCGAGGCGCACAGTGCCGGGGTTTGCGGGCGGCAGCTGGTCTGGCTCCGGTTCCGGCGGCGCCAATGTCTCTTCCAGTGCAGTTATCTTCAGCTCGACTGCGCGCAGCGCGAGCAGTGGCAGGCGCGCCTCGCGCAGGTCCGCGCGCAGCTGCGCTGCCTCCAGGCGCACGACATCCAGCTCTTGTGCGGCGCTGGCGCGCGCGGCTGCTTTTGCGGTTGTGCGCTCAGCCGCCAATTGTTGCTGCAGCAGCGCCAGCTCCGCTGCGCGCTGCTGCCCGGCGGCGTGTTCGCTTTCTGCCAAGGCGCGTTCCGCCCGCGCCACTTGCAGTTGCAGCTGAATGTCTTCCAGCAGGTTGTTGGCTTGTTGGTCCTGGGCGGTCACCAGCGTGCGCGCTGCAGCCACAATGCTTTGCGGCAGGCCAAGGCGCGCGGCAATTGCCAGCGCGTTGGAGCGCCCGGGCAGGCCGATGGTCAGCCGGTACGTGGGCGCCAGCGTCTGCGGATCAAACTCCACGCTGGCATTGGTGACGCCGGGCGTGTTGTGCGCGTAGTCTTTCAGCTTGTGCGAGTGGCTGGAGACGATGGTGGTGGCGCCGCTCTCTAAAATGTGCGAAAGGATTGCGCGCGCCAGCGCCGAGCCTTCGCTGGGATCGGTGCCGGCGCCCAGCTCATCCAGCACCACCAGCGCGCGCGCGTCCACCTGCGCCAGGATGCGAATGATGTTGGTGAGGTGCGCGGAAAATGTGGAGAGGTTTTGCTGCAGCGACTGCTCGTCGCCAATATCTGCATAGACGCCGCTAAAAATTGGCAGCGCCGAGCCGGGCAGCGCGGGGATGTGCAAGCCGCACTGGTTCATCAGTGCCAGCAGCGCAATGGTTTTGAGCGCAACAGTTTTGCCGCCGGTGTTGGGCCCGCTGATGACAATGATGCGCGTGCCGGCTTGCGGCACGGCATCGATGGCGACGGCGCTGTGCGCCGGCAGCAGCGGATGGCGCGCACCGCGCAGCTGCAGCCCGCTGCCAGCCGGCGGGCCGGCAGCCGCCCACGCTTGCAGCTGCGCCGGGCTGGCTTGCAGGGCGTCCGCATGCCTGGCCTTCGCCAGCGCAAGGTCCAGCTCTGCCAGAAGCTGCACGAGCGCGCAAATTGCAGTTGCCTGTGCGCCCACGAGCGCGCTCAACTCCAGCAGAATGCGGCGCACCTCCGCTGCCTCGGCGGATTGCAGCGTGCGCCATTGGTTGGCCAGCTCCACCACGGCCAGTGGCTCGATGAAAAGCGTGGCGCCGGAGGTGGACTGGTCGTGCACCAGTCCGCGGATGCGGCCTTTGAAATTGGCCTTGAGCGGAATCACATAGCGGTCGCCGCGCTGCGTGATGATGGGCTCTTGCAGGTAGGGCGCGTTGCGCGCCGAGCTGACAATGGATTGCAGCTTGGTGAGCAGCCGGTCGTGCGCGCTGCGCAGGTCTGAGCGCAAGCTGCGCAGGCGCGGCGCAGCGCCATCCAGTACTTCGCCACGGTCGTTGAGCGCAGCCGTGATGGCTTCCACAATGCCGGGGCATTCGGGCAGCGCCTGCGCGCTGCCGCTGAGCAAGGGGTAGCGCGCGCTCAGCCGCGCCAGGCCGCGCTTCAGTTCGCGGGCGGCAGCCAAGGTGGCTTTTATCTCCAGCAGCTCGGCGGGTTGCAGCGCTGCGTTGCGCGCTGCGGCCTGCGCCGTCTGGCGCACATCGCGTGCGCCGCCCACGGTCAGCTCCGGATGTGTTTGCAGCAAGCGGCGCGCCTCGCTGGTTTCCGCCAGCAGCTGTGCCACGGCCGCGCTGTTTGTGTCCGGTACCAGCGCCAGCGCCAGCTCGCGGCTGGCAGAGAACAGCGTGAATGCCGCCAGCTGCTCCAGCACGCGCGGCAGCTCCAGCATTTGCAGGGATTTTGCATCCATTAGAGCGATTATACTGAGCGGGCGCGCTGTAGTGCGCGCAGCCTAATGCTGAACCCGCAACCTCCGCTGCCAAACAATCCAGAGCTGGTGGATACGCTGCGCCGGCCGCTGCGCGACCTGCGTATTTCCGTCACTGACCGCTGCAACTTCCGCTGCCCGTACTGCATGCCCAAGCACATCTTTGGGCCGGATCATGTTTTTATGGAGCGCCCGCAGCTGCTTACATTTGAGGAGATTGAGCGCGTGGCGCGCGTGGCGGCGGGGCTGGGCGTCACCAAGCTGCGCCTCACCGGCGGCGAGCCGCTGCTGCGGCGCCAGATAGATAAGCTGGTGGGCATGCTGGCATGCGTGCCCGGCATTCAGGACCTAACGCTCACAACCAACGGTGCGGCGCTCACGCCGGAGCTGGCGCACGCGCTCAAGGCCGCCGGCCTGAAGCGCATCACAATCAGTTTGGATGCGCTTGACGATGCAACCTTTGGCGCGATGAACGATGCGGGCTTCACAGTGGCGCGTGTGCTGCAGGCGATAGAGGCGGCTGCCACTGCCGGGCTGCTGCCGGTAAAAGTGAACATGGTGGTGCAGCGCAGCGTGAACGCGCATTCGATTGTGCCGATGGCGCGCCACTTCCGTGGCAGCGGGCACATCCTGCGCTACATTGAATACATGGATGTGGGCACCACCAACGGCTGGAAGCTGGCGGAGGTTGTGCCGGCGGCTGAGATTGTGCGCCTGCTGGATGCGGAGTTTGGCGTTGAGCCGGCCGTGCGCAACTACACCGGCGAGGTGGCCGAGCGCTGGCGCTACCGTGATGGCAGCGGCGAAGTGGGCATCATCTCATCCGTGACGCAGCCGTTTTGCGGCGCATGCACGCGCGCGCGCATTTCTGCCGACGGGCGCTTGTACACCTGCCTGTTTGCAGCTGAAGGCCACGACTTGCGTTCGCTTTTGCGCGACAGCGCCGATGATGCGCGCCTCCGGCGCGAGTTGGCGCAGATTTGGGCGCGCCGCACGGACCGCTATTCTGAAATCCGCAGCCGCGAAACCATCCCGCTCCACAAAGTTGAGATGTCGTTCATTGGCGGGTGAAATCCGCACACCGCCGGCGGGCACAGGCTGAGGGTTTGCAATGACAATAATTCAAAACTGCAACGCTGTTTTCTTTGATTTGGATGGCACGCTGCACCTGAATATTGCCGTCTACGTGCAGCGCTTTCTGGATGCGTGCACAACGCGCGGCCTGCAGCTGCCCGAGCGGGCGCTGCAGCGCTTGATGCGTTACGAGCATGCTTACTGGGTGGACCGAACGCGGGTGGAACGCGACCGGGCGCGCTTTGAAACTAGCACGGCGTTTTGGCAGCACTTTGCCGCGATGCAGATGCGCACGCTGGGGCTGGGGGCTGCGGTGGCGGCGCATGCGGCTGCAATTGCGGGCGGGGTGGGCAATGATGGTGCGCTGCCCACAAACTCCGTGCCGGATGATGTGCGCCCTACGCTGCAGGCGCTGCGCAATCGCGGCTACAAAGTGGCGCTTGTATCCAACCGCCTCGAACCCCTGGACGCGGTGGTGGCCGAGTTGGAAATGCAGCAGCTGTTTGATTTCACGCTGGCGGCTGGTGAAGTGGATAGCTGGAAGCCGGAGGCGGGGATTATGCATGCCGCACTGCGCCGGGTGCAATCCGCGCCGCATGCTGCCGTATATGTGGGCGACAACTATTATGCAGACGTGGCAGGCGCCCGCAGCGCCGGCTTGCTGCCGGTGCTGATTGACCGCCATGACGTGTTTGCGGCCGCAGATTGTGTGCGCATTGTGGAATTGCGCGAGCTACTGGCCATGCTGCCGGGTGTTTGATCAGGGCGCGCGTTCAGCCCGCCAAAATTTTGTGGCATAGCGATTGTGGACTGCAAAGATCGTATATATCTGCAAATCAGAACATCGGCGCATGCTGCGCGGCGAAGCAACGTCTAAGCCCGGGCGGGCAGGTGCTTGATGGCGCTAGCGCTTGAGCCGGTGGGGCATGTGCGCGGCGGGCGCGCGCAAGCCGTGGATGACAACTGGGGGGATGTACGCGCGGTGATCGAGCTGGACGGCGCGCGCTTTGGAGCCGAAGCCCTGGCCGGGCTGGATTCTTTTTCGCACTTGGTTGTCATCTTTCATTTTCATGCAGCTGACCCCGCCAGGATTGAGTTGAATGCCCGCCATCCGCGCAACAATCCGGCTTGGCCCAAGGCCGGCATCTTTGCCCAACGCGGCAAGAACCGCCCCAATCATTTGGGAGTTACCACGTGCCAAATTCTCAAAGTGGAAGGCGCCCGTGTTTTTGTGCAAGGACTGGACGCGATTGATGGAACGCCGGTGCTGGACCTCAAACCGTTTATGCGCGGCTTTGAACCGCGCGGTGAGATCAAAGAGCCGCTCTGGGCTGGCGAACTGATGGCGAACTATTGGTGACTGACTTTGTCTGCCACTGCCGTTTGCAGCTGTGTGATGTGGAACCGGGCAAGCGCTAACCGGTGGCTTGAATCCGTCTTGCTGGCGCGCCCGGTCGTTGGTTCCGGTGCGCTACGCGAGTGTTAATTTTATGATTGCGCTTTGCGGGAAACGGAATCGGGGAGCCTTGGCGCACTTTTCCACAAGTGCGCTGCCCGAAGCTCCTCGGCCTGGACTCGAACCAGGAACCAACCGGTTAACAGCCGATCGCTCTGCCAATTGAGCTACCGAGGAATATTTTCCGATTATAGTTTTGCGCGCCAACAAGTGTCAAGCAACCAAGTTCGAAACCAGCGCAACTAAGCAATCAGCCCAATTAATTCACCTTTGTATGAATACTGACCAACCCGTGCCGGATGCCGGGCGGCTCGGCCCAAACATAATTCTGGCGCTAGTATGCGTGCCAATATTTATTGGTGCGCTGGACCTGACGGTGATCTCCGCCGTGCTGCCGGCGCTGATGACGGACCTCGGCATTCCAGCGCAGACCGGCCTCAACGATGCTGCGTGGATGGTGAGCGGCTACCTGCTGGCCTACACCATCTCCATGACGTTTATGGGCCGCGTCTCGGACATGTGGGGCCGGCAGCGCGTACTGCTGCTGGGCCTGGCCATCTTTATGCTCGGCTCTGCCTGGGTGGCATTGGCGCCCGGCTGGCCGGCGCAGCTGGTGCAATGGCTGCTGCGGCGCACGCTGCACCTGCGCCCCGACGCTGGTTTTCTGGCGCTGTACGTTTTGATTGCCGGCCGCGTGGTGCAGGCGTTTGGCGCGGGAGCGCTTGTGCCGGTAAGCATGGCGCTGATTGGCGATGTGTTTCCCGCGCGCAAGCGCGCTGTGCCGTTGGGCATCATCGGTGGCGTGGACACAGCCGGCTGGGTGCTGGGCCATTTATATGGTGGCGTGATGGTGCAATATTTTCCATGGCCGGTTTTGTTTTGGTTGAATGTGCCGCTGGCCGGCGCTGCGCTGCTGTTGCTGGCGCGCTGGCTGCCCGCGGGACGGCCGCAGCCGGCTGGCATGCGCTTTGATTGGGGCGGCGCGCTGCTCGTGAGCCTGATGCTGGTGGCGCTCAATCTGGCGCTGAACACCGGTGCCGATCCGGATGCCGGCAGCCAAGTGGCTGGCATGGCAGCTGCACTCTCGCCGGGATGGCTGCTGATTACAGCCGGCGCACTGCTGATGTTTCTGCTGGTGGAATGGCGCAGTGCGCAGCCATTGCTAAACCTTGGCGCATTTCGCATGCGCGCGTTCAGTGCGGCCACAGCGCTCAACCTGCTGCTGGGCTTTTGCCTGATGGTGGGCCTTGTGAGCGTGCCCCTCTACATTAACACTGTCACCACCATCATGCAGCGCCTGGAGCCGCAGCGCGCGGCGCTGCTTACCGGTTATCTGCTGTCTGCATTTACGCTGCCGATGGCGCTGGCTGCAATTGGCGGCGGGTGGGTGGCGCAGCGTGCGGGCAACCGCGCTGCAGCGCTGCTGGGCTGCGCGCTGGGTGCCGCCGGCCTGCTGGCCATGAGTCGCTGGCAGGTGCAGCACAGCGCTGCCATCCACGCGCTCTTCACGCAGGGGCTGGGCGGGCTGGCCGGCCGCGTGGAATTGCAGCAGGGCGCGGCGTTTGTGGCGGGCAGCCTGCTGCTCGCCGGCAGCGGCCTGGGCCTCACCCTTGCGCCCATCACGACAACGGTGGTTGATGCCGTTCCCGAAGGTGAGCGCGGCTCGGCTTCTGCGCTTGTGATCATCATGCGCTTGATTGGCATGAGCGTGAGCGTCTCCGCAATGACGACGTTTGGGCTGGAGCGCTCACGGGCGCTGTTGCTGGCCGGCACGGCTGGCATTGCACTGACGGACTTTGCCGCGCAGGTGCAGGTGCTGGTGAATTCCACAACGCAGGTGATTGATGAGATGGCGATAATTGCCGCGCTGGTCTGCGCGCTGGGCTTGCTGTGTGCGCTGGCACTGCAGCAGCAGCCTGTGCCGGGAGCATCCGAATGAAAACGCTGGCAGCTGAGGCACATGCGCTGCTAGGCCTTGAACTGGACGGCGCGCAGCTGGAAGCTTTTGAGCAGCTTGCCATTGAGCTCACCAGCTGGAACCAGCAGCGCAATCTCACCAGCATCATTGATCCGCCGGGCATTCGCATCAAGCACTTTTTAGATTCGCTTTCATGTGTGCTGGCCTTGCGTGCCACTAGCGCCCTGCTGCCGAACCTGAAGATTGTGGATGTGGGCAGCGGGGCGGGGTTTCCCGGCCTGCCGCTCAAGATTGTGTTTCCGGCGCTGCGTATGACGCTGGTGGAGGCGACGCGCAAGAAGTGCGAATTTCTTGAGCATGTGGTGCAGCTGCTGCAGCTAAAAGGCGTAACCGTGCTGCATGCGCGCGCGGAAGAAATCGGGCGCGCAGCTGCGCACCGTGAGCGTTATGACTGGGCAATTGCGCGGGCCGTTGCACCGCTGCCCGCGCTCCTTGAATATTTGCTGCCGCTCGTGCGCATTGGCGGATTTTGCCTGGCGCAAAAAGGCAGCACTGCAGCGGCCGAGGCCCAGCAAGCGACTGCTGCGCTGGCAGTGCTGGGTGGCAGCCTCATGCAGCTGCTGCCCGTGGAGCTGCCCGGTGTGGCGGAGCCGCGCTTTCTGGTGCTGGTGGCCAAGCAGGCTGCAGCGCCGGCCAAATATCCGCGCCGTGCCGGACTACCGGCCAAGCGGCCGCTGTAGGCCGGCCGGGCGCTAGCCGATCACTCTTGGAATGGGTGGCGGCGCCGGGAGCCCATCCACCGGGCGCGGCGCCAGCATGTAGGTGAGCACGGCTGCCACTGGCAGCAACAGAATGCTTGCCTGCAGCGGACGGCTGGGGTTAATGGCATAAAGCATGCCCGCCGCCGCCGGCGCCAGCATGCCGGCTGCAAAGGTAACCGTGGCGCTCAGCCCAAACGCCAGCCCGTGCTGATGGAATGGCACCACGCGCATCGAGATCGCGTCCACAAAGCGGCGTGAGATGCCCACGCCGGCGCGCAGGAAGAATGCAATGGCCAGCAGCGGCAGGCTGCCGGTGCTGAGCAGCAGCAGTGCATACACAATGCCGGCAGCCTGCAGCACTGCAAACACGCGCCGCGGTGGCAGCCCTCCCAGCGCAAACCCGAGCGAAAACTCGCCAAAGGCCAGCACGGATCCAAGGATGCCGATGTGCGGCAAACTCACCAGCCAGGTCTCCTGCAAGTAGCGCGACGTAAGTGGCACGCCCAGTTGCAATGCAAACATTCCAAAGAAAACAAGCAGCATAAAGCTCATAAAGCGGCGGTTGTGCAGCAGGCTGAGGTAGCCGCGGTTTATTCTTGTTGGGGTGTGCGGCAGCGGCTGCGTAAATACAATCACAACTGTGGATGCCACCACCAGCGCCAGCCCCAAATAGAACGTGCTGCGCAAGCCGTAGGATTGCGCCATCCAGCCGCCGATGATGGGTGAAATCATGAAGCCCGCGGAAAAAGAAGAGAACACCAGGGTCAGTGCGCGCTGGGGAGTCAGCTCGCCGCGCCCGTCGGTTATGTAGCGCGTCAGCGGCGGAATCACAAATCCGCTGCAGCCAAACAGGAACCAGCCCAGAGTAAACCAGCCCAGCGTGTCGGTAAAGGTAATGATCATCATTGCCAAAATACCCAGTGGCCAGCTAATGAGCAAAGAAATGTGCGGCCCGTAGCGGTCCGCTGCAATGCCGGCCGGCAGCATGGTTATTGCGAGGCCGAAGGAAGACAGGGCTATCACATAACCGGTCTGCACTGCGTCGGCGCCCAGGTCGCGCAGATGCAGCGGCACAAAGTCGTAGAACAAGCCCTCGCCAAATCCCCAAAAAAACAAACTCAGCGACACCAGCTGCAGATTGCGGCTCAGCCCCGCAAATATTCCGGCAAGCCAGCCCGTGACGGAGCGCATCATGCCGGCATCTGCTGCGCCAAAAACTTTGCAACGGCGGCAAACACCTGCCCGCGCTCCACATCCTCAGTGATTACATGATCGCCGCGCGGCAGCAGCAGCGTTTCTTTGTGCAGCGAGCCCAGCCGGTCGCAAATGCGCTGCATGTCGGCCGGAGTCACGGCGCGGTCTGCGCTGGAGTGAATCAGCAGCGCTGGCGCAGTCACTGCCGGCAGCAGCTCCGGCAGCACGCGCAAATAGTCCACAACCTCAGCCATTGCGCGCAGCGGGCGCACGCGGTATTGCACACGCCGCTGCAGCGCTTGCGGGTCCACCCATGATGCTGTGGCGCTGGTCTTTTTCATATAAGGATGCACATGTGAAAGCTGGCGCAGCAGCGGAACGCGCCAGTCTGGCGGAATTGTAAACGGCGCGCTTAGCGCAACCACGGCAGCCACGCTTTGCTCTGCAGCCAGCTGCAGCGCAATCATGCCGCCCAGCGAGAGGCCGATGACGGCAACTTGCGTGCACTGTGCGCGCAGTAACAGCAGCGCGTCTTGCGCGGCCAGCTGCCAGTCCCACCAGCGCGAGCGCGTCAGGTCTGCCGGCTGCGTGCCGTGATGCGGCAGGCGCGGCGCGTGCACCGTGTAGCCGCATGCCGCCAGGTGTTCGCCAAGGCCGCGCAGCTCTTGCGGCGAAGCGGTGAAGCCGTGCAGCAGCAAGCAGCCGGCAGCTCCGCCCTTAAAGTAAAACGGCTCGGCACCGGGCATTATGCGCGGCGCCGGGCCGTGTGCACCGGAAGTCACGCCAGCGGTACCAGCTCGCGCGCCAGCGTGGTGAGGCTTTCCGCGCCGGTGGCCGTGATCACCATGTTGTCCTCAATGCGCACGCCGCCAATCCCCGGCAGGTACACCCCGGGCTCAATGGTAAACGTCATGCCCGGCTCCAGCGGCAGCTGCTCGCCCTGCTTCATATCCGGTTCCTCATGCACCTCCAGGCCCAGCCCATGGCCGGTGCGGTGGATGAAGTAGTCACCAAGGCCGGCGGCTTCGATTTGGGCGCGGGCTGCGCGGTCCACCGCGTGGCCGGTGGTGCCGGGGCGGGCGGCAGCCCGCCCGGCTGCATTGGCTGCCAGCACTGCGGCATACGCCCGTTCCAGCTGCGGCTGCAGTTGTGCGCCAGCCAGCGCATAAGTGCGCGTCAAGTCCGCCACATAGTTTTCATGCGAGCAGCCCCAGTCCAGCGTCACAAAATCGCCGGCTTGCAGCGCGCGCCCGGTGGGGAACGCGTGCGGGTTTGCGCCGTTCGGGCCGCTGGCCACAATCGGGCTGAACGGAATGCTGGCGTCGGCGCCGGCGCGCAGCAGCTGCACCGTCAACTCGCTGGCCAGCTCGCGCTCGCTGATGCCGGGGCGGATGGCGGGCAGCGTTGCCAGCATGGCGCGCTGCGCCACAGCAACAGCAGTGCGCATGGCTTGCAGCTCGCCGGCATCCTTGCACATGCGCAGCGTTGCCAGCACCGCGTCCGCATCGGTGGGCTGCGCTTGCAGGCCGGCGCGCGCCAGCAGGTCCAGTTCTAAAAAGCGCATGCGCCGCCCTTCGATGCCCAGGCGCGGGCCGCGCAATGCCAGCGCCTGCAGTGCAGCCGTGGCTGCCTGCAGCGGGCCAGCTTCATCCGTGAACGTAAAAATTTCACAGCCGGCGCTTTGCGCTTTGGTCTGCTCCAGCGCTGGCACCACCAGCAGTGGCGCACCGCTGGCGGGCACAAAGCACAGCGTGGCCCGTTCGCTCAGGTGAAACTCCAGCCCGGTAAGGTACTGCATGTTGGGCCCGGGCAGCACGGCCAGGGCCGCCAGCTCTGCCTGCTGCAATTGTTGTTGGATGCGCGCAATGCGCGTTGGATGCAAACCCATGTAGATTCTTCCTCCTGAGATTTTGAAATTAATGCATGGACGCTGCTAATCGCTGCTGTTATACAGCTCGGGGAAGGCAGCAGTTGGATTTTGCAGCAGCAGCTGCGGCTGGTGGCGCAGATATTCATCAAAGAAAGCCACGCTCAGCGCGCGTACTATTGTCAGCGCGCGCTCCCCTTCAATCGACCCCTTCAATCCCAGCAGCGGCGCCAGCGGGCTGAGCAGCGGCAAGTCTGCAAAATCATAATGGCCGCTGTTGCGCAAGGTTAGCAGCAGCGTAGGACCGCGCAAGTTTGGCCGCACCTGCGCAAACTGCTCCTGGTTCTCCTCCGGGTTCCAGCCCGTCAAAGATTTTCTGTCGCTGAAAAGAAAGAGAGCGGGCTGCGCAAGTCCGGTACGGCGGGCCGGCTCAGACACCGGATTGATCCACGGGTCAAAGCCAATGTAGGCGCCACATTGCGGGATGCGGCTGCAAAACTCGAGTGCCGCCCCGCCGCCATTGGAATGGCCGGTAATGCCCACGCGTTCCAGCAACAGCCGGCCGGCCAGCTGATTGCCGGGCTCAGTTTGCGGCAGCGTGCGCAGGTGTTCAAGCACCAGTTGCACATCACCCACCCATTGCCCTGCCTGGCGCATTGCAGCAGCGTGGTACACATCCGCTGGTGCACCGCGCGGCAGGATGGCGCGGTTGTGCGCCAGGATGCGCCCGTCCGGCATGATGGTGCCCACGGCGCCATACGGATGCTCCGTGCTGACCACCACGTAGCCGTGGCTGGCAAGTTCTTCCATCAGGAACGTGCTCTGCGTGCGGAAGCTGTCCCACCCATGCGAGAAGTGCACCACCGGCAGCTGCGCCGGGGCGCTGATGATGGGTGCGTTGGGGTATGAATTGGTCTTGCCGTACTTAAGGTGGTCCAGCAGGAAGCCCGGCATCTTGATTGCACGCGAAATAATCGGCGCCAGCAGCTCCACTTGATCCAGCCATGGGCCGCGTTGTGCGCCGGGCGCAGGCACTGCCGGATACCATACCTGCACCAGCACGGCGCGCGCGTCAAGCGGGTTGTCGGAATAAATTTCTTTGCGCACCGGGTCGGTTATGGCAAAGGTGGTGACGCCCACGGCGTACGGACCGGTGGGCGGCATCAGATGCGGCACAGGAAACAAAAGTGGCGGTGCGGCGCAGAGCAGCACCAGCAGTGCCAGGCTGCTGCCTGCCAGCCGGCTGCGGCCGCGCCGCAGCTGGCTGCCTGCCAGCAGCGCGCCGCTGGCGTACAGTCCCCACAGCTGCCAGCGGTAGCCCTCCAGCACTGGCTGCAACACCAACAAGCCCGCCAGCAGCACAGCCCAGCCAAGCCGCAAGCGCGCGTCGCGCTGCGCCGGCCACGCCCACGCTGCCGCAGCCGCAAGCTGTGTCACCACCAAAGCCCATTCCAGTATGCGCACAGGCGTGAGTCTACATGCTAATTTGTGCGGCCAAATGCGGGTTTCTGGCCCAGCCGACCCGTTATACTTTGTGCATTCGCGCCTGTTTTGGCGGGGAGAATGCAATGCCACAGCCTGCTGATCTGATAATTTCAAACGCGCGCGTGCTCACGCAGGACCTGGTGGTGCCGCGGGCGGCGGCGGTTGCGGTGCGCGGCACGCGCATTGTGGCTGTGGGCAGCGCGGAAGATTGCGCGGAGCTCAAGGGGCCGGCGACGCGCCTGGTGGATGCGCAACAGTGCACACTGCTGCCCGGTTTCATTGACAGCCACCTGCATTTGCTTTGGGGCGCGATCGGGCTCGGCCATGCGCAGCTGCAGGCAGCTGCTTCTGTTGCAGATGTGCAGCGCCTGCTGCGTGAACATGATCTTGCGCACGCCGGCCAGCCGGGCCTGCGCGGGCAAGGCCTGCGCTACAACATCATCAGCGAGCGCGCGCAGCTGGATGCGGTGGCGGCGGACCGGCCGCTGCTGGTGACGGCGTATGACGGACACACGGCGTGGGCCAATACCTGCGCGCTGCAGCAGGCCGGCATCCTGAATGGCGGCGAGCCCACCGGCCCCAACAGCGTGATAGTGCGCGATGCAGCCGGCGTCGCCACCGGCGAACTGCGTGAGGCAGGGGCCATGGAGCCCGTGCGCCAGCTCTTTCCGGACCCGACCGCTGCGCGCCAGCGCGAGCTTGTGCTGCAGGCTGTGCAGCTGCTCAACGCGGCCGGCGTCACCAGTGTGCACAACATGGATGGCGACTTGGAACAAATGCATCTTTACCAGGCCATGGAGCTGGCGCACGAAATAACCTGCGCGTTTACGTGCCGTATCATGTGACGCCAGCCGCCACGCTGGAGATGCTGGCGGCGGCCGCTGAGATGCAGTCTGTGCGCGGCGCGTTTGTGCGCGGCGGCGCTGCCAAGTTCTTTATGGATGGCGTCCTGGAGAGCTATACCGCGCTGCTGGTTACGCCGTATGCGGATGCGCCGCATACGCGCGGCGATGCACTCTTCAGCCTTGAGCATTTCATTCGCATGGCATCCGCCTGTGATCGCATGGGTTTGCAAGTGGCGGTGCACTGCTGCGGCGATGGCGCGGTGCGGCGCGCACTGGATGGCTTTGCGGAGATCCGGCGCCTGAACGGCCCGCGTGACAGCCGCCATCGCATCGAGCACATCGAGCTGATCGCGCCTTCTGACCTGCAGCGCTTTCGAAAGCTGGGCGTGATTGCGTCCATGCAAACTGCGCACTGCCCGCCCGACATGCTGGCCACAGATGTTTGGCCCGCGCGCGCCGGGCACGACCGCTGGCCGCTTTCGTTTGCGTGGCGGGCACTGCGAACTTGCGGTGCACATTTTGTAAACGGCAGCGACTGGTCGGTGGCGCCGTTCAATCCCATGCTGGGGCTGGATGCGGGCTTGAACCGGTTGCCGTGGGCGCCCGGCCAGCCCAACGACCACCTCACGCTTTACCAGCTGCTGCCCGGCTACACGCGCGATGCTGCTTGGGCAGAGTTCAAAGAACATGAGAAGGGCCGCATTTGCAGTGGCTTGCTGGCGGACCTGGTGCTGCTGGATGCGGACCTGGAGCAGACTACCCCGGAGCTCGTAAAGAATGTGCGCCCGGTGATGACCATTGTGGATGGCCGGATTGTGCACGGTGCCTGAGCGCGGCGGTGTCGGAAGTGCATGCTGCGGCACAAGCCGGGATGCGCGATACTGTTGGCTGCCTGGGCCCAGCGGCTCTAAGTTGCGAAGCGGGTTTTCGCGCCAGTCGGTAACTGGTCAGTTCCGGCCCATGTAGTTTCGGCCCAATGCATCGCTTTCGGATGCAGCTCCGGCTGCCCATCTCTGTGCTATTGTTGGGTCAGGCGGTAACAAGCAACCGGAACTACCAGTAAGGCAGCGGCGCAGAATATTCTGCGCCGCTTCATTAATGGGTGCACCAACATGCCGATTGCGGCCTGAGCGTTCACCACCGCACTTTATTGGCGCCTGCAGCCCGTTTTCCCAACCCGCATCTCCATGCAACACCCGAAAGTTTTTCAGTCTGTAGGCTGGCTGTGCGCTGGCATATTTGTCTTTTCGCTGCAGGATGTGGTGGTCAAATCTGTCAGTGGCGTGTATCCGGTGCACGAGGTAATTGTGATTCGCTCCGTGGCTGCAATTCCCTTTCTATTTGTTCTGGTTTGGCAGGCAGGCGGCTTGCGCGCCACCCGCTCGCCACGCGCCGGCGCCCTGTTGTTGCGCAGCGTGCTGATGCTGATGGCGTACACAACTTATTTTCTTTCCTTCCCGGTGATGAAGCTGGTTGACATCACTGCGTTGTATGCCACGGTGCCGCTGTTTGTGACTGCGCTGGCCGGCCCGTTGCTTGGCGAGAAGATTACCGGGCAGCGCTGGGCTGCCGTTGCGGTGGGCTTTGTGGGCGTGCTGATCATGGTGCGGCCCGGCGCGAGTGTTTTTGAACTTGCGTCGCTGCTGCCAATACTCTCCGCATTGGCTTACGCATCGGCGCAAATCCTGGCGCGGCGCATCGGGTTGGCTTACTCCGCCGCAGTGATGTCTTTTTACCAGAACTTCATTTATTTAGGCGGGGCGGCCATTCTGGCTGCAGTCGTCACCACGTGGGGCGGCGGATATGCCGGTCACCCCAGCCTCGAGTTCATGCTGCGCCAATGGGTTATGCCACCCTTGTACGACTTGGTATTAATTGCGCTGTGCGGCCCAATTGCGGCCATTGGGATGACAATGCTCGGGCAGGCGTATCGCCTCTCAGAAGTGAACTTCGTTACATCGTTCGAGTACACCGCGCTGATTTGGGGCACGCTGTGGGGCTACGTGGTGTGGCGCGAGGTGCCCGGCGTGAGTTCTGTGATTGGCGCTGTGCTGATTGTGCTGGCCGGCATGTGGCTGTTGACGCGCGCAAACCATCAGCCCGCAGCGGTGCCGGAGTTCTTGGAGCGATAGCGCACTGTGGTGACCGGAGCAGTGCATGCAACTGGCTTGTGCTGTCCGCTGCCCAGCATGCGGCAGCCGCTCACCCGCGGCGGGTAGCTTACATACCGGGCGGGCGTCGCCGCCACAAGTTTGTGGCCGCCTCAAACGCATGTCCCAGCTGCAGCACGCCCCAGTCGTCCTGATGCCGACCCACAATTTGCAAGCCCACTGGCAGTCCGCTGGCGCTGAATGCACACGGCACCGAAAGCGCCGGGTTGCCAACAGTTGAAATGTAATAGCAGGACTTCATCCAGTCGATGTAAGAATGCAGCAGCACGCCGTCTATTTCCTGAATGTACGGCGTGTCCACGCTGAAGGGCAGCACCTGGCTTACGGGCAGCACAAAAAATTCGTAGCGCTCCATGAATTGGCGCACGCGGTGATACAGCTGCGTGCGCTGCGCTTCCGCCCGGCCCAGCTGCGGGCCGGTGAGCTTGCGCCCCTGCTCAATGTTCCAGCGCACAGTTTCTTTCAGCTGATTTGGATGCTTGTCCAGTTCTTTGCCAAGGGCCAGCTCAAAGCTCCACGCGCGCCACACTTTGAAGACTTCATCGGCGTCAGAGAAGTCCGGCTCGGCTTCTTCCACGATGCAGCCCAGCTGCTCGAACACCGCGCGCTGTGCTTCTATTGCACTGCGCACTTCGGGTTCGTACGGCAGGCCAAGCCCGCGCGTCCATGCGATGCGCGTGCCGGCAAAGTTGCGCTCCAGCGGGCGTGCAAAAGTTGCGCCGGGTTCCGGCAGCGAAATCGGGGCGCGCGCATCCGGGCCGGCCAGCGCGCTCAGCAGCAGTGCAACATCCGCCACGGTGCGCGCCATCGGCCCATCCACCGAAAGCGTGAACCATCCCGCTGTCTGCGGCCAGCTGGGCACGCGCCCCGGCGATGGCCGCAAGCCCACCACATTGCAAAAGCCGGCCGGGTTGCGCAGCGAGCCGCCCATGTCACTGCCATCGGCTAGTGCCACCATGCCGCTTGCCAGCGCCACAGCCGCGCCGCCACTGCTGCCGCCACAAGTTTTTGCAGGGTCGTACGGGTTGCGCGTGGCGCCAAACACCGGGTTGAAAGTTTGCGAGCCGGCCCCAAACTCGGGCGTGTTAGTTTTGCCAAGCGCAATTGCACCGGCGGCGCGCATCCGCTCCACCAGCAGCGTGTCCGCCGCCGGTACGTGCGTAGCGTAGATCGGCGACCCGTACGTGGTGCGCATACCCGCCGTATCCTGCAGGTCTTTGTGGGCAACGGGCAGGCCGTGCAGCGCCGGCAGGCTGCGCGCCGGATCCGGCGCATTTGCCAGCAATGCATCGGCTTTGTCGGCTGCTGCCAGGGCCGGGGCTGCTGCCAAGGTGACAATTGCATTCAGCGCCGGGTTTACGCGCTCAATCTGGCGCAGGTGCGCCTGCATCACCTCGCGCGCCGAAACCGCGCGGCGTAGCAGGCTGGCGCGCAGCTCCACTGCCGGCATGAAGCACAAGTCACTGTCACTCATGGGGTCTGTTTGCAAGTGTAATTCAATCGCAGCGCAGCCACAGCCTGTGCGCAGCTGCATTTTCGCGCAGGCAACGCGCCAGCCTGAGAGTCAGCAACTTTGGTGTGGCGCCCGCCACCGGCTTGTAATCGCGGCTGCACGCGTCTGTGTTATTGTTGAAATTTAGCTGGCATATGTTTCCGGTCACCTTAAACATACGCCAAACATTCCTAAGATGAAACAACTGATCGAATGCGTCCCTAATTTTTCGGAAGGCAATGACCTTTCCGTAATTAAACAAATCACCGACCGCATCGAAGCGGTGGCAGGCGTGCGGCTCCTGAATGTAGACCCGGGCAAGGCCACAAACCGGACAGTTGTGACTTTTGTGGGCACGCCGGGTGCGGTCATCGAAGCTGCTTTTAGTGCCATTCAGCTTGCGGGTGAGCTGATCGACATGCGCAAGCACAGTGGCGAGCACCCGCGCATGGGGGCCACCGATGTGTGCCCGTTTGTGCCGGTGTCGGGAATCACAATGGAAGAGACGGCGGCCCATGCGCGCAAGCTGGCCGGGAAAGTTGGCGCTGAACTGCGCATCCCGGTGTACCTGTACGAGGCGGCGCAGCCCAACAAGAGCCGCAGTAATCTTTCAGTGATCCGGGCCGGTGAATATGAGGGCTTTGCAAAAAAAATCCTGCTGCCAGAGTGGCAGCCGGACTTTGGGCCGGCTGAGTTTGACGCCCGGCGCGGTGCCACAGTGATTGGTGCGCGCGAGTTTCTGGTGGCATTGAATGTGAACCTGAACACCACATCCACGCGCCGTGCGAACGCAATTGCGTTCGATGTGCGGGAAGCTGGCCGCACGCGCACGGATGCGCAGGGCAGCGTGCTGCGCGACCCGCAGGGCAATCCGCTTGTCACGCCGGGCAGCCTGAAGAATGTCAAAGCCATTGGCTGGTTCATCAAGGAATATGGCGTGGCGCAAATTTCAATGAACCTTACAAACACAGCCGTGACGCCAGTGCATATTGCATTTGATGAGGTGGCCAGGAAAGCTGCCGCGCGCGGCATGCGCGCCACCGGCTCCGAACTTGTGGGGGTCATTCCGCTCCACTGCCTGTTGGATGCCGGCAAATATTTTCTGGAGAAACAGCAGCGCTCGACTGGCGTGCCCGAAAGTGAACTGGTGAAGATTGCGGTCAAATCAATGGGGCTGGACGAGCTGGCGCCGTTCGATCCGGCGGCGCGCGTAATTGAGTACTTGCTGCGCGATGCAGGGGAAACGCAGCTGGTAACGATGACGCTGGCGGACTTTGCTGATGAAACATCGAGCGAGAGCATGGCACCCGGCGGCGGTTCCATAGCTGCGTACATGGGCGTGCTGGGCGTGTCGCTGGGCACGATGGTCGCGAATTTATCGGCGCACAAACGCGGCTGGGATGCGCGCTGGAAGGAATTCTCTGACTGGGCAGCCAAAGGCCAGCAGCACAAAGATGCGCTGCTGCGGCTGGTGGACGAGGACACGGCAGCCTTCAATATGATTGTGACTGCGCTGGCGCTGCCAAAATCCAGCGCTGAAGAGCAGGCAGCGCGTGCGGCAGCCGTGCAGGCGGCCACAAAATATGCAGCTGAGGTGCCACTGCGCGTAATGCAGATTGTGCTGGCAGCTATGGAGCTGATTGAAGCCATGGTCATTCATGGGAATCCAAATTCCATCACCGATGCCGGGGTTGGGGCACTGGCAGCCCGCGCGGCGGTGATGGGTGCTTACATGAACGTGCGCACCAATGCCCGTGGCATCACGGACCGCAAGTTCGCGGCCGACATTATTGCGCAAGGCAAAGCCCTTCAGGCGCAGGCGATTGCCATCGAGCACAGAATTGTGGCGCTTGTGGATAGCAAAATCGACTGAGATGAAAGTTTTTGAAAGGTGAAGTTATGACCTACCCGCAAATCGATGCGCTGGGCCGGCAAGCCGCAAGTGAAATCGGTGCCGTGCTCAGCACCATTCCGCAAGCGTCCGTTGAAAGTTTTTGCGGGGAAATTTTGGGGGCCGGAACCATTGCGTGTTTTGGCGGGGGCCGGGAAGGGTTGATGATGCGGGCGCTCACCATGCGTTTGATGCACTTAGGCTTCAATGCGCATTATGTGGGCGACATGCCGACTCCGCCGCTTGGCGCGGGAGACTTGTTGATTGCGAGTGCCGGTGCGGGTGGCTGCTCCACTGTGCTGGCCATAATGCAGGTGGCGCGGCACGCGGGCGCCAGAGTGCTGATTGTCACAGCGCCGCCAGCTGGCCCGGCCGCAGCGCTGGCAGACGGCGCAGTTGTGCTGCAGGCGCAAACAATGGCAAACGAAGCCGCGGGTGCGCCCAGCCTGCTGCCGATGGGCAGTCTGTTTGAAGCGGCGCAGCTGGTTTTGTTCGACCTTGTGTCGATCATGCTCAGGGAGCGGACCGGCCAGACTGCCGGTGAGATGAGTGCGCGCCACACCAACCTTGAGTGAAAGGAAGTCTAGCGAAGCGGTTGCTTTGAGGCGCCGCCCCCGGATGGCTGCAGCTTGAACTGTTTCCTGGCTTGACCGGATGCTTCGGATAACAACCAGGACGATTTGCAGGACCAAGTATGTTGCGCACGCACACCCCCGCGGTTCATATTGTGGCGACAGCCCAGGACGCATGCGAATCTTAATACTTGCAACAGAACTGTCGCCCATGACCGGCGGCATACAACGCTACACGCAGGCGCTGGCATTGGCAGCTGCGCAAGCGGTGGGCCCTGCCAACGTGCTCGTGTTGCCGTTCAACGGCAGCTATCCGGCTGCGCAAACCGACTATATGCTGAACGACAAGTTGGCGCGCGCGCAGCGCCTGTGGGGCGTTGTGCCGCGCCGCTGGGTGCACGCACTTCATGCGCGGCGCCTGATCGCGGAATTTCAGCCGGACCTTATCATCTGTAACCATGTTGAACTTGCTTCGCACGGCAGGCGGACTAAGCAGCAAAATGGCACTCCCTATTGGGTGGTGGCCTATGGAATTGAGGTGTGGGGAGACATTCCGCCGGGCCAGGCGGCTGCGCTTGGCAAAGCCGACTGTGTGGTGGCAATCAGCAAGGTAACGCAGGAGATCCTCGCTGCGAAAGGAATTCCGCCGCACAAGATCGAGCTGCTTTATTACGGCTTTGACACGAGCTTGTTCTCGCCGAAGGCTGAAAGCGCGAGCGCGGCGCCGGTTCTGCTGACGGTCTGCCGACTCGATGCAGGCGAGCGCTACAAAGGATATGACGCCGTGGTTGAATTAATGCCCGATCTATTAAAAGAGTTTCCGGCTCTGCGCTATCGCATTGTTGGCGATGGCACCGACCGGGCGCGAGTGGAGGCACTTGCGCGCCGGCTTGGAGTTGATGCGCAGGTTGAGATCACCGGTTTTGTGCAGGATATGGAAGCGTTTGTTGATGAATACCGCCGGAGTACTATCTTTGTAATGCCGAGTGCGTTTGAGGGTGGCAGTAAGCCGCGTGGCGAAGGGTTCGGTATCGTCTATCTTGAAGCGGCAGCTTGCGGCAAGCCGGTCATTGCTGCGAAAGGTGGCGGCGCTGCCGAAGCGGTGGCCGATGGTGAAACCGGACTGTTAGTTGATGCGGCGCAGCGGGACGAGCTCCGCAGCGCAATTCAGCGTTTGCTGCGTTCGCCTGATGAAGCGCAGCGAATGGGGGCTGCCGGGCGCTTGCGCGTTACGAAACTCTTCTCAAAGGAACGGTTTGAGGCGCGCTTCGCCGAACTGCTGCGCAAATAATTATTTCTGGCTGCGGGCGTATATAGCATGCGCATGATCTACGAAAGACTGTGGATGGATGCGGGCGCAGCGAACCAGCCAAACTTTCACTCAGCAGCGGCTGCTTGCACCGGGCGCACCTGCGGCCATAGCAGCGCGAGCAACAGTGCCAGCAGCGCGCCAAGGTTCAGTAGGCCAATCCACTGGCGCAGCGGTGAGAGCAGCGGCACAACCGTGGCAACATGCCTGCCGGCAGGAGAGTTGAAGCCGAGCATTCCAAATGTGGTGGGAAAGGCAGGCACGGGCGCGCCATCGACACTGATCTGCAAGTACGGGTAATACGCATAACTGAGCTGCACATAAGCAGGCGCGGACAGCGTGTAGTCCAGCTGCACCAACTGGCTGCGCATTGTGTGGGCGTGCACGGTGAGTGCCAGCTCAGCGCTGTTAGTTGTGGCCGGCAGCGCTGCAACTTGCGCGCGCACCGGCAGAAACTTCGCCGTGGCAGTGCCCGGTGCTATTTGCATGGCATTGGCCAGCGGCGCAAAGTACAGCGGCGGCGGCTCCACGCGTGCAGTGACACTCGCCAGCATGGGCAGCCCGCCGCCGGTTGGCACAATCACGGCGCCATCCGCAGTTTGTACGGCACCCGCGCGCTTCGCCAGCGGCGTGGGCGCATCGGTGATCACGTAGTCCACATTGGCAAGCAGCAACAATGGAAAAGCTTCGCCAAATAATTCTGCGGGTGTATGGGCGCGAATGCCCCATGGGTTTGGCCCGCTGGGCCGCAGGTTCCGAAGGAAAGGCGCAGCCATCACCGGCGAGTCGCCGTTGTTTTCAAAACCCGGCATGCCCGCAAGCATGGGCACCTGCCACCCGTTCTCCGGCGCGGTTTGGTCCAGCACGCGCCCGTCACCGGTGCCGCGGCGCGCCATTAGCCACGCATGCGCGTCCGCCCGGTTTTCCGGGCTTGCGTTCACGCTGGGCGGCACTTGAAAGTTGACGAACAGCGTATGGCGCAGCATGTCGAATGCAATCATTGCGCCCACCGCAGCCACCAGCGCGGTAGTCCAGAACTGCGTGCGCTGCGCACGCGCCGGCCCGCCCAACTTGCACAACCGGCGCACGATGCGCGCGCCCATTGGTCCCGCTTCCAGCTCCGCCACAAAAACGCCCGTGCCCACGCATGCGCTGATCACAACGAACACGGCAAACTGGCCTTGTGAAGAGAACAGAGCGGTGTAAGGTCCGATGGAAAAGAACAGGCCAACGATGAGCAGCAGCAGCGCGCCGCGGGCGTAGGGACGCCGGCTGGCGGCAGCTGCCAGCCCACCGGCAGCTGCCAGCAACAGAATGCTGTTGCCCACGTAGCCCCATTGCCACCAGCGGCTTTGTCCGCCCTCCCACGTAAACAGCGCCGCAAAAATCTCCCGCACTGGCCAGCCCGCCACGCGTTGCACATAACCGCCGGGGTACCAGCCGCCTTGCGTTGTGAGGCCGATTTCCAGCGCAGCCGGCAGCGTGTAGAAGAGTGCGCCAAGCACACCGAGCGCCATCCAGCCGGCCTGGCGCATGATTGCGCGCGCTGCCTGCGCCGGGCTGCTGTGCAGCGTGGGCGCACGCACCAGCCCGTAGAGTGCGGCAAAGATGCTGGCGTAGAAGCCGAAATAGACGTGCGCTGCAAGTGCGGCAGCGCTGACCAGACCAAGGGCAGCCCCCGCGCGCCGGCTGGGTTGCGCAGACAACACATGTTCCACCAGCAGCAGCTGCAGCGGCCACAACAGGAAGGTGGGCGCCATCACCAGCTTGCCCACAAAAACGATATTGTGATAGCGATAGTACGCGCAGCCAAACGCAGCGGCTGCGCAAAGCGCTGCCAGCGGAGAAGCACTTAGCCGGCGCACAAAGGCAAACATTGCGGCCACGGAAGCCACATGCAGCGCAAACAGCAGCAACTTTGCAGCCACCCAGATGTTTGGCACCACGCTGCTGACCAACGCCAGCGTCGCAAAAAACAGCGGGCTGTAGAACTGCATCAATGGAAAACCCATGTCGCCCCAGTTTGTCCAAATGGGCAGCTGCCCGCCGGCCATGATGTCTCGTAGCAGCCACGCCAGCGTTGTGTAATAGATCCCATCCGTGCTGGCGGTGAGCGTGCCGGGCAGCAGGTAGTACGCGCCGGAGAGCGCACCCAATCCTATGAGCAGCGCAGCGGTGTGCCGGCTGCTTGCTAAAACGTTTTGCACAGCGCTGCTGAAGGCGCCGTGGCGCCACTCCGCTGCGCAGAGCGCCAGCACCGCTGCGAGCGCAGCAAAGCGCACCGGCCAGCGCATGCCGGCCACCAGCAGCGCCCATGCGGGTGGCGGCCCCCAGTTGCGCATGCGCAGAAAAGGCCCGTACACCGTGTACAACTCCGCGTGGATGTAGGCCAGCGCCAGCACGGCGCAGGCGACTGCCACCACCCACTGCTGGCGGTTGGCGCGCGGTAATTCGGTTGCGTGTGCTGTGTCTTTCACCGCGGCTATTGGGTTGCGTGCGGGCAAGAAATGTGCATTGTTGGCGGGCGCGGAATGGGCGGCCGCAGTGATTTGATTGCGCAGCGCTTGGAAATGATGTGCATAAAACTTGGGCATTGCCGGCGGCTGCATGTTCACCGCGCAGTGCTGCGAATTCTAGAATGATACCCCGCAGACAAGAACATACCGATTGCGAAGGGGCCGGCTGTGGCTGGCAGAAGCGGCGGTATGTCAATGGCGCAAAGCCTGGTCTTGCAGTGCATCGGGTACGTTGGGCAGTTGGGCTATCATCGGAGCGTTATCCACTGGCGGCTTGGGCCTGCCTTCGGTTCAGCTGCAATTCGATTTAGTTGGTGCAGCGCCGAATTTGGTTTTATGGGTAGTGCCTGCAGGTGTGGCCGTCTATGGTTGCAATGATTGGAGATTAGCATGCATACACCGTGGTTAAAAACTTTTGCTGCGGCGTTGGCTGTGCTGGCGCTGCTGGCCGGGGCGGGCTGCACAACCGGGCCGGATGCGCTGGTGCCTTCCGGTGCGGCCAGCCGCCTGGATGCCTCTGGCACACATGTGGAACTGGGGCCCACTGTATTGCGCGTGATGTCTTTCAACATCTGGCTTGGCGGCGAACTGGTGGACCTTGGCAAAGTGGTTGAGGCCATCAAGTTGTCTGGTGCGGATGTGGTGGGGCTGCAGGAGTCCGAGGGCAATGCGCGCCGCATCGCCGATTTGCTGGGCTGGGCTTTTGCTGACGAACGCCTGCAGATTATTTCCCGCTATCCATTGATTTCTCCGCCGGATGGCAATGGCATCTACACATTTATTCAGCTGGCGCCGGGGCAGGTGGTCGCCATGTCAAACATCCATTTGCCTTCCAACCCGTACGGGCCGGAGCTGGTGCGCGATGGCAGCCCGCTGGAGCAAGTGCTGGCCAACGAAGCGGACACCCGCATGGCGTGGCTGCAAGCTTATCTGCCGCACTGGCGCACGCTGATTGCTGCCGGCATGCCGCTTTTACTGGCCGGTGACTTCAACACTCCATCGCATCGCGACTGGACTATGGCAGCTGTTGGCACGCGCGCGCATGTTTTGTACCCGGTGCAGTGGCCGGTAACGCTGGCAGTGGAGCAGCTGGGCTTTATTGACACTTACCGGGCAGTGCACGTAAATGCCAAGGCGAAGCCCGGCATCACCTGGACGTATGGCTACCCGCATCCGCGCCTGCGCGCAAATGAAGTGCAGGACCGCATCGACCTTGTGTTTGCGGCCGGCGCTGTGCACATCATAGACAGCCGCATAGTTGGTCCCGCCGGTGAACGCGATGTGGATGTGGCGGTGAACCCATATCCATCCGACCACTTGGGGGTTGTTTCCACTGTTAGTGTGGATCCGGTGGAGCCGCCTGTGTTTGTGGCGGTGGCAGCCGTGCGCGTTGAAGCTGGCACACCGCTGGGTGTGCACTATCACGCGCCCGGCGGCGAAGGCACCGACCGGCTGGTGCTGGTGCGCGCTGGCGCAGACCCGCAGACAAATGCGCTGGCTGCTCTGCCGCCGCAAGAAGCCGGCTATTTCGGGCGCGTAAACTTTGGCACGGGCGGGCTGCTTCCCGGCGAGTACGCGGTTGTGCTGGTGGGCGCCACAGACAACGAACTGTCACGCAGTGCGTTCTGGGTGGTGGCACCCGGCGCGGTGCCGTCCGTATCCGTGGATCCGCGCTATATAAGCCGGGGGCGCCCGTCACTGCGGCATGGAGCGCAGCACCCGCGCGCAAATTTGACTGGGTGGGGATTTACAAGGCGGATGATCCGGACTTGTTAAATTACTTGGGCTTTGCGTACACCAACGCCACCGTTGCTGGCACTTTTACTTTTGGTGCGGCCGAACTGGGGGCTGGGCTGCTGGCCCCGGGCGAGTATGTGATGCGCCTCATGTCTGATGACGGGTATGCCTGCCTGGCTGCGGCGCAATTTGCTGTTGGCGAGTGACCGGCACTTGTGATACACTAACCTGTTTGCGCCGGATACAAAATGTCCGGCTGCGCTGGCTGCCAAAAAATTTCTGCCTGTGTTGAAAGGGGTACAAAATGACAAACCAAATTTTGCGGAAGCTGCACGCGTTGCAATCCCTGCTGGTTGCCGGCGCCATTATTTTGGGTGCTTGCGCACCGGCTGCCGAGCCCACTGCCGTGCCGGCTGCAGAAGTTGCAGCGCCGGCGACGGCCGTTGTTGAGCCGGTTGCGGAGAGTGTGCCCGTAAAGCAGGAAAAACTTCCGCCGACGCTGGCTATCGCAAACGCATCCGGCGTGGAAGTTTGCGAAATCTATCTGGCTGCGAGCAAAGCCAAAGAATGGGGTGCACCCCTGGCACTTGAAGCACTGCCAGACGGTGGCGTGGACTTGTACTTCCCGCCCCAGCCTGGTGTTTACGATGGCGCGGCGGTGGACTGTGAAGGCGAGCTTGTTGAAGAGCAAGCCGGGATGGATCTCAATAGTGAATTTATATGGGTAATTGGCAAACAAGCGTTTGCAGGCCGGCGGCGGAGGAAGCGGCAGAAGCGGCGCCAGCGGCGGCAGCGCCTGCGCCGCTCGTGGTTGAAGAAGTGCTTGCAGTGGCTGCGGCGCGCGGCCTGGTGTGGGACACGGGCTTTCGGGCAACCGCCAACGGGTTTGGTTTTGAGAACTACGGCGGTGATTTCCAGACGGCAACTTTACTGCAGCGGATGCAGCCGGGTTCTGGGGTGACGCAGCAATCTGCGCTACGGGCTCGGGTGAAAGCTGCGTTCCCAAGCCGTCTGCG
>BGOS01000014.1 GCA_003569365.1 Anaerolineaceae bacterium
GCGTGGCTGCAAGCTTATCTACCGCACTGGCGCACGCTGATTGCTGCCGGCATGCCGCTTTTACTGGCCGGTGACTTCAACACTCCATCGCATCGCGACTGGACTATGGCAGCTGTTGGCACGCGCGCGCATGTCTTGTACCCGGTACAGTGGCCGGTAACGCTGGCAGTGGAGCAGCTGGGCTTTGTTGACACTTACCGGGCAGTGCATGTGAATGCCAAAGCGAAACCCGGCATCACCTGACGTATGGCTACCCGCATCCGCGCCTGCGCGCAAATGAAGTGCAGGACCGCATCGACCTTGTGTTTGCGGCCGGCGCTGTGCACATCATAGACAGCCGCATAGTTGGTCCCGCCGGTGAACGCGATGTGGATGTGGCGGTGAACCCATATCCATCCGACCACTTGGGGGTTGTTTCCACTGTTAGTGTGGATCCGGTGGAGCCGCCTGTGTTTGTGGCGGTGGCAGCCGTGCGCGTTGAAGCTGGCACACCGCTGGGTGTGCACTATCACGCGCCCGGCGGCGAAGGCACCGACCGGCTGGTGCTGGTGCGCGCTGGCGCAGACCCGCAGACAAGTGCGCTGGCTGCATTGCCGCCGCAAGAAGCTGGCCACTTTGGCCGCGTCAACTTTGGCACGGGCGGGCTGCTTCCCGGCGAGTATGCGGTTGTACTGATGGGCTCCACAGACATCGAGCTGTCACGCAGTGCGTTTTGGGTGGTGGCACCTGGCGCCGTGCCGTCCGTATCCGTGGATAACGCGCTATATAAGCCGGGGGCGCCCGTCACTGCGGCATGGAGCGCAGCACCCGCGCGCAAATTTGACTGGGTGGGGATTTACAAGGCGGATGATCCGGACTTGTTAAATTACTTGGGCTTTGCGTACACCAACGCCACCGTTGCTGGCACTTTTACTTTTGGTGCGGCCGAACTGGGGGCTGGGCTGCTGGCCCCGGGCGAGTATGTGATGCGCCTCATGTCTGATGACGGGTATGCCTGCCTGGCTGCGGCGCGATTTGCTGTTGTTGAGTGAATGGCACTGGTGATACACTGTCGGCTTGTTCCTGGGCTGGCAATCTTCAGCCTGGCTTGGCTCCAAAAAACTTCTGCCTGTGTTCGAAAGGAGTATGAAATGACAAATCAAATTTTGCGAAGGTTGCACGCGTTGCAATCCCTCCTGGTTGCCGGCGCCATTATTCTGGGTGCTTGTGCGCCAGCTGCCGAGCCCACTGCAGTGCCCGCTGCAGAAATTGCAGCGCCGGCAACTGCTGTGGTTGCACCGGCAGCGGATGACGCGCCCGCCAAGCAGGCAGAAATCAAACCGACGCTGGCTATCGCAAACGCATCTGGCGTGGAAGTTTGCGAAATCTATCTGGCTGCGAGCAAAGCCAAAGAATGGGGTGCACCCCTGGCACTTGAAGCACTGCCAGACGGTGGAGTGGACTTGTACTTCCCGCCCGAGCCTGGTGTTTATGATGGCGCGGCGGTGGACTGTGACGGGGAGCTTGTGGAAGAGCAAGCCGGGATGGATCTCAATAGTGAATTCATCTGGGTAATTGGCAAACAAGCGTTTGCCAGGCCGGCGGCGGAGGAAGCGGCAGAAGCGGCGCCAGCGGCGGCAGCGCCTGCGCCGCTCGTGGTAGAGGAAGTGCTTGCAGCCGCTGCGGCGCGCGGCCTGGTATGGGACACCGGTTTTCGGGCAACCGCTAACGGGTTTGGTTTTGAGAACTACGGCGGTGATTTTCCAGAGGGCAACTTCACCGCAGCGGATGCAGCCGGGTTCTGGGGTGACGCAGCAATCTGCGCTACGGGCTCGGGTGAAAGCTGCGTTCCCAAGCCGTCTGCGCAAGCATGGATTGACGCAGCCAATGCAGCGGGGGATGGCGGCCATTGCGCGGGCTTTACAGTAGCTGCGTTTCGCTTGTTTGATGGCGCGCTGGATCCGGCTCTCCTGGGCGCGGCTTCCACGCCACAACTTGAGCGAAGCGTGCCGGTTATGCGCCGCCTTGCGCTGGACTTTCAGATGCAGTTTCTGCCTGAAATCTATGCGGCTACGGTGAATGGCACTCCACTCGAAATCGTACAGAAACTTCAGAAGGAAAAAGGCCCGGTGGATATCGGCATTTATGCACCAGATGGAGCTGGCGGCCACTCCGTGGTGGGCTACGGGCTGGAAGACCTGGGCAGCAACCAATACAAAATTTTGGTATATGACAATAACTGGCCGGGGCGCGAGAACTACATTGAGGTTGATGGCACAGCTAACAAGTGGATCTATTCGCTGTCCGCCACCAACCCCAAGGAAGACTCCGGCGCCTGGTACGGCGATGCAGCAACGCAAACCTTGAACTACGTGCCACGGGCGGCCTACAAGCCCAATGGCACCGGCTACACGCTGCCGTTTGCAAAAGCGCCCGGCGCGCTGCGCTTGGCGCGCCCGGCAACTGCCGGCGCAGCAGGCAACACCAGTTTCAGCTTGAACACAAATAATGCTGCGGGCGCAAATGTTGCGCTGCTATTGTCCACGCCGGATGGCAAAACTGTGGGTGTGGGCAGTGACGGCGTTCTGCACAACGACATCCCGGGCGCAACAATTGTGCGCCCGAAGGGCGTGGTACAGCGCCGGCCGGTGGCCAGAAAATTTGACCCGGGAGTCAAGTTGACAGTTGCGCCGATTGTCTCAGTGCAGCCGCCGGTGATTAGTGTGCCGGCTGCAGGCGCATACAGCGTTGCGGTCACCGGTGCCGCAGCGGCCACGGCGGAGCTGCATGCCGTTGGGCCGGGGTTTGCATTTGCTGCCAGCGGGGTGCAGGCGGGCGCGGGCCAGACGGCTGGCGATGCAATCACCATCAACCCCGCAGCTGGCTCGGTAAATTACGCGCCAGCTGGCGCTGCAAAACCCGTGCTGACGCTCACAACAGCGGGCGCGGACGGCGAGACTGTTTTCACGTTGGGCGGCGTAAGCTTTGAAGCCGGGCAGCAGTTAACGGTGCAGGTGGATCCCATCGCTGGCACGCTGGGGCTGAGCGGCACCAACATCGGCAAAGACAACCTCGTGCTTGTGGCCACAAAAGTTGACAACGATGGCGCAATCAACACCTTTGCAACCGATGGCATTGTGCTGGCGGCGACCGGTTCGCAGGTGCTGGATTTTGGCGCGTGGGACGGCAGCGGTGCGATGAGCATGGGCATTGATGCGGATGGCGATGGCACGCTGGAGTCCACCCGCGAGCTGGCCGATGAGCCGTTGGGTGCGGTGATCAATGACCTGGGCTCGGCCGCGCAGATCAGCGAAGGCATGGCGGCAAGTGCCGCTTATATGGATGATGCGGACACCGCATCCTTTCTTGCCGCGCTGGCCGTGGCCGGCTTTTCCGCCGACGAATTTGGCCGTGTGTTGCAGAGCCTGAACGAAGCGGACTTTTCCGCTGCGGAGCTGCAGGCATTTGTGGTTGAGGCCGGACTGGCAGATGACCTTGGCTTGTTTGCCGCGTTCGCACATACGCTTGGCTTGGACGCTGAAGAGTTTTCCGGCTTGACGGAAGCGCTGGGTTTTGATGCAGCTGCGCTGGAAACTTTGAACGGGTTGATGGACGAACAGCAGGTGCTGGACGAATCCGCCTACGAACTTGCGCGCGCGGACTTGGACCCTGCTGAGCAAGCGGAATTTATCGCTGCGTTGGGCTTGACCCCGGACCAGCTGGGCGATTTTCTTGACTTCAGCGATATTGATGGTGCAGAGCTTGCCGGGCTGGTTGCAGATTTGGAAGTGGATCCGCAGGAGTTGCCGGGCTTGCTGAAAGATTTGGATCTGGAGCCGGAAGATCTGGGTGCGGTACTGGATGGGCTTGATCTGCAGGGTGCGGCGGAGATCAGCCTGATAGATGGATTGGGTTTGGATGCTGCGGATCTGGGTGACTTGTTGGATGGAATGAATGTGGAAGGCGATGCGCTTGGCACACTATTGGAGGGCTTGGATCTGGATGCAGCCGAGCTGGGCGATGTGCTTGGAAACATGGAGCTGCAAGGCGATGAGTTGGGCGCAGTGGTGGAGGGCTTGGGCTTGGATGCGGCTGCTTCGGATGCGCTGCAAGCTGACGTGGAAGCTGGGGAAGACAGCGCTGAAACTGGCGGAGATGAGCCTGCAGCGGAAGATACAGGCGGCGGTTGATATCAGGTGTGCCTAGCTTGCGTTAGCCACGCTAATTTGGTGAGACTTCTGAATGGGAATGCAGCGCGGGTTTAAAGCCGGCTAACTGCGAGGCAGACTAAACGGCTTAGAGGAACATCACTGCGGTGGGAGCTATTGGCGTTTATCAGTTGCAGCCGTCCGCGCCCTGTCCTGCCGATAGTACAGGGTGCGGACTTAAGGCTCACACTGCAAGCCCAATTACAGGCATTGCGGCAGCGCAATCCGTGCGTAAACGGTGGTGTGCTCTCGTCGTAAACTTTCCGGATTTAGCGATCATAATTTTCTCAAAAGCTGCTGTTCATTTCTGCACCAGTTAAAATTGGCGCCACACTTGGTATTGCATTCGCGTGTAAAACCAAGCTTTTTTCCAAACCCGGAGACCCCAACAAATGAAACTTGCAACCCATCGCATTTCACAGCTTGTGCTGACCGACCACGAGTTTCAAGTGCCGCTGGATCACGGCAAGCCTTCCGGTGCCCAGATCACAGTCTTTGCACGCGAGGTAAACGCTGCGGGCCGCGAGCATGCCAACCTGCCGTGGCTGCTGTTTCTGCAGGGCGGGCCGGGCATGGCCGCCCCACGCATTGACAATAACCACGGGCAGTGGTGGACGCGCGCCACGAAGGACTATCGTGTGCTGCTGCTAGACCAGCGCGGCACCGGCCGCAGCTCACCCGTCAACTATCAAACCCTTGCTTGCCTGCCATCGCCGCAGGCGCAAGCCGACTACCTCAAGCACTTTCGCGCTGACTCGATTGTGCGCGATGCCGAGCTGATCCGCTTACAGCTGGCGGGAAAGGATAAGTGGTCGACACTCGGCCAGAGTTACGGCGGCTTCTGCACTGCTACGTATCTGTCGTTTGCGCCGGAGGGCCTGCGCGAGTGCATCATCACCGGCGGTTTGCCGCCCATTAACCAAACCGCCGATGACGTCTACCGCGCCACCTACCTGCGCGTGCTGGGCAAGAACCGGCAGTACTACGCGCGCTACCCCGGCGATGCTGTGCGCGCGCGGGAAATTGCCGACCATTTGGCAGCGCACGACGTGCGCTTTCCAGCCGGGAATCGTTTCACCGTGCAGCATCTGCAAAGCCTCGGAAAAAATTTTGGCGCCAGCAGCGGGTTTGAGGTGGTGCACTACATGCTGGAGACGGCGTTCGTGGATGGTGCGCATGGCCGCGAGATCAGCCACGGCCTGCTGCATGCAATGGAGGCGCAATCAATCTACGGCACCAATCCCATCTACATCATGCTGCAAGAGGCGTGCTATACCGGGCACAACGCCTCAAACTGGTCAGCGCACCGGCTGCTTGCTGAATATCCGCAGTTTGATGCAGCAAAAAATGAGCAGGTGCTTTTCACTGGTGAGATGTTCTACCCGTGGGATTTCGACGCGCACCCGGCGCTGCAGCCCCTGAAGGCGGCTGCCCAGCTGCTGGCTGAATTTGCAGCGTGGCCGGAGCTGTATGACCGCAAAGTGCTGCAGGCCAACACGGTGCCGGTCGCGGCCACCATCTACTGGGATGACATGTATGTGGAACGGGCGTTTGCCGAGCAAACGGCCGGTCTAATTCAAGGCTGCAAAGTTTGGGTTACCAACGAATACGAGCACAATGCCTTGCGTGCGGATGGTGCGCGCGTGCTCGACCGGCTGCTGGGAATGCTGCACGGCGAAGTGTGAGAGCCGGCCATAGCAGCTCCGCACTGGAGTGAGTTAGCGCTCCCAACCGCACCCCTGATGTTGACCGGCAGCGGCGCGGCTGGGCTATTGCTGCGAGAGCTGGGATACCCTCGGGCTGCGTGTGCAGTTGCCACAGCCGAACGCTTGCAAACCAGCGAGTGCTCTACGGGCAGTCAAAGTCAGGCCGGCGCCCATTCGCGGGTGCGCGCCAGCGCCTCCATCATTGTGCGGTCAACAAGTTTTCCATGGCTGATTACATAGCGCGGCGGTGCGTGGTCGCGCATTGCTTCGATCACATTTGGCGCTTCCAAGACCACCAAATTTGCGGTCGCGCCCGCTACTAACGTGTGCCCTGGCACATTCATCGCGCGCGCTGCTTGCGTTGTGACCATATCGTACAGCGTCTCAATCTCCTGCCTGGTCGTCATCCAGAGCAGGTGCGATGCCAAAAACGCCACCTCCAGCATGTTATTGCGCCCGAACGGGTAATACGCATCTGAGATGTCATCCTGCCCCAGGCACACGTTCACGCCCTCTTGCAGCAGTTCCTTTACCCGTGCATGCAGCGGCCCGGTGTGCGGGTCGCTCACTACTGCCATGTCCGCGCGCTTCAATAGCGCAGCCAGTTTTTGAAAGTAGGGCTGGGGGTAAAGCGCCATTGCCCGGGCGTGGTGGGCCAGAGTGCGCCCCTGCCAGCCGCGCCGAATTGCCTCGACCGCCAGTGTCTCCACCGATCGCAAACCAGGATCGCCGGCATCGTCCACCAGCATGGATACATCTTTGTTAAATTTCTGGGCAAGGTCAAACACCTCGCGCACATGCTGTTGCTGGTCAGCTTCGGTGTATTCAATCCATGGTATTCCACCAACCACATCCGCGCCGGCCTCCATAGCCTGGTGCATTAGTTCGTTTGCGCCGGGTTCGCGCACCAGCCCGTCCTGCGCAAATGCACACACCTGAATTGCAACGATGCCTTTGAATTCCTCGCGGGCCCGGATCAGCGCCCGCACGCCTTCAAGCCGTGCTTTGTTATCCACATCTGCAAATGCCCGGATGTGCGTGTTTCCATGCACTGCCGCAAGTGCCACGGCCCGGCGCACATTTTTTATGATCCAGGCTTCGTTGTACTGCTGCTTCACGTTTGCCGCCAGCTCAATGGTGGTCATTGCCTTGCCCATGCCCGCGGCGTGATAGCCGGTGAGCAGCTGGTCGTCCAGCATCTCGCGTGTGTACACCTTGCACAGGTGCAGATGCGGGTTCACAAATGACTCGCTCACCAAGCCGGCCTGTGCATCCAGATCGGCTGCGCTGCCAGCGTTGAGCTGCGCTTCAATTGCCGTGATCTTTCCGCCGCTTATGCCAATATCCACCAGCGCTTCCGGATTTCTGCGCAAGCGTGCACGGCGAATCACAATTTCATATTTACTGGACATCAAGGCATCCTTTTACACTTTGGGGTGCGCACATTGCGGATTACGCATTGACTTAGAGTTGATCGCCATTAGTTCGATGGTCAACCCGAGGCTTGCAGCCGGCAGAAAACCGGGCTGCCTGTGTGTAAGCCCAATCCGGTGCGGGCACCGCGCCACCGTTTGCACAAGCTCAGAATGAGAGAAGGGATCAGGTGCTGCTCTGATCCCTTCCAAGGCGTAAAAAATCTTAATCGACTGCGGGTGGTTTCACCAGGACGAACACCAGATTGATCAGGATGCCGAGCACGGCTGCGGTGGCGATGGCCGGCAGTCCCTGCGGAAAGATTCCCTGCAGAATGGGGATCGGCAGGAAGCCGCCCGGATAGCCGATGTTGCCACCGATACCGACGACCATGATCGTGGCGCCAATGGCAAGATTCTTGGGGTCGAACATGCTGACCTTCTTCTCTTGCATTAGTGCGATGCCCTGCATGCCAATCACACCAAACAGGTAAATGGCGAGCCCGCCGCTGACTGCCACCGGGATGCTGGCTACCAGTGCCTCAAACTTCCCGATGAAGGCCAGCAGGATTGCGATTACACCGGCACCGATCAGTGCCGGGCCGGAGTAGTTGCGCGTGATGGCCATCAGTGAGTTGTTCTCGCCGTAGTTGGTGCCTGCAGTTGCACCGATCAGGCCGTTTAGGAAATCTCCGATGCCATCAAGGATCAGATTAAACCCGATCGCCTCATCCAGCTTGTACGGCGCCTCACCTTTTTCTGCTGCCAGCCGGTCCACATACAGGCTCACCTGATAAAGGTGCGCCGTCGATTCCGGAATGGTGGCAATTGCCATGATCGAAATAGAAAAAACTGCCGTGGCCACTAAAGGTCCGCTAAACGAGGGAAAGGTGATGTTAGGCATCGCCAGCAATCCGGCAGATGCGACGCCCGAAAGATCCACCAGTCCGAGGGGTATCGAAATCAGGTAACCGAATAACCCACCCAGCAAAATCGGCAGCATGCCAATGAAGCCGCGGTTCTGCAGGTATACCGAACAAAGAATCGTAACGATCAGGGTCAGTATAGACACGGCCCAGTTGCCGCCGGCCATACCCAAGGCTGAAAAGCCCAGTCCAAATCCAATGATGGCGGCGACTGAGCCGGTCACAATTGGCGGCAGAAATCTGTCAATTACATCCTTGCCCAGCGCGCGGATGATGAAGCCGACAATGATATTGAGGATGCCTGTTACGACAATTCCCGCTTGCATTGTGCTGATCAGCTCATTGCTGGCTGGCACGCCAAACTTGGCCTGACTGATGGACATGTACGCTGCAATGTACGCGAAGCTGGAACCGTAGTAGAGCGGGATAAATTTGCCAATTTGGTTGCGCGAGAGCACCAGCGCCACGATTGTGGAAATGCCGGAAGCCAGCAGAACCGTACTTACGTGGAAGCCAGTCAGCAGCGCCACCAAAACCGTTGCGGGAAACATGGTGAGGACATGCTGCAGCGACAGCAATACCAACTGTCCCATCGGCGGCGTGTCGTTGGGCAGGTAGCCCATTGCCTTGGTTGTAGTCATGATTTAGAAATCTCCAGTATTAAAATAAAAAACAATTCACAGCCAGCTAAAACTTGGGGGTGGTTTTAATTTACGTGCATAAACACCAATTCAAAGTGTTCACTGCGAAAGCAGCGTTCACGGTGGGTTGCGGGATGGTATGAGCGCTCGCATTCATCAGGGAGCACTTGCTCTGGAAGTTGAGACGGAGCTGTGGGCCTGGGCCCAGCCCATGGCGGGGTTAACAATCCACAGAGTGTTGAGCATCTCTCTAACTTGTGGTCTGTGCTGCGGGCTTGGCCGGGTTCCGGCTTGCACCCGTTTGCAGGAGCGGACGGGCGATGGGGCGGTGCCAAAGCACACCTGGCGCGAATGGCAATTGCAAATCTGCCAAGCTGCGGCGGCAGCCCGGTTGGGTGCCGCAAGCTGGGCGCATCTGCCCCAGCGGCTTTTGGCATTTACCCGGGTGCACAGCGCGCACCATAAACTGTATGCAGGTGATCCGAATTAATTACGGCCTCCACAGCATGCTAAAAGATCAGGATTGCAATTACTTATCGACGCCTACTGTACTAGAAGTGCTGGCTGTTGTCAAACTGTGCCGGCTTTACTTGGGCGCAGGCGTTTGCTTCAGGCGCCGCGCCCCTTGGTTCGCGACTTCAGCAATTTGTGGCTTCAAGTTGTTGTGAAATCCTAATGTCTTTCCAATAGCAGCTTGCAATGAAGCCTGCGAGTGCATCTGCACCGGATGTGTGCCCAATTTTTAGCACTGCGCCCAGTGCAGCCGGAAGATTGTCCGGGCAGGCCAGTGCCGCAAACAGTGTATGCCATGCGGACATGGCTTCTCCGCGGGCTGTGGCGTGCAGAAAGGCTGCAGAGAGTGAGGTGGTTCGGGGCGCAGCGGCATGAGCCAGCGCAACGCAGAATTCCTCCGCGGCGGCGCCGTACAAGCCGGCCCAGGCGGCTAACATCACACCGATGATGAAGTCATCGCCACTCGGCGTCAAGCCCTGGCCGAGGCCGGCCAGTTGGAGCGCGCCATCAATCGCTAGATCGAGTGTGCGTGTCCGCACTCCGTTCACCAAGGCGGCAGCACCAAGTGCGGACTGTTTTAGTACTGGATTTGACCCGGGCGCGCTGTAAAGTTCCATCAGGCTTTCGGGCGGACAGGAGGCAAGTGCCTGCTGAGAAAGTGAGTTGAACAGATCCGGATTGGTTGTAAGTGCGCGGCGCACGGTGGCCCAGTCCGGCACCGGATTCCATAACTGTGCTGATGCGGTGAGGATGTGCCATTGCCCCAGATATAGCTCGGAGCCCAAAACGTGGACGGCGTCAGCAGCTTTCAGCCCGTGAAAATCGGCGGCTTCGATTTGCAGGGCGAACGGTGCCCGCGGGAGTAATTGTGTTGCCAGTGCCATGATGGCGCCGTTTTGGTTAACCAGATTGCAGGCATGTTCAAACACATTTAGCAGGCGCGCGTGTGTGGTGCCTGCCAGCCACTGTTGGGCAGCAGGCGTGATGGTGATCGCATTAATGCAAATCATGGCGCCGAGTGTGGTTTGGCAGCCCGGCGCGCTGCAACCGTATTGCGCTGCACAAACGCCGCCAAGGTTGTGGGTTCGCGTGCCAACAACCAGCGCAGCACATTGGGGCTGCCGCTGAGACCGTGCAGTGCATAGTACCGGAACATTGCCAGCAGCGAGGCCAGGGCGTAGTCATTCAAGCCGCGTGTGCTGGCCGCTGCCGCCCAATCGTTTAGTGATACCACTTCTATGCGCACCGGCTGCTTCAGTTGCCGGCTGAGCAACTCGGCCAGCTGCGTCTGCGTCAGGCCGGGTGTGCCGCACAGCTCGTATGTAGCGCCGAAGTGGCCGGGCTCTGTTAGCACTTTGGCAGCTACTGCTGCCAAATCAGCAAGATCAATCAAGCTCAGCCGCGTTTCTGGCGGATACGGCACACTGTGCACGCCGCGCCCTGTAATTGCGTGCCAGTCCGTCAGAAGATTTTGCATGTAGGCACAGGGCTGCAAAATTGTGAACGCCAGCTGCGCCGCGCACAGCATTTCTTCCACGCGCAGTTTGTTCCAGTGGTGCGGCATCATTTCCACCTGCGGGTGCAGCACGGAATGATAAACAAAATGGGGGACGCGCGCGGCGCGGGCGGCTGCGATAACATGGCGGCCAATCGCAACTTCCTGCGGATGCATGTTCGGGCAGATGTGATACAGCGCCTGTACTCCGCTGCAAGCGGCAGCCAGCGAATCCACATCCAGCAGATCGCCGATCATAATTTGTGCCTGGGTGGCAATTTGTTGCGCTGCAGCGCTGCTTTGCCGGGCGGGTTGGACTAATGCGCGCAGCTTGTGGCTGCCGCGCGCAGCGAGCGCGGCAATTACGGCCTGGCCCGTCTTGCCGGTGGCGCCAGTGATGAGAATCATTGGTGGGCGATGCTTGAGAGCCGAAGGCGAACTTGTGGCGGCCAGCAGCGGGTGCAGCTTGTCTGCCGCGGGCAGCCAGCGACTGGCACTAGCGGTTCTTGGCGGCTTCCACTAATTCCCACAAGCGGTTGGGGCTAAGCGGAATCTCCAGCACTTCGAGGCCGGTGCCAGCCAGTGCATTTTCCACTGCCTGCGCAAACAGCGCACCAACCGGAATTGCGCCCGCTTCACCGGCGCCTTTTACGCCAAGCGGGTTTAGCGGCGACGGCGTCACCTGATGCGCGACCGTGACCGCCGGCACATCCAGCGCAGTTGGCAGCAGGTAGTCAATGAAGGAGCCGTTCACCAGCTGCCCGTTTTCGTCGTAGATCAACTGCTCATAGAAAGCATTGCCAATGCCCTGCGCCACGCCGCCCACCACCTGCGCTTCCAGAATTAGCGGATTGATCACCTCGCCGCAATCATGCACCACCACATATTTCTGCACTTCCACCAGCATTGTTTCCGGGTCCACCTCTAAAATCATGGCATGCGCGCCGCTGGCAGTGGCGCCGCGCTCCGGGCCGAAGTAGTTGGTGGATTCCAAGCCCGGTTCTGTGCCTGGCTTTACGGCACCACGCAGCGGGTTCGCGCGCTGTGCCAGCGTGCCAAGCTTGATGCTGTTGGCCGGCACGCCGCGCACGTGCACTGCACCATCCGCAATTTCCAAATCATCCTCAGCGCACTCAAAAATTTCACCGGCCAGTTTCAGAATCTTGCGCCTGACATCTTTCGCAGCTTCGTTGACGGCATTGCCGGCCACCACTGCGCCGCGGCTGGCAAATGTGCCAGCCCCCCAGTAGAACTGGTCGGTGTCGCCGGTTACCACCTCCACATCGCGCACATCCACACCCACTTGATCGGCTGCCAATTGTGCCAGGCTGGTGAAGTGCCCCTGCCCCTGAGTGCCAATGCCGGTCGCCACGCTTACCTTGCCGCTGGCTTGCACTTGTACGCGCGCACCCTCGTACGGGCCGATACCGGTGCCTTCCACATAGCACACCACACCAATGCCAAGCTGCCGGCCCGCAGCCCGCGCTGCCGGCTGCACTTCAGTAACAAAATTCTGGTACCCGATCAGCTCCAATGCCTTTTCAAGAATCGGTGCGTAGTTGCCGCTGTCGTACACCAGCGGCGCAAAGTCCTGGTAAATGATTTCATTGTTGTACGGAAATGCGTCCGGCGCGATGAAGTTGCGGCGGCGGATTTCATTGCCATCCATGCCAAGGGCCGCGGCGGCAAGATCCAGCAGGCGTTCCATTACAAACACGCCATGCTGGCGGCCGGCGCCGCGGTACGGCGTAACGATGGTTTTGGTGGTGAAGACGGCGGTGAACTCGCTGTAATAGTGGGGCACGTGGTAGACGCCCAGCAGCGTGCACTGGCTGTTGAGAGGCACCGTCAGACCGTACGGGTCGTAGGCGCCGGTGTCATGCAAAAAGACATCGTGCACACCAATGATGCGGCCATCTTTGCTGACTGCGATTTCGGCGTCGTGCACCTGGTTGCGCTCGTTGGTGGTGGCATAGAAATGCTCAGCGCGGTCTTCAATCCATTTCACGGGGCGGTTGAGCTGCAGCGCAGCCCACGGCACCAGCACTTCTTCCGGATAGAACATCATGATCTTGGGGCCGAAGCCGCCGCCAATGAACGGCGCAATCACGCGCACTTGTTTCTCGCTCAGGCCCAGCATGGCGGCCAGTCCGTTGCGAATTACCACCGGTGCCTGCGTGGTGTCCCACACGCTCAGCTTGGCTGCGCGCGCATCCCAGTGCGCAACCACGCCGCGCGTCTCGATCGGTGCCGACGCACCGTGATCGTAGAGAAAGCGGCGCTTCAGCACCAGGTGCGCATGCTGCTTGGCCGCGGCATACTCGCCCTTGCGCTGGATGACATGCGCCGCCACGTTTGAGCCAACGTCTGCATGCACCAGTGCCGCGTCTGGTGCGAGCGCCTGCTCCAAATCCACCACGGCTGGCAGCGGTTCAAAATCCACTTCGATATCAGCCATTGCATCTTCGGCAATATAGCGGCTCTCTGCAATGACAAGCACAATCGCCTCGCCCGCGTGGCGCACTTTGTCTTTTGCCAGCGGCACCTGTGTGCGGGCATTGAAGACGATGCCCGGAACCGGCGGCGGCGGCACCAGCAGCGGGCCGGGCTGCCAGTAATCTCCAAGGTCGGCAGCGGTGTAGGCCGCAATCACACCAGGCCGCGCCAGCGCCCGCGTAACATCCACATGTTTGATGCGCGCGTGCGCGTACGGGCTGCGGTAGAACGCCGCATGCAGCAGGCCGGGCAGCTCCACATCATCCACAAACAGCGCCTGCCCAGCAAGCAGGCGCGGGTCTTCATTGCGGGTAACGGGCGCGCCAAAGTAGCGGGTGGCCATAAAGCAGACTTTACCGGCAGCAGTTACAGGTTCAGTAAGTTTTCAACGCGCTGCATAACTGCCAACGCGCTGCTTATTTGCCACGCTTGCGGGCAGCCGGCTTGCTTTTGGCAGCGCGGGCGGCAGGCTTGGCATCTTCATCCAGCCAGGCTACGGCGCGGCAGAAAGCAGCCTCGCCGCCTTTGAAGTTCCACGGGAACGCGCCCAGCGTGATGCGCTTGTTGTGCAGTTCCGGCCGGCTGATGTCGCCGCCCAAGTTCTCCACGTGCATGCAGTCATGCGGGAAGAGTGCGTTGTGGGTAAGCTGGTAAGCCGAGTCCGGGAACAGCGTACCCATGTTTTTCTTGCCAAATTTTGCCTCGCTCTTGGCGCGCACTTTTTGCCAGTGCTCCAGGCCGCCACGGCCCAGAAAGCGGCCGATGGGCAGATTCATGGGATGGTCGGTGGAAATCATATCGACACCCCAGATATGAATCTTCTTCTTCAGCAGCCAATCACAGATGCTGAAGTGCGGCCCGGGGTGGCGCTGAATGTAGCGCTCTTCGTCACCTTCCGGGCTAAGGAAAGAGTACTTGTGCCAGCCGGTGTGAATGAAAAGAATATCGCCCTCGCGGATGTCTGCGCGGGCTTCCAAGTCCTTGGGCGTGAAGAGCGCCAGATCGTCGCAGATGTCGCTTACATCCACAATCACGCCCGGGCCCCACATCCACTCCACCGGGATTTGGTCGATGGTGCGGCCGTGCGTCACAAAATGGCGTGGTGCATCCAAGTGGGTGCCCATATGGTTGGAGGTCATGATGTATTGTGCATTGACGCCATGCTCGGCCTTGCGCTTAATGTACTTGACCTCAAACGGCGGATAGAACGGCCAAAAGGAACAATCCTGGTTGAGCGGCTGGGAAAGGTCGTAGATTTTCATGAAAGACTCCTGTGGGGAATGTCGGGTACCTTGGGATTATGGTGCAGTAACAATCGGCAGGCTACCCGCAAGTGTAGCCGAACCATGCTGCGTGCTTGCGGGTGGTTGGCCCATTAAAGCTTTGCTACAGACCGTACTTCTCTGCGTATGCCAAGAGCGCCTGCTCAAAGATTACCATCGGCGGCCGCACCAGCCCGGCGCCAACCTGCCCAACGCCGGCGTTCTTGTGCGCGATGCCAGTGTTGATGCGCGGCGCGATGCCCAGTTCCACCACCTTGCGAATGTCTATGCCCGTGGGCGTGCCGCGAAAATCCAGCGCGGGCATTGTAAAGTGCTTGTGTTCGGTGGTGGTGATTTCATACATCTCCAGCGTGGCATTGAGGGCATCGCGCGGTGTGCCGCCTACAAAAGTCACAATCGCCGGCGCTGCTGCCATTGCAAAGCCGCCAATGCCAGCCGTTTCCGTGATGGCACTGTCGCCAATATCGGGGTTGGCGTCTGCTTGTGAAAACCCGGAGAAGAACAAGCCCACCGGAATTTCCGCCGGCGCAGTGAACCACTGGCCGGGCAGGCCGCTGATGCGGATGCCAAAGTCTGTGCCGTTGCGGGCCATGGCGGTCACCAGCGTGCTGCCTTCAACGCCGTGCGCCGCATCTGTCATTGCTTTGCAGGCCGCCATCACCGGGTTCAGCACACTGAGTGCATTGTCCCCCAAAAACTTGAGCACTTCCGATTGGCCATCTGCAGCGCCATTGCCTTGCGCTATCAGCGGCGCCAGCGCCTTCAAGAACAGCAGCGAGCCGGCCTTGTTGCGGTTGTGGCCTTCGTCCCCCATGTGCAGTGCCTCGGCAATCAGGGCGCGCAAATCAATGCCGTCGCTGCGCGCGAGCGCTGCGCCCACAGTGGGGCCGAGCACAGTGTTCATCCAGCGCAGGCGCGTGAGCACCTCGGCACTGTAGGCGCCGTAGCGCAGCACCTTGCCGTAGCCCTCATTCAAGTTGGAATATGCGGTGTTAGTGCTGCCTGTGCCCGCTTTGTTTTCCACCACATACACCAGCATCGATGCGGAAGTAACGCCCGCCATCGGCCCGACTGTGTTGTGTTCGTGGCACGGCTCAAACTGCACGCCGCCGCTTTCAGCAAGCGCGATGGCCGCGGCTTCAGTGTGCGCCAGCTGCTCAAACAGCATGGCGCCAATCATGGCGCCGCGCAGCGGGCCGGACATGCGCGCCCAGGCAATCGGCGGGCCGGCGTGCAGCAGCAGATTGCTGTGCATGCCCGGGATCACATCGCGCGCGGCAGCCACCCCGGTCAGCATCGGCCGCGCCTCGATCATGCGCGTGACAGCAGATTGATTGGCCTGTTCAATATCCATGCTTGCTCCTGTCATTCTGGCTTACAAGTGCGCTTGCACCCGGTGCGCCTTGAGATTGGCTGCCGCCAAAAGTTTTGCTGGCATGCTGCTAACGCTTGTTCATCTTCGCCAAAATATCCGCCAGCTTGTCGTTGCCGGCTGCCGGCGGGCGCCAGTCCAGCTGCAAACACTGGGCACCCTGCGCGACCATGCTGGTGTAAAAAGTTTCAACGCCGGCGTTCAACGCTGCCATGGGCTGGGTCAGGGCGGTGAGCTCCACCGGTGCAAAAGCAGTGGCGGCTGCGGCGCCGAAGCGGCTGCACACATAAGCCAGCGCTGCACTGGGATTGGTAAACAGCCGGCACCCCGCTGTTTCAAGGCGTTCTTTCTGTGACTGCATGTCCTGCGGATCTTCATCGGTGCCGATCAGCATCACCACAAACTCCAGGCCGGTGCGCCGGCTTGCGGCAATCACGGGCGCCAGTTCCGCAGCCGGGTCCGCGTGCACGCCTTCGCCCAGTACCACGTCCAGCAATATCATGCCCACCTGCGGGTCTGCGGCTTCCTGTCGGATGCGCCGCAGCCGCAGGTCATTGTCCAGCAACGGATGCAGGCGTCCCACGGTAAATTCATCGCCGCCCAGATCCAGCAGCGTGTGCGCCTGGCTGTGCAATGCATCCGCCAGCTGCTGGCTTTTGTGCACCGGCGCATTGGAGAAGAGCGGGTGCAGCGTTGTTTGCAGCACAAGCATGGCTTCATAGGCAAGCGTGCCACCGGAGAACAGGCCGCGCAGCCACATGCCGGTTAGCGCACTACCAGGTTGCTGCGCCGGCTGACTGCTGCCGGCCAGCTGGCTAACGGCCAGCTCGGCTGCCTCATTAAGCGACGTGGCAAAGTGCAGGTTGCCCAGCTGCCGCGCTGGCGCGGGGTAGCCAATGAAGTCGACCACAACCGGTTTGCCACAGGCCTGCGCGGCAGAAAGCAGCTGCGCCGCAACTTCGGGCGCGGGTGGCTTGGAGATCAGCACAATCACCTGAGTGGCGGGATCACGCGCCAGCAGGTGCAGCGCTTGGTGGGCTGTAATTGCACCGACAGCAGTATGCAGGTCACGGCCGCCGGTGCCCAACGCGTGCGAGACGCCTGCTCCCAGCTGGTGAACGCGGCTCGCCACCGTTTGCAGCCCGGTGCCGGAAGCACCCACAATGCCCACCGCGCCGCGCCGCACGCGGTTGGCAAAGCCCAGCCCAATGCCATTGATGATGGCAGTGCCACAGTCCGGGCCCAGCAGCAGCAGTCCCTGCGCACGCGCCGTCTGCTTCAGCTCAATCTCATCTTCCAGCGCCACATTGTCGCTGTACAAAAATATATGCTTGCGCAGCTTGAGCGCTGCGCGGGCCACACCCGCTGCAAACCGGCCGGGCACCGAGATCAACACCCAGCCGGCTGCGGGCAGCTGGCGCGCAGCAGCTTCCAGGCTGCGCGGGCGAAACTCCGCGTCAACTGCTGCGCGCTTGCGGTTGAGCAGGCTGTCCACCTGTGCCAGCGCCTGCAGCGCCGCACTCTCACTCTCGGCTTTCACCACAATCAGGGTGTCATCCGCTGCCGCACTGCGCGCACTTTCGGTGAGCAGGCCGCTTTGCTGCAGCAGCGCGCAATTGGCAGGCGTGGCCATCACCACGCCGGCATCATGCACGCCCGGCAGCAGCAGCAGCTCACGCTGCAATTGCATCAGCACCACTGAGTCAAAGTAGCTGCCCTTGCGAATTTCGCTTTGAATGTTCATGCGGGCATGCGCCACAAGCAAGCATGGCGCGCGCAGTGGCCGTAAGCCGGAAAGGCGGGCGCTGGTTTCAGGGCATGCGCCTGCATCAGATTATTTTTTCAACCGCCACGGCGTGCTTTAGCAGCAGCTCGTCTGCCTGCCAGCCGCCCGTAAGCTGTAAGCCCACTGGCAGACCATTAATCGTTCCAGACGGCAGGCTCAGCACCGGCAAGCCCGCATGGGTCCAAGGTAGATTCATCACCGGATCGCCAGTGCTGTCCAAGCCGGCCGGCGCCGGTCCCTGGGCGGCCGGCGAAAGCCACACATCAATTTGTTCGCGCTCCGTCACTTGTGCCAACTCTGTGCGCAAGGCGCTACAGCTTGCCAGTGCTTGGGACAATTGTGCATCGGTAATCTCCGCGCCGCGCTTAAGCAGCTCGACAGTTTTAAAATGGTACAGGTCGCGGTATTGTGCAAACCAGCTGGCATGCACACGCGCGGCTTCGGCAGCGGTGATGAGGTAGTGCCGCTCGCGCAGCGCTGCAAAATCCTGCATCACGTTGACGTGTTTCAGCTCACAACCGGCAGTCTGCCAGTTTTTGGGCAGTTGCGCGGAAGTGCGCCAGCATGTTCGGCGCGGCGCGTTCCAAATACGGCCCTTCGGGAATTCCAAACACCGGCTTGTGCGCCACCGCAGGTTTTGTGTTCCAACTGTTAGCCAGCAGGCTGGCTGCAAGCTGCACCCCAGCAAGATCAGCTGCAAATACACCCACATGATCGAGCGATGGCGCGAGTGCAATTACGCCCGCACGCGGGATGCGATCGTAGCTGGGCTTAAAGCCAACTACTCCGCAGTATGCCGCGGGGCGCACGATGGAGCCGATGGTTTGGGTGCCGAGCGTGAGTGGTGCGAGGCCGGCGGCAACGGCCGCAGCCGAACCGCTGCTGGAACCGCCGGGCGTGTGCGGCTGGCCGGCGGGGCTGTGCGGGTTGCAGGTGGCGCCCGGCCCAAAATATGCAAACTCGGTGGACACTGTTTTGCCAAGCACGAGCGCGCCCGCCTGTTTCAGGCGCGTCACGCTGGGTGCTTCTGTGCCGCGCAACACTTCCACAGGCAGCCGGCTGCCGCCGGTTGTCGCAAACCCGTCCACATGAAAAATGTCTTTGATCCCCATGGCCACGCCAAACAGTGCGGGTCGCGCGGCCGGATTTGGAAAGCGGGCTTGCAGCTGTTGGGCGGCGTGCAGCAAGCGCTCAAAGCGCCCGGGCTCTGGCATGAACGCGTGCACATCTGGTTCGCGGGCAGCAAACCGCGCTGCCAGCTGCGCAATGTATTCGGGCAGCGGCAGCGCGCCGGACCGCAGGCAATCAGCCAGTGCGGGCAGGCTGGCGGGCAGATTCACGGTTGTGGCGTTGAATCTACGGGCTGCATTTGTTCCGCAGCCAGCAGCGCCGCGGCAACAATGTTCTGGTAGCCGGTGCAGCGGCACAAATTGCCGGAGAGCGCAGTGCGCACTGCATGCTCGGTGGGCGTTGGGTTGTCCTGCAGAAATGCCGTCAGTGTCATCAAGATGCCGGCCGTGCAATAGCCACACTGCAGGCCGTGCTTTTCCCAGAATGCGGATTGCAGCACGTTTAGTTTGTCTGGCGTGCCGAGGCTCTCGACTGTGAGCAGCGCATGGCCGTCAGCCTGCACCGCCAGCATCAGGCACGCGCGCACTGGCTGGCCGTCAAACAAGATGGTGCATGCGCCGCACGCGCCCTGCTCACAGCCCACATGCAGGCCGCTCAGCCCAAGGTCATGCCGCAAAAAATCGCTGAGCAGCTGGCGCGCTTCTGTGTGGCGTTCGTAGGCCTGGCCATTTACAGTGGTTTGAATCAAATGCGTTTCCGGCATGGTTTCACGCTGCATGATGGGTGCGGGCGATGCGATTGCGGTATGCCCAGTGCAAGCTGCACATTTTCAATTTGCGCGTTGCACAGCAAGCCGCAGTGCGCGGCGCGCGAGTACGCGCGCCAAATGGCGCTGGTAGGCAGGCGTCGCATGTACGCTGCCCATCGGCTCCAGCTCTTCTGTGGCGCTGCTTGCTGCCGCTTCAATTGCAGCGCTGCCGGGCAGCTGGCCGAGCAGCGCTGCGGCGGCGCGCTGCGCATTCATCGGCCGGTCGCCAGCGTTCAGAAAAATGAGCCGCGCTGCGCTGCACGCGCCGGCGGCGTCCAGCGTCACAACAACCGCCACCCCCAGCATCGCGTAGTCGCCGTGGCGGCGCGCAACTTCCATGAAGGCCGTGCCGGTGCGCGCGGGTGCTGCCGGTATAGCCACCTCCACCAGCATCTCGTCTGTTGCAATCGCAGTGGTAAACAGCGACACAAAAAAGTCATCCGCGCCCACCCAGCGTTCGCCGGTGGACGACTGCAGCCGCAGGCGCCCGCCAAGTGCCGTGAGAATTACCGGCAGCTCAGCGGCCGGATCGGCATGTGCCAGCGAGCCGCCCACCGTGCTGCGGTTTCGGATTTGCGGGTGCGCAATGTGTGGCACGGTTTCCGGCAGCAGCGGCCAGTGCGCGCGCACCAGCGGATCATGCTCCAAGCGCTGCACGCGCGTGAGAGCGCCAATCCGCAATTCGCCAGCCACCACATGTATGTAATCCAGCGCGGCAAGTTTGTTCACATCCACCAGCAGGGCCGGATTTGCGATCCGGAAATTCATTGCCGGGATCAGGCTTTGTCCGCCGGCTAAGAACTTTGCCTCGTCGCCGTGCTCGGCTTTAAGCATTAGTGCTGCGCCAAGCGAGGTGGGCGCGTGATAAACAAAGGGTGCAGGTTTCATTGCAGCTGCTGTGGCAGCAGATGTTGGCTGGTGCAGATCCTAGTTGATGCAGAGGCTGGCATTGCGCTGCGGCAATTGTAGACCACTTGCGCATGCCGTTTTGGCGGCCGGAGTTTCGCGAGCCGTTGGCGTGGCCGGGCTGGTGAATGGAGTAGCCTGCAGTTAAGGCTGCAGGCTATCAGTAACGGTGAGGTGTGCGGTGCAGAGTGCAGGCGCAGAATTTGCGCCAGCGCAGCACAAGAGCCACCGGATTAACGACGGCGCGTTGGCTTGCGCTTGGGCACGGCCTTCTGCTTGCGAGCCGGTTTGGCCTTGCTTACCGGCTTGCGCTTGGGCACTTTAATTTTCGCCGCCGCTTTGCGTTTCTGAACAACCCTTTTCTTTTGGCAGGCTTTGCCTTCGCCGTGGGCTTCGGGGCAGCTTTCTTCTTGCTAGCTGGTTTAACTTTGCGCGCGGGCTTGCGCTTGGGCGCAGCGTTCTTCTTTTTTGCTGCGGGCTTCTTTGCGGGCGCTAGCTTTGCTTTTTTGGGCTTGGGCCGCGGCTTTACGCCGTGCAGCGCGTCCTCATCGCCTGTGTCGTCAGCAGCACCCAGAAACTCCACCCATGTATCGGGGTCGTTCGCGGTTGGCTCTTCTCTTTCGTAATCCTCGTCGGCAGCGTCCAGGTCGTCCAACGGCTCATCGTCAGGCTCTTGCGGCTCGGGTGGAAACTGGTGCATGTTATTACCTCCAGACGGGCAGATTATGGCAGCTCGGGCTGGCCGGTTCTGCTAGGTTAGATTTCGGCCGGCACTTGTTATTCTTGAGGTGCCAGAGTTTAGCCGGAATGCCAGTGCGCCAGCATGCGTGGCATGCGCCATACTATTTCTGGCCGGCAAGCGGGCAGCACCGGCTGGATTTTCCTGCCTGTGGCCCGGATGGCAATGCAGGCCGCCGCCCGGTGTTTCGCGGTGCAGGCTTACCATGCCACAAACGATGCAAACTGCCAGACGTCTTCCGGCGCCGGGCGCGGTTTGTTGCTCCAGCGCTCGAAGGGGTCGAAGCGATTCTTGTGCGGGGTCCAGTCCGTTTGTATTGAAGGGCACGGGCCCAGGTAGGGGTTGGCCACCGCCAGCACATCGCGGTGCGGCAGGTCGTCCGGCACACACACGCCGCGGCGCGGGTTGCGAATCATCCACACCAGCGCCCCCAGCACGGACGCAGCCACCTGCAGCGTGGTGGCGCTCTGATGCGGCACAAGCGCGCGCGCTGCGTGGATGTCCAGCTGCGATCCGGTCCACCAGCCGGTCAAGTCGTGGCCCAGCAGCAGCACACCCAGCTCGTCCATGCCGCTGGTGATTTCATCGTTCATGATGCGCTGGCGCGCTTGCAGTTCGCAGCCGCTCATCTTCAGCTCGTGCAGGGAGGCCAGCGCTGCATCGGTGGGCATGTAGGCGTAGTGCACGGTGGGGCGGTAAAGCGCGCCGGCTTGCTGCGCGTTCCACACCGTCAGGTGGTCGCAAATGGTAAAAGCCTCGCCATGCCGCACCACCATGCCGATGATTTCGCCACCCTGCGGCACCCACGAGCGCACATAGGTGTTCATGCCCATCTGCGCCAGGCAGATCTGGTTGCACGGGCCGGATTGGTGCACATGGGCGTTGGGCGGCAGCAGCTTTTCGTGCGTGCCCCAGCCCAGCTCGGCCGGCGCCACGCCTTCCTCGTGAAAGCCGGCCACCGACCAGGTGTTTACAAACTCGCCAACCTCCTTCGGCTGGCTGCTGATCTGCGTGTCGCGCTCGGAGATGTGAATTACTTTCACGCCGGTTTGCATCGCCAGCTGCGCGTAGTTCTCGTCGGCCAGCGCGCGTTCGATTGCAGCAGCGCGCGCTTTTTCTTTGGGCCGGCGCTGGCTGAGCAGCGCGGCGGCCATATCCAGCAGCGCCACCTTGGTCCAGTGGCTCACCAGCCCGGGGTTGGCGCCGTGCTCCACCACTGCGGTTGCGCCCGGCTCGGCCCAGCCGGCACGCAGGCGCCGCAGCGCCATGTGGCGCACATACAGCGTGCGCTCTGCGGGCGGCACACCGGCCGCATCTTCATACGGATCCCACATCTCAACCGAGGTGTTGAGGTACAGCACATTTTGCTCGTGGCACCACTGCACAATTGTGTTGCAGTCAATATTCCACGCGAGGTCAATCAGCAGATCGCCGGGCCCCACATGTGCGCCCAGCGTTGCGGCCAGGTTTTCGCGTGTGATGCGCGCTTGCACATACTGCGCGCCACCCGCCAGCGTGTCCGGAATTAGGTGGCGCAGATCCTCAAAATCCATGATGGTCAGCCGCGCCGGGTCAATGGCCAGATGGCGCAGCAGCAGCGGCTGCAAACAGCGCGAAACAGAGCCGCAGCCCAATACCAGGACCTTTCCGGAAAAGGGTATCTTCATCTAATTAGTTATCTCCATAAAAGAATTGCCGGGGCGGCAGTTGGCAGCGCCTTGGCGCGGCGGGCTGCCCGCCCGCCAGCTGCTGCCGGGAATGTGCATTGCGCACAGAAAATAGTTAGGCATCGCCTCATAGTTTAGGACTCCGGCTAGTTTCGTCAAGGGTTCAAATGGTTAAATCTCCCACTCTGCCAGCCCGCAAGTGCGCTGCCCGCCGGCGGGAAATTTCGGCACAGGCAATTTGTATACTAGAGCTATTATGGAAAGTCTGGTGCGGTTGGTTGTGCTGATGGCGTTGGTTGCCACCTTGATTATTATGGGTGGTTGTGCGCTGTTGTGGGCAGCGGTGCTGCGGCGCAAGTTTCCCACGCTGTCGGTGCGCTGGTGGTTTCTGTGGGTTCCGCTGCTGTTCGGCCTCTCATTTATGCTGGCACTGGTTTTGCTGAATGTGATGGTTTACTTCAACAGCTAAACGTGACTGCGGCTGCCAAAACAAAGTTGCGCGGCCGCAATTCCTTCCGCAGTTGCGGTTTAAATGCTGACGGAGTACAGCGCGCGTTCGCTGCCATCTGCCGGCAGGGTGATCATGCGCTCAAACGCAAAGCCGAGTTTCCCCAGCAAACTAAGCGAGCGTTGATTGTCCGGGGCGACGATCGCCACAACCCGTTTTAGTCCGGCGCTGGTTTTTGCATAAGCCATCACAGCGGCCGCTGCCTCAAGCGCGTAGCCGTGCGCGGTAAATTCGGGTAGCAACGCGTAGCCAATATCCACATCCGGCAAAAAGTCGCGCTGTATCAATCCGCAAATTCCAAGTGGCGTTGGCGCATGCTTTAGCTCAACCAGATACAATCCGAAGCCATGGGTGCGGTAGCTGTTAATTGGCCCCTGCAGCAGGTAATCGCGCGCCTGCGCAAGCGTGCGCACCCCACGGTCTCCCACAAAGCGCACAAAAGCGGGTTCGTTTAGCAGGCCGAGCATAAACGCTGCATCGGCCGGCGTCAGCTCGCGCAAAGCCAAGCGCGCGGTGTTAATAATATTCATGGGCGCTGCAAATTTAGCGCAGTCTCTGTTCTGTGGAGCACCCGGCATTTGCAGGCTTCTGGGCTGTTGCATCACGGGCATTAAACCTTGCCCGCTTTAATTTTGCGTGCCCGTTTGGTTGCCGGCGCTGCGGTACATGTCAGCTGCCGCCAACTACGTGCAGCGCAATGTCGGCGCAGAAATGGGCTAGCATGCAGTGTTCCAAGCCCCATTGCCAGTAGATGTAACCGAAGACTATGCCCCCAAGGGTGTTGAGCGCAACGGTTCTTGCTATTACAACCGGAGTTAGGGGCCAGATGCCGGCTGCTGCTGGCAGGTGCCCAATGCCAAACAAGACAGCCGCCGCCACAATCGCTGCCCGGAAAACGATTGCATGCGGCGGCAGTTGCGCTTTGTACGCGGTCCGCCAAATGACCCAGGCGATCAGCGTCATTACAAAAAGGCGCAGCAAAATTTCCTCGGTGATGCCGCCGTAGAAAGCAGCCAGCAATCGTTTCCAGAGTTCAATGCCGGCCGGCAGCGGCTGGATTGTTGGCGGCATCAGAGGCTGCAGCAGCCGGTCCAGAACCAAGAGCAGCAGCCCGGCAGCAGTGCCGGCTAGCATTGCGCCAGCCAGCGCGCGACGGGACACTGCGGGAAGTTTGTGCCGGTACACCATGGCGCGTGCAATCGGCGCATCAAGGCCGAGGGGTTGCCCGAGGCGCAGGCCAATCCAGCATAAGAGCAGCAGCAGAATGCCGGTCTGGGCGGTTTGCGCCGCCACCAGCACCGGCAACGGCATTGGCAGTTGCGCAATCAATGTGGGATTGAGAGCTAGGGCGTAAGGAAACACCGCCAGCGTACCAAGTACTCCGGCAACGGTCCAGAAGGCGGCCAACCGAGCGTGGTGCATTGCAGTAAGAGTTTCGTTTATATCCGCCGGGGTGTAAAGCAAAGACTTGCGATTGCGCCCAGTCAGAGAGAGGCAAACTTCCCGGGTTATCAGTCCAGCTTGTTCAAGTAGGTAATAGGGTTGATCCAACCAAGCAGCATCATTTGGCGCATTGACGGGGCATAGCCCCACTGGTTTCTGATGTAAGAGCGAGCCACACCGAAATGAAGGTGATTGTTGCCCGGCTGGTCAACGCCGGTGATCGACTCTGTGTCTGTGACCGCCTTGGACATGATTACATTCGCGAAGAGTTGACCGGCTGATACTTTCCAGCCTTCGTGAAATCTGGAGTAGACGTGGCCATAGTACCCGTAAATTTGGTCGCCATTGCAGTTGTGCTTGATGATGACGAAGGAATTATAGTAATTCTCAAAAGCCGTCGGATAGGTGTTGGTTGTCTTGTTGAGGAAAACCACGCCATCACAGATTGCAAATACATCTGCATTTAACGGCAGTGCTATGTCGGTACCGGTGTGGTACGCCTTGAAGCCATAAGCGCCAAAGCTGCCGAAACTCTGCGTGATGACTACGGGAGTTTGGGCGGGCCAGATTTTGGCGCGAGGGGGGGGCGGGGTAAAAGCTACACTAATGAGGTAACCCAGACATACAAATGCAGATAGCGCTGTGTTAGGTAGCTTTTTCGTAGTGATATTTCCCCGTCTCAAAGTATATTTTTATTTGTGGTCGCACACTTAACGTTGTACAGCAGCGGTGGGAGTGAAGCGCCAGCCGATTTGGGCGCTGCGAGCGCCAAAACGGGCGCAGTTGCCGGCGCGCAGCTAAGTGGAGTTTCCGCTCAAGCAGAGCGGGTGCAAGTGGGCGCTTGGTTGGATTCTTTACAGAGCTGGAGCTGGCCTGGCAGATACTGAAACATGCAGGTGAGCCAACTCCAGATCCGGCAATCGCACCCGCACGCTCACCACCGTTGAAGACGAATGGTCAGCAGATGGCTGCTCCAGTGGCGGTGTACGAGTCAGGCCCCGTACTCAAGTTCGACGAGGCGGCAAAACTGACGGTGGCAGGCGGGCATACTCAGTGGCTGCACAAAATTTGCTTGAGAGCGGAGCCTCTCCCGAAACTGGGCTTGGTCAGGCAGTGCGCTGTTGATTCTATCCCGTGGAAATGAAAGATACGGCGGAGCGTGGATAGCTGTGGTTGCGGCGCAGCCCGTTTGCAGCGAATGTGTTGACTGATAATGCTGCCGTAAGAAAGTGGTGCCCTTGGCCTGTGGGGAGTGGATGAAATCTCTTTCGATACCGAACAAATACCAGCATTGCCCGTGCGACAATGGGGAATTAGATGGTAGCGCAAGGTGAAGTTCAACCCGCGCGGGGTCATCAGGTAACATGTGCGTATGTGCCGTGGCTTGAGTAGCCTGTCTGCCGGGTGGCGCTGGCCGGTTTGTCGGCCAGGGCGTTGCTATCAATGATCCTGCAAGTCACGCCGCTCGCAGATGGCGCTGCGGTGCCGGCGCCGCTTGATATGTACCAGTGCGGCGTTATCGCCGAATGGGTTGACTACAACAATCACATGACTGAAGCGGCATATCTCACTGCGTTTGGCTGGGCTTCAGATGTTTTGTTTCAATACATCGGCATAAACGACAACTACCGCGCTGCTGGCAACTCGTATTACACAGTTGAGACGCACATTATATTTGAGCGCGAGGCTGCACTCAACGACAAGTTGCGCATTACCACGCAAGTCTTGGATTTCGACTCTAAGCGGCTGCACTTTAATCACGAAATGTTCAATGCTGCGAAGCAGGAGCGCCTCGCGACTTGCGAGCAGATGTTGTTGCATGTCAATTCGCGGGCGGCCAAAGCCGCACCAATCCCCGAGTCGGTAGCCAAGGCACTCAAGGCGATTAGACTGAGCCATATGCGACTTGCGACCCCGCCGGAAGTCGGCCGAACGATGAAAATTATCCACAAGGAACCGGGAGGTTGAATCATGGACTTCGCGTTAACCCGGCAACAGGAAATGATCGTCGACACGACGCGGCAGTTCACCGAGCGGGAGTTGATGCCACACGAGGCAAAAGTTGAGCGGGACGGCGAAGTCGCGCCGGATCTGGTCAAGCAAATTAAGCAGCGTTCAATTGCTGCAGGCATCTACGCCTGCAACATGCCGGCTGAACTTGGTGGCGGCGGGCTTAATTCTTTCGAGACAACGCTCGTGGACCGGGAACTTGGGGTGACCGCGTATGCGCTGCAATATATTGTGGCACGACCCAGCAATATTTTGCGGGCGTGCAAAGGCCGGCAAATTGAGCAGTATCTGACCCCCACAATCCGGGGTGAGCGCGTCGAGTGCTTGGCGATGTCTGAACCTGGCGCCGGCTCAGATGTGCGGGGAATGAAGTGCACTGCAACGCGTGATGGCGACGACTGGCTTATCAATGGCAGCAAACATTTCATATCCCACGCCGATCTGGCTGACTATGTGATTCTGTTTGCAGCGAGTGGTGAAGAACAAACCGCGAAGGGCGTAAAAAAGAAGATCACCGGGTTTCTTGTCGATTTTGATTCCAAGGGCTGCGAGCGCGTTAAGGGCTACAACTGTGTCTCGAACAATGGGTATCACAACCTGATAATTAATTTCGACAACTGCCGCGTGCCGGCAGGCAATGTACTGGGCGAGGAACACCGGGGTTTTGATACTGCCAACGAGTGGCTTGGGTCCTCCCGCCTGCAGGTGGCTGCAGTGTGTGTTGGTCGCGCCCGGCGCGCATTGCAGCTTTCGGTGGCGTGGGCGGCAACCCGCGAACAGTTCGGCCAAAAAATCGGCAAGTTTCAGGGTGTGTCGTTCAAGCTGGCTGACATGCAGATGCGCCTGGACGCGGCCGAGCTGCTGACTTTGCGGGCTGCGTACAACGATGCGCAGGGCAACTTCAGCGACACTGAAGTTGCGATGGCCAAGGTGTTTGCCAGTGAGATGTGCCAGTTTGTGACGGATGAGGCGATCCAGATTTTTGGCGGCATGGGCCTGATGGACGAACTGCCACTTGAGCGCATGTGGCGTGACACGCGGGTCGATCGCATCTGGGACGGCACGAGTGAGATTCAGCGGCACATTATTTCGCGCGCACTGTTGCGTCCCCATGGGGGCTGATCGGCGGCTGGCGCGCACGCTGCACCCGCGTTCCATTGCGTTGTTTGGCACGGGGCCCGCGCAAAGGGTGATTGTTCAATGTCAAACTTTGGGTTTCGGCGGCGGGTTGTGGCCAATTCACCCAACGCGCGAAACCATTGCCGGCGTGCGGTGCTTTAGGGCAGTTGCGGACTTGCCGCACGCCCCGGATGTTGCATTCGTCGCTGTCAATCGCCATGCAACAATCGATGTGGTGGCGCAGTTGGCTAAGGCTGGCGCGGGCGGGGCTGTGTGTTACGCGTCCGGCTTTGCTGAATCGGGCACACAGGCTGGTGTTGACGGCGCTGCCCTGCAACAACAGCTTGTCGAGGCGGCGGGCGCAATGCCGTTGCTGGGCCCGAATTGCTACGGATACATCAACGCCCTTGATGGTGTTGCGCTGTGGCCTGACCAGCACGGCTGCCAACCGGAACCGGGCGGCTCGGCGATTGTCAGCCAAAGCGGCAATGTGGGGCTCAACCTAACATTGCAGCAGCGCGGCCTTAATCTCGCTTACATGGTGACCGTTGGCAATCAGGCAAGCGCGGGAATAGAAGACTGCCTGGAAGTGTTCATTGACGACAGCCGGGTTACCTCCATTGGATTATTCGTCGAAGCGATTGTTGACCCGGTGCGGTTTGCACGACTGGCCGGCACTGCGGCACAACGCAACCTGCGGATTGTGGCATTGCAAACCGGGCGCAGCGCAGCTGGCGCATTAATCGCCGCGTCGCATACCGCGGCGCTGGCGGGCCGGCGCAGCGCATACGCGGCGCTTTTTAAGAGATGCGGTGTGGCGATGGTCCAATCACCCGCAGAACTGATAGAGGCGCTGAAATTGCTCAACCAGGGGGGTGTGCTTACGGGCAGCAAACTTGTGTCACTTTCGTGTTCGGGCGGTGAAGCGTCGCTGATGGCTGACCTAAGCGAGCAGACCGCGCTGCGCTTTGAACCGTTTTCTTCCGAACACTGCCAACGCATTAGCGCAACGCTGACCGAGCTTGTGACGGTGGGTAATCCTTTTGACTATCACACCTTCATGTGGGGTGATCGCGAGGCCACAGCCAATACTTTTACCCAGGTGATGAATGGCCCGCAGGATGCAACGCTGCTGCTGCTTGACACCCCGCCGCGGCCCGACCAGCAATCGGACGCGTGGGTTGGTGCTGCGCAGGCGCTTGGCGCTGCGGCGCAGGCGACGAACAGGCGCGGCGTGGTGGTGGCAACACTGCCGGAGTGCGTGACTGCTGATGTGCGCGCTGCAGCCCGCGCTGCGAAGCTGGTAGTGCTGCAAGGTTTGCACGAAGCGCTTGCCGCGCTTGATGCGGCTGCGTGGCTGGGAGCCAATGCTCCCGGGGCAGAGCCTGCTGCGGTGGTTGCACCAGTGCAGACCAAATTGATCGACGAAGCAGATGCAAAAGTTCTGCTGCAGAAAAATGGGGTCACTGTGCCAAAAGGGGCGCGCTGCCGGTGCGCAGATGTTCTCGCGACAGCAAAAAATATTGGCTACCCCATTACATTGAAGGGGCTGGGTCTTGCGCATAAGAGCGAGTCTGGTGCCGTCCACGTCGGCCTTAGAAATGCGGACGAACTCAGCGCAGCAGTCAAGAAGCTGCCCCAAAAAATTACTGAGTGTCTTGTGGAACAGACGATCACTAATGTTGTGGCCGAAATTCTGGTCAGCGTCCGGCGCGATGCCCCGGTGGGATGGCTGGTCACGCTTGGCGCAGGCGGCGTCTTTACCGAACTCTGGCGCGACACGGCCTGTTTGCTTGCTCCAGTGAGCGCCGCGGATATTCGGCGGTCGCTCGAATCCCTTCGAATATTTCCGCTTTTGACGGGGTTTCGCGGACAGCCGGCTGGCGACATCAATGCGCTCGTGGCCCTGACTCAGAGCGTGATACTCCTGGCGCTTGGTAACAACCTGGCCGAGATTGAAATAAACCCGGTGCTTGTAACGCCCAATGCTGCAGTGGCCGCAGATGCCTTTATGGTTGCGGAGCAATAATGAGTATTGAGATCGTGCCCAATGGCGAGATTTTGGAAATCACAATCAATCGCCCAAAAGCCAACGCGATTGATGCGGCGACGAGTCGTGAGATGTCATCAGTGTTCGAGGCGTTCATGAACGATTCGAGCTTGCGCGTGGCAATCGTGACCGGAGCCGGCAACAAGTTTTTTTGTGCCGGCTGGGACCTGAACGCGGCGCGTGCAGGCGAAGCTTTTGAATCGGACTATGGCGCAGGCGGTTTTGGCGGCATCTGTGAACTGAAGCACCGTCCCAAGCCAGTGATTGCTGCGGTCAACGGCATGGCTGTCGGTGGCGGTTTTGAGATTGCATTAGCGGCGGACCTGATTGTGGCCGCTGAGCACGCCGAGTTTTTCCTGCCTGAGGTAAGTCTTGGTTTGATTGCCGACAATGCCACCATCCGACTGCCGCGAATGGTGCCGCCAAATATTGCCCGCGAAATGCTGATCGCCAGCCGGCGCATGGCGGCGCCCGAAGCGCAAACATGGGGCATCGTCAATCAGGTGGTGACAGCTGAAGATTTGTTGCCTGCCGCGCGCCGGCTTGCGGAAAGAATATGTGCTGCTGCGCCGCTCAGTGTCGCTGCCGTGCTTGAGTTGATTCGGGAACTTGAGGCCGTGCCAATCGCTGATGCGATGCAGGTGTTGCGCAACAATCAGACTTACCGCGCAGCGATCAACTCGCAGGACGCCCAGGAAGGCGCAAGTGCTTTCGCCGAAAAGCGCAAGCCGAAGTGGCTGTGAAAATACCCGGGTCTTTCACCTGAGGGTTTGAGCGTTAATCTCTGCCGGGCTGCCGCTATCGCCGCTAACAAAGGCAACATATTCCCGCCCGGCAAGCAACCTGAAGTGTTTGTCGAGGCTGTTATTGCAGGGGCATTTGTGGACGCCTAATCACCCGTTGCCGCGGCGCTGGCGGGCTGCTGGAACTGGCCGGCCACCCAGCTCACAAGCAGGTAGATGCCATACAGGAAGAAGATGACCATGTAGTCCAGCAGTGGGATGCGGATAATTTCATGGATTTGGGCCAGGCGCCCGGTCACTGCATAAGACACCACCGCGCCAACAACAAACAGCGCCGCCAGCAGGCGCTGCGACAATGCGTTCAGCCCCAGGCCGTACATTTGCGTCAGCACCACAAGTGAACCAAAACCAAACGCAAACATTGGCCAGAGCGTGTTGCCCTGCAGTATGGCAACCACCACGCCGTGGATCAGCACAAAAAATTCGAGCGCGAAGGTCCAGTATTTGTTGATGTGGGCGCGGTTGAAGATGAGCGCGCTCTGCACGAAGAGCATAAACATGTAGAAGAAACCCATCAGGTGCCCCCATGTGCCTTCGGTGGGGTGGTACCAGAAGGTGTAAATGATGGCCCACGAGAAGAGGTAGCCGTGGTACTGGCGCGCTGCCTGCATAAAGCCGGGCTTGAACTTAAACTTCTTGCCGAAGATCAGGCCACGGCGCGGAGTTTCAAACAGGATCACAATCATCAGCATCAGCGCCACCGAGCCCAGCGCTGTGGCCTCGTGCACATCTGCGGCCAGGCCGTCGTAGTACAGGTGGCTCTGTGCAAAGTGCAGACCGATTGCAGCCAGAGTGACCGCGATCATGGCCCAGTTAAACCAGCGCAACTCTGTGCCAAAAGCCGGCTTTTCGCGGCGTGCGCGATAGATGATGGCCCACACAATGATGTTGTGCAGCAGGTAACCCGCCCACGCTGTGAGGCGCGCAATGGCAGTGGGCTCGGCCAGCCGCCACGGGTAAGCAAACGGTACTGTGGGACCGACAATGCTAAACGCCGTGAGGTTGGCGGCCGTGGCCGCAATGATGATGGTGAACGCCGCAGCCAGCGCCACCCCGGGCACCACCAGCTTGGCAGTTGGGTTCATTGTCATTTGCATAAATCAAGCTCCCTGTTTTTTAACGGTGAAGACGCGGGCAGCCAGTTCCGCCCGGGCGCACAGCTGGTGCAATGCGGGCGGCACGGGAACGCGCTGTAGTGCAGTTATAAATCATTTTTGTGAAGGGTGTACGCCCGGTTCTGCAGCCAAGTGGGCGGGCACTGGCGTTGCCGCGGATTTACAGGCGGCGTTGCGGTGCGGCGGGCTGCCTATTTGTAGCCGGTTTCCAGCCCGTCCAGAAACGCCTCGGCTTCCGTGATGATCTGCTGCTTGTTTTCCGCCGGCATGCGCGCCAGCGTGCCATAGGGCAGCGCCATGCGCGGGTTGGGCTTTAACTTTTCCGCATTCACAATCAGGAAATACCAATAGAGATAATTGAAAGGGCAGGCCTTTGGCCCCAGTTTAATTTTCGGGCTGAAGGCACAACCGGCGCAATAATTGGACATGCGATCGATGTATGCACCGGAGGCTGCATAGGGCTTGGAGCCCAGCCGGCCGCCGTCGGCATGCAGCGCCATGCCATGCGTGTTGGGCAGCTCCACCCACTCAAACGCATCGGCGTATACGCTCAGGTACCAGTCTTCCACTTGCGCCGGCGCAATGCCGGCCAGCAGCGCAAAATTTCCGGTGAGCATCAAGCGCTGAATGTGGTGGGCGTAGGCATTGCGGCGCGTGGCACCAATGGTCTCGCGCAGGCACTGCATGTTTGTTTCGCCCGTCCAGTAAAAGTCCGGCAGGGCGCGCCGCGCCTTTAAAAAGTTGGTGCGGGCGTAGGCGGGCATATCCAGCCAGTAGATGCCGCGCATGTATTCGCGCCAGCCCAAAATCTGGCGCACAAACCCCTCCACCGCTGCCAGCGGCGCGGTGCCCGCCTTGTAGGCTGCCAGTGCTGCAGTGCACACCTCTTGCGGGCTCAGCAGCCCGATGTTGATGTACGGCGACAGCACCGAATGGAAAAGGTAGTCGGCACTGCTGTTCATTGCGTCTTCGTAATCGCCAAACTTGGGCAGGCACTTGGTGCGGAAGTGCTGCAGCGCTTTGAGTGCATCCGCCCGCGTCACGGCCCAGCCAAAGGGCTCCACGTCACCAAAGTGGCCGGCAAAGCGCTGTGCCACCAATTCCATTACGGCACGCGTGATTGCGTCCGGCACAAAACGCTTTAGCGGCGGAATGGCAATGTGCTTGGGCAGCGCCTTGCGATTCTCCGCGTCATAGTTCCACTCTCCGCCTTCGGGCTGGTCCGCATTCATCAGCCAGCCGGTTTTGCGGCGCATCTCACGGTAGAAGAGCTCCATGCGCAAGCTTTTACGGCCGGCTGCCCAAGCTGCAAACTCGGCGCGGGAGCACAAAAAGCGGTCGTCAGCGCGAATCTCCACCGGCAAGCCGAGCTCCGCGCTCCAAGCTTGCATCATTTCCTGCACGCGCCATTCGCCGGCCTCGGTGGCCACCACGCAGCCCGCTTTGTGGCGCGCCAGCGCGCGGCGCAGCTCGCCGCTGAATGTGCCGGTGTTGGCGGGGTCATCCAGCTGCACATAATCCACGCGGATGCCTTCGGCGCGCAGCGCGGCTGCAAAGTGGCGCATGGCCGCGAGCACCAGCACAATCTTCTGCTTGTGATGGCGCACATAGGTTGTCTCTGCCTGCACTTCCAGCAGCAGCACCACATCCTTGGCGCTATCAAGGCCCTGCAGCGCGCTCACAGAGCGGCTAAGTTGATCGCCCAGCACCAGCCGCAGCGTCTTCATACTTGCGCAGCCGGCTTGCCGCCGCCGGTTTGGCGGCATTTGTCTGAGCAGTACCGCACGGCGGCCCAGTTGTTGCGCCATTTCTTGCGCCAGCTGAACGGGCGCGCACAAGCAGGGCACATTTTTGTCGGCAGGTCAGATTTTTTGCGCATCGCGGGCATCAGGCGTGGCTCCCGGCTTGGGATGCCAGCTTGTAGGCCGGCGCAGGCTGCTGGGTGCTTGCAAAGCAAACTGCAACAGGCGTGGCACCGGCGCGCGCAGCGCTGGCGCTTGCAACTAACGCATGCAGCAGCGCTGTACGCGCCGGAACCGGCACAGTGCACAACTGAAAAATAGCAGCGGGAAAAGCATGCATCGGCGCAGCTTGGTTACACGATGGCACAAAGCAGCGCGCGTATGCGCGGACAGAGGGCGGCGGATGTGCGCTGCAGCGCTGCTCGCATTGCCGCCGCTGCGCTAGCGCGGCGCCTGCAGCGCTGCGCGCGCAATGCCGCGCAGCATGTCTCTAAACACCAGCTGGTGCAGCGGATAAAGCGCGTACCAGTAAATCCGCCCGGCGAGGCCCACGGGATCAAAGGTGGCAGTCTGGCGGATTACAGTTTGGCGGCCGTCAGCCGTCACTTCAAACTCCAGCCAGGCGCGCCCGGGCAGCTTCATCTCCGCTGCCAGGCGCACATGGTGGTTGGGCTCAATTGCCTCCACGCGCCAAAAGTCCACGGCATCGCCAATGTGCAGCGTGGTGGGGGAAGGCCGCCCGCGCCGCGTGCCCACGCCGCCCACCAGCAGGTCCAGCACGCCGCGCAAGTTCCACAGCCAGTTCCATGCGTACCAGCCGGTTTCGCCGCCAATGCTTTCAATGGGCGCAAAGGCTGCAGCCAGCGGCGCGCTTACGCGCAGCGTGCGCGAGTCCACCAGGCGCGAGCCAAACTGCACGCCGCCCCACGCGCGCTGGTCGCCGGCAGAAGAGAGCGCATCGGACCAGCGCGTGGCCGCAAACTGGCGGTCTTCATTGGCCAGTGCGCGGCGCAGCGCCTCCGCCACACCGCGCGGGCGCACGCTGAAAGTTTTGAGTGCGGCCGGGTCGCGCACCACCGTGGGATGCACAATGCTTTCAATCAGTTTGCGCCCGATGCGCGCGTACAACGGCGTGATGAAGCCCAGCCACAAGGCTGAGAGGAACGGCGTGAGCACCGGCACCGGCAGCATGCGCAGGCTCAGCTTGCGCTGGCGCGCATACTCGCGCATGATGTCCGCGTAGGACACCTGGTCTGCGCCGCCAATTTCAAACACGCGGTATTCAGAAACGGGCAGGCTGAGCGCAGCCAACAGGTACTCCAGCAGGTCATCGATGGCGATGGGCTGCGCCGGCACCTTCACCCACTTGGGTGTGATCATTACGGGCAGATGCTCCACCAGCGATCGAATCATTTCAAACGAAAGGCTGCCGGAGCCAAGCACAATGGATGCGCGGAACTCCAGCACGGGCACGCCAAACTGGCGCAAAATCTGCCCCACCTCCTGCCGGCTGCGCAAATGCGCAGAGAGGCGCACGGTATCGTCGCCCAAACCGCCAAGATAAATGATGCGCTGCACACCGGCCGCCTGCGCAGCCGCGCCGAAGTTCAACGCTGCTTGCCGGTCGGCTGCTTCAAAGGAGCCGCTTGAACCCATCGAGTGCACCATGTAGAAGGCGGCTTGCACGCCTTGCAGCGCGGCATCCAGGCTGGCGCGGTCAAGCACATCGCCTGCCAGCACTTCTGTGCCGGGGCCAATCTTCTGCAGCACCACGGCCGGCCGGCGCGCCAGGCAGCGCACGCGGTAGCCGCGCTGCTCGAGCAATGGCAAGAGGCGCCCGCCCACGTATCCGCTGGCGCCGGTCAGCAGAATGCGCGCGCCGGCTGGCAGGGCGGCTGCTGTTTGTTGTTTGTGAGTCAGTCACTTAGAAACTCCATGCATTGATTTAGTTTGCGCAGCGCGCAAGCTGCGCGCTGCGTTTTGCTAGCAGTCAGCAACGGGCAGCTGCCGGCAGGCCGGGCCGGGGCTTACTTAGGCGGAGCTGCTTGCGCAGTAGGCGCAGGCCCGCTGCTCAGCTGCCACAATCGCCTCGTCAGCACCCCAGAAAATATTCTCCGCCCCGATCGCAGTCAGCAGGCCGCTGCGCTCCAGCATGCGCTGCACGTCTGCGTGCATTCCCGTCAGCATGAGTGTACCGCCACTGCGCTGTACGCGGGCGTGCAGCGCACTCAGGGCTTGCAGGCCGGAAGTGTCGATCAGCGGCATGCCGCGCAGCGAAAGAATGAGGGCATGTGTGCCTTTGACCTGTGCAAAAGCTTCATGTAACCGGCCAGTGGCGGCAAAAAAGAGCGGGCCGGTAAGGTAGGCCACACGCACGTGGCTGCACTTGCCCGCGTGTTCGATGCCGCGCTGGCGCAGGCGCGCGGGGTCGACTGCCTGCACGTCAATTTTTATGCCGGCAATCTGGTTTACGAACGCCGCGCCGGAAAGGAAGGCGCCGATCAGAATTGCCTGCGTGAGGTCCAGTGTGATGGTGGCGGCAAATGTGAGCAAGTAGGTGATGATGGCGGTCTTGAAGCGGTGGCCAAAAATGTAGCGGATGGAAGACCACTCATTCATGTGCCAGGTAGTTACCAGCAGCACGCCGGCCAGCGCTGCAAACGGTATGCGTGCCAGCAGCGGCCCCAGCACAAACATGCACGCAGCCACCGCGGCTGCATACGTAAGGCTGACAACGCGCGTGTGACCGCCGGCATGGATGCCCACGCTGGTGCGTGCAATGGCGGATGTGGCTGGTACTCCGCCAAAGAATGGAATGAGCAGATTGCCCACGCCTTGCGCAACCAGCTCCTGGTTTACTTGCAGGCGAATGCCCGTCAGGTTGCTGGCAACTGCGCCGCACAGCAAACCCTCCAGTGCGCCCAGCGCGGCAAGGGCCATGGCTGGTGCCACATACTCCCCCAAGCCGGCCCAGGGGATGGAGCTGAAGGACAAACGCTCGGCGAGCAGAAAAGTTTGCGGAATGGCGCCGATAACCTTTACCGGCCATTGCAGCACAGCATTTAGCGCAGTGGCGGCAATGATGGCCAGCAATGAAGCCGGCACGCGCGCAGCCCAGCGCGTGGGCCACAGCAGCATGCCAGCCATCACCAGCCCGCCCAGTGCCAGCGTGTGCCAGTCCGGCTGCCAGCCACCATGAAAGTAGCCCAGCAGTTTAAGGGCAGCGGAGGGCGCGCCGGCAGTCTTTACGCCCAGCAGGTTATCCAGCTGCCCAATGGCGATGATGAGCGCAATGCCGGTTGTGAAGCCGGTGATGACTGGCGCGGGGATGAACAAAAAGAAGCGCCCCAGCCGCAGCAGGCCCACCGCCAGCAGCGTGGCGCCGGCCATTGCGCCCGCAATCCAAATGCCGGGCATGCCGTGCGATTGCACCAGCACCAGCATCACCGCCG
>BGOS01000015.1 GCA_003569365.1 Anaerolineaceae bacterium
TGGGGTTGGGCTGCGAGGTGGGCCAGTTTTACCGGTGCGCATCAAGGCAGGCCTGCTGCAAATTCAGCCGCTGATCGGCGAGAGCCGCACGGACCGCGCGTTGAGCATTTTGTGATTCAGCGTGACGGCGGCACGGCGGAGACCGTGGCCGGGAATTGTTTTGCCGCAGTGCAGCGCCGCCTGCCGGAGCTAAACCGGGCAGCAGCGCCAGCCGGTGCCCGCCAGCGAACTTGATTCTGGGCATGAACTGCGGCGGCAGTGACGGCTACAGCGGGCTGACCGCCAACCCGTTGGTGGGTGATGTGGCGAACGTGCTGGCAGCAGTGGGAGCCACGGCAAGTGCTGGCGGAAACACCGGAGACTTGGGCGCGCATGCAGCCATTGCGCGCCGCGCAAAAGATGCCGCAGTTGGAAAAAAGTTTCTCGGCTTCTTTCCTTGGTGGGAACGCTACATGGCAATCTTCACGGAAACTGCACGGCTTTGCTTTTAGCATCAATGGCAATCCCTCGGACGGCAACAAGCGCGGCGGCCTGACGACGATTGAAGAGAAGTCGCTGGGTGCCGCAACCAAGGGCGGCACCACACCGCTAAACGCTGCTTATGATTACGGCGCGATGGTTGATCCGCATATGGGTTTTACATTTATGAACACGCCCGGCCTCGATCAGGTGAGCATGACCGGCCTGATTTGTGGCGGCTGCAACTTAAATGTGTTCACAACCGGCAACGGCAGCTGCCTTGGCACAGTGCTGGCACCCACCATCAAATTGCCACCAACTCGCAGATGTTCAACCGCATGCGTGGCGACATGGACTTTGACGCCGGGCAGATTGTCTCCGGTAGAAGCCGGGATGAGCTGGCGCAAGAATTATTTGCATACATGCTGGAGGTGGCCAGCGGCCGCCAACAAACGCGCAGCCAGGTTTTGGGTTATGGCCCCAGCGAGTTTGAGATCTGGAACATTGGGCCCACGTACTAATATTTGCAAGCCGCGCAATTGTATTAAGATTCACAGGCGGTCTTGAAGTTTTTCGATTACAAAGTTTGGCAGGTCGCGTGCGCGGGCTGGAAGCCAGGTGCCGCAATCATTGGCAAATCCAGTGACTAAACCCCTCAAGCACTTGCCGGTGATAACCGGGCTCTTTGTGGCCGTGCTGCTCATAAGCAATGTTGCGTCGTCCAAAATTGTGCTGCTGGGCCCGTTCACCTTTGATGGCGGCACAATTCTGTTTCCGCTGAGCTACATCTTTGGCGACATTCTCACCGAGGTGTACGGCTATGCCCAGTCGCGGCGGGTGATCTGGACTGGCTTTGGCGCGGCGCTGCTGATGACGCTGGTGTTTGCGCTGGTGGGCCTGCTGCCGCCGGCTGCAGACTGGAACGGGCAGGCGGCGTGGCAGGCCATCCTAGGCGCAACGCCGCGCATTGTGCTGGCCAGCCTGCTTGCCTATCTGGCGGGCGAGTTCTCCAACTCAATTGTGCTTGCGCGCCTGAAGGTGCGTACGGCCGGCCGGTTTCTCTGGGTGCGCACAATTGGCAGCACGCTGATTGGCGAAGGGGTGGACACGGCTATTTTTTGCGTCGTGGCATTTTATGGCACGCTGCCCAACGAACTGCTGGGCGCAATCATTGCGTCAAACTATGTCTTTAAGTGTGGCGTCGAAGTATTGCTTACGCCGGTCACATACGCAATTGTGGGCTACCTGAAGCGCAGCGAGGGCGAGGACTACTACGACAGCGGGACAAACTTCAATCCATTCGGGGTTTTGGCCAGGTCCTGAAAGGTGAAGCATTGGGGTGCAGTGAAGTCGGCACGCTGCGTTCCGGCACTAACTCCAACTTAATAACTGGCAACATGCGGGTGGCCTAGAATTCAGCCCACGGCGGCGCTTTTCGGCCGCACTGTAAATTACAATTCAGCTTCCATGCCCCCAGAACCTGCGCCCGCGTTTTCTTCTACTTCGCCACGCGCCCCGGCGGAAGCGGCGTCCGTTGCCGTAGAGTTGTCGGTGGTGGTGCCCGCCTATAACGAGGCTGGCCGCATCGGGAATAGCCTGACTGAAATTTGCCGCTACCTTGATCTGCGCGGGCAGTGCTACGAGGTGATCCCGGTCAGCGACGGCTCTACCGATGGCAGTGCTGCGGAGATTGACGCTGCAGCGCTGCGCCTCAGCCGGCCAAACGCCCGCGTGGATCCGCTCCATTTACACGTGAACCTGGGCAAGGGTGCCGCGGTGCGGGCCGGTGTTTTGCGTTCGCGTGGCGCCATAGTGATGTATCTTGATACGGACCTTTCCATTCCGATCGCCATTGCTGCCGAATTCATGGCGTGCATCGGCGCTGGCGCGGATGTTGCGATTGCGTCCCGCTACCTGCCGGGATCTGACGCAGGCAGCGTACGCCCCGTGCGGCGATTGCTGAGTGCAGTGTACCGTGGACTTGCGGCAATTATTCTCGGCATTCGCTCCAGCGATATCCAGTGCGGTGCCAAAGCTTTTCGGCGCGCGGTTGCACTGGCGCTCTTCCAATGCCAGCGCATCGACGGTTTTTCGTTTGACGCCGAGGTGTTGTACCTTGCGGCGCAGGCCGGTTGCCGCGTGGCCGAGGTACCCTTCACTCTCGTAATTTCCAAGTACTCCTCGGTCCGGCTTATCGCCGGGTCCGCCACAATGTTCTTGGATTTGTTTCGCATTCGCTTCAACTCCGCACGCGGCTTTTATAAATCCACTGCGGCTTCTGGAAAAGTTGGGGGGGGGGCGATTTAAGGTTTACGTTATGAGTTGGCGCAGCGTCAGTGCCAACACTTTGCGCTGCCCGTTGCCGCTTGCGCTGTTTCTTGGATTAGGCCAGCAGTGCCAGCGCACATTGTGCGGCGCAAACTTTTCTGATTGCAGGCCAAAGCTGTTGGTGACAGCGCGCTGCTCAAAGTGGGCTGCGGCACCAACCGCCAACGCCGCCAGATTGTTTATCCCGGCATTACCGGCTGGGGCAGCAACTACTTTTTGTGGACGTGCCCGGCGAGTGGCCGGCATGCCGGCGCATTAGTACAGCTTGGGAATGTTGTCGATCTTTCTCAATACTTCATCCAGATTCAACCCGATCAACCGCGCAAAATATTCAATACTCTCAAATTTTGGCTGATTGTCATTTTCCACCAGCCGCAGGGCAGCTTCACGATCAAGCAACCCCTCCCGGATTTGGTTAGACCGAAACGCATCAAACTCGGTGAAGCCGGCAATCTGGTAATAGATGTAGTTGTTGAAGGCGGTCTGGCCATCGCCCATGCGCCACTGGTTCTGGCCAACGCGCTGGTCGGATTCCCAGGCGTACTCCTTGTTAAGCACCCGGTTTATTTCCGGCTCATCCCACACCAGATAATGAAACAGATACAGGAAGTCTGCCGTGACCAGAAAGCTGATGATGTAGGATCGAATTGAGTCAAAGAAAGACTCGTTGATGTACGCCGGGTTCTTGAGGTACTGCAGGCAGTACCAGGCCGCCAATCGAATCTTGTTGCTAAGCGGGTGCAGCTGAAAATCATGGTTTTCGCGCAGCGGTTTGTGGTTGATGCCGGTGAAGCCCACCATAAACTCGCGATGCTCCAGTTGGTGGCCGGAGCACAGCACAGTCAGTTCCAGATTCAATTCTTTTTGCAGCGCACGGCCAAAATGATAGAACTCCTTGTCGCCCGCCTGAAATAGCGGAACCATGCCAAGCTGCGGCTGCTTGAGCCACGCATGAATGTTCTTTCTGACAAAGCGGCGCTTCTTTAATATATCCGGTGACCGGATGATGTGTTCTATGCCCAGTTTGCCGCACACCTTGGCTTGGTTTCTCCGCGAAACATCTGTGGTCAGCCCCCAGTCAAAGGTATAGGCAATTGGATGCATGCCGTAAGTTGTCTTAAGGATATGCAAGCCATAGCATGAGTCCCGGCCGCCGCTTAAACCCACAATACAGTCCGGGCTCCCGTCTTTAGAGCGGAAGCGGTCCAGCCGCCGCTGCAGTGCATCTTCGCCCTTAAGCTTTTGGGGCTCGTGGTTTCGGCAAAAACTGCACACTCCATTGCGGTCAAAATCCACAAACGGATAAGTCTGTGGCAGGATGCATTTGGTGCAGCGCCGCAGGGTATGGACGCTGGAGCGGTAAAACTCAACCGCAAACGCGGGGGTTTCAGCGTGGCCCTTTGCCGGGGTGCGCTGCGGGCTTGTGGTTTTGGGCAGCAGTGGAATTTGCGCCTGCTCAAAGATCTTGAAATCAAAGCTCAGCCGCAGGTAGTGGCCCGCAAGAACATGCTGCACTGCGCCGGCACCCGGCTGAAACGTCTGGGACGATGCGAGGAATTGTTTTAGAAAGTGGCGTTCGGATGCAAAACATAAAATGTTTTTGTGAACGTTCAGCGCGAAGTACAGCGAGCCGGTGTTGGTGGCTAGGATCAGCTCCTGCTTGTGGTCCAGAAATGCAGCGATGCTGAATGAGCCTTCGAGGTTGGCTTGCATGCCGGCCAATGCCGTGGCCAGCTCCCGGCTTTGCGCGTACTGCGCACTAAGATATTCAAACAGAACCCGCGTGTCATTGCGGGCGGAGGTACTCTCAGAGTTGGCGGCGCGGCTCTGATTGGGGTTGGCGTGCACATCATAGGCATTTGTAATGATGCCGTTGTGCACCCCAATGAAACTGCCGGCGTAAACCGGCTGGTTGTTGTCTGCAACACTTGCGGAGCCATCAGTCACGAGGCGGCAATGGTTGATGCATGCAAACGGACCGGCGCCTCTCACGGCGGCGAGCGTGTCCTTCAGGATCTGATCAAAGCCGGGAAGATCGATAAACTGGAGCGGATCGATGGCTTTTTGGAATATCCGGTACTTCTGGTCGGCATACGTGACGATCCCGGCGGAATCTCTGCCCCTTTGAGCAGACAGCTTGTAAAGCTCGGTTAGGTCCTGCTTGAAGAGTTCAAAGTCCAGCTGCGAGCGGTCTTTGACCGCAAACCCAAAAATGCCGCACATACGCTTACAAAACAGATGAATACAAAGCAGGAAAACGGCGGCCGAAAATTTGTGCGGTGCGAAGCATATAAATTTTGGTTGGGCGGGTAGCCGGACATCGCTACCTGCCGATAAATTTTACTGCATCAGTTTGGCGGCTCCGGCTCCCAACCACACAAGATCAGCGCCACTTTCCCGCAATTAATTCACATTCGTGCGCCGGATTCCGGGCCCGGTTGATATATGCTTGGACGGCAAGACAGGGAATGCCACAGCCGTGTGGCGCGAGCGGCGGAAGGAACTTTTTGCGGAGCGAACGGGTGCCGCACAACTAGCATGAGTTAGCGCAGGAGAACAATATTGTGATTAGACGCAACATCACCATCGGCTTCGCGCTTGCGGCTGCTCTGGCTGCTGGCTTTTGGTATTGGCAGCGCAGTTCCACCGTTACTGCAAGTAACGCCGTGGCAGGAGTGCAAACTGCGGTGTTGGAGCGCGGCGTGCTGGTGGCGGCAGTAAATGCGTCTGGTACGCTGGCGGCCGCGCAAACTGCGGCGCTAAACTGGCAAACATCCGGAGTGATTGGCAAGGTTGCAGTAACTGTGGGCAGCCTGGTCAAGGCTGGAGACACGCTGATTGAACTTGCGCCGGAAAGTTATTCTCCGGCTGTGCAGCAGGCGCAAATTGATGTGTTTACCCTGCAAGATAGTTTGGATGCTTTACTGGCGGGCAGCAGCGCGGAAATTGTTGCCAAGGCCAAACTGGCTGTGGTGGAAGCGGAAGCTGCCGTTACAGCGGCCCAGACCAAACTCACCAACGCGTCCAGTGTGGATGTGGACTACTATGCGACCCAGTCCGTCAAAGCGGACAATGCGCTTTCTGCTGCGCAGCAAAATGCCGAAATCACCAACTTTCAGGTCGCGTTGCAGGCTGCCGCCAAGGCGGTGCAGGATGCAGGCAAAGTAATTGACGATATCAAAGGCCTGAACATGAACGACTCAAGAAACCAGCCGGAGGCCGTATATACACGCTTGAAGGCGGCGCAGGCAACTTATGACAGCGCACAGCTGAAATACCAGACTGAAATCTATAAATTTGAGCAGGCGCAGAAAAGCGATGTGGCCGGGATACAAGCTGCACAGGCTGCAGCGGACACCGCAAAGAGTGCGCTGGCTGATGCGCGCTATGGACCGAGCGCGGCGACGATTGCGCTCCATCAGGCCCAACTGGATTTGGCGCAAGCGAACCTGCTGAAGGCACAAGCCGAGCTGGCAGAGTTGCAAGCGGGCCCGGACGAACAAGCGGTTGCTGCGGCACGCTTGAAACTTGCAACGGCAAAGTCCACCGTGCAACTGGTGCGCTTGGTTGCGCCATTCGCCGGCACGGTGGCAGGTGTTTCCAACAAAGCGGGTGACAGCGTGAACAACAATGAGCCGGCGCTGGTGCTGGCCGATTTAAGCACTCTGGAAATAAAAGTTGATGTGGCTGAAATGGACATTAACCGCGTGCAGATCGGCCAGGCCGTAAACGTGGTGTCCGACGCAGCGCCGGGCAAGACGTTCACAGGCAAGATATCTGTGGTGCCGTTTCTTGGGGCCAGCCAGCAGGGCGTTGTCACTTTCCCAGTGATGGTAGTTGTTCCGCAGCCGGATCCTGCGCTGAAACCGGGAATGACTGTGGCTGTCAGCATTGTCACCGAAAGGCGGGCTGATGTTTTGCTCGTGCCTAATCGGGCCATCCGGGTCGCAAACGGGCGCCGGACTGTGTCCGTGCTGACTGAGGGTGAGCAGATTGAAGTGCCGATCACGCTTGGCCTGACAACTGAAACCTACAGCGAGGCACTGAATTCGTTGCTCAAGGAAGGCGATGCAGTTGTGCTAAATCCCGCAAGTAGCCGGCAGGCGGGCCCGGCCGGTCTGTTTGGATTGTTTGGCGGTGGTCCTCCGGGCGGTGGCGGAAGCCGTGGCGGTAATTAGGATACTTTGGAAACGTGAAGTCTTTGTGGCGCAGGTTCCAAGCAGCTGCGCGGGCTTTTGTGCCCGCTCCCGAAAGCATCTTTCGCTCAAACTATCGAAAGCGTGGCGGCGCAATGCGCGTTTCATTGATGATTGGACCATGGGGAGAGAATTAAAGTGAATCGCAAGTCCTTGGCCGGCGTTATTGCGGTGGTATTGCTGCTGGTGGCGGCGGGTGCTTTTTATGGTGGCATGCGGTTTCAACGCATGCGCGCCTCCAACACGCGCGCAAATTTTTTTGCGAACCGGGGCGCTGCTGGCAACGCGGATATTGGGGATGGCGCTGCCAATGCCGGCCGGCGCGGCAGTATGGGGCAGATAAAAAGTATTGAAGGCAATGTTATTACGGTCAGTACGCAGCAAGAGCAGCTAACGGTTACAGTGACAGACGCCACCAAGTATCAAAAACTTGTTGAAGGAAAACTTGGCGACTTGCAGGTGGGCGGCAACATTACTGTGCGCGGCGAGCGCGATGCAAATGGCATGCTGACCGCAGCCAACATCCAGCTGGCCGGGCCGGTGCCCGGGCTGGCTCCATGACCGCCAGCAAGATTGTGGCGGGCGGATTGCTGTGATCGAAATCGACGACGTAAAAAAAATCTACCGGCTCGGCACGGTGGAAGTGGCGGCTTTGGCAGGAGTGTCACTGCAAATTGCGCGCAGCGAAGTGGTTGCCATCGTCGGGCAATCGGGCTCAGGCAAAAGCACGCTGATGAACATCATCGGTTGTTTAGACAAACCCACCAGCGGCAGGTACCGCCTGGACGGCATTGGAGTGGAGACGCTGGGCTCAGACGAACTGGCGGCTGTGCGCAATCGCAAGATCGGTTTTGTGTTCCAGAGTTTCAACCTGCTGGCGCGCGTGAGTGCCCGGCGCAATGTGGAACTTCCGCTGCTGTATGCCGGGGTTGGCGCCGGGCGGCGCGAGCGGGCAGCGGCCGCGCTCAGCTCGGTGGGATTGGCGGACCGCATGGACCATCGGCCGACGGAGCTTTCCGGCGGGCAGCAGCAGCGCGTGGCGATTGCGCGCGCGCTGGTGAATGATCCCGCCATCATCCTCGCTGACGAACCAACGGGCAATTTGGACTCGCAATCCGGAGCGGAGATCATGCGCCTCTTGCTGGGCCTCAATGCAGAGCGCGGTATCACCATTATTTTTGTGACCCATGATCCGCTAATCAGCGCGCAGACTCAGCGCGTGATCCGCCTGCGCGATGGATTGATAGAGCGGAGCGCTGCGTGAATCTCTGGCAGGGCGCCCTGACTGCGCTGGATAGTTTGCGCGCCAACAAGCTGCGTTCGGCGCTCACCGTGCTGGGGATAGTCATCGGAGTGGCAGCAGTTATCTCGCTTGTGTCAATTGGGCGCGGGGCGCGCGCTTTTATCACTTCGCAAATTGAGAGCATGGGCACCAACCTGGTGTTTGTGCGGCCTGGCCGTGCCCAAGAAGGCGGCGTCGGTGGTGCGGCGGGCAGTGCGCCAACACTCACGGAGGAAGATGCGGCGGCGCTGTCCGGCGTGGCTGCGGTTACGGGTATTGCACCGGAGATAACCGGCCGGGCGCAGCTGGCCTACCTGGGTCAAAACACCAATACGCGCGCAGTGGGAGTCACGGCGGACTACTTGGCTGTTCGCAACATGATTCTGGCGGATGGTGAATTTGTTTCGGACGCAAATGTGGTGGCGCATTCTTCGGTGGTGGTGCTTGGCAGCGCTGTGGCGGACAGTCTGTTTGGCGGTGCGGGCGGGGCTGTGGGCCAAACCGTGCGCGTCAACGGCCAGCCTTACCGGGTGGTCGGGGTGCTGGCGAGCAAGGGCGGCAGCGGCTTTGGAAACCAGGATGACCAGGTGTTGGTGCCGCTCTCCGCTGCCCAGACGCGCCTGCTGGGAGGCAATCGTTTTCGGGGGGCGAATGTGGTTGGCACTATCAACGTTCAAATTTCCAGTGCCGATGAGGTCCCCGCGGCAATCGCCGGCATAACAGAAACCCTGCGCGCCCGCCATGGCACGGCGGAGGGCAGCGATGACTTCATCGTCCAGAATCAACAGGACACTTTGGCCGCCATTACCCAAGTGACAAATGTGCTGACAATTTTCCTGGGTGGCATCGCTGCAATTTCATTGCTGGTGGGCGGCATCGGAATTATGAACATCATGCTGGTTTCCGTAACGGAGCGCACGCGTGAGATTGGCATACGCAAAGCAGTGGGTGCGCGCGGCCGCGACATTTTGTACCAGTTTTTGGTTGAGGCGGCCGTGCTTAGTTTTCTGGGTGGATTGATTGGCGTGGCTCTTGGCTGGGCAATTGCGCAGCTGGTGGGGCGGGTGCAGTTGGGCGGATCCGCGATTGTGCCGGTGGTGGGCTGGGATGCGGTGCTCTTGGCTGCGGGCTTCTCCACCACGATCGGTTTATTTTTTGGCATCTACCCGGCCAGCCGCGCGGCAATTTTGGAGCCGGTGGACGCGCTGCGTTACGAGTAGCCAGCCCGCAACAAACGCTGCCAGCTGCCGGGGCTGGCGCTTCAGATGCGGGTGTGGAACAGGTGCGCGTTGGCTTGGGCCGACAATCTCAAACTCACTGGCGAGTGACCGGCGATAGCGGATAATATAGACGGTGGCTCAGCAATGACGCAGCACTCCAGCGCATACGCATGGTTGCAGGCGCGCCTCGCTGCGGGCGGGGTGCTGGTGCTGGATGGCGGCACGGGCACCGAGCTGCAGCGGCGCGGCGTTGCCATGGATCCGGCAGCGTGGTGCGGCCCGGCCACGCTTGGCAACGACCAGTTGCTTACGCAAATTCATCTTGACTACATCAATGCGGGAGCGGACGTCATCACGGCGAACACGTTTGCGGCGGGGCGCGTGATGCTGGCTGCGGCAGGCTACGCCAGCCAGGTGGAGGAGATTAACCGGCGCGCTGTGGAAGCCGCACTAAAAGCGCGCGAACAAGCAGCAGCCAATGGCCGGCGCGTGGCAGTGGCCGGTTCAATCTCGCATATGGTTCCGGTGGAAGCTGGCACCGATCACATTGATCCGCGGCTTGTGCCGCCCGATGCGCAGTTTTCAGAATCTGTGCATGAGCAGGCGCAGCATCTGCGGCGCGCCGGTGTGGACCACTTGATGCTTGAGATGATGTATCACCCCGGGCGGATTGCACTGGTGCTTGAGGCGGTGGCAAATTGTGGCCTGCCGGTTTGGTTTGGCTTAAGTGCGCGGCGCGGCAAAGACGGGAGCCTTGTGAGTTTTCATCATCTGAGTGAAATAGCGCTGGCCGAGATCGTTGCACTGATTCCGGCGGCGGGCATTGATGCGGCGGGTGTGATGCATAGCGGGTCCGAGCTTGTGGGTGACGCGCTCAATTTAATCCGCTCGCGTTTCAAGGGAGCGCTGACCGCCTATCCGGATTCCGGGTACTTCGAGATGCCGGATTGGAAGTTTGTGGATGTGGTGGAGCCGGCGCGCCTTGAGCAGTTTTATGCGCAGTGGCTGGCGGCTGGCGCGCAGGTGATTGGCGGGTGCTGCGGCCTTGGTGTGGAGCATATTGAAGCTGCGGCGCGGGCGCGCGCTGCGGCACCCAAGAACGGAGCAACCGGCGTCCCCGCTTCAAACTGAGAGGCGTGAAACACTACCGGGCGTGCAAGCCGGATGCGGCGTCCGCAATCTCTACGGCGTAACAGTTACGCGGCCGATGCAAACGGTGGTGGCGGAAGCGCAGCCGGATGGCGCCAGCACCTGTGCGCGCACATTGGTTTGAGAATCATAGACGCCGGCCATCAGCAAATACTGCCCCGGAGTCAAGTTTGCGGGCAGCAATAGCGCGTGCCGGTCAATAGCGGCGTGTTGGAGCGGCCACTTACTTATTGGCGTAAACCCATCGGCCAGTTCGTGATCGCTTTGCGCGGCGGGCGGTGCATCTGCAATACCCAAATGCACAAAGACCCGGTCGAAGCCGTCGACTCTGCCATCTGTCCGCCAGCGTAAGTTCAGGTAGAGCACTGCGCCCGGGCGAATTGAGGCCGGTGGTGGAGAGTACTCCACAGAGATGTTTTGCTCGAGCAGGGCCTGCGCCGGCCAATGGTCTGGCGCCGGTTCAGCGCGCACAAACAACGCCAGCTGCGTATTGCCGAACCAGTGCTCAAATACCAGCGCTGCATTGTGGTTCAGCCAGACATTGAGCGGAACTTCCGGGGCATGCACATCCGCCCGATAATTGAGCACCCAAAGCCTTTGATGCGCAGCGAGGATTGCAGCGGCGGATGCGGGGCCGCTATCCGGTGTTTCAGCACCGCCATAAAATTTTAGAGGGCCGGGCGCGTAACTGGCAAAGTAGCCCTGCTGCCAGACATACGGCGCCAGCACTGCGTCATCCGGGTTGGCCAGCAGCTGCACTTGCTGCACTAGTGGCCGGTAGTCTTCATTCACATCTGCCGGCTGCGAAAATGGCGCCAGCGTCGCCGGCAGCAAGGTTGCGCTTAGCGCAACAAGCGCGGCCATGCCAACCCAGCGCTCCAGCCGCAACAAGCGCTGCAAGCCTGTGGCGCCCAGCAGGCACAAGCCGGGCAGCGCGGTAAATCCGAGGCGCGTCCCGCGCGCAACAGCTTCGCCGGGCGTGTAGCGCACCAGCAATATCAATGCGAGCGCGCCGCAGATGCAAAGGCCCAATACCACGGCCAGTATGCGCTGGCGGTTTTGCAGCGCAACAACCCCGGTCAACACAATCGCAATAAATAATGCGGTGGCAACGGGAACGGTCGGCAGGCTGCCGGGGATATAACCAGTGATCAGGGGCTGGATGGCACCAAGCGCTGGCCAGCCAATTTGCAATTGCGAGGCGCCGCCCAGCCGCGCAGATTGCAATGAGAGCAACTGGGAGCGCGCGAAAATCAGCCACGGTGCAAACAGAATCGCCGCAGCGCCACCTGCCAGCAGCCACTGGCGCAATGCGGCGCGCCGCAGTGCAACAATGGTTGCGATCTGCGCAGCCGGGAGAATGGCAAATGCATAGTGCGTGCTCAGGCCCAGGGCACTGCCGCCAACATAAAGCAGCCACCACCAGCGCGACGCTGCCGGCCTGGCTGTCAGCCGCAGAAACGCGTAGAGAGAAGCTGCCGTCAAAAGAATGCCCAAGCTATACATGCGGGTCTCGCGCGCGTAATACAGCACGTACGGGGAAACAATGCTAAGGGCTGCGGTGATGACTGCGCCGGCATGGCCGTTGATGCGCCGGCCGGCCGCGTAAAGCAGCGCCACTGTCAATACGCTCGTCAGCAAGGACAGGCTGCGCACGCTGAAGGGCGCGGCGCCAGTGAGTTTTACCCAGCCGCTAAGCAGCAGGAAATATGCAGGCGGGTGCACATCCGCGGCAAGCGTGCGCAATAACTCAAGTGGGGCCAGGCGTGCAACGTAAATACTGAAGCCTTCGTCCCACCACAAAGGGCGCATGTCAATCCGGTGCCCATAGAGGGCGCTGGCAATCAGGCAAAGCAAGAGGCCCGCGCCGTAGTGCAGCGCGCGATTGAAAGCGGGTTGCGTTGGAGTGGATGGTTGGGCGGAAGCAGGCATGTGCGGCAGGCGGTGCTGCAATCAAGAACCGATTGTGCGGGCATATTATCAGCCACGCGCAAAACCTGCGGCTGCGGATGCAGCGGTGCGGCGCGCTTCAGCGCCTGGTTTTGGAGGCTCCGGTGCCGGTGCCGCAAACAGCAGCGCCGCCCACGGGTACAATTTACCTTCGCCATGGCAATCTCCCAAACTGAAGTCCGTTACATTGCGGAGCTGGCCCGCTTGCAGCTCAGCGAGGCAGAGCTGGCAGAGTATGCGCTGCAGCTTTCGGCGGTGCTGGAATATGCTGCCAGCTTGAATGCGCTGGACTTGGCGGGAGTGCCGCCCACCACGAGCGTGCTGGCACTGCACACGGTGCTGCGCGCGGATGAGGCGCGGCCGGCAATGGAACGCGATGCACTGCTCGCGAATGCTGCCGAGACAGCGGCCGGGTGCTTCCGTGTGCCGCCCGTTTTGGAATAGCGCCGCAGCATGGATGTGACCGGCCTGTCTTTGAGCGCTGCGGCTGCCTTGCTGCGCGCTGGCGAGGTGAGCAGCGTGCAGCTGACTGAGGCTGCACTGCAGCGTACCACCGCCACCGACGGCAAGCTGCATGCCTTTTTGCACGTGGATGCTGCGGGTGCAATGCTGCAGGCGCGCGCAGCGGATGCAAGCTTTGCGGCATGGCGCAAAAATCCAGCCGGCGGGCAGCCGGCTGCTGTTGCCGGGCTGCCGCTTGCAATTAAGGACGTGCTGTGTGTGGCCGGCCTGCCAGCCACCGCCGGGTCGCGCATGTTGCAGGGTTTCATTCCACCGTATGACGCCACCGCCATTAGCCGGCTGCGCGCAGCGGGCGCCGTGTTCACCGGCAAAACCAACACGGATGAGTTTGCGATGGGGTCGTCGACGGAGAACTCGGGCTATGGGCCGACGCACAACCCGATTGATTTGGCGCGCGTGCCGGGCGGTTCTTCCGGCGGCAGTGCGGCGGCGGTGGCGGCGCGCATGGCGTACGGCGCGCTGGGCAGTGACACTGGCGGCAGCGTGCGCCAGCCGGCAGCGCTGTGCGGCATCGTGGGCCTCAAGCCAACTTACGGGCGCGTGTCGCGCTATGGCTTGATTGCCTACGGATCGTCGTTGGACCAGGTGGGGCCGCTGGCGCGCACGGTCGCCGATGTGGCGCTGCTGCTTGGCGCGATTGCCGGGCACGACCCGCTTGATTCCACCAGCCTCAATGAGCCGGTTCCGGATTACGCAGCAGCGCTGCAAACAACCTCGCTAAGCGGGCTGCGCGTGGGAGTGCCTGCGGAATATTTTGCTGCCGGCATGCAGCCCGAAGTGGAGCAGGCGGTGCGCGCAGCGATCGAGCAGCTGCGGGCGCTGGGTGCCCTGGTGCGCCCGGTAACGCTGCCGCACACAGCGCAAGCGCTGCCCACGTATTACATGATTGCACCGGCGGAGGCATCGGCGAATCTGGCGCGCTTTGATGGCGTGCGCTACGGGCCGCGCTCCGCGGGCAGCGGGTTGTGGGAGCAGGTGCGCGCCACACGCGGTGCCGGCTTTGGCCCGGAGGCAAAGCGCCGCATCATGCTTGGCACCTATGCGCTCTCTGCCGGCTACTACGACGCGTTTTACTTGCGGGCGCAGCAGGCGCGCACGCTAATTAAACGCGACTTTGAAGCAGCGTTCAAGGATGTGGATGTGCTGGCCTGTGCCACCACGCCCACCACCGCATTCAAACTGGGTGAGAAGGTGGACGATCCGCTTACAATGTACCTGAGCGATGTGTTCACGCTGGCGGTAAATCTGGCCGGCTTGCCGGCGATTTCATTGCCGTGCGGGCTGGATGCCGGCGGGCTGCCCATCGGGCTGCAGCTGATTGGGCCGGTATTGAGCGAGGTGCGCCTTTTGCAAGTGGCCCAAGCTTACGAGCAGGCAGCCGGCTGGCAGGCGCCGCAGCTGGCGGTATAAGTTGAAACGGAGAATGTTGTAAATGAAAGTAATTGTTCCGATGGCGGGCTACGGCACGCGCTTGCGGCCGCATACCTATAGCAAACCCAAGCCGCTGATCAATGTGGCGGGCAAGCCGGTACTGGGGCACGTGCTCGATATGCTCGCGGGCGTGGCGGTGGAGGAGTACATTTTTGTCACCGGCTATCTCGGCGAGCAGATTGAGCAGTATGTGGGCGCGCAATATCCCGGCCTGTGTGCCAGCTTCTTTGAACAGAAGGAGTTGAACGGCCAGTCCCCGGCGGTGCTTTTGGGCAAGGAACGCGTGGATGGGCCGCTGCTGATTGTGTTTGTGGACACGATCATCGAAACTGACTTGAGCCAGCTGGCGCATGAGCCGGCGGACGCAGTGGCTTGGGTGAAGCGTGTGGCAGACCCGCGCCGCTTTGGCGTGGCAGAACTGGCGGCAGATGGCAGCGTGCGGCGCCTGGTGGAAAAGCCCAAGAGCATGGACAACAATCTGGCGGTGGTGGGCTTTTACTATGTGAAGGACGGGCCGCGTCTGATGCGCGCAATTGAACGCCAGCTGCGCGAGGGTATCCAAACTGCGAACGAATTCTTTTTGGCGGATGCCATGCAGCTGCTGCTGGCGGACGGGCTGCACATGCGCGTGCAGGAGGTGGAAGTGTGGGAGGACTGCGGCAAGCCGGAGACCGTGCTGCACACCAACCGTTACCTGCTGGAGAACGGCCACGATAATAGTTCGGTTAACACACAGCCGGATGTGATTGTGGTGGCGCCGGTGAATATTCACCCGGACGCACAAATCCACAACTCCATCATCGGGCCGCATGTGACGATTGGGGCCGGCTGCACAATCGAGTCTTCGATTGTGCGCGACTCGATTGTGGAGGAGGAGGCGCACATCAATAACGCAAACCTGTCCGGCTCGCTGGTGGGCCGTGGCGCGCGTGTGAGCGGGCGCGCGCGGCGCTTTAATGTGGGTGATTTTTCCGAGGTTGGCTTTGAGTGAAGTGCGCGTGCATTGCGCGGGTGGTGTGGATTATCCGCAGCAGCCGCGCGTGTTTGAGTGGCTGGGCACGCGCTACAGCGTGGCGCAGGTACTGCAAGAGTGGCGCCTGCCGGATAGCGTTGGCTATCGCGTGAGCACGGCAGATGGCGCACAGTACGAGCTGGTGTACCGGCCGGCTCGCGAAGTTTGGGAAGTGCATGCGCTGGTGGATTGAACCGCTGTAGAGCGGTGAGCTTCCAATAAACGAGGGGGACAGCATGATTATTGGCGTGCCGAAAGAAATCAAAGACAACGAGTACCGCGTGGCGCTGACGCCTGCAGCCGTGGAAACACTGGTGCACGCCGGCCATGCCGTGCTGGTGCAGGCAGCAGCCGGCGAAGGCAGTGGCTTTCCCGATGCGGAGTTCACGGCAGCTGGAGCGCAGCTGCTGCCGGATGCGGCGGCCGTGTTTGCGCAGGCTGAGATGATCATGAAAGTGAAGGAGCCGCAAGCTGTGGAGTACGAGCAGCTGCTGCGCCCCGGCCAGCTGCTGTTCACCTACCTGCATCTGGCTGCGGAGGACAAACTTGCGCGCGCGCTTGTGCAGCGCGGCATCAACAGCGTGGCGTACGAGACGGTGGTGCTGCCCAACGGCACCACGCCAATGCTCACGCCCATGAGCGAAGTAGCGGGGCGCATGGCGGTGCAGGTGGCTGCGCACTATTTGGAGCGCGCGCATGGCGGGCGCGGCAAACTGCTGGGCGGCGTGCCCGGCGTGCGCCCGGCAGATGTGGTGATCATTGGCGGCGGCGTGGTGGGCAGCAATGCGGCGCGCATTGCACTGGGCATGGGCGCCCATGTAACTGTGCTGGACCTGAGCGGCGAGCGTCTGCGCTACCTGGCCGATGTCCTGCATGGCAATCTAACCACGCTCGCCTCCAACCGGCGCAACATTGCGGACACTGTGCGCGTGGCGGATGTGGTGATTGGTGCGGTGCTCATTCCCGGCGCGCGCGCGCCACGGCTTGTAACGCGCGAGATGATCAGCACCATGAACCCGGGCTCGGTGGTGGTGGATGTGGCGATTGACCAAGGCGGCTGCATTGAGACGATCAGACCCACCAGCCATAGTGAGCCGGTGTATCTGGTGGACGGCGTGGTGCACTACGGCGTCACAAACATGCCGGGTGCTGTGGCGCGCACCTCCACTTACGCGCTCTCCAATGCCACGCAGCCGTACGCGCTGCGCATTGCGGGCCAGGGGTTTGCTAACGCTGCGGCGGCCGACCCGGCGCTGGCACAGGGCGCCAACACATGGGGCGGCAAACTTACGCATGCGGCCGTGGCCGAGGCACTGGGGATGCAGTTCACGCCGCTGCGCAGTGCGCTTAACTGACAGCCATAGCGCAGCCGGCACGCGCCGCATTTTGATAGTTTTTTACCACCGCAGCAAATGAAAGATTTCACCGCGCGCCATGTGG
>BGOS01000016.1 GCA_003569365.1 Anaerolineaceae bacterium
CCGTGCAGCGCCACAGCCGTTGGGATATGAGCTGTTGGCTTTCTGGATGACGACCCGGCAAAGGATGCCCTGACGCTGGATGATGACAAGCGCGTGCCGGTGTTGGGCACGCTGGCGCAGCTGCTGGCAGTGGTGCGCGCACAAAATTGCGACGAGGTGTTGATTGCGCTGCCGCCGCAAGCTTATGGCAAGCTGGAGGGGGTAGTGCACGCGCTGCGCACAGAACCCGTGCGCATAAAAATCATCCCGAACTATTTCTCGCTGGCGCTGGTGCAGGCGCAACCGGAAATGCTGGGGGGTATGCCGCTGATTGGATTGCGCGAGCCTGTGATTGGCAGCGCGGCGCGCGTGGCCAAGCGCTTGTTTGACATTGCGGTGGCCGGGCTGCTGCTGCTGGCACTGGCGCCGCTGCTGTTTGTGATTGGCTTGCTGGTAGCGCTGAGCTCGGCTGGTCCGATAGTGCTGCGCCAGTCACGCATGGGTGAAAACGGCCGGCGTTTTAGCATGTTCAAGTTTCGCTCCATGTGGCAGGATGCAAACGGGGCAGCGGCCGGCCCGCACAAGCTGCGCGCAGATCCGCGCGTTACGCCTGTGGGGCGGGTGCTGCGGCGCTTTAGCCTGGACGAGTTGCCGCAGCTGGTAAACGTGCTGCGCGGCGACATGACGCTGGTGGGCCCGCGCCCCGAATTGCCGGAGCTGGTGGAGCGCTACGAGCCGTGGCAGCGCAAGCGCTTTGCGGTGCCGCAGGGCATGACCGGCTGGTGGCAGGTGAACGGGCGCAGCGACAAGCCCATGCACCTGAACTCCGAGGATGACCTGTACTACGTGTACAACTATTCCTTCTGGCTGGACCTGCGCATTCTGGCGCGCACGCTGCTGGTGGTGATTACCGGCCGCGGCGCTTTTTAAGATGCGCGGGATACTGCAGCGCTGCGCGCACTGGATTGCGCGCAATGAGCTGCTTTACATTGCGCTGCTCGGCCCGCTGCTGCTTTCTGGCCGGCCGCGCCTGGTGCTGCTGGCGCTGCCGGCTGCGCTACTTGCGCCACTGGCAGCGCGCAGTGATGGCGGGCGCTGGTTTCCGCGCACCGCTCTGGACTGGCCGCTTGCGCTGCTGCTGCTGATGCTGACCGCCTCACTGTTTGCGCCGCACAGCAATTATGTGAAGACTGTAATGGCCTCCAGACCCGAAAGCTACTGGCGCTTGGGTGAGCGCCTCGGCAATCTTGCGCAGGACATGCGCTACGATAGTTTGGATGGCATTTACATAAAGCGCGCAGCACACGGGCGGTACTACGGCTGGCAATCGGGTGAGCCGCGGCAGGTGGCTGGTGCGCTGGATGCGAGCTACAACGATGCGCTGCACTTTGCGGGCGGTGCCCGCGTTGCAATGAGTTGGGGGCCGGACAACTGCATTCGTTGTCCGGAGGGCAGGTATTGGATACCGGCGGATCAGGCGTTCACAATAAGCGTGTGGCTACAGGCGCAGCCGGGTGCGGCGGGCACGCCACTTTACATTGGCGCTGCGGACGATCCGCTGCGCGCGCTGGCGGGTGCGCCATCGCGCTCGGTTTTTGTGGCGCTGCGCAACCCGGCCAACCTGCAGGTGTGCGTGTTTGGCGCGTGCGGCGCGCCCAGCGGCGTGAGTGCCGCGGACGGCAGCTGGCACCACGTGGCGCTCACGTGGGCACCCGCGCATCTGCGCAGCACACAGCCGCAGCGCCCGCTGCCTATGGCACAACTATTTGGCTGGGCGTCCCTGTACCTTGATGGGCAGCGGGTGGCGTACCAGCGCCTGCCAATGGTGCCGGTTGGCGGGCTGTACAACTTCTTCTTTGGCGGTCCAAACGGAAAGGCGAACGACCGGTGGACTAATTGGTATCTTACGCCAGAATCCTATGTCCAGCAAAGCAACCCAAATCGCACGCTCTTGCTTGGGTACGAGCCTTACCAAAATGTGCCCACCACATTCACCGGCGCACTTGATGAGCTCGCCATCTACGCGCGGGTGCTTACTCCGGCAGAGGTGGGCATGCACCTCAAGGCTGCGCATGCCCCGCTGGAGTTGTTTGCCAAGGTGCGCATTGCGCTTGACAAAATCTGCGGGGTGGTGTGGGGGGTGCTTTTTTATTACGCCGGCGTGCGCTGGGGGCGGCAGCGCGCGCGCGGCCCGGCGCGCGTAGCAGCCGGCCTGCTGGCCGGCGGGCTGGCGCTGGCGCTGGCCGCACCTATGATTGTGGATCGCTCTCTCGACTGGCTTACCAAGTACCCTTTGCTCGGCATGATCCTGATGGCGCTGCCGGACCTTCACACGCGCGTACCTGGATCTCCGAATGGATTGCAGGCGAATGCGGTGGCGGGTGTGTTGGCTGCGCTGCTGCCGGTGTGTGTTGCGTTGCTGGCCCCGAGTTTGGGCGGCTGGCGTCCGCAGGTGCGCATCGGCTGGAAGCAACTGCTTGATGGTGTCATCGTTGCGATGGGGGCTGCGGTGGTTGCTTTTCTGGCGTGGCCGGGTGCGGGCGGCGGACTTGGGGCTGCCGTGGTGCTGACGCTGGTTGCAGGTGCCTCCACGGTTGTGCTGTTTGCGCCCGTGCGCAGTGTGCTGCGCACACCGCTGCTCACCGCCACAATAATTTGGGGCGCTATTCTGGCGGCCGTGGTGGCGGTGGCCTTGGCAGTGTCCATAACGGTTGCGTATGCAGTGCTGCTAACGCTGGCGGTGGGCGCGGGTGTCATGCTGCAGCTGCGCGCCGCAACCGGCGCTACGGATGCGGAACGCATGTGGGTGGCTTTCCTGCTGCTGGGCTGCACATTAGTGGTGGCGGGTTCAATTGTTGTGACGCAGTCACGCGGCGGATGGTTTGCCGTGGCGGTTGGGCTGGTGGCGCTGGCTTTTTTCATTGGCCTGCCACGCGGCTGGCGCTGGCTGGGCCTGCCGGTGGCCGGTGCGTTGGCTGTGGCGGGCACACTTGTTTTTTATGGCGGCGTGGGCTGGCTGCCGCGGCTGGTTGGCAACATGACCGGCAAGGCCGGGTTCCGGCAGGAGCTGTGGACGGCGGGAATCAGCGCGCTGCAGGATTGGCGCTGGACTGGCATGGGCTTCAACTTCTTCCGCTCCGAGGCGCGCCTCAACTATCCATTCGCGATGAATAAATGGTAATCCAACCATTCCACTTGTGTGGGACGTTTCACATCCGCACAACTGGCTGCTGAATGTGGGCGTGGACCTGGGTGTGCCGGGCATGATCGCGTTTGTTGCGCTGTGGCTGCTGCATGGCGCCGGCCTGGTGCGGGCGGGCCGGCAGCAAGCCGGCTGGGAGGGCCGTGTGGCTTGGGGGCTGCTGGCCGGCAGCGTCGCACTGCTGGTGTTTGGGTTGTCCGATTCTCTGCCGCTGGGCAGCAAGCTCGGCATAATTATTTGGCCAATGCTGGTATTGGGGCAGCTGCTGGGCGCCGGGCGTGAAGCAAAGCCCCGCAGCGCGCCAGCCTGAGCGGCCGGCTTTGTTGCGCTTCACCTTGCGCGGTCTGGCGGGCGTGCTGCTGGGCAGCGCTGCGCTGTGGCTGGTACTGCGCGATGTGCAGTGGGGCGCAGTGCGCGACGCGCTTGCTGCCGTGGATGCGGGCTTGTGCGCGCTGGCGGTGCTCTCAATTTTTGCCACGCTCTCGCTGCTGGCTTTGCGCTGGCAATTGTTGTTTTACCCCGCGCACCGCGAACGCAGCTGGCGCGCTTTGCTGGCCGGCATCGTGGTTTCGCAGATGCTCAACATTCTTTCTCCGGTGCGCCTGTTTGTGGGCGAGGTGGTGCGGGTGTACGCCGCCGGGCACAGCGAAGGGCTGAGCAAGCTGCGTGTGCTGGGTACGCTGGCCGCGGAGAAGGCTGCTGATCTGGCGGCATTTTCCATCAGCCTGCTGCTGCTTGCGGGCACGCTGCCACCGCCCGTGATGGGCTTGCTGCCGGCCTGGCTGCGGCGGGCGGGTTTGGGAGTTGTTGTGTTTGCGCTGGTAGTTACTGCCGCAGTAGCCGGCCCGCCCATCTGGCGCTGGCTGGAGAGCCGCGCATTCTTTCTGCCGCAGCGTTGGGCTTCGTGGGTGGGTGAATCCGTGCATGCTGCTTTGGCCGGGCTGGCGGCATTGCGCCATACTGGAATGGCGCTGGCAGTTGCCGGCGTTTCGCTGCTGGTGCTGGCGCTTTCGATGTCCACCAACTATTTGCTGCTGAAGGCGTTTGGGTTTCCACTGGGCTGGAGCGCCGCGCTGCTAATTCTTGTGTGGCATCAGGTGGGTGACGCACTGCCGGCACTGCCCGCAAAGCTGGGCATGCATCAGCTGCTTACGGTAAGTGCGCTCAGCTTGCTTGGCATTAACTGGGACGCAGCCACTGGCTATGCGATTGTGCTTTATGTTGTGGCGCTGGGCCCCAAGCTGCTGGCGGGCGGTGTGATATTAGCGACGGGCAACTGGGTGCCGCTGTTGCGCGCAGAATATGCCAGTGCGCGCGCGGCACTACGCGCCTGATGGCGTTTGTTTTTTGGTGTGCTGCTGGCGCTATGGCGTACACCTATGCGCTGTACCCCGCCCTATTGTTTGTGTTAGTGTGGCTGCGGCCCCGCGCGCTGGATGAGAATTCCGCAGCTGCAGTGCTGCCGACTGTGTCGCTGTTGGTGGCTGCGTACAACGAGGCGCCCGTTATCCTGCGCAAGCTGCGCAACTGCGAACTGTTGGACTATCCTGCCTCCCAGCTTGAAATAATTTTTGGCTCCGACGGGTCTGATGATGGCACAGCTGATATTCTGCAAAGTGCTGGCTTGCCGGCGCATATGCGCCTGATTAGTTTTAGCGAACGCCGCGGAAAGCCGGCGGTGCTGAACGACCTTGTGTTGGCAGCGCGCGGCGAGCTGCTTGTGTTCTCAGATGCGAACAGCATGTTTGATGCAAATGCGCTGCGCGAGCTGGTGCGGCCATTTGCAGCTGCCGCCGTTGGCGGTGTGTGCGGCGAGCTGCGGCTGGAGCGGCCGGCCACCGAGCACGGGGCGGGCGCAGCCAACGAGTCACTTTACTGGCGCTACGAAACATTCATCAAACGCCTCGAGGGCCGGCTCGGAATTTTGGCTGCAGCCAACGGCGCCATTTACGCCATCCGGCGCAGCCTTTACCGCCCATTGCCAGTGCAGCGCCTGACATCAGACGACTTGGTAATCGGCGCGCGTGTGCTGCAGCAGGGCAGCCAGATGGTTTTTGCGCCGCACGCGATTGCACGTGAGGAAGCCACCAGCACCATCCGCGAGGAGCTGCGCCGCCGCGTGCGCGTGGGCGAGGCCGGTTTTAATGCGCTGGCGGAACTGTGGCCGTTGTTGCTGCCACAGCGCGGCAGCGTGGCATGGATGCTGTGGTCGCACAAGATTTTGCGCTGGGCGGTGCCGGGGCTGCTTGTGTTGCTGCTGGCGGCAAGTGTTGCACTAGGGCGGCAAGCGTTTTATCAGGTGGTGTTGGGCATGCAGTTGGCTGCATACCTGGCCGCCGCTGCCGGCTACGCCCTGGAACCGCATACGCGCCTGCCCGGCTGGCTTACATTCCCCTATTTCTTTGCTGGCTCGAATCTGGCAACACTGCTGGGGTTATGGCGCAGCCTGCGCCGCAGTGGCAACCGGGCATGGGCGCGCACCGGCCGCTGAGGCACTAGACCGCAAACCCCGTTCTTATGCGATGCTATACTGCATTGCTTAAGGGCGGGTGCAAGGCTGGGCGCCGCGGGCCACGCAAGTGGCCTTTTTGTTTGGCCGCAGCTTTGCGATGAACAGAACATACCACTAATGGCCGTCTCTCAATCCCGATTGCCGCGCTGGGGCCTGCAGATATCTGAGCGCCGCGTGATTTTGCTTGCCGGCGACTTGTTGGCAGCGGCACTCGCAACTGCGCTTGCGCTGTGGTTGTGGTCCATTAGCGCTGCTGACCGCGGCTACCAGTATTACCTGCAGCAAAACATTACGTGGTTTGCAGTGCTCATCCCGCTTTGGCTGCTGCTGGTATATAACAGCGGCTTGTATGAGCTGCGGCGCGCAGCCGCCACGGCGCGCATGCTGCCGGCACTGCTGGGTTCTGCCGGCATGGCGTTGGTGTTGTACCTCGGTGTGTTCTTCTTTGCGCCACGCGGCTTGCTGCCGCGCTTGGTTTTCGTCTACTTCATTGGCGGCGCTTTTACGATGGATCTTTTATGGCGGCTTGCGTACATTAACGTGCTGGTGCGCGGCTTGTTTCGCCGGCGCGCGCTGGTGGTGGGTGCGGGCCCGCTTGCACGCATGATTGTGGATGCGTTGGATGAGTTTTCTGAGCAGCAATATGACATCGCGGGATTTGTGGATGCCGGCCCGTCGGCTCCGTCTGCTGGCGGGCTGCCAGTTGTCGGGTCGGCTGCCGGGCTGTGGGCCGCGGTGCAGCAAAATGACGCTGCCGAATTAATTCTTGCCGTGCCGGGCGAGCTGCCACCGGTGCTCTTCCGTGAGCTGCTGCGCTGCCAGGAAAACGGCATCGACATTGTGCGCGCGCAGGTGCTGTATGAGCAGATTAGTGCGCAGGTGCCAGTACGCCATCTGCCGCCGGACTGGGTGATGACCTCATTTGTGGATGCAGCGCGCCTGAACAATCTGGCCCGGACGGTGCGGCGCGTGGCAGATGTACTCGGCGCACTGCTGGGTTTGACCCTGCTGGCAGTTTTGCTTCCAGTGCTTGCGCCCGGCATTTATTTGGAGTCCGGATCGCCGATTATTTTTCGGCAGGTGCGCATTGGGCAGGGGGGGCGCTTGTTCACAATCTTCAAGTTCCGCACGATGCGTGTTGGCGCGGAGAGTGATGGTGCGCCGCGCTGGGCGGAGCTGCGCGATCCGCGCGTTACGCGCGTAGGCCGCTTTCTGCGGCGCACGCGCCTGGATGAGTTTCCGCAATTTTGGAATGTGTTGCGCGGCGAGATGGCGCTTGTGGGCCCGCGGCCTGAGCGTCCCGAATTTGTGGCTGAGCTTGAGCAGCAAATCCCCTTGTATCGCTTGCGCCTGCGCGTGAAACCCGGGCTCACCGGCTGGGCACAGATCAATTTTGGCTATGGCGCTTCCGTCGCGGACTCCGAGAAGAAGCTGCAGTATGACTTGTACTACATCAAGCAGCGCGGGCCATTGCTTGACCTTGTAATTCTGTTCCGCACATTTGGGGTGATGCTTGGCTTCCGCGGCCGCTAGCCGCGTGCGCACGCGCTGGTTTTTGGTGGCGTTGGCCGTGGCGCTGGGGGCGCTGGGCACGCTGCAAGCGCTCACTGTTCCAATTGGCGACCGCACAGGGGCATTTGTGGACGAGACGCGCCATTTTGCGCGCACGGTGGGGGCAGCGCGCTACATGACGCGCGCTCTCGGCTGGGCGCCGCTTCAGATTTTTGATTATCAATTGCAGGCGCTGATCACGCGGCCGGATCTTAGTGTGGATGCCGAAGCCCGCGCCTACGAGCGATATTCGCGCAGTGCGTGGTGGCTGAGCGATCTCTACTTTGTTTACGGTGTGCCGCAAATGTTGCTGCCGGCCGGCACTACGCTGGTTACGCGCTTTTTGGTTTCGCGCTTGTTTCTGCTGCTGTTTGGCATCGCGCTCATACCTGTAATTTATGCGACCAACCGGTGGTTGTTTGGCCCCCGGCTGCTGGCGTTGGCAGCCACGGCTACCACCGTGCTCATGCCGTCCTTCGTAATTTTTATGGTGACTCTGAGCACTGACGCCGGTGCCATTGTGGTGATGAGCGTGCTGCTGGCCTGCGCAGCGTGGGGCTGGGCGCAAGGCTGGAACCGCCTGCGCGTTTATTTGTTGGTGCTGGCGGTCTTCATGGCGCTTGTGGCCAAGCAGACGGTGTGGGCGGCGCTGCTGGCCGGCGGATTTTTCTTTGGCGTACCGCCAATTGTCCGCGGATTGTGGCGCAACCTGCCGCGCTTGCCTTGGGAATTGCAAGTCGGGTTTGCTGCGCTGCTGGTTGCGGCGGCGGGGCTGGGCGTCCAGGCGCTGCCAGTGGTTTGCTGCCGCGCTGCATACTGGTACTACCCGTCCGCAATTCCGCATGATGACATTACGCTGCCGCTGCGCGAGCAGGCAAACGGCGGGCCGGTGCTGAGTGCTATTCGCGTGGATCCGCTGCTTGGTGATCGCGCACCTTTCCAATACGTGGCGCCCGCGGGCGTACGTGAGTTGCGCGGGGAATGGGCGACCGTCGGGGCGTGGGTGCGTGCACCGGCCGGGCAGTCGGTTCATCTTCCGCGGCTCAGCAGTGAAGATGCACAACCAACCGCTTTCATTGCAAGTGGCGAATGGCAGTTTGGATCCTATGCAGTGCAGATCGACCAAGCCGCGCAAGATTTGCGGGTAACCCTGCCGGGCAGTACCGCGGTATCAAACAGCCTTGCATTTATGAAAAATACGCGCGTGCGGCATGTGCGCGTTGTGCAGCAGCCTGAGCCTGTCGCAAAAATTGAAGCGCTACAGGTGTTTCCGGTGTACGGCGATGCTGCGCGCAGTGTGGGAATGCCGGCGGAACTTGTGGCAAGTGGTGCCACTGCCGACGGCAACAGCTGGCTGGAGTGGGACTTTGGTGCGGTGCAACCCATCCGCGGGCTGGTGTTCATGCCAATTCTGGCGCGCGACAATTTACCAAAATGGTCTGTGCTTGTGTCGAATACGCCGTTGCGTGCAAGTGGTGTGATCCCCGCGCTTGGAACAGTGAGTTATTCCGGCGTGGTCGTTGCGCGGGGTCAGTTTCCGGCGGGCACGATGCCGCTGTTTGAAGATGGGCGCCACCAGAATGGCACTTGGGGCGGGCTCGCGTTTATCAATCTGGTGGACAATCCGAACGGGGGCGTGGGTTGGCCCATGTTCACCGGATTTTCAGACCGCGGTCTTAATCGCCGCCTGTACAGCTTGTTAGATCTAGGGCGGACACTGCCCGCGTACTTCACTGGCTTGCGCGCAATCTTTGCGACGCTGTGGGGTGCGTTTGCGGGAGACTACCCGGGCCTGCCGCCATTTGTGATTGGCTGCATGGCGCTGCTGGTATGGCTTGCGCTGACCGGTATTGGGCGCGGATTGCTGCGGGGCACATGGTTTTTCAAGGTGGCGCGTGGCCGGCAGCAGGGCGCGATTGCATTGCTGGCGTTCTTTGTGATCTCCAGCCTTGCGGCCGTGGTGTTGCGGATCGATATTTTTCCAAATCTTGCGCAGCCATTCTTCTATGCAACGGCGCGCTTTTTGCTGCCGGCGCTGCCGGCTGTAACCGGGCTGCTGGCATTGGGGTTGTTCAATCTGTGCCCGCAGTTATGGCATCGCCGGCTGGTGGGCGGCCTGTTGTTGGGATTGTTTGCTGCCAACTTAATCATGTTGTTCGGAGCGCAACTACCGTGGTATGCGTGCCCGCTTGAAAATCGGTGGTGGTGCATTTGGTGGTCGTAGCGCTGGCCGCGTTTGTGGCAGCTGCGCTGCTAACGGCTGCCGGCGTGGCGGCTTTTCGTGTGTGGGCGCAGCGCACCAGTTTGATGGATGTGCCCAACGCACGCAGTTCGCACTCTGTTCCCGTGCCGCGCGCGGCGGGAGTGGTGTTTGTAATTGTGGCGCCGCTTGTGTTTGCTGCAGCGCAGCTGCTGGTTACGGGCGCCGTGCCAAGCGGTATTGCAGCGTGGTGGGTTGCCAGCTGGCTGCTGGCAGCAGTTAGCATGTACGATGACTGGCGCGGCCTGCCGGCCGGGCTGCGGCTGGCTGTGCAGCTTGCGGCTGCCGCCGCCTTTTTGGCTGCAACCGGCACTCTGATGCCGCTGTGGCGTGCGTTGCTGCTTCTCCTGTGGCTGGCGGGTGTTTCGAACGCTTATAACTTTATGGATGGGGTCGACGGGCTGGCGGCCGGGCAGGCTGTGCTGGTTATGGCGGCACTTGCTTGGTTGGGTTTGCTGCGCGGGCACGCGTGGCTGCCCGTGTTGGCTGCGGCAGTCTCCGGTGGTGCGGCGGGATTTTTAGTGCACAACTTTCCTGTGGCGCGCGTATTCATGGGCGATGTTGGCAGTGTGTGGCTGGGTTTCAGTTTTGCAGCGGTGGCAGTGTTGAATTTGGAAGGGGGCGTGCCGTTTGCTGCAAGCGTAGTTGTGCTTGGCATGTTTCTGGCGGACGGCGGAGTGACGTTGCTGCTGCGCCTGTGGCGCCGGGAGCGCGTCATGGATGCGCACCGCACGCACTTCTACCAGCGTCTGGTGCGTGCGGGCTGGAGCCATGTCCGGACGACCGGTCTTTATCTCTTGGGAACTGCGTGGCTTGGGCTGCTGTCAGTTGCTTACTTCGGCTACGCGCGATTGGACTTTGGCTGGCTATTGCTGGGGTGTGCAATCCCCTTGCTGGCAGTGTTCGGGTTTGTGTGGCAGGCGGAGCGCCGCACTGAACCAGCGGCTGCGGCATGAAACTTTTTACGCCGGGCTCCGGGCTGCTTGCTAGCGGTGCGCTGGCGTTTGCTACATGTACTTTGTTGCTGTTTGCTGCCACCATTGGCACCTATCCGCCGCCCACCTGTGACGAGTCGATTTATGCAAGCAGCGCCGTGGCGTTGCTGGAGCATGGTAATTTTGGCGTCACGCTCTTTCCTGCCGGCGACCCATTTCTGCGTGACAAGAACATGGTGCAGTTTGGGCGCGCATACATTGCGACGCTGGCGGTGGTATTGCGCGTGGGCGGGATTGCGTGGCTGTCCGCGCGCGCGCACGCCATGCTTGGCTGGCTGCTGGCTGCCGGGCTGGCGGCTTGGCTGGGGGTGCAACTGCACGGGCGCTGGGCAGGGTTCGCTGTGGCGCTGCTCTTTGCGTCAAACACCAAGGCATTTCTCACGGCGCATCTGGCGCGCCCCGAGTCTTGGACGGCCGCGAGTATTTTGTTGGCGGCCTGTGCCGTGCTCTGGTTGCTGCGTGCCCGGGCGCCGCATGCTGCCGGGCTTTGGTTGGCGGGTGCACTGGCTGCCTGGCCGGCTGACTTTCATGGCTTGGCGCTGGTGTTCACGCTTGGCTTTGGCGTGGCAGTGACTGTAGAGGTGGGCTTGCGCCGGCGTGCTTGGCGCTCCGCAATTATTTATGCCGGCGGGTTGGCAAGCGGGCTGGCAATGTGGGGCTGGCTGCACTGGCCGGGCAGTGATCCACGCTTCATGCAGCAGTTAACAGCATTCAATTACACACCGGCTGCAGCTGGAGGCGCAATAGCTGCCTCGATTGCAAATCTCAGTTCACTTGCGGCGTGGGGCAGGAGCGTTTTTTGGACATCGGCCGGGCCAATCTCGCTGGTGGAGGCGGCGCTGGCAGTGATTGGTTTGGCTTGGGCGTGGCGCAGTGGCTCCGCTGCGCAGCGCGTGTTGGCAACCACAGCCGTGATAGCCATGCTGGTTTATGGATTGGCTGTTTCGCAGCGGCTGGTGCAGTACGGTGTGCTTTGGTCGCCGTTTTGGTATTTGCTGGGTGTCGGGGCGCTTGTTGATGCTGCAAATTCTGTTGGTGTGCGTTTTCCAGTTGAGCAGCGAGTGATTGCGGGAACTACTCTCGTTGTGACACTACTGCTGGCGCAGTTGTTTGCTGCGGTGTGGCTCTCATACCGCTATCGTGGCGGCAACTATCGCGAGCTGGAAAGCAAGCTGCGCGCTCTGGTGCCGGCTGGCGCGCGCGTGCTGGCCGACCCGGTGTGGTGGTGGGCGCTGCGCGACGGGCGCACTTTTCTTTCCGAGGAATACTTCATCGTTACGCTCCAAACCCAGCACGCCGCTGTGCGGGACTTTTTGGGAACTGACAGCCAACTGCAAACAACTCCGGCGTTGGTGCGCACTTTAGAGCTGCTGCGCCCGGACTATGTGGCGCTTGATAATGCGCTGGCCTGCCAGGATGGGCCGGGCGAACAGGCGCGTGCATTGCTGGAGCTGGTGCGCGCGCGCTGCCGGCCGGCCGGCACAATTGCCGGCGCGTGGCTGGGCGACACCGGGAAAAGCATCAGCCAGCTGGCGCAGCAGACTACGGTCTACGCTTGCAGCGGATGAGCCGCGCGCGCGTTGTGGTTTCGAGCGCGGGGGTATTCCACGCCTACCATCTGGCGCGTGGAGCCCAGTCCGGCGGATACCTGCAGCGCTTTATCACTTCAATTTATTCGCGGGTTGAGACGGGTATCGACCGCGCGCGTGTAGTGCAGTTGCGGTTGGCGGGCTACTTTGCACGCGCGCTGGAGTTGCTGCCGGGTTCGGCTGCACAGGCGATCACTTACCACTTGGCGGATAACCTCTTTGACTTGCTTTCGCGTGCTTATGTGCATGATGCGGACGTGTTTCATTTTTTCAATCACTACGGCCTGCATGCCATGCAGACCGCCAAGCAGCACGGCGCGCTTGCAATTGTGGAGCGCTCGTCGGCGCATCCGGCCTACCACCATCAGCTGCTGGTGGATGAATTTCAGCGCCATGGGCTGCGCTATCCGCGCGCCTATCAGCGGCTGCATGCCAAGCATGTGGCTGAGTACGCGGCCGCTGATTATGTGATGGTGCCATCGGAGTTCGTGGAGCGCACAATGCTGGCAGCGGGCGTGCCTGCACGCAAATTGCTGCGCGTGCATCTGGGGTTTGACCCGCAGCGCTTTGTGCCCGGCCCGAAGCACGATTCTGTTTTCCGTGTCATCTATGCCGGCGGGCTGAGCCTGCAAAAAGGAGTGGCATATTTGCTGGCGGCTTTTACAAAGTTGCGGCTGCCAAACAGCGAGCTGCTGCTGGTGGGCAACGAGTATCCGGAGGCGCGTGCATTTCTTGCGCCGTACGCGGGTGCATACCGGCACGTGCGTTTTGTGCGCCAGTCCGAACTGCCGGCTCTTTATCAGCAGGGTTCGGTGTTTGTGCTGCCATCGCTGCAAGACGGGTTTGGGATGGTGGTTTACGAGGCGGCCGCCTGCGGCCTGCCGGTCATTACCACTGATCATGTGGGTGCTTCCCTGCGTGATGGCGTTGACGGCTTTGTGGTGCCGATCTGCAATGCTGATGTGCTGGCCGAGCGCATTCTGCATCTGTATTCTCAACCGGCGGAGCGCGCTGCCATGGCTGCCAGTGCGCAGCAATATGTGCAGCAATTTACGTGGGCGCACTATCACCGCGAACTGTGCGGTCTCTACGCCAGATTGACGGGCTCCACTTGATGTTGGTGCAGCGGACGCTGGAACGGGTTGATTCCCAAGAGTGCGAGAGCACAGTGCGAAGCGATCTGGCTGCATGCGCTGGTATGTTAGCTGGGGGCCATTGAGTATGTTTCAGCCGGCGCAGCCCATCGGCGCAAGTGGATTGCAAGCAGCGCAACGCGTGGATGCGCTGCAACCCGCGGTTGAACAGATCTGCCGGAGCATTAGGAACCCGGCGGAACGCGACCCGTTTGGCCATGAGCGCGTGATGTACATCCGCTTTGGTGAAATGCGATGGTAACTCTGCGCCAAACGCAAACTGAGGCCGTGCCGCGCTTTTCGATCATTGTGCCCACGCGCAATGAAGAGGCGGACATTGCCGCCACGCTGCGGGCGCTGCTTGCGCTTGAGCATCCAGCGTTTGAGGTGCTGGTGGTGGATGATTCGAGCGACCGGACGCGCGAAATTGTGCGCGGCTTTGCGGCGGATGGGGTGCGCTGTTTGGAGCAGGGCACGCAGCGCGGGCGGGCAGCGGCGCGCAACACGGGCATGCGCGCAGCGCGCGGCGAAATTCTTGTGATACTCAACGCCGATGTGCATCTGCCGCCTGATTTTTTGCGCCGCCTCGAAGTACATTACGCAGCGGGCGCTGACTATGTGCTTGTGGAGAATGAGATTGAGAACACGCAGCAATTGCTGCCGCGCTATCTGCAGGCGCAGCATACGCACCAATATGGAGTGCACACCAAGGTGGACATGAACTGGACCGAGGGCTTCTCCTGCCGGCGGCAGGCAGCGCTGGCTGCGGGCTTGCAGCCGGAGGGCGGCACGGTGCCACTGGTGGCGGGCGAGGATGGCTGGTTTGGTGAACGGCTGCAAGCGTGCGGCTTTCGCAAGGTGTTTGACCGTTCGCTGGTGGCCACGCATGTGGTGCCCGCACAGTTGCGCAGCTTCTGGGCGCAGCGTGCGGGCCGCGGCCAGGGCACGGCACAAATTTGGCGCCAGCGTGAACGGAATTCACTGTTGGTGCTGGTGCTGCGCACTGTGATGCAAACTCTTATTAGCGCAGTTGGCATAGGGCTGCTGCTGCCGGCTGCCCGCCGGGCATGGCTGCTTTCCCGGTTGTCGCCATACCGCAACCAGGATTTGGTTCCATTTTTTGCAGTCGGAAATATTGAGGCGCTTGCCAACCTGACTGGCATTTGGCATGGATGCATTGAAGCTGTGCGCGCGGGCAATGCGTAACGCAGGCCGGGAAGTTGGTTAATTGAAACACATGAAGGTGTTGATTGCCGGCCATACCTACATGGTCGCTGAGAACCAAAAGAAACTGGCAGCTCTTGCGCAACTTGCGGACGTGGAGCTGGCTGCTGTTGTGCCGCACCGCTGGCATGAACCACTGCAAAACGAACTGCGGCCGCAGCGCGCAAGCGGTGCCAGCTGGCAGATGTATCCAACGCGGGTTGTGCTTGCTGGGAATGAGATGCGCTATGTGTATCTTTCCCGCGACCTGCACATGCAGCAAGTGCAGCCGGACGTGCTGCTGGTTGAAAATGGCGCCGGCGCGTTTGCCTACACCCAATTCTTGATGTGCCGCCGGAAATACGCGCCACGCGCACGCGCGGTGTTTTTTACCTGGTGGAACTTGCCCTATCGCGCGCGTGCGCCGCTGCACCAGCTGGAGCAGTGGAACTTGCGCCAGACTCAGGGGGCAATTGCGGGCAATCAGGCTGCGGCTGCCATTTTGCGCGGGCATGGTTACACTGGGGCATTGGAAGTGCTGCCGCAGCTGGGGGTGGATATTGCGCACTTTGCTCCAAAAAAGAATGAAGCATTGCGGGCGTTGCACAACTGGCACGGTCCGGTCATTGGCTACGCCGGCCGGCTGGTGGCAGAGAAGGGCTTGCGTGTATTGATGCGCGCGCTGGAGCAGCTGCGTGGTGACTTTCAGCTTGTGTTGCTCGGGCGCGGCCCGCTTGAAGCGGAGATCCGCGCGTGGGCTGCGCAGCTCACAGACGGGCAGCGCGTTCACATTCAAGCCACCGTGCCGCATGCGGATGTGCCGCAATGGATGAACGCCATGGATCTGCTTGTGCTTCCATCTCTCACCACCACCTTCTGGATCGAACAATTTGGGCATGTGCTGATTGAGGCCATGGCTTGCGGGTTGCCGGTGGTGGCTTCGGACTCGGGTGAGATGGCGCAGGTGGTGGGGGCGGCGGGGATGGTGGTGCCAGAGGGAAATGTGGCGGCGCTGGCTGTGGCGCTGCAACAGCTGGTTGATGATGCGGGGCGGCGCGTGGCGCTGGGCGCAGCTGCGCGCGCGCGGGTTGCGGCGCACTACACTCATGCAGAAGTTGCGCGCAAGACGCACGCGTTTTTGCAGCAGGTTGTGGCTGCACCGATGTGAGCTGGCGCGCAAGCTCTGATGCAAGTTTGCAAAGCCCTCACCGCAAATAATTTGTGCCGGGATGACTGAACCGCCAAACCAGCTGGCGCAGCGCACTGTGCGCGGCGCGTTGTGGACCGGCCTTTCGCAGTACTGGCTCTTTGCATTGGGTGTCGCAAAGACAGTTGTGCTGGCGCGCCTGATTGAGCCGCAATATTTTGGGATCCTCGCACTCTCGCAAGCGTGGATGACCTACCTGACGCTGTTGCGTTTTGATTTTCGGACGGCTGTGATTACCTGGGTGGAAGATCCGGCAATGCTGGCAGTTCAGTTTTGGCTGGAAGTGCTGCTGGCCGCAGCGGGCGTTGTGCTCGCCCTGCTGCTTTATCTATTGGTGCCGGGCATCTTGTTTGTATTTGGCGCAGCCCAGGCGGACTGGCTGCCCGCAGTTTGGAGTGTTATTTTTGTTTTAATGGCGCTCACAATTGTCGAGGCGGTTTGTTCCACCGGGCGTTACCTTGCAGAACGGCGCATGCTGCAGGCTGCAATTGGCAAGCTGACGGTGGTGCAGTCCATCGTCGGGCTGGTTGTGGCGGTGTGGCTGGCGTGGAGCGGCTACCCTTTGGCGGCGCTGCTGGTGGATGCAGCGCTGCCGGTTTTGGTGGTTGGCGCGGGAGCGGCGTGGGTTAGCGGCTGGCGCCCGCAACTGATATGGGATACTGCAATTGCGCGGCGTTTGCTTGCGCTTGGTTTTACAATGTGGACGGCGGGGCTGCTCGGTAAAATTGTCTTTCAGTTTGATGACTGGCTGGTGGGCACAATTCAGCGGCCGCGCCTGCCGGTGTGGCGCGGTTCGGGTGTGCTGCCAGAATCGTTTTACTCGCGCGCTTACACCGCCGGTAAAATGCCCATGGACATTTTTGCGAGCGCCATCAGCATGCTGGCGCTGCCTTTGTACGCGCGCAGCGAAGCGCAGGGCCGGGACATGCTGCGGCGCATTTACCGGCGCACCACCTGGCTGCTGGCCTACCTGATTTTTTTCTCCAGTGCCGTGGCACTGACCGCCACTGCAGAGGTAGTGCAAATTTTGCTGGGCCCTGCGTGGCTGGACACCGTGCCGCTCTTTCGCCTCATGTCGCTATTTGTTTTATTGCGTCCCATGTATCAAAACGCGTGCCAGATGCTGCTGGCGGTCGGCCGCGAGCGTGAGATGCGCGCAACCGTAGCGGTACAGGCAGCCTTCTTGCTGCTGGCTGGCCCGCCGGCGGTTTTGTGGCAGGGTGCGGCGGGCGCGGCGGTTGCGGTTAGTGTGATGAGTGTGATTGGATTGGCTGCAGTTGAGTGGCATGTGCAAAAGGAATTGACTGAGGCGGTGTGGCCGCTTTACTTGCTGCCGGCTGCCACGCTCGCTGCCTTGATGCTGGCGCTGCAGGGCCTGGCACCGTTCCTGCCCGCGAGTATTTGGTGGAGCGCGGGCATCAAGCTCGCGCTTTGCAGCGCCGCCTACGCGCTGGTGATTGTCACACTGCAGCGCAAAATGCTGCAGGTGGTGCGCGATACGCTGATGCAGTCCCTATGGCCGGCGGTGCGCACCTGATGCGCGCCTGGTTAAACCGCTGGCTTGCGGTGCCGTTGGTGCTGTTTCTGCGCGGGTGGATGTTGAATGTGTTTGTGAGCCAGCTGCCCGCCGCAGGCTTGCGCTACTGGTATTACCGCCGTGTGTGTGGCATGCAGATTGATGCAACCGCCAGCGTGTGGCGCGGCGCGCAGTTTACCGGCGACTGCATGCATGCCATTACCGTTGGCCCGAATTGCTCGATTGCGTTCGAGTCTTTCTGGGTGGCAGGTGCTGCCATCACGCTGGCCAACGATGTGGTGTTCGGGCACCAGGTTGGTTTGTACACCTCCGACCATGATCCGGATGATGCCGGCCTGATGCGGCGTAATGCGCCGATAGTGATCGGGGATCACGTGTTTGTGGGGTCGCGTGCCATCATTCTGCCGGGCGTCACAATCGGGCGCGGTGCGCTGGTAGCAGCGGGCGCGGTTGTCACCAAAGACGTGCCGCCATTTGCAATTGTGGCCGGCAATCCGGCGCGCGTCATTCGCGAACGCACGGTGCGCGAATTCAGCTACAGCCATTCCGGTACGCCGCCCTTCACCTAATGCGCGCTTGGGGTGCTGATCTAGGCGCGCTGCCGGCTGCGCTTTGGCTGCGGCTGCAAGCATGGCCCGCGGATGCCATCTTTGCTGCGCTTGCCGGGCTGCGCCTGCTGATTTCTGTTCTGCTTGTGCTGGAAGTGCCGCGCCTCGAATCGCATGACGGCTTTTATTTTCATCACGGTGGCGACCAGGATTATTACTTTGAGTATGCGCTGGTGTTGCTGCGCGGCAGCTACGCGCGCCTGTTTTCCGTGAATATGGGCCAGCCCGCAATGCTGGCCGCATTCAGCTGGCTGCTGCACGGGCTGGTGTTTGAGGATGTTCTTACCATTGCAGTGCTTGTGAATGGCTTTCTGCTTGCGGGCCTCTCTGTAATTTTGGTTGGCCGGCTGGCGCTGGAACTTACCAGCGACCGGTTGACTGCAATCTTTGCCGCGGGTTTGTGGGCGGGCATGCCTTGGCTGCTGTGGCTGGCATTTGGCCTGCACCCCAACGCGGTGCAGCTGCGCATGCCGTACGTGCCCGGTGTCGCATGGCTGCATACCATCGCAGACGGACCCGCACTTTTTTTTTCGTTGCTGGGCATGTACTACACAGCACGCACCCTCCGCCAGCCGGACTTGGCCACGGCTGTACTTGCCGGCATTGCTTTTGGCGTATCGCTCTTGTTTCGAATTCAATTTGTAATTCTGCTGCTGGTGGCGTTGCTTGCGCTGGCGATTGGCCGGCGCTGGCTGGCTGGCTGTGCAGCGCTGGCCTGTGCTGCGCTGGCTTACGTGCCCCAGGTTGTGTACAACCGCCTGGCTTCCATGCAAGCGGGAATGCCCGGCGTGATTCCCTGGTTGCCGGGCTATGTATATTTTGGCTTGATTGATCCGGTGTCGGCCGAGGTCTACTGGTCGAATCCCAAGCTCAATGTTTTCGTTCTGGCGGCATCCGCGGGTACTGGCATTTGGATGGGCGGCGTGGTGCTGCTCGCCTTGGCGCTGCTTGCAGTGCTGGCAGCTGCCTGCGTGCGGGCGTTGGGTGCAGGCCGCGCGTTGCTGCTGCTGGGAGGCATACCGGGCTCAATTGGCATAACGCTGTTCACCGCAATTTATTGGCAAAATCTTTTCCGGTTCACGCTGCCCGCAATCCCCATTTTTGCCATACTGGTCGGATGGGGAGCCAGCATATTGTGGCAGCGGTACGCGGCAGCGCCACGGGCAGCCTGAAAGTGTTACGCGCAAGCTACGGACGCGTTGTGCGCCGCATTCTGCGTGCTTGGTCCGCGCTGCGGTGGTGCGGTGTTGCTTTGCTGGTTGCTGCCTGCCAGAGCGCCGCAGCGCCGGAGTCCCTGCTAACGGCCCCCATTGTTCCGGAAATTTCGGATGCCATGCACCAGGAGTTGCTGCAGCAGCATAGCTTCGGGCTCCGGCGCGGAATGCGCCCCGGTGTCTTCAGCCTTGTGGGTGACAGTATTAGCTCCAACAAGTTTTTTCTTAAGCCGCTCGCGCATGGTGCGCAAGATTTGGGTGCCTATTCCGGCTTGGAACCGGTGCTTGAGTATTACCGCGGCACCACGGTGAGGTCGGTGGCGGGCGTGGCTTTCAATTCCTTTGACATTGACGGCATTGGCGCGCTTTCGGGATGGAAGGCGGAGCATGTGGTGGAACCCGGTTCGCGCTTTTGGGAGCCGCTGTGCCAGCCGCGCGAAACGCCACTGCAATGCGAGCTGCGGATTGCGCGCCCCGAGATCACGCTAATTATGATTGGCACCAATGATGTGGGCGTGACCAGCCTGCCGGTCTATGCAGACCAGCTGTATCGGATTGTGCGGCGCGTGCAGAGCTATGGCAGCATTGCGGTGCTGAGCACCCTGCCGGCGCAGCGCAACGCTGCCGGTGTGGACGCGGCGGAGCCTTACAACCAGGTAATCCTGAAGTTATCAGCGCAGCGCCGGGTGCCGTTGTGGAATTTTTGGCGGGCGCTCGAGGCGCTGCCCTCACAGGGTGTGGAGCCCGGGGACATTCACCCTAATGTCCCACCAAATGAAAGATCCACAGATTTTTCAAGTGCCGGCCTGCAGTACGGCATGAACGTGCGCAATTTGACCGCGCTGCAAGTACTGGCAGCATTGCACGCAGTGCTGCATGCGCAAGCAGCATCACATTGATTGCGGCGCACAGATGATGTCCGGTCACACTGGCCTGCCGAGCGCGCTCAGAATAGGTTCTTCGCGGTGCTGAACAGCTGATGTGCGGACTTTTTGCACTCATTGGCGCGGCAGATGCGGCGCTGGGGCGGCGGGTTGCCGATTGCCTGCAGCACCGGGGCCCGGATGACAGCGGCGTCTGGGCTAGTGATCGCGGTACGCCCGTGACGCTGGCCAGCACGCGCCTTTCCATCATCGATCTTTCGCCGGCCGGCCACATGCCCATGCACTCCGCGGATGGCCGAATGGTGATTGTGTACAACGGCGAGATCTACAACTTTCGCGAGCTGCGCGCGGAGCTTGAAGGCCGCGGCGAAACCTTTCAATCGCAGAGCGATACCGAGGTGCTGCTGGCCGCATATCGCTGCTGGGGTACGCACTGCGTGCAGCGGCTGCGCGGTATGTTTGCTTTTGCAATTTGGGACATGGATAAACAGCAGTTGTTTGCGGCGCGGGACCGTTTGGGCATCAAACCGCTGTACTGGACAGAGAGCGTGCGCGGTCTGGCAATTGCCTCCGAGCTGAAGGGCTTGCTGGCAGGCGGGCTCGCACGCGCGAGCTCGATCTGCAGGCACTGCACCACTACCTCACCTTCTACTGCGTGCCGCCGCCGCATACCATGCTGGCAGGTGTGCAGGCATTGCTGCCCGGGCATTCGCTCACATGGCAAGCCGGCCGCGTGAGCGTGCAGCAGTATTGGGATCTGCCCGCCACGCACACGCACGGCAAACCGGCGGACTACGAAGAGGCGCGCCGTGAGTTGCACCGGCTGCTTGAGGAATCAATTCGCTTGCACATGATCGCGGATGTGCCGGTGGGCGCGTTCCTTTCGGGCGGCATGGATTCTTCGGCGGTGGTGGCGCTCATGACGCGCATCAGCGGTGCGCGCCTCAAGACTTTTTCGGTTGGGTTTCAAGCGGAAGGCCGGCAGATTGACGAGCGCAGTTTTGCGCGCCAGGTTGCTGCGCGCTATGACACTGATCATGCTGAGGTGGTGGTGGATGGCGGGCAGGTGGCTGCGCAACTGGCGCAGTTTGTGCGCGCCATGGATCAACCCACGGGTGACGGGCTGAATACATTTCTTGTATCGCAAGCAGCAGCGCAGCACGTGAAGGTTGCACTTTCCGGGCTGGGCGGCGATGAACTGTTCGCGGGCTATAGCCAGTTTCGATATCTGCAGCAAGCGGATGGATTGGCGCGCTGGTGGCAGCACACGCCGCGGTGGCTGCAAGCTGCGGCGCGCAGCGGCAGCCGGCTTGTTGCGGCAGCTGCCGGCCGGCCGGCAATTGCCGGGGTGCCGGCGTGGCTGTCTGGCGACTTCCTCTCGCGCTATTTGCGCACCCGCACATTATTTGACGAAGACCACAAGCTGCGTTTATATGCGGGCAAACTGCGCCACTCTGCAAATGTCGTCGGCAGTTCCGATGCGCTTACGGCATACTGCGACGCCAATGAACCGAATGTGATTGCCAAAGTGACGCGCCTCGAGTTGAAGGGCTACATGGCGCACATGCTGTTGCGTGATACCGATGCGATGAGCATGGCACATTCGCTCGAAGTGCGGGTGCCGTTGATTGATCATCAGCTGGTGGAGTTTGCCGTGGGGTTGCCGGCAGAATGGAAAATGCGCGGTGGGCGCCCCAAGGCCATTCTGGCAGATGCGCTGGCGGATGTGCTGCCGCCGGCGGTTCTGGCGCGGCGCAAGCAGGGATTTGAGATTCCGCTGGGCAGCTGGCTGCGCAATGAACTGCGCACCGTGTTGGAGGATACGCTGGCACCGGCAACGGTAATGCGCCGCGGCTTGTTCGATGCACAACGCGCAGCCGCCCTCCACGCAGACTTTCTGGCTGGGCGTGGGGCTTATATGCGCGTTTGGGCACTGGTAGTTTTGGAGTTGTGGCAGCGGGAGTATCTGGATTGAATGAGTTGCCACTAGCAGCTGATGGTGTGCTACTTGCGTGTCTATTTTTGGGCTGCTGCCCCGCCAGCAGTTTGCGCTTGTGCAGCTCGCGGATTATTTTTTGGACCGCATGCTGGAAGCTGGTGTGAAGCGCATTCTGTATGTGCATCACGGCGGAACCGTTGGTGGTGCCCCGCTCAGCTTGCTGTTCTTGCTGCAGCAGCTGGATCGCAGCCTGTATGAACCTGTGGTGCTTTTCCTTGCTGATGGTCCGGTGGTGGAGCGCTTCCGCACTGCCGGTGTGACGGTGCACATTGCGCCTGAAATTACGGACTTTAGCCATACGGAGCTGGTGTGGTACGGGGCTGGCCTGCTCTGGCAACTGCCCGGAAAAATTCTGCGATTCTGGCCATCGGTTCTGCGCGCTGCTGCGTGGCTGCGGCGCGTGCAGCCGGACCTGGTGCATTTGAACAGCTCAACGCTGGCTGCGTTTGCCATTGCAGCGCGGCGCGCAACGCTGCCGGTGGTGTGGCACATTCGGGAGCCGCTGGCGCACGGATATTTTGGACTGCGGCGCGCGTGGCTGCGCCGGGTGCTGCGGCAGTGCGCCACGCGGGTGGTTGCCATTTCCCAATTTGACGCTGCGCAGCTGGGGGATGGCGTGGCTGCGACAGTCATCCACAATTTTGTGGATTTCGCACAGTTCGCGCGCGAGATGGACCCGGCTGCGGCGCGGGCACACTTGCAACTATCGAGTGCGCAGCACGTGGTGCTGATGCTCGGCGGGTGTTCGCTCACCAAAGGCACGCTGCCGTTTGTGCGGGCATATGCCAGCTTGCGGCGGCGGGTGCCAAATGCAGTGCTGATTATTGCCGGCGCAAAGCCGGAGGTGGGTGCCGCTGATTGGTTGTCCGCTATTCTCAAGCGCATCACTGGTGCGGACCGCTACGCACGCCATGTGATGGCAGCTGCCGCGGCCGGCATTGCCCAGCGCGGAATTCGATTTGTGGGAGTGCGCAGCGATGTGCCGCAGCTGCTGGCAGCCAGTGATGTGGTTGTCTTTCCTTCGATTGTGCCGCACTTTGCGCGGCCGCTAATTGAGGCAGCGGCGATGGCGAAGCCGGTGGTGGCATCTGATCTGGGCGGGCCGCGCGAGTTGGTGGTGCCTGGTTCCACCGGGCTGCTGGTGCCACCAAATGACCCGGATGCTCTTGCAAACGCAATCGTGGAAGTGTTGCAAGACCCGCAGGCTGCGGCGCGCATGGGGACTGCCGGGTTTGAGCGCGCGCGGCAACTATTTGATGCACAGAAAAACGCTGCGCGGACCTTCGGACTGTATGCCGAGATTTTTGGAAGTGGGCCAGCGTGATCTCCACACAAGCTATTAATCACTTTTGGAGTCGGGTGCGCGCCGTTCCGCTGCGCGCATATCCGCGCGTGTTGCGCCAGCGGCTGCGCCAATTGCAATGGCGCTGGAGTGCAACGGCTGTGCCGCCGCGCGTCACTGATGCGGAGCTTGTGCGGGTGTTTGGAGTGGCGCATGTGAATGAATTGGTGGCGCAATTCGATCAGCGCGGTGTGCGTTTCTTTTTTGACCGCCCGGCTGCCGCGCGTGCCGACGCTGTGGCGGACACCGTGCCAGCAGTACGCAACCGGCTGCTCGCGCGCGGTGCGGAATTATTGGTGCACCGGATTGACGTACTCGGCTCTGGCCCGGTGCAATGCGGCGCGCAATTGCCCTGGCGGCGCGACATCAAGTCCGGCCATGAGTGGCCGTGCGTGCACTTCACCCAGTTGACGATTGTGGACTCACTGGCTGGGTTTGACATCAAGGTGCCGTGGGAGCTGAGCCGCTTCCATCACGCAGTTACGCTGGGCCAATGCTATGCACTCAGCGGTGATGATAAATATGCGCGCGAGTTTGTGCTGCAGCTGCAGGACTGGTGGACGGACAACCCGCCGGAGTTTGGCCCGAACTGGGCCAACGCCATGGAGGTTTCGATCCGGGCTGCAAATCTGATATGGGCATTCGAGCTTGTGCGGGACAGCGCTGCGGTGGGCACTGCGTTTGTTATTGAGTTTCTGCGTTCATTGGTTGAGCATGGCCGGTATATCCAAGCGCATTTGGAGGCGGGCTGGCCGGGCTCAAATCACTATCTCGCAGATCTGTGCGGACTGATTTGGCTGGGCACTTACTGTGCGCCTCGCGCTGGGGCAGAGATGCGGTGGCGTCCAATGGCGCTGGCACTTTTAGAGCGTGAGCTGCCGGTTCAGGTCCACCCTGATGGCACGAACTATGAGGCGTCTACTAGTTACCACTTGTTGGTCACGGAGATGTTGCTGCATACGTCGATACTATTGCGCTTGAATGCTGTAGCAGCGGGGCCGCAACTGGCGCGGTTACTGCCATTGATGATTGGTGCACTGGCCGGGCTAATCCGGCCGGATGGGGAGTTGCCGCTTTTTGGAGACTGCGACTCGGGCCGTTGGCTGGCGCTTGAGTCGGACACAATTGATTTGCGGACAGGCCAGGATGCTGCCGGGGTACTGGCGCTTGGCGCTGCGGAGTTTTCGCAGGCGGGCTGGCTGCAGCTGGTCGAAGTGCCAATGCGTTTGGAAACCACACTCTGGGTACATGGCAATGACACTAATGCGGGAGGCAAACATTTAACTTCTGGAACCAGCGCAAACACGGCACAGCATTGTGCGCTTCCAGATGCTGGCTGGTATGTGTTGCGGGCGGGTGGCCAGTATCTGGCTGTAAATGCCAGCGGCAATGGAGCGGATGGCTGGGGCTTTCACGCGCACAATGATGCGCTGAGCTTCGAGCTTTGCACGGGCTTGCGCTCGTTGTTGGTGGACCCCGGAAGTTATGTTTATACGGGAAATTTTGCCGCGCGCAACAGGTTTCGCGCGACTGCTATGCACAGCACAGTGCGCATTGGCGGCCGCGAGATCAATCGCATTCCTGCAGCGGATTTGTTTCGGTTGGAAAATGATACGACGCTGTGGGTGGAGCAACTAAGTGGAGATGATGCGACGCGGGGGTTGCAGGTAACGCGCAGAACGCACCTTGCCGCGGGGTTAGTTGACGTGCATACGCGCCGGTTTGAGTGGCTGCCCGAATGCAGTGGGTGGCTGATTGCGGATGAATGGAGTGGCGGTGGAAGTGAGGATGCCACGGGCGAGGTGTATTTTCATTTTGCTGGCTTGCCCGTAATTGTGGATGGCGTGGTTGTTCGAACAATGTGCGATTCCGGCCGCAATCTGGCGTTAATTCCATGCAATGTTTCCGATGTGGAGCCCACTGCCACGATCGAAATCGGCTCCACAGGTTACCGCTACGGCTGCTTGGCGCCGGCGCCAGTTGCCCGTTATGCGGTCGCGGGCAGAGCGTTTGCAGTTGTCGCTTGTGTTTATAATGAGTATCAAGAATATGAAGTGCTGCGAAAGAATATCGCAGCTCGCACATGGCCGCGTGCCCCCGCCGCGCTAAGCACTAAACAAAACAATTAAGATGGCAGAAAAACTAAAACAGGCGCTGCGCCTCTGGAAAGCGTTTGGCCAAGCAATCGGCGACTTCGTTGCGCGGGTTGTGCTCACGATATTTTATTTCACCATATTTTTGCCGTTTGGTGTGGCGGCCCGCCTAAGTGGCAATTCGTTTCGTGCGGGAGGTGCATCCAACGCAAGCTTCTGGCAGCAGCGCGCTTCCCGTGACAACAAAATTTCCGATGCGCAGAAGCAGTTCTAATGAACATTCTGGGTATCTCGTGCTTCTACCACGACAGTGCAGCCGCGTTGCTGCAGGACGGGGTGCTGATTGCAGCGGCTGAGGAAGAGCGCTTCTCGCGCAAGAAGCATGACGCCGGCTATCCGCAACAGGCGGTGCAGTTTTGCCTTGCGCAAGCAGGCATTGCTGCCCGCGATTTGGATTACGTTGTGTTTTACGAGAAGCCGCTGCTTAAGTTTGAGCGCATTCTCACCACGGCACTCGGCACATTTCCAAAATCCGCCGGAGTCTTCCGCGAGGCAATGCTGGCGTGGTTCAATGAGAAGTTGTGGATCAAGGGGCAGCTGCTAGCAAAGTTTCCAATCAGTGCGGAGCGCGTGCTGTTTGTGGAGCATCACCTGTCGCATGCTGCAAGTGCATTCTTTGCATCGCCGTTTCGCGAAGCTGCTGTGCTCACCGTGGACGGAGTGGGCGAGTGGACCACGACCACCCTCGGGACCGCAACTGCGGACTGGGACGGCACGGGCCGCAACTCGATCGACCTGTTCAGTGAGATTAAATTCCCACATTCGCTGGGATTGCTTTACTCAGCCTTCACCGCACTGCTGGGATTTGAGGTGAATGAAGGCGAGTACAAAGTGATGGGAATGGCGCCCTATGGCCGGCCGACGCGCGTGGATGACGTGCACAAGGTGTTTTCGGTGGCGGGCGATGGCAGCTTTGAGATGAATATGGATTACTTCTGTTTTCATCACTCCACCTCGCGCACTTATAACCAGCGCTTTGCCGATTTATTCGGCGGCACGCGCAAACGCAATGACGAATTTTTTACGCGTACCACCCATCCGCGCGCGGATCATCCGCAGTGGGATGCGGCGCAGGCGGAGGTGAATCAGGGCTATGCGGACATTGCTGCCAGCATTCAATCGGTTACTGAAGAGACCTTGTTGAAGATGGCCCGCCATCTGCACGAGCGTACCGGCCTGAAGCATTTGTGCATGGCGGGCGGAGTGGCGCTGAACAGTGTTGCGAATGGGCGGCTGCTGCGTGAGCTTCCATTTGAGCAGGTTTTTATCCAGCCGGCTGCGGGCGACTCCGGTGGTGCGCTGGGCGCTGCGCTTTACGCGCAGCATGTGCTGCTGGGGCAGCCGCGGAAATGGGTGCAGGAGCACGCCTACCTGGGCAAAGGTTACAACGCCGATGATGTGCGCGCCGCGCTTGACAAGGCGGGGGTGGCGTACACGCATGTGCCGGATCAAGAGCGCATGGCGCGGCACATGGCTGAGGATCTGCTGGCCGGCCGGGTGTTGGGCATCTCGCAGGGGCGGTTTGAATGGGGGCCGCGGGCACTTGGCAACCGCTCGATAGTGGCCGATCCGCGGCGCGAAGAGATGAAGGAAGTGGTGAACACGAAAATCAAATTTCGCGAGCCATTTCGGCCTTTCGCCCCGGCGATCCTTGAAGAGCGTGCGGCGGAGTACTTTGATGATTGCGACTCGCCTGAGCGCCACTATCCGCTGCGGTATATGCTCATGGTCTACAATACCAAAGCGGACAAGCGTGCGTTGGTTCCGGCTGTAAGCCACATGGGCACAGGCCGGCTGCAAACTGTGCGGCGTGAGTGGAACCCGCTTTATCACCGCATGATTGAGCTATTTGCGAACGAGACTGGCGTGCCTGTGATCATGAATACCTCGTTCAATTTGCGCGGCGAGCCGATTGTGAATACGCCGGCCAATGCCCTTAGTACTTTTGGCAGGAGCGGTTTGGATACGCTGTACATTGGCGATTTCATTGTTAGAAAATAGGAGCAAGCAGGATGCGCGCATTTTTCAAGACTATGCTTAACAACGCCGGTGTGGTTGGCGAGTTTGTTTCCTTTTTGTGGCAGCAGCGCTTGTTCTGGATGATCCCGATGGTGGTTGTATTGCTGCTGTTTGGGATGCTGATCATTTTCGCCTCGGCATCCGGCGTGGGGCCGTTTGTCTACACTCTTTTTTAGGTGGTTGGCGCATTCGCTTGCTCTAGTTGTGGGCGGCACCTGCCGTTTGGGTTCGCGCTTGCAGCTAATGCTTGTTGTAATTTGAATTTTGTAGTGCCCAGCTAATTTAGTAACTTAGTGCTCCAAGTATTTTTTGACGGGACTGGCAAGCTGCACGTGGAAGATGTGCCGGCGCCAGTTTGCAGCAGCGGGCGGGTGCTGGTGCAGGTGCACAGCAGTGTCATCTCAGCTGGTACAGAGGCCGCATCACTTGCCGGTGGCGGCAGCCTGCTGCGCCAGGCGCTGCGCCGCCCAGACCTGGTGCAGCGCACGCTGAAGTACGCCGCGCAGCAAGGCGTTGCGGCCGCGGTCGCATTGGTGCAGGGTGCATCCGAGAATTGGTTTCCCACCGGATATAGTGCGGCCGGCACGATCGTGGAAGTCGGCGCGGGCATCACTGGATTAGCGATTGGCGATCGCGTGGCATGTGCTGGCGCCGGGTTTGCCAACCATGCTGAATTCATTTCGGTGCCGCAGAACCTGTGCGTGAAAATTGCTGCGCAGGTTTCGTTTCAACAAGCTGCTTTTACAACGCTGGGCGCTGTGGCGCTGCACGCTGTGCGGCGGGCGGAACCCACGCTTGGCGAGACGATAGTAGTTGTTGGCAGTGGCCTGATTGGATTGCTGGCTGCCCAGCTGCTGCGCAACAATGGCTGCCGGGTCATCTGCACAGATCTGGCGCCAGAACGCCTGGCGCTGGCGAGCTCTTTCGGCGCGACTGCCCTGCAGGCAGCTGACGGCGATCTGGTGCGCCGGGTGCACGCATTAACTGACGGCTTGGGCGCTGATGCCGTGATGCTGTGTGCCGGCAGCAAGTCCTCGCAGTTGGTTAACCAGGCGTTCGAGATGTGCCGCGAACGCGGCAGAGTTGTGGTGGTTGGCGCAGTCGGGTTGGATCTGGAACGCAACGCCATGTATCGCAAAGAGATTGATTTGCGCATCTCACGAAGCTATGGCCCGGGCCGCTACGACAGCGAGTATGAAGAGCAGGGCGCCACGTACCCGGTGGGGTACGTGCGCTGGACTGAGACCCGCAATTTGCAAATGATTGTTGACCTGCTGGCGGCGGGCACGCTTGATGTGCAGCCGCTTGTAAGTGCAGAGTATGCTGTAAGTGATGCGGCGGTTGCGTACGGACGCATTACAAGTGGCGATGCAGCTGCGGTTGGTGTGCTGCTCTCGTATCCGCAAAGTGATCCGTTGCGCGCTCCGCTGCGCGTGTGGCAGCCTGATGTAGTGCCGCAGTTGCGCCCGGGCCAGGTGGGGCTGGTATTGGTTGGCAGCGGCCAGTTTGCACGCCTGATGCACATTCCCAACCTGAAGGCGTTGCAAAGCGAAGTTATTGTGCGTGGTGTTGTGAGCGCTACTGGCGGCAGTGCACGCCAAGCAGCGCAAGCACTGCGCGCCGGCAGCGCCACGACGGATTTTGCGGCGGCGCTTGCATTGCCCGGGGTGGATGCGGTGCTGATTGCCACGCGCCACAATTTGCATGCAGCCCAATGCATTCAAGCGCTGCGCGCAGGTAAGCATGTCTTTGTGGAAAAGCCGCTGGGACTTGACACTAGCGAGTGCCGGGCCGTGCTGATGGAAGCGGAGTCTGCGGCTTTGCTTTGTGCTGTGGGCTTCAACCGGCGCTTTAGCGTGCTGGCGATTGCACTTAAGGAATCACTGGACAAGACCGTTGGCCCCAAGCAGCTTTCGTACCGCGTGAACGCAGGGGCGCTGCCCGCTGATCATTGGCTGTTGAACCCGGCCATCGGCGGCGGCCGGCTGGTGGGCGAGGGCTGCCACTTTTTTGACTTGCTGTGCTGGCTGTGCGGCTCTGAACCGGAATCAGTAGCAGCGCAATCCGTGGGTGCCACTGCGGATGATGTGGCTTGTACGCTCAAGTTCTTGGATGGCTCAGTTGCCACGTTTGTGTACTCTGCGCTTGGGGATGCGCGCGCCGGCAAGGAGCGCATTGAAGTGATGGCAGGCGGTGGCTTGGCAATTTTGGAGGACTTCAAGTCATTGGTGGTTTCCGGGATGCCGGGCCGCTCGCGGCGCCTCAGGGTTGCAGACAAAGGGCACCGTGCGCTGCTGCGCCACTTCCTCGATGCAGTGCGCGGGCGGGAGCCATTGCGGGTATCGGCGCGCGACGGCTTGCGCGCAGCGCTGTGCGCAGCCGCAGCGCAGCGCGCGCTTGCAAGCCGCGCCACGGAGAATATCGAAGCCGCCTGAGCGCTGCAACCGCATAATTCCAGTGCAAACGCACATGGTAGACTCGGCTTTCAGGCAGCGCGGGTGATCACTGGGCACAACATCGTTATTCTCTCCACGCAGGACTGGGACGCACTGCCCACTAGAAAACACCATTGGGCGCGCCGCTTTGCGCGGCAGGGTAATCAGGTTTTGTACATCGAACAACAAATGCACTGGCTGGGCTGGCTGGTGGACCTGCGCCGCCAGCTGGGGCGTGCCGTGCGCTGGACGGCTGGGCCGCGCCAGGTTGAAGAGCGCCTGTGGGTGTACACCCTGCCCATTGTGCTTCCTTTTTTTCAAATGATAGGGTTTATCAACTGGCTCAATAACCGCTTGCTGCTGCCGTTATTGCTTGGCGTGATGCGGCGGCTTGGCTTTGACAATGTGTTGTTGTTTGCCTACACGCCCCACTGCGGCGGCCTGATCGGAAGGCTGCACGAACGCCTGAGCGTGTATGAATGTGTAGACGAGTTTGCGGCAGTGCGCGGGCTGGTATACGCGCCCACACTAGCGGCACTGGAGCGTGAAGTGCTGGCGGCTGCCGGCCTCACAATTGTGACGCACGCGCATTTGCTTGCGCGCCGGCAGGCGCTGGCGCAGCGCATCTGTGTTGTGCCCAACGGTGCGGATCTGGAGCACTTTGCCGCAGCCGGCGAACCGGCCATGCCCGTGGCCGCTGCGGTGGCAGCGTTGCCACGGCCGGTGGTTGGATTTCATGGCTGGATTCAATATTGGGTGGATTTCGACTTGATTGCGCACGCAGCGCGTTGCCATCCGGAATGGTCGTTTGCGCTGGTGGGGCCGGTGGAGCCGCTGGCGCGTGTGGATAAAGTGCGCGGTCTTTCCAACGTGCACTTCCTCGGGCGCCACAGTTATCAAGACATGCCAAGTGTGGTGGCTGGGTTTGATGTGTGCATCAACCCGTTCGTTTTGAACGAGCTGGCCGATGCGGTAAGCCCGATTAAGCTGTACGAGTATCTTGCGTCCGGCAAGCCGGTTGTTTCCGTGGACATGCCGGCTGCGCAGGAATTTTGCGAATTGATTCCGCTCACGCGCACGCCGGCGCAGTTTGTGGCTGCGCTGGAGCAGCTGCTGGCTCCATCTGCCAAAGGCAGCAGCGCGGCACGGGCAGCCGCCCGCAAGCAGGCTGTGGCCGGCTATTCGTGGGCGGCACGCTTTGCACAAATGGAAGCGCAGGTGGAGCCGCTTTTGGCGGCGGGCCAACCCGCTTAACTTTTCTTATGAGCATACTGCCGCCCAACCAGCGCCTGCTGGTGATTGTGCCTGCGTTCAACGAAGAGGCCAGCCTCGCACGCGTGATTGCTGAGCTGCGCGCTGCGCTGCCCGGCGTGCGCGTGGTGGTTATCAATGATGGCTCGCATGATGCGACGCAGCAAGTGGCGCACGACGCGGGTGCGCAAGTTATAAACCTGCCGTACAACCTGGGCATCGGCGCTGCTATGCAAACGGGATTCATTATTGCTGATGAAGAGGGCTTTGATTTTGCGGTACAGGTGGATGGCGATGGCCAGCATGATGCCCGCGAGATTGGCCGGCTGTTGCAGCCGCTGATTGATGGCACTGCGGATGTGGTGGTGGGCTCGCGTTACTTGGAGGGCCCGGGCTATGTTTCATCCACGATGCGCCGCACCGGTATTCGAATATTGGCCGCGTGCATTACGGTGCTTACCGGGCAGCGCTGCACGGATGCCACCTCTGGTTTTCGCGCTGCCAACCGGCGCGCCATCAAGTTGTGTGCGCTTTACTATCCGCCGGATTATCCCGAGCCCGAGTCGCTGGTTGTGTTTCGCAAGCTCGGCATTCGCGCGCGGGAGGTGCCTGTGAGCATGCGCGCGCGCACGGGCGGCAAAAGCTCCATCACTGCAGCGCGCTCCGGTTACTACATGCTCAAGGTGCTGCTTGCAATTGGCGTAATGATGCTGCGGCGTGCGCCGCGGCTGCGGGAGGTGTGAATCATGCTCGGTGATCGATTGACGGCATTTATTTTTTCGATGGCGCTGGCGCTGCTGCTGCTGGTGTTGGAGCTGGTGCGGCGGCGGCTGCTGGCTGAGCGCTACTCGCTGCTCTGGCTGGCCATGGCGCTGGCTGTGCTATTGCTGGCCGCTGCGCGCCCAATGGTGGACCGGATGGCGGCACTGGTTGGCATTTCCTATCCGCCCTCTGCGCTTTTTGTGGCAGGCTTTGGCGCTGTGCTGGTATTGATGCTTTACCTCTCGGCGGTGATCACAAAACTCAGCCGCCAAAACCGGATTGCAGCCCAGCGCATTGGCTTGCTTGATTCGCGGTTGCGCGAGCTGGAACGCCCGCGCACGCAGCAACCGTAGGGTTGCCCGCCGGGCCCGCAAGCGCAGCGCGCTTGCAGGCGCGGTGCGTTGCAGCCGGCGCGTAAATTATTTATGCCCATTGGTGAAAGCCCGGCGATCCAGCGCACGCTGAGTGTGTGGTGGTTGATTGTGGCCGCAGTTGCGCTGCGGCTGGCGTGGGTGTTGTTGGCCAACCCCAACCCCAGTCTTGCCGGCGGGGATGGCCCTTTCTATTTGCATCTCGGCAACCAGATTGCACGAGGCAATGGCATGCAGTTCAATGACGTGCCGATGGCGGTGGTCGGGCCGGTCTACCCCACATACATTGCGGGCCTACAGTTGCTGGTGGGCGAAGACCTTGTTCAAGAGACAGCGCGGGTGGGGCAGGCGCTGCTGAGTGCGGTGCTGGCATTGGTGCTCTACGCAATTGGCAGCCGGTTGCACAGCAGCGCTGCCGGCCTGTGGGCTGCGGGGCTGTTTGCGCTTGACCTGCGCTTCATTGTGGAAGCGGGCGCCATCTCCACCGAGACAGTGTTCAGCCTGATGCTGATGTTGACAGTGCTGGCGTACCTGCACGCGCATGGATGCGCCAAACCGGCATGGTGGCTGCTGGCCGGAATGCTGGCCGGGCTTACAACGTTGACGCGGGCGGTGGCGCAGTTGCTGCCGTTCGTGCTGCTGGCTCACACCTGGCTGCAGCGCCGGCCGCGCGCTGCCGGCCGGAACCAACTGCTGTTGCTGGCGGGCTTTGCAATCGCGGTCGCACCGTGGGTTGCGCGCAATTGGCTGGTGTTTGGGTCGCCATCAATCGGCGAAGGCGGTGCTGCGCATTTTTGGCTGGGGGCCACCGGCAGCGGCATGTGGACGGGCAACGAGCAGATGATGACGGATGTGGAACGGTTGCGCATTGCGCCGGGGTCGGCGCAGTTTGCATATCTTTCAGATGCGTTCAAAACTATATTCAGCAACCCGGCCCGGTACCTTGGGCTGCGCCTGCAGCGCATGCTGGGTGCGTACGCACAGCCGTTTGGCACGGTGGCCGTGGGCGGCGTATTCGGGGACGCAAGCCTCAAGGCAGCTGCCGGTTCTTGGGGCACGGCGGTTGCCATGCTCGGTTATCCGGTGTTCTGGCTTAAGCTGTGGATGTATGTTTGGCACTTTGGCAGCGTGCTGCTGGCCGGGGCGTGTGTTGTGCGCTACCGGCGCACGCCAGCTGTTTGGCTGCTGCCACTGCTGGTGATTGGGTACGTGAGCGGACTGTATGCCATGCTTACAATTATTCCGCGCTACTTGTTCCCAATCATGCCGCTGTACGTGGTGTTGGCGGCAGTATTTTTGGCGGCACCGCGCGCGGCAGCGGTGACGGGGACGGACAACTAATGCGGATCTTGCACGTTGCCAAGGTAACCGGGATTGCAGGCGCCGAAAATCACCTGCTGGTTTTGCTGCCGGCATTGCGTGCATTAGGCGTGGATGCGGAGATTGTGCTGCTGCAGGAACCCGGCCGGCCGGTTGCGCAGCTTGTGCGTGCCTTTCTTGCAGCGGGAGTGCCCACTTATGAGCTGGCGATCAACATGGATATTGACCCGTGGTTGGTGGGGCGTTTGGCGCGGCTTGTGCGCAGCCGTGAACCACACGGAGTGCACACGCACGGTGTGCATGCGGATTTATACGGCCGGCTATCCCTGTCGGGGCAGGATCACGTACTGCTGCTGCAGTCGCGCCACAATGATGATCGCTTCCGGCGTTTGTGGGTTATGCGTTTGCTAAACCAATGGCTGGCGCAGCGCTGCGCCCGCATAATTGCAATCTCTGATGCGGTGCGGGAGTTTGTGTGCAGCATTGAAGGTGTTCCGCAGCAAAAAATTCAGCGCATTTATTATGGATTGGATGCAGCGCCTGCGCCGCAAAATGTGGTGGACCTGCGCGCGGAACTTGGCTGGACCGGCATGCCGCTGGTTGGTTTTGTGGGCCGGCTGACCGGCCAGAAAGGCGTGCCCGTGCTGCTAAATGCATTTGCAAAGGTGCTCAGCGCACTGCCAACTGCGCGCTTGTTGCTGATTGGGGATGGCCCGCAGCGCGCCAAGCTGGAGGCGCTGGCGCGAGAATTGCAAATTGAAGCGGCAGTGCACTTTGCGGGCTGGCGCGCAGACGCACGGGCGCAGCTGGCAACGCTAAACGTGCTCGCGATTCCATCACTCTGGGAAGGTTTTGGTTTGGTGACCTTGGAGGCGATGCAGGCGGGAGTTGCGGTGGTTGCCAGCCGCGTGAGTGCGCTGCCGGAAATTGTGCTGGATGGCGAGACGGGCCTGCTGGTGCCGGCAGCCAACGCCGCCAAGCTGGCTGCCGCCGTGTTGGCGCTGCTGCAGGATCCGCAGCGCGCAACGCAGCTGGGGAAGAACGGACGGTTGCGCGCTGCCCAATTATTTACCGTTGAACAAATGGCAGCCCAGCATGCGGCCCTTTATCAATCCCTCGCAGCGCCGGCCGCGGCTGTTGACCGTGCGGTTAGCTGATAATGGCGTGCAGCACAAGGTTGCCGGATCAAAAGGAGTAGGCGTGTGACAAGATATTTGGTGACTGGAGGAGCCGGCTTCATTGGCTCTAATATTGTGGAGGAGTTGGTGCGGCGCGGCGCCACGGTGCGCGTGGCGGATAATTTTTCGACCGGCCGCATCGAGAATTTGAGCGGGCTTGTAGACCGCGTGGAGTTGTTGACGGGCGACTTGGCGGAGCTGGATTTTGCGCGGCATGCCATGCGCGATGTTGACTTTGTGATGCACTTGCCGCAATTCCGAGCGTGCCGCGATCGGTTGCTGATCCGCTTGCGAACAACCGCGCCGGCGTGGTTGCCACGCTTAACGTGCTGGTGGCTGCGCGCGATGCCGGCGTGAAGCGCATGACGTTCGCATCGTCATCTTCCATTTACGGCGAGGCGCAGGATGCCAACGCCAAGAGCGAGGCGATGCTGCCGGCCCCGCTTTCGCCATATGGTGTGAGCAAGCTGGCTGCGGAGCAGTACTGTATGTCGTTCCACGCAGTCTATGGCTTTGAAGCTGTGGCACTGCGCTACTTCAATGTTTTCGGGCCGCACCAAAATCCGGACTCGGAATATGCGGCGGTCATTCCGCGGTTTGTGATGTGTGCGCTGGAGCGCAAAGCTGCCACTGTGTTTGGCGACGGCGAGCAAACGCGGGACTTTACTTTTGTTGGCAATATTGTGGCTGCCAATTTGCATGCGCTCACGCATCCGGCTGCACCGGGGCAAATATTTAATATTGCGATGGGGACGCCGCACACACTTAATGAAGTGCTGCAAATGCTGCGTGAGATCACCGGCAATCATGTGGCGGCGCAGCATACTGCCGGCCGTGTGGGTGACATCCGCCATTCATGTGCGGATGTGGAGAAGGCGCGCCAAGTGCTGCAGTTCACGCCGTCCATCAGTTTTCGGGAGGGCTTGGAAAAAGCGACTGCGTGGTACCGGGCGCAGGCTGCCTAGCCTGCCATGCGGCGCGTCAAAATTCTGCGGGTAATTGCGCGCCTTAATATTGGCGGGCCGGCGGTGCACGTTATCAACTTGTGCGCCGGCTTGGACCCGCAGCGTTTTGAGACAACGCTGGTGTGTGGCGGCGTGGGCCAGCATGAAGGCGACATGGGATATCTGGCTGCCGCTGCGGGTGTGCACCCGGTGTTGATGCCTGCGCTGCAGCGCGCTATTGCACCACTGGCAGATCTGGCGGCGCTTTTGCAGTTATACAAGCTGATGCGGCGCATCCGGCCTGAGATTGTGGACACGCATACCTTTAAGGCTGGCGCGCTGGGGCGCGTGGCGGCTTGGCTGGCTGGAGTTCCCGTGCGCGTGCACACTTTTCATGGCCATGTGTTTCAAGGCTACGGCGGCTGGCTGCAATCAGCGCTGATTGCATGGCTTGAGCGCGGGCTGGGCCGGCTGACGACGCGCGTCTTTAGCGTGAGCCAGCTTGTGAATGATGACCTGCTGGCGCGGCGCATTGTTCCGGCATCCAAGCTGCGGGTGTTTCCGGTGGTGCTGGATCTGGCGCCATTTGCAAGCGCTGCGTTGCGTGGCGCTTTCCGCGCCGAGCTTGGCATCGCCGCGGGCGTTGCGCTGGTTGGCAACATCGGCCGGCTGGTTCCAATCAAGAATCAAGCGCTGTTTCTTCAGATAGCTGCATTGTTGGTGCAGCGCGGCTTTGGCGGAAAGTTCGTGTTGGTGGGCGATGGCGAGTTGCGCGCCGAGCTCGAGCAGCGGGCGCGAGTCCTGCAACTATCGGATCGGATATACTTTTGCGGCTGGCGACGCGATCTTGCCGGCGTCCTCGCGGATATAGACGTGATGGTTAATACATCGTTGAATGAAGGTACCCCGGTGGCGATTATCGAGGCGATGGCCGCCCGAGTGCCCGTAGTGGCTACCTCGGTCGGGGGCGTGCCGGACCTTGTGATCCACGGCAGCACTGGTTTCCTCGTGCCGGCAGAAAGCGCGGAGGCATGCGCCGATGCAGTTGAGGTGGCGCTGCGGACTGACCCCGTACTTTTGGATCGCGCACAGCGTTTCGCGCTTGAAACTTATGACTTGCAGCGCAGCTTGCAGCGCGCTGAAGCACTTTACCTCGGGCTGCTGCCAAACGCACTATGACACCCCTGCGCCCGCTGCTGCAGTATTTGATTGTGGCTGCCGCTGCGGCACTGATTGCATTTCTGGGCACACCTGTCACCTTGATCATTGCGCGCCACCTCGGCTTCACTGACCAGCCCAAGCCGCACAAGTTTCACTTTACGCCCGTGCCGTTGTTGGGTGGCGTTGCCATCTGGGCGGGCTTCATTGGCGGCTTGATGGTGTGGGGCGGTGCGCCGGAGTTTTTTGAGCTGGCTGCAATCATGGCCGGTGGAACCGCGGTTGCAATTTTGGGATTGATCGACGATCGCATGAACCTGAGCCCGCGCGCCAAGCTGCTAGGCCAGGCTGCGGCGGCGGTTGCGGTTGGCGTGGGGGGCATTCATGTGCAGCTTTTTGCGCAGCCGCTTTTAAATTTGGCGCTGACCGTGATTTGGATTGTTGTCATTACCAACGCCATGAACCTGCAGGACAACATGGACGGCTTGGCAGCTGGCGTGGCAGCGGCTGCGGCGGGCAGCTTTTTGCTGCTGGCAGTGCTGAACGGGCAGGTGCTGGTGGCGGGCCTGGCTGCCACAATTCTGGGAGCGTGCCTCGGCTTTTTGTTTTATAACTTTCAACCGGCAGTCACCTTCATGGGCGACACCGGCTCGATGCTGCTGGGATTCTCGCTTGCAGTGCTGGGCATCAAGCTTAGCTTCGATGGCCTGCACACGGATCAAAGCTGGCTGGTGCCGGTGCTGGTGCTGGGCCTGCCGTTGTTTGATGTGGCGCTGGTGGTTGTGTCGCGCTGGCGGCGCGGCGTGCCGTGGTGGCGCGGCGGGGTTGATCACACTTCACACCGATTGGTACAGATGGGCCTCAGCCATCGCCGCGCAGTGATTGCGCTTTATGTTGTGACGGCCGTGCTCGGCTTGCTGGCGACGGCGATTGCTTACGTGGTCACACGCCCGCTGGCGTGGGCGTTGGCGTTGTCACTGGGCGGTGTTGCGCTGCTGTTGATTTATTTGCTTGAGCATTTATGGCCCGGTGCACAGCCCGGTGCGTGGCGGGTGAACTTGCGCGTGGCTGTGATTGGCGGCGGCGCGGAGTTGTTGCCGGTGCTTGAAGCGTGTGTCACGCTGGGGCGGCATGTGGCCGTGCTGCTTACCCCCGCTGGAAAGAATGCGCAGGGCTGGCGTGATGTTGACAGTGAGCGCCTGCAGCAGCTTGCCGTGCGGTTGAGCGAGGCACCGTCTGCCGCGCAGCTTTTGGTGCAGACAGCCCGCCCGTTGGGCAGCTCGCTGCGCGACCAGTGCGAAGTGCTGAACACCGCGCTGCGCTTGCGCGGCCGGCTGCTGGCTAATCACCTTTCCGTAAATTCAGCCGGGCCGATGCTGACGGCCAGTGCGGATGCCATTAACGCGCTGCAGGAAACTGACTTGATTGTGATTGCTGGCGATCTGCATGAGAACGTGCTGGCTACGCTCAGCCTGCCGGAAGTGGCGCGGGAGCTGCGCCGCTCCAAGCGCCCGCGCGTGCTGGTGCATGCAAACCCGCCGGCTGCGCTTGCGCTGCTCAAAGCGGCAGGGGTGGCAGATGTGGTCACGCATGCGGTGGCGCCCGGGCAGCTGGATGGGCTGTGGTATTCGGTGACGGATGTGGCCGACAGCGCGCAGGTTGCGCAAGCGCTGCATGTTATTTGGGTGGAGTGCACCAAGGTGCGTGGCACGCCGCAGCCGCTGGCAGGCTGGGCGCTTGGATAGCTGGATAACAGGGCGGCGCCTGACGGCAGCCGACTATCTGGCGGGGCTGTCCGTCTTTGGGCTGCTCTTCGCCATCTACTTCTTCACGGCTTCGCTGCGCTTCGAAACCGGCGACGAACTTTTTATGTACGACACTGCGGTCGGCTTCAGCCGCCGCGGCAGCGTGCTGCGCAGCATGACGGCTGATATGGACTGGCCGGGTGAAACCTATGTGGAGCCGGCACAGCCTGTGCTTGCGGTGCCGCTCATCTGGCTGGCTGACAAAAGTGACCGCATTGGCAATGCCCACGCAGCGCTGCTTTTCAACCCGCTGGTAACCGCTGCCACCGCAGTGGTATTGCTGCTTTACGTGCGCCGCCTGGGGTACGGCGCGCATGCAGCCGTGTTCACTGCGCTGCTTTTTGGTTTAACTACAATTGCGTGGCCCTACACAAAAACATTTCACCGTGAGCCACTTTGTACGCTGGGTTTGCTGGTAGCGGCCTATGGCTTGCTGCGCTGGCGGCAGAGCTGGGCGGAGCCGGGCGCAGCGGTACTGCCCTGGCTGGCGTTGGCACTTGTGGGAGGTGCTGCAAGCGTGATGGCAAAAGAGGCCGGCCTGATTGGACTGCCCTTGCTAATGTTGATCCCCATGCTTGGCAGGCGGTTCATGCCGCGCAGTGGCCGGCAACTTGCCGGCACAGGCTTGTTGGCAGTTGTGTTATTTGTGGCAGCGGTTGGCGGACTCTACTACTACATGCGCGTGCTGGGTGCTGGCGGTCCGCGTTTCGATGTTTTCGGCCGCATGGGGCAGGCAATTGCCAACCGCGGGCTGCTGCTTGAGGGTCTGTCAGGGCTGTTGCTGAGTCCCGGCAAGGGCATATTCTGGTATTCGCCGGTGCTGCTGCTGGCGCTGCTTGGCCCGTGGTATGCCGGTGCCCGCCGCTTTGATGTAAGCTGGCCGCTCCTATTGCTGCTGGCCTTTGCCGTGGTGTACGCACTTGTGCGCGGCCAAATTTGGTACGGCGGTACAAACTGGGGTGCGCGCTACCTTGTGCCCGTCACGCCGTTTCTGATGCTGGGTGCGGCTCCAATCATCGAGCGCGCGCTGCGGCCAGCTGCAATCTTGTGGCGCATTGGAATTATTGCTGCGGCGCTGGCTGGCCTTGCAGTGCAAGTGCCCGCAGTTGCAACCAACCTGCTCGATTATTATCGCGTGCTCGAAGCCACTGGCATTCCCGGTGCACCGTGGACGGTTGCAATCTGGACGCCCTACTACTCGGCTATCTTGGGAAACTGGCGGATGTTGCTGGCAGGTGCGCCGCTGGATTTTGCATGGGCGCGCGCATTGGCTTCGGGTGCGGATTGGCAGCTGGCTGCGCTATTGGTGGCTGCAGCCGTGGTGTTTGGTGCTTTGCTGCAGCGCGCATTGCGCAAGCCCGCCGGTTTCTTTGAGCTAACGGGCTGGAGCTTTGGCGTTGTCCTGGCACTGCTTGTGCTCGGCTTTGTAAGTTTGCGGCGCTTGTATCCGGACCAACGCTATCGCGGGGATAGCGTGTTGCTGCAAGCCATGCGCTCTTCACTTGAAAGCGGAAGCGCAAACTCTGACAGCGCCGTCTTCCTCAACAACCGCACCTACTTTGATTTCATGCTGAACTATTTTAAGGGACGGGCTGTGTGGTATACGCTGGAGCTTAACCCCAAGGAGTTGGTTGCGCCCGGCGCGCAGCACCCGGCTCCGAGCACTGATCCGTTTGATATTTTAAACATTGATGCCTGGACGCCCGTCGATTTTTTTGGCCGGCAGCACGCGCAAGTGTTTTTGCTGATGGAGAGCGGGCCGTATACGCCCAATGTGACGCGGGCATTAGAGTGGGCCATGAACACCGACATGCACCGGGTGCGGGCGCTGGAGTTTTCGAATGAGGTGCGGCTGTTGGAATTCTCGACCAGCAAAGCGCCGGCGCGAGCAGCGCCGCCGGAGTTTGCGTTGGAATATCGCATGGGTGACAGCGTCGTGCTGCGTGGTTATGATGCCAAGCCGCCGGCCGGACTTGTAAGCCCGGGCTCCATCCTGAATATTTCAACGCAATGGCAGGCGGGCGAGAAAGTTCCGGCTGCGCTCGCGATCGGCACTTACTTGATGAACCCGCAGGGGGGCATTGCATTTCAGGATGACAGCGTGCCCGTGGGCGGATTCTGGCCCAGCGCTGATTGGCAGGCCGGTGCAGTGGTGCGCCACAACGTGGCATTTGTGCTGCCCAACGACCTGGCCCCGGGCCACTACGAGGTGTGGTGCATTTTGTATTCGCAGCAGGATGGCAGCCGCATGGAGGTCACTGATGCTGCGGGCACATCCATTCGTGACTATGCGCTGCTCTATAGCGTGGAGATTGCGCGGTGAGTGGTGCGGTGCTTGTGACAGGCGCCGCTGGTTTCATTGGGAGCCACGTTTGCGAGGCTTTGCTGGCGCGCGGCGAGACGGTGATGGGCATTGATAATTTTGACCCCTATTACAGCCCGGTGGAAAAGCAGGCCAACCTCGCTGCCCTGCACGCCCGGCCGGGTTTTTCTTTCCTTGAATTTGACGTGCGCAACGTGGACGGCTGGGCACCGGTTGTGGCGGGTGTTGATCGGATTGTGCATCTGGCAGCGCTTGCCGGCGTGCGCGCCTCGGTGGAACAGCCGCTGGATTATGTGGCCGTCAATGTTGCCGGCACGGTGCGCGTGCTTGCAGCCGCGGTGCAGGCTGGAGTGCGCCAGCTTGTGTTCGCATCCACATCATCTGTGTACGGCCAAGGGGTAGAGTTTCCGTTTCGCGAAGACCAGCCGGCAGACCGGCCGCTGGCACCCTACCCGGCCACCAAGCGTGCCGCGGAAATGCTGGCGCATTCTTACCATGTTGCCCACGGCTTGAACGTGAGCGTGCTGCGCTTCTTCAGTGTCTATGGCCCGCGTGGCCGGCCGGATATGATGCCGCGCCTGCTGGCAGAGAGCCTGCTGCACGGCAGCAGTGTGACGCTCTTCGCCGGCGGCCAAATGTGGCGCGACTGGACATACGTGTCCGATATTGTGGCCGGGGTGCTAGGTGCGCTTGATACGCCACGCGGCTATGAGATTTACAATCTCGGTTGCGGCGCGCCGGTGTTGATGGCCGATTTTGTGACGCACTTGGAGCGGCTGGCCGGGCGCAAGGCGAATGTGCGCTCTGTGCCCGCACCGGCGAGCGAGGTTGTGCGCACCGGCGCCGATATTACCAAGGCTGCGGCGCACTTTGGCTATCAGCCGCAGATCTCAGTTGAGGCGGGATTGAAACTGTTTTGGGACTGGTTTGCAGCGCGATGAAATTTTGCGCAGCACAGAAGCGCTTAACTTGGCGAACTCAGAATGTGGTCGACCGCAGCTGCCAGATCCGCAACCTGGCTAACGCCGGCGGGCAAAACGCCGGGTTCAGAGCCGCGGCCGGTGCGCACCAGCAGCGCGCGTGTGCCAGCCGCGAGCCCGGCTTGCGCATCAGTAACTGCGTCGCCCACCATCCAGGATTTTGCGAGGTCAAGTTGCAGCTCGCGCGCGGCTTGCAGCAGCATGCCGGGGCGCGGCTTGCGGCATGCGCAATCCTCGTCCGGCCGGTGCGGGCAAACGTAAACGCCATCGATGCGGGCGCCCGCTTGCGCCAGCTGCGCCACAAGTTGCGTGTTGATATGCTGCGCCATCTGGCCGCCCAGCAGACCGCGCCCGATCGCGGACTGGTTGGTGACAATCACCACGGCGAATGCGCTGCCGGCCAGCCGCACCAGTGCGGGCAGCGCGCCGGCAAGCAGTTGCAATTGCTCCCAAGTGCGCACGTACTGGGCGCGGTTCTCATTGATGACGCCGTCACGATCCAGAAAAATTGCTGCGCGCAAAGTCTCAGCCATTAGCGCCCAAGTTTAACATGAGCCAATTTAAGCGAATTCTTGTGACGGGTGGGGCGGGCTTCATTGGCTCGCATACGGTGGACTTGCTGCTGCGGCAGGGCTACACCGTGCGCGTAATGGACAGCCTTACCCCGCCGGTGCATATTGCGGGGCAGCTGCCGGCATACTTTCCCAGTGCGGCGGAATTTATGCAGGGGGATGTGCGCGACAAGGCGGCATGGGAGCGGGCACTAGTGGGCATCGATGCTGTGTTTCATCTGGCTGCTTATCAGGATTACCTGCCGGACTTCTCCAAGTTTTTTCATGTGAACGCATTTGCGACGGCGCTGATGTATGAGGTGATTGTTGAGCAGCGGCTGCCGGTGCAGAAGGCGGTGGTGGCGTCTTCGCAAGCAGCGTACGGCGAAGGCAAGTATTTGTGCGCGCAAGACGGCGTGCAGTTTCCGGCACCGCGCCCCGAAGCGCAATTGCAACTGCGCCATTGGGAGCCGCTGTGCCCGGCATGCGGCGGCAGCTTGCAGCTTTTGGACACGGATGAGGTGCGCGTCAATCCGCATAATTCCTACGCGCTGAGCAAGTATGGCGGCGAGCAAATTGCGCTGGTGCTCGGCCGGCGCTACGGCATTGCATCGGTTGGCATGCGCTACTCAATTGTGCAGGGCACGCGCCAGTCCTTTCGCAATGCGTACTCCGGTGTGCTGCGCATCTTTGCAATGCAGGTGCTGTCCGGCCAGCAGCCCACGGCTTATGAAGACGGCGAGCAGATCCGCGATTTTGTGAATGTGGATGACGTGGCGCGGGCCAACCTGCTGGCGCTGGAGGATGCACGCGCGGATTATTGCGCGTTCAATGTGGGCGGCGGCCGGCGCGTTACCGTAAACCAGTTTGCGCGGGTAATGGCAGCTGCCGCTGGCCGCCCGGATCTGGAGCCGCACAGTACCGGTGAGTACCGCTTCGGCGACACCCGCCACATCAGCTCAGATGTTGGCGCGCTGCGGGCACTTGGTTGGCAGCCGCTGGGGGATATTGAGCGCAGTGTGGGCGCGTATCTGGAGTGGGCGCAGCAGCAGGCGGATTTTGGGGATTTTGCGTCCAAGGCGCGCACTTACATGCAGCAAGTGGGCGCGGTACGCGGTGGTGCGCAAGCGTAAAATTGTCCGGCAAGGCGCGGTGCTGCGCCGGCGTGATGGGTGATTGCGGGCCGCGCCGCAGCTACTCGAATTGAAAACATACTTCAGGAGCCACCATGGATTTCGTTGATGGATACCTTACCGGCCTCGAGGCAGCAATTCATAAATTGTCGCGACAGGATGTTTCGGCGGTTGTGGAAGCGTTGCTGGTTGCATGGCGTGCCGACCGCCAGATCTTCATCATTGGCAATGGCGGCAGCGCTGCCACTGCGTCGCACATGATGAACGACATCAACAAACTAACAATCTCCCCCGGCAAGCGCCGCTTTCGCGGCATTGCGCTGACAGACAATATGCCACTCGTTACGGCGTGGGGCAACGATGCGGCTTTTGCGGATGTGTTTGCCGAACCATTGCGCAATCTGATGCGCAAGGGCGATGTGCTTGTTGTGATCTCTGCCAGCGGCAATTCGCCGAACTTGATGGAGGCCGTGCGCGTGGCGCGTGCGGAATTTGGCGCGCAGATCATCGGGTTTACGGGCGATCCGGGTGGTAAGCTGGCACAACAGGCGGATCTGGTGGTGCGTGTGCCCAGCCCGGAGCTGGGGCATCAGGAGGATGGCCACTTGATCATTAACCACGTGGTTTGCAACGCGCTGGCAGAGCGCATGCGCTCAGAGTGAATGGGCGCGAGTAATCCGCCGGCGCTGTCAGTTGTAATTCCGGCTTTCAATGAGGGCAGCCGGCTGGCGCCAACGCTGCAGGCAGTGCTGGAGTATTTGAAGCGCACGGAACCCAGCTGGGAGCTGCTGGTGGTGGATGACGGCAGCCGCGATGACACGGCTGCAGTGGCAACCGCTGCACTGGCCGGAGAGGCGGCTGCGCGCGTCATCAGCTATCAGCCCAACCACGGCAAGGGCTACGCAGTGCGCACCGGTGTGCTGGCAGCGCGTGGTGATTGGGTGGTGTTTCTGGATGCGGATCTCTCCACACCAGTGGCGGAGATTGCACCGGCGCTAACTTTGCTGCGGCTGGGGCATGACATGGTGGTTGGCTCGCGTGGGCATCCGGACGCGCGCATCTCGCGCCGGCCGCCATTGCTGCGCCGCATTGCGTCGCGCTTCTTTGACGGCGTGCGCAACTTGCTGGTGGGCTTGGCGGAGTTTTATGACACGCAGTGCGGGTTTAAGGCGTACCGGCGCGCAGCGCTTGTGCCTTTGTTCGAGCGGGCCGTGATTGACCGCTTTATGTTTGATGTGGAGATTTTGTATCTTGCGCGCCGCAGCCGGTTGAAGATTGTGGAGACTCCCGTGGCATGGGCGGATGCGCCGGGCAGCACAGTGCGATTTTGGCCGGGCTTGTATCAAATGTTTCGTGACTTGCTGCGCATCCGCTGGGTGCATCGCGGCTTTGAAGTAACGCAATAGCTTCGGCAGCTGACCGGCTGGCAGCTGCCAGCATGCCGGCAGATGCCGCCAGTGCCGGAGCAGCGCGTGTTTTGTGGGAGTGGTGCGGCAAGCGCCGCGCTACAGTTTGCGCCCCAACAAGTCCACCAGCAGCCGAATCGCACCTTCAACATCGCGCATATCCACCATCTCTGATGGCGTGTGCACATAGCGGCACGGAATGGAGATGCAGCCAGCGGGCACGCCACTGCGGGCGGTTTGAATGGCGCGCGCATCTGTTGTTCCATGCTCAAGAACTTCCAGCTGATATGGAACCTTGGCGTGGTCGGCGGCTGCGCGCAGGCTGCGCACCACGGCTGGGTCCGCAAGCATTCCGGAATCGCGCAGCTTGATTGCCGGCCCCTTGCCCAGCGCCACTTCCATCGGCCGCGCCTTTGGGGTGTCGCCGGTGCGTGTAACATCTACCGCAATCCCAAAGTCCGGGTCGAAGCCAAACGCCGCGACGCCGGCACCGCGCAAGCCCATCTCCTCTTGCACGCTGAACACAAACGCCACGGCATGCGGCGTACTGCGCAGCCGCCGCAGAGTTTCGAGCAGCACAACACAGCCAATGCGGTCATCGAGGCTCTTGGCAATCAAGCGCTGGCCGCTGGCCTCCAGCGGGCGGTCGAAGCAGGCGGAGTCGCCAATGTTTACGGTGACAGCGCTTTGGTCGCTTGCGCCAAGATCGATGTAGAGATCCTCAAACTTCAGCGCAGTGGAGCCCTCATGTGGCTCCGCGCCAATTATGCCAATTGCGCCGTTGCCAAAGCGCACGCGTGCGCCCACGCACCACGGCGCGCGCACGCCGCCCAGCGGCAGGAAGCGGCAAAAGCCCTGCGCATCAATATGGCTCACCATCACGCCGATTTCATCCATGTGCGCCATCAGCAATACCCGCGAGCGATTCTTGTCTTTGCCCGGTGCGTGCAGGCAGCTTAAATTTCCAAGCGCATCGATTTGCGTTTCGGCGCCGAGTTGTTTCAGGTCGGCTTGCAGCAGGCTGCGCACCTCGTCTTCGTTTCCGGACGGGCCGAAGGCGGTGACATAGCGGTTGATAAGTGAAATCATGGCGTTGGTTCCTGTGGCCGCTGAAATGTTCAGGAGCGGGATGGCCGGCGCGGCATGCGCGGCAGTTCGGCGAGTGCGCTGCGTGCGAGCTGCAGTGCGGCGCGCACATCGCTGAGGCGCACGAGGGCTGCGGGCGAGTGAATGTAGCGGCCGGGCACTGACAGCGCGAGAACGGGAATGCCGCTGCGGCGGCGCTGGATGCCGCCACTGTCGTTGCCGCCGCCGCCAGGCTGGCGGTACTGAAATGGAATTTGATCGCGGGCGGCGATTGCAGCAAAGTGCTGCACCAGTGCGCGCGGGTATAGCGTGCTGCTGTCTGCCAGCGAAAGCGCAGCGCCGTGTCCGAGGCGCGTGTTGTAGCGCACATTTTCAGTTTCGCCGGGCTGTGGCGGCAAATCATTCGCGGGCGTAACCTCCAGCACCAGCGCAGCCACCGGATCAATTGCAAAAGCAGCCACCTGTGCGCCGCGCAGCCCCACTTCTTCCTGCACCGTGAATGCCGCGGTGAAGTCAAACTCAAAGCGGGTGCTGCGAAACAACTCAATCAGCAGTGCCACGCCGACGCGGTCATCAAGGGCCTTGCCGCGCAAGCTGCCCCCCAGGTTGCGGAAGCTGGTGGCGAATGTGGCGCGGTCACCCGGCTGCACAAGTTTGGCAGCTGCCTCGCGGCTGGCGGCGCCGATGTCCACGCGCAGCGCATCGAAGGCCACCGGGCGCTTTTCGTCTTCGTCCTTCAACAGGTGCACCGGAGTCGCGCCCACCACTCCCGGCAGGCGCTGCCGGCCCACCCACAATTGTTTGCCGAGCAGTACACGCGCGTCCAAGCCGCCCACTGCTTCGATTGCCAGCAGGCCGTCGCTCTCGATTGACACAATCATCACGCCCACTTCGTCCATGTGGGCAGCCGCCATCACGCGCTCGCGCCGCCGGCTGGTGCCGGTGCGGGTGGCAAGCACGTTGCCGAGCGCATCCACCTCCAGTTTGTCCGCACTGTTCTGCAGGGCCTGCAGCACAATCTGGCGCACGGCGTGCTCATCTCCAGAGACGGCCACGGCTTCGGAGAGCTGCCGGATCAGCCCGGGCAGCGTAGCAGCAGGCTTGGCTGCGCGCTCTGGTTTCATGGGTGCACCTTGAGGCGCTTCCGAAACTTGCCATCCAGTGCCAGCACAAACTTGGCTAGCAGCCGGGCTGCCTGCTCCACATCTGCCATGGCCACCACTTCTACTGGCGTGTGCATATTGCGCAGCGGAATGCTCACCAGACCGCATGGAATGCCGGCGCGGCTCACTTGCATGGCATACGCATCTGTGCCGGAGTGCAGCGGCATTACATCCCGCGCGCAGCTGATGGCGTTGGCGGCAGCCACCTCCATCAGGGCTGCGCCCATTTGCGGGTGCAAGTTTGGTCCGAATGAAACAGTTGGCCCTTCGCCCAGCTTAAAAGTTTTCCACTCTGGCAGTCCTGGCTGGCGGCCGAAGGTTACATCGATGGCAATTGCAGCATCCGGTTGGGCAGCGAATGCGGAGCTGTACGCGCCGGCAAACCCTTCCTCTTCTTGCACGGTGGCTGCTGCAACCACATCCCATTGCAGCGCCTGCCCGCGAAGGTGCGCGAGGCAGCCGGTTAGCGCGGCCACTGATGCGCGGTTGTCCAGCGCAGGCGCCAGCAGCAAATCCCCGCCAAGGCGCAGCGGGGGCTGCGCAAAAACAATCAAGTCCCCAATCTCCACACTGCGCGCAGTTTGTGCGGCACTCAGGCCCAGATCCACCATCAGGTGGTGCACGGGCGTTACCTTGCGTTTTTCATCGGCAGACTGCACATGTGGCGGGCGGGATGTGATGACACCGGGCAGCGCTGTGCTGCCGCCGGCGCGCGTGGCGTGCACCTGCACCAGTGCTCCGGGCAGAACGCGCGCATCAATGCCACCGATCGCTGCAAAAAACAGAAAGCCATCTTGAATGCGCGTGACCAGCATGCCAATACTGTCCATGTGGGCCGCAAGCAGTATGCGTCCAGCGGGGCGGCGCGCTGCGCGCCGGATGCCCCACAGGCTCCCAATGCGGTCCCCGCTCAGCTCGTCTACCAGCGGCCGCCACGCCCTGCGCAGCACGTTGCGCACAGGCGCCTCGTGGCCGGAGAGCCCCGCAGTGCGGCACAGGTCCATAAGGTGCGCAGCCAGGTCGATGCTTTTTCGGGGAGCCATACGGTGCGTGGATGATAGCAGCGCGCCTGCCGCGGTTGCAGGCTGTGGTTTCATCACGCTGCGCATGGCTGGCGTATAATCACCGCGTTGTTGATTTATGTAACTTGCTCCAGCCCGCGCACGGCTCCGTCGCGGGCTGGAGTTTTGTGAGCGTACGTGTTGTCCCCCATTTTCAACTTTTTGTATGCGCTGGCTGCGGGCGGGCTGGCGCTGTTTGGCTTTAATGCGCTGGTGCTCACGTGGCGCTACTACGCCACACGCGCGCTGCTTGTGGCGCCGGCGCCCCCGGAAATCTGGCCAAGTGTGACGGTGCAGCTACCCGTTTTTAATGAGCGCGCGGTAGTGGAGCGCGCAATTGATGCGGCTGCCGGGCTGCAGTACGCGCCGGGCCGCCTTTCAATTCAAGTGCTGGATGACTCAACTGATGACACGAGCTCACTGGCGCGGGCGCGGGTGGCGCATCATTGTGCGCGCGGCGTGGACATTGTGCACCATCACCGCGCGCAGCGCCCCGGGCACAAGGCCGCTGCGCTGGCAGAGGGCTTGCAGCTTACCCGCGCCGACTTTGTAGCCGTGTTTGATGCTGACTTTGTGCCTGCAACGGACTTCTTGCAGCAGGTGATCCCGCACTTTGCTGACGCGCGAGTGGCAGCGGTGCAAACACGCTGGGCGCATTTGAACGCTGAGCAAAGCTGGCTGACGCGGGCGCAGGCGCTGGCGCTCGACGGGCATTTTGTGGTGGAGCAGGCAGCGCGCAGCCGCAGCGCGCTGTTCTTCAACTTCAATGGCTCGGCCGGCGTCTGGCGCGCCAGCGCAATTGTGGACTCTGGCGGCTGGCAGGCTGATACGATTGCGGAAGACTTGGATCTGTCTTACCGGGCGCAGCTGCGCGGCTGGCAGCTGCGCTATCTGCCGCAGGTGGAGTGCGGCGCAGAGGTGCCCTACAGCCTGGCCGGCTTCAAGCGCCAGCAGTTTCGCTGGGCCAAGGGCTCCGTGCAATGCCTGCGCAAGCACTGGCGCACGGTGGCTGCTGACAGCGGCTCGCTGTGGCGCAAGCTGCAAGCCGCGCTGCATCTGGCTGGTTATCTGGCGCATCCGCTGATGCTTGTGCTGCTGCTGGCCAGCCTGCCGCTTGCGCTTGCCGGCGGTTATTCCGGCGTTGCGCTGGGAGTTTTGGGTGTGGCCGGCTTTGGGCCGCCCGTGATGTGCGCGGTTGCGCAGCGTGCGCTGTATCCGGATCCATTGCGCCGCTTCGCAATCTTTCCCGCGCTGCTGTTGCTGCAAGTGGGCATGCAGGCAAGCAATGCGCGCGGTGTGCTGGAGGGTTTGCTCGGCCGCAACCCGCGCATGTTTTTGCGCACGCCCAAGTCAGGCGCGGTTGGCCGCAAGTTTTCCGGCGGTACGCACTACGCGCTGCCCTTGGATTGGACAACCTGGGCTGAACTTGTGTTGGGTGCATACGCATTGTTTGCTGCGGCGGTGGCTGCGCAGCGCGCGCCTGGCATGCTGCCGTTTCTGCTGTTGCTGGCCTCGGGCAACTTGTACACGGCTGCGCTTGGGTTGGCTGAAGCATGGCGCCAGCATTGGGCAGCAAGCCCGCCACGCAGTGCCCGCTGGGCGGGCCTGAGTGCGCCGGATGGCACGCAGTCTTGAGGCGCACCGCGTGCTTTATCATTTGCAACGGCGGAAATAAATTGAAAAACCAAAAGGCACGCGCGGCTGCGCGCACAACATGAGCGACCAGCAAGTTATCTATTCAATGGTTGGCGTTGGCCGGGTGCATCCGCCCAGCAACAAGCCTGTGCTGCGCGATATCACGCTCGGCTTCTACTACGGCGCCAAGATTGGCGTGCTCGGCCTAAACGGATCAGGCAAGAGCACACTGCTGCGCATCATGGCCGGCAACGACCATGAGCATTTGGGCGAGACCATGCTCTCGAAGGGCTACACCCGCGGCATGCTGGAGCAGGAGCCGGCGCTTGATCCCGAGAAGACCGTGAAGCAGGTGGTTGAGGAAGCCGTGCAGCCACTGGTGGATATGCTGGCGCAATTTGATGCCGTGAGTGCGCGCTTTGCCGAGCCGGATGCGGACTTTGATGCGCTGCTGGCGGAGCAATCGCAGCTGCAAGACCAGCTTGACCGGCAGGATGCGTGGACGCTGGATGCGCGGCTTGAGACGGCGATGGACGCACTGCGCTGCCCGGCTGGCGACATGCAAGTGAAAGTGCTCTCGGGCGGCGAACGGCGGCGCGTGGCGCTGTGCCGGCTGCTGCTTACCGAGCCGGACATCCTACTGCTGGATGAGCCGACCAACCACCTCGATGCTGAGTCAGTTGCCTGGCTTGAACGGCATTTGCAGCAGTACAAGGGCACCGTGATTGCGGTGACGCACGACCGTTATTTTCTGGACAATGTTGCCGGCTGGATCCTTGAGCTGGATCGCGGTTATGGAATTCCGTGGAAGGGCAACTACTCATCCTGGCTGGAGCAAAAGCAGGCGCGCCTTGCAACCGAGGAAGGCGGCGAGATGCGCCGCCAGAAAACATTGCAGCGCGAGCTGGAGTGGATCCGCATGTCGCCCAAGGCGCGCCAGTCCAAAGGCAAAGCGCGCATCACCGCCTATGAACGGCTGCTGGGCGAAGACTACGAAAAGCAGCGCGAAGACTTGCAGATTTATCTGCCGCCCGGCCCGCGCCTGGGCGGGGTGGTATTCGAAGTCAAGCAGCTGCGCAAGGCTGTCGGCGACAAGCTGCTGATTGAGAATTTGTCGCTGAGCATTCCACCGGGAAGTTTGGTGGGCGTGATTGGCGGTAATGGCGCGGGCAAGACCACATTACTGCGCATGCTGGCCGGATTGGACCAGCCCGATGCCGGCACGGTAACGGTTGGCCAGACCGTGACGCTTGGCTACGTGGAACAAATGCGCGATGCACTCGACGGCGAAAAAACGGTGTGGGAGGAAATCAGTGGCGGCAATGACAACATCACGCTTGGCAAACGCAAGCTGAACTCGCGCGCGTACGTTGCCGGATTCAATTTTCTGGGCACCGATCAGCAAAAGAAAGTGGGCATGCTCTCCGGCGGCGAGCGCAACCGCGTACAGCTCGCCAAGGTGTTGATGCACGGCGCCAACGTGCTGCTGCTGGACGAACCGTCTAATGACTTGGATGTGAACACGATGCGGGCGCTGGAGGAGGCGCTGGAAAACTATGCGGGGTGCGCAATCATTGTCAGCCATGACCGCTGGTTTCTGGACCGGGTGGCAACGCATATGCTGGTATTTGAAGGCGACAGCCAGTTGCGCTGGTTTGAGGGCGGCTACTCGGACTATGAGGCCGACCGGCGCAAGCGTTTGGGGCAGGCAGCTGATGTTCCGCACCGCGTAAAGTACCGCCCGCTGGCGCGCTAAGCTGCGCGCCAGTCATCTGGCAGAGCATTCGCCCGCGCTGGCTAGCCGGGTGTGGCGAGCGCGTACAATCTGCGTGCGGCACAAACTAGCATGGCAATAAACCGGCACACCGCGCTTGCAGCTGCAGGCGTGCTCGAAGTCAAAACCCCCGAGATGCACGCGGCGGGCGAATTGCTGCGCGTATCAAGCAGTTGCCTGCCGGAAATTGGCGGTGCCGGCGTATCATCCCAATACCAATGCTCAGCGATATCACGATAAAGAATCTTGCCATCATTGACGAGCTTGGCCTGACCCTGGCGCCCGGCTTCAATGTGCTCACGGGCGAAACCGGTGCCGGCAAGTCCATCATCATTGATGCGGTAAGCCTGCTGCTGGGTGGTCGCGCGGATGGCACGCTGATTCGCAGTGGTTGTGATGCTGCGATTGTGGAGGGAACTTTTGTGCTTGCGAGCGAGCTGCAAGCCGAGCTGCATGCGCTGCTGGAGCAAGAGGGCCTGGATGAGCCAGCACAGCCGGAGCGGTTGGCGCTGGCGCGCGAGCTGCGCGCCAACGGGCGCAATGTGTGCCGCGTCAATGGCCGCAGCGTGGCGCTGGCTATGCTGCGTGAAATTGGTGCGCGCCTGGTTGATATTCACGGGCAGTCTGAGCATCTTTCATTGCTGCAGGTGCGTTCGCATTTGCAATTGCTTGACCGGTTTGGCGGGCTGGGCGCCGAGCGCTCCGCACTGGCAGCTGTTGTGCGCAAGCTGGAGGCAGCGCGGCGCGAGCTGGCCGAGCTGATTGAAGGCGCCCGGCAGGCAGCGCAGCGCTCCGATCTACTGAACTTTCAAGTAAAGGAAATTGCTGCGGCCCGCTTGAAGCCGGGCGAGGACGCCGGGCTCTTGGAGGAACGCACGCGCCTTGCAAACGCTGAGCGCCTGGCTGAGCTGGCCACGCTGGCCGCGCAGGCCGCCAGCGAGGGTGCAGAGGGAGAGGCGGGCCAGAAAAGCTCTGCGGCGGATTTGCTGCGCACGGCCGTGCAGGCGATTGAGCGGCTGGCGCGCATTGATCCCAGCCGCGCTGCGCAACTGGAGGTGGGGCGATCGCTGGCCGAGCAAACTGCGGAGTGGGGCCGCGATGTCAGCGCTTATCGCGATGGCATTGAGTTTAATCCGAAGCGACTGCAGCAGGTGGAAGAGCGCCTGCATTTGCTGCAGGATTTGCAGCGCAAGTATGGCGCAAGCATTGAGGCGGTGCTGGCGTATGCAACCGCCGCGGCTGCAGAGCTGCTGCGGATATCCAACACGGATGAGCGTGTGGCGCAACTGCGTGCGCAAGAGTCCGGGCTTCTGGCAGAGGTTGGAGCGTTGGGCAGTGCGCTTTCTGCCAAGCGCAGTGCGGCTGGCAAGCGCCTGAGCGCACTTGTGATGGCAGAGCTCAACGATTTGCAAATGAGCGGCGGCAAGTTTGCGGCCGCAATGCAGATGACGGATGATGTGCACGGGGCGCCGATTGACGGCGGGCGCTGTGTGGCTTTTGACCAAACTGGCATTGACGCGGTTGAGTTCATGATTTCGCCAAACCCTGGCGAGCCGCTGAAGCCGCTTGTAAAAATTGCGTCGGGCGGCGAGACGGCGCGCTTGATGCTGGCCCTGAAAGGCGTGCTGGCGCAGGCGGACCAGACTCCCACGCTTATCTTTGACGAGATTGATCAGGGCTTGGGCGGGCGTGTGGGCCATGTGGTGGGCCAAAAGCTCTGGCAACTGGCAGCGGCGCACCAGGTGCTGTGCATCACACATTTGCCGCAGCTGGCGGGTTTTGGTGATGCGCACTTTCGGGTGGAGAAGCAGGTGCGCGGCCGCCGCACGGTAACCAGTGCGGCCACCCTGCCGGCTGCTGCGCGGCTTGTGGAGCTGGCCGAGATGTTGGGCGGCGATAGTGCCGCAAACCGCCAGAGTGCCGCAGAGCTGCTGGAGTTGGTGGCTGCTTCCAAGCAGGGCACCAAAGCGCGCAAACCGCGTTGACCGGGAAAAGTTGCGCTGCTAAAATCGGGAAAAGTTTTGGGCCGTATGGTTTTGCGCCGCTGATAACCGGGCGCATTTACCTGCCGGCAAAGCGAGCCGCCGATGAGTCGGGCGGCTCTTGTTTTATACGGAAACCAGCACATGCTTAAGACACACACATGCGGGGAACTGAATGCTGCCCATGCCGGGCAGCGCGTGACGCTGGCCGGCTGGGTGAACCGCCGGCGCGATCATGGCGGCCTGAGTTTTGTGGACCTGCGCGATCGCTGGGGCATCACGCAAGTTGTGTCCGACCCCGCTGCGCCCGAGGCTGCGCGCAATCTGGCGGAGTTGCGCATCGAGTTTGTGGTTCAGATAACTGGCGTTGTGCGGTTGCGCCCGGCGGGGCAGGAAAATTCGCGCATCCTCACCGGCACGATCGAAGTGCTGGCTGAGCAGGTGAACATTCTGAATGCGGCCAAGACCCCGCCGTTTTACATCAATGAAGAAGTGGCTGTGGATGAAAGTTTGCGGCTCAAGTACCGCTATTTGGATCTGCGGCGCGAGCGCATGATGCGCAACCTGGTACTGCGCCATCAAGTGGTGGCTTTCATCCGCCAGCATCTTTCTGAGCGCGGCTTCATAGAGGTGGAAACGCCAATCCTGTTCAAGACCACGCCGGAGGGCGCGCGCGATTACCTTGTGCCCAGCCGTGTGCATCCTGGAAAGTTTTATGCGCTGCCGCAATCGCCGCAGCAATTGAAGCAGCTGTTGATGGTGGCCGGGGTGGAGCGCTATTTTCAGATTGCGCGCTGCTTTCGCGACGAGGATCAACGCGGCGACCGCCAGCCCGAGTTCACGCAGCTGGATCTGGAGATGTCGTTTGTGGAGCGCGACGACATCATGAATTTGATTGAGACGATGATGACAGCGCTGATTGGCAGCGTGGGCAACCGGCGGCTGCATGCCCAGCCATGGCCACGGCTTGCCTACGCGGATGCGCTGCGGCGCTTCGGCACCGATCGGCCGGATGTGCGCTTTGGCTTGGAGCTGTGCGAAGTGACTGATGCGGTGCGGGACAGCAGCTTCAAAGTGTTTTCAGAGGCTGCCTGCGTGAAGGGCCTGAATGCCAAGCAGTGCGGCAGTTTCAGCCGCAAGCAAATTGATGCGCTGACCGAGGTTGTGAGGCAGTATGGCGGCAAGGGCATGGCGTGGATTGCAATTGGCGCGGATGCCAGTTTGCGCTCGTCCATGGGCAAGCAGGCCGGCGATGCGCTGCTCGCCAGCCTCGTGGCGCAGCTGGCGGGTGAACCCGGTGACTTGCTGCTGTTTGTGGCGGACGCGGCGGAGGTTGTAAACGAGGCGCTGGCGCGCCTGCGCAACCACCTGGGCGATGAGCTGGGCTTGCGCGACCCGCAAGTGATTGGCTGCTGCTGGGTGGTGGACTTTCCGCTGTTCACCCGCAACGATGCTGAACAGCGCTGGGATCCCAGCCATCATTTGTTCACGTCGCCACTGCCGGAGGATCTGCCGCTGCTTGCCACCGACCCAGGGCGTGCGCGCGGCGCGCAGTACGACATGGTGTGGAACGGCTACGAGTGCGCGGGCGGATCCATTCGTATTCATCAGCGCGCGGTGCAGGAGCGCATCTTTGAGTTGATTGGGATGCCGATGGACGTTGCGCGCGAGCGCTTTGGCCACATGCTGGAGGCATTTGAATTTGGGGCACCGCCGCACGGCGGCATTGCGCCGGGTATTGACCGCATGGTGATGCTGCTCGCCGGTGAGCCAAACATCCGCGAGGTGATTGCGTTTCCAAAATCGCAGCAGGCTGTGGATTTAATGGCTGGCGCTCCCTCGCCGGCAGACAGCCAGCAGCTTGCGGAGTTACATATCAAGCTGGCATAGTTGGCGTGCGGCAGTCCGCAGCGCCGCAAACATTTCATCTAAACAAAAGCGGGGCGCGTGATTGCGCCCCGCTTTTGTTTTTATCCGCGCCGAACCATGCAGTGCACTTGCTCATGCATGTAGAGCTGCAAGTAGTAAGGGCCGCCGGCATTTTTTCCGGTTGAGCCGGACGCCTTCCAGCCGCCAAAGGGCTGGAACCCGGGCCACGCACCGGTGGTGGAGCCTTGCGGGCGGTTGGCATAGGCTACGCCGGCCTGCACTTGGGAAAAGAACTGCTGCGCCTCAGCTTCGCTGCCGTATACGCCGGCAGTCAGGCCATACGGCGTGGCGTTGGCGTGCGCAAGGCCTTCTGCGAACGAGGCGATACCGGTCACCATTGTAATTGGCAAAAACATTTCGTGCTGCCAGAGGCGGTTGGTGAGCGGAACATTGTCCGCAATGGTTGGCGCACAGTAGTAGCCATCGGCCAGTGCGCCCTGCGTGAGCTGCCTGCCGCCGGTGACAATGTCTGCCGCCCGCTGCAGTTTTTGCGCATGCCCGCGATAGGCATCGTACGCAGCGCGGTGGATCACCGGCCCCAGAAAGTTCTCGCGCACAGTTGGGTCGCCGATCGTCAACTGTTTTGCAAGCGCGGCCATCTTGCCCACCAAAACCTTTTTGATGCTGTGATGCGCGTACACGCGCGAGTTGGCGGAGCACTTTTGCCCCTGCAATCCAAATGCAGAGCGCACAATGCCCACGGCTGCATCATCCAGGTTTGCATCGGCCGTGACGATAACGGGGTTCTTGCCGCCCATTTCTAGAATCACCGGCCGCGGATACGGGCCGCGCGCGAAGGTGCGATAGATCTGCATTCCCACTTCGTAAGAGCCGGTGAAGGTAATGCCGGCGACACGCGGGTCGCGCACCAGGGCGCGCGCAACCTGGCTTTCCGAATCGCTCACAAAGTTGAAGGTACCGGCGGGCAAGCCGGCATCGCGCAGGCACTCTGCCACCAGCCGCCCAATCCAGGGCGCTTCCGGCGCAGACTTGAAGACCACAGTGTTGCCAGCTGCCAGCGCGGCTGCTGTCGGGCCGCACGTTAGCGCGCATGGGAAGTTAAAGGGCGTGATGACGACCCACACGCCATAGGGCTGCAGCGTCGAAACGTTCGTGACGTTAAAGCCAACCAACGGATCTTTGCGCATTGTTGTTGCAAAGCCGGCATGCTGCTCAAGGCTGTCGCAAGCAAAAGTAAAGAAGTCCGCGGCTTCTTGCGCGTCGCCGAGCGCCTCCATGCGGTTCTTGCCGATGTTAAGCGAAAGGGCTGCGGCAATATCGTAGACGCGCTCTTCGATGATGCTGGCCGCACGCCGCAAGATTGTTGCGCGCTGCTGCCAGGGAGTGGCTGCCCATGCCGGAAACGCAGCAGCTGCTGCATCGATGGCGAGCTGCGCATCCTGCGCACCGCCGGCTTGAAATTTACCCAGCAGCCAGTTCCGGTTGATGGGCGAGCGGCTTTCAAATTTGCGGCGCGCATAATGATCCCGGCCGTTAATGAACATGGCGTGCTCGGCGCCGAGCCCGGCTTTCACGCGCGCCAGGGCCTGCTCGTAGTTGGTGTGCAACTCCTCGGGCGGGTTGAACATTGTGGCATAAGTGAGGGCAAACTTTTCTTGTGGCATGAGCGTTCTCTCCGGAGGATTAATTGGCGGGCTGCGCTGCGGGTGCTTCGGTGCGGCGCTGCTCGATCACGGCTAGCAGGCTGTCAAACGATTTTTGGAAGGCGGCTACGCCGTCCGCTTCAAGCTGTTCGGTTACCTGCTGCAGGTCAATGCCGGCAGCGGCCAGCTGCTGCAGCAGCTGCTGGCTATCCCCGGCTTGCGGGTGCAGGGTGACGGCGGCATTGCCGTGGTCCTTGAAGGCCTGCAGGGTTGCAGGCGGCAGTGTGTTCACGGTTTGCGGGCCAATCAGCTGTTCCACATAAAGCACATCGCGGTAGGCGGGGTCTTTGGTGCTTGTGCTTGCCCACAGCGGGCGCTGCGGCTGGGCACCGCTTGCGGCCAGTGCTTTCCAGCGCGGCGTTTGCATTGTTTCGCTGAAGAGTTGGTAGGCTAGGCGTGCGTTGGCAATCGCAGCGCGGCCGCGCAGCGCTTGCAGCCGCGGCCGCGCTGCCGGGTCGGCAGCCATGCGGTCCGCCAGCTGTTTGTCGATCATGCTGTCTACGCGGCTCACAAAAAAACTTGCCACCGACGCAATTCCTTCGAGGCGGCGGCCGGCTGCAAGTGCTTGCTCAATCCCGGCCAGATGGGCGTCGATCACCTCGCGATAGCGCTGCAGCGAAAAGATGAGCGTGACATTTACGCTGATGCCGGCAGCCAGTGTTGCAGTGATGGCGGGCAATCCGGCGCGGGTTGCCGGAATTTTGATCATCAAGTTCGGGCGCTGCACTTGTTGCGCCAGGCGCTGTGCTTCGCTGATTGTGCCAGCTGTGTCGTGTGCCAGGCGCGGGGAAACCTCCAGGCTTACAAACCCCTCGCGGCCCTTGGAGCGCGCATACAACGGCTGAAAGACATCCGCCGCGGCCTGAATATCCTCGACTGCCAGCGCGTAAAAGATTTGCTCCGCACTCAAACCGGCACTGGCAAAGTTGCGCAGCCCGGTGTCGTAGGCATCCGATTTTCCGATTGCCTGCTCGAAAATAGTGGGGTTGGAAGTAAGGCCGGTGATGTCGCCATCCGCCACCATGCGCGCGAGGCCGCCGGAGGCCAGCTGAGTGCGCGAGATATTGTCCTGCCATGGAGACTGGCCGAGGGCCTGTAATTGCAGCAGAGTAGTCATCACGCAAAACCCCTGAGCACAATTGCAACCGGACTGAATAAAAGCCAATCTGCAGTCTTCATCTGATCTCCTTGCGTCAATTCGTTGGGAGTCTAGGTGCCGGGCGCAATTGCTTTACTTGTTCGGATATCGCGCGCTTGCCTTCCTGCATTAAACCTTCAATTACTCCATCTAAATCTTCATTAGTTTTGTTCTGGCTCATTTTGAATGAAACCTCGAGCCGGGTTACTTTAATCTCTATTCCTACAATTGCTTTTAATTGCGCGGCAACATAAGTTTCTGGAGCATCGTCTAACTTCCATGGTTTTGGTCTCGCGGATTCAAATTTATCGGTTAGCGCACTAACTTGGGCTCGCAGCCAATCCACATCATCATGAATGATTAAGTCGCCGTAAACATGCGCAATCATGTAATCCCAAGTGGGCACCACTTTCCCGTGTAATTGCTTTGACGCATACCAACTTGGTGAAATATAGGCGTCGTTCACCGTTGTTATAAAAAGTGCTTCTTGTGCTGTTGCGAGCGACCATTGCGGATTTCCGCGAGCTAAGTGACCCACAATGGATTTGCTGGCAGTGCGGTAGAGAACTGGAATGAAAGTTGAAGCCAAGCCACTCGTCGAATTTGTGACGAGATGCCCGGAGTTAATCGCGTCAAGAAAAAACTGTGCCGCTTGATCATCCGGTTCAAAATGCTTCGGGATGTACATGCTTAGTTCCTGGGTAGATTGTCCGTTGTGCGAGTTAAACCGACAGTATTCACAACCGCTGTGGTTGATAAGAGCGTGCCGTCAACAGGCTGGTCGGGCGATCTTGCACTTGCGAAATCTATCAAAGGACTGTGGGCGGGCAGCTCTAAAATCTTGTCAGTAGAAACCATAAAACTTGGGATGGGAGGCGAATCAATTTGGGTGCTGCCAATGTCTGCGCCACAAAGCTGTTAATCTCGTGGCGCAGCTATTAAGCGTTGCTCGGTCTAGCTAGCAACCTGTTTGCGTTCTCCAGAACGCGCTCAGCCGTGAGGCCAAATTTCTCATACAGTGTCTGGTAGGGTGCGCTCGCGCCAAAGTGATCGATGCCCATGGCAATGCCGGTGGTTCCCACCCAGCGCTCCCAGCCGAAAGTGACGCCGGCTTCGATGGAGATGCGGGCGGTGATGGCGGGCGGCAGCACTTCGTCGCGATAGCTTTGCGGCTGCCGCGCAAAAAGATCCCAGCTGGGCATGGAAACAACGCGCGCACCCACACCTTGCGCTGCGAGGAGTGTTTGGGCTTGCAGGGCGATGTGCACTTCTGAACCGCTTGCGATTAATATGATTTGCGCTTTTGCACCCGGGGCATCGCACAAAACATAGGCGCCGTTGTGGAGCCCGCTGGCGGCGGCGTGTTTTGCGCGGTCCAGCACGGGCACATCCTGGCGCGTGAGCAGCAGGCAGCTGGGACCGCGCGAATTTTGCAGAGCCGCGCGCCATGCTTCGGCTGTTTCGTTGGCGTCGCACGGGCGCAGGCACAGCAGGTTGGGCACAGTGCGCATGCCTGCCAGCTGCTCTACCGGCTGGTGCGTGGGCCCGTCTTCGCCCAGCCCAATGCTGTCGTGCGTGAAAACAAAAATAGCCGGCGTGCCGGAAAGCGCAGCCAGCCGGATGGGCGGGCGCATGTAGTCATAGAAAACCAGAAATGTGGCGCCGTAAGCGCGCACGCCGCCGTGAAGCGCGATGCCGTTGAGGACCGCACCCATGGCGTGCTCGCGCACACCGAAGTGAAAATTGCGCCCGGCGTAGTTGCCTGCGCCAAAATCCGCGCCGTCTTTCAGCAGCGTTTTGGTGGAGGGCGCAAGGTCGGCCGAGCCGCCGCTGAGCTCCGGGATTACGGCTGCCAGCGCATTGAGCACGCTGCCGCTCGCAGAGCGCGTAGCCTGCCCTTTGGCGTCCGGCGCAAACACCGGCAGGCTGCTCTCCCAGCCCATGGGCAGCGCGTTGGCAATGCGGCGCTGCAACTCGGCCGCTGCGCTGGCATGCTTGCCGGCGTACTGCTCCACATCGAGCTGCCATTGCTGGCTCAGCCGCGCACCTGCGTCGCGTGCTGCAGCCATGTGGGTGCGCACAGCTTCCGGGATGTGAAAGCGCTCGTCTTCCGGCCAGCCCAGATTGCGCTTGGCAGCGCGCAGCTCATCTTCGCCCAGCGGCTCGCCGTGCGCGGCTGCGGTGCCCTGCTTGTTTGGCGCGCCAAAGCCGATGGTGGTGCGGACTGCAATTAGCGAGGGTCGCGTTTGCTCGGCGCGCGCTGTCCGCAGCGCAGCGCCGATGGCAGGCAGGTCGTTGCCGTCCGGCACGCTGGCAACATGCCAGCCATAAGCAGCGAAGCGCGCAAGCCGGTCCTCGCCAAACGCAAGGCTGGTTGATCCTTCAATTGAAATCTCGTTGTCATCATAAAGATAAATCAGCTTGCCAAGTGCCAAGTGGCCGGCAAACGAAGCGGCCTCGGAGGCCACGCCCTCCATCAGGTCGCCATCGGTGACGAGCGCATACGTGTAGTGGTCAATCACAGCGGGCGCACCAGCGCGGTTGAAGCGTGCAGCAAGCTGTGCCTCCGCCATTGCCATGCCCACACCGTTTGCAAAACCCTGCCCAAGCGGGCCAGTGGTTGCCTCCACCCCCGGCGTTACGTGCGCCTCTGGATGGCCGGGCGTGGCGCTGCCATATTGCCTGAAGTTGCGCAGTGCATCAAGCGACAGGTCGTAACCGGTGAGATGCAACAGCCCGTACAAAAGCATCGAACCATGCCCGCCGGAAAGGATGAAGCGGTCGCGGTTGAACCAGCGTGGCTGCGCGGGATCGTGGCGCAGGAACTGCGTCCACAAAACATAGGCCAGCGGCGCAGCGCCCATGGGCAGCCCGGGGTGCCCGGACTTTGCCTGTTGCACTGCATCCGCCGCCAGAAAGCGCAGCGTATTTACGCAGAGTTGATCGATGTCGGCGCGAGCCATTGGAAAAAGAATTTTAGCATGTGCCTGCGCAGCATTGCGCTAACGCTGCGAGCGCTGCCGGCCCGCTCTACGGCTGCCTTGGGCGGGCGGCGAGCCGCTGCGCAATTAAGGTTGTGGCTGCACTAGAAAACTGCTGTCGAATGTCGCTGCCAGTGCACCGGACTTGGTCGTGGCGCGGTACGCAATTTGCGGCGCAAAAGCGGGCTTCTCCAACCGGATGGTAAGCATGCTGTGGCCGGCGGCATCGGTCACCGGCAACTCTCCGGGTGCAGCTGCGGCCGCGGACCAGGCCAGCATTACTTGTGCACCCGCTACCGGCTTGCCTGCCGCGTCGAGCACCCAAACGTGAAAGGTTTGGTCTCCCGGCACAGCCAGCACTGGATGATCGACCGTTGCAGCAATAAACAGCTGCCCGGTTTTTGTTTGTGCAGGATCCCCAGTGCCAAAATATGCTGCGTTGAAATATTGCTGTCCCAATGGTGCGATCGTGAACGCGCTGGCATCGGGCAGCGCAGGCTGCCACTCCACCCGAAAGTTTTCAAAATATTGCACGAGCCGGCCGTCTTCGGCAAGCAGTTCGGTGGCTGGCATGCCAATAATTTCCGCGCCGCCATGCGCAGCCAGAAAGCGCTGCATGCCAAGCACAACGTTGTGGCCGGTCTTTACAAAGTGCGTGGCCTCGGCGCCAATCACGGGCGCTGCGGGCGCATCAACGCCGCCGCGCGCCAGTGTGCCAAGCGCAAACAGTTGTGGCGGGGCGTCTGCTGCCGCGGGCGATTGCACGAGCACCGCGTTTTCAAACATATACTCGACGCGTCCGTCCGCAAGTGTGCGCGGCCGGCCGAGCCATTTGCCAAACAGCTCTGTGCCGCCATGTGCTTCCACAAACTCCGTGATGCCGGCCGGAGCCGCCACGCTGGCAGCAGCCGACTCGGCGGTGGTGCCGTCCACTGCAAGCATGTCCAATGGCTGTTCGTTAAATTTTCGCTCACCCCACGCCAGCAGCTGTACCGGCTTGTCCGCTGCCAGCGCCGGATCCCAGAGCAGCGCAGCGCGCTCAAAGTGCTGCACGATGCGGCCGTCCTTTACCAGCGGCTCTGCAATTGGATAACCAAAGAACAGCGCGCCACCATGCGCTTCATAAAAGGTCCGAAAAATGCCCTGCACGGTGTGCCCGGTTTCGGGAAAGAGCAACGCACCGCCGGGGATGGCGTCCGGTGTTAGTGGCGGCTGGTGTTCACCAAACTCCTCGCCGAGGGTGCTCATAAAAACTTGCGAGCCCGCTGGCAGGCCGGGGTGGAACTCAAGCACGCCGTTGGCAAAGTACTGCACCAAACCACCGTTTTTGATTTGCCCGGTGAAGAGCGGCGCGCCGAGCGTATCGGCTCCATGATGCAATGTATAAAACGCGCGGAATGGAGCGCTGACGTGCGTGTCCGCCGGGTTGGGCGCAGTGCAGCCGGCAAACAGCAGCAGGCTGCAGGCCACAGCCTGCCAGCTGGGTGTGCGTGCTACAGGCCGGGAGAAAGTGCGCACAGAAGTGGGGGCTGGCGGGGGCATGCAGCGGGCAAAGAGCGGGTAACGGGACTCGAACCCGTGACATCTTGCTTGGGAAGCAAGCGTTCTACCACTGAACTATACCCGCACGATTTTGTGATTATAAACTGTGGAGATTGCGTGTCAAGCAAAATAAGGCTGTTTTAGCGATATTGGCGGGGCTGGTACAATGGTGTGAGGTTCGGCATGCTAGTAAATCTTTTTGGTGCCGCTTGTGCCCGTCGCTGTCATCAATGGGTGCTGTGGGCAACTGCTGACGGCTGACGGCTCCCCGCAAAACCGCCTGTTGCGCTGCAGCCGCATAACTTGCTGCGTGGTCCGCCGTTCACCGCCGGCTTTGGTGCGGTGCCTCAACAAAAATTGGAAGGCAGTATGTCCAACAAATATATGAAGACACGCGCGTTGTACCAGCGCGCAAAGCAAGTCATCCCGTACGGTGTGCACTCTAACTTCCGCTATGGCGGCGAAGAAACTGTAATCATTGCGCGCGGCAAGGGCGGGCATGTCTGGGATGTGGATGGAAATGAGTTTATTGATTACCGGCTGGCGTTTGGTCCGGTGATCCTTGGCCACGCGGATGAGCGCGTGACCGCGCGCGTGACGGCTGCGCTGCAAAGTGGAAACTTGTACGCGCACACCCACCCCATGGAAGTGACCGTTGCGGAGCGCATGGTGCGCATGTGCCCCGGGTTGGATATGGTGCGTTTTGCCAACTCCGGCACCGAAGCCACCATGCATGCCATCCGCCTTGCCCGCGCACACACCGGGCGGGATGTGATCCTGAAATTTCAGGGCTGCTACCACGGCTTTCAGGACTACACGCTGTGGTCAACAGCCGGTTCGCCAGCGAGCGCTGCCGGATCAGCACGCAGCCTGATCCCCATGCAGTCTGGTTCCGGTATTCCGCGCGCCATTCGGGATCTGGTGCTGGTGGCTCCGTTTAACGACCCCGAAGCGCTGGAGCGGATTGTGAAGGCGCGCTGGGGCGACATTGCGGCGATCATCATTGAGCCCATCATGGGCAATTCTGCCTCTGTGATGCCCGAGCCCGGCTTTTTGGAGTTTGTGCGCGCGCAGTGTGATGCGCACGGGATTGTGATGATCATGGACGAGGTGAAGACCGGGTTTCGCATTGGCAACGGCGGTGCGACCGAATACTTTGGCGTGCAAGGCCACTTGATGACCTATGCCAAGGCAATGGCCAACGGGTTTCCGATTGCGGCATTTGGCGGCTGCAAGGAAGTGATGAGCACGCTGGTGCCCTATGAGGTGAGCATTGGCGGCACCTACTGCGGCAACCTGGTGGGTGCAGCGGCTGCAGACGCCACGCTTGAGATTATGGAGACGACGCCGGTGCTGGCGCAGATTGCAAGTTACGGCGAGAAATTAAAACGCGGGCTGAGCGACATTATGACCGAAGCTGGCATCGAGCATGCGATGGTGGGGCCGGCAGCCATGCCCGGCTTCATAGTGGGCACCAGCAAGCAGCCCAAAAACTTCCGCGATGTGACCAACAGCGACCTTGGTTTGTACGCCAAGATTGCCAAAGGCATGTTTGAGCGTGGTGTGGAATACGAGGATGATCCGCGCGAGCCATTCTTCCTGTGCGCCGCACACAATGACAGCGACCTGGGCAACACACTCGAGCGCTTCAATGACGCAGTGCGCGCAGTGCGGCCCTGACGCCGCTGCGCCAGCCGGACAAAACTTCAGCCGGCGGGGCGGGGCTCCGCCGGCAGGGCACCGGGTGCGCCCTTTGCATACAGCTGCCGGTAAACCGCGCTGAGCGCGCGCACCTGCTGCGCAGCGTGATAAGAGGAGCGCACCAGCGGTGCGCACTCCACCCAGTCAAAACGCAGCTCGTCCTCCGCGTAGCGCTTGATATCCGCAAACTCTTGCGGTGTGTAGTAGCGCTCGATGGGCAGATGCTTTTTTGAGGGTTGCAGGTATTGCCCGACGGTGAGAATGTTGACGCCCCAGCTGCGCATTTCTGCCAGCGTCTCTTTAACTTCTGCCAGCGTTTCGCCGAGGCCAAGCATGATGCCGCTCTTCGTGAGCACGTCTTTGTCCAGCTTGCGCGCATTGGTGAGCGTTGCGCGCGCCCAGTCAAAGCTGTCTTGCGGCTGCACGCGTTTGAAGAGGCGCGGCACGGTTTCCACATTGTGATTCAAAATTTCGGGTCGCGCATCCATGACAATCTGCAGGGCTTCGCTGCGGCCCTTAAAGTCCGGGATCAGCACCTCAATTGAGCAGCCCGGCTGCAGGCGGCGCACTTCCCGGATCACCATCGCAAAAATGGGCGCGCCGCCGTCAGCGCGCTCGTCCCGGTTGACGCTGGTGATTACGGCGTGCTCAAGCCGCATGGCCTGAATTGCCTCGGCCACCCGCAGCGGTTCGCCAAAATCGAGCGGCAGCGGGCGTCCGGTTTGAATATCACAAAAGCCGCAAGAGCGCGTGCAGATATTGCCCATCATCAAGAAGGTGGCTGTGCCGGAGCCCCAGCATTCGCCAATGTTTGGGCAAAGGGCTTCTTCGCACACGGTGTGCAGCCCGCGCGTGCGCATCAGGCTGCGCAGGCGCTCGAATTCTGGGCCTGCGGGCGCACGCACCTTGATCCAATCCGGGCGGCGCTGGGGTGCGGCAGCAGCCAACAAGTCGGCTGCGGGTATCAAGCGCGCGCGGCTGGGTGATGCTTGAGTGTCCCGTGCTTCGGTCATGCGCCGATTTTACGACACTTCCATTTGAACATCCAATAAGACGGCACAGGTATAATTCCAGCTCTATTCCCGGGGATTAATCACAATGCAGTATCGATATCTTGGACGGTCGGGCTTGCAAGTTTCCCTCCTCTCGTTTGGGGCTTGGGTCACGTTTGGGCAGCAGTACGGGGAGGACGTTGCGCTGGAGTGCATGCAAGCCGCATATGATGCCGGCTGCAACTTTTTTGACAACGCGGAGGCGTACGCCGACGGGGAGGCCGAGGTGGTGATGGGCAACGTGCTCAAACGCACCGGCTGGAAGCGCTCGAACATTGTGGTTTCCACCAAAGTGTTTTGGGGCGGCGATGGTGTGAACCAGAAGGGGCTGTCCCGCAAGCACGTTGTGGAGGGAGCGCAGGCTGCCTTGGCGCGCCTGCAGCTTGATTATGTGGATCTGGTGTTTTGCCACCGGCCGGATATTCACACACCCGTGGAAGAGACAGTTCGGGCGATGAACCATGTGATCGACCGCGGCTGGGCGTTTTATTGGGGCACGAGCGAGTGGAGTGCGCAGCAAATTATGGAGGCGCATGCCGTCGCGCAGCGCGAGCATCTGATTGCACCGTTGATGGAGCAGCCACAGTACAACATGTTTCATCGCGAGCGGGTGGAGCACGAATACGCGCAGCTTTATCGCTCTGTGGGAATGGGCACAACCATTTGGAGCCCGCTGGCCAGCGGGCTGCTGACGGGCAAATACAACGCCGGCACGCCGACCGATACGCGCGCTTCGCTGGCCGGTTATGAATGGCTGCGGAAGCGCATGGAGTCGAAAGAGGCACAGCTCCAGCTGCAGGCGGTACCTGCGCTGCAAGCTGTCGCCGCCAATTTAAAGTGCACACTGGCGCAGCTGGCACTAGCCTGGTGCGCAGCCAATCCCAACGTTAGCACCGTGATAACCGGGGCATCGCGTGCCAGCCAGGTTGTGGAGAACATGAAGGCTATGGATGTGCTGCCCTTGCTGACCGAAGCCGTGCTTGGGAGCATTGATGCAATTTTGGGCAACAAGCCCAAAGCGCAAGAGGACTTCCGGTAGCAGCCTGTATGAGCCGCAAACGCGAACGCCGGCGGGAACGCAAAGTTGCGCCGGTTCAAAAGACTGAAGCCCCCGAGTCGAATCTGGGACCAATCTTGCTTGTGGCGGTGGCAGTGCTGGGCGCGCTCGCGATTGGACTAGGCCCGCTCTTTTTCCGATAACTGAAGTGCGCAAGCTCACGCTGTCACTGGGGCAGATGACGCCGGTGCTTGGCGATCCGCAGGCCAATTTTGAGTGCGTACGCGCGTGGACGGCGGAGGCCGCACTGCGCGGGTCGCAGCTGATCTTATTTCCTGAACTGTGGAGCACTGGCGGCGACCTGCCGCGCTGGGAGCAGCATGCCGCCATGTTGGGCGAGGGCATGTTTGCAGCCATGGCTGACCTGGCGCTTGAGTTTCGGATTGCGCTCGGCGGCTCTATTTTGGAGCGACGCGACGGGCGCGCCTACAACACTTTTGCGATGTACAGCAGCAGTGGCGACCAGTTGGGCGTCTACCGCAAGCTGCACTTGTTTCAATTGATGGATGAGCATAAGTGGCTGACAGCGGGCGATGCGCCGGCGATGCTGGATTCAGCAGCGTGGGGCCGCAGCGGGCTGGCAATTTGCTATGACCTGCGCTTTGGAGAACTTTTTCGCGGGTACGCCTTGGCGGGTGCGGAGCTGGCTTTGCTGCCAGCGTTGTGGCCGGCCGTGCGCAGCGCGCACTGGAGCACACTGCTGCGGGCGCGCGCAATCGAAAACCAGATGTTTATGGCGGCGGTGAACTGTGCGGGGCGCGTGGGCAACACTGAGTTCGGCGGCGCATCGGCCGTGGTGGACCCATGGGGCGAGGTTCTGGTTGAGGGCGGGGCTGCGCCTGAACTGCTGACAACGGAAATTGACCTCGATCTGGTGCGTGAGGTGCGCGAAAAAATTCCAGTCTTTGCGGACCGGCGCCCGGACGCGTACCGGCTGTAGTTTTTGGCCGCGCCCACAACGCCGCAGCTGCGCGCTGCGCTGCGCCACCTGCGGCGCGCCGACCCGCGCTTTGCAGCGCTAATGCGCAAGCACGGGGCACCCGCGCTGCGCCGCACCCGCAACTCTTTCCGCGCCCTGGCGCAGTCCATCATCTCGCAGCAGCTGAGCGTTAAGGCGGCTGCAGTAATCTACCGCCGCGTATGCGGGCTGTTTAGTGGCAGCCGTTTCCCAAGCCCGCAGCGGATGCTGCAAATGCCGCATGCGCGCCTGCGCGCCGCCGGTCTTTCAAACAACAAAGCCGCCTTTCTCCATGAACTGGCCCGCGCGTTTCACTCCGGCCGGATAAAGGCGCGCACGCTGAACCAGCTGACCGACACCGAGATTGCTGCGCAGCTTGTGCAAGTGCGCGGAATTGGGCCGTGGACTGTGGACATGTACCTGCTGTTTGATCTGTGCCGGCCGAATGTGCTTCCGGTGGGCGACTTGGGTGTGCGCAAGGGAATGCAGCGCTGGTTCGGGCTGCGGCAACTGCCGGATGCGGAGCGCATGCGCAAGCTGGCCGCCGCGTGGCAGCCCTACTGCAGCGCTGGCGCGTGGTACATGTGGCGCGTGCTTGAGGCCACTTGAGCCAGACCACGCTGGCCACATTGGTGCGGGATCTGCTTGTACCGGGCTCGGTTTCTTTTTTGTTGCTGGGAGCCACGGCTGCGGTGCTTGCCCTGTACAGCGGCGGGCGCCGGGCCGCATGGGGCCGCCGCGCGCTTGTGCTGTTGCTGGGCGGATACTGGCTGTTGAGTGTGCCATTCTGCGCTGCGCTGCTGGAACGCGGCTTGGGATCCGGGCAGCTGCAATTGGCATCCAAAGCGGCTGCGGCTGGCGCCGATACCATCGTCGTGCTGAGCGGCGGCGGCAACAGCTACGGCGCGCCCGGCCTGCAAATTCAAACCCCCAGCAGTGCCACTGCGATGCGAACGCTTGAGGCGATTCGGATCTACCGCATGCTGGGCGAGCCATTGGTAATTCTTTCCGGTGGCATCGGGGATCCACAGGTGACGCTGGCACCGGAGAGCGATGTAATGCAGCGCGAGATGCTGCTCGCGGGCGTGCCGGCGGCGCGGCTGGTGTTGGAGACGCGGTCCCAAAACACGCGCGATGAAGCGGTGGAGGTGGCTCGTATTTTGGCCGAACGCGGCATCGGGCGCTTTGTGCTTGTAACTTCTGCGCAGCACATGCGGCGTGCGCTGGCAACTTTCCGGGCGGTGGGATTGGATCCGGTGCCGGCCGCGACGGCTGCCCCGGATGATGACCAGGCCCGCACCCGCTGGCAGCTGCTGCCAAGTTCCGGCGCGCTGCGTGCCAGCCAGAGCGCCATGCGTGAGGTGCTGGCCACGGCATACTACTGGTGGCGCGGCTGGCTGCGATTCGACTAAGCCGGGCCGTGGCGTTCAAGCTGTGGCCGGAGCAGTGTTCGATGCCAGCCGCCCGTAAAAGTTTTTAAAGTGTGGATCGCGCTTGGCACGATTAATGCAAACATCAGTGCGCATGAAACTCCAAGCTCCGGCGCAGCGTGGTGGCGAGATTTTTGGGGCGGGCGCGCGCCAATTTGAGGCCGCGCCTGGTTACAGCCACGGCGGGCGCCAGCCGATACCCTTGCTGTGGGAAACCGGCCGCAGGGGGCTGTGCACAAGCTCTGCCGTGGGCGTACGCCCAATCGTAGAGTACACTTTTAAAATGCAGGAGCTTAGCCGCCGCTGAGCGGCCAAGATTGTGGTGCCAAAGCATGGACTGCAAGACACTAAACGTTCGCGCAGGCGCGCCTTTGGCCGCTTGCGCGTTTTTATTTAAGTTTCAGCAGATTGCAAAAGGAGACCTGCGATGGACCAACGAATGATTGGCAAGATTGAGAAGGCCGGGCGTTACGCTGCCGAGCGCGACCGGGTGAGCATTCACCAGATTTCAGTTACGCTTGCGGGTGACAACAACCAGCACGAGGTTGCGTTTGACAATGGCACATGGAAGTGCGACTGCGAATGTTTTATGCTGCGCCGCGTTTGCAGCCACAGCATGGCGCTTGAGCGCCTGCTGGATCACATGCTGCCGGCACAAGCTCTTCAGCCGGCATAGATCAGCCCAGCCCAGCTGTAAAAACCGCCGCGCGGCATTGCCGGCGCGGTTGGTTGGATATAATTAAAGATTGAGCGGGGGTGTACTGCCCCCGCTTTTTTATTCCCGCAAAGTTTTATCATTATGCGAAGTTGGCAATTATGGCTGGGTGTGCTGATCAGCGCCTGTTTTCTGTGGGTTGCGCTGCGCGGCCTGCAACTAGCGGAGGTGCTGCAAGTGCTGGCGACTGCGCGCCTTTTGTGGCTTTTGCCTGGCGTGGCGGCATACATGCTGGGGTTATGGGTGCGTACCTGGCGCTGGCGCCACCTGCTGCGGCCGGTGCAGGATGTGCGCGTGGGCGTGCTCTTCCCGGTGGTTGCCATCGGCTATATGGGCAACAACATTTACCCGGCGCGCATTGGCGAGCTGTTGCGCGCCTACATCCTAAAGCGCAAGTGCGGCGTGGCAGTCAGCGCCACGCTGGCTACAGTGGTGGTGGAGCGCGTGTTTGACGGCGTTGTGATGCTTGGGTTTGTAATGTTTAATTTGCCAGCGCTTGCCGCTGCGGCCGGCGACTCCGGTTTTGTGGGCAGCATTCAGGCCGTGGCGCTGTGGGGTGCGCTGGCGTTTGGGGCGGCGCTGGCATTGTTTGTGGCTGCCGCAATTTTTCCGGAGCCGGCTGCGCGCGGTGTGCAGGCGCTGCTGTTGCAGCTGTTGCCGCAGCGCTGGCAGGCGCGTGCGGGCGGGCTGGTGGCGCGGTTCCTTGGCGGGCTGGCTGCATTGCGCTCGCCGCGCGAGGCGCTGCTGGTGCTGCTCACATCGCTGGCCATCTGGCTGCTGGAGACTGGCAAGTATTGGTTTGTGATGCACGCCTTTGATTTCTCGGTAAGTTTTTTTGCACTGATGCTTATGAACGGTATTGTCAATCTGGCCACCACCATCCCGTCGGCGCCGGGTTATGTCGGCACCTTTGATGCGCCGGGGATTGCGGTACTGCGCGCGTTTGGCGTGGCCGGCTCTCTGGCAGCGGCCTACACGCTGCTGCTGCATGCAGCCCTGTGGCTGCCTGTAACTGTGCTGGGCTTGTTTTACTTTGGGCGTGAAAGCCTCAGTTGGGCGCAGGTGCGGGATTTGCGCGGGAGCCAGCTCCTATGAAAATTGCCGTCATTGGCGCCGGCGTGGCGGGCTTAGCGGCCGCTTACGATTTTGCGCGCGCCGGGCACAGCGTTACCGTGTTTGAGGGCGGCCCGGAAGTCGGCGGGTTGGCAGCGGGCTTCCGTTGCGCGCATTGGGATTGGTCGCTCGAAAAGTATTACCACCACATCTTTAGCAGCGACCGCCATATTCTTGAGCTGGCTGCGGAGTTGGGGGTGGAAGTTTTGTTCAAGCGGCCCGACACTGTGGCCTATCACAACGGCGGCTTTTATCCTCTGGACTCGGTCGCGGGTGTGCTGCGCTTTCCCGCATTCAAAGGCTTGGCTGCGCTGCGCTTTGGCCTCGTGGTGGCGTATCTGCGCCTGCTGTCTGATGGCGTGGCACTGGAGCGCCACACGGCGCATGCTTGGCTGCAGCGCTGGATGGGGCGCGCTGCGTACGGCGCAGTGCTTGAGCCGCTGCTGCTAAGCAAGTTTGGCGAGCAGCACTACCGCGATGTGAATTTGTCTTGGATCTGGGCGCGCCTCAAGGCGCGCACGCCGCGGTTGGGCACTTTTGCCGGTGGCTTTCAGACACTGCTTGAGGTGCTGGCGCAACGTACCGTGGCGCTCGGGGTGCAGCTGCAACTGAACACCGCGGTGATGGAGATAACGCCGGCTGGCGGCGGTGTCACGCTTACGACAGCAGCTGGCGCACAGCAGTTTGATAAATGTCTTGCCACCGTCTCACCGCGGCAGCTGGCAAAGCTGGCGCCGGCTTTGCCAGCTGCCTACCGCGACACATTGCTTGGGTTGCAGAGCATGGGCGCGGTGGTGTTGGTGCTGGCCTTGCGCCGCCAGCTCACGCACCATTATTGGTTCAACCTGCCGAAGGTGGCCGGCTTTCCATTTCTTGCACTGGTGGAGCACACCAATTTTGTGGATGCCGCGCATTACGGGGGCGATCACCTGATCTACTGCGGCGATTATCTTGACGCCGGCCATGAGCACTTTCAGTTGGACAAGGCGGAGTTGCTCGCGCGCTTTTTGCCGGAGTTTGTGCGCTTCAACCCGGACTTTAAAACAGATTGGATTCGGGAGACATGGCTCTTCCGCACCCCATACGCGCAGCCGGTTCCATTGGTGAACCACAGCCAGCACCTGCCCGCATTGCGAACTCCGCTGCCCGGACTCTGGTTTGCAAGCATGAGCCAGGTTTATCCGTGGGATCGCGGCACCAACTTTGCAGTTGAGCTGGGCCGGCGCGTTGCACGCGAGATGCAGCTGCCGGCTGGCTAACGCGCCGCTGCCCGCACGCTGCAGCACTCGCCGGGCGTTAACCCACCTGGCACGCTGATGGAGTAATCAAACTCTGCGCGTTTGCAGCTGAGCTTGGATAAACGCGCCCTTGCGCTCCGCGTACTCGGTGCTGTCCGCAACGCCTTCAAGCAGGATGCGGCGCTTCTCTGCTACATACTGCGTGCGCAATAAAGTGTCCATCTCCAAGCGCTCGCGAAACCAAAGCAGCTCTTTAACCTCTGGCGATTGCGCATTCACAACATGCGCATGGATACGGTAGTGGCGGCTCATATGCTGCAGGCTGCCGACGCGCAGCGGGCGCTCTTCAGGGAAGGGGTTGCGCGAAGTCTGGGCTTGAAAGCCAAGCGCCTGCAGCAGCGCACTTGCGCTGGGCAACGAGCCTGCCGGGTAGGTTACAAGCAAGTCGATGACACCCTTGCCCGCGCAATTGGGCACGCTTGTGCTGCCCACATGGTAAGCAATCAGCTTTGGATCTCTTGCATGAATCAGCGCAATCAGTAGATTTGCGGCTGCTGGATAGTTAGAGTCATACTCGTGGCACGCTGGCGCAAGCTGCTCGTAAGTTCCGATGATACCCATATGATTGGGGCAGAATTAATCGGGCATGCGGTCGGCGACAGCGGGTCTTTGGTGCTCTCGGCTGCGCAATTGGTTGGCTAATCAGGTTTGCGTTGATCGGTGGTGACGGCTCAAGCACGCATTACCCAAGGCCTAACTCGCAGGCCACTGACTTCCGTTACCTCAGTGTCTAAGTGAAGTCTTCCGTAAGCACACGCTCCAATACGTCCACAAGCGCATCGGCATTTTGTGTGTCAAACGGCATGGGCGGGCGAATCTTGAGGACATTGTGGTGCGGTCCGTCGGTGCCCAGCAGCACCCCGAGTTCGCGCATGCGGTCGGAGATAAAAGCAGCTTCTGTGCTGGCGGGTTCCAGGGTTATGCGGTCGCGCACCAGCTCCACACCAACGAACAAGCCAGACCCGCGCACATCGCCAATCAGTGCGTGGCGCGTTTGCAGGGCGCGCAGCGCAGCCAAAAGGTGCGTGCCAGTGTGCAATGCATGCGCCTGCAGCTTCTCCTCCATTGTCACGTGCAGTGTTGCCAACCCGGCAGCGCATGCCGCCGTGCTGCCACCGAATGTGCTGAAGTACTCCATGCCATTTGCAAAACTGTTTGCAATCTCCGGCGTGGTGATCACAGCACCCATCGGATAGCCGTTGCCCATTGGTTTGCCCAGCACAATGATGTCTGGTACGACCGCATGCTGCTCGAAAGCCCAAAAGTGCGTGCCAACGCGCCCGAACCCGGTCTGCACTTCATCGGCAATGCACACGCCGCCGGCTGCGCGCACCAAGCGGTATACCTCCGCTAGATAGCCAGCCGGCAGCATGATTTGGCCGGCCACGCTTGGACAGGTCTCGGAGATAAACCCGCACAGGCCGTGCGGTTGCTGCTGCAGTTGCGTAATGATGCTGCCGACATGGGCTGCATACTGCAAGCCTGCATCGGCTGCGCCTGCGCGAAAGCGGCCACGATACACATCCGGGACCAGCGTTTTATGCACCCACGCTGGTGCGCCGCTGCCGCCCGGGCCATCGTGCTTGTAGGGGCTGATGTCGATCAGCGTGCTGGTGTGTCCGTGGTACGCAGCTTCCATCACAATCAGCTGCTGCTGGCGCGTGTGGGCGCGTGCCAGGCGCAGCGCCAGTTCGTTGGCCTCGCTGCCTGAGGCGGTGAAGAAGCACACGCGCAGCTGTGCGGGAAAGAGCGCGGTCAATTGCTCGGAGTATTCCGCCAGCTGGCGCTGCAAATAGCGCGTATTGGTGTTTAGCACAGCCAGCTGCGCTTGCATGGCGCGCACCACACGCGGGTGGCAATGCCCCACATGCGGCACATTGTTGTACGCATCCAGATAGCGCCGCCCGCTTTCGTCGTACAGGTGCTGCATCCAGCCGCGCACAATTTGCAAAGGCTGGCGGTAGCTGATGCTGACGTTGCGGCCAATATGCCGGCTGCGCGAAGCCAGCAACGCCGGAGTGCTGTGGGCCGCCGGCCGGGGCGTTGCGGGGAGACCCGGAATTCCAAGAATCAAGTTGGGGTCGGGGGAGATGCTGCGCCAGACTTCGCGCTGGCTGGCCAGCGCGCTGCCGTTAAAGTTGCACGCGATATCAAGCATGTCCGTGATAATTTGGAAGTGCACGTGCGGCCACCAGTCGCCGTTGATGGGCGCGGCGCCGATCCAAGCGATGCGCTCGCCGCGCGCAACGGGCGCTCCAACGCGAAGGCCCGCCAACGACTCGCGGCTAAGATGCCCGTACAGTGTGTAAAACGGAGTGTCGCCTGCCATGTGGCGCAGCACAATCACCGGGCCGTAGTCCAACCGGTCAGTCGCATCCACAAAGCCATGCACCACGCCCGCCAGCGGCGCGTAGAGTGCGGCCCCGGCTGGCAGCGTAAGGTCGATGGCCATGTGGATTGTGCGCGTTTCGCTCAGCGGAGTTGGGCCCGCAAACGCGGCACTGGTGTAAAAGACGCGCGCCTCATCGTACCCATTAATGCCAATGGACGCACCGGCGTTGTGCAGCTGCGCAAACAGGCGCTCAGTCAACGGGCCGGCAGCATTCTCCCGTTCATCGCCAGCCAGCAGCGCGCTGCCCACACTTAAATCAAATTGTGCGGCGCGCACGCTGCGCAGGTCCAGGTCCACCACGGAAGCGAAGCCGGGTTGATTTTGGCGCAGCCACTGCACCACATGCGCAGTGTGCGGCACCGGCTCAAGGCCACAGGCGTGCCGCAGCATGTAGTGCGCAAAGCGCGGATGAATGCCGGCCAGCTGCGGCAGGGCAGATTGAATGGCGTGCTGGCTGATGGAGAGATATGCGTCTTCCGGCCGCTGGCGCTGCTGGTACGCAGCGAGGCACGTGCTCATGCATAAGCGCGCATTGATTAGATGGAACAGAACTGCAATCTCAGACTCCGAGAGCGGGTTGATGCGGTGGTAGCCGCGCACCACGTGGCCGGCGGCTGCCAGCGGGTCAGCTTTGCCCAGCACGGCGTACGCGGCTGCCACTGCCAGTTCATTGATGCGCTGGCTGATGAGCATGTCGCCAAAATCAACAATGCCAGTTATTGACTGGTTGCGGGATTGGAGATCCGCGCCGCCGCCCGCCAGAACGTTATAGTCATTCAAGTCGCTATGGATTGCCTGTTGCGGCAGCGCAGCGAGCAACGGTTGTGCATGCTCAAGATAGTTGGCGTGCAGCTGGCGCACTAAAGTTTGCAGGGCTGTGTCGCGCACCAAGCCCGCGTGTTCATTAACAATGCCGGCAGCACCGGCGAGATCCCAAACAAATTTGCGCTGGATAGCCGCCGGCTTGAAGTCTGCCAGCACTACATCTAGTGCGGCAGCTGTGGCGCCCAAATCCTGCAGCAGTTCCGCGCTCTGGCGTTTTACAGTTGCCAGCGGCACGCCTGGCAAAAATGAAATCAGGCGGACGGAGTGGTTAGCGCCGTTGGATTTGAATTGTCCGATGGCCTGGCCGGAGAGCGTGCGGAACAGTTTTGGAAACTTGGCTGCTAACGCGGTGTCCGGGCAGCTGGCAAACAGCTGCATTGCGCTGTTTTCGGCATCCAGCAGCGGATTTGCCTCATGGAGGTTTGCAACCTTGAGGACGTAGGCAGCGCCATCTGGCAGGCTGAGTTTAAAGTTTTGGTCGCGCTCGCTGGGCAGGGCAGTCGCTGTTGCTTTCACGCCGTACAGCTCCAGCGCAGCAGCGGCAGCGGATGCGGCGGTTAATTGCGGTGCTTGTTCGAGGGCGGGCATGATAGTTGGTCGGTACCGGCAAGTTGCGAGTTTACCCGATGGCCACGCGGTGTGTTTTCGGCGTGTGACGCCGGTTTTAGCGCCTGCTGCGCGCGCCGGCGCAAGTTGATGGTGCGCGTGTTCGCCCGCGCCGGATTAATGGGCGGCGTGCTGCGGACCGACTTTGAAGATGCGAAAGGCGGTTTGAACGGCCGGCCCAATGGCCAGTGCAAAAGCCAAGGTGCCGATGCCCACTGGTCCGCCCAGCAGCCAGCCGCTGGTTACCACGGCAATCTCAATGCCGGCGCGTGCCACGCGCACGCTAAGTCCGGTGGCGCGCGCCACGGCAATCATCAAGCTGTCCCGCGGGCCGGCGCCGGCATTTACGCCGATGTAGATGGCAGTTGCACCCGCCATTACCAAAACTGCCAGCACTAAATACAGCACTTGTCCCGGCAGGTTGTCTTTCATATTTGGAGATAGCGCAGCGCCACATCCTCCCACAGGCCAATACAGATGATGTTGCCGACGGTGCCCCAACCCACGGGCTCGCGCAATGCCAGCGCGAGTAGCAGCACAACAGCGCCAGTGAGGATGCCGGACTGGCCGGGCGTGATCGGAATGTATTTAATTACCGCTACTTCCAGTACCACCCACGGACTGGTGCCGAGTTGGGATTGGATGAGGAATGCAATGGCGAGTGCGAAGAGCGCGAAACCGATTTGGATTACAACAAAATCGCGCGGGAATGTCTGCCAGCGCACGGGCTTCAACCACGCGGCGCTTTCATTGGGCAGTTCGCTAGTCCGTTCATTCGCCGGAGGTATTAATTCCGGCGCATCATTTGCGGTCATGTTGGGGGGAGACCGGCGCTCACAAGAATGTGGCGAACGCTGCCGGATTTATCTGGCTGCACATGCGTGCAGCACTGCCGCGTTGCGGCAGCGCATGCACCTAGCGTGAACCGGTTGGGCGCCGCGTGCGCCCGCTGAAGGGGCGCCCGTTCCCGCCGGCTGACTGCCGGCCGGGTGTTGGCACGGGCCGGCCACCGTTGCGCATGCCACGCTGCGCAGTGATCTCTGCATTCACGGCGGTGATTGCGGACGCGGCAGCGGCAGAGCCGGGCACAAACGGATGATCCTTGATCACCTCAATCTGCTGGCGCGTAAGGCGCTCGATCTCGCGCAGCATAGAGCGCTCGTCTGCAGAGCAAAATGAAATGGCATTGCCGGTTGCGTCCATGCGCCCGGTGCGGCCGATGCGATGCACATAGGTCTCGGGTACTTCCGGCAGGTCGAGGTTGATCACGTGTGTCACCTCATCAATATCAAGCCCGCGCGATGCAATGTCGCTGGCCACCAGAACGCGGGTGCGCCCGGCTTTGAAGTCTGCCAGCGCGCGCTGCCGCGCAGACTGCGATTTATTTCCGTGAATTGCATCGGAGCGAATGCCCGCCTTCAAAAGCGCTTCGCTGACGCGGTTGGCGCCATGCTTGGTGCGCGTGAATACCAGTGTGCGCGACATTGCAGCGTTGGTGTGCAACAGGTGCACCAGTAATTTTGGCTTGAGTGACTTCTCCACAAAGTACAGTGATTGCTCGATGGCATCGGCGGTGGCCGAGATGGGTGCCACCGCAACCATGACCGGTTTGTGTAGGATGCCATCTGCCAGCGCCTGAATCTCGGGCGGCATGGTCGCAGAAAAGAAAAGCGTCTGGCGCTTTTCTGGAATGGTGGCGATGATTTTGCGAATGTCATGGATGAAGCCCATGTCCAGCATGCGGTCGGCTTCATCAAGCACCAGCACGGAAAGGTTGTTGAAGCGCACAAAGCCCTGGCCCATTAAGTCCAGCAGGCGGCCGGGAGTTGCCACAATTATTTCGGGGTGCCGGCGCAGCGCATCTACCTGTGGCTGCTGCCCGACGCCGCCAAAAATGACGGTGTGGCGCTTGCCGATGTGCCGGCCGTATGCGCCAAAGCTTTCACCAATCTGGATTGCCAGCTCGCGCGTGGGCGCAAGTACCAGCACGCGCACCACGCGCTTGGTGTTTGGATCCTGCGCATTGGACGCGAGGCGCTGCAATATTGGCAGCGCAAACGCCGCTGTCTTGCCAGTCCCGGTTTGCGCACAGCCCAGCACATCACGCCCTTCCAGCACCGGCGGAATAGCCTGCACTTGAATTGGCGTGGGCGTCTCGTAGCCCTCCTCATGCAGTGCGCGCAGCAGCGGTGCAATCAAACCGAGGTCGGCAAACGGCCCGGTGGTTGGCGCTGTATTTTCATCCGGGCGCAGCCGGGCATGGGCCGCGGCCGGTTCGTTGTGCGCCTTGATATTTGGTAATGGTTGTTTCACGATTTCACTCTCGAAGAATTTGCCAGCGTTTAGCAACTGCCGCTGGGGCAAGCTGGCTCAGGATGTTGTTTTGGGGCTGAGAAGCTGGATGGTGGCGAGCGGTCACCAAGCGGCGCACCGCAGCTACGGGAACTAACTTTGAGAGTCTAGCGCACTTTTGGCGGGCGTGCCAGCGCCTGCCCGCTGGCCGGCTGGCCGGCGTTGTGAGCCAAGCAAAGCGCCGAACTCCATTTTTCACCCGGCAGCTGGCTAGGCCCAGTGCGCCGCCAGATAACGAACCTTTTCCATTTCTTGGTGCACCGCGCCGCCTTCGTGGCGGTTATACGACCACAACTGCATGCGCTTGCTGCCAGCGTAGTGGTTGTAGGCTGCGTACACGGTGCGCGGCGGACAAACATCATCCATCAATCCGGCGGAGAAGAGCGCCGGGCAGCGCGCCCGCGCCGCAAAATTGACGCCGTCAAAGTATTGCAGCGTATCGAAGACAGTCTCAACCTTGTCGCGGTGAATGCGGCAGTAGTTTGCAATCTCAGCGTAAGGGTTCGAATCAGTGAGCTCGGTGGCTACGCGGTAGTGGCACAGGAAGGGCACATCCGGCAGAGCGGCTGCAATGTCCGGCAGCAAGCCCGCCACCGCCAGTGCAATTCCACCACCCTGGCTGCCGCCTGTCACAGCCACGCGCGCGGGATCCACAAGTTCAAATGCGCGCGCAGCTTCAACCGCGCGGACCGCGTCAGTAAAAACCCGCCGGTAGTAGTAGGTGTCCGGATGCAGCACGCCGCGCGTCATGAAGCCGGGGTGCTGCGGATTGCCGCCTTCCGGCTCATGGTCGGGTGTGTCACCGGGGCTCCATGCGCCGCCTTGGCCGCGCGTATCCATCACCAGGCAGGCATAGCCTGCGCTCGGCCACAAAAGGTGATCGGCGGGCAGCGAGCGCCCGCCGCCGTACCCGATGTACTTGACGACACAGGGCAGCGCTGCTTTGGTTGCGCGCGGCAAAAGCATCCAGCCGCGGATGGGCTGGCCACCGTAGCCGTTGAAAGTTACATCGTGAACTGCGAGCAGGTCTAGGCCGCTGTCCGTGGGCGTGAATTTTGCAGCAATCGGAAAGGCCCGCGCCGCTTGCAGCGTGCGCTGCCAGAAACGCGTCAAAGTCTTTCGGTTCTGTGCGCGCCGGGCGGTAGGCTTCAAGCTCGCTGAGCGGCAGGTCAAATAGTGGCATGAGTTACCTCAAAGTAAAGAAAGAACACGCGGGCTTTTCCCGCATGCAAAAATTTGCGCAAGGAGCGTTAGGTCTCGTGGATCAGGCACCGTACGGCACCCAGATGTTTTTGATTTGTGTGGCGTGACGCAGGAACTCCTGCGCGTCGCATTGCCACAAATTGCTGTTGTGCGCGCCGCCCGCCCACAGCTGCTTCAGGTTGCTGCAGGAAGCGCGCTCCACGGCTGCGCGCCCGGATTGCGGCCCAAAGTACCACAGGCCGTCCACATCCATGTGCGCCGCAAGTACTTCGGCCAGCTCGGCGCGGGCGCCAGTGACAATGTTGATCACACCCGCGGGTACGTCGCTGGTCTCAAGCACTTGATAGAAGTCTGTGCTGGCCAGCGGGTGCAGCTCTGAAGGCACGGCGATGACCGTGTTGCCTTGTGCAATCGCCGGCGCAATCAACGTTACCAGCCCCAGCAGCGGCAGTTCATCCGGGCAGATGAGCGCCAGCGTGCCCACGGCCTCCGGCATTGCGAGGGTTACATTGCGCTGCGGCGTGTGATGCACGGCGCCGTCGTATTTGTCTGCCCATGCCGCAAACACAAACAGGCGCTCCACTGCGGCCTGCACCTCGGCGGCAGCGCTGCGCGCATCCCCGGTCATTGCGCCAATGCGCTGCGCAAACTCCGCAGCCCGGGTATCAAGATTTTCTGCAAGGTAGTACAAGATTTGCGCGCGCGCATGCGCGCTGGTGCCGGCCCATTTGTCGGCCGCGCGCGCGGCTTCCACTGCATTGCGGATGTCTTTGCGGTTGCCGGCGCCAACTTCGCCGAGCGCTTTGCCACGCGCATCCAGCACGGTGCGGCTGTAACCGGAGTCCGGGCGCACTTGCTTGCCGCCGATGAATAGCTTGGGTGTGCGATCCACATCGGGCAGGCTGCCGCCAGCTGCCGCCAGCTTGCGGGCAGCTGCCTTGCGGGCGGGGGCAGCCACCAGCGCAGCCGCGGCAACTGGTTTCAAATATTCATACAAGCCTTCCTTGCCACCTTCGCGCCCGAAGCCGCTCTCGCGGTAACCGCCAAAACCGGATGCGGCATCAAATTGGTTGGTGCAGTTGACCCACACCACACCGGCTTTGATCTGGCGCGCTGCATCCAGCGCAACATTTATGTCTTCGCTCCACACACTGGCGGCAAGACCGTAGCGGGTGTTGTTGGCGAGCGCAATGGCTTCGGCCGGCGTGCGGAATGTCATGCTGACGAGCACCGGCCCGAAAATTTCCACTTGCGCCACGGTGGACGCGGGCGCAACATCGGTGAGCAGCGTTGGCGGATAAAAGTAACCGTCTTTGGGGCAGGCCCATGCGGGCTGCCACAGCGTGGCGCCTTCGCTGCGGCCCTGCTCCACCAGCTGCTGAATTTTTTCGAGCTGCTTGGGCGCAATGATGGCGCCAATGTCTACGGATTTGTCGAGCGGGTCGCCAACGCGCAGTTTGTCCATGCGGGCGCGCAGTCGATTGAGCAGCTTGTCCGCCACGCTCTCCTGCACCAGCAGGCGCGAGCCTGCGCAGCACACCTGCCCTTGGTTGAACCAGATCGCATCGACGATGCCTTCAACCACGCTGTCCAAGTCGGCTGTGTCAAAGACCACGAACGGCGACTTACCGCCCAGCTCCAGCGAGAGGCGCTTGCCGCTGCCGGCAGTGGCGCTGCGAATGCGCCGGCCAACATCGGTGGAACCGGTGAACGCAATTTTGTCCACGCCCTTGTGGTTGACGATCAGCTCGCCGACTTTGCCGTCGCCCGTGATGATGTTGACGACGCCCGGCGGCAAACCGGCGTCGCGGCAAATTTCGGCGAACAGCAGCGCTGTAAGCGATGTCCACTCGGCCGGCTTCAGCACAACGGTGTTGCCGGCTGCCAGCGCGGGCGCAATCTTCCATGCCAGCATCAGCAGCGGAAAGTTCCACGGAATGATCTGCCCGGCAACGCCCAGCGGCTCAAAGCCGGGCAGGGCGGTGTCGCGCACTTGTGCCCAGCCGGCGTGATGATAGAAGTGGCGCACCATCAGAGGCACATCAATGTCGCGTGTCTCACGGATGGGCTTGCCGTTGTCCAGCGTCTCCAGCACGCTGAAGAGGCGGCTGTGGCGCTGAATGCGGCGCGCGATGGCGTACAAGTAGCGTGCGCGCGCATGGCCGCTGAGTTGCGCCCACGGGCGGAATGCCCGCCGTGCGGCAGCCACGGCTGCATCCACATCCGCGCTGCTGGCTTGCGTGATGCGCGCAATGGGTGCACCGGTGGCCGGGTTCACACTTTCAAATGTGGTTCCAGGCGCAGTGAATTCGCCCTTGATAAAGAGCCCAAAGCGGCGCTGGTGTGCGTCAAGCCAGGCGTTGGCCGGGCCGGCTGCCTCGGGCGCAGGCCCGTAATCCATGGTTTCCAAAATTTCAGCAACAGACATATGGTTTAGCCCCCATCTCGTTGGTTGAAGCGCTCAGCGCAGTGCAACAAATGGCGCGCATCATCAGCCCATTGGATGGCGGAAGGCGGCGGAGTAGCTGCCGGTCACGTGGTGCTCCAGCTGGCGTTCGATGTCCGTGAGCAAGGCACTGGCGCCCAAGCGCAGCAGGTGCGGCTGCAGCCAGGCATCCCCCAGCTCTTCTTTCACAAGGATCAACCAGTCCAGCGCGTGGCGCGCCGTGCGAATGCCACCGGCCGGCTTGAAGCCCACGCGGCAACCGGTTTGCTCGTGGTACTCGCGGATGGCGCGCAGCATCACGAGGCTCACTGCAAGCGTGGCATTGGTTGCCTCTTTGCCGGTGGATGTCTTGATGAAGTCTGCACCGCCCAGCATGCACACCATGCTTGCGCGGCTCACATTGGCCAGCGTGCCGAGGTCGCCCGTGGCAATAATGGTCTTCATGTGGGCGGTACCGCATGCCTGCCGGAAGCTGGCAACCTCAGCATGCAGCGCGACCCAGTCTGCAGTCAGCACCAAGCGGCGGCTGATGACGATGTCTATCTCGCGCGCACCGGCGGCGACGGAGGCTTCGATCTCGCGCAGTTTAAGTGGCTGCGGGGTCTGGCCGGCGGGGAAGCCGGTGGAAACTGCTGCCACCGGCAGGCTGCTGCCGTGCAGCGCTGCAACCGCATCGGCCACCAGCGCGTGATACACACACACGGCACCGGCTTGGATGCTGCCTGCCGGTACGCCAAGTGCTTCCATTAAATCTGTGCGCACGGGATGGAGCGCCTTTTGGCACAGGCGCTGCACATTGCCGGGCGTGTCATCGCCGGCGAGTGTGGTGAGGTCAATTGTTTGAATGGCGCGCAGCAGCCAAGCCGCCTGCCATTGTTTTTTTACCGTGCGGCGGCCGGCGAGTGTGGCTACGCGGCGCTCGACGGCACTGCGGTTCACGCGCTGTGCGTCCACCCATGCCGCATCAAAGGTGCCACCCGGATTGCGGCGCTCGGTTTGCTGCTGCTCCGGCGCAGCAGCGGCACCAACGTGGCTCAGCATTGGCGCACCATCAGGTTGCGGCTACTGCGTAACATGGCAGGTTGCCAATTACGAAATACGGTCAAGCGCGGCGTTGTGGCTTGCATGCAGATACTGACTGCGCAAATTGTAGACGAGAAACCGGCAGCGCACTTAGATCGCACAAGTACTTTCATAGTCGGAAGAAGTTGTGCCAGGATTTGGCAGCTTGCACCTAATCTGGCTGCAAGTTACCGGATCGGTAAGCTACTGCTAGCTGCGCTGCAGCGTGAGACGCACCACATGTTCATCGCGCCCGCCAAACTTGTACTTGTAATCTTCAGCGCCCTGCATGAAGTCAAAGTGAGTGTGCCCGGTTGCAATTGCATGCTCGATCAAGTGCGCCAGCAGCACCCAGCCCGGCGAGAGGGCGCTGGCATAAGCCGGGTCATAGCCGGAGTTGTACAAATAGATGCGGTGGTTCATGCTGAAGAAGGCGTACACCGCAACCGGGTGCCCGGCCACATCCAGAAAGCAGAGGTGCAGCAAACCGGTTGCGAATGCTGCGCGAAACACGCCCTGAAAACTTGAGCGCATCCGGGGATTGAGGAATTCTGTTTTGGCCGGACTGCTGGCTGCCATCAGGTGCATCAGTTCTTCCGTGGCGGCCGATACATCGGCACCGTTGGGGAGCAGGCGCCATTGCGCGCCTTCGGCCTCGGCGCGCCTTAGCTTGCGGCGCAGCTCGTGGCGCTGCTTGCTGGCCAGCTGCGCAACGTAATCATCAAAGCTGGTGGGCAAAGTTGCGATGGGGCACACATCAAGGCGCGTCACTTCTGCGCGCCAGCCGTAGTGTGCAGCCAGCTGCTGCCATTGTGCAATTGTGGGTGACTGTTCCGGGATATTGGAGAGTTGTGCGTACTGCCACGCGGGTGCTTGCGGGCCGGCCCACCATTCCAAGACGGCAGCGCGCAAATCAGTTGCATTGCTAGTTGTTGTGACAACATCCAGATAGTCGGCAATCTCCTCGCCGCCCACCCAGCGCAGCACGCCCGCCAGATCCACGTATAGCGCAGCTAAGCCAAGCAAGCTGTGGTCGGCAGCGCGCAATGCCAGCACGCGCAGCTCGCCTTCTCCCAACCCGGCCCACCACGCGCGTTGGAACTCCAGAGTTTGGAACGGTGTGGCGTGTACGCTGCGCGCGATGAGGCGGTTCCAGTCATCCGCCAGATCTATGAAGGCTGCAGCGCCTGAATGAACCTCCAGCTGCATTGAGTTCAGGCAGCGACGCCTTCAGTGCGCGCCCAGTTCTGCACTACCGCTTCAACGGCGTCAATCAGCCGGCTGGCTGCGTCGATGCGGTCAGAAAGTTGTTCGGCGCTGCCCTTGCCGGTCTGGCTGAGGAAGCTGGCGTAGTGCTCCAAGGCCAATGCGGCAGGTTCCGGCTCGGCGGATTGCAGCAATGCAGCCGCGCTCGCAGCCAGTGCGCGTTCAATAAACGGCAATGCCAGGCGCCCATCACCGCTGGCATCGAGTGCGTCAAATGCACGCAAGTAATATGCGTGGCGCGCGGGGCTGGCATCCATGTGCGCAGCCAAGGCTTCCGGCGGCAGCTCGGCTGCGGCCTTGTGCAATGTGATCCAGGCGGCGCGCAGCGCCTGCAGTGTGGTGGCATCCGGCGGCCCGTACCCAAGGGCCTGCAGCGCGAGCGGCATCAGGCTGGGCTGCGCGAGGCGCGTGGCGGCTGCAGCCAGCAGCCGCAGTTGCTGGCGCTGCGCGTTGCTTTGGTACACCAGACTCAACACGGCGGTAATGGACCATTCCACCGTGGCCAGCAGCGCGCGCAAGTCATCCGGGTCAAGTGGAATGGGCGCGGGCAGCGCACGGTAGGCGCTGATGCGCGCGAGCTCCTGGCGCGCGCGGGCGCAGGCATTGCGCGCGCGCGCGTGCACATTTTCTGACGTGTCAAACTGCCCGCGCACGACTGCCTGCAGCAGATCAAAAAAGTGCTGCGGGTCATACAGGCGCATGGCGTCGAACACTGTTTGCGCCAGATGCGGGTGCTGGCGCAGGGCGCGCTTGTCTGCAAATTCGCGCGGGTGCAGGTAGCTGAGCTCAATGTGCACCAGCTCGCTCAAGGCCACGCAGGATTCATAGTTATCGGGCGGCGCGCTATCCACCAGCACAATATCCAAATCCGATGAGCCGCCAAGCTGCGGCTCACTGCGTGCCACTGAGCCCGTCAGATACGCCGCTACCAGCGTTGTGCGCTGCGATGCCTGCTGCTCCGCAAAGCGGCGGGCGTTCTGCACCAGCAGCTCGCGATCCATCATGCGGTTACCGGGCGGGCAAGACCCAGCGGCAGGCCGGGCTGGCGCACCCCGGCCAGCGCAGCGCGCACCTGCGCAGCCACCAGTTCCAGGTGCGAGCCGTGCTGCACAAAGTCCAGCGCGTTTGTTTCAATCACCAGAGTTTCTGGCAAGCCGGCGGCGTCATTAAATTGCGCATCATAAGCATTGCGCAGCGCTTCAATGTAATCGCGGTCCATTTCACGCTCGTAGGGGCGGTCGCGCTGTTCAATGCGGCGCAGCAGTGTTTGCGTGCTGGCACGCAAATACACCAGCAGGTCCGGTTGCGGCAGCTTGTCGCTGAGTGCGCCATACACTTGCAGGTAAGTTGCCAGCTCGTCTCCGTGCAAGTTCAGGCCCGCAAACAGCCGGTCCTTCGCAAAAGTGTAATCCGCAATCACGCTCTCGCCAGTTTGCAGGCTGGCAGCCACTTCTTGCAGTTGGCGGTAGCGGCTCAGCAGGAAAAATATTTGCGTTTGAAAAGCAAAGCGCGCGCGGTCACTGTAAAAGTCGCCCAGAAACGGATTGGCATCAAACTCCTCCAGCACCACTTGCGCAGACAGCACTGGTTGCAGCAGGCGCGCCAGGGTTGTTTTGCCGGCGCCAATCACACCCTCAATTGCAATGTACATAGAATGGATAGGATAACGAAGCGCGGGAGTTTTGGCAACCGCCGCCTCCATGGTAACATCGCCAACCGGAACATTATGCAACGCAATCTGGTGCGCGTGATTGTGATTTTGGCGATGTGGCTTGCCACGGCGCCGGTGGCCGCGGCTGCCGAGGGCGGTGGCGCCGGGGCTGAGTTTGTGTTTGGGCGCACACGAATTGTGCGCGCTGGCGAGCACAGTGGTGCCATGTTTGTTTTTGGCGGCATGGTGGTGATTGAGCCAGGTGCGATAGTGAATGGCGATTTGTTGACCGTCGGCAGCCTGTTGGAGATTGGCGGCACCATAACCGGCGATTTGACGGTAGTGGGCGGCGGCGGAGCACTCTCCGATAGTGCTGTAATTGATGGCGACTTCAACAGTGTGGGGAGCACGGTGCAGCGCGCGCCCGGGACGGTAATTCGCGGGTCAGATCCCGGGCCCATGCTTCTGGATGGACCCGGCCGGTGGACCTCGACAGGTGAGTGGAGAATTAATGGCTGGTGGTCCGGGCTGGTGGGTGTGCTGGCGCTGGCTGCGCTTACCGGCATCGCACAGCTGTTGGTGCCAGCGCAATTGGAGCGCGTTGGGCAGGAACTATTAGACCATGCGCCGCGTTCATTTCTGATTGGCGCTGCTGTCTTGGTTGGAGCCCCGATGGCTGCTGCATTGTTGATTGTCACGTGCCTGCTGGCGATTGCCGGTGTGGCGGGAGTTGTGCTCATGCTGCTTGGGCTGCTTGCCGGCTGGCTGGCACTCGGGGCTGCGCTGGGGCGGCGCATGCTGGCGCTGCAACTGCAACGCGGGCTGCACCCGGCGCTGGCAGCAGCGGCAGGCTGCCTTGTACTCACGCTAACCTTTATGGCCGGTGGCACCGTGCCCGTACTGGGCGTGCTGTTCACATTGCTGGGCTTTTGTGCGGTGCTTGCCGGCCTGGGTGCCACTGCCGTCACGCGTTTTGGCACGCGTCGCGGGCGTCCGGCAGCTGCTGCGCTGCCGGACGCTTAGCAGTTCGCAGCGCACTGGTCTCCTCGAGTACCGGGTTGGCAGTTCTGCCTGCTATCCCAGATGAAGCACCAAACTCCAGAATGGGCAGCCGTGGATGGCATTGCTTAACGTGGTGTTGAACCTGGGCACGCTTTTGGGCGCCGGGCTGGCTCCGCTGGCGGTACAATTTTTTGGGACTGCGCGGAGCGTTGGGTTTGGGTAGTAGCTGCGCGTTGTGGCGGGCTTGGCCCTGATGCTGGCGGGTTAGCACCCGCACTTGACCAGTCAACATTATCGCGGGAGCAATTCAAATGCGGATCATAATTACAGGCGGGAGTGGTTTCATCGGGCAGGCGTTGAGCAGCGCTTTGATTGCCGCCGGGCATAAAGTAATTGCACTCAGCCGCGCGCCGGGCACGGCGCGTTTTGCGGCGGGCGTGCAGAGCGTGCAATGGGATGCCGTCAGCGCAGCCGGGTGGGGCCATCTGGTTGATGCAGACACAGCAATTGTTCAGCTGGCTGGCGAGAGTATCGCTGGCGATTCTTTTTTCCCGCGGCGCTGGTCGGTGCAAATGAAGGAGCGGATCATGCGCAGTCGGGTACAGACCGGGCAGGCAGTGATGGCTGCGGTCCGGGCGGCGCCTGAGAAGCCGGCTGTGGTGGTGCAAGGATCGGCGGTTGGTTTTTATGGCACTGGCGCCGACGAGCAATTCACCGAGCGCAGCCCGTCTGGCGCTGATTTCATGGCGCAGGTGTGCCGTGACTGGGAAGCCAGCACGGATGAGCTTGCGGCTTTGGGCGTGCGCCGTGCCATTGCCCGCATTGGCCTGCCGCTGAATGCACATGGCGGTGTATTGCCAAGATTTCTGCTGCCGTATCGCTTGTTTGCCGGCGGACCCTTTGGCAGTGGCCGGCAGTACTTTTCTTGGATTCATATGGCGGACCTGCTGGGTGCGCTGCGTTTCCTGATTGAAGAGCCCACCGCGAGCGGCGCCTTCAATCTGACCGCCCCGCAACCCGTCACCAACGCAGAGTTTGGCCGCGCACTGGGTGCGGTATTGCATCGTCCATCGCTTCTGCCGGTGCCGCGCTTCGCTTTCCAGCTTGCGTTTGGAGAAGTGTCGACGGTTATACTTGACGGGCAGCGCGTGCTGCCGGCAGCACTTCAGGCAGCCGGCTACACCTTCAGGTTTTCCGAGGTACGCGCAGCACTTCAAGATCTGCTGGGATAAGCAGTGCGGCAGGGGCCGCATTCATTTAGGGTGCATGCACCGCAGGGGGCCGCCCGATGCTGGAGTCGTTGTCGCTTTGCTTCTCAATTTATTGCATTAGCAGTTTATGCTGTAGTGCGGTTCCCGCTTTCTCCGGCCTGTGGGTAAGGTGGTTTTTCCGGCGGCATCCGCTGCGCGAGCCGCGCTCACGGGCGCGCGTGATTGAACACGTGGCAAGAACCCCCGACCTTTAGTGCTGAAAGTCCGCGGCGCTGGGCGCGTTCTCTGCGCCAACACATATATTTTTGAAATCAGCATCTCCAGTGGGTGACGTGCATGCGGGGCAGCCCGTATTAGCTGCCGGCGCAGCGTTGAGTGCTGCACGCGCAGCAGTGGTGATGCTGCATGGCCGCGGCGGCAGCGCGGCGGACATCCTGGCGCTGCACGCTGAGTTTGGCACGGAAGGCGTGGCTTATTTGGCGCCGCAGGCCGCTGGCAACACCTGGTACCCCAACCGGTTTATGGAGCCGCTTGCGACGAACGAGCCCTGGCTGAGTTCCGCGCTGCGGTCAGTGGCCCAAACTCTGGCAACCGTGGCGGCTGGCGCAGTTGCGCCGGAGCGCACAGTGTTGCTGGGCTTCTCGCAAGGCGCCTGTCTGGCGCTGGAGTTTGCTGCGCGCAACTGCTGCCGCTATGGCGGCGTGGTTGCACTCAGCGGCGGGCTGATTGGCGCAGACACGGGCCCGCGAGAGATGGCTGGCTCATTGGCTGGCACGCCGCTGCTGGTCGGGTGCAGCGATGTTGATGCGCATATTCCGTTGCAGCGCGTGCAGCTGGCTGCTCAAGAAATGGAGCGGCTGGGCGGTGCGGTAACGCTGCGCATTTATCCAGGCATGGGCCACACGGTAAACCGGGACGAGCTGGACTGGGTGAGCACGCTGCTGAAAACGCTCGCGCAATAAGTCTGCAGGCAGCTGGCGCAAAGTTTGGTTGCAAGCTGCAAAAGGAAGATTACGGCAGTTGCAGCAGCAGCGCCTCCAGCGCCAGGCGCAAGTTTGCGTTTTGGTTCAGTGCCTGCAGGGTTCCCAGCAATTGCTCCACAAAGCGCATGGCGCTGTTTGGGTCCAGCTTTGCTGCGCTGGTTCGCAGCTCTGCGGCCCGGTCCAGGTTGGTGATTGCTGCGCGGCTGCCGTGCACCAGCAGCAGTGCGTCACGCCACCAAGTGAGCCATAGGCCCAACGCCTCCACAACCGTGTCGCGGTCTTCGCGCATGCTCTCCGCATAATTAAAGCGCTCGCGGCGGTTGGCGCTGCGCAGGGTTTGCAGTGTGTCCAGGTGCTGCGTGCGGCGCTCCAAGGCTGCGCCATCCTGCAGCATCTCCACTGCCCAGCCCAGGCGCCCGCCGGAAAGCTGCGCCAGCAGCTCGGCTTGTGCGGCCGGCGCCTGCCAGCGCTCTTGCAGCGCCGCTTGAACCTGCGCCACCGGGAGCAGCCGCAGCGCCACATGCTCGCAGCGCGAAACAATTGTGGGCAGCAACGCCTCCGGGCTGGCAGCAGTCACAATCAAGATGCCGGCGCCGGGCGGTTCTTCCAGCGTCTTTAAGAGCGCGTTCGCAGACTCAGCGTTGGCATTTTCAAAATCCACCAGCAATGCCACGCGCCGCGCACCCTCCATGGGCTTGAGCGCAAACTGGCGGATCAGGTCGCGTACGGTTTCGATGCGGATCTTGGCGGTTTTGATGATCTTGCCGCTGACTTCGGGCAGCAGCACGTGCACGCCGGGGTGGCGCTGCTGGGCTATCAGCTGGCAGGTGCGGCAATGGCCGCAGGGTGCGCCGGGCGCCTCGCACTGGATGGCTTGCGCAAATGCGATCGCGAGCGTGTGCTTGCCAATGGCGGCGGGCCCGGTGAATAGATAGGCATGGCGCAGGCGCTGCGCTGCAAGGTCGCGCGCGAGCGCATGAATCACGGCTTCATGCCCAACGACCGGCCAAGCCTCCGTGTGCATGGCAGTACTCAAGGGTGCAACCTGTGGCTCAGAGAGCTGCACGGCAAAAGTACAGCGGGCATGCAGCCGGTGCCTGCACGCTGATAACGCGCTTCAAGGCGCAACGCTCCTGGTGGATGAGCAAGCATGTATGCGCGATTATATGTGTGCGCTGTGGTGCGCATTACAGTGTGGCCGATGAGTGCACTTAGAAGCCGGTTAGCCTGCCGCTGCATGCGCTGCCAGCGCCTGTAATTGCGGGAGCAGCGCACGCACGGCATTGCCACGATGGCTAATGCGGTCTTTGTGGGCGTCGTCCAGCTCAGCCACGGTACAGTGCGCTGCATCCAAATGGAACAGCGGGTCATAGCCAAAGCCGTGGTTGCCGGCCGGGGCAAGTGCAATGCGGCCGGCGCATTTACCTTCGGCTTCAAGAATAAATTTTCCGCTGGGATCTGCCAGCACCACGGCGCAATGGAATTGGGCAGTGCGCTGCTCCCATGCAATTGTGCGCAGCGCATCGATCAGCAACGCCAATTTCGCCGGGTACGGGGTTTGCACGCCGTTGTAGCGCGCAGTATGCACGCCGGGCGCGCCCTGCAGTGCGTCCACGCACAAACCGGAGTCATCCGCCAGCGTCAGGCAGCCGCTCAGCTGAGCGTAGAACGCAGCCTTGTTGCGGGCGTTCTCCATGAATGAGCCGCCATCCTCCGGTGACTCTGCCGTGATGTGTTCATCCGCGAGCGTGCGCCAGCGCAGCGGCAGCGCTTGCAGCAGCCGTTGGTACTCTGCCAGCTTGCCGGCGTTGTGCGTGGCGAGCAGAAGCTGCAGTGCCGCCATCAGCGTTGTGGCTTGCAGGCGGGCCGCAGCTTTGGAGGGTCAGAGAGCGGGCTGTGCGGGCTCGCCGCTACTGGAAAAATTAAGGTTCGCGACCGCCAAAAAGTTTGCATTATTTAAATTATGTGTGTATTATTGGCAGAGTTGTTCTATGCTAACCGCAGAATACTGATTTGAACATCACATGCAAGGTTGGGCGCTGGCGATAGCCGCTCCTGACTTATTCACCTGCGCAGCAAAGCGCAAGATCTTACGACCCATTGCTGATAATGGGTCTTGCTCTTTAAGTGGGCTGAAGCCGCTGGCGGCTTCGCACACGGTGTCACACACCGCTGTGTGGGCGCCTGTGACGGCACTTAATTTCCAATTCCATTCTCAATTCTAAATCAGGGAGAGATGAAGATACAAAAAATGGACGCGTCAATGAAAGGTTACCTGTCACCAAAACTTGAAGGCTACAAAAAAGAGTGGGGGCACGGCGTGCGTGCGGTTGCGGCAGTGCGCCCCGGGGAAATTTTGATTGTGTGGGGCGGCACGATTCTTACCGGCTCGGAGCTGGGTAAATTGACTGCTCAGGAGCGCAAAATTTCGGTGCAGGTGGATGACGATATGTACCTGGTCACGCCGGCGAAATGGATTGGCCCGTCGGATTGGGTAAACCATTCATGCAATCCGAATGCCGGCTTGCGCGGGCAGATTACGCTGGTGGCCATGCGGGCAATCAAAGTTGGCGAAGATGTGTGCTTTGACTATGCCATGAGCGATGGCAACAGCTACGATGAATTTGACTGCTTGTGCGGAGCGCGCGCCTGCCGCGGGCGGGTGCAGGGCAATGACTGGCAGCGCCCGGAATTGTGGAAAAAATATGCGGGCTTTTTTTCGCCGCATTTGCAAGCGCGCATCGCCCGGTTGGCAAAGGCCACGGAGCGCCGGCAAGAGCGCACGGTGCAAATCGGCGTGCCTGCGCTGGCGGTGCGCTGAGCATTTTCCGACCAGCACAACTGGGTTCAACCGCTCAAAACACGAGTGCCGGCTGAAGCCGGCACTTTGTGATTCTATCCGTGCTAGCCCACCCAGTTTATTTGGGGACCGGGATCTCCACTGGTTCGTTATGCCCGAAAAACTCAAGCTGCGTCTCGCTGCCCGCAGCGGTAACTTGAATGCGCGCCAAGCGGTCGTTGTCCACCTGAACCCACAAGTCGATTTTTAACTTTGCGTCGGCGAGTGTGCCGGGCAAAATGGTTTTGAGCGCCAGCGCCGACACATCACCGGTGAAGTGGCGCAGCTGCGCGCCTTCTACTTCTTCAATCCCGGCTATCTGCAGATTTTGAATTTCTGCCGCAAGCAAATGGCTGATGCCGGTGGCTGTATCAAACAGCGCCAGCGGGGCCAGCGGCATGCCAGCCGGCTGCGGACCATACATGCCGGTTATCGGATTGGTCATCAACGCGCCCTCGGGCCGCCACAGCATTTTTAGCGTGAACAAGCTGCCCATCGCTTCAACCTTCACCTGTGCAAAAAGCTGGTCGGGTGCCTGATAGGCGCCGGCTGCTTCCAGAAATTTTGCGCCCAGCTGCTTATCCAACACTACCGGTTCACCAGTGTGCTGCAGTTTGAATTGCACGGACTGCAAGCCTTCGAATACTTTTGCGGCGCGCCCCAGATACTCGATGGGCGTCGGAGTGGGAACTGGCGTGGCCGTGGGCGGCGCAAACAAGCTGCCGCAGCCGGCTAGCAGGGCGGCGCACAGCCCTGCCCAATATATGCGTGAATGAAACTTCGTTGCCATCGACCAGAAACTGAAGTGTACCATGCCGCCGATGCTAAAATTGTAGAGCGAGTGCAGCTTGTCACAGGCCCGCAAAGTGGATCCGCTGGTTGAAGGCCAGTCACAGGAGACTGAGCAGGAGCTGCTGGTTTTGGTGACGGAAACGCCCGACCGGCTGCGGGTGCTCGTGCACAATGATGACGTGACGCCCTACGACCTGGTGGTGATGGTGCTGCAAAGTATTTTTATGCTGACTGCCGGGGAAGCAGGGCGCGTCACGCTCGAAGCTCACACCAGCGGCATGGCGTTAGTGGCGGTGCTGCCCGAGCAGGACGCAAAGTACCGCGTGGGGCAAGCGCACGCGCTGGCGCGCGATGCGGGCGTGCCACTCACATTTAGCTTGCAGCCGGAATAGCAGCATCAAGTGCGCCAGCATTGCGGCGGGCGCAGCTTCAAATAAAAAACCCGCTGCGGTTCGCATCGGGTTCGAGCCAGCGTGCGGGCTGGCAGCCGGTTTTACTGCGCAGTCTTGCGTTTAGCTGAAGATGTGCAGCTCACTCCCGATGAGCACGGCCAGAGTTGCATACAGTGCGATGAAAGCCATTGTGAGGCGGATTGATGTTGACATGCGGGCATCCCTTGTCCGGCAGTAGTGCGCGGAAATTTCTTCTCTGCCCTCAGTATCGTCTTGGTGGTGGCCAGGGGTGTAAACAGCGCATAAAAACTGCGCCGGGCGGTGTGGATGCGGCGCCAGTTCACGCGGGCCGCCGTGCCCGCCGCTAGGGCGCCAGCGCCTGAGCGAGGTCGGCAATCAAGTCGTCGGTGTGCTCCAAGCCAATCGACACGCGCAGCAGGTTGTCCGGCGTGGTGGAGTGCGCACCTTCAATGGAAGCGCGATGCTCAATCAGGCTCTCCACGCTGCCAAGGCTGGTGGCGCGCGTGAACAAGCGCACGCGTGCAGCCACGCGGATGGCAGCCGCCCGCCCGCCCTGCACCTGCACCGACAGCATTCCGCCAAACGCCTGCATCTGGCGCGCAGCCACGGCATGGCCCGGATGGTCCGCAAGGCCCGGATAGTGCACACTATCCACCCCTGTATGGTCGGCTAAAAATTCGGCAATGCGCAGCGCACTCGCCGACTGGGCCTGCACGCGCAACGGCAGCGTGGCAATTCCGCGCAGCACCAGCCAGCAATCAAAGGGGGCTGGCACCGCACCCGCAATTTCCTGCAGTGCGCGGATGCGCTCGAAGATGCCGTCCGCCGCGCGCGCGACGACTGCACCGCCAAGTACATCACTGTGGCCGCTTAGGTACTTGGTAGTGGAGTGCACCACTAGATCCGCACCGGCCTGCAGCGGATGCTGAAGCGCGGGTGTTGCCCAGGTGCCGTCCACTGCGCACAGCGCGCCGGCTGCGTGCGCAATCTGCGCCACCCGTTCAATGTCAACAATCTTGAGCATCGGATTTGAGGGCGTCTCCAGCCACAGCAAACGCGTGTTCGGGCGCAGTGCGGCTTGTACTTTGGCCGGATCGCCCATGTCCACGCGGTCAACCTGCAGCCCCCACGGCTGCAGCACCTCGCGCAGCAGGCGTGCCACGCCGTGATACAGGTCGTCATGCGCAAGCACGTGGTCGCCGGGGCGCAATGCTTGAAACACAGCTGCACAGGCCGCACTGCCTGACGCAAACGCAGCCGCGGCTGCACCGCCCTCAAGCGCAGCCAGGCACTCCTCAAGCATTTTGCGGTTGGGGTTGCCACTGCGGGTGTAAACAAAGCCGCGCGGGTAGCTTGTGTCCGCGTCGCGCTCAAAGGTGGTGGACAGATGCAGCGGCGGTGTGATTGCGCCGGTGGCCGGGTCCACAGTGCGCCCGGCATGCACGGCGATTGTTTCAAGTTTCATGCGCGCTATCCTCCGGTGAGTGTGATCACGGTGATCTCAGGCGGACAGTTGCGGCGCAGCGGCAGCATCGCTGCGCCCACGCCGGGGTTTACATACAGCCACATGCCGCCAACCCGGTGCTGGCCGAGCACATACTTGCGGCCCATGCGGGTGTGCTTTACGGGACCCAATCCGGCAATCCGCAGCTGGCCGCCATGCGAGTGGCCGGAAAGCTGCAGGGCGATGCGCCCGTCTGCCGCAGCTTCATCAGCGTAGTCCGGCTCATGCGCCAGCAGCACCACCGGCGCATTGGCGGGCGCGGCTGCCAGCGCAGCCTGCAGGTCCGCAAACCCCAGCTGCGCGCAGTCCACGCCGGCCAGCCACAGCTGCGAGTTGCCAACTTGCAGCGCTGTCCCGCAGTTGCGCAGCAATCGGACACCGCTGCGGGCCAACGCTGCTGTCACGGCATCCGGGCCTGCGAAATAATCGTGGTTGCCCAGCACGGCGAACACGCCAAGCTTTGCGTGCAGCGGATTGAGTGTGGCGTCTATGTCCGGGCAGGTGCCATTGCGCGGGTGGCTGGTAAAGTCCACTAAATCCCCTGTGAACACAATCATATCGGCTTGCAGTGCGTTGACCTGCGCAGCCACCTGCGCACCATCCACCCCGCGCACAAAACAACCCAGATGCAAATCAGAAAACTGCGCAATGCGCAGGCCGTGCAGCGCGGCGGGCAAGCCGGGCAGCTTGAAGCTCTGGTTGTGCACAACCAGACTGCCGGGCTGCAGTGTGGCGGCATAGCGCTCGCTGAAGCGGCTGCTTCGGTACCATCGGCCAAGCCGGCGCACAATCGGCCGATAGACGCGCCCCCAAAAATGAAGATGTTCAGGCATGGTGGTGAAATGCCGGCAGGTAAAATACCGACGCTGCAATCAAAATGATAATATCATGCGCGTGGCTTCATTGTTTGCAAATAAAACCGGAGCATTGCCGGGCAGCGGGAAGCTTTGGCTGCTTTTGCTGGCAGTGCTGGCCGCTGCAGGTGCAGCCGCATGGTGGTGGTGGCAGCCGCGCGCAAACCGGCCGGAGACCACGGCGCGTGTGCTCCGGCTGCGTGCGTGGCTTGCGGACCGGGGTGCATACGCCGCGTGGGAGGTGCGCGCGGGCCAGCGCTGCGCCAACGCGGCGCTGCTAATGCCCACCAATGGCCTGATTGGTTTTGGGTGGGACGATAGTTTTCGGCCTGGCCATCGCCACAGCGGCTTTGACATCTTTAGCCCGCTGGGCGTTGAAAATATGGAGCCGGTGGTTGCCGCGCATGCCGGCTATCTCACGCGCGAGCGGGACTGGATCAGCACCGTCATCATTCGCCACCCAAATTTCAGCGGCGTAAATCCGCCGGCGCAAGTGTGGACCTACTACACGCACATGGCTGCCGCAGATGGCATGCAATCTTTTGTGGCTGCGGAATTTCCACCGGGAACGCATGAAGTTTTTGTGGAGGCGGGCACGGTGCTTGGAAAACAGGGCACCTGGTCCGGCACCCAGCACATGCCCACCGGATTGCATTTGCATTTTTCAGTTGTGCGCAGCAAGAGTGATGGTGGCTATGCCAACGAAACGCGCATTGACAACACCTACGACCCCGGGCCGCTGCTGGGCGTGACGGCTGATGCCAATGGAGTGCTGCGTTGCGCGAATTAGCGCCGCTGTACTACATAACCAGTGCGGCACTGCCAACGCCCAAGGCGAGCAGCGTGCAGGTGATGCAAATGTGCGCCGGCCTTGCCACGCAGGCAAAGACAACGCTGGTGCTGCCGCGCGCCGCACAACCGCAGCCGGCAGCCAGCCTGCTGCGCCATTACGATGTGCCCGCCAGCTTTGCAGTCTTGCGCCTGCCGCGCCGGGCGCATGCACAGCTGTGGCGCCTGCACGCGGTGCGGCAGGTGCACCGGCAGCAGCGCGGCGCTTGGCTGTGCTACGCGCGCGGCCGTGATGTGCTGGCTGCATGGCTTGCACTGCGGCTGGGTGCGCGCGCAATCTTTGAGGTGCATGGCCGCCCTGTATCGCGGCTGGAACTGCACTTGCTGCGCAGCGTGGCCGCTCATGCGCGCGGCCAATTGGTGGCCATCTCTGCCGAGCTGGCAGCAGTTTACGGGCGCGCCTACGGTATTCCCGCAGAATGTTTTGTCATCGCGGCGGATGCGGTCAGCCTGGCCCGCTTTACGCCACAGCTGCAGCGCGCCGAGGCTTGCAGCGCTTGCGGCCTTGCGCCGGGCGTGCGTTACGCCGTGTATACTGGCGGCTTGTATCCCGGCCGCGGCCTGGAGGCGCTCTTCGCAGCCATGCGCTCGCAAACTGCGCAGCTGGTAGTGGTGGGCGGCGGCGCACCTGCAGAGGTGCAGCGGTGGCGCTCAATTGCAATTGCGGCCGGCGTGCCTGATGCTATTTTTACCGGTTACCAATCTCCCGCCCAAATTCCAAATTATCTGCAAGCGGCGGATGTGCTGCTGATGCCTTACGGCGCGCGCACCCTGACGCCCAGCGGCGAAAACACCACTGCGTTTATGTCACCCCTTAAAATGTTTGAGTACATGGCGGCAGCGCGCCCGATTGTGGCGACCGATTTGCCGGCGCTGCGCGGGACATTGCGGCACGAGCACAATGCGCTGCTGGTTGCACCGGATGAAGTGGCGCCGCTGGCTGCTGCCATCGCGCGGGCACTGGCAGACAGCGGACTGGCGGCGCGCCTCGGCGCAGCTGCGCGGGCTGCGGTTGAGCCGCTAACGTGGGAAGCGCGTGCCCGTGCGGTGCTCGCCGGAGTTGGGCACGGGGTGCAAAGTTGAACCCGCCTGTGTTTGCAATTACCGGCATGAATAAATTGGTGCAATGAATATTCTGGTGACTGGCGGGCTGGGGACGGTGGGGGCGCCGCTTTGCACGGAGCTGCGCCGGCGCGGCCACAACGTGTGGGTGTGTGACTTGACGCATGCCCCGGCACCCAATTACATGCGCTGTGATATTGGCGACTCGCGCCAGCTGGCGCGCGTGCTGGATGCGGCGCAGCCTGAACTGGTGTTTCATCTGGCGGCGGAGTTTGGGCGCTGGAACGGCGAGGACTACTACGAACGCGTGTGGGCCACCAACGCCATTGGCACAAAGCATTTGCTGCGCCAGCAGGAGGCGCGCCGCTTCCGGCTGGTGTTCACCAGCAGCTCTGAGGTCTATGGTGATTACGAGGGGCTGATGACCGAGGCTGTGCTGGCGCAGCATCCCATCCGGCAGTTGAATGACTACGCCATCTCCAAGTGGGTCAACGAGCAGCAAATCATGAATTCTGCCGACCGCCACGCAACAGAGACCGTGCGCGTGCGGCTCTTCAACACCTACGGCCCGGGCGAGTATTACAACGAGTACCGCAGTGTGGCGTGCCAGTTTATCTACCGTGCGCTGCACGATCTGCCGTACACCGTGTACCTCAACCATCACCGCACTTCTTCATACATTGATGACACGGTACGCACGCTCGCAAATCTGGCGGATGCCGGCCGTTTTCTTGCGGGCAATGTTTACAACATTGCCGGTGCCGAATACCACGATATCAAGCAGCTGTCGGATCTGGTGCTGCGCCTGACCGGGCGCGACGATAGCCGCGTGCAATATGTGGAGCGCGAGGCGCACAACACGCTTAACAAGCGCGGCGACCTGACCGATGCCAGCCGTGACCTTGGCCACGTGGCGCGCTTTGATCTGGCTGCGGGTGTGCCGCTCACAATCGCGTGGCAGCGCAAGGTGTACGGCGTGCAATGATGCAACCGCAAAAGATTGTGGTGATTGGGACCGGCTATGTGGGCCTGCCGGCTGCGCTGCTGCTGGCGCGCGCCGGCCACTCTGTGGTCGGGGTGGACATCAACGACAACATTGTGCGCGCCATCAATGAGGGCGTGCTGCACATTAATGAAGCAGCGCTGCAAGCCATCATGGATGAGCCGGCCGTGCGCGCCAACCTCACGGCACAGGCCACGCCCTGCGCTGCGGATGTGTTCTTCATTGCAGTGCCCAGCCCGCTGGACCAGCGCAAAAAGGTGGCGGACCTGAGCATGGTTGTGGCAGCGGTGGAAGGCTTGGTGCCTTACTTGCGTGCCGGCAATCTGGTGGTGCTCGAGTCCACTGTGCCGCCGCTCACCTGCCGCGAGTTGCTCACGCCCATCCTTGAACGCTCCGGCCTGAAGGTTGGCGAGAACCTTTTTCTGGCGCACTGCCCGGAGCGCATTTTGCCTGGTGATGTGTTTTACGAAATTGTGCACAACGACCGCATCATCGGTGCGCGCGATGCGCATTCCCGCAAGCTGGCGGCTGCGGTATACAGCAGTTTTGTAAAGGGCGAGCTGCTCGAGACCGATGATGTGACCGCTGAGCTGTGCAAGTTGATGGAGAACACTTATCGCGATGTGAACATTGCGCTTGCCAACGAACTGGCTGCGGTTGCTGCGACGCTGGGCATTGACGCGCGCGCTGCCATTGCACTTTCCAACCGCCATCCGCGGGTCAACCTGATGGAGCCGGGCATCGGCGTGGGCGGGCATTGCATTCCCATCGACCCGTGGTTCATCAAGGAAGTTGATCCGGCCAACTCGCGCCTCATCTTTGCGGCGCGCATGGTGAACGATGAGATGCCGCACCGCGTGGCTGCGCGCGTGCGCCAGTCCGTGCGCGGCGTGCCGGGTCCGCGGATTGTGGCGATTGGGGCTGCCTACAAGCCAAACACCGAGGACATGCGCGAGAGCCCGGCCGTGCATGTGGTGGAACTGCTGCGCGCCGATGGCTACGACGTGGCGCACTTTGACCCGCTGGTGAAGGGCATGGCGTATCCGGATACCCTGGCAAAGGCCTGTGCCGGTGCGGATTGCCTTGTAATACTGGTGGAACATGCCGGTGTGATGGCAGAGCTGGATGCCCAGCGCCCGGAAATTGACCGCAATATGCGCACGGCGCAGGTCTTGCGCTTTTGATGCGGCTGGGTTATTATTTCCGTCGATGAGCGCGAAGTATTTTGGAGGCTATTACTACTTCGGTGCCGCGCGTGCGGCCACCGTGGCTTCGCCTTAAGTAGACTCGAGCCTTTTCGGATGAGTTCACAAGCGCGGAGCAACCCTCCGCGCTTTTTGTTTTACATGAGGTGGCAATATGGCAAAGACTTGTCGCGGGGTGCGCGGCGCAATTACAGTGGAGCAAAACGCGCCGGAGGATATTCTCAGCGGCACGCGCGAGCTGCTGCAGGCACTGATTGCTGCGAATGGAATTGTGGTGGAGGATGTGGCGTCAGTGTTTCTGAGCGCGTCGCCGGATCTCACGGCCGAGTTTCCGGCATTGGCGGTGCGCGAGCTGGGCTGGCTGGAGACTGCCGTGCTCTGCACGCACGAGATGCAGGTGCCGCACGGCCTTGAGCGCTGTGTGCGCGTATTGCTGCACTGGAACACTGAGCGCACGCTGGGCGAGATCGAACATGTCTATCTGAAGGGTGCGGTGAAGCTGCGGCCGGACCGCGCACCAAAAGGCAAGTGAGTGTTGCGCAATTGGATTGCCGGCGGATCTGCCGGCAGCGGATTATTGATGAGCAATCATCCAAGGAGTGATGTGAAATGGTGATCGTAATGCAGGCGGGTGCCACACCCGCGCAGATAGCTGCAGTTGTGGCGCGGGTGGAACAGGACGGATTGAAGACGCAAATTGTGCGGGGCACAGAACGCAACATCGTGTGTGCACTGGGCGATGACCGCCTAGTGGACAAGCGCGCGTATGCGGTGCTTGAAGGTGTGGAGACGGCGACGCCAATCCTCAAGCCGTTCAAGCTGGCGTCGCGCGAGGCGCAGCCGGCAGACAGCACCGTGCACCTCAAAACGCTGCGCGTGGGCGGCCCAACGATTGCGATTATTGCCGGCCCATGCTCCGTGGAGAGCCGCCCGCAGATGCTGGAAATTGCCCACGCTGTGAAAGAGGCCGGCGCGCATGCATTGCGCGGCGGGGCCTTCAAGCCGCGCAGCTCGCCGTACAGCTTTCAAGGCATGGGCGAGGAAGGCCTGATGATTCTGGCCGAGGCCGGTGCGGCTACCGGCCTGCCAGTAGTGACCGAGGTGATGTCTGCCGAGCAACTGGTGCTTGTGCAAAAGTATGCGGATGTGCTGCAGATCGGCGCCCGCAACATGCAGAACTATGAGCTGCTGCGCGCCGTCGGTGCCGCCAAGCTGCCCGTGCTGCTCAAGCGCGGCCTGATGTCCACAATTGAAGAGCTGCTGATGAGCGCCGAGTACATTCTTTCATCGGGAAATCCACACGTGATCTTGTGCGAGCGGGGCATCCGCACTTTTGAGAAATACACGCGCAACACCACCGACATCAACGCCATCCCGGTGCTGAAACATATGACGCATTTGCCAGTAATGCTCGACCCCAGCCACGGCGTGGGACAGTGGGAGTATGTGCCGGCTGTGGCGCGCGCGGCTGTGGCTGCCGGCGCTGATGGCTTGCTGGTAGAAGTGCACAATCATCCGGATCAGGCGCTGTCTGATGGCGCGCAAAGCTTAAAGCCCGAGGTCTTCGCGGCGCTGGTAAAAGAATGCCGCGCTGTGGCTGGCATTATCGGCCGCAATTAACTTGTACAAATTGGAGGCGCAATGATCATCGTGATGCGCGCGGGCGCTTCCCGCGAAGAAATTGACAATGTGGTGGCGCGCGTTGCGCGTGATGGCTTCACGGCGCATTTGAGCGCCGGCGCGGAGCGCACCATCATCGGCCTGATTGGCGATGACCGGCCGCTCGATCGGCAGTTATATGAAGTGCTGCCCGGCGTTGAGAAGGCGATGGCCGTGCTCAAGCCGTTTAAGCTGGCGTCCCGCGAGTTCTCTGCCGCGGATACTTTGGTGAATATCAAGGGCGTGGTCATTGGCGGCTTGCCGGTGGTGCTGATGGCCGGGCCATGCGCGGTGGAAAGCCGCAGCCAGCTGCTTGAGATAGCGCATGCGGTAAAGGCGGGTGGCGCCCAAGTGCTGCGGGGCGGTGCCTTCAAGCCGCGCAGCTCGCCGTATAGCTTTCAGGGGCTGGGCGAGGAAGCGCTGAAGATACTGGCGGAGGCGCGCGAGCAAACAGGCCTGCCAGTGATCACGGAAATCATGACGCCTGAGCATCTGCCCATGGTTTGCGACTACGTGGACATGCTGCAAATTGGCGCGCGCAACATGCAAAACTATGAGCTGCTTAAGGGCGTTGGCCGCACCACGCTGCCGGTGCTGCTGAAGCGCGGGCTGATGGCAACCATGGAGGAACTGCTGATGAGTGCGGAGTACATTCTGGCTGCCGGCAACCGGCAGGTGGTGTTGTGCGAGCGTGGCATCCGCACTTTTGAAAAATACACACGCAACACAACGGACATCAATGCCATTCCCGTGCTCAAGCACCTGACGCATTTGCCGGTAATGCTGGACCCCAGCCATGGCACTGGCACTGCGCGGTACGTGCTGCCCGTGGCGCGCGCAGGCATTGCTGCGGGTGCGGACGGGCTGCTGGTGGAGGCGCACTGCAATCCGGAGGAAGCGCTTTCAGATGGCGGCCAGAGTCTGCGGCCAGAACAATATTCCGAGCTGGTGCGCCAGGTGCGCGTCATTGCGCGCGCTGTCGAGCGCAGTTAATCGCAGCACATTTATTTGCACGGGCTTGCTGTGAATTCAACCCTGGCACTGCATAACGCGCGCATCACCATTGCGGGCATGGGCTTGATGGGCGGATCGCTGGCGCTGGCCCTGCGCGGCAAGTGTGCGCACGTGACGGGTGTGGATGTTGATGGTGAGGTGCGTGGCGCAGCGCTCGCGGGGCAGGTGGTGCACGCTGTCGAGAGTGAGCTGCATGCTGGCATGGCCGGGGCGCACTTGTTGGTGCTGGCCACGCCGGTGGGTGTGATCCTGCAGCAACTGCAAGAACTCAAGGCTCGTGCCGCAGCGTCCAGTGCGCCGCTGGTTGTGCTGGATTTGGGCTCCACCAAATCTGAAATTATGGCTGCCATGGAAACACTGCCTGCCGCTTGCGATCCGGTGGGCGGGCATCCCATGTGCGGCAAAGAAGTGGCTGGCTTGCAGCACGCGGACGCCGCGCTATATCACGGCGCAACCTTTGTGCTGGCGCCGCTGGCGCGCACCAGCCCGGCTGCGTTGCAGCTGGCGCATGCAGTGGTGGCAGCGGTTGGCGCGCACGCGCTGCTGCTGGATGCTGCGCGGCATGACCGGCTGGCTGCGGCCACCAGCCACGTGCCGTACCTGGTTGCATGCGCATTGATGTCCGCCGCCAGCGCGGCAGCGGTAGATGATGACGCGCTGTGGCAGCTTGCCGCCTCCGGCTTCCGCGACACGTCGCGCCTGGCTGCCAGTTCGGTAAACATGATGCTCGACATTCTGCGCACCAACCGCGCGCCTGTTCGGGCGGCGCTGCTGGCGCAGCGCGATCAGATCGACCGGCTTGCTGGGCTGCTGGAGGGGGATGAGGCTGCACTCGCGCAGTTTCTGCAGAGCATGCGCAGCGAGCGCAGCCGGCATTTCCCCTCCCCGCGCTGAAATTGGAAGTCATTACCAAAAGATTTGCGCGGCGCAGCGCTTAGATGAAAGTTCACGGACGAGCTGCAAATCTGTGCGGATCGGTTGCGCTGGCTGGCGACAAGTCCATGTCGCACCGGGCACTGCTGCACGCTGCCCTCAGCCCCGCGCGCAGCACGCTGCGCAATGTCTTGCGCGCCGGAGTTACCGCGGCGATGATTGGCTGCCTGCAGCGCCTTGGCGTTTCAATTGAGCAAGCGGGCGCCGAACTGCATGTGCAGGGCGGGGCGTGGCAGCCGGTACCAGACGCGCTGCATTGCGGCAACTCCGGCACAACGCTGCGCTTAATGCTGGGCGCGATTGCCAGCCAGCCGCTGCGCGCCACACTCAGTGGCACGCCCGGCTTGCAGCGCCGCCCGATGCAGCGCCTCGCCGATCCGCTGCGCCTGATGGGCGCGCAGATCGACAACGACTTTGCGCCGCTCACAGTTAGCGGCGGTGCGCTGCGCGGCATCGACTACGCCATTCCGGTTGCCTCTGCGCAGGTAAAAGCTGCGCTGCTGCTGGCTGCCTTGCATGCCAGCGGCCCCACCACACTGCGCGAGCCCGGCCCTTCGCGGGATCACTCTGAGCGCATGCTGCGTGCACTGGGTGTGGATGTGCGCTCGGAGGAAAATGTTGTTACGCTGTACCCGCTGTCGGCGGCGCTGCCTGCTTCACAAGTCACGCTGCCAGCCGACATGTCGGCAGCTGCCTTCATGCTCGCGGTGGCAGTGCTGGTGCCCGGCTCCAGCATTCAAATGCAGGGCGTCGGAATCAATCCCACCCGCACCGGCTTCCTTGAAACGCTGCAGGAAATGGGCGCAGACATCCGCATTACAAACCAGCGCGTGGAGGGTGGTGAGCCGGTGGCGGACTTGGAGGCACACCATAGCGCGCTGCGTGCGGTTGAGATTGGTGGTGTGCGTGTTGTGCGCATGATTGATGAGTTCCCGATTTTTGCCGTGCTGGCCACGCAGGCAGCCGGGCGCACGGTAGTGCGGGACGCAGCCGAGCTGCGCCTGAAAGAATCAGATCGCATTACAGTGCTGGCGGGTGAACTGCGCCAGCTGGGTGTAGCGCTGACCGAGCACGCGGACGGGTTTGAGTTGCATGGCCCGCAAGCCATCCAGCCGGCTGCGGTTGCCAGCCATGGGGATCACCGGCTTGCAATGTCGCTGGCGATTGCAGGTTTGCTTGCGCCCGGCACAACCACGGTCCACGGCGCGGACGCAGTCGACGAATCGTTCCCCGGTTTTGGCGCTGTGCTGCAGCAATTGGGCGCGGCAGTTGAAGTTGATCCTGCCTGATATCTTCCGGGCGATGCCAGCCACTCCGCAAGCGCAAACCGGTTCAGTGCCAACGATAGTCATCCTTGGGCATCCGGTGCATCACAGCGTTTCGCCCGCAATGCAGGGCGCTGCATTTGCTGCGCTGGGTTTGCCGCACCGGGTGGTGGCGGTGGATGTGCCACCCGCAGAACTGCCTGCGGCAATTGCGCGCTTTCGCAGCGGCGAGTGGGCGGGCGGCAACGTGACCATTCCGCACAAGCGCGCCGTGCTGGCGCTGCTCGATGAGGTGACGGACACCGCAGCACTGCTGGGTGCGGCCAACACAATCATCAATCGCGACGGGCGGCTGGTGGGAGACAACACGGATGCAGCCGGCTTCAGTGCAGATTTGGACACCCATGCGGTTGATGTGCGGGGCGCGCCCGTGCTTGTGTTTGGCACCGGCGGCTCTGCGCGCGCGGTGGCCTATGCTTTGCTGCAGCGCGGGGCGGCCGAGGTGCGTTTGCTGGGCCGCAACATTCCGCAGGGCGCACAGCTTGCGCGCGAACTGCATGCCGTCACCGGCGGGCGGCTGATAAATTTTGCGTGGACACCAACCGATGTGGGCGATGCATCCCACGGCTGCGTGCTTGTGGTGAACTGCACCCCGCTGGGCATGACTCCGGACATCCACACCACGCCCTGGTTCCAGGTTGTGCCGTTCAACAGCAAGCCCTTCGTTTACGACCTTGTATATAATCCAGCGCAGACGCTCTTGCTGCGGCAGGCGCTCTCGCACGGCCTGCGCGGTGCCACCGGGTTGGGCATGTTGGTGCAGCAGGGCGCACTTGCGTTCCAGCGCTGGACCGGCCGCGCAGCGCCAGTGAACATCATGCGTGCCGCAGCGGAAGCCAAACTTTATGCTTAGATTTATCACCGCCGGAGAATCGCACGGGCCGAGCGTGCAGGTCATCATCGAAGGCCTGCCCGCGGGCTTGCCGCTCTCGGCTGCAGACATCAACCCGGACCTCGCGCGCCGCCAGTTGGGCTACGGCACTGGTGCGCGCATGAAGATTGAGCACGATGTTGTGCAAATTCTGGCGGGCGTGATGAACGGCAGCACAACTGGCGCACCGATTGCGCTCACGGTTGAAAATGTGGATCACGCCAAGTGGAAAGGCGTCGCCATCCCGGCGTTGACCACGCCGCGCCCCGGCCACGCCGACCTCGCCGCCGCCATCAAGTACGGCTACGACGATATGCGCTACAGCTTGGAGCGTGCCTCGGCGCGTGAGACAGCAGCGCGCGTGGCAGCCGCTGCTGTCTGCCGCAAATTCTTGCTGCAATTTGGGATTGAGATTGGCAGCTACGTAGTGGAGATTGGTGCGGTGGCGGCAGCAGTTGCGCACATGCCGGTGGCAGAACGCTGCCGGCTGGCAGAGACCTCCGATGTGCGCTGCCCGGATGCGGCGGCATCCGAGCGAATGCGTGTGCACATCCGCGAAGTAATGCTGGCCAAGGACACGCTGGGTGGAATCTTTGAAGTGGCGGCCATGGGTGTGCCGCCCGGCCTCGGCTCGCACGTGCAATGGGATCGCAAGCTGGATGGCCGGCTGGCGCAAGCCATGCTCAGCATCCATGCCATCAAGGGCGTGGAGGTTGGCCCCGCATTTGAAAACGCGCGCCTGCCCGGCACGCAGGTGCATGATGAGTTGTTTCGTGATGGCGAGCGCATCGTGCGGCGCACCAACCGCGCGGGTGGCACTGAGGGCGGCATCACCACCGGCGAGGCCTTGCTGGTGCGCGCTGCTATGAAGCCCATCAGCACTACGCTTAACCCGCTTATGACGGTGGATCTGGCGACGGGCATCAGCGGCCCAACAACGTATGAACGCAGTGACTTTTGCGCGGTGCCGCGCGCGGCTGTGATTGGCGAAGCGATGGTGGCGCTGGTGGTGGCCGAAGCGCTGCTGGAAAAGTTGGGCGGCGACTCGCTGGCAGAAATGCGCCCGCGTTTTGCGGCCCTGCGCGCCGCAGCGCTGCCGGATCTGGCGATGGCAAACTCGCCCATTACCTTCTGGCCGGCTGATTGAGGCACATGCTACAATGCGCAGCACTGTGGGCCATGGTGCAATTGGCAGCACAGCGGACTTTGGATCCGTCGATCCTGGTTCGAGTCCAGGTGGCCCAGTAAAGATGATCAAGGGCGGAAAGCAGGCGGCAGTTGGCCCATTGCTTCCGCCCTTTTTCATTAGCCCACTTTATAATCCAGCTTGCATAGCATGAAAATAGCAGCAGTAATTCTTGCCGCCGGGCAGGGCACGCGCATGAAGTCCGCGTTGCCCAAAGTGCTGCAGCAGCTGGGTGGCCGCCCTCTGGTGCAATACGCTGCAGAGTTGGCGCAGGCGATTGGCGTGGCTGCGCCCACCTTTGTGGTTGGGCATGGCATGGATGCAGTGCAGGCGGCGGTGGGCAGTGCTGCGCAGTTTGTGGTGCAAGCCGAGCAGCTGGGCACCGGCCATGCCGCGCTGCAGGCGGCTGCGCTGCTGCGCGCCAGTGCGGAGCTTGTGCTGATCTGGTATGCAGACATGCCGCTGCTGCGCCCGGAGACACTGCACGCAGTGGTGGCAGCGCAGCAAGCCAACCGCGGGCCGCTCACCATTCTCACCGCCACCGCCGATGATGCGCGCGGCTTTGGCCGCGTACTGCGCGACCCAAAGCGCCGGGTGCGCGCGGTAGTGGAGGAAGCGCACGCAACACGCCGGCAGCTGGCCATGCGCGAGCTGAACGCCGGTGTGTATTGCGCCCGCGCGGACTGGTTGTGGAAAGAGCTGGTGCGCCTGCCGGCATCGCCCAAAGGCGAGTACTACCTGACTGACCTTGTGGGTGTGGCCGTGGCGCAGCGGCGCAATGTGGCAAGTGTGCAGCTAAGTGCAACTGCCGAACTGATTGGCATTAATACCCGTGAGCATCTGGCTGAGGCGGAAACTGCGCTGCGCCTGCGCATCAACCAGCACTGGATGGCGGCAGGCGTGCACCTCTTGGATCCGGCCAGCACATACATTGAGCCGGGCGTGCAGCTCGCTCCGGATTGCGTCATCCTGCCGAATACGCATCTGAGCGGCACAACCAGTGTGGGTGCGCACAGCACCATCGGCCCCAACAGCATTGTGCGTGACAGCGTCGTGGGTGCCAACTGCCGCATTGAATGCTCTGTGATTGAGTCCGCGGTGGTGGAAGAAGACGTGCGCATCGGGCCTTTTGCGCATCTGCGCCCGGGCGCACATCTGGCGCGCGGCGTGCACATGGGCAATTTTGGCGAGGTCAAGAACTCCTATCTTGGCCCGGAAGTAAAGATGGGCCACTTCAGCTACATTGGCGATGCGCAGATTGGTGCGCGCACCAACATTGGCGCCGGCACGATTACATGCAACTTTGGCATGGATCAGAAGAAGCACCGCACGGTGGTGGGTGACGATGCCTACATTGGCAGTGACACACTGCTCGTGGCGCCGGTAACGATTGGCGAACGCGGGCGCACGGGCGCGGGCTCTGTGGTGACGCACGATGTTCCGGCGGATGCGCTGGCTGTGGGCGTGCCGGCGCGGGTGATCAAGCGCACGCCGCCAGAAGCAAAGCCGGCGGGAGGCAGTTAATATGAATGTCATTTTTGACGGTCGGGAACTTGCTTGCAGGGTGGCCGCATGACCGCAGTTGCGGCTGCAGTGCCAACCGCCGACCAGCAGGCGGAGCTGGTGCAGCGCGCCGTGGCAGCAATGGACTGGGCGTATGCGCCGTACTCAAAATTCCCGGTGGGCGCTGCTTTGCTGGCCGCGTCCGGCCGCATCTATGACGGCGTGAATGTTGAGAACGCTGCCTATCCTGCTGGTGTATGCGCCGAGCGCACCGCGGTCTTCAAAGCTGTGTCGGAAGGCGAGCGTGAGTTTGTGGCCGTTGCCGTGGCTACGCGCGGCGCCGGAGCACCGTGCGGCGTTTGCCGGCAGGTGCTGGCAGAGTTTGGCTACAACATGGCCGTCATCCTTGCTGATAAGGATGGCAGCGTGCGCCTTGTGACCACGCTGGCAGCACTGCTGCCCGAAGCGTTTCTCCCGCAGCATCTGGTCTAGCGCAGGTACTGCGCACGCGCCCCGCTAGCTGCCCGGTTGTGTGCGCGGTGCTGGCTTCAACGGGCGGGCAGCCTCGGCACAAAAACTGCTGCCGATGCACTTCAGCAGCGCAAGTAATCCCGTTCAAATTGTTCGCGTTGGTATAATCGCTGCATGTTGCGCGCGCGCACAATTAAGACGGAAGCGATTGTGCTGCGCCAGCAGGAATTTGGCGAGGCAGACCGCCTGCTGACGCTCGTCACGCCCATGCTTGGGAAGCTGCGTGTGCTTGCCAAGGGCGTGCGCCGTGCCACCAGCCGCAAAGCCGGCCATGTGGAGTTGTTTGTGCGCTCAGAGATGCTGCTGTCCAAGGGGCGCGATATGCATCTGGTAACGCAGGCGGACACCATTGCAGCGCATCGCCCGGTGCGCGAGAATTTGGAGCGCAGCAGTTACGCCACCTACTTTGCTGAATTGCTGGATCGCTTTACGCCCGAGGAAGAAGCCGGCCCGGCACTGTACCAGTTATTTTCGTCCGCGCTTGGCTGGCTTTCTGAATCGGCGCAGCCCGAGCTCACTGCACGCTTTTTTGAGACCCAGCTGCTGGGGCTGGCCGGTTACCAGCCGGAGCTGCGCCGCTGTGTTGTCCGCGGCTGCGCGATCACGGCGCGGGCGCAGTATTTTGATCCGCTGGCCGGCGGCGTGGCCTGCCCGCCGTGCGGCAGCGGGCGCGCCGGCGCGCTCGCCATAAGCCTTGGCGCACTCAAGGTGCTGCGCCTGATGGAAAGTTGCCCGCACTCGCGGCTGATGGAGTTGCGCGTGAGCCCCGGCGTGGCGCGTGAGTTGGAGCTTTTGCTTTTGCGCTACATCACGGTCGCGTTGGAGCGCAGCTTAAAGTCGGTGGACTTTCTAAACCACGTGCGGCGCACTGCAAGTGCGTAAGCAGCGGGCAGCCGGCTGCCCAGGGGCAGCAGTTTGCAACGCGCCCGAACCGTTGCTGTGTGCAACGATTAGTTCCGAGCTTAAACATGCCGGCTAGCCTGACTTTTCAAGAAGTGGTGATGGCGCTCGACAGCTTCTGGGCGCAGCACGGCTGCCTCATTTGGCAGCCCTACAACCATCAGGTGGGTGCCGGCACAATGAACCCCGCGACGGCGCTGCGCGTGCTCGGCCCCGAGCCGTGGAACGTTGCGTATGTGGAGCCGTCCATCCGGCCCGATGACGGGCGCTATGGCGAGAATCCCAACCGCCTGCAGCAGCACTTTCAATATCAAGTGATCCTCAAGCCGGACCCCGGCAATCCGCAAGAACTGTATTTGGAATCGCTGAAGGCGCTGGGCCTTAATCTGGCCGCGCATGATGTGCGTTTTGTGGAGGACAACTGGGAGTCGCCCGCGCTGGGCGCCTGGGGCCTGGGCTGGGAGGTGTGGCTTGACGGGCAGGAGATCACGCAGTTCACATACTTTCAGCAGGCGGGCGGGCTGGTGCTCGATCCGGTTTCGGTGGAGATCACTTACGGCTTGGAGCGCATTCTGATTGCGCTGCAGCGCGTGCGTGGTTTTCGCGATATTCGCTGGAGTGCCGCACTCACATACGCGGATGTAAACCTGCAGTCTGAGCAGGAGTACAGCAAGTACTACTTTGAAGTGGCGGATGTTGAACGCTTGCGTACGCAGTTTGATTCTTATGAAAGCGAGGCGCGGGCGGTGCTGGCTGCCGGGCTTGTGCTGCCGGCTTATGACAATGTGCTGCGCTGTTCGCATGCGTTCAATGTGCTGGATACGCGCGGGGCAGTGGGCGTCACCGAGCGCGCGCAGTTTTTTAAGCGCATGCGCAACCTGACGCGGCAGGTGGCCGAAGCTTGGCGCGCGCAGCGCGCGGAGCTGGGCCATCCATTGCTGGCGGATGCTGCCGAACCGGCAGCCGGGCCGGCAGTGCAGCTGCCGCTTGCAAAAGCGCCGGCCACCTTTTTGCTTGAGATTGGCACGGAGGAGTTGCCCGCTGCGGATGTGGACGGCGCCATTGCGCAGCTGCAATTGCTGCTGCCGCAAATGCTGCTGGCTGAACGGCTGGCGCATGGCGAGATTGTTGTGAATGGCACGCCGCGCCGCTTGGCGGTGAGCATTGCCGGGTTGCCGGCGCTGCAGCCGGATGCGGAGACGGTGGCGCGCGGGCCGGCGGTGAGCAATGCATTTGATGCTGCGGGGCAGCCCACCAAGGCTGCGCAGGGTTTTGCGCGCGGCAAGGGCGTGGATGTTAGTGCGCTGCAGCGGCGCAGCATGGACGGCGGCGAATACGTGGTGGCTTTGGTGCGCGCCACTGGGCAGCCGCTGGCCGCGGTGCTGGCGGAACTGGCGCCGCGCATCATTGCAGCGCTTGAATTTAAGAAGAGCATGCGCTGGCGGCCGGGCCGCGATGCGCCGGGGTTCTCGCGGCCGGTGCGCTGGATCACGGCGATGATTGATGCGCAGGCGCTGCCCTTTGCGTGGGGCGGGTTGCAAGCCGGCAGTGCTTCGCGCGCGCTGCGCTCGGATGCGGCGCCGGGCGGTACTGTGATTGAGATTGGCGCGGCCGGTAGTTACAGCCAGAGTTTGCTGGCGCACGGAATTGTGCTCGAGCATGAAACGCGCGCCCGCATAATCATGGAGCAGGCGCAGCAGTTGGCGGCGCAGGTGGATGGCACGATTGCGGCGGATGCTGCGCTGCTGGCCGAGGTTGCCAATCTGGTGGAGTGCCCAACCGCATTTTTGGGGCGTTTGAAGAAGCGTTTCTGGATCTGCCGCAAGAGGTGCTGGTGTCGGTGATGAAGCAGCATCAGCGCTACTTTCCCGTTTGGCGGGCAGGCCGGTTGCTGCCGTTTTTTGTGGGCGTGCGCAATGGCGCTGCTGTAAATCTGGCGCAGGTGGTGGAGGGCAACGAGCATGTCATTCGGGCGCGCTTTGCCGACGCCAGTTATTTTGTTCGCGACGACCTGCGCCATGACCTTGCAAGTTTTCGCAGCCGGCTTGCGCGCCTCACGTTTCATGAGCAGCTGGGTTCAATGCTGGACAAGAGCACGCGCGTGGAACAAATTGTTGAGCGCCTGGCGCCGGCGCTGCAGCTTGCCACTGGCGAGCTGCCGGTTGCAATGCGGGCTGCCCATCTCTGCAAGGCGGACCTGGCCAGCCGCATGGTGGTGGAGATGACGGCGCTGCAAGGTGTGATGGGGCGCGAGTATGCCTTGCGTGCGGGCGAGCCGGTTGCGGTGGCGCAAGCGATTGAGCAGCACTACTGGCCGCAAGCTGCCGGCGACCGGCTGCCCGAATCCGCTGCGGCAGCGGCCGTGGCGCTTGCGGACCGGCTGGATACGCTGTGTGGACTCTTTGCGCTGGGTTTGGTGCCCACTGGTTCGGCAGACCCGTTTGGCTTGCGGCGCGCAGCGCTTGGTGTGGTGCAAATTTTGCTGGGGCGTGCGCAGGCGCTGGATCTGCGCAGTGCGCTGGCAGTTTGTGCCGCGTGCCAGCCGCTGGCTGTGGGCGCTGCAGCGCAACAGGATGCGCTGGCTTTCATTGCCGGCCGGTTGCGCGGTGTGCTGCTGGAAGCCGGTCACCGGCATGATGTGGTGGAGGCCGTGCTGGCAGCGCAAGGGCATGATCCGCATGCTGCGCAGCAGGCGGCCGGGCAGCTTTCCGCATGGCTGGCGCGCACGGAGTGGGCAGCGCTGCTGGAAGCGTTTGCGCGATGCGCGCGCATGACGCGAGAACTGGCCGGTACAATGCCAGTACTGCCCGCTGCCCTGCAGCATCCAGCCGAGCAGGATTTGTGGCGCGGCTTGCAGGCTGCTGAAGCCGCGTGTGCGCAGCACCGCACGGTGGACGGGCTGCTGCGCGCATTTCAGCCGCTGGCTCCGTTGGTTGTAAAATTTTTTGAGGATGTGCTTGTGATGGACGAAGACGCGGCGGTGCGCAGCAACCGGCTGGGGATGCTGCAACGGGTGGCAGCACTGGGCGCAGGCATTGCAGATCTTTCAAAGCTGGAGGGCTTTTAGTGGCGGGCAGCGGCACTCCAAGGCTATCTGCAGGATTGGTTGTGCGCATGATTGTTGAATTCGCGTTCGGCATCAGCGCTGCGCCAAACTAATGTCCAACCTGAACGCCATCCGTGAGCGCATTGATATTGTTGAGCTGATTGGCGAGAGCGTTAAGCTGCGCCGTTCCGGGCGCGGTTATAGCGGTTTTTGTCCTTTCCACCCCAACGAGAAAACGCCGTCCTTTTATGTGTGGGCGGATACGCAGCGGTGGCGCTGTTTTGGCGCGTGCAATACCGGCGGGGATGTCTTTGAGTTTGTCACGCGCCGCGAGGGGCTTACTTTTTCCGAGGTGGTGCAGCGGCTGGCCAAGCGTGCAGGTGTGGAGCTGGCTCCGCCCAACCCGCGCGCTGCGGAACAATCTGCGGTGCAGGATCGGCTGCGCACAGTGCTGGCGGCTGCCGCCAACTATTACCACAATGCGCTGCTAAATAGCGCGGCTGCGCGCAGCGTGCGCGAGTATCTGCAAGGCCGCGGCGTAACGCCGGCGATGCAGCAGCGCTTTGTGCTGGGCTACGCGCCCGACAGCTGGGATGCCGGCTTGAAGTTTTTTTGCGAGAGCGGCCATGCAATGGCGGATCTGGCAGCGGCAGGCCTGATCAACCAGACTGATGACGGCCCGCCGCGCGACCGTTTTCGCAACCGGCTCATGTTTCCCATTCGCGACCGCGACGGGCGCACGGTTGGTTTTGGCGCGCGCGCACTTAACCCCGCGGACAACCCCAAGTATCTCAACTCGCCGCAAACGGAGCTATTCACAAAAGGCGCGCTGCTTTACGGGTTGGACTTTGCGCGCAAGGCTGTGCTGGAACAGCGCGAAGCTGTGCTGGTGGAAGGCTACATGGATGTGATTGGCGCGCACCAGGCCGGGTTTGTGAATGTGGTCTCGCCGATGGGGACAGCGCTCAGCGACCGCCAGCTGCAGTTGGTGCGCAGCGGCAATCCGCGCATTGTGCTGGCGCTGGACGCGGACGCCGCCGGCGCGCAGGCCGTGATGCGCAGCTTAAATGTTGCACGCGAGGATGGCGAGCGCGAGGAGACGCCGGCTTTTGATCCGCGCGGGCTGGTGCGCAATGAAGCGCGTTTGAAGCTGGATATTCGCGTGGCTGCGCTGCCGGCGGGCATGGACCCGGATGAGTTGATCGCCAAAGATCCGGATGCCTGGCGCGCTGCGGTTGCCAATGCGCAGCCGGTTGTGGATTTTGTAATGAACACGCTGGCCGCGGGGCGTGACCTGAAAAGTGCCAAAGTGAAAGCGGAGCTGAGCGATATTCTGCTGCCCATCATTCAGGATGTGAGCCACCCGACCGAGCGCGGCGCGTACATTCAAAAACTGGCGCGCTTGCTGCAAGTGGATGAACGCACGCTGGTGCAGGCTGCAAGCCCGCGCCAGCTGCGCCCGCAGCCTGCAGCAGCGGCAGCCGCTCCGCCGGCAGCGGTGGAATCGGCCACCACCAACTTGAACGCGCTCGAGACCCATTGCCTGGCGGCGCTGGTGAATGCGCCGGAGCAGCTGGCGCACATCAACCGGCAGCTGCGCGCGCTGCAGCTGCCAGTGCTGGGCCGCAACGACTTTGCCGAGACGCAATACAGTTTGGTGTTTCAACAGCTCACTGCGGCGCTGGAGCAAATGGACGCAGAGCCGCTGGATTATCTCAATGCGCACATTGAGCCTGCACTGGCAGACATACTGCAGGCGCTGCTGGAGCTCGGCCGCAAATCTGCATCGCCCGAAGAGCGCGTGCAGCGGGACTTGGTGGATTCGGCAGTGCGCCTGCGCCAGCGCGCAATTCGGCAGCGCCTAACGGAACTGCAGTTTATTGCAGAGCAGGATGGGGCAGTGCCGGATGTTGGCGAGCAAAATCCTGAACACAATGCTGGAACACTAACCATCGGGCTGCAGAGCATTCAAAGGTATCTGGCGCCGGTCTCGCGCCGCGACAAAATTTCCAGTGGACTGTAAACTTAGCCATTCGCATGCCACCCCGAAAGCCCGCCTCAAAACGCAAGCCGCCGCACTCGCTGCCCGCAATTAAGAAGGTGCCCGGCCCAGCGGCCGAAAGCAGCACAACCGACCCGGCCGGCGGAGCACATGCGTGGCTGCGCCGCAACACCGCCGGCCTGCAGGCAGCGGGCAGGCAATTTGCAGCGCATGGCTCTTCAGAAACGGAAGCAAAAAAATCCGAATCCGAATCCGAATCCGAAATTGAATTTGAAAACGAGGATGAAGATGAGGGTGCGGATTCAGGAAGGGAGGCGGTTGAAGAAGACTCCATCGGCGAAGAGGCTTCCATCGGCGAAGCAGCGCTGGCTGCTGCCGATGACCCGGTGCGTATGTATCTGCGCGAGATTGGGCGCGGGGACCTGCTGACCGGCGAGCAGGAACTTTGGCTTGCGCTTCAAATTTCGGCTGAACATTGGTTTGTAAAAATCAAGACTGACGGCGTGGATGGCCGGGGACCGGCAACCAGCGACAAGGAACTGCTGCGGCGGCTTTGGGCAGCCATTGGCGTGCATTGGAGTCTGCTGGCAAAGGAACGCAAGCGCGCACCGGGGAAGTCGCTGAATTTTTCCAATGTGCTGGCCGAGGCAACCACCCTGCGCATTGGCCCCGGTTGGCCAGCCCATTCGGTGGTGCGGGGCTGGCTGCATAACGGGCGCTGGGGCACGGACCCCACCTGGAATGTTGTGGCGGAAAGTTTGCTGTATGTTTTGCGTGGCTTGTATTTGCTGCCGCTGAACATGCAGGTGGAACTTGCGCGCAAGGTCACACGCGCGCGAAGCCTGCCAACCGCTGCAGTGCTGGAGGCGATGCTGCCAAAGCGCGGCGCAGTGCCGTGGGACATGGCTGAAGTGCATCGCCGCTCCGAACAGGCCATGGAAACATTGGTGCGCAGCAACTTGCGCCTGGTGGTTAGCGTGGCCAAGCGTTATTTTGCCAGCGGCATGTCGATGCTTGACCTGATTCAAGAGGGCAATATTGGCTTGATGAAAGGCGTGAAGAAATATGATCCGGCCCGCGGCTACCGGTTGAGTACTTATGCCACGTGGTGGATCCGGCAGTCCATCACGCGCTCTATCGCGGACCAGGCGCGCACCATTCGCATTCCGGTGCACATGACGGAGGCTATCAACCGCATCAACCGGGCGCGCCGCCAGTTGACGCAGCAGTTGGGCCGCGAACCGCGCTTGGAAGAGCTGGCACTTGAAGTTGAGGAGTTTGCGCCGGCTGAGATTGACGCGGTGCGCCTTGCGCTGGCGGGCACGGGAAGCATGGAGCCGGAACTGAAACGCAAGCTGGATCTTGCAACGCGCAAGATCGTCAAGACCATCCAGCTCACTGAAGAAACAGTGTCTCTGGATGCCCCCATGGGAAGTACCGGGACTGACGGCGATCTCGGTGACATCACCGCCGATACTGGCGTGGCTGCGGTCAGCGAGCAGGCATCAAAGAACGCCCTGCGGGATTCCATACGCCAGAAGCTGAGCCTGCTGCTGGAAAATGAGCGCCGCGTACTTGACATGCGCTATGGGCTTACAGATGGAAAAATCCGCACGCTTGAGGAAATTGGATCCACGCTCAAACTTACGCGTGAGCGCGTGCGCCAAATTGAAGCCAAAGCACTGCGAAAGTTGCGCAATACCAGCCGCAACGGAGACCTGCGCGGGCACCTACTGTAGGCCGCCAACCGGGCAACCCGCCTGCAATTTGGCATCCATTGCGGGGATTGTGATAAACTACACGCACGTTTGTAAATAAAAGTACAAGCGTTTTTCAACCGGGACTATATCCGTGCCAGTACAGCTGCTTATCCAAGATTACTTGCCGATTGGGGTTTATCTGGCGGTTTCCGTTGGCTTGGCCGGCTTGATCGCATTTTTGGGTCACATGCTTGGCCCGCGCCGCGACACCCCCGAGAAGCTGATGCCCTACGAGTCCGGCATGACTCCCATTGGCGAGGCAGTGCGCCGCGTGCCGGTGCGCTACTACCTGGTGGCGGTGCTCTTTATTTTGTTTGATATCGAAGTGGTTTACTTTCTGCCGTGGGCGGTGGTGCTGCGCAAACTTGGCATGTTTGGGCTGCTGGAGATGCTGGTGTTTGTGGCAATTTTGCTGGTGGGCTATGTGTACGTATGGAAGCGCGGTGCGCTTGAGTGGGAATAGATTGACTGCCGGAATTTGGAGCGTGAAATAAATGGGCGCGGAACAAAAGCTGGGCAACATGGGTGTGGTTACTACTTCGCTGGAGACAGTGGTGAACTGGGGCCGTGCCGGTGCAATCTGGCCGATGCTGTTTGGCTTGGCATGCTGTGCAATGGAGATGATTGCGACCCAAGCCGGCACCTACGACGCCTCGCGCTTTGGCATGGAGCTGATGCGCGCCTCGCCGCGCCAGGCGGACCTGATGATTGTGGCCGGGCGTGTTACGCGCAAGATGGCGCCGGTGCTGCGCCGCCTGTACGACCAGATGCCGGATCCCAAGTGGGTGATCAGCATGGGCGACTGCGCTTCTTGCAGCGGCGTCTTCAATAACTACGCGCTGGTGCAGGGAGTGGATGAGGTGGTGCCGGTGGATGTTTACATTGCCGGCTGCCCGCCGCGCCCTGAAGCTCTCATTGATGGCTTCCTCAAGTTGCACGAGAAAGTGCGCGGCGAAAAGCTTGCGCGCTGGGCATAACATCCGGAGCTGATTGTGAGCCATTTAGAGCGGACTATTAGCGCGCTGCAACAGCGCTTTCCGCACGGCCTGCTGGGCACGGCGGAGTTTCGCGGGGACATCACGCTGCAGATTGATAGCGCCAGCCTCGTGGCAGTCTGCCGGTATTTGCGCGACGAGCCCACACTTTGCTACAACGTGCTGGTTGACATTGGCGCAGTGGACTATTCACCACAAGAGCCACGCTTCGCACTTTTCTACATTGTGTGTGCGCTGGCGCAGAACACGCGCCTGCGCCTGAAAGTATTGTTGCCCGGCACTGAGCCGGTTGCGCCGAGCATTTCCGGCATCTGGCCGTCCGCAAACTGGCCCGAGCGCGAAGCCTTTGACATGATGGGCATTGGCTTTGAAGGCCACCCGGATCTGCGCCGCATTCTGATGCCGGCAGATTGGGAGGGGCACCCGCACCGCAAAGACTACCCGCTGGGCTACGAAGAAGTGCAGTTCACATTCAACAAGCGCGAGATTGATGCGCGCAAGAAGTATGCGACCAGCTAGCTGCACGGCAAAAACAACATGAGCCAGGTTCGCGAACTTGAAACCACGGTGGAGGAGCTGAAGCATCTCTTCAGCCCGCGCGCAGCCACCGGCGAGACCATGCTGCTAAACCTTGGGCCGCAGCATCCCAGTACGCATGGCGTGCTGCGCCTGCTGCTGGAGCTGGACGGCGAAGAGGTGGTGTCTTGCATTCCGGATGTGGGCTTCCTGCACACCGGCATTGAGAAGAACATGGAGGCCAAAACCTTCCTGAAGGCGCTGGTGATGACCGACCGCATGGACTACCTCAACAACATGGGCAACAACCTGACGTATTGCCTGGCGATTGAGAAGCTGTGCGCGATTGAAGTGCCGGAGCGCGCACAGGTGCTGCGCGTCATTTGCGCGGAACTGCAGCGCATTGCCTCGCATCTTGTGTGGCTGGGCACTTCCGCAATTGACCTGAACGCCAGCAGCATCCTCATCTACTGCTTCCGCGACCGTGAGCGCATCATGGACTTGTTTGAGCTGATTGGCGGACAGCGCATGATGACCTCCTACATTCGCCCGGGCGGCGTGTGGCGCGATGTGCCCGCCGAGTTTCCGGCGGCAGTTGAGTCGTTTCTGGATTACCTGCCTGCAAAGCTGGATGACTATGAGCGCCTGCTGGACAAAAATCCGATTTATCTGGCGCGCACAATCGACATTGGCATTGTGGATGGCGATGAAGCGCTGGCGTGGGGCATGACGGGCCCGGCGCTGCGCGGCTCGGGTGTGAACTTTGACGTGCGCCGCGCCATGCCGTATTCCGGCTATGAGAACTTTGAGTTTGAGGTGCCATTGGAAACCGGCTGCGATGTATATGCGCGCTACCGCGTGCGCATGCGCGAGTTTCGCGAATCGATCAAGATCATCCGGCAGGGACTGCGCCTGCTGAAGCCCGGCCCCTTCATAACCTCTGACCGCAAGTTTGCACCGCCGCCACGGGCTGAGCTGGGCCGCAGTATGGAAGCAGTGATCCATCACTTCAAGTATTGGACTGATGGCTTTCCGGCGCCGGACGGCGAAGTTTATGTTGCCACCGAGTCGCCGCGCGGCGAGCTGGGCTGCCTGCTGGCGGGCGATGGCGGGCCAAATCCGCGCCGCGTGCACTTCCGCACGCCGTCGTTCAATACGCTGCAGGTGCTTTCCTGGCTTAGCAAGGGCTATCTGGTTGCAGACCTGGTTGCAATCATTGGCTCGATTGATATTGTGCTTGGCGATGTTGACCGCTAGCAATTTATTTGGATTGATTAGCGCACACCGATTACCATGAGCTTGCTGCAAAAATACCCCGCTGAGGTCGCCGCCATTCTGGCGCGCTACCCCGCAGACAACAAGCGCTCGGCGGTGATGCCGCTGCTGTACCTGGCGCAGCGCGCTGAAAATTATGTGCCGGCTGCCGCAATCGATGAAGTGGCGGTGCTGTGCGAGATTGAGCCGACGCAGGTGGCGTCGATAGTGGGCTTTTACACGCTGTACTACGACAAGCAGGCCGGCCGGCATCGCATTCAAATTTGCACCGACCTGCCGTGTGCTTTGCGGGGTGCTGACGAATTTGCCGCTGCAGTGTGCGCGCATTTGGGTGTGGAGATGGGCGGCACTACCGCAGACGGCAAGGTGACGGTGGAAGGCGTGATGTGCCTCGCAGCCTGCGATCGCGCGCCCATGTTTCAGGTTCAGAATGGTGCCGGGCTTACATTTCATGAAAACCAAACTTTGGATAGCGTAAAGGCCTTGGTGGCCAAGCTTCAAGCGGAATAGCAGGGAGAATTATCTTGATAGAACACATAGTCTTGCGCCACCGGTTGCCGGGTTTGGAGAACATCAACCAGTTGGCAGCGTACCAAGCCAGTGGCGGCTTCGATGCGTACCGCACGGTTGTAACCAGCATGACCCCGCAGGCCGTGATTGACCTGATCAAGGCCAGTGGCTTGCGCGGCCGCGGCGGTGCGGGTTTCCCCACCGGCGTCAAGTGGTCATTCCTTAGCAATCGTTTCCCGCGCTATGTGGTGGCCAATTCTGATGAGTCAGAGCCGGGAACATTTAAAGATCGCGAGATTATGGAGCGCAATCCGTTCCAGTTTCTTGAGGGCTTGATGATCGCTTCTTACGCGGCGCAAGCCAGCACGGCTTACAACTATTTGCGCGGTGAGTTTTGGGAGCTGGCCGCGCGGCTGGATGCGCAAATTGCGGAGCTGCATGCTGCGGGCCTGCTCGGCAAAAATGTGCTGGGCACGCAGTATTCATTGGATGTGCACAACCATCTGGGCGCCGGTGCTTACATTTGCGGTGAAGAGAGCGCGCTGCTCGAATCGATTGAAGGCAAGCTTGGCCAGCCGCGCCTCAAGCCGCCATTTCCCGCTGACCGCGGCTTGTACGGGCAGCCCACGGTAGTGAACAACACCGAGACACTGGCAAACATTCCGCCAATTGTGGCGCGCGGCGCGGAGTGGTACCGCACGCTGGGCACAGAGAGCAGCCCCGGCACAAAAGTTATGTGCCTGTCCGGCCATGTTGCCAACGCCGGCAATTATGAAGTGCCGTTTGGCATTACGTTTCGCGATTTGATTTATGGTTTGGCTGGCGGCATTCGTGGCGGCCGGACGCTCAAGGCCATTTTGCCAAGCGGGGCATCAGCCCCCATTCTGGCAGCCACCGACAAGGTACTGGACACACGCCTCACTTACGAGGACGTGGCCGCACTGGGTTCGCAGCTGGGTTCTGCGTCCATCATTCTCATGGACGAGACGGTTGATATGAGCTGGGTGGCGATGAAGACCACGCATTTCTTCAAGCATGAGTCGTGCGGCAAATGCACGCCGTGCCGCGAAGGCACCTACTGGATGACGCATATTCTGGACCGCGTGCAAGCGGGCGGGGTGCAGGCGGCGGACCTGGCTTTGCTGAGCGATGTGACGCACCAGATAGGCGGAAAGTGCTTGTGCCCGCTGGGGGATTTTGCGACGAGCGCGGTGGTGTCAAGCCTCAAATTGTTTCCGGCCGATTACGAGCAGCATCTGGCGGTGGCAGCTGCCGTGCCCGCCAAGCCTGCTGCCCGCGCCAAAGTTGCGCAGCCGGTAAGCTGACACACTCTGCGCAAGCAAATTCTGAAAGTAAAATTGTTGACTGTGCCTTTTCTTTTTAACAGCAGCTGTGACCATGCCTGAACCTGTTTCCTTTTTTGTTGATGGCCAGCCGGTGACGGCTGCAGCTGGCACAATTGTGGTGGATGCAGCCAAGACAGTGGGCAACGACATCCCCGTGTTTTGCTATCACCCCAAGCTGGACCCGGTGGGCATGTGCCGCATGTGTTTGGTGGAGATTGGCATGCCACAGCGCGACCGCGCCACCGGTGCCGCCGTGCTGGATGAAGACGGCCAGCCCAAAATTGCGTGGCTGCCCAAATTGCAAACCGCCTGCACGACGCCGGTGGCAGCCGGCATGCATGTGCGCACAACTACGGCTGCAGTGGAACGCGCACGCAAAGATGTGGTGGAGTTAATTCTCACTTCGCATCCGCTGGACTGCCCGGTATGCGACAAGGGCGGCGAGTGCCCGCTGCAGAACCTGACGATGCGGCACGGCCCGGGCAGTTCGCGTTTCGTGTTCGACGAGAAGATCAAGCTGGAGAAGCACGTGCCGCTTGGCGACTTGATTTATCTGGATCGCGAGCGCTGCATTCAGTGCGCGCGCTGCACGCGCTTTCAGGAGGATATTGCCGGCGATCCGGTGATCGGCTTTGACCAGCGCGGGCGCAGCCTGCAAATTGTGACGCACTCTGACCCCGGCTTCGATAGCTATTTCTCCGGCAATACCACTGACATCTGCCCGGTGGGTGCACTTACCACCGCCGACTTCCGCTTTGGTGCGCGCCCGTGGGAGCTCAAGCACTCCGATTCAATTTGCACGCATTGCCCCGTGGGTTGCAACCTGCATTTGAATACGCGCCGCTCGGGAGTGGCTGGTGATTTTGTAATCAAGCGCGTAATGCCGCGCCAGAACGAGCTGGTCAATGAAACGTGGATCTGTGACAAGGGCCGCTTTGGCCAGCACTTTGCAACCAGCCTTGACCGGCTGACTGTGCCGCTGGTGCGGCGGGGCGGGCAGCTGGTGGAAGCCACTTGGGATGAGGCGCTGGCAGTAGTGGCGGCGCGCATGCAAGCTGCGCCGGGTGCGGTGGCAGCGCTGGCGGGCGAGCGCCTGTCTAATGAAGACTTGTTCGCGCTGCGGCGCCTGATGGAAGGCACGGGCGGGCGCGTGGCACAGTGGCCGGGCGCCATGGGTGGCGGCGATGTTGTGCAGCAGGTGGGTGTTGGCATGGGCACTGATATTGCGCGTGCTGGTGGCGACACAGTGATTGTGCTGGTGGCGACTGACCTTGAAGAAGAAGCGCCGGTGTGGTGGCTGCGCGTGCGCCAGGCTGCCACCAAAGCTGGTGCAACGCTCGATAAAAGCCGCGCGCAGTTAATTGTGCTTAACGGGCGCAGCACAACAGCGGATTCATGCGCGACACATGTGGTGCGCTATGTGTACGGCGAAGAAGCGCGCAGTGTGACGGCACTGACGGAACTGGCAGCGCAAGTGCGGGCAGGCAAAGCGCTGCCCGCGGGCGTGGCTGCTGCAAGCGCAGGCGCTGCGCAGGCACTGGCTGCTGCAAAAAATATTATTGTTTTCTACGGGCGCGACGGGTTGGGATACGCCGGCTCGGCGGCTGTGGCGCAGGCGTGCGCAAACCTGCTGATTGCAACCGGCAACGGCGGCCGCCATAACAGCGGCCTGGTGCCGGTTTGGCCGCACAGCAACACGCAGGGTGCGTGGGACATGGGCGTGCGCCCCAGTGGCCTGGGCGCAGCCGAGTTTGCGGCGGATGCTGCAGTGGTGATTGCAGCCGGTGCCGACCCGTTGGGCGATGGCGAGCAGCTGCCGGGCTCCACGTTTGTAGTGGCGGTGGAGTTGTTTGCCACGCTGACGGCGCAGCGCGCCGATGTGGTGCTGCCGGCGCGCGCGTTTACCGAACGCGAGGGCACGCTGACCAGTGGCGAGCGCCGGGTGCAGCGTTACTATCCGGCGCTGCCCGTGCGCGGCCAGGCGCGCGCAGACTGGCAGATCTTTTTTCAAATTGGTGAGGCGCTTGGGCTTGGCAAAAGCCCGGCATCGGCTGCGGCTGTCATGCTGGATATTTCCCGCAGCGTTGCGCACTACTCCGCAATCAACTATCAGGCGCTTGCCAAAGTGGAAGCGCAATGGCCGGATGTGGGCGGCAGCGATTTATATTACGGTGGCACATCGTTCCAAAACAATGGCGGGCTGGGTGCGCAGACGCCGACGCTGATAGAGCGCGGGCAAGCTGTGGCTGCGGTGGCCGTGGCAGATTCTTCCGCGCCGCAGGGTGAACTGCAGGCCGTGCCGATTGCAGTGCTGTATGACCGCAGCACAACTTTTGGGCGGTCGGCTGTGATGGGGTCGCACATTCCGGCGGCGTATGTGGAACTAAATGCTGCGGATGCTGCGCGCATGCAGGTGGCCAATGGCGCGCGCGTGCGTGTGCGCGTGCAGGGGCGCGTAGCCGAACTGACGGCGCGCGTAAACGGGCGCGCACCTTTGGGCGTGGTGCTGGTGCCCCAAAGCCTGGGCGGGCTGGTGCTGCACAGCGCACAGCCGGCAACGGTGGAGCGGGCCTGACGGCCGGAGCAGATTACATGGCTTGGCAGGAAATTGGTTTCATTGCGCTGGAAGCAGCGATCAAGAGTATTCTGCTGGCGTTTGTGCTGCTAACGGCTTTTGCTTACATGACTTTTGCCGAGCGCAAAGTTGCCGCGCTGATGCAGGTGCGCAGCGGCCCGAACCGCGTGGGTCCGTGGGGCCTGCTGCAGCCGGCTGCGGATGGCGTCAAGGCGCTTTTCAAAGAAGAGATTGTGCCCGCGGGAGCCGACCGCTTCTTGTTTATTGCCGCACCGATCCTGGTGGCGGTGCCGGCGCTGATCATCATGGCGGTGATTCCGCTGGGCCCGGATACGGTGCTGTTTGGCCGCCCCATGCGGCTCGCAATCACAGACATAAATGTTGGCACGCTGTATGTGCTGTCGGTTGCTTCGGTGGCAGTGTATGGAATTGTGCTGGCCGGCTGGTCATCCGCCAATAAATTTTCGATGATGGGTGGTATTCGGTCCACGGCTCAAATGGTGAGTTATGAGCTGGCGCTTGGGTTGTCGTTTGTGGGCCCGATTATGCTGGCGGGCTCGCTGAGCCTGCGCGATATTGTGGTGGCGCAGCAGCAGTCGATCTGGTATGTGGTGCTGCAGCCGCTGGGTGCCCTGCTGTTCTTTGTGGCGGCGCTGGCCGAAGTCAACCGCGCGCCGTTTGACATGCCGGAGGCGGAGCAGGAGCTGACAGCTGGTTATTTCACCGAATACTCCGGCATGAAATTCTCGCTGTTCTTCATGGGCGAATACATCAAGATGATTGCCGTCAGCGCGCTGACTGCGACGCTGTTTTTTGGCGGTTACCTGGGGCCGATGGTTGAAGAGTATCCGCTGCTGGGAATTGTGTATTTGGGCGGCAAGACGCTCGCGTTCCTGTTCGTGATGATCTGGATCCGCCTGACGCTGCCGCGCATGCGCTACGACCAGTTGATGGCATTTGGCTGGAAGCGCATGCTGCCACTGGCTCTTGCAAACGTAGTAATAACCGCGGTCGTGCTGGTGCTGGCGCAATAGGGGGCTGAATGTTTATTGAGATTCTCAAAGGCCTGGGCACCACGCTCAAGCATTCCTTTCAGCCGCGCATCACACTGCAATACCCGGAGGAGAAGCGCCCGGTTCGGCCGCGCTTCAAGGGCCGCCACGAGCTGAAGCGCTACGACAACGGACTGGAGAAGTGCATCGGCTGCTCACTGTGCGCAGCGGCCTGCCCGGCTGACGCAATTTTTGTGGAGGCAGCCGAGAACTCCGACGCAGAGCGCTACTCGCCCGGCGAGCGCTTTGCGCGTGTGTATGAGATCAACATGCTGCGCTGCATCTTTTGCGGCTTTTGCGAAGACGCCTGCCCCACCGAGGCGATCGTGATGGAGCACGAGTACGAGCTTTCGTTCTATGACCGGGCGAGCGCCATTTACACCAAGGACATGCTGCTGGTGCCGCCGGCGGGCGCCCCGGACACGCCGCAGCAGGTGGCACCGGGCAGCTTCAATCGCTCGATCCCGGACATGCAAAACCCGGATTGACATGACCGCCGCGCCTTTCATTACCTTTGCAGTTTTGGCGGCGGTGGCAGTGGCTTCGGGCCTGGCCATGATGCTCAGCCAGAACTCAGTTTACTCAGCGCTGTTCCTGGTGATTAACTTCACCGTGGTGGCGGTGCTGTTTCTTGTGCTCGGCGCGCCATTCATTGCGATGCTGCAAATTACGGTGTATGCCGGCGCGATTATGGTGCTTTTCATATTTGTGATCATGCTGCTGGGCGGAGAGCGCCTGCCGGCCCCGCAGCAGCGCTTGCGCTGGCAGCAGTCGCTGGCGGTGGTGCTGGTGCTGGCATTGCTGGCGCTGGCCGGTTATGTGTTTGCCCAGGGGGCTGCGCCAGCCGCCGTGCTGGCCGACCCGCAACAATATGGCAGCCCGGCTGCGCTGGGCATGCTGCTTTTTACAAAGTACTTGTTTCCGTTTGAATTCACCTCGCTGCTGCTGCTCGTGGCCATGATTGGTGTGGTGGTGCTGACGGCAGTGGAGGAGCGCCGGCGCCGGTTGCCGCGCGCGTCGCGCCGCACATGATTCCGGTTAACTATTACCTTGCGCTCTCGGCTGTGCTGTTTTGCATTGGCGCACTGGGCGTGCTGGTGCGCCGCAACGCGCTTGTGATTTTCATGTCGATTGAATTGATGCTCAATGCGGCCAATGTGGCGTTCGTGGCGTTCTCACGCCAGTTCGGGCACCTCGATGGGCAAATCATGGTGCTGTTTGTGCTTACAGTTGCAGCGGCTGAAGTTGCCGTGGGGCTGGCCATGATCGTGGCCATCTTCCGTGTGCGGGCGTCCATCAATGTGGACGAGCTCAACCAGCTGCGCGGCTAAACGAAATCATGTTTGATCTAGCGCCCCTGGTGCTGGCTTTCCCGATAGCCGGTGTGCTGCTCAATCTGCTTTTCGGGCGCTACTTAAATGAGCGCTGGATCAGCATCATCGGCGTGGCGGCGGTTGCGGGGGCATTTGTTGTGGCCATCTTGCAGGCACTGGCGCTGGCCGCTAGCGGCCAGCATGCGCACCTCGCGCTGCTGGCAAACTGGATCGAAGTGGGGCAGCTGCAGGCGCCCTGGCAGTTGCGGATTGACACACTGTCCGTGACGATGATGCTGCTGGTAACCGGCGTCGGCATGCTGATCCACATTTATGCCAGCGGCTACATGCATGGTGATGCGCGCTTCGCGCGCTTCTTCATCTACCTGAACCTGTTCATCACCGCCATGCTGGTGTTGGTGGGCGGCGACAACTACCTGATGCTCTTTGTGGGCTGGGAAGGCGTGGGCCTGTGTTCGTTCCTGTTGATCGGATTTTGGTATGACGCCGGCGAGCCAAGTGCTTCGGCGCGCGTGGGTGGCGAGCCGCAGGCAGGTGCCGGCAATGCCCGTGCCGGGCGCAAGGCTTTCGTTGTCAATCGCATTGGTGATTTTGGTTTGCTGCTGGCAATATTCATTCTCTTTTGGCAGGTGGGCTCGCTGCAGTTTGACGCCGTAGCTGAGTACTTTGCCGCGCAAGGGGCTGCAGTTGGCGGGCTGGCAACCGTGATCACGCTGTTGCTGCTGGTTGGGGTGTGCGGCAAGTCGGCGCAGATTCCGCTGTTTATCTGGCTGCCCGACGCCATGGCTGGTCCCACTCCCGTTTCTGCGCTTATTCATGCCGCCACAATGGTCACTGCGGGCATTTACCTTGTGGCGCGCTCGGCGGTAATGTTTGAGCTGGCGCCTGTGTCGCAGATGGTTGTGGCGCTTGTGGGTGCGACGACGGCCTTCATGGCGGGTACGATTGCGCTGGCGCAGTATGACATCAAGCGCGTGCTGGCGTATTCCACAATCAGCCAGCTGGGGTTCATGGTTGCGGCGGTGGGGCTGGGCGGCTACGTGGCCGGCATGTTTCATTTGCTGACGCACGCGTTCTTCAAGGCGCTGCTGTTTCTTTCGGCGGGGTCAGTCATTCATGGCGTTGAGCATGGGGCGCACGCCACGCACGCGCATGTGGATGCGCAGGATATGCGCGTGATGGGCGGCTTGCGGAATAAGATGCCCGTGACGTTTTGGGTTTATCTGATTGGCTCGCTGGCGCTGGCAGGCGTGTTTCCGCTGGCGGGCTTCTGGTCCAAGGATGAGATTCTGGCGGATGCGTGGCATGTGGGCATGGTGGAGGGGCACTGGCATGGTGTGCTGGTGTATGCGCTGCTGGCTTTGGCAGCGTTTTCCACTGCGCTGTATATGACGCGCCAGATCATTCTGGTGTTTTTTGGCGCAGCCCGTTCAGAGGCGGCTGCGCATGCGCATGAGAGCCCGCCCTTGATGACGGCACCGCTGGTGATACTGGCGCTGCTGTCTGTGCTTGGCGGCTTGCTAAACCTGCCGGGTTGGCACGCACTCGGCACGTGGCTGGAGCACACCCACGAATACTTTCACACGGGTGCGTTCAACCCGCTGGTGGCTGGCATCTCCACGGCGGTGGCGCTGGCCGGCATAGCGCTTGGGTATCGCGTTTATTATTTGGCGCCGCGCACCACGGCGGATGCTGCGGACCAACTGCAGCCGGCGCTGGGTTCCATGTTTGGCTTTCTGCGCGGCAAGTGGTTTGTGGACGAGCTTTACGACGCCGTGATTGTGCGCCCGTTTGAGCGCGGCGCGCGCAGCCTGGCTTTCGCGCTGGACTGGGACCTCTGGCACGACGGCTTTCACGACTCAGTGCTGGCTGCGGGCTTCCGCACGCTGGCGGCATTCCTTTCCGGGCCGGTGGACAAGACTGTGATTGACCGCCTGTTTGACGGGCTGGCGGGTGCAGTGCGGGTATTGGGCAGCCGGAACTTGCAGCGCGTGCAGACTGGTTACGTGCGCAACTACGCGCTGGGCGTGGTGCTTGGCGTGGTGGCGGTGATGGGTTACTTTGTGAGCCGGAGCGCCTAGCCGCGCAACGCTGCATAAAAGCATGAGGCATTCTTCATAATGGAAATTTTGAACTTTTTATTTTCAACACTAATGCTTGTGGTTTTCTTTCCACTGCTGGGTGCGGTCGTGTTGCTGTTCGTCAACCGCGAGCAAAAGGATCTCATACGCTGGCTGGCGGTTGTGTTCTCGCTGGCCACCTTTGCGCTCTCGCTGGTGATGCTGGCGCAGTTTGATGCGCGTGTGCCCGGGGAACAGCTCGCAGTGGTGGTCCCTTGGATTCAAGTGGGCTCCAGCTGGAACATTAATTTTCATCTGGGCGTGGACGGCATGAGCATTCTGCTGGTGCTGCTCACCACGCTGTTAATGCCGATTGCCATCTTCAGTTCATGGACTGCCATTCAAGAGCGGGTCAAGGAATACATGATCTTCTTCCTCATGCTCGAAACCGGCATGCTGGGCGTGTTCCTCTCGCTGGATTTGTTTTTGTTTTATATCTTTTGGGAATTCACGCTGGTGCCGATGTATTTTCTGATCGGGATCTGGGGCGGCTCAAACCGCATATATGCCGCGCTGAAATTCTTTCTCTATACGATGGCTGGATCCATCTTGATGCTGGTTGCCATCTTGTGGCTGGGCATTGCCCAGGGCAGCTTCTCTGTGCCGGAGCTGGCGGCGCGTGGCGGCATCGATCCCGGCATGCAGCGCTGGCTGTTTCTCGCATTTGCGGCTGCTTTCGCCATCAAGGTGCCCATGTGGCCGCTGCATTCATGGCTGCCGGATGCGCATGTGGAAGCGCCCACGGCCGGTTCGGTAATTCTGGCAGGTGTACTCCTGAAGCTTGGCACGTATGGTTTTCTGCGGTTTAACCTCGCGCTTTTTCCTGACGCAGCGCTTTATTTTGCGCCGCTGATGGCAACCCTGGCCGTGATTGGCATTGTCTACGGGGCGATTGTGTCCTACCCGCAGCGCGATGTTAAGAAGCTGGTGGCGTATTCATCCGTCAGTCATCTGGGTTTTGTGATGCTGGGTTTGTTTGCACTTAATACGCAGGGCATTCAGGGAGCCGTGCTGCAAATGGTGAATCATGGCCTCTCCACCGGGGCGCTGTTTTTGCTTGTGGGCATGATCTACGAGCGCCGGCATACCCGCGACCTGGGGGAGTTTGGCGGTTTGTGGACGAGCATGCCAGTGTATGGCACGCTGATGCTGATTGTGGTGCTGTCGTCCATGGGCTTGCCGGGCCTGAACGGGTTTGTGGGCGAGTTCACAATCTTGCTGGGCGCGTTTGGGTCTGAGGCGCTGGCTTCGCCGGTTTATACAATCGTGGCTGCGCTTGGGGTAATTCTTGCGGCGATTTATCTGTTGTGGATGTTTCAGAAGATGTTTCTCGGCCAGGTTACTAATCCAAAGAACGAGAATCTGCCTGATCTCAACTGGCGCGAACTTCTTGTGCTGGCGCCACTGCTGGTGTTGATTTTTTGGATTGGCCTTTACCCGCAGCCATTCTTTAATTTGATGCAGTCTTCCGTCGGGAGCCTGGCAGATGTTTTTAGCGCGGCCAGCATTGCTGCGCGCTAAAAAGTGCCAAGCGCACCCAGATCGTTAATTGCGCTAGTGCGCCAATTCATTTAGCCACATGCCTTTTCCCGATTTGAATTTATTCACAGCAGTGCACCTGCTGTTTCTTTCCGCTTGGGCTTGTGCTCTGCTGCTGGCAGATCTTTGGATTCCTAAAACGCACAAGCCGGTAACCGGCTGGCTGGCATTTGCCGGCCTCGTAATCACGCTGGGGCTGGTGGTTGCGCAGCTCGGCGCGCGGCAGGCAGCCTTTGGCGGCGCGCTTGCCACCGATGGCTTCTCCACCCTCATGAACTTCATTTTTATCGGGGCGGGCATGCTATCTGTGTTGATGGCACTGAACTATCTGCGGCAGCACGATCTAGAGCGTGGCGAGTTTTATCCGCTGCTGCTGTTTTCGATTGTGGGCATGATGGCCATGGGCATGGCAAAAGATCTGATCGTTGTGTTTCTGGCGTTGGAGCTGCTGTCCATTCCGTTGTATGTGCTGGCGGGTTTTGGGCGCCCGCGCATTGAGTCGGAGGAAGCCGGCCTCAAGTATTTTCTGCTGGGGGCTTTTTCCTCCGCGTTTCTGGTGTATGGCATCGCGCTGGTGTATGGTGCCACGCAGGCTACTAGTTTTGCGGGTATCGGGATGGCGCTGGATGCCGGGCAGGCAACCTCGCCGCTGTTGCTGGCTGGCGTGGGCCTGATCATGGTGGGCATGGGCTTCAAAGTGGCGGCTGTTCCTTTCCATATGTGGACGCCGGACGTGTATGACGGCTCGCCTTCGGTTGTTACTGCATTCATGTCGGTGGGAGCGAAGGCGGCGGGATTTGCGGCTTTGGTGCGCGTATTGTTTGATGCACTTGCGCCGCTGGCTTCGGAGTGGGGTGTGGTGGTGGCAACGCTGGCCGCCTTGAGCATGGTGCTTGGCAATGTGGCTGCAATTGCGCAAACTTCCATGAAGCGCATGCTTGCATACTCCTCTATTGCGCATGCGGGCTACGTGGCCGTGGCGGCGCTGATTGATGCGCAAGGAGCCCAGTCGAACTTTTCTGCCGGTGCAGCGATTTTTTACTTGGGCGCCTACGCGCTCACGAATCTGGGTACGTGGGCGGTTGTGCTGGCAGTTGAAAAACCGGGCCGTATGACCACTGACGTTGCCGATTATGCCGGCCTCGGCCGCACCCAACCGGCGCTGGCTGCAGCCATGACACTCTTCATGCTTTCATTGACCGGATTGCCGCCATCAATTGGATTTGTGGCCAAGTTTTATGTTTTCCGGGCTGCGCTGGAAGCGGGCTATACGTGGCTGGTGCTGCTGGGTGTGGTCACAGTCCTGATCTCTGCCTACTACTACCTGCGCGTGATTGTGGTGATGTGGATGAAGGAAGGCTTGGGCGAGGCCGTGCTGCCGCGCGCGCTGAACTTCACCATCTGGCTTACCGCTGTCGGAACACTGGTGTTTGGCATTGTACCGGGTCCCTTAATGAATTTTGTGGAGAGTTCAGTACGCGGAATCTTCTAGCACTGGTTTCTGGCTGTGAGGGGTGTTATCGCGAGCCTGTCCGAGTGACGGGCGTGTGGTTTTTACGGTGTGCGCAAGATGCCTTGTCTGATGACAACGCTTTGTGTCGTGTGGCTGTATTGCCAATCTGGTTCCAAACGTTGGGTTTGGCGGAGAGAGTGTTCTCCAGTTAGGCGCTGCAAGATTTCCCCAAGTGCGCTGGGGCCCAATTGGTCCGGAAAGCTTCTACTGGAAATGCGGGAGCAAACCCTCAGGTGTCGTGCGCGAATATAAGGATTTCTGTAAGCGTGAGAGCCCTCGACATTCCGTAGTGGTGGTAACCATAGCGAATGAACCGTTGTATGACTTGGCAGTGTTCACAGATAAAGGCTGGGATATTTATTACCGTACATTGCTTAATCAACTTAGGAGTGAAAGATGTCTAGGGATTTTAATTTCAAGCAAGAACTGACCGCATGTTTTGGGCAACCAGTAAGTGAAAATCCCACACAGGTAATGATTGAAGCGGCTTACAAATACCACCGCCTTGAATGGCGTTACTTGACGATTGAGGTTGCACCTGATCGCTTGGCTGAGGCTGTGAGTGGAGCCCGCGCTATGGGTTTCGCCGGGTTTAATTGCACTATTCCGCACAAGGTAGCCGTTATTGCACATCTTGATGGTTTAGGAGAATCTGCCGCAATTATGGGTGCGGTCAACTGTGTAGTGCGCCGCGGAAATGAACTGATCGGTGAGAATACCGATGGCAAGGGTTTTCTCAAATCAATCAGGGAGGTAGCGGATCCCATGGGTAAACGCGTTGTTGTTTTTGGAGCGGGTGGTGCTGCGCGCGCTATCACTGTGGAATTGGCTCTTGCTGGAGCTCAACATTTTGATCTAGTCAATCGTAGTGTTAGCCGAGGCTTGGAACTGGCAGAACTGCTTAAAAGGAAGCTGGGCGTAAGCGTGGAGTTTGCGCCTTTGACCGGTGGTTATAAGTTGCCTGAGAATTGCGACGTTGTGATTAATGCTACTTCTGTTGGGCTTTACCCTAACGGAGATGCTCGGGTAGGGTTTGACCATTCTAGTTTGAGGCCCAGCATGGTGGTGGCTGACGTTATTCCGAATCCTCCTGATACCCAACTTGTGCGGGATGCGCGGAAGATTGGGTGTAGGGTCATCGATGGTCTTGGAATGCTTGTAAATCAGGGTGTAATCGGAATTAAGTATTGGACGGGCCTTGATCCGGATTCTGGCGTAATGCGCAGGGCATTAGAGGCTATTTTTGCGGAATAATTTGGATCATTGCGTGAATTTGTGAGGGTTCGAGGGAGGCTGAGCATCTTCGATTTTAATCGTGGGAATTCTGGTAATATTTGGTTGGGAATAAAGTTCAAGTCACGGCAGCATGCGTGACACTGCACCACGGCTCTGGTGAGGGTTGGGGCTCGGGTGCTCTGTGGTAAGCTGCTTTGCCAGCGGAGGATGCCACTCAATATTATTTAGTTGATTGCTGCGGAAATTTGAGGCGTTGTATTAGTGACTATTGGAGGACTACAAAATGAAAGTTTCAAGATTGTTTAATGTATTGATGGTTGCGCTTGTGCTGTTGGTTGCCTGCTCAGCTCCGGCACCAAAAGAGATTGTCATAGGGATGACAGTTCCGGGTCTTCAGTTTCCGTTCTTTGTGATAATGAAGGATGAAGCAGACGCGGCTGCTGCTAAACTTGGCGTCAAAATAATATTTGTGGATGCCCAGAATGACTCGGCCAAACAGGCCGCAGCTGTCGAGGGCTTTGTTGCTCAGAAAGTGAGCGCAATACTGATTTCCCCCATGACAGTTGACTCGTTGGTGCCATCCATTGAGGCGGCTGTTGCTGCGGGTATTCCTGTTGCGACTGTTGACCGCAAGGCAAACACGGATAAGGTACTAATTCATGTGGGCGCGGATAACGTGGAGGGTGGGCGGGCTGCGGCGCGTTTCATCATTGATAAACTTGGTGGAAAGGGTTCTGTTATTGAGCTTGAGGGTACCCCGGGTGCGTCTCCTGCTATCGATCGCAAGAAGGGCTTTGACGAGGTAATTGGCGCCTCTAGCGTGAAAATTATCGTGAGCCAGACGGCTGAATTTAACCGAGCCAAGGGCAATAGTGTCATGGAAAACCTGATGCAGGCGTATCCAGATTTTGACGCTGTATTTGGCGCAAATGATGAGATGATCATCGGTGCAATTGAGGCTATGTCTTCGGCTGGTGTTGATCCTAAAAGCAAGGTGACGGCAGGTTTCGACGCGACCCCAGACGCCTTTGCTTATATGAAAGATGGTAGGCTCGGTGCCACTATTGATCAGTATCCAGGCCAACAGGCTGGTAAGGCGCTTGAGGTACTGGTGGATTTCATCAAGAATAAGAAATCACCTCCAGAGTCGGTGGTTTTCATTTCGCCGAAGGCTGTGACAACAGCTCCCTAGGTTGGTTCTTCTGCAGGGAGGTCGTGGGTGTACAAGCCAAGGCCTCCCTCTTGGTTTTCGCTGTTTCGGCACATGTCTTTGAAGTCAGAGACCAGGCACTCGGTCATGTGCATCAATAGTGTGTGAGAAGGCCCGGTGCTCGGTCGGGTGAAATCTTTGTTAGTTGTCTGACGGCATCGCGCTGCTACTATTGGATTCATCAGCGCCACAATTTATCCTTCTACCAAGCTCAATGTATCAATAAGAATAAGGTCATGGGTGTCCCCACTAAATTTTTGTTGAGTGCTTGCCGTCCACTGTGAGGCACTGACCTTTGCTTAGAACCGCCTGCTACTCGGCGGGTGTAATCCGTCCGGTCTGGGCACGCCACAGTTGACTGTGCGGCTCCCCGCAAGTTACCTGTCGGAAGCCGTGTCCCCTGTCCAATTGGTGACCGATACTCTAGTTTGTTTATTGTGCCTAATGAGTATTCGACCTCTGTGCGCTTACCTGCCCCAAAAGTAAAATGAGCACACTTATGCGGATGACTGGCATTAGCAAGAGCTTTCCGGGAGTTACTGCACTGAAGCGGGTCGATTTCGAACTCAGTTACGGCGAAGTTCATGCCTTGGTGGGCGAGAATGGCGCTGGAAAGTCCACTCTTATGAAAATTCTGGCAGGTGTCTATCGTGCCGACGAAGGGGAGATTTGGCTGAAAAACCAAAGGGTTGTGCCGAAGAGCCCGAAGACGATGATTGACGCGGGAGTAAGTGTCATTTATCAAGAGCTCACGCTCATACCTTATCTGTCGGTCGCTGAAAATATATTTCTCGGTCGGGAGCCCCTTCGTTCGAATGGACTGATCGATTGGAGCGCGATGTGGCTGGAGGTGGAAAAGCTTCTGGCTCCTTTTAATTTGTTTCTCAATCCCCGGTCGGTTGTCCACTCAATTGGTCCTGCTTTCCAGCAGGTTGTCGAGATTGCGAAGGCGCTCTCTTTAAAGGCGGATATCATCGTCATGGATGAGCCGACTGCGCCGCTCACGGGCAGCGAAGTGGCAAGGCTTTTTGAGATTATCCGGAAATTGAAAGCAGATGGGGTAGCCATCGCGTACATTTCGCATCGTTTGGAGGAGATTCATGAGGTTGCGGATCGCGTGACGGTTTTGAGGGATGGAGAGCGGATGGTGACGGCCGCACTTTCAGATTTGACCGTGGACGAAATTGTCAGTCATATGGTCGGCCGGAAGCTTACTGAGCAATATCCAACAGTCGAGTTCCCGGCTGGGGATGAACTTATCCGAGTGGAGGGCCTGACCAAGAAGGGGACGTGCAAAGATGTGTCTTTTAGCGTGCGGAGTGGAGAGATTCTTGGATTTGCGGGGTTGGTGGGGGCGGGACGCACAGAGATTATGCAGCTGATCTATGGTTATCGTCGCAAAGATGCAGGTCGAATCTTCCTTCGTGGTCGTGAGGTACAGCTCCGAAATACCCGTGATGCAGTGCGGTGTGGTATTGCGCTGATTCCGGAGGAAAGAAAAAAGCAGGGGCTTGTTCTTGGACTTTCAGTCATTGATAATTCGGCATTATCTATTCTCGATCTCAACACCTCGTTTGGGTTCATTAAATGGCCGGCCATAGCTCGAATAGTGGGCGAGATGGTGCGCAGTCTCGAAATTCGGACACCCTCACTTTATCAGAAGGTCAAAAATCTTTCCGGTGGCAATCAGCAAAAAATTGTGCTTTCAAAATGGTTTGCGCGCAATTGTGACGTCTATATCTTTGACGAACCAACGCGCGGCATTGATGTGGGAGCCAAAGCCGAAATTTACAAACTCCTCTTGTCCCGGGCACGCAATGGCGCTGCGATTATTCTGGTCTCCTCTGACCTTCCAGAGGTCATGAACATGGCCACTAGAATTCTTGTTGTGTTTGGTGGACAAATTGTCAAGGAGTTTCGCCGAGGGGAGGCTACCGAGGAACAGGTTATTAGTTGTGCACTCGGCCTCGAGCGGCAATCAACGGTAGAAGCCCTGGCGGCAGGAGCACACAAATGAAGCTGAACCTTCAGTCTATTATCCGGTCGTACGGTATCGTGATTGCATTCGTCATGATCTGTGCTGTTATGGCCGTGCTGTCCCCTGTGTTTTTGACCGTAACAAACGTGCTGAACGTGATCCGCCAGTCGTCGATTTTTGGGATTATGGCTATTGGTATGACTTTTGTAATTCTCACCGGAGGGATAGACCTCTCCGTTGGATCCATTCTAGCGGTTGTGGGGGCGGTGTCCGCTGGAATGTTGAAGGGTGGAATGGAACTTCTTCCCGTTGTGAGCCTGGCGTTAGCGATTGGTGTTTCCTGCGGACTTGCGAATGGAGTGTTGATCACAGTTGGCCGTATCGCTCCGTTTGTTGTAACTCTAGGTATGATGAGCATCGCGCGGAGCCTTACCCTAATCTACACAACTGGATACCCGATTAGCGGATTTGCCGGCACCTTCCGATTTATCGGAGGCGGGGATATTCTTGGGGTACCTTTTCCCATCGTCCTCTTTTTGCTTACCGCGTCCATTGCTTGGGTCATCCTGACTCAGACCCGCATGGGACGGTATACATACGCAATTGGCGGAAACGAGGAAACTGTAAAGCTCTCCGGAATTAACGCGGACTTCTACAAGACTACCGTATACGTCATTTCAGGAATTACTGCGGCAATTAGCGCCCTTATTCTTACTTCGCGCCTAAATTCTGCTGAGCCGATGGCAGGGCAGGGTTACGAGTTGGATGTAATCGCAGCTGTGGTAATCGGAGGGACCAGCTTGAATGGCGGGCGCGGTAGCGTCTGGGGTACTCTTGTTGGGGCCCTTCTAATTGGTGTCATCAATAATGGCATGAATCTTCTCGGTATCCCTCCATATTTTCAGCTTCTCGTGAAGGGATTTATTATTATCGGGGCTGTACTACTCGATCGACTGCGTGAGGACTAGGCTACAGCTGACGGATAGTTATCGATACGTCCGCTGGAGTGTGTCTCGATCATGTGGAGAGTGCCGGACGCGGTATTTTCTAGCATCCGGAGTGTGGTGTGACTGAATCGCGAGCCCGTCCGAGTGACGGGCTCGCATCATTTACAGGGCTTACAACGGGTATGCTGCAAGTATCAAGCTCTGGCCAGCTTTGTGACTGCTGTTTGCTGCGGGGACTTTCGCAATAATGCGCGTGCTATAGACTTTCTTCCCAAGGGCACTGCGTAGACCCGGGGTGCGGCGGAGATTCAATTAAATTTCTGTATTGGTCGTTCCAACTAAGGGCGCGATAGTTCGATGTAATTCAACATATCATCCATTGCCTGGTTTACCAGCTGGGGTGACTTCTCCACCAGCCGAAATGGGGTCGAAAACTCGAGGCTCGGCTTATCGTCTGTGATGATTGCGGCAGCTTCGTAATAACCTTTCAGCTCCTCGCCTTCGAACAGCAGCAAATTGAATATTGCTTCAGGAGAATCCAAACCAGTTAATTGCAGATAGCTCCGGTCCTCAGAGTTCAGGAGTGCGAAACTGGTGCGCAGGGCGGCTAAGCCAAGTGCAATTGGTTTTGCAGATCCGATGATTATTAGCTCGTTGCTATTTTGTTTTGCAAGATACTGCGAACGAAGGTTATTGGTGCCCTTTATCTCGTAATCAATGTTCTCCCCTTTGCGTAAGTTGACAAACACCATTTGGTGGGGAAAAACGGAATCGAAGGTTTTGTAAAACCCCTGATATTCCTCCGGCTTTAGATCGTAGAGCGGGAACCATTGAAAATAAAGTCCGTCCGCGCTGAGCCTGCTTTTTGCAATCTCCAAAAACTCTTTGGTGAATAGCAGAGACGAGAATGATTGGTAGAGCTCCAAGGGGTGATTGGCAATGAAATCGTACTTGTTGTCTGTCCTCAATAAGAAATGTCTGGCATCATCATAAACAATTTCGTGGTTGGCATTGAAGACTCCGGCGTTTATCATTTCGAAGAAGCCTGCTGTTTTCAGGACCTTGGGTTCGATTTCCACGGTGGTTGTCTTGGTGTGCCGGCTCAGAATGCTGGAGGAGGCCCCCGTTCCAAACCCGATGACGAGCGAGGTTTGCGCGCGCGGATTGGCTAAAACGGGCAGATACCCCAGTAATGTGCTGGTTCTTACATCGCTGAGGCGCAGGCTGCTTGATCCTTGGCCGTTCAGCAACAGCCGCTTAACTGCGCCAAATTGGCCCTGCCCGATTACAGTCACGTAGCCATAGCTGCCTTCTTCATAAAACAGGAACTTTTGGTCACCCAAGTTATTTGCATTGTAAAAGCCACAGGCTCCGCCGTTATAAAGGCTGGTGAGGCTGTAGTTACCGCAATAACTCAGACCGACAAATACCGCTAGTAGCGGTGGAGCGAAGAACTTCAGTTTGTCTGGGTGGCTGTGAAAGAGTGTCAAAACTCCCGCGCCAACATTTAGCAGGGCACCGATTATTATTGTGTATCGGACCCCCAGGTTCGGCAGCAGTATGAAACCTGCCAGCAGGGAGCCCGCAACTGCGCCTAGATTGTTGGCGGAGTACAGCTCCCCAATGCCTTTCCCGACGCTAGAGCCCACATATGATTTGGCGAGTATTGGGAAGGTTGTGCCCATGAGGGTGGTCGGTATCAGGAGCAATAACAATATGCAGCTGAATTCGGCAAAGTAATACAGTAATGGTGTTTTGATAGCGGTGACTGTCTGCAGGATCGTGGGCAGCGTTGAGAACAGGCTGAGCAGTAACAATGCATAGGCGGCGATGCCAAATTCAACGATTGAATAGAGAAGCAATGGCCGGCCAACAGCATCGATCCAAAAGCGCATGATGAAGCTGCCAAGCGCCAATCCCAGCATGAATGCGGTCAGAATGAGCGCAACAACATACACCGTGGACTGAAGAACCGAAGTGATCGGCCTGATCCATGAAACTTGATGTGTTAGTGCAGCCATGCCAGACAGAGAAAGGGCCAGCAGCAAGAACCAGGCGGGGCGCGGCTGATGTGGCGGAGTTTGGCTAGAGTTTGTGCTGGTTTGCATCGGTTGGACCGTGTCCGGGCAGCATTGCCAGAATTAGCAGCAGGGTTCCGGCCCCGATGTTGATCATGCCCGCAATTGTGGAAGTTGTTCTGAAACCAAATACGGGCACTAAAAGGAAGCCGCTTGCAAAAGCTCCAAGCGCGGATCCAAGGGAACTGACTGAATAAAGGGCAGCGCTTCTGCTTCCGACCATTCGCGGTTCTCTGATCAGGAGGCTGTTCAAAAATGGCCAAATCGCTCCGAAGAGAATTGTTGGCGGCAGCAGAACGGTGAAGAAAAGCAGCAGGGTGCTGAATTGGTTGGGTGGGAGGGAAAGGTAGACACTGTTGATGGCGCTAATGAGGGTGGTGATGGATATTCCGTACAGTCCGATGCAGAACTGTATGAGTGCAAGCTGTACGAGTGGTTTATTTGTGGTGTCTGCTTGGTTGCGCAGTACAAATGCACCGATAGAGAAGCCCAGCAAAAATGCCGCAAAGATGGTGGATGTGGAGTAAAGGGTAGAGCCGAATATTGTCTGGAGCAATCTCGACCACACAACTTCATAGATCAAAGCGGTGGCGCCGGATAGTCCAAAGACCAACAAGAGTACACTGCGGTGAAGTTTGGTCATTGAACTGTTTGGGAAAACCAAACTGACTGAGTTTCCTGCGTGGAGTTTAAGGCTTTTTAATAACTTCGGGATAACTCGTCTGGTGGGCAAGGCAACGGCATGAGTTTTATTCAGGCAGCTTGGTTGTTGGATGATGCGGGGCGCGAGGTGCGCAAGGCCTGAGATTGCTGTGATTTGCGCGCTTGGGGCACGGCGCTGCGCAGCTGGCGAAAACGCCTTGCGCTCGCACGTGCGCATTTTCTGAGCAGCACCGATTAGTGCAACGCAAGGCAGCATCCGGAAGCCGCATACTCGCTGGGCGCCTGAATTCCGGCTGCGCAACCTCCCCGGCTGGTGACAGTGGGCAGCATAGATGACTAGACGCGGTATGGCGTGACGACAGTGCGCATGTATCCGGCGGAGTGCAGTTGGTGTTTGGGGCTGCGGGGCGCCGGTGGAGTAGTGGCGATGAACGCGACAACAGGGAGATCGGTGATCGTAGTGGGCGCAGGAATGGCAAGATTGGTGGCCGCTCTGCAAGCCCAACAACTTGGCGGGCAGGTAACACTGTTGGAAAAGGGCAACGCGCCCGGTGGTTCGTTGGCGCTATCGGGCGGTACGCTGCGGTGCGCCAGAGCTATGCAGATTTGCGCCGCCTCGTGCCACGTGGTGATAGATTTGCGCGGGTCGCGGTGTATCAGCGCTGGCAGCCAGAACGGAGTGCGGCGTATCAAGTGGTGCGTTAGAATTTGGCATTGCAGCTGGCGCGGCGCGTGGGTGCGCCTGGTCGGCTTCATCACAGAGCCAGCGACGGTGCGACAGATACTGGCGCATGCCGGCGAGCCAACAACTGCATTGGTCCCGCGCAACCGAGCGACTCTGGTGTCGCGCCCAAGGGCCGGGCAGCGGCCTGGGGCTGTCGATTTTGCAGGCCATCTGCGAGCGCTATGGTGCAGTGTTGAAACTTCAGCGCTGGACCATCGGCGGACTGATGGTTTGCCTAGCACTAGCGCTGGCGCCTACGTCAAACATTCACCAACTGTCCATATAGTTTATCCGTCAGATCCGCATTCAAGCAGGGACAACAGATGCCAAAACTAACGCAGATGCGCAGCGTGCTTGCTGTCAATGACCTCCAGGCCTCGGTCGCCTTCTACTGCGACCGTATGGGCTTCGAGATTGATCTCGAAACCGAGGGCTGGTGTTTTGTCTCACGCGACAACTTCATTCTGATGCTGGGTCACTGCCCCGACGAAGTGCCCGCCAGCCAGATCAACGATCACTCCTACTTCGCCTACATCGAGGTCGACGACATCGATGCATTGCATCAGGATTTCTTGGCGCGGGGATTGTCGGCCCTCCCCGGCCCACAAAGTCAGCCCTGGGGCATGCGTGAGTTTCTAGTCAAAACGCCCGATGGCCACCGCATCATGTTTGGTCAAGCCGTGCAAAAAGTGGGCTAAGCCCCTGGCTAAATCATTTCTGGCGCTGCGTTAGACTGAGCGCATGCCCGAGGGCCACACCATTCATCGGCTGGCTCGACTGCTTAACGGTTCACTTGCTGGCAAACCTGTTCGGGCATCCTCGCCACAAGGGCGTTTTGCAGACGGTGCCGAGAGACTTGACGGTCTTACACTGCTCGGTGCTGACGCTTGGGGCAAGTACCTCTTCTGTAATTTTGACTCGGGAGAGGTACTGCACGTTCATCTTGGTCTGATCGGCAAGTTCCGCGCCCGGAAAGCGCCAATCCCCGACCCTGTTGGAGCTGTGCGCCTGCGCCTACAGAACGGAGCCATCGCTTGGGATCTGTCTGGGCCCACTCGTTGCGAGATTATCAGCCCGATCGAGCAAGAGCAAATTTGGTCCCGGCTCGGCGCCGACCCGCTGCGTTCCGATGCCGATGTAGCAGCTGCCCGAGACAAGTTCACTCATTCAAAGCGCGCTGTGGGGGCTTTAGTTCTTGATCAATCGGTGGTGGCCGGAATAGGCAACGTCTATCGGGCGGAACTGCTATTTTTGTGTGGCATTCACCCAGCCCGCCCTGCAAACAGTCTCACTGAGGAAGAGTTTGCTCAGCTCTGGAGTGAAACGGTGCGCCTGCTTCGCCTCGGCGAGCGCATGGGTCGCATTGTCACCACTGACCCGGCCGAGATCGGCGCTACCCGCTCGCGGATGAAGGCCGAGGAGCGCTTGTACGCCTATCACCGTCAGATTTGTAAGCGCTGTGGGTCGGGTATCGAGGTGCTCAAAATTGGCGGACGTCCGATCTGGTACTGCCCAAGCTGCCAGCCTTAATCGGTTGGCTCTGTGGCGTGTTTCTCAGCCGTTGCCAGGTTGAAATTTACGCAAAGTAACGCAGCAAGCCCGCGGACGTGGGTTGTTCGATAGATGACTGCGGCTTGTATTTTCCATCCTTTACCAAAGTAATCTGGATTGGCAGCCCCAATTTGGTCGAGGTGTTTCGAAATTGAAAAAGAAAAACCGGGCAGGTAAAATTACCTGCCCGGTCTCTTTCAAACCACATTCTGGCGGAGAAGTGATTGTTTACTTGGGCAGTAGTACTGCATCGATCACGTGGATCACGCCATTGGAGGCCGCGATGTCTGTGATAACTACCTGAACCGTTCCGTTCAAGTAAACATTGCCGTAGTTCTCGGAGATCTTCAAATTCTGGCCCAACACTGTCGGGGCGCTGGAGAGACCAACCACATCGGCCGCCATCACCTTGCCGGAAACCACGTGGTACAACAAGATGTCCTTCAGCTGCTTGATGTTGGCAGGCTTGAGCAAATTCTCGACGGTGCCAGCGGGCAACTTTGCGAAAGCATCGTCAGTTGGCGCGAAGACCGTGAAAGGACCGGCTCCGCTCAGTGTTTCCACCAACTCAGCGGCTTGTAGAGCGGCTACGAGGGTGGTGAAGCGACCGTCCGCAACCGCGGTATCGACAATCGTGCCGACCTGCGCTGGAGGCACAATAACGGTGTCGATTACGTGGATAACACCATTGGATGTTACGATGTCGGTAATGATCACCTGAGCATCATTGATGTAGACGTTGCCCATGTCTACTTTGATGGCAACATCCTTGCCGAGCACTGTGGATGCGCTGGTAAGGCCGGTTACATCCGCGGCCATGACCTTGCCGGAAACCACATGGTAAAGCAGCGTGTCAATCAGAGCTTGTTTGTTCTCGGCTTTGAGCAGGCCTTCAACTGTGCCCGCGGGCAATTTGGCAAAGGCATCATTAGTCGGGGCGAAGACCGTGAAAGGACCCGCTCCGCTCAATGTTTCAACCAAATCAGCGGCAGTAAGGGCAGCCACGAGCGTCGTGAAGCGGCCGTCAGCTACAGCAGTGTCGACAATCGTGCCGACTTCCGCAGGCGGCAAAATAACACTATCGACGACGTGAATAACACCATTTGATGTTTCGATGTCGGTGATGATCACCTGGGCATCATTGATGTAGACCTTGCCCATGTCAACTTTGATGGCAACATCCTTGCCGAGCACCGTGGACGCGCTGGTGAGGCTAGTTACGTCCGCAGCCATGACCTTGCCGGAAACCACGTGGTAAAGCAGCGTATCAATCAGGGCTTGTTTGTTCTCCGGCTTGAGAAGACCTTCAACAGTGCCAGCGGGCAACTTGGCAAAGGCATCATCCGTCGGGGCGAAGACCGTGAAAGGACCCGCTCCGCTCAATGTCTCAACCAAATCGGCAGCGGTAAGGGCGGCCACGAGCGTCGTGAAGCGCCCGTCCGCTACAGCGGTGTCAACGATGGTCCCAAGCTTCGCCTCAGGTGCAGCTGTCGGTTCCGGTGCGGCTGTTGGTTGCGGCACCGCGGTCGGGGCGGGTGTCGGTGCAGGCGCACACGCGGCAACTACAAAGGTTAGAACCAGTAAACTGGATACAACAATACTCGAACTTTTCATTTTCTAATCTTCCTCTAAATCTAGTGTCTGTCTGATTAGCTATGTGCACATAACTTCTTACACAGCCTGAGGAGTGTATGTCTTTTGAGTAGCACGCCCACAACCTTATACGCTCTCTAAACAGTCTTATGTTTTTGCAAAATATTTTAAATTGCACGGCATTGCCGCCTCTGGCACAAATTGAAACTCTTCTGCTTCACCAGCTGCCACCCTTGGGGAACGCACACATGCATTTGCATCTGTGCATGCGGGACGGGGTGGTGGCGCAGGGGCGTTAGGGGCTGGTGTTTCGCGCGGCGCGGGTGGAGAAGCTTGTGTGCAGCGCGCCACGGTGTATCAACGCCGGCAGCTTAATTTGACCGCGGCTGGTGCGTAATAATTTTCAGAGAGGGGCCAGCGGTAGCACCGCGTCCACCTCAATTTCCAGCAAGCACTCCGGCGCGGCGAGCGCTGCCACTGCCAAAGTGGTGTTGACCGGCCGCACATCGGCAAAGAATTCATGGTGCACCTGCCCCACAGCCTCGATGTCCGCAATGTTTGTCAGGTAAACGCGTACGCGCACTACATCGCGCAGGCTCGCTCCGGCCTGCTCCAGCGCGCGCCCGATCTTTTCGTAGATGTAGCGCGCCTGTGCAGCTGCATTACCGGGCGCGTGAATGCGGCCGGTGTGATCTGCGGCCACCGTCCCGGCGACAAACACCATGCCGCCAGCCACCACCACGCGGCTGTAGCCGAAGCGGGTTTCCCAAGGTGTGTTGGTGGAGATGTTGCGGCGTGGCTGTGAATTCATAATGAGCGCGCTGGTTGTTTTACTTCAATATCGGGGTGCAAGTGAAAGTGTAGCAGGCTGAACACTAGCGGCTTTGCCAGAGGAGCAGTCCCGCTGCGGACAGCAGCATGGCCATCACTACACGCTCGAACCAAAGCTGGTTGAGGCGCACCACTAGGAAGCGCGCAGCCATTATCCCCAACGGTATGAACGGAAACACCCACCACAACGAAAGCAGGCGCGGCACATCTAATATTCCGGTATACAGAAAGCCCGGCACTTTGATTATGTTTATCAGGGTGAAGAAAAGCGTGGCGGTTGCAATGAATGTCCGCGGGGGCAGCTGCAATAACAGCATGTAAGCGTTGAAGGGCGGTCCCCCATTGTTAAATAAGCCCGAAGCCAGGCCCGCCAGGGCACCAGCTGCCGGCGCGTGCCAGCGGCTGGCGGTGTAGCGCCACTGCTGCAGCCGGTCGCTTAGCAGCTTGTAGCCTATCAGTAGCAGTACAAAAATTGCCAGCACCAGGCGCAACGCGGTGGGCGCCAGCAGCGTCAGTAGTGCGGTGCCGGCCAGCGCCCCCAGCGCACCGGGCAGCAACATGCGCCGCAAGAGCTGCAAGTCCCATTCCTGCCAGTAGGTATAAACCGCAAATGCATCGCCGGCCATCAACATGGGCAGCAGCACGCCCACTGCCGTGGCGACTGGCAGCACCAGGCTGAGCAGCGGCACCAGCAGCGCTCCCAATCCGCTGAAACCGCCTTTGGCTGCGCCCACCAAAAAGCCGAGCAGTGCAATGAGCAGCACAACTTGCAGCGGGTCCTGGATCAGCACTGGCATGAAAAAGGGGTGGGCTGGCGGTTGTGGATGCTTGCGCCCGGTAGGTTTGCGCGGCCTTGCGCAAGCTATTGCGGGCGGGCCGGCTACCGCGTATGCGCAGCAGTTGCTGGCGCCGCCCCATTGTAATGGATGCGCGGTTTGGCGGCGGCGCGGGTGCGGTAACATCATGGTTCAGGTGCCGCCGCGGGTGGCGCAGGAGGAATCGTCCATGCCAATTATGCGCAGCGTTCTGCTCGCAATTTCTGAAAATCGCTGGATGCGCGCACACGGGCAGCGCCTGTGGTTTGTGCGCCGCGCGGTAAGTGCCTTCATGCCGGGCGAGGAGCTGGAAGACATGTTGCGCGCAGCCGCAACGCAGGCGCCGCACAACATCGGCACAGTGTTCACGCGCCTGGGCGAGAGTGTTACGGAGTGGAGCGAGGCGGATTTTGTAATGCGCCACTATTTGGATGCGATGGAGCGCTGCCGCAGCGCCGGGGTGGGCAGCGAGCCTTCGGTGAAGCCCACACAGCTGGGGTTGGATATGGATGCCGGGCGCTGCCACCAGAACTTGCGGGCGCTGGCCGAACGCGCGCGCCAGCTTAATTCCTATTTATGGATAGACATGGAACAGACGGCGTATGTGGATGCGACGCTTGAAATTGTGCGCCGGCTGCAGGCGGAGTTTGGCAATGTGGGCGTTTGCCTGCAGGCGTACTTGCACCGCACGATGGATGACCTGGCCGCACTGCGGCTGCTGGGTGTGGGCGTGCGGCTGGTAAAAGGCGCGTACAGTGAGCCGCCGGCGCTGGCGTTTCCGCGCAAGGCGGATGTGGACGAAAACTTTTTTCGGATTGCGGTGGCAATGCTGGCGCCGCTGGGGCGGCCGGCTGCATTCCGCGCGGTGTTTGGCACGCATGATGCCGTGCTGATTGCGCGCATCCGGGCGCACTGCAAAGCCATCGGCGTGGCGGACAGCGCGCTGGAGGTGCACATGCTGTACGGCATTCAGCGCGCGGAGCAGCTGCGTCTGGTGCAGGCCGGCGTGCGTGTGTGTGTGCTGATTGCCTACGGCGCATTTTGGTTTCCGTGGTACATGCGCCGCCTCGCAGAGCGGCCCGCGAACGTGGGCTTTGTTATTCGCAGCATGTTTGCGCGTTAGCAGCCAGCCGGGCGCAGCGGCGGCCACATGGCTGCGCAACACTTGTTCCACCGCAATCTTATGTGCGCTGCGCCAAACCGTTTGCAACCCGTCGCCGTCGCAAGGCGGCGCTAAATAACATCACGCTCCAGGTTCAGCCACGCCAGCTCGCGCGCGGACAACTGCACGCCCACGCATTCCAGTGAGCTCACGGTCTCGCTTATCAGCCGCGGCCCGATCAGCGCAAACGTGGGGAAGGGCTGCGCAAGCACGTAAGCGGCCGCGATTGCGATGGGCGCAACCTGTTTTGTTTGTGCCAGCTGCAGCGCGCGCTCGCGGCGCGTAAAGTTGTCATCCGCGTACCAGCAGCGCACCAGCTCCGCATCGCCTAGCTTGTCGGCGCCGGCGCGCTCCGTGAAGAAGCCGCGCGCCTGGCTTGACCACGCCAGCAGCGGCAGCTGCTGCTTGGCCAGCCAGCGGCGCGAGGCCGGGTCGGCAGCCGAGATGCTGCCAGCCCACACCGGCTCCACCATGCGCGCCAGGCTGAAGTTGTTGCTCATCACGCTAAAGCCCTGCAGGCCTTTGCGCTTGGCGTAGCGGTTGGCGGCGCTGATGCGCTCGATGGACCAGTTGGAGCCGCCAAATAAATGCATGCGGCCCGCGCGCGCGTGCATGTTGAGCACATCCACAAATTCACCCACCGGCACAGCCAGGTTGTCGCGGTGCAGCAGGTAGATGTCGGCGTAGCTGGTTTGCAGCCGGTCAAGCGATTCCTCCAGCTGGCGTGAAGCCCACTCTGGCGTGCAAAGCGGCGTGTGCGCGCCTTTCGCAATCACCGTTGTTGTTTCGCGCACGCCGCGGCTGCGCAGCCATTGGCCCAGCAGGCGCTCTTGCAGCCCGCCTGCATAAATATTGGCGGTGTCAAAAGCATTGCCGCCGCGCTCGTAGTAGTCATCCCAGATTGCTGCAGCATGCGGCATGCTGGCCTGGTTGTCGCAGCCCATTACCAGCCGCGCCACCGGCTTTGCCAAGCCGGCAATGGTGCCGTGCGGAATGACCGCATGCGGCTGGCGGCGCAGCGGCCGGCGCGCGTGCGTGTGGGTGAACTGCTCTGGTGTTTCCTGCGCATACACAAGGCCGGCAGCGTTGCGCCAGGCGTCAAGCGCGGCCATATTGCCGAGCGTGTCTGCAACCGTCACCGCTGCAACTTCGCGCTGGCCCGCAGCCAGTGCCAGTGCCACCGCATCCGCTTCGAGGCCGTAAAGGTTGCCGGGCGTGGTGCACACAATCTCCTGCGCGCTGCCAGCGGCGTGCAGAAACATGGTGCTGGCCGCACCTTCAGCCGGCGGCACCCATGGCTGCGGAATGTGCAGCATGGCTTTGGTGCCGTAGATGCGTGCGGAGTTGTCCTGGTCGAGGCCGACACTGCAGGAAACCTGGGCGATCATGCCGTTGGCAAATTGCAGCGTGGCCGCTGCGGTGTCGTCAACGCCAGTGGCCGGGTGCAGGCGCGCACTGCCGCTGACGCTTTCCGGATTTAAAAAGGGCAGTGCGCTGCTGGCGCCTGCAATCAGGCGCGCGAAAGAAACCGGGTAGCAGCCCACATCCAGGATGCCGCCGCCGGCCCCGGCGTTGTTCCATAACCGGCCGCCGGCTGCCGGGTCTGTGTAAAAACCGAACGCTGCCTGTACCAGCTTGACGGTGCCGAGCGCCCCGCTGCGCACCAGCTCCACAATCTTTTCTGTTTGCGGGTGGCAGCGGTACATAAATGCTTCCATCAGCAATACGCCGTTTGCGCGCGCGGCTTCGGCCATCACCATGGCTTCGGCATGGTTCAGGCCCAGCGGTTTCTCGCACAGGATGTGCTTGCCCGCCTGCGCTGCGCGGATTGCCCACTCACAGTGCTGCGGGTGCGGCGTGGCAATGTAGACCGCCTGCACTGCCGGGTCTGCCAGCAGAGCGGCGTAGCTGGCATGGGCCACAGGCACCCCAAACTCGGCCGCGAAGCGCGCGGCGCTTGCCTGCGAGCGGCTGCCAACGGCAGCAAGCCGGCCGTGCTGAGATTTGGCAACACCTTTTGCAAAAGTGCCGGCAATGCTGCCGGTTGCCAAAATTCCCCACGCGAGGCGGTTACTCATGTTGAACTCCCCTGCTTGTATTGGCTGCGGATTTATCAGCGCAATGCGATCGAAACACGCGCTTGCATGCGAGTGGATTATATATTCAAGCGGGGGCCGACTGCAGTCATGACAATGTGGTCTGTCACACGACCGATTGGCTTTGGTGAGCGGTGGGTGTCGTGCCGGATGGTGCCGGCCAACTGCTTTGCGGCTGGCAAGTGCCTGTCAGGTGGTTTAGTTCGGCAATATGCAAGGCGACGCGCGCTGGGAGTGCGGGCTTATGAAACTCAGCTAACAGCGGGCAGCAGTTGCTGCGGTTCGAATGGTGTGCGTCGCAGTGTTTAATTTTTGGTAAATGTATCTTTTCAGCCGCCCGCCAGTGCTTGGGAGTAAAACCGCAGGTAGTCCGGCACATGCTGCACCCAGTACACCGGCCCATGAAAGCCCGGATAGAGATGCCATTCGTGCGGAATTTTGCGGTCAGTGAGCGAATTGTGGATCGCGGTCAATGTGCCCACCCACGGATCTTGTTCGCCAATGTCCAGCCAAATCTTCAGGGAGGCTGCACCTGGCGCTGTTTGGGCAAGCACCACCGGATCTTTACTGGTGAACTCGGCGCCGGTCCCCAGGAAGTTCAGTTCTTCTGTGCCTTCATACAAGCTGGGGCTGCTGCTAGCAACCACGCCAAACACATTGGGGTATGTGAAGCCCTGGTGCAGGGCACCCCAGCCGCCGATTGAAAGTCCGCCGACCGCACGCGCGGCCGGGGAACGCACGGTGCCAAAGTTCTGGTCAACTTCCCCCACTATTTCGTATGCGAGGTATTCACCCCAAGCCGGGTCATTGGCGGCCCAGTTGGTGAAGTAGCTGCGCTCGCCATGCGGCAGTACGATGATGAACGGCATTAAGGCGCCGGCGGCCATGCCCCGGTCTGCCATGTCAAATAGACCATACGCAGCCCACTCGTCCTGCAGCCCGCCGCCACCATGCAGTGCATAGACCACGGGATAACGCCGGTCAGTATCCCCGTACCCGGGCGGCAGGTAGATCCAGTAGATCATGTCACGGTAAAGGAGCGGGCTGTACATGCTGCGGGCATAGGCGCGCCCCTTTAGGTTGCCTACATACTCGCTTACCAAGGTCTGGTCATCCGGCGGCAGCGGCGGAAATTCCAGCGGCGTCTGGGCTGTGGCAGGTGCAGCAGTAAGTTCTGGCTCAACTACAAGCGTCGGTTGCGCATCTGTTTGCGCGGCAGGTTTGGGGATTGGCGGAATTAGAGTGGCAGGCGGCGCTTGAGTTGCCACAATGGCGATTGAGATATCACTGCTGGCGGGGGTGGCCTGCGCCATCGCTGTGCCAGTTGCCGGCACAGCGATGGCGGCAATCACGGTGCCATAAGCTTTTGCCCGCGCAATAACTTTCGGATCAAGCTCCAAGGGCTGCGCAAGCACCGGTTGCACCCGCAGCAGTGGCAGAAATACAAGTGAGGCGAGCACCATCATGACCGGACTGGCGTACCAGAATGGGAGCGTTCTGTGTGTGGGCATTAGAAACCGGCTGCGCGCCAGCACCCAGATCAGCGCCACGGCAGCAATCTGGAAAGCAGCGTTGATGGCGGGCGGGCTAACATAGTCCACCCCTAGTGGCGTAAGCAGCAGCTGTGCGCCCACTGCCACTGCTGCGTGCAATGCAAAGGCGTACAGTGCATTCTGCCCGAGCGGCGCCAGCAAGCCGCGGGCGTGGCGCAGGTACTTCCACCAGCGGGTGAGGCATAGGAACATGAAAGTAAAGACCACTGCCGAAGCAAGCAGGCGCCCCACTTGCAAGTCTGATTTCCCGAATACATTTATTTGCAGCCAGAACTCAGCTTCACTGATTGTGCCACTTAGGTCCCGGATCGGGGCGGGCAACCTGCTTGGCGGCAGGTACATTGCGGCGCACAACAGAAGCAGCGCCAGCGTACCCGCTCCGGTTATCCAATGCAGGCGCCGGGCACCACGGGTTGTTGGCGCTCCCATGCTGTTGCGCTTGTAGCCGAGTGCCAGCCCGCCAAAAAACAAAAGTTGCCAGGCGGAAAACTCAAACAGGTAGTTGCCGGCGATGGGCCACATGACCGTTACCGCATCCGGCACAATCTGGTGCAGCGCCCAGATTGCCACAGACACACCGAGCAGCCATGCGGTCCAGCCTCGTTCCAGCATAAACAGCGCAACCGGCGTAATCATGAAGAACACTGTGTAAAGCAGCATTACATCGGCCAGGTAGTAAGTGCGATGCAAGGTCAGCACGTTCAACAAGTAAGTTACCGGGTCTGAAAGGTCCAGCCCTTGCGCCCAGCGCAGCCCGAAGACTTCAGACACCGGTACTATCAGCAGGGTCATGGCCACAGTGAGCAGGTACAGCGCAATCATGCGCAGCATGATTTTTTGAACGGCTGCAACCAAGCCGGCTTGCTGTACCACCCGGTGATAAACCAGGCCGGCCATCAGGCCGGAGGTGAGAATAAAGCCTTCCGCTGCGGAGGTAAAAAACCGGTTGCCACCGGTGATCAGCCACAGCGGTGAGACACCGAGCACATGGTCGATGATCATCGCCAGCGCAAAATACCCGCGCAAAAGGTCGATGCGCAGGTCGCGGCCGGCAGCTGTGATGTATGGCGGCAGAACTACTGCGGGTTTTGCATCAGTGCCAGCCGGCAGCGGTGATGGCACGCTCCCGATCCACGGCAGCAGAAATTTATCTGGCGTGTCGGCAGATTGGAGCGTTGGCAGTGTGGCTGCTGGCATGCCGGGGCTTGCTTGCTTGTAATGAAGGTATGGACTTGCGGAAGGCGGGTATGCGAAGGTGCAACTTTCCCAAGCAAGTATATCTTGGCGGCAGATGGAAACTTCAACGGCGCGGATTGTGCTGGACAGCCGAAGATCCCTAGTTTGGGTTCTAATTTAGGGAGTTGTAAAACTCCAGAATTGCTTTGGTTGTCCGGTCGCCTGCACTGCCCAGCAGATCGGAAAGTGTGGAGTGGGTGCGGTCTGGAATGTCGAGCAGGTCTGCGTGGACGCCGGCTGACTTCAAACTGCTGGCGAGGCTTACTGCTTGCTGTTTGCGGAACGCATTCAGGTGCGCATGCACAAGCAGGAAGGGCGCAATGTTTTTGGCGGGTGCCACATGATTTACCGCGGATGCATCGTCCCAAACCGGAGAATATTTGGGGCCAAATGCCAGTGCGTAGACATTATTGCGGTCGGTGTAGTGCCGCATGATCAGGGGGATGTCGTAGGCACCGCCATCCAGCGCCACAACGCCTTTGATGATCGAAAGGGGCTGAGATTCGGCAGCCAGATAGCGTTCATCTGTTGCAACAAGCGCCGCCAATTGGGCACCAGCCGAATGGCCCAGCAGGAACAAGCGCTTTGAATTACCGCCATAGCGCTCAATATGCTTTTGGATCCAACTGATGGCTTTTGCCAAATCCTTAACATTGTTTGGGTGTGCCCCCGCGGGCAGCAGCTGATAGTTGACACTTGCAAACACATAGCCGGCGGCCGTAAAAGCCTGGCCTTTTAGGCCCACCTCTGACTTGTCACCACCAGACCAGCCGCCCCCATGTACATAAATGATCACCCCATGTTTCTGAGAGCTTGCTGGCACGTAGAGGTCAAGGCTTTGCCGCGGGTTGGCGGCTGCCACTTGATCGTACGGCAGGTTGGGATAGATGCGCATGCCGCCGGTCGCGACGCTTGGCGCCTGTGCCAGTGCGCTTGGCACAGAAGCAGCTGCCGCTGCTGGCGCGGCTGCAGCACTGCCTATCCGCGGAACTTTTGCAAGATCGCCGGTTACCGTACCCACGCTTGTGGCGATCCATGTAGTGGTGCCAAATTTGGGAACATCCACGCGCAGCCAGAAGCCGTCGTTGGTGACCCCGAGCACGGTTAATTTGTCACCCCTGAAAACTGCGCCCAGTACTGTGCCATAGGTGGCTGGTTTAGCGCGCACATAGGCACTTGCTGCCGTCACAGACACCACCACCGGGGCGCTGGCGGCATGGCGGGCGGCAGGCTGCTGGCTTGAGTTTTCCACTCGACTGGTAGCGCGCATAAAAGTTGGGAGCACGCCAGAACCGGCTGCCGGTGCCAAGCGGGCAGCAATGGTGCGCATGGCTGACGGCGGGCTTGCCAAGCCAGCTATCCGGGCGAAAGATCTGCTGCCGGAGTTCAAGCCTGCCATCGGCAAGGCTGGAGCTGGTTTATGTGCCGAGCCTGTGGAATGTGAAGGACGGGTAGTTGCCGCAGTGCTTAAGCGCTGCGCATCCGGCATGCACATGCCCGCACACAAGAGAATACAACCAGGCAAAAGAATCTTGTTGAGCCCGATAAATCGGAACTTGCCCAGAGCTGGGGCTGATTTTCTAGCAATAATTTCCATGCTGGGTCCTAAATTTTGGCCGGAAGATTACCGTTATATCATTTATTTTGGAGATAGTCAGACTGCTTAAACTACCTGCAAGTGCCTGCTGCTTGCGCGTTTCATTCCTAAGTGGGGAACTGCGGGGCTCGGCCACGAAAAATCTGCGTGTTGCATCGGCGCCACTGTTGGTTTGCCCGCCAACTGTGCGCCGGAAGCACGCCGCCCGCCCCGCAGATCCCAGATTTGTATGGTACTATCCTGCCTATGTTCGGGAAGAATAGATTGGCGCTTGAGGCTTGCTTCTGTAGCACCTGCATTGGGGCGCCATAGTCTTTCGCTGTTTGTTTCGCGACGCGCTATGTAACACCCCCATGGAAACCAACCATGGGGGTTTTTTATTTCTGGAAGGAGCTTATTGCAATGACCGTTCAACAACCATCCTGGACCGCAAAGGTCTTTAGTTTTCCCAACCCCGTGAATGATTACGCAGCGCGGCTGGTAGCCGGCATGGTGGTTTTGATGGGGCTGTGGGTATTGGTTGACGATGCGGCGTGGCTGCTGCCGTTGCTGGCGGCTGGTTTTCTGGCGCGGGTGCTGGCCGGCCCGCGGCTGAGTGCTGCCGGCTGGCTGGCTACCCGCGTCCTAATTCCGGCGCTGGGCAATCCCTTTCGGCCGGTGGCGGGGCCGCCCAAGCGCTTTGCGCAATTTGTTGGTTTGTTGTTTTCCGGTGGCGCGCTGTGGCTGCACTGGGGCTTGCAGCTGGCCGGCGCTGCCAAGATCTTGATTGCAGTGCTGGTGCTGTTTGCCAGCTTGGAGACGGCATTGGGCTTCTGTGCCGGCTGCTTTGTGTTTGGCTTCTTCATTCGTTGGGGGCTGGTGCCGGCCGCCGTATGCGCGGAGTGTGAAAACTTTTCCAGCCGCGCACTGACATAACGCGGTGCCGGAAGTGCGGCGCTGCAGCACCCCGGCTGGTGCGCAAACCGCAACCGGGCGCGTGGGCAGCTTGCCGGCAGCTGGAGTGTAGAGTAAGGTTGGCAGGTGTTAGACCGGCAACTGTTCACAATGTTGTTCCAGCTTGCAACTACAAACAGCTGGACCCAACAGTTCACGGTTTTTTTGGGCGTGCAGCTGCCGTATGTGGTCTGTGCAGTCGCTGCGCTATACGAATGGTTCGTGCGCGCGCACCACGAAATGCCGCGCTCGCTGGTGCGCATTTTCCTGCCAGGGATTGTGGTGTGGCGGTTCGCATGGGTCTTGAAGGCATGGTTGTTCGTGGCACGCCCGATCCTTGTGCTCGGCATTGTGCCAATCATTGCCGTGTCTGATCAAAATGGCGCATTCCCTTCAGCGCACAGCACTTTTTTCTCTGCGATGGCCGTCAGTATTTTCTTTCGCAACCGGCGCGCGGGTGGACTGTTTTTTTGTGCAGCCCTGGTGGTGGCGTTTGCGCGCGTGGCCGGTGGCGTGCACTGGCCCTCAGATGCAGTTGGCGGCTTGGTGCTGGGAGCCGCGGGCGCTGTGCTTGGCCAGCTAGGGTTCAGGTGGTACGACTCGCTGGCACCGGCATCTGCTTTACCCCACAACAAAACTGCGGGTTAGTGCAGCATTGTTGTCGAAGTAATGTATGGTGCGCCGCAAGCGCCACAGTGACTTGAGCAGCGGGCGCGCGTGCAGCGCAGTGGCCAGCTTGCAGCGCAGCAGCAGCTAGCTTTCCGGCAGCTTGTGGGCGGCGCGCTGTTGCAGGCGCTCCAGCTCGGCCAGCACATCCTCCGGCAGGGTCTCCTGTTCCAGTTCGGCCAACTCCGCATCCGCATCGTTCGCAATTCCCAGCTTGTCTTGAATGGCATCCAGCATGCGCAGGCTGCGCGTGAGTTCGTGCTCGGTGAGCAGGCCGATGTGCAGGTCAAGGTCGGCGCGGAAATCCGCCTCGCGGCTGAGGCGGTTTTGGCTGACGAGCACAAAGGTGGCCAGGAAGATGGCTTCAAGCGACACAATCATTGTGAGCAGGCCGTAGGGAAAGGGATCGAAGGGCGCGATGCCCAGGCGCCCGGTGTTGAGCGTGACCCACGCTGCAAACCAGAGCACATGCAGCCACAGGAAGCGCATGCTGCCGGAGAAGGCCGTAATGAAGTCTGCGATGCGGTCTTGGATGCCACGCTGGCGCGCTGCTTTTTTGCGCAGTCGCAAAATGGTGCGCATGTTGCGCTCCAGTATCCGGCTGAGGTGCGGTTGCGGTGGCGGGCTGCCCGCAGTGGGTGGCATTGCTAATTTTGGCGGCGGGTTTCAGGCTGCGTCCGGATCCTTGGTGTTGATGCGCCAAACATCCAGAGCCCGGTCGATAAAGAGCACGCCTTCCAAATGATCGTATTCGTGCTGCAGCACGCGCGCCATCCAACCGTGGGTGTGCAGCTTGTGCGGCTGGTTGTGGCGGTCGCGGTACTTGATTGTGATGGTGCGCGGGCGCTCCACATCGCCGGCAAAACCGGGCAGCGAAAGGCAGCCTTCGGTGCCCACTTCAAGCTCTTCAGAAAAACGGGTAATCTCCGGGTTCACCATTACCAGCACGCGCCCCACGCCGGGTGGGGCGGGTTCGGCAGGCACTGGGCCGGGTGCCGTGGCCGCTGCGGTGGCAGTGTCATCGTCATCAGCTGCGGCGGGTTCACGTTCCAAGTGCGCCACAAACAGGCGCAGGCTCTCGCCCACTTGCGGCGCCGCGAGGCCCACACCGGGCGCAGCGTGCATCGTCAGCAGCAGGTCATCCACCAGCTGCTGGAATGTTTTGTCGAAGGAGGTCACCTTGAGCGCGGCGCGGCGCAGCCGGTCATCGGCCGGGGTGATGATATTGCGCAGTGCCATGGCTTCAATTGGCGGGTGCGCCGGGCTGCGCCGGCGGCGGGGCGGGCTGTGTCACCTGTGCGTACGCTTTCAGCCAGTCCACCATCTCCGCGCGCCGGCGTTCGCGCTCGGCGGTCTGCTGCTGCTCCTGGCGCAGCTCCATGCGGTTCAAAATTGTCTGCTGCACAAGCAGCGGATCCATCACCATCTTAAAATCCAAGTCGCCGGTTTCGCCGCCGGTCTCAATTGTTACGGTGCCAAAATTAAAAATACTGGCCCATAAGCCGGGGCGCGAGTACTGCACATTCACCAGATTGTCCAGCGGTGCGCTGCGCTGGATCAGGCTGCCCAGCAGCGGTTTTTTTTCCATGTCAATCAGGCGGTCGGGCGTGAGCGTGTAGGTGTCGTTGTGCCAGTCTGCATAGTAATACCAGGCCAGGCAAAATGCTGCCAGCGCCAAAAGCAGCAGGCTGCCGTTGACGAATGCGCCGGCGGGCATGCCCGCCTGGCTGAACAACAGCGCCAGCAGTGCGCACAGCAGCATGCCCAGCAGGCCCGGCGCCGTGCGCGAGAGCAGCACCAGCGGATGCTTGCGCCAGATGATGGTGTTGCCGGAGTACTCGGTAAAGGCCGGCAGCAAGCTGATCAAGAATGCACCCACGCTGCGCAGCAGGGAGGTTTGCGGTTTTGGCAGCGCGGCTGGTTTTTCTGCTGCCGGCTCTGTTTGCCAGCCGATGCCCACGCGCACGGACTGCACCAGGGATTGCTCATGCGCTTTGCGCTGCGCACTTTGCGCCCGCTGCACCAGCTCATTAATGATCTCGCGCACGGCCTGCGGCGCCTGAATGTTCGGGAAGTGCACGATGCCAGCCAGTGTGCGCGCACTGACGTCGCCCACGTTCAGCAGCTGCTCAATGAAGCCCTGCTCCAGATCCACCGAGCGCACGCGCTGCAGCGGCACCTCTGTGCGCGTGCGGTACAGCAGCAGCAGGCGCTGGTCGCTGATGATGCGCTTGTCGGTTATCACATAGGTGTCGTCCAGCCAGTCCACGTACAGCAGCAGCAGCCACAAAAGTGCGAGCGCGCTGCCCAGCAGCAGCGCAGGCCAGCCATCTATGGCCAGCCGCCGCAGCAGCCAAGCGGCACCCAGCGCTGCCACCAGCAGCAATCCGGGCTGCCAGATGCGCGCTGCCAGCCAAGCCCAGTGTGTGCGGCAGACTAGCTGCACATTCTCGTTGTCGCGCAGCCACGCGGCGTAGCGCCGGCGGCGCAGCAAGGCTGCGCTAGCGCGCTTTACCAACAAGGCGTCTTTTACGGAAGGGTGCGCGCGCTGCAGTTTTTGCAGCGCAGGCGCCGGCAGCGCCAGCAGTACTGTTGGCTCCAACGGTGTGGCTGCGGCCGGATGGCGGCCGTTGGGGCGCGCAGCCTCTGCGCCAAAATAATCGTTTTCGGCAAGCACTTGCGCAGCGGGTTTGCCGGTGCCCACGGCCACGCGCCCGGAAGCCACAATGAATAAAAAGTTGGCTGCAGCGCCGGCGGTAACCACCACCTCGCCGGCGGCAAATTCATGCACCTCGCACAGCGCGGCCAGCGCTTGCAGCGCCGGCGGTTTGAGCAGCCGGAAGACGTGCACCGGCTGCAGCACTGCCATCATCTCTGTGGTGCTGATGCTCATGCGGGTGGCTGGGCTGGCGCCGGCTCCTTAGGTGACCAGCGGGCGCTGCTGCTGGTATTTGAGGTAGCGTTGCTCCAGCACCACAGTGCGCATGTGCTGCACGGCAGCATGCAGCTCGCTGAATGTGTTGTAGAGCGGTGCAATGCCAAGGCGCAGGTTGTCCGGCGCGCGGAAATCCGGCAGCACGTTCAGCTCTTCAATCAGCGCGCGGTCAATGCCCAGCGCGTGCTCATGGCCAAGCGAGATGTGCGAGCCGCGCTGCTGCGGATTGCGCGGTGATTGCAGCCGGTAGCCCAGCGGCTGCAGCTGCTGCTCCCACAATGCCACCAGGTACTCGGTTTGGCGCATGGATTTCGCGCGCACGCGCGCCAAGCCGGCTTCCAGCAGCAAGTCCAGGGCGGGCTCAATCGCCATCAAGGAAAGCACGGGCGGCGTGCCGGTTAGGAATTTGCGCAGATCTGTCTGTGGCACATAATCCGGCTCAAACGCAAACGGGTCAAGCTGCCCGATCCAGCCCTGAATGGGGTTTTGCAGGCGCGCTTGCAAATCTTCATGCACATACAGGAAAGCCGGTGCTCCCGGGCCGCCATTGAGGTACTTGTAACTGCAGCCCACTGCCAGGTCTGCATGCGCTGCATGCAGCTCCACCGGCACTGCGCCCACTGTGTGGCTCAGGTCCCACAGCGTCAGCGCACCGCGCGCGTGTGCCAGCGCGGTTATTTCTGCCAGCGGATGCACGAAGCCGCTCTTGAATGCAGTATGCGAGAGCATCACCAGCGCGGTGTGCTCATCAATGGCAGCGGCCAGGGCAGCGGGTGCCACGCTGAGGCCATCTGCTGCCGGCACAATGCGCAATGCCTCCGGCGGGTGGCCCAGC